>NZ_JBVHZI010000004.1:21651-421587 GCF_055574495.1 Streptomyces sp. NPDC029836 | reverse complement strand
ACCACGGCCACGGCCACGACGGGAAGCCCGGTAAGCCGGACCACGGCCACGGCCACGACGGGAAGCCCGGTAAGCCGGACCACGGCCACGGCCACGACGGGAAGCCCGGTAAGCCGGACCACGGCCACGGCCACGGCCACGACGGGAAGCCCGGCGACCACTACGGCTACGGCAACAAGCCCGCGGGCCACGAGGGCTAGGCGTCAGGCCGCACGAAGCCCGTTCATCGGATGAAGGCGCGCGGCGGAATCCTCATCGAATCCGCCGCGCGCCGTCCGTGGGAATCGCGAAGACCTCAGGCGAACAGCAACATGAGAAGGGCCGGGTGGGCGGTGTTGAGCGGAATCGAATCCGCGGGCGTGAAGGAACTCCATCGGTCCGACTCCGGTCCGGTCCCCCAGGAGCGCCATGACGAAACGGTCGGGCCGCCCACGTCACCCATGGGTGTGCGTGTGCTGAGAGCGGGGCTGCGCGCCGCCGCGGTCCTCTGCCTGGTGACCGCTCTGGTCCACGTCGTCCTGGTGTTCCTCCACGTGGCCCCCTCCAACCCCGTGTCGAAGCGGTACAGCTCGCAGGTCAACGGATGGGTGTTCCCGCTCTTCGAGCAGAACTGGCGGCTCTTCGCCCCGGACCCCGACTCCTCCAACCGGAAGATCCTGGCTCGAACCGCACACACCGACGCCGAGGGATCGATGCGGGTGTCCCCCTGGTTCGACCTGGCCGCCGTGGACCACGCGGCGGTCGACCACAACGTGTTTCCGAGCCACACGTCCCAGAACCTGCTGCGCCGCGCCTGGACCTCCTACACCGAGACGCACGGAGGCAGCGACACGGCACGCTCCGAACGGGCCGTGATGCTGCGGACGTACCTGGCCAACATCGCCGCGGACCGCGTCGCCGCCCACACCGACGGCGGCGCTTTCGACTTCGTCCAGCTCCGGGTCGTCACTCTGCCCGTCGCCGGGCCCGGTGCGCCGGCCGGCAGTCGCCCGCCGGCGCCCACCGAGGACCGGCTCCTGCCCTGGTGGAAGGTGACCTCCCATGGGAAATGAGCAGACCCCCCAGCCCGCTTCCGCGGCAGCCTCGCCGCACCGACCCGCGGCCCGCGAGCCTTCGCTCGCCGGTACGGCCCACCGGTGGCTCCTCGACCGGATCGGCGGTCTGTGGACGCTCCTCACCGACCGGCCGATCTCCCTGTACGCCGCATCGGTCCTGCGCATCGGCTACGGGATGCTCTACCTGATCTTCCTGCTGCGCGAGTTCCCGCACCGCGACGAGATCTGGGGCCCCGGGTCCCCCTGGACACCGGCGCTGGCCCAACAGCTCTTCGACCAGACGGGCTGGAACAGCCTCCTGATCCTGTCCGACAGCCGCGCCTACTTCGAACTCTGCTACGTGACGGCCGTCCTCACGTCGGCGCTGTTCATGCTGGGTTGGCGGACCCGCGCCACGTCCGTCCTGTTCGCCGTCGTGGTGGCCTCGTTCCATGCCAGGTCGATCTTCATGACGGACGGGGGCGACAACCTGATCCTGCTGATGGCCCTCTACCTCGTCCTCACCGCCTGCGGTCGGCGCTGGTCCCTGGACGCCCGCCGGGAGCGGCTCAGGGCGGCTCGCGCGGACGAGGCGCCGGAGCCGGTGCGGAGCCCGTACGCACGGCAACTCCTCGACGCTCGTACCACCTTGACCACGGTGGTGCACAACTGCGGCATCCTCGTCATCGCGGCGCAGGTCTGCTTCCTCTACGGATCAGCCGGTCTGTACAAGATCCAGGGCCCCACCTGGGGCGGCGGCACCGCTCTCCACTACGCGCTGAACCTCGAACTCTTCCAGCCCTGGCCCGCGCTCTCCCACCTCATCGACGACTACCCGATGGTGATCGCGATCGCCGGCTACGTGACGGTGCTCCTGCAGGTCGCCTTCCCGTTCGTGCTCTTCGGGAAGCTCAAGTACCCGGTCCTGACCGTGCTGCTGGGCATGCACCTCGGCATCGCGGTGCTCCTGGGGCTGCCCCTCTTCTCCGGCGCGATGATCGTCGCGGACGCCGTCTTCCTTCCCGACCGCTTCTACGCCTTCCTGCCCCGCCTGTGGCGACGCGCCGTACGACGTACGGGGAGGTGGCGACCCGCGCCCGGCCGAGCGGCGGAACGGGGATCCGTACCACCGCAGGGCAGGCCGGGCGTCCCCGACTCCGAGCAACCGGCCGCCCCGGCGCGGAGCGGCACCACGCCGGCTACGAGGCTCGCGCCCGACCGGAGTTGAGCGGCCGGACCGCGGCACCGGTGGTCACGGGCCGGACGGCACGGGCGGGAGCGATGACGACCCACTGGCGGGGCGGGCGGGAACGGCACCCGCCCCCGGGCGCCCAACGGCCGGCCCGGGGCCTTCCCGGACCGCCGCATCGGGGACGGGCATCACCCGCGTGCCTCGCCTCGCGGTCGAAATGATGCAGACCGCAACCGTGCGTGTCAGCGTCGTCCCAGAGGAACCCGCACCCCACGCACCAGAAGGAGTCGCCGTCATGGACGGTACGCAGGACAAGCCCAAGGAGCCGGCCAAGGGCAGCGAGGCGCAGGAGCACCATCGCTCCGGAGACCCCGCTCACCCCCAGCCGGGCAGGTCGTCCCGCGAGCAGGGACAGAAGCAGGGTCGGAAGGAGCCCTCGCGCCGCCGCGAGGACGACCTGCTGCGCGAAGAGGACCTGCACGACGAGAACCTCTGACGGCAGCACCGCTCCCACCCCCGTGGCCCGGCCGGCGGCCCCTCGTCGCGCCGGCCGGGCCCTGTCACCTGCCGCGCGGGACGACGGTGCTCACGGGACCGACAGGGACGGCGCGCGGGTGTCCGGCGACGGTTCGGGGCCGTCTGCGTACGCCCCGACGACTTCCTCGACGAAGATCCGGCTATCCTCCGGGCTCAGCGCCTGGGCCTGCAAGTGTGCGTACACGTCGCCGTAGCGTCGTACGTCGGATCGTTTTTCCAGATAGAGGTCGCTGGTGAACCTCTCCAGATACACCACGCTCCCATCGGTGGTCTCGGCGAACTCGAGCAGCGTGAACTGTCCGGGGACACCCGGGTGCGCCCCCACATCGGGGGGGAGGACCTGCACCGTGACGTGTGGTTGAGCGCCGAGGTGGGTCAGATGTTCCAGCTGTTCGCGCATGACCTCGCGGCTGCCCATGACGCGGCGCAGCGCCGACGCCTCCAGCACGACCCATAAGCGCAGCGGGTTGCCCGGGACGCGCAGCCGGTCCTGGCGCCGCATCCGTACTTCGAGGCGTGTGCGGGCCTGTCCGGCGGTGGCTTGAGGGATCGTTCCTGCGATGACCGCCCGCGCGTAGGCGGGGGTCTGCAGCAGGCCGGGGATCATGTGGGGCTCGTAGCAGCGGACCGCGGCCGCCTCGGTCTCCAGGCCGATGTAGGCGCCGTACGGGATGTCGTCGTAGGCGGTCCACCAGCCCTGCCCACCCGATTCCCCCGCCATCCTCATCAGATCCTCGAGACGCCGCTGATCCCGGACTCCGTACAGCCCGCAGAGATCTCGCACGTCGCGCGGCTTGATGTTGCGGCGGCCGTTTTCCAACAGGCTGATCTTGGGCTGGGAAATCAGCAGGCTGGTCGACACCTGCTGCGTCGTCATACCGCTGATCTCCCTGAGCCGACGTAGCTCCGACCCCAGTCGGCGCCTGCTCACGGTGGGATTGACAATGACACCCACGGGGTTGCGTACCTCCACTCCAAAAATCTGTGCTGGCGAGAAGATTGCCACGGCCGGGGCAGGTGGATACGCCTTGACCTCGCGTCGAGCACGGCGATTTCCGCCGGACCCGAACTCGCGTCGCCTCGCACCCGGTTGACCATATTTTCCGGTTGCAATAAAGGAATGAAGGAATGGAGGAATGGAGATAACCGTCGCCGAACACCGTCACCCTCAGCCGGACGTCGCCGGCGGTCCAGGACTCCCCTCCGTCGGGTCGGGCGTGGTGGCGATGAGGAGTTCAGCGGCTCGGGTGATGTTGTCGGCGCGGACGGCGCGGGCCATCGCTTCGCGGGCGGCGTCGGCGGTGGTGTCCGGGGGAACCACCAGCAGGGCGAAGTGGTCGTTGTGGCCACGGGTGATGAGGACGGTGTCGTCGCCGACCGGGTCGGAGTCGAGGTGCACGACCTGACCCTCGATGACCAGGCGGGTGGGGAGGCCGTTCCAGGCGGAGGCGTCCACCCCGACCCGGGTGATGGCCCCGAGGTGCTCGATCAGCGCGCCGATCAGCGCGGGCAGCTCGGTCTCGATGTTGCGCGTGCGCGGCCACCACGCACCGTCCAGGAGCCCTTCCCGGGACCGCGTGGTCTCCAACCGCAACAGGGCGGTGCCGGGCTTGATCGCGTGGTGGATCGCATCCGGCAGGAGCAGCGGAAGCGTGTGGGGGGTGTCGGAGTCAACCATGTGGGTCCGCCCGTCTACGGGGTGCGGCCGCTGCCGTCGCATGCCGACACCGGTGCCGACCTGCGACGTACGCGAGCCCGCCGTCGTTTCACGGTACTCCCGCCGTCCGCACCACCGCTCTCCACGGCACCCCTGCCGGAAAATACCTGGTCAACCCGTCCATAACCCATCGAACAGGCGTACAGTAAAAGCACCGGAAGTACTTCGCACACCGGCTTTCACGCGGGTGTCATTTCCGGCGATCGCCTAAAAACCGGACTGCCGACGGGCAGTCCGGGGGCAGGTCCGCATCATGACCACGACCCTCGTCCGGACCGCGCCCCGCGTCCTCGCCGCAGAGCTCCCGGCCCGTTTGTCCCTCACCCCGAAGACCATGCTCGCCGGCCGGCTGGACGGCGCCTGGTGGCCCCGCTCCCGCGATCTCGGAGCCGAGCTCCCACCGCTCGCCGCCGCGTTGGAGGAACCCTGGGGCCGCGTCACCCGGGTCACCGTGAACCCCGCCCGCTGGCCCGTCGTACCGCACACGGTCGCCGTCGACGGGCGCACGATGCACGTGGGGTGGTTCACCGAACAGGACCCCGACAAGCTGATCCTGCTCTCCTACACGGTCGGCCGCTGGGACCTCCTCGTCATACCGCCCGAGACCGAACCCGCCGCCGCGACCCGGCTGATGGCCGCCGCCGCGATCCCGGGGAGCGTCCTGACCGCAGGCGTCCTCATGGCCAACGAGGCCACGATCGGGCGCGGCGTCCGCGACGTCCAGCGCCAGGAAGCCGGCTGGGAGGGCGAGGGCGGGGCCTGCATGTCCCCCGTCGGGATCCCGCTGGAGCGAGGCGGCCCGCCGCTGCCCGGGAACGGCAGGCGGTGAGTTCCGTGGAGACCGTCGTCCTCATCGCGGTGATCATCCTCGTGATCGGCTCCGGCATGCGCGTGATCCACCTGCTCAACGCCCAGCACGACGCACGGATCGAGGCGTACCGCTTCAGCGAGCCCCTGCCGAGGCCTCCCGGGCTGCCGAACGACACCGGTCGTGGAGCCCACCGCGGGGACGCGGACCAGTGACGGAAAGACCTTCCTCCGACCGGGGGCATCGGGCGGGACGCCACTGCGTCCCGCCCGGTCGGCTCCTCCCCCACTCCGAAAGGGAACACGCCCACGTGGAGCACATCGAGACCGAGCCCATGTCATCGCTCGGGCACGCCGAGGTCCGGATCATCGCGCGGACGCCCGAAGCCGCCCGAGCGGTCGCGCAGGCGCTGCGCCACTCCTTCGCCGGAACGGAACAGCGCAGCTATCCCGGCCCCGACGGCGGCACCCGTCTACACCTCACCGTCGACACGGCGACACCCGCGGACCACGACCGCTCCCGGCCGGTCGCCGGCCCGACCCCGGTCGGCGCCTGCGCCCATTCCGACGAGGTCTGAGAGCCCGACGGGCACCAGAACTCCCCTCCCGCACATGAAAGGACCCGGTCATGGCCACACTGCGCGAGCGCAAGACCTACCGCGGTCAGGTGCTCCGGGTCCTGTACGAAGCCGTCGAGGGCAACCGCCTCCTCGGCATCACCGGAGCACAGCTGCGCCGCGACCTCCACGTCCCCGAACAGGACCTGGCGGCCGCCTGCACCTACCTGGCGGGCGAAGGGCTGATCACCGTCGACTGGGAACCCGGCAACACCCCCGCGATGGTCACCCTCACCCACGAGGGAATCCGACGCATGGAGACCGAGGAGGAGGACGGCTGAACCCGCCCGCACGGGTGAGGGGTCGCATGTGGTTCAGGGACGGGTGAAGCGGGCGCCCAAGGGGGACTCCGCGAGCCGGCCCGGCGGGAGTGCGCGGCCGTGGGCGACGAGGAGGAGGTCCTGGGCGGTGCCGTGGAGGGGGGCGCCGGCGCCGAAGGACCAGTCGAGGTCGGTGGCGCGGAGTTCGACGCCGGTGAGGTCCGTACGGAAGAACCTGAGGGTGCGGGCGTCGACGCCGGCGAGCAGGACGCGCAGGCGGTCCTCGGGCACGCGTCGGTCGAGGCCCAGCGCGACCGTGATGTCCAGGCCGTGCACGACGTCGTGGGCCAGCGCCATCGGGAGGCCGCCGACCGGCGGGGTCCACGGATGGTGCGCGTTCTCCCGTAGGAACGCGGCGAGTTGACCGGGTGGGTACGCGGCGGCGTCCCGGCGGGCGCAGGCGTCGGTCATCCGGTGGAGGCGACCGCCCGCCCTGACGAGTTCCCGGGCCGTCTTCGCGAGGGAGTAGCGGAATCCCATCGTCATGTGGGCCGCGACCTCGCGCACCCGCCACCCCGCACACAGGGTCGGGGCGTCCCAGCTCTCGGCCGGGAGGTCGTCCAACACGGCTGCCAGTGCACGCCGTTCGTCCGCCATGAGCGCTGCGAGTTCCGTGGTGTCCGTCATGCGTCCAGGGTGATCGCGAAGGCGTGCAGAAGTCCAAGAGACAGTTGTGCTCGATCCTAGAATTCCTGGTTATGGAGCTCCGGCAGTTGCAGTACTTCGTCGCGGTGGTCGAGGAGGCCGGTTTCACCCGGGCCGCCGCCCGGCTGCACCTGGCCCAGCCGGGGATCAGCGCCCAGATCCGCCAGCTTGAACGGGAGCTCGGGCAGCCGCTGTTGGACCGCTCGGGCCGGTCGGTGACGCCGACGGATGTGGGGCGGGCCCTGTTGCCGTACGCGCGGGCCGCGCTCGCCGCCGTCGAGGGCGCCCGGCAGGTGGCGGACGAGTACGGGGGGCTGTTGCGCGGGCGGGTCGCCATCGGCGTGCTCTCCGGGGCCGCCGTCCACGAGTTCGACCTGGCCGCCGCGTTGGCCGCGTTCCACGCCCGGCACCGGCACATCGAGGTCGCGGTGACGGAGGACTCCTCGGAGCGGATGCTCGACGCGCTGCGGGACGGCGTGCTCGACCTCGCGCTGATCGGGCTCGCGGACGAGGAACCGCCGACGGGGGTCGGCCTCCAGGTCCTGATCGACGAGCCGCTCGTCGCCGCCGTCGCCCCCGACGACCCCCTGGTCGCGCTCGCGGGCGACGCCGACGGGCCGGGCCTGCCGCTGGAGGCGTTGCGAGAGCGGCCGGTGATCAGCCTGCCGCGCGGCACCGGCAGTCGCGGGGTACTGGAACGCGCCTGCGCACGGGCCGGGTTCCGGCCGCGCGTGGTGTTCGAGGCGGCCGATCCACGGTTCCTGGCCCAGCTCGCCGCCCGGGGGCTCGGGGTGGCAGCCGTACCGAGGCTCCCGGAATCCCTCGCCGCCTCCCTCGGCCTGCGGATGCTGCCCTTCGCCGAACCGCAGCCGCGCGCCCGGGTCGCCCTCGCCTGGCGGACGGCCGGGCCGACCGGCCCGGCCGCTGCGGCGCTGCTGGACCGGCTGCGGACCGACCTCGCGGCGGCCGGCTCCCGGGGCCGGCGGCGCTCCCGGCCGGCCGACCCGGACGAACCGGTTGTGGAATAGTTGATTGCCCCCATTCGGGCGAATTCGGGCCCCGCGCCCCGGTCGGGGCGCCGGACCGCCGGATCGCCGTGCACGAGGGCGAAGGCTGTGATGCCGGCATGAGCAACTCCCGGGCCGAGGACGAAGCCCCGTACCGCCGATCCGACCGGCTCCACCGGCTGCGGCGATTCCCACCCCGTACGGCCGTGGTGGCGCCGTGCGCGGCCCTGCTGATCGTGGGCTGCGCGCTGCCGGCCGGGGCGACGGGGGCCGCGGACCCGGCCGGTCCGACGGTTTCCACCGCGGGCCCCGCCCTCCCGGCGGCCCTGGAGCCCGTCGATCCGGCCGCACTGCGGTCCGCCGTGGCGGCGGCGGCGAAGGAACTGGGGGTTCCGGGCGCGGTCGTGTTGCTCCGTACCCCGCAGGGCACCTTCCGTGCGGCCGTCGGCACGACCAAGCTGGGCACCTCCGACCGCCCCACGACCGCCGACCACTTCCGGATCGCCTCCAACACCAAGACCATGACCGCCGCGCTGATCATGCTGCTGGCGCAGGACGGCAGGCTGGAGCTGACCGATCCGGTGTCCGCGTACGTCCCCGGCGTGCCGAACGGCGAGCACATCACCCTCGCCGACCTGCTGAGGATGCGCAGCGGGCTCTGGAACCACACCGACGCGCCCGAACTCGCCGCGCGGATGGACTCCGACCCGGGCAGGGCCGTGACGCCGCGCGAGATGCTGGACCTCTCGTTCCGGCGCCCCCCGAACTTCGCGCCCGACGCCTCGTTCGAGTACAGCAACACCAACTACGTCCTGCTGGGCCTGGTCGCCGAGAAGGCGGGCGGCCTCCCGTTGGCCCGGCAGTTCCACGACCGGCTGTACGCCCCGCTCAGGATGGTCGGGAGTTCGCTGCCCGCCGCCGACGACACGACCCTGCCGAGCCCCTACGCGCACGGCTACATGTACGGCGGTTCGGCGTACGCGCTCGTCGACGAGCCGTACCCGGCCGACCTGCGGGCGGCGGCGCTGTCCGGGGAGCTGAAGCCGGTGGACTACACCCGTCAGAACCCCTCGTACGCGGCCGCCGCCGGCAGCGCCGTATCCACCGCCGACGACCTGGCCACCTGGATCCGGTCGCTGGTCACGGGCAAGGTCCTCGACCCCGCCACGCAGAAGCAGTGGCTCGACAGCCCACGGGCCGAGGACCCGGCGGCGCCCGACGGGCAGAAGTACGGGTACGGCATCTCCTACCAGCGCTTCGCCCCGCAGGCCGCGATGTACTACCACGGCGGTGAGCTGCCCGGCTTCAACTCCTTCATCGGCCACGACCCGGAACACGACGTCACGCTCGTCATCTGGACGAACCTGACGCTGTCGCCCGACGGCAGGACGACGGCCAACGCCCTGCTGCCCACCGTCCTCAACCAGGTCTACGGCCTCGCGCTGCCCACCGTCACCGACGGCTAGGCCGTGGGCGTACGTGCACCCGACGGGCCCAACCGGGCGTGCGCGGCGCGGGGCGGCACGTGCCCAATGGCAGGAGGCGGCGTTCCGCCCCAGCCGTTCCCGGGAGTGCCATGACCCTGCCGTCCGACCCGCCCGACCCGCCCGACCCGCCCGGCCCGTCCGCGCCGCCCGCGCCGTCCGCGCCGTCCGATCCGCCCGATCCGCCCGGCCCGCCGGACCTGGCCGCGCCGCGGGGGACGTCGCGGGTGGGGCGGATCGTGCGGCGCGCGTTCTCGGCGGTCCTGATCACCCTCGCCTGCCTCTTCGTCCCGCTGTCCCTGATCACCGTCTGGGTGCACGACATCGTGCTGGACACCGGCCGCTACGTGTCCACCGTCGCACCCCTCGCCTCGAACCCGGCGATCGAGGCGGCCGCCGTGCACCGGATCGCCGAGGCGGCGGACGTACGGGTCGACGGGGCCCGCATCACCGCCGACCTCGCGAAGTGGCTGGAGGAGCAGGGGCTGCCGCCGAGGGTCGGCACGGCCGTCAAGGCGCTCGGGCCCTCCCTGGACTCCGCCGCCGACGAGGCCGTCTCGAAGGTCGCCACCCGCTTCGTCGGGAGCGACCGCTTCGAGGCGGTGTGGACCCGCGCCAACCGCCTCGCCCACGGGGCCGTGGTGCGCGCGCTCACCGGCCACGGCCGGGGGGCGGTGGAGGTCGACGGCGGCACCGTCACCCTCGACCTCGGCACCGCCGTGGAAACCGTCAAGAGGGAACTCGTCGACGCCGGCCTCTCCCCGGCCGCGAGGATCCCGGACGTCGACCAGCAGATGGTCCTCTTCCAGTCCGACGAGCTGAAGAAGATCCGGGGCGCCGTCCACCTCCTCGACGTCGTCGGCAACTGGCTGCCCGTGCTGACCGTGGCCCTCGCCGCGGCCGGCGTCCTGCTCGCCCGGCGCCGCCGCCGCGCGCTGGTGACCACCGCCCTCTGCGCGGCCGCCTGCTGCCTGCTGGTCGGCATCGCCCTGGTCGTCGTACGCCGCTCCTACCTGGACCACCTGCCCGCGCAGGTCCAGTCCCCGGCGGCCGCGGCGGCGGTCTTCGACACGCTCGTCCGGTTCCTGCGGGTCGCCCTGCGGACCGCCCTGGTGCTCGGGGTCGTCGTGGCGCTCGGCGCGTACCTCACCGGGCCGGGCGGGTTGGCGCGCGGGGTGCGCGGCCGGGCGGAGCGCACCGCCGACGCCACCGCCCGGTGGGGCGCCGCCCACGGGGTGGCCGGCGGGCGCGCGGGCGCCTGGGTGGAGACGAACCGGCGGTGGGTGACCGCGGTGGTGGTGACCGTCATCGCGGTGGTGTTCGCGCTGTGGAACCATCCGACGGTGCTCACCGTGCTGCTGCTGGTACTGGTCCTGCTCGCCGTCCTCGCGGTGCTCGCCCTGCTGGCCGCCGCCGGCCGGACCGGTGCCGGAGTCGCGCCCGGTGACGGGGACGGGGGTGCGGCGCGTGCGGGCCCCTGACCGGCGGGGTCGGCCGGGCTCGCTGTTCCGGCGCCCTGCGCGCGCGGTCCGCCGGGACCTGTCGCAGCTGCTGTGCGCCGTCAGCGGGCTGCTGCTGGGGCTGGTGGTGCCGATGATGTCGGCGGGGCCCCAGGTCGACGCCGGCCGCGCCGCGAACCTGCTGTTCACCATCGGGTTCGGCGTGATCGGCCTGGTCAGCATCATCTACTCGATGTTGTTCCTGGTCGTGCAGTTCTCGGCCGGCGCCTTCACCCCGCGCCTGGCCCTGTTCCGGGACGAACCGATCGTCTGGCGGGCCTTCGCCTTCACCGTCGGCGTGTTCGTCTTCTGCGTCACCTCGGGGCTGACCATCGGCGTCGGCGACAGCGTCTCGGCCCTCGCCCCCTGCGTCGCCATGCTGGCCTCGCTGGTCGCGATCGGCCTCATGCGGGCGCTGCAGATGAAGGCGTTCGACTCGATCCAGCTCGGCCACTCGCTGACCGCCATCTGCGGCCGCGCCCACCTCCTCTTCGACGACCTGTACGACCGCCCGTACGCCCCGGACCGGCCGAAGCCCCACCCACGGGAGGACGGCGTTCCCGTCCGGTGGTCCGGGGCGGCGACCGTGGTCCAGCGGATCGACGTGCGCGCGCTGGTCGCCCTCGCGGAGCGACACGACTGCGTGATCGCGTTCCGCGTCGCCCCCGGCACGCCGGTGTGGCGGGGCTCGGTGCTCGCCGAGGTCTCGGGCGGCCCCGGACCACCCGCGCCCGCGCTGCTCGCCGCCGTGACGACCGGTTCCGAGCGCACCTTCGACCAGGACCCCGACCTGCCGTTCCGGCTGCTCGCGGACATCGCGCTGCGGGCGCTGTCCCCGGCCGTCAACGACCCGGCGACGGCCGTCGAGAGCATGGACCGTACGGAGGACCTGTTGACCCGTCTGGCCGACCGGGACCTCGACATCGGCGACTTCTCCGACGGCGCCGGCCGGCCGCGGGTGACGCTCCCGGTCCCCGACTGGGAGCAGTACGTCGCCACCGCCGTCGACGAGCTGTCCCGCGCGGCCGCCGGTTCCCCGATGGCCCTGCGCAGGCTCCGCGACCTGTTGGCCCGACTGGAGGTCCGCTGCCCCCCGGAGCGGCGCGCGATCGTACGGGAGCGCCTGCGCCGGGTCGACCGTACGGGCAGCTCGGCCCACCCGCTGGTGTGGGCCGAGCCCCCGCCCCCGTAGCGGGGGCGCCCGGGTCGCGCGGAACGCGTCGGCGCCTTCTCCTGAAGCCATGGAACCCGAGGCGCCCGAGGCATCCGCGGCACCGGGCCGGGCCGGCGCCACCCCCCGGCAGCTGCGCCGCATGCTCGTGGCGCCGCTGTCCCGCTCGGTGGCCTCGGCCGGTCTGCTCACCTGGCTGTTCTACGTGGCACCGCTGGACCACGAGGTAGGGGTCACGACCGCGCTGCTGCTGATCCTGGGCCTCGGCCTGTTCGGGGCGCTCGTCGTCTGGCAGGTCTTCGCCATCACCCACGCGAAGCACCCGCGGCTGCGGGCCGTGGAGGCGCTGGCGACCGCCGTCCCGCTGTTCCTGCTGCTGTTCTCCGTGACGTACTTCCTGCTCTCGCAGAATGAGCCCGGCTCGTTCTCGGAGCCGCTCAACCGGACCGACGCCCTGTACTTCACGGTCACCGTCTTCGCGACCGTGGGGTTCGGGGACATCGCGCCCGTCACCCAGACCGGCCGGGCGCTGACCACCGTGCAGATGATCGCCGACCTGATCCTGGTCGGCCTGATCGCCAAGGTGCTGTTCAGCGCGGTCAGGATCGGGGTCGCCCGACGCGCGGCGGGCGGCACGGGCACGGGCACGGACGACGGACCCTGACGGCGGACGTTCCGGCGGCGGGCGGCGCCACCCGGGTGGACCATCGAGGAAGCGCGAAAGGACGTGATCCATGGCGGAGCCGCGAACCCCTGCCGAACCCGCGACGACCGGCGGACAGCCGCAGGAGGCCGACGTCCTGAAGCAGATCCTCCGCAGCCCCGGCTACCTGAAGACGCTCGTCCTGTGCGCCCTCATCGGCATCCCGGTGTCCCTGACCGCGTTCTGGTTCCTGGTGGGCCTGCACGAGCTGGAGCACGTCCTGTGGGCCGACCTCCCCTCGGCCCTGGGCCTGACGGACCCGCCCTGGTGGTGGCCGTTCCCGCTGCTGCTCGTCGCCGGAACCGTCGTCGGCCTGGTCGCCACGCACCTGCCCGGCGCGGGCGGCGACGTGCCGGGGGCCGGGCTGCACACCGGGGTCACCTCGCCGGCCGCGCTGCCCGGGATCCTGCTCGCGGCGGCGGCCTGCCTGCCGTTCGGGGCCGTCCTGGGCCCCGAGGCACCTCTGATCGCCCTGGGCGGCGGGCTCGCCCTGCTGTTCCGGGACCTGTCGCGGGCGCCGGCGACCCCGCGCGGGCTCGCGCTGCTGGGCGCGGCCGGGTCCGCCGCCGCCATCGCGGCGATCTTCGGCAACCCGCTCATCGCCGCGGTCCTGCTGATCGAGGTGGCCGGCGTGGGCGGGCCCCAGCTGTTCGCCGTGATGCTGCCCGCCCTGCTCTCCAGCGGCGTCGGGTCCCTGGTGTTCACGGGGCTCGGGCGCTGGACGGGGCTCGGCACCGGGGACCTGTCCCTCAAGCTGTACGCGCCGCTCCCCCGGCTGGACGCGCCGGACGTGTTCTACGCGGTGGTCATCGGGGCGGCCTTCGCCGTCGCCGTGTACCCGGCGTCGGCCGGGGCCCGGGTCGTCGCCGGGTGGGTCGCGGGGCGACCCCTCGTACGGACCGTGCTGTGCGCCCTCGGCGCCGCGGCCTGTGCCGCCCTCTACGCCCTGGTCACCGGCCGGTCCCCGGCCGAGGCCGCGCTGTCCGGGCAGGCCGCCCTCGCCTCGCTGGCGGCGGATCCGTACGCCTGGGGCATCGGCGCGCTGCTGGCCCTGCTGCTGTTCAAGGGCGCCGCGTACGCGCTGTGCCTCGGTAGCCTGCGCGGCGGCCCCGTCTTCCCCGCGCTCTTCCTCGGGGCCGCGGCGGGCGTGCTTCTGGCGCCCCTGCCGGGCCTGGGCATCGCGCCCGCGATGGCCGCCGGGATGGCGGCCGCCACGGCCGCCGTGCTGCGGCTGCCGGTGAGCAGCGTGGTCCTCGTCGTCCTGCTGCTGGGCAGCGCCGCGATGATGCCCGTGGTGATCCTGGCCGTCGTGGTCGCCTTCGCCGTCACGGAGCTGCTGCCCGTCGGCGGGGCGGCGCCCGCGTCCGCGCCGGCCGGCGGCTGACGCTCCGGACGACGCGAAGGCCCCGCCCGGAGGACCGGGCGGGGCCTTGACGCGTGGGGGGAGCGTGGCCTCGTCAGCACTTGAGGCCGGAGGAGGCGGACGTCGTGGCCTGGTCGAGGGTCTGGATCTTCGGCTGGAGCTGGGTCAGCGCGTCCTGGCCGGTGGTGTCGCCCGGGAGGGCCTCGTAGGCCTTCTTGAGGTCCTCGGCGGCGGACTGCACCGCGGAACGCTCGGCCTCCTTGAGGGCGGAGGTGTTCTCCTTCACGCCCTCCCAGTCCTTCTGGACGGCGTCGTAGGCGTCCTTGACCTGGTCCTTCGTCGCGTTGGCCGGACTCAGGGCCTTCAGCTTGGCGTTGTCGGCCTTCAGCGCGGCCAGATCGGTACAGAGGGCGGCTGCGGCCTGGGTGGCCTTGCTGGCCTCGTCGGAGGGCGAGTTGTCGCTGTCGTCCGAGCACGCGCTCAGACCGAACACCACGCTGACGCAGAGCACGCCGATCACCGGGAAACGCTTCATGGAGGGGGCCTTCCTCGACCAGACAACAGACAGGGCGGACGCACGAGATTTATCAGTACATATACCGGTATCCGCATCGATCGACACGGGACGCACCCGGACACCCTCCGTTCGGAGTCGCCTCCCTCACACCCCCGCCGGACTTTCGGCAGGAGCCGTTCGCGCGCCCGCGCACCCCCGGCCCAAGGGGCACGCGACGTGCCGCACGAACCCTCCCCCGAGGGGCTTCCGATATCTGCCTCCGCGAAGTGAGAATTAGCCACAAGGCCCGGTAAACATTTCTCACGCATGCGACGGGCCCAAATGATTCACCCCACGGAACCGCCCCCACCGTGCTACTGTCGATACCAGTTGCAGTTGTGGTTCCCAAAACTCCAAGTGCCTCCACCGGATTCTTTCGGGTGGAAGCACTTCTGTATTTCCGGTGCGTTTTCCGGACGGGGCAATCATCGCGGCGACGCGGAGTCCGCACAGTGCGGGCTCCGGGCTTTGCCCCCGAAGGAGATTTAACATGGCATCTGGCACCGTGAAGTGGTTCAACGCCGAAAAGGGTTTCGGTTTCATCGAGCAGGATGGTGGCGGCCCTGACGTGTTCGCCCACTACTCGAACATCGCCTCCCAGGGCTTCCGCGAGCTCCAGGAAGGCCAGAAGGTCAACTTCGACATCGCGCAGGGCCAGAAGGGCCCGACGGCCGAGAACATCGTCTCTGCCTGACGCACGCGTTGGACGAGCCGGGTCCCGCACCTTGGGGTGCGGGCCCCGGCTCGTCCGTTTTTCCGCAGGGGGGCAGGGCCCACGGCTCCGGAATTGAATTCCGTAAGAGCCTCCGCGGCCCGCCCGGTCGCACGCTCGGCCCACCCCGTTCCGCATTTTCATCCGGCCCGTTCTCGCTATTCTCCGCGCGGTGCTTTTCGCTGCGGGAATTCCTTGATACGCGCCGCATCAAGGAAGGTTCCCCAATGAACCGCACACGTACGAATGAACGATCCTCCCGCGGCCGCTCCGGCGCCGGCTCCTGGTCCTCCCCCACCCGTTCGGGTGCCCCCACCCGCTCCGGCGGTGGCGGCGGCGGCGGCCAGGGACGCTCGGGTGGCTACGGCCGTCCGAGCGGCGGCTACGGCCGCCGTCCCTCGGCCCCCCAGGGGGAGTTCGCGCTGCCCGAGACGATCACCCCGGCGCTGCCCGCCGTCGAGGCGTTCGCCGACCTCGGCATGCCGGGCCCGATCCTGGCGGCCCTGGTGGCCGGGGGCGTGACCGTCCCGTTCCCGATCCAGGCCGCGACCCTGCCGAACACCCTCGCCGGCCGTGACGCCCTCGGCCGCGGCCGTACCGGCTCCGGCAAGACCCTCGCCTTCGGCCTCGCGCTGCTGTCCCGTACCGCCGGGCGACGCGCCGAGCCCCGTCAGCCGCTCGCACTGATCCTCGTACCGACCCGCGAGCTGGCGCAGCAGGTCACCGACGCGCTCACCCCGTACGCCCGCGCCGTGCGGCTGCGGCTGGCGACCGTCGTCGGCGGCATGTCCATCGGCCGGCAGGCCTCGGCGCTGCGCGGCGGCGCCGAGGTCGTCGTCGCCACGCCCGGGCGCCTCAAGGACCTGATCGACCGCGGCGACTGCCGGCTCGACCAGGTGGACATCACCGTGCTCGACGAGGCCGACCAGATGGCCGACATGGGCTTCATGCCCCAGGTCACGGCCCTGCTCGACCAGGTCAGCCCCGGCGGCCAGCGGATGCTGTTCTCCGCCACCCTGGACCGCAACGTCGACCTGCTGGTGCGCCGCTACCTGCACGACCCGGTCGTGCACTCCGTCGACCCGTCCGCGGGCGCCGTCACCACGATGGAGCACCACGTGCTGCACGTCCACGGCACCGACAAGCAGGCCACGACCACCGAGATCGCCGCCCGCGAGGGCCGCGTGATCATGTTCCTGGACACCAAGCACGCGGTGGACCGGCTGACCCAGGACCTCCTCAACAGCGGGGTACGGGCCGCCGCCCTGCACGGCGGGAAGTCGCAGCCCCAGCGCACCCGCACCCTCGCCCAGTTCAAGACCGGACACGTCACCGTCCTGGTCGCCACGAACGTCGCCGCCCGCGGCATCCACGTCGACAACCTCGACCTCGTCGTCAACGTCGACCCGCCCACCGACCACAAGGACTACCTGCACCGCGGCGGCCGCACCGCCCGCGCCGGCGAGTCCGGCAGCGTCGTCACCCTGGTCACGCCCCAGCAGCGCCGCGCCATGACCCGCCTCATGTCGGACGCCGGGATCAACCCCACCGTCACCCAGGTCCGCTCCGGCGAAGAGGCCCTGAACCGGATCACCGGCGCCCGCACCCCGTCGGGCGTGCCGGTCGTCATCACCGCGCCCCCGGCCGAGCGCTCGTCGCGCAGCGCCACCTCCCGCGGTGGTCGCGGTCGCCCCTCGCAGGCCCGTCGCCGTCCGGCCCGTACGCAGTCGTCGCTCGACGCCGCCGCGTAAGGCCGCGACGCCCGACCGCGGCTCGGCCGCGGTCCGGCGCGTGGCGTACGGCCCGCGCTACGAGGCCCGCGGTACGAGGCCCGCGGTATGAGGCTTCGGGCTCCGGGCCCTACGGTTGAGGCCTGAGGGCCGAGGCCCCGGGTCGGGGCCCGGCCCCGGCCGGGGTCGGGCCATCGGGCCGTCCCCCTTCTCCCCTGCGATTCCCTGTGAGGTCCCATGCGCTGCGTCATCGCCCGCTTCCCCTTCGACCTGACCAAGAGCGGCGTGCTGGAAAAGATGAAGGGCGTCAAGCCCGAGCCGGTCACCGGTGACTCCGTGATCATCGGACGCCGTACGTACCCCGTGAAGCAGGTCGGCGAGGTCGTCACCCGGCAGGACCGCCGCGACTTCAGCGCCGCCGAGGTCGTCCGGGCCATGACCGCGCTCGGCTTCACCTGCCGCACCCTCCCCGTCGAGGCCGCACCCGCGCCGGCGCCCGCCCTCACCCCCCTCCAGCGGGCCGAGGCGGCACTCGGAACTCCGGTGTCCGCCTGACCCACCGAACCCGCCCGCAGGTGGGGACGCCGGCGTTGCCCCGAGGGTGGGGCGACGACGGAACCTGCGGATGGTGTTGAATTTCCTTCGGGGCCCCGGTGCCGTACGGCGCCGGGGCCCCGTCACGTTCCCCGAGGAGGTGCGGATGACGGCGGACAACCCGCTCGGCGACCGACTGCAAGACGACGACTACCCCGCTTACACGATGGGGAGGGCGGCCGAGATGCTCGGCACCACGCCCGGGTTCCTGCGTGCCATCGGTGAGGCCCGGTTGATCACCCCGCTGCGCTCGGAGGGCGGCCACCGCCGCTATTCGCGCTACCAGCTGCGGATCGCCGCCCGGGCCCGGGAACTCGTCGACCAGGGCACTCCGGTCGAAGCGGCCTGCCGCATCGTCATCCTGGAGGACCAGCTGGAAGAGGCCCAGCGCATCAACGCCGAGTACCGGCGTGCCGGGGGCCGACCGGACGGCGACACCGGCTGACCCCGCGGCCGTCCGCGCCGCGCCTCCCCCCGGGACGCTCCCCGGCCCCCGTGAACGCCCGGCTCCGGGCGTTCACCGTCCGGGACGGCCGGATCACCGCGCTGGACGTCCTCACCGACCCCGAACGGCTCGCGCGGATCGACCTGAGCGCGGTCCTCGCGGGCTGAGCCGGCGACGTCCCCCCGCTCCGGGCCCCACCGGGCGGGGGCTCCCGTGGGCGCGTCACACCGCCGCGGGGCGGGGGAGCGCCGTCGGGGGCTGGATCAGCGGGGGGTTGAGCCGGGCGAAGCCCTCCTGGCGCTCGTACGGGAAGTACGGGTACGGCGCCGGGCGGTGGCTCACGGCGTCGAGGCGGGCCGTCTGTTCGGCCGACAGGGACCAGCCGACCGCGCCGATGTTCTGTCGCAGCTGCTCCTCGTTGCGCGCGCCGATGATGACGGACGAGACGGTGGGGCGGCGCAGCAGCCAGTTGATGGCCACCTGCGGGACGGTCCGGCCGGTCTCCCGGGCCACTTCGTCGAGGACGTCGACCACGTCGTAGAGGTGATCGTCGTCGACCGGCGGGCCGTAGTCGGCGGTGTCGTGCAGCCGGCTCCCGGCGGGCAGCGGACGGCCCCGGCGCACCTTGCCGGTGAGCCGGCCCCAGCCCAGCGGGCTCCACACGAGGGCGCCGACGCCCTGGTCCCGACCCAGCGGCATGAGCTCCCACTCGTAGTCGCGGCCGACGAGCGAGTAGTGGACCTGGTGCGCCACGTAGCGCGGGAAGTCGTGCCGGTCGGCGGCGGACAGGGACTTCATCAGTTGCCAGCCGGCGAAGTTGGAGACGCCCACGTACCGGATCTTGCCGGCGCGGACGAGTTGGTCGAGGGCGGAGAGCACCTCCTCGACGGGGGTGGCGGCGTCGAAGGCGTGCAGTTGGAAGAGGTCAAGGTGGTCGGTGCCGAGGCGGCGCAGGGCGTCCTCGGTCGCCTTGATCAGGCGGGAGCGGGAGGTGCCGGCGTCCATGGGCCCGTCGCCCATCGGCAGGCCGGCCTTGGTCGACAGGAGCACCTGGTCGCGGCGCCCCCGGACCGCCCGGCCCAGGACCTCCTCGGAGGCGCCGTCCGAGTAGACGTCGGCCGTGTCGAAGAGGTTGATGCCCGCCTCCAGGCAGATGTCCACCAGCCGGCGCGCCTCCTGGGCGTCGGTGGTGCCCCAGGCCCCGAAGAGGGGGCCCCGGCCGCCGAACGTGCCGGCTCCGAAGCTGAGGGCGGGGACCTTGAGACCGGACGCGCCGAGCTGCCTGTATTCCATGACGTTCCCTCCAGAAAGCGGTAACGGAACCGCAGACCCTTTAAGGTGGTCCCAACGTAACACCGCATCGCCACTAATGGAACCGGAGACCCGTTATGGCTTCGAAGGATGACGTCGCCGCCGAACCCGGAACCGTCCGCCCCGGGGGCCGCACGGCACGGGTCCGTACGGCCGTCCTGCGGGTGGCCGGGGACACCCTGGCCGAGCAGGGGTTCCACGCACTGGACCTGGCCGAGATCGCCCGCCGCGCGGACGTCGGGAAGACCACCGTCTACCGCCGCTGGGGAACCGTCGCCGCGCTGGTCGCCGACCTACTGACGGACATGGCGGAACAGTCGCTGCCGCGCACCGAGACGGGTTCCCTGCTCGACGACCTCACGGCCAACGCGGACCTCGTACGGCGGACGCTGACCGATCCGCGCCAGGGGGCCCTGTTCAAGGCGGTCATCGCGGCGGCCACGAGCGATCCGAGGACGGCCGAGGCCCTGCACCGGTTCTACGAGGTCCGCGTCGCGGAATGGGCGCCCTGCGTGCGGGAGGCGGTGGAGCGGGGCGAACTCCCCGCGGGCACCGACCCCGCCGAGGTCATCCGGGCCGTCTCCGCGCCCCTGTACTACCGGTTCCTGACCACCGACGCCCCCTTGGACGAGGCCGCGGCGACCCGCGCCGCCCGTGCCGCCCACGCGGCGGCCCGCGCGGGGGCGTACGCCTGATCGGGGGCCGCGGGCCCGTTCCTCCGAGGGGAGCCGGTGTCAGGTGCGGTCGACGAAGACGCTGGTCGACTTCACGCGGGCGGTGGCGCGCATGCCGACCGCGAGGCCCAGTTCCTCCACCGCTTCCCGGGTCAGCAGCGACACCACCCGGTGGGGTCCGGCCTGGATGTCCACCTGGGCGCCGACCGTGCCCAGCTTGATGCCGGTCACGATGCCGGGGAACGCGTTGCGGGCCGAGGTGTACGCGGCGTCCTCGCCCTCGGCGCCCTCCTGCGCGACCTCGACGCAGAACGCCGCCAGGTCCGGCCCGTCCACGATGCGCCGGTTGCCCTCGCGGCGCGTGGGGAAGCGTCCGGCGTCGGCCCAGCGGCGGGCGGTGTCACTGCTGACGCCGAGCAGCCGGGCCGCCTGACCGATCGTGTAGGACTCCATGGGCCGCAGCCTAGGCGGTACCGGCCGCGCTCCCGCCCCCGGGCACGGGGTGGCCGGCGGGCTGCCGGGGTGCGGGCCCGTTTCCGGTGTCAGGCCACGGTCGCGCGGTCCGCCGGGGTTCGGGCCGTCCCCGGGCACGCGGTGGCCGGCGGGCTGCCGGGGTGCGGGCCCGTTGCCGGTGTCAGGCCGCGGTCGCGCGGTCCGCCGGGCCCAGCGCGCGGTCCAGCAGCGCGGCCGACGGCATGCCCGTGGCGGTGGTGCCGTCCGGGAAGCGCAGGAAGGGGATGCCGGGCAGGGCCTCGCGCCGGACCCGTTCCAGGGCGGCGCGCAGCTCCGCGGCGCCGTCGTCGCGGCGGGCGAGGGAGAACTCGGCGGCGATGCTCCGCAGGACCTCCGGGTCGGCGATGTTCAGGCCGTCGGTGTGGTGGGCCCGGAAGAGCCGCTCGACCACGTCCTCGGCGCGGCCCTGCGCCTCGGCGTCCGCGATCAGCCGGTGGGCCTCGAACGTGTTGGACCAGACGGCGCGTTCGTGGTCGAACTCCAGGCCCTCGGCGGCGGCGAGCGCGGTGATGCGGGCGACGGCGGCATCCGCTCCCGAGCCGAACGCCCGGCGCAGCACCGCCGATTTGGGTTCGGCCTCGCCGCTCGCCCCGGGAGCCAGCTGGTAGGGGTGGAAGACGAGGTCGACCGTGCCTCCGGCGGCCCGGACCCGGGCGGCCGCCCGGCGCAGCCGGTTGAAGGCGAAGTACGACCAGACGCAAGGGATGTCGAGAGTGATGTCGATCTTCACCTGGGGCCTCCGAGTACGGTTCCGGTAACGGGAACGGCTGACGACGCCAACGTAGGAGCGCACAGGTGTCGTGGTCATCTGTCGGATGACCGGGATCGAAGGGGGAACTTTCCGTGCTGGTGGGGAGGGGCGAGGAACTGGCCGTCGTGGAGCGGTTGCTGGCGGGGGCGGCGGCCGGGCGCAGCGGGGTCCTGGTGGTCCGGGGCGAGGCCGGCATCGGCAAGACCGCACTGCTGGACGCGGCCGTGGCCGCGGCGGGGGACGGTCCACGGGTCCTGCGCGGCACCGGCACCGAGTTCGAGAGCGCGCTGCCGTACTCCGGGCTGCACCTGTTGCTGCGGCCGGCGCTCGACCGGATCGACGCCCTCCCCGGGGCGCAGGCGGGGGCCCTGCGGACCGCGCTCGGCATGGGTGAGGCCGCGCCGAGCGGCGGGGACCGGTTCCTGGTCGGGCTGGCGGTGCTGACCCTGCTGGCGGAACTCGCCGAGGAGCAGCCGCTGTTCTGCGTACTGGACGACGCCCAGTGGCTGGACCTGGCCTCCGCCGAGGCGTTGGTGTTCGCGGCCCGGCGGCTGCACGCGGAGCGGATCGCGGTCCTCTTCGGCGTACGGGACCCGCACACGCCGGCGTTCCGGCCCGACGGCTTCGACGAACTGCGGCTGCGCCGGCTCGACGCGGCGGCCGCCGGCGACCTGCTGACCCTGTACGCGGCCGACCTGCACCACCACGAACGGCAGCACATCCAGCGGGAGGCGGAGGGCAACCCGCTGGCCCTGCTGGAACTCACCACGGCGCGCCGGGAGGGGCACGGGCCGGCGTACGACGGCCCGCACGGCCGGATCGAGCAGGGCTTCGCCGCCCGGATCGGGGCGCTCCCCGAGGCGTCCGGCACCTTGCTGCTGGTCGCCGCCGCGGCCGACGAGGGCGACGCCGGGACGGTGTTCGAGGCCGCCGGGCTGCTGGGCGCGGGGGTCACCGACCTGGCGCCCGCCGAGGCGCAGGGCCTGGTCCGGCTGGACGGGGGCCGGCTCGTCTTCCGGCACCCGCTGATCCGCTCGGCGGCCTACCGGTCCGGCCCGGCTGCCCGCCGGCTCGCCGCGCACCGGGCCCTCGCGGACGCGGGCGGCGGGCACCGCGCCGCGTGGCACCGGGCCCAGGCGCAGGCCGCCCCGGACGAGGGCGTCGCCGCGGAGCTGGAGCGCAGCGGCGAGCAGGTCCGCGCGCGGGGTGGTCACGCGGCGCTGGCCACGGTGTACGAGCGGGCGGCCGCCCTGAGTCCGGAGCCGATCGAACGGGCCCGCCGGCTGGGCTCGGCAGCGCGGGCCGCCCTCGACGCCGGGCAGTTGGACCGGGCGGGCGAGCTCGCGGAGGCGGCCCGCCGCGAACAGGGCGGCGACGCGACGGCCCGCGCCCGGGTGGCGGAGATCGCCGCGGAGGTCGCCAACGAGCAGGGAGACCTGTCCCGGGCGCACGTCCTGCTGCTGGACGCGGCCCTGCCGATCGCGGCGGCCGAGCCACAGGTCGCCGGGCGGATGCTCTTCCTGGCCGTGGGCAGCGCCTGGGTGGCCGGTGATCCGGAGGCGGCGGCCGGTGCGGCGGCCGCCGCGGCGGAGCTGGACCTGCCGGGCGGCGCCGCGATCCAGGCCCTGGCCCGGGTGTCCTCGTCCGACGCGGGGGTCCGCACGGCCGCGCTACGGGCTCTGCGGGACGCCTCGTCGGGCCCGTTGGGGGATCTGCGCGAGGGCCTGCGGGCGGCGTGCTGGAACGGCCTGTTGGGCGATCACCGGGTCGCGTACGAGCGGGCCGGGGCCGTGGAGCGGGAGTGCCGGGCGCAAGGGGCGGTCGGGTTGCTGCCGCGGGCCCTGCTGGAGGTGGCGCAGGCCCAACTGCGGCTCGGGCTGCACCGGGACGCGCTGGCCGGGGGGACGGAGGGGCTGCGGATCGCCTCGGACACCGGCCAGACCCGGACCCGGGCCCAGCTCGCGGCGGCGCTGGCCCAACTGGCCGCCGCCCGCGGGGACGAGGCCTGGTTCCAGGAACTCGGGTCCCTCGCGGACGCCGTGGACCTGCCCGACGTACGGCACTTGAGGACCTCGGCCGCGATCCTGCTGGACCTGGGGCTCGGCCGCTTCGAAGCGGCGGCCGACCGGGCCGCGGCGTCCCCCGCCGGGTCGGCGTGCACCTGCTGCGGCCGGGACGCCGACGAGGTGGAGGCGGCCGTCCGGGCGGGCCGTCCCGACCAGGGACGGGAGGCGTTCGCCCGGCTGGCGGAGCTGGCCGGGCACCTGGACGGGCCCGCCGTCCACGCGGTGCTGGCCCGGTGCGAGGGGCTGCTGGCGGGCGGCGCGGACGGTGGAGCGGCGCCGGGTCGGGGCCCGGAGGGGCATTTCCGGCGGGCCCTGGAGCTGCATTCCGCCCGGGACACCGACCGGTTCGAGGAGGCGCGTACGGGGCTGCTGTACGGGGAGTGGTTGCGCCGCGGCCGGCGCCCGGTGGACTCCCGGGGACCGTTGCGGGCCGCGCAGGAGGCCTTCGAACGGCTGGGGGCGCGCCCGTGGGCCGACCGGGCCGCCGCGGAGCTGCGGGCTTCGGGGGAGAGCCGGTCCGGCCCGGAGGCGGAGTCCCCCACGGACCGCCTGACGCCACAGGAGTTGCAGGTGGCCCGGCTGGCGGCGGCGGGCCTGACGAACCGTGACATCGGCTCGCAGCTCTTCCTCAGCCCCAGGACGGTCGGCTACCACCTCTACAACGCCTACCCGAAGCTGGGCGTGACCTCCCGCGTGGAGCTGGCCCGGCTGGACCTCGCGACGTAGCGATACGGCTGGGGCGGCCTGCGCGACCGAGGCGACCGAGGCGACCGAGGCATCGGGCCGGTGTTTCACGCGAAACCGGGCCGGCCCGAACGCCGTTTCCCCGGCCGGTGTTTCACGTGCAACACCGGCCGGTCCCGCATGCGCCGGCAGGTACCAGGTACCCCACCCCAGTCGTTCGACAGAGGCTCCGGTCACCCCGTCGACCCTAGGTTCAGGGCAAGAGATCACGGGCGGCGCACCGCCCCTCCCGATCCGGCCGCCGCGGCCGGACCCGCCGGACCGACGAGGAGGCACACCATGAGCACGTCCCTGGCCGCCATCGGGGCACCCGCCCCCTCCCGGCCGCACCCGTCACCCATGGCGATAGCGATGGTCGTGATCATCGGCTCGTTCATGATCGTCCTCGACACCACGATCCTGGGTGTCGCCCTGGGCGGGCTCTCCCGGCACTTCGAGGCCCCGCTCTCCACGATCCAGTGGACGGCGACCGGTTACACGCTGGCGCTCGCCGCCGTCATCCCGATCACCGCGTGGGCCTCGGGCCGGTTCGGCACCAAGCGGCTCTACATGCTCTCCATCGCCCTGTTCGGCATCGGCTCGGCACTGGCCGGCATCGCCTGGAGCATCGAGACCCTGATCGCCTTCCGGATCCTCCAGGGGCTCGGCGGCGGCATGGTGGTGCCGCTGGGCATGGTCATGGTGCTGAACGCCTCCGCCCCGGAGCACAAGGGGCGGATGATGGGCCTGTTGGGCCTTCCCGTCCTGGTGGCTCCGCTGATCGGGCCGGTGTTGGGCGGCTGGCTGGTCGACGCGGCCTCGTGGCGCTGGATCTTCTTCATCAACGTGCCGGTCGGCGTCCTCGCCCTGGTGCTCGCCGCTCGGGTCTTCCCCCGGGACGCGGTCCGCAAGGCCGTCCGCCTCGACGTGATCGGCCTGCTCCTCCTCTCCCCCGGTCTCGCCGCGCTGATCTACGGACTCGCCACCGGCGGTGAGCACGGTGACTTCACCTCGGCGGGAACGCTGGTGCCGAGCGTGCTGGGCGCCGCCTTCGTGCTGGGCTTCGTCGTCCGGGCACTGCGGACGCGGTCCCCGCTGCTGGACCTGCGGCTGCTGAAGGTGCGCGCCTTCGCCAGCGGCATCGGTACCTTGGCCCTGTTCGCCGGCGCCTACTTCGGGGCCATGATGCTGGTGCCGATGTACTACCAGCTGGTCCGCGGCGAGAGCGCGACGATGTCCGGGCTGCTCGGCGTGCCGCAGGTGATCGCCACCGGCGTCGCCCTCCAGATCACGAGCCGGCTGACGGACCGGATCCCGGCCGGCCGGATCGTCCCCTTCGGAATCGTCCTCGCGGTCCTCGGGTACGGGCTGTTCACCCTGCGGCTCGGCGCGGACACCCCGATCTGGCAGCTGGTCGGCGCGCTGACCCTGGCCGGCGCCGGCGCCGGGATGACGATGATGCCGACCGTCACCGGAGCGACCCGGGGCTTCGCCGCCGAGCAGGTGCCCGCGGCCTCGACCCTCATCAACATCAACTCGCAGATCGCCGGCTCCGCCGGTACGGCGCTGCTGTCGGTCCTGCTCACCACGGCCGCGGCCGGAGCCGGCGGACTGGTCGAGGCCGGCCCGGCAACGGCTCCCGCGCTGGCCGCCGCCTTCCAGGACACCTACGTCTGGGTGGTCGCCCTGATGGCCGCCTCCCTGGTCCCGGCCCTGTTCCAGCCCCGCCGCTGACCGGACCTCACCCGCGGCCGAGGAGCCTCCCGCTCCTCGGCCGCATCGGCACGTCGTCCCGGGCATCCCCCGGGGCGCGCCGCTTCTGCTGTTCCAGGAAGGTGCGTTGGTCGGCGAGGAGGCCGGACGGGAAGAGGGACCTCGGGGCGAACAGCGCCGTCAGGGGCAGCCGCCAGGGCGAGCGCTCGACGGAGGTGCGGACCAGTGCGTGCGTGGCGCCTGGGTACCGGCGGACGGTGAGGGTGCCGGGGGCGAGCAGTTCCCGGTACACGGCTTCGGTCTCGGCGCCGTCCACGTTGAGGTCGTCGGACCCGGAGAGGAGCAGGACCGGCACCGGGGGCATCGCGCGCAGGTCCGCGCTCGCGTCGGCGGTGTGGTTGCGTCCGATGAACGTCCAGCGCTCGGGGCCCAGATCCGGATCGGCGTCCGGGGACGTCCGGTACTCCTCGTACGTGGCCCCGCGCCGCAGCAGCGCGAGGGTGGCCTCCCGGGCGCGCAGGGCGTCCGCGACCCGGGCGGGGACGGCGCCCTCGGCGCGGAGTTCGGACCGCAGGTGGTACTCGCCCTGCCGGTGCCAGTTGACGGCGGTGCCGACCGCGATCACGAAGGCGACGCCCGGTGCGGGTGCCCGCGCCACCACCTTGGGCAGGACCCAGCCGGCCTGGCTGGCCCCCCAGAGGCCGATCCGGTTCCCGTCGATCCCGGGGCGGGTCCGGGCCCAGGCGAGGGCGTCGGTCGTCTCGCGGGCGCGATCGTCCATCGTCCGGGAGAGCCAGTCGGCCGGCTTGTCGAGCGACAGCGAGGCGTATCCGGCGCGGGCGAAGGCCTCCCAGTAGGGCCGGTAGAACCCGTCGTGGGTGGCGTCCACGTCGCCGTCCCCGTGCACGAACACGACGAGCGGGAAGGGGCCCGGCCCCTCGGCGGGGGTGGCCAGGACGCCCTCCAGGAGGCGCCCGTCGGCGGGCACGGCAACCCGCTGTTCGCGCAGGTCGTAGCTGTTCTGCCAGAGCACGACGCCCGCGAGGGCGGCGGCCACCAGGACGACGGCCGCCAAGGTGACGACGAAGGCCTTGCGCATGCCCGCTCCTTCTCCGCTGATCCACCCGGTCCTTGTCGACCGGGTCCGGTCCGCTCGGTTGTTCCACCGATATTTCTATCATTTCAAAAACGATCGTAACGTCAATGAACGTACTAGGCTTGTCCTCATGACGAACGGGAGCGGACGCATCGAAGTGCGGCGCGGGGTGCCCGAGGGCGCCGAGGAGCGGGTGGCCGAGCTGTACTGGGAGGCCTTCGGCCGGAAGCTGGGCGCGGCCCTGGGCCCCGCCCCGGAGGGGCGCCGGTTCATCGCCTCCCACCTGCACCGGGACCGCGCCCTCACGGCGGTGGACGAGGCCGGCGGGGTCCTGGGCGTGGCCGGCTACCAGCTCGCCGGGCGCGGCCTCGTCGGCGGCGACGCGGCGGCCGTCAGGGCGCGGTACGGGCAGGTCAGGGGCCTGTACCGGGTGTTCCTGCTGGCCCTGCTGGAGCGCACCCCGGCCCGCGGCGAGCTGGTCATGGACGGCATCGCGGTGGACCCCGCGGCGCGGGGGCGCGGCATCGGCGGGTTGCTCCTCGACGGGGTCGAAGAGGTGGCGGTCGAGCAGGGTTGCCGACGGATCCGGCTGGACGTGATCGCCGAGAACCCGCGCGCCCGCGCCCTGTACGAGCGGCGCGGCTTCCGGCCCGTCCAGGTGCGGCGCACTCCGTGGCTGCGGGACGTCCTGGGGTTCGGAGCGGTGACGACGATGCACAAGGCGGTGGCGACCCGATGAGCACGACACGCCCGGCGGAGCCGAAGGACGCTCCCGAGGCCCCCGCGCAGGCGCCGGCGATCCCCACCCGACTGGTGGTGCACGCCCTGGTCCGCGAGGACGGCTCCGTGGACGCCGGGGAGCTCTACGAGGTCGCCGGCGCGCTCGGCATGAGCGATCAGCAGGTCCGGTTGTGCGTGAAGCGGCTCACCGCCGAGGGGCGCTTCACCCAGGAGGGCCGGGGCCGACGGGGCGTCCTGCGACTCACGGGCACGGCGGGGGCGGCCGGCCTGCCCCTGGTCCCGGAGGTGGAGTTCGTCCGGCACGCCTACCGGCAGGACGCGGGGCTGGAGCCGTGGGACGGGACCTGGCACCTGTTCGCGTTCGCCGTCCCGGAGGCGGTACGGGGCGCCAGGGACGCGCTGCGGGACACCCTGACCTCCCTCGGGGCGGCTCCTGTCCAGGGCGGGCTGTACGCCACCCCGAACGAGGTCGGCCCCTACGTACGGGCCCGCGCGGCGGAGCTGGGCGTCACCGCCGGGCTGACCTGCCTGACCAGTCGGGACCTCGTGGTGGGCGGGATCGCCGCTCCGGTGGAGCTCGCGGCGCGACTGTGGCCGCTGGACGCGATCGCGCGGCGGTACGAGACCCTGCGCGCCTTCGCCGAAGGCCCGGGGGACGGCCTCGCCCACGCGGTGACCCTGGCAGCGGCCTTCTCCGAGGCCATGGGCCCGGATCCGCTGCTGCCGCCCGAGCTGCTGCCCGCCCCCTGGCCAGGAGCGACCGGCCGCGCGGCGGCGGCAGCGGCCTGGTCCCGGCTGCGGTCGGCGACGGCGCCGGACGGCCCACGCCTCTTCCGGCTGTACGCCGAGGCGGTGGCCGATCCCGGGTGAGTCGCTTCTTCGTGCGCTCCTTCGTGCGCTCCTTCGCTGGTCAGGGCCGTGTTTCACGTGAAACCGGCCCCACCTTCGAAGAAACATGCGGGTATGTCGCGTTTGATCCGGGTATATCCACCTGGATGGCAGCCCAGTACACCCACGGGCCCCGATCCGGGACAACCCCCTCGGAGGAGCGCAGAGTGATGGACCACACCGACCTCACCGACGTCGCCACGCACGAGGCCCGATCCCTCTCGGTGGCCCTGTTCCGCAGGTTGGCCACGCTTCAGGAGGGGTCGTCCGAGTACTCGTACGTCCGCAACACCCTCGTCGAGTTGAACCTGAGCCTCGTGAAGTACGCCGCCCGGCGCTTCCGCGGCCGCAGCGAGCCGATGGAGGACATCATCCAGGTCGGCACGATCGGGCTGATCAAGGCGATCAACCGGTTCGACCCCGACCGAGGGGTCGAGTTCACCACCTTCGCGATGCCGACGATCACCGGCGAGATCAAGCGGTTCTTCCGGGACACCAGCTGGGCGGTGAAGGTGCCCCGCCGGCTCCAAGAGCTGCGCATCGACTCCGCCAAGGCGCATGACGCCCTCGAACAGGACCTCGGCCGTGAACCCACGGACGCCGAGATGGCCGAGCAGCTGCACGTCACGCCGGAGGAGTTCTCGGAGGGCCAGAAGGCGGCCCGCGCCTACTCCGCCCGCTCGCTGGACGCGCCGGCGCCCGAGGACACCGAGCGCGACCCGGTCGCCGAGCGGGCCTCGCTCGGCGAGGAGGAGGCCGCGTACGACACCATCGAGTGCCTGGAGTCCCTCAAACCGATCCTGGCCGGCCTGCCGGACCGGGAGCGGGCGCTGCTGACGCTGAGGTTCGGGCAGGAGCTCACGCAGTCCGAGATCGGCGCCCGGCTGGGACTGTCCCAGATGCACGTGTCCCGGTTGCTGAACCGCACCTTGAACCGTCTGCGCTCCGGCCTCCTCACGGACGCCTGAGGCCGCGCCCACCGCGCCGACAAGGACGCCCGCCCCCGCTCGGGGGCGGGCGTCCTTGCGGTTACGCCTCGGGTGCCGCCTGCGGTGCCGTGACCTCCAGCCAGACCGTCTTGCCGGCCCGGCCGTCCGCCGAGGGTTCCCAACCCCAGCCCTTCGCGAGGCGTCCCAGCAGCACGAGCCCGTGCCCGCCGGGCCGCGAGCGGCTCTCGGCCGGCCGGGGGCTCGGCGGTTCGGGGCTGTCGTCGCTGACCTCGACCCGCAGTCGGCCCGGGCCGTGGCGCAGGACCAGTTCCCGGGGTCCGCCCGCGTGCAGGCAGGCGTTCGTCACGGCCTCGGACACCAGGAGGAGCGCGTCCTCGGTTTCCTCCGCGTACGGCGGCCACTGCCAGTCATCGAGTGCGCGCCGGGTGAAGTCCCGGCATCGGGTGACCACCCCGGTCGTCGCGCCGCCCAGGACGAGCCTCCGCGTCTGCTCAGCCACAGGCTCTCCCGTCTCCGACCTGCCCCTCGGCGCCGCACCTACCCGGCCCTGCCTCGGACAATCCCATTCTTTCCCCCACCTGGACACGACCGGAACATACGGCGTACCGGCCCCCGGCAGAAATGGAGCCCGAAAACGGGCCCCAAGTCGGTACGAACGGGACACGCCGCAGGCCCCGTGACGGCTTCGCGCGGCCGCGCGGGCGACCGCGTCGATCCGGGCCCGCCCGCGCCGTCACCGTTCTCCGGCCGCGCCGGGCCGCAATCGCCCCGGGGTCCACATCCTGGACAACTACCCTCGATATATGAACGCAGCAGCCGACGCTCTCGCCACCGTGAAAGACGCCGACCGGAAGCACGTCTTCCATTCCTGGTCGGCGCAGGAGCTCATCGACCCGCTCGCCGTGGCCGGAGCCGAGGGCTCCTACTTCTGGGACTACCAGGGCAACCGCTACCTCGACTTCTCCAGCGCGCTCGTCTACACCAACATCGGCTACCAGCACCCCAAGGTGGCCGCCGCCATCGCCGAGCAGGCCGGCAAGCTGTGCACCGTCGCCCCCGGCTTCGCCGTGGACGTCCGCTCGGAAGCGGCCCGGTTGATCGCCGAACGCACCCCGGGCGACCTCGACAAGATCTTCTTCACGAACGCGGGCGCCGAGGCCGTCGAGAACGCCGTACGGATGGCCCGGCTGCACACCGGCCGGCCCAAGGTGCTGTCCGCGTACCGCTCGTACCACGGCGCCACCTCCACGGCGATCAACCTGACCGGCGACGCCCGCCGCTTCGGCAACGACGGCGCGACCGCCGGCGTCGTGCACTTCTGGGGGCCCTTCCTGTACCGCTCGCCGTTCCACTCGGCGAACGAGACCGAGGAGAGCGAGCGCGCCCTGCGCCACCTGGAGGACACCATCGTCTTCGAGGGCCCGCAGTCCATCGCCGCGATCATCCTGGAGACCGTCGGCGGCGCCCCCGGCGTGCTCGTCCCGCCGCCCGGCTACCTCGCCGGCGTCCGCGCGCTCTGCGACCGCTACGGGATCGTGTTCATCCTCGACGAGATCATGGTCGGCTTCGGCCGCACCGGGACGTGGTTCGCCGCCGACCACTGGGACGTCATCCCCGACCTCCTCTGCTTCGCCAAGGGCATCACCAGCGGCTACGTGCCCCTCGGCGGGGTCGCCATCTCCGCCGCCATCGCCGAGACCTTCGCCCGTCGGCCCTACCCGGGCGGTCTGACGTACTCGGGACACGTCCTGGCCTGCGCCGCGGCCGTCGCCACGGTCAACACGATGGTGGAGGAGGGCATCGTCGAGCAGTCCGCCCGGACCGGCTCGGAGCTGCTGGGCCCGGGCCTGCGGGCGCTCGCCGAGCGGCACCCCTCGGTCGGCGAGGTCCGGGGCGCGGGCACCTTCTGGGCCCTGGAACTCGTCCGCGACCGGGAGACGCGCGAGCCGCTCGTCCCGTACAACGCCTCCGGCGGCGACAACGCGCCGATGGCGGAGTTCGGGGCGGCCTGCAAGATGGGCGGCCTGTGGCCGCTGATCGCCGGCAACCGGATCCACATCGCCCCGCCCTGCAACATCTCCGCGCAGGACGTCGCGAAGGGCCTCGCGATCCTCGACGAGGCGCTGACCGTGGCCGACGCGCATACGGCCTGACCTGCGAAATTGTAGGGTCGCCCAACCCGTGGGTGCTGGTGTTCGGATGATTCGTACGGTGGTTGAACCGTCGTACACATGCTGCAATCCGTGCAGGAACCGCAACGAGCGACACATTGCGGGCCCAAGCACCTACGGACCGGGATGCACGTCAGTCCCGGGGCGGCCCCTCCGGGCCGAACGGCGGGGAGCGGGACGTCCTTCGCGGGCGGGCGCTGGACGCCGGGCGTACGGGATCCAGAAAACCGGACTCCGTGTTCCCGAGACCCGAAGGAAGACAGCATGAGCAAGCACGTCCTGGCCCAGAACCAGTACGGCAAGGCCGAGAACCGCATCGTCAAGGTCACCCGCAAGGGCAGCGACGGTTCCTGGCACGAGATCCGCGACCTCAACGTCTCGGTCGCGCTCCGCGGTGAGTTCCGCGACGTCCACCTGACCGGCGACAACGCCAACTGCCTGCCGACCGACACCACCAAGAACACGGTGTACGCCTTCGGCAAGGAGCACGGCATCGCCTCCCCCGAGGCCTTCGGCATCCTGCTCGCCAAGCACTTCGTCTCCTCGCAGCAGCCGATCCGCGGGGCACAGATCCGCATCGAGGAGTACGCCTGGGAGCGGATCCCGGTCCCGACGCGCAAGGAGCAGCACTCCTTCGTCCTCAAGGGCCAGGAAGTGCGCACCGCGCAGATCACCTACAGCGAGACCAGCGGCCTCCAGGTCATCTCGGGCCTCAAGGACCTGACGGTGATGAACTCGACGAACTCCGAGTTCCACGGCTACATCAAGGACAAGTACACGACCCTGCAGGAGGCGTACGACCGCATCCTGGCGACCAAGGTCACCTCGCGCTGGGCGCATTCCGCGCTCGCCGCCGACGACCCGGAGTACGACTGGGACCGGTCGTACAAGAAGGTCCGCAAGCACATGCTGGAAGCCTTCGCCGAGACCTACTCGTACTCGCTCCAGCAGACGCTGAACCAGATGGCCGAGCGGGTGCTCGACAACTGCCCGAAGGTCAACGAGGTCCGGCTGAACCTCCCCAACAAGCACCACTTCCTCGTCGACCTGGAGCCCTTCGGCCTCAAGAACGACAACGAGGTGTACTTCGCGGCGGACCGGATGTACGGCCTCATCGAGGGCACCATCCACCGTGACGGCGTGCAGCCGGTGATCGCGACGTCCGACTGGATCGTCGCCTGACTCCTCCGGCCGGCCGGGTGACCACCTGGCAGCGCCGTCGGTACGGCCCGGACCGCGTCGCGGGGTCCGGGCCGTCGTACTGTGCCGGGCGGTCGAGCCGTCCCGGGCGGTCCAGCCGTCCCGGGCGGTCGAGCCGTCCTACGCGGGCTCCGCGGCGGGCGGCTCCGCTTCCGGCGCGCCCAGCAGCAGGTTCCAGCGGCCCGCGCGGCCGCTGAGGGTGGTGACCGTCGCCGGTCGGACGTCGAGCCGCCAGAAGGCGGCCGGCGGCAGTTCAAGCGCCGCGACCACGGCCGCCCGTACGACGGCCTGCGCGGCGACCGCGCGGTGCGTGCCGGGGACCAGCGCGGCCAGGTGGGCCCCCGTGCGGGCGATCAGCGCGGTCACCGACTCCCCGCCGCCCGGCGGCGCGTACTCCGGGTCGGTCAGCCAGCGCCGGACGGCCTCGGGGTCCTCGGCGGCGACCTCGTCGAGGGTGCGGCCCGCCCACGCCCCCGTCGCGGGTCCCGCCAGGCCCTCGTGGCCGGGGCAGGGGTCCCCGTACCCGAACCGGGCCCGGCCGGCGTCGGGTTCGAGCGGCGGGGTGGTCAGGTGCAGGCGTACGGACGACATGGGGGGAGCGTAGGGCTCGGGACCAGGGCGCGGGACGGTGTGCGTGCGCCGTGGCGCTCGATCCACCCGCGCGGTACGTTCTCGGACGACATGACGAAGGTACGACGGAAGCACGGTGAGAATCCGGCACGGTCGCGCCACTGTGAACCCGCTCCCGTACGCCGGGCAGGGAAGTCAGACCCGCCGCCTTCGTCGCGAGCACCACTGACCGGGACGCGTGTTCCCCAGGAGGTTCTGCCATGGCCCACTCCGCCGTGCCCACGACGGCTCCCGCCGCCATCACCCCCATCTCCCTCTCCACGCTGGCCCCCTGGGCCGTCTTCGCGGGCGTACTGACCCTGGTGCTGCTGTACTTCGTCGGCGTCGAGCAGGGCGCCACGGCCCTCTTCGAGGGCGAGACGATCCACGAGTGGCTGCACGACGGGCGTCACCTCCTCGGTTTCCCCTGCCACTGATCCCGCCGACCGCTCGTCCGCGTTCGCGATGCCCGCGTTCGCGTTCGCGTTCGCGACGTGCGTATTCGTGACGTCCGCATCCGCGCAAGGGAACCCATGTGAACACCGTCTCCCCCCGTGTCCTGCTCGTCCGGGGCATGCTCGCCGGCCTGTTGGCCGGTGTCGCCGCCTTCCTCGTCGCCTACCTCCTCGGTGAGTCCAAGGTGGACGCGGCGATCGCCATCGAAGAGGCCGGCGCCGCCGTCGGCCACGACCACGGCGACGAACCCCCGGTCAGCCGGGCCCTCCAGGCCACGGCCGGCCTGGGCACCGGCGTGCTGCTGTTCGCCGTCGCCCTCGGCGGCATCGCCGCGCTCGTCTTCTGCTTCGCGCTCGGCCGCGTCGGCCGCTTCGGGCCCCGGGCCACGTCCGCCCTGGTCACCGGCGCCCTCTTCGTCACCGTGACGCTGGTGCCGTTCCTGAAGTACCCCGCCAACCCGCCGGCCGTCGGGGATCCCGACACCGCCGCCCGACGCACCGCCCTCCATCTGCTGATGATCGCCCTGAGCGCGCTCCTCGCGGCGGGCGCGCTGCTCCTGGGCCGGCGCCTGGCGTCCCGGCTCGGCAACTGGAACGCCTCGGTCGTCGGTTCGCTCGCCTTCGTCGCGGCCGTCGCCCTGTCGTACGCCCTGCTGCCCGGCGTCAACGAGGTGCCGGATGGTTTCCCGGCCGCGCTGATCTGGGAGTTCAGGCTGGCCTCGCTCGCCATCCAGACCACCCTGTGGGCCACCTTCGGTCTGGTCTTCGCTTTTCTGGTCGACCGCGCTCTTGCCCCCGCCGCCACTGCCAAGGAGGCTGTACAGCCGATGAGTTGAGGAAGTCACGCGTGACACCCGTGGTGCGGTTGGTGCGACGGATGCCTGAGCGCGCGTGCCGAACGTGTTGAGGGTGGGAGCCGGGACATGCATGCCGCGATCTGGGAATGGCGGGGTTGGTCCGGCGCCACGCCGTTCTGGCTGAACTCGTTACTCCTGCTCCTCGCCCCCTTCACGGCCGTCACCCTGCTCGCCCAGATCGGCGTCATCACCGTCCTGGCCGCGCTCGGCGGCCTCGCCCGCCAGCTCTGGTACGGCGACCACGGCCACTCCGCCATGCACCTCGCCGCCGCCCTGATGGGGGCGGCGGCGGTGGTTTTCGTCGTGGTGTGAGCCGTGCGCTCTCCCCGGGGCGACCCCGAGGCCACCGGCCGGCGGGTGAGAATGGGGTTTCGAACGAACGCGGGGGCTGGTGTGACGTCAGGGCAGGACATACCCGAGGAGTACCTGAGCGGGTACGTACGGATCCTGGAAGGCGTCGCGGCGACCGGTCGGCGCCCCGGACGGGACGAACTGGACGCCCGTCGGGCGCTCGGCGAGAAGGCGGCCGAAGCCGGGTACGGGCTGCGCGGCCTGGTCGGCGCCCATCTCGCCGCCACCCGGACGGTGCTCGGCGGCCGGCTCACCCCGAACCACCTGCTGGCGGCGGTGGAACAGACCGTCGACGCCTTCGCCGAGGGGCACGAGCGGGCGCAGCGCCTGGCGATCCGCCAGGAGGAGGCCGCGCGGCGCGAGTTCATCGACGACCTGCTGCTCGGACGCAGCGACCTCGGCCGGCTCAGCGAACGCGCCGCCCGCTTCGGCCTGCACCTGTCCCACGAGCACGCCGTCGCGGTCGCCCGGGGCCCCGAGACGTACGAGGACACGGGCCCGGCGATCCGGCAGGTGGACCTTGCCCTGACCGGGCGGTTCGGCAACCGGACCTTCCTCCTCGCCACCAAGGACGGGATGCTGATCTGCGTGGCCCCCGGCGACCAGGACGACGTCCTGGCCCACTTCGCCAAGCAGGCCTACGCGACGGCCGCCACCCACGGCCTCGTCGGCATCGGCCGGCCCCATCCGGGCGCGGGCGGGGTCGTGACCTCGTACGAGGAAGCCCTCGGCGCCCTCGACCTCGCGGACCGGCTCGGCCTCGAAGGGCCGGTGCTGCGCTCGGCCGACCTGCTGGTCTTCCCCGTGCTGGCCCGGGACCGGGCCGCGATGGCCGACCTGGTGCTCAGCGTGCTGGGCCCGCTCCAGGCGGGCCGGGGCGGGGCCGGGCCCCTGCTCGACACGCTCACCGTGTACTTCGACTCCGGATGCGTGGCGGCCGAGGCGGCCCGGCGGCTGAGCCTGAGCGTGCGGGCGCTGACGTACCGGCTGGAGCGGATCCATCGGCTGACGGGCTCCGACCCCGGGGATCCGGTGGACCGCTACACCCTCCAGACGGCGGCGATCGGGGCCCGGTTGCTGGACTGGCCGGCCCAGGCGTTCTAGGGGGCTGCCGGAGCGGACCTCGGCCCCGGCCCCGGCTCCCGGGCGGCGCGGGGGCCGGCCGGTCGGGGTGCCGGCCGGCTCCGGGGGTGGGGCGGGTTCGGGGGTGGGCCGGTTCGGGCCCTGGGGCGGGTGCGCGCGGTCGTCTGTCTGCCGACGGAGGGGTCTTCGTCCTCCGGTCGGGGGCTTCTGGGGCTCCGGTGGGGAGTTCACCGGTGTGTCGGGGCACAAAGCGGGGCATGAGCGGTGCGCGATTCGCACGGACAGTGGCGGCCAGGGCCCTGACAGTGGCATGCGTCGTGCTGTTGTGCCTGTTCGGTGCCGGTCCGGCGGCCGCGACGGTCGCCGAGATCCGGCCCGCATCGTCCGCCCCGGTCGAACCCACCGAGGGGCAGTCGGATCCGGCCTCGGACCCCGAGGCCCGGGCCGCCCTGCGGGCCCCGACCCGCGCGCTGCCGTCCGTACGGCAGCTGCCCCCGAGGGTGTTTCACGTGAAACACCCGGGCTCGCCCTCCCGCGTGACCTCGTACGAACCTGCCGGGCCGGTCACCTCACTGATCGTCGTACGGAGTGTGGTCCTGCGCTGCTGAGCGGACCGAGCAGCAGAGCGACCCCCACACCCCCTTCGAACACCGTGAGGTTCCGCCATGCCCATCGACCCGTACGCCGCTCTGAACGCCATGCTCCGCGCCGAGGCGGCCCGCTTCACCCCGCCGGCCCGCACGCCGGAACGCCCCGCGCCGCAGGCCGTGACCACCGAGCCCGAGGCCGAGAGCGAACACCCGGCGGCCGTGGGGGCGGGAACGCCCGACACGGCCGCGTAGCGCCCGGGGACACGCCCGGACAGGACACGGGGTGGCGCCGGTTCCCATGCCCTCGGCATGCAGCAGTGGTCACGTGAGGTTCGACCACGGGCAGGGAACCGGCGCCGCCCCCAGTGTCCGGCCGCGGTGGCGCGCACCGCTTCGTGCGCGCGGCCGAGCAGGCGTCCGTCGAAAGGACGATTCGGGGGCCGAGGTCCGCGCGGGTCCGGTCAGGGTTCTCGCGTGTAGTAGCGGTAGAACGCCACGAGCCCCACGCCCACGCCGACCGCCAACCCGACACCGGTCGCGCGGAGCACCGATTCGTTGGTCAGGCTGTGCAGGTAGCCGGCGGCGACACCGCCGAAGACGCCGTACGCGGCGGCGTGCACCTCGCGCCTCAGCCGGGGACCCACCCGGGCCAGGGCGAACATGATCGCGGCGAAGAGGACTCCGCACAGGATCCCGTAGAAGACGTTGCCCGCGTCGACCGGGCCCATCTGGCGCTTGATGAACGCCGCCCACACCCCGTAGACGAGGCCGGCCAGCAACGGGCGGAGCAGCGCGCTCCTGCTCGCGTGGTGTGCGTCGGCCGACCTCGCCGGTCGGCGCCGCCGGGAGACGGTAGGTGCCGCATGTGCCATGACGGGCTCCTCTCTTCCATCCTCCAGAGCACACCCGCCACCCCCGCCCGGCAAGTGGATCACCCGTCCCGGCGGTGGGTGAGGACGCGGGCGGGGCCCGGCCCCGGCCGTGGACGGGCCGGGACCGCCGGCCGGTCCCACCCGGTCGCAGCAGCAGCGGTGGCGCCGCCGCGCGCCCCGCCTTTCCCTGGTGACGTGCGCACCTTCCTGTCGGCGGCCCTCATCGTCCTCGTGACCCTGCTCGTGCCCGCGAGCGCCGTCGCGTACTGGGCCGATCACGAGTTGGGGAACGCCGACCGGTACACCGCGGCGATGTCCCCGCTCGCCGATGACCCCGCCGTCCAGGGAGTCGTCGTCACCCAGGCGGGCCGCGCCCTCGCTGGTCAGATCGACGCCGGCCCCTTCCAGGACACGGTCGACGAACTGATCGGGGAGGCCCTGCGCTCCTTCGCCGGCACCCCCGCCTACCGGACGGCCTGGGACGCCGCGAACCGCGCCGCCCACGCGGCCTTCCTCGACGCCCTCACCACCGGCCACGGCGACGCCCTCACCATCGACCTCGCCCCCGTGATCGCCCAGGTCAAGAGCGAACTGGTCGGGGACGGCGTGCCCTTCGCCGACCGCATCCCGGAAACCCACCTGTCCGTGAAGGTCATGGAGTACGACAACCTCGGCGCGCTCCGGAAGGGCTTCCACATGCTCCAGATCGCGGGAGTCTGGCTGCCCCTGCTGACCCTGGCGCTGGCCGCGGCGGCCATCGCCGTCGCCGTGCGGCGCCGGCGCGCCGTCCTCGCCACCGGGCTCGGGCTCGCCGTCGGGGCCGGACTGCTGTGGATCACGGTGACCCTGTGCCGCCGGCTCGCCCTCGACGACCTGCCGACCGACGTCGACCGGCCCGCCGCCGCCGCGGTCTACGACGCGCTCACCGCCTACCTGCGGACCACCGCCTGGGTCGTGCTCGCCGTCGGCCTCGCCGCGGCGCTCGGCGCCTGGCTGGCCGGCCGACTCCGCCGCACCCCATAAGCTCGGAAGGTACCCATCCTCCGCGAAACTCCCCAGAAGAACCGATTCGCGAGCGGCGACACGGAAGCGGAATGACCACCGAACGACGCACCGACCACATACCCCCCGGCCGGGACCGGACGAACCCCCTGGCACCCCCCGCCTGGCTGCTCGCGGGCCTGCGGCCGACGGCCGCGCCCGTCCCGTGGGCCGCGGTCCTGCGCGCGGGCGTCGCCCTCTCCGTCCCGCTGGCCGTCGGCTTCGCCCTGGACGAGCCCGAGTACGGTGCGCTCGTCTCCATGGGCGCCCTCTCCGGGGTGATCGGCGACACCGCCGACGCCTACCGGATGCGGGTCCTCAACATCGCCGTCCCGCAGCTCTTCGGCGCCGTCGGAGTGGCCCTGGGCACCCTCGTGTTCGGGCACGGCTGGCTCGCCGTCGGCGTCCTCACCCTGATCGCCCTCGTCTCCGGCATGATCTCCTCGATCGGCACCGTCGCCTCGGTGTCCGGGCTGCTGCTCCTGCTCAACGCCGTCGTCGGCGCGGGGCTGCCGATGCCCCGGCCCTGGTGGATCGCGCCGCTGCTGCTCGCGGCGGGCGGGCTGTTCGTCCTCGCGCTCACCCTGCTCGGCTGGCCCCTGCGCGGCCGCCGACCGGAGCGGGCGGCCGTCGCCGCCGCGTACCGGGCCCTCGCCGACGGCCTCGAAGCGGCGGGCGGGCCCGGGTCCGCGTACGAGGACGCCCGCCGCGGACTCACCCTGGCCCTGAACCACGCCTACGACCTGGTCCTGGGTCGGCGTGCCCGCGTCCACGGGCGCAGCCCGTCGCTGGTACGGATGCTCGCCCAGCTGAACGTGCTCATCCCGCTCGTGGAAGCGGCCCCGGCCGCGCACCTGCGGCGTCGGCCGTTGCCGCCCGAGGTGCCGGCGGCCGTCCGCGAGCTGGCCGACGCGGTGGAGGAGGGGCGCACCGGGGCCCACGTCCTCGTGCTGCCCGCCCCGCACAGCCAGTCCGAACGGGCCGTCGACGCCGCGCTGCGGCACGCGGCGGCCATCGTGCACCTCGCCGAGCCGGAGACCCACAACGTCGACGACCGGCTCGGCCGGCCCGCCGCGCTGCGGGTGCGGGCGCGGCGGGCGGTGCGCGACATGATGTTCTCCTCGGCGTCCTGGCGGTACGGGCTGCGGCTCGCGCTGTGCATCGGGCTCGCCCAGTCGCTGGTCTCGCTGATCGAGGTCGAGCGCTCGTACTGGGTGGCGCTGACCGTCACCTTCGTCCTCAAGCCGGACTTCGGGTCGGTGTTCTCCCGGGCGTTGCTGCGGGCGCTGGGTACGGCGGCGGGGTTGGTGCTCGCGGCGGCGGTGCTCGCGGAGGTGCCTCGCGGGTGGTGGGACGTGCCGGTGATGTTCGCGCTCGCCGCGCTGATCCCGGCGTTCTCGGCGAAGGGGTACGCGTTCCAGACGGCGGCGATCACGCCGGTCATCCTGTTGCTGTCCGACCTGCTCAACCACCAGGGGTTCGACCTGATCCGGCCGCGGCTGCTGGACAGTCTGATCGGGTGCGCGATCACGCTGCTGGCCGGGTACCTGCTGTGGCCGGAGAGCTGGCGGACCCGGCTCGGGGACCGGTTGGCCGACTGCGTGGACGATGCGGCGCGGTACGTGGAGCGGTGCTTCGCGCCGGTCGCGGACGAGGCGGGGGTGCGGGTGGCTCGGCAGGCGCGGTTGCAGGCGCGGCGGCGGATCTATCGGGACCTGTCCGGGGTGCGGAGCGAGTTCCAGCGGGCGTTGACGGAGCCGCCGCCGACGGGGGCGCGGGCGGCGGCGTGGTGGCCGTTGGTGGTGGCGGTGGAGCGGATCGTCGACGCGACGACGGCTGCGCGGGTGCGGGTGAACCACGGGGCGGTGCCGCCTGCCGCGGAGGAGGTCGAACGGATCGCGCGGGAGCTGCGAGGGCTCGCCGAGGGGGTCCGCAGCAGTGTGACGCCGGTCCGGGTGGTGGTGCCGCCGGCGGCGGACGCGTCGAGCGTGCTGGCGCCGGTGCACCAGGAGGTGGCGGCGGCTCGGGCGATTGCGCAGCCTGTGCGGTAGCCCTGGCCGGGTGGGGGTGGGGGTGGGGCCGGGGCTGCGGGTGGGGGCTGCGGGTGGGGTCGGGGCCCGTGCCGGGGTGGGGTGTCGTCCGGGACGGGCATGATTTATGGCGCCCTGTCCGGGGTGGATTCGTCGGGCGGCACCGCGCGCCAACAAATCACGTTTTGGTCCCGGACGACACCCCACCCCGTCCCCGGCCCCGACCGGTGGCACCGTCCGGTTCAGGTTCGCCGGGGGTGGGGCGGAGATGCGGGGGGGGGCGGGCCTCGGGTCGGTCTGTGCGTGAGTCGTGTTGGGGGGTCGCTCCAATGGGTCATTGTTCGGGCCCGGGGGCTGGGGTGGGGGGAGCATCGAGGTATGAGGGACTCGGTGCGGCGGGGGTGGTGGGTGGGGGTCGTCGTGTGGTGTGCCGGGTGTGCCGACGTGGAGGGGTTGCAGAGCGCCGGCGACTTCGGGACCGTGCACGCCCCGCAGAGCCTGTGGCGGGAGATCCGGCCCGATCCCCTTGGCCCGGGGCAGGAGCCGGGCGCGGCCGCCGTCGTGCCGGGGCTGCCCGAGGTGACCACCGGCAGCATGCGCGGCGTGAACGCGGTGGACGTCGTACGGGCCGACGTCACCGCCGCCACCGCCCAGGACGGCGGCACGGGCCGGCTCGTCGACCCGCGGGCGGCCCAGCGGCTGACGCTCTGCACACAGGCTGTGGACGGCGGTCCGGACTGTCCCGTGCGGCCCCCCGTCCTGCACGACGTGACGGGCAACGGCAAGGACGAGCTGATCACCGCCCTCGACATCGACGGCCGGCTGAGCGAACTGCGCGTCTATACCGTCCGCGACGACGGCAGCGTCGCCCGGATCCTGTCGCGCCGCGCGGTCCTGGAGGGGGTGGAGGTGGCCGCCGAGCACCTCGCGGTGCGTGAGCCCACCTCGAACCCCGAGTACATCTCCGTCTCCGACTACGTGTGGGACCCGGACGCCGGGATCATGAACCTGTCGCAGCTGACCCTCGACGAGTGCTCCGCGCTCGCGAAGGCCCCCCTCGGCGAGGACGGGGCGCGATGCGCGCGCTGAGCAGCCTGCGCTGGAAGATCGCGCTGACCACCACGCTCGTGTGCTGCGCGGTCGCCGCCGTACTGGGCGTGCTGGTGCACAACGTGGTCGCCGAGCAGATCTCCGGCGAGGTCCGCAAGGACGTCTACCGGGACCTCGACCACGCCCTCGGCCACTACGAGTACGGCACCGCGCACGGTGACATCGCGGTCGCCCTGGACCCGCCCGCCCTGCCCGCGCCGCTGCGCCGGCTCGTCGCGCGCGGACAGACCGGCAGCATGGTCGGCGAGTACCGGGGCGAACCCGTCATGTGGGGGGCCGGGCCCGCCGACCGGAAGGCCCTCGCGGTGTGGATCCCGTACGAGGGGACGCGCGAGCGGCTCCGCGACATCGACACCGCGATCCTCGCCTCCTCGGCGCTCGCCGCCGGCGTGGTGGCCCTGGCCGGCCTGTTCCTCGCCGACCGGATCAGCCGCCGGCTCGCCCGGACGGCGGCCGTCGCCCGCCGGATCAGCGGCGGGGACCTGGACGCCCGGGTGGGTTTCCCCACGCGCCGCTCCGACCCCCGCCGGGCCGGCGATCGCGACGAGGTCCGGGACGTGGCGCAGGCGCTGGATCTGATGGCCTCGTCCCTGCAAGCACGGCTGGAGGCCGAGAAGAGGTTCACGGCCGACGTCGCGCACGAGCTGCGCACCCCGCTGACCGGTTCGCTGGCCGCCGCCGCCCTGCTGCCGGAGGGACGCCCCAAGGAGATGATCAACGACCGCCTCAAGGCCCTGCACCTGCTGACCGAGGACCTGTTGGAGATCTCCCGGCTCGACTCCGGGGTGGAGCGGGCGGAACTGGCGCGCATCGACCTCGGCCGGGCCGTCCGGCGGGCCGTCGCCGGGACCGGACTGGCCGCGTCGGTGGAGGTGGTACGGGACGCGGTGGTGCTCACCGACCGGCGACGGCTGGACCGGATCGTCAGCAACCTGCTGGTCAACGCCCACAAACACGGGCGGCCGCCGATCGAGGTCACGGTCGAGGGGCCGGTCGTGGTGATCCGCGACCACGGGGCCGGCTACCCGGCCGAACTGATCGAGCAGGGTCCGCGGCGCTTCCGCACCGGGGACCCCGGGCGCGGGCGCGGCCACGGGCTGGGGCTGACGATCGCCGCCGGTCAGGCGGCCGTCCTGGACGTGTCGCTGACCTTCTCCAACGCCCCCGACGGGGGCGCCGTGAGCACGCTCCGGCTGCCGGTGGGGCTTTTGACGCCCGACAGTTGAGGGGGCGGTCGACCGGGTCGGGGCCGTGTTTCACGTGAAACACGGCCCCGATCAATGGCGCAACTCGGGTCGTCAGACGCCGATGTTGCGGCCGTCCTTGCGCCACACCGAGACCACGGAAGGACGGACGATCCTGCCCGGTCCGTCGGGCCACACCGACTGCGGCTTCTCGACGGACGCGCCGTCGATCTCACCCGGGTGCTGGACCGCGACGAGGACCCGCTTGTCCTGGATGATCGGGCCACAGGTCTCCGCGCCGCGCGGCACGGTGAGGAACTGCTTCAGCTCACCCCGGCGGTCACCGGTGGTCGCGACGCCGAACAGACCGTCGTGGGAGCCGAGCTGGTTGCCGTCCGTGGAGATCCACAGGTTGCCGTGCGGGTCGAACGCCACGTTGTCCGGGCAGGAGATCGGGCTGACCTTGTCCTTCGGGAAACCGGCGAAGTAGGTCGACGGGTCGTTCGGGTCGCCCGCGACCAGGAACAGCCGCCACGCGAAGCCGTCGCCGGCCGGGTCGTCGAAGTTCTCGGCGAGCTCCAGGATCTGGCCGTGCTTGTTCAGGTTGCGCGGGTTGGACTCGGTGGCGCCCTCCTTGCCGGGCTTGCCACGGTCCGTGTTGTTGGTCAGCGCGACGTAGACGCGGCCGGTGCGCGGGGACGGCTCGACGTCCTCGGGGCGGTCCATCTTGGTCGCGCCGACCTTGTCTGCGGCCAGCCGCGTGAAGACGTAGACCTCTTCGGCCGTCATGCCCTCGACGTGCGAGACGTTGCCGGTGGCGAGCTTGATCCAGATGCCGGAACCGTCGAACTCGCCGTCGGCGGGCAGCTTGCCCGAACCGTCGAACTGCTCGACCGAGGAGTCACCGGTCAGCTTGGCGACGTACAGGGTGCCCTCGTCGAGCAGCGTCAGGTTGTGCTCCTTGGCCGCGCGCGAGTTGCCCTTCTTCATCTGCTTCGACGAGACGAACTTGTAGAAGTAGTCGAAGCGCTCGTCGTCGCCCATGTAGACGACCGGACGGCCGTCCTCGGTCAGGCGGGGCTGGGCGGCCTCGTGCTTGAAGCGGCCGAGCGCGGTGCGCTTGCGCGGCACGGAGTTCGGGTCGTACGGATCCAGCTCGACGACCCAACCGAAGCGGTGGGACTCGTTGGGCTCCTGCGCCACGTCGAAGCGCTTGTCGAACCGCTCCCACTTGCGCTCGGTGGCGCCCGAGGTCACGCCGTAGCGCTTCAGGCGGGCGGCCGCGGTGGGGTCGGTGACCTGGCCGGCGTTGGCGAAGTACTGGTTGAAGTTCTCCTCGCCGTGCAGGGTGGTGCCCCACGGGGTGGTGCCACCCGCGCAGTTGTTGAGCGTGCCCAGGACCTTCGTACCGGTCGGGTCCACGGAGGTCTTCAGGAGCGCGCCGCCGGCCGCCGGGCCGGTCATGCGGAACTCGCTCTTGGTGTGCAGGCGACGGTTGAGCTGGTGGCGGGTGACCGCGGTCAGCTTGCCGCTGCGGTGGTCCTCCTGGACGACGACCACGGACAGGCCGTGCGCGGCCCAGGCGATCTCGACCTGCTCGCGCGTCGGGTTCGCCGGGTCGTAGCCCTTGAACATGAGGATCTCGTCGGTGTACTCGTGGTTGGCCACGAGGAGCTGCTGGCGCTCGTAGTCACCACCGAGCGGGAGCAGGCTCAGGAAGTCGTTGTTGTAGCCGAACTGACCGGCCTGGGCGGCGGCGGTTTGCTTGTCGGCGTTGAAGCCCGGAGCGCCCTTGACGATCGGCTCGCCCCAACGGATGACGACGTTCTGCTCGTAGCCGCCGGGAACCGTGACCTTGTCGTCGGTGTTCGGCGCGACCGACGCGAAGCGCAGGCCGCGAGCGGCCTCGCCGCCGCGCTGGGCCTCGGTGACGGGGGTGGCGTTGGCGCTCTGGCCGCCGTTGCCGCCGAGGGTGACCGCGGTGCCGGCGGCGGTCGCCACCGTCACGACCGCGGCGGAGCGCAGCATCGAGCGACGGGAGTAGGCACGGGCGATGACGTCGCCGACGTACTCGTTGTCGCTCTTGTTGGGCACCTCGTGGAAACATGCGTCGCCGCAGCGGTAGCGGCAGGTGAGAGCGGAACGGCCGCTCCCATGCGGGTTGCCGATGAGCGGCAGGAGCTTGCGCACGAGGTGTCCTCCGGAAGGTGCACGGTGCCGACAACGTGTCGGAACGAATCCAGCCGTGACGCTAGGCCCGGGTTGCGCCGATGCGGCGGCGCTGGGATGAACGCCGGATGAACCCGGCACGGCGGGGGGGCAGTTCGGCCGCGGGCACGTTTGCCCGGACAGTCGGGCGCCACGAAAGGCGACCCTGCCGAAGATCCAGCCGGACGGCCGATAACCTTACGTGTCCACTCTGGGCAGGGATCATCCGCGCAGCACGGACAAATGACTCACACACTCATGCGAAAGGCCTGGCCCATGGGTATTCGGAGCTTGTTGCGCAAGGTGTTCGGACGGTCTGCGGAACCGGTTCCGGAGACGTCGGACGCCCCTTCGGCGGCCCTTCCAAGCCAGACGGAACGCACCCCGCTGGACGTGGCCGCCGAGTTGGTGGCGGCGTCCTTCGACAACCCGACGGTGCCGCCGCAGCCGGCGCCGCGGGACCGCGAGCCGGGGACGGTCATGACCGCCCCCGTGCCCGCCACGGACCCGACGGTCCCGGAGGCGCGCCGCCCGGTGACCCCGCAGTCGCCGCAGGGCGGCGGCGAGGGCCCGACGGCGACCCCGACGGGCGGGGCGAGCCCGGCGGGTCAGGAGGCGAAGGAGCCCCCGGCCGCGGTCGCGGAGCCGGCTGCCGAGCCGGCTGCCGAGCCCGTCGCTGAGCCCGTCACCGTGGCGGAGGCGCCGACGGTCGTGAAGGCCGATGCCGAGCCGGCTGCCGAGCCCGTCGCCGTGGCCGGGGTTCAGCCCCCGACCGGCGTGGAGCCCGAGGCCGAGGCGGCCGTACCGGCCGTGGCCGAGGACTCCGCCTCCGCGGTCGAGGCACCTGTCGCGCAGGCCCCGGCCGGCGTCGAAGCCGAAGCCGACGTGCGGGCCGCTGCGGTGGTCGAGGTCGTGCCCGAGGCCGAAGCGGCCGCCGTGGCACCGGCCGTCGCGGTACCGGCCGTCGCGGCGGTCGCCTCGGAACCGGAAGCGGAACCGGAATCGGAAGCAGAAGTCGCTCCCGAGGCCGCTTCGGTCGTACCGGCCCCGATCGCGGTAGTAGCCCCCGAGGCCGAGGCGCCCGTGCCCGCCACCTCTCCGGTGGAAGCGGAGCCCGAGCCGGAGCCGCTGCCCGCGGCCGCTGTGGTCACCGCCGACGCGGACGCCGAATCCGAGCCCGAAGCGGAACCCACGGCGGAACCCGCGCCGGAACCCGTGGTGACCGAGCCCGCAGTGGCCGAGGTCGCTCCCGGGATCCCCGCCCCCGTGGCGGAGCCCGTGGCCCCCGAGGCCGTGCCCGTAGCAGCAGCAGCCGCCGTCGCGGCCGCGACGGTGCGGCGGCGGGCACCCGGGGTGAGCGGGGCGTACAAGGCCGCCGGCCAGGTGCTGCGCGGCAAGGGGAGGGTCGGGGCGCGGGCCAAGGTGTACCTCGTACTGGACCGTTCCGGCTCGATGCGCGGGTTCTACAAGGACGGCAGTGCCCAGCACCTCGCCGACCACGCCCTCGCGCTGGCCGCGCACCTCGACGAGCGGGCCACCGTCCACACGGTGTTCTTCTCCACGGAGGTGGACGGCACCGCCGACCTGACCCTGGACGCGCACGGCGCGAGCTGGGTCGAGGCCCGGCACTCCGAGCTCGGTCGGATGGGCCGCACCAGCTACCACGCGGCCGTCGAGGCCGTCCTGGAGCGGTACCAGAAGGACGGCGGCGAGGGCCCGGCCCTGGTCCTCTTCCAGACGGACGGCGCCCCCGACAACCGTCAGCCCGCCCGGCAGGCCCTCGTGGACGCCGCGACGGCCGCTCCGGACGTCCGCTGGCAGTTCGTCGCGTTCGGTGACCTCGACTCGAAGGCGTTCGACTTCCTGCGTCGGCTGGACGCCGGGAACGCCGGCTTCTTCCACGCCGGCCCCGCGCCCGCCGCACTGCCCCCGGCCACGCTCCTCAAGGGCCTGCTCGACGGCTTCTAGCAGCGGCGGCGGCACCCGAACGAACGAAGGCGGCGCCCCCTCCCGACGGAGGGGGCGCCGCCTTCGCGCGTCACGGGGTTCAGCCGCGCGGGGAGCCCGCGTCCGGGATGACCGCGTCGGAGACGGGACGCTCCGAGGTCTTGGTCTCGACCGGCTTGCGCAGCGCGATGTTCAGCTCGCGCAGGCGGGCCTCCTCCAGCACCGTCGGTGCGCCCATCATCAGGTCCTGGGCGTTGCCGTTGAGCGGGAACGCGATGGTCTCGCGGATGTTCGGCTCGTCGGCCAGCAGCATCACGATGCGGTCGACGCCCGGGGCGATGCCACCGTGCGGCGGGGCGCCGAGGCGGAACGCGCGCAGCATGCCCGCGAACTCGCGCTCGACGGTCTCGGCCTCGTAACCGGCGATCTCGAAGGCCTTCAGCATGACCTCGGGCTCGTGGTTGCGGATGGCGCCGGAGGACAGCTCGATGCCGTTGCAGACGATGTCGTACTGCCAGGCCAGGATGTCGAGCGGGTCCTTCTCCTCCAGGTCCTTCATGCCGCCCTGCGGCATGGAGAACGGGTTGTGGGAGAAGTCGATCTTGCCGGTCTCCTCGTCCTTCTCGTACATCGGGAAGTCGACGATCCAGCAGAAGCGGAAGACGTTCTCCTCGAACTGGCCCGCGCGCTTGGCCGCCTCGACGCGGACGCCCGACATGATCTTGGAGACCTCGTCGAACTCGCCGGCGCCGAAGAACACCGCGTGGCCGGCCGCGAGGCCGAGGCGCTCGGTGAGGACCTTGACGTTCTCCTCGGTGAGGAACTTGGCGATGGGGCCGGTCAGGGCGCCCTCCTCGCCGACGCGGACCCAGGCCAGGCCCTTGGCGCCCAGCGAGATCGCGTACTCGCCGAGGCCGTCGAAGAACTTGCGGGGCTGGGCGGCGACGTCCGGGACGGCCAGCGCGCGCACGTGCTTGCCGGCGAACGCCTTGAACTCCGAGCCCTCGAACACGTCGGTGATGTCGACGAGCTCCAGCTTGGAGCGCAGGTCGGGCTTGTCGTTGCCGTACTTGAGCATCGACTCGCGGAACGGGATCCGCGGGAAGGGCGAGGTGACCTCGCGGCCGTTGCCGAACTCCGTGAAGATCTCGGTCATCAGGCGCTCGATCGGCTGGAAGACGTCCTCCTGCTCGACGAAGGACATCTCCACGTCGAGCTGGTAGAACTCGCCCGGCGAGCGGTCGGCGCGGGCGTCCTCGTCGCGGAAGCAGGGCGCGATCTGGAAGTACCGGTCGAAGCCGGAGATCATCAGCAGCTGCTTGAACTGCTGCGGAGCCTGCGGCAGGGCGTAGAACTTGCCCGGGTTCAGGCGGGACGGGACGACGAAGTCACGGGCGCCCTCGGGGGAGGTCGCCGTGAGGATCGGGGTCGCCATCTCGTTGAAGCCGAGCGCCACCATCTTCGAGCGGATCGACGCGATGACGGCCGAGCGCAGCATGATGTTGCGGTGCATGCGCTCGCGGCGCAGGTCGAGGAAGCGGTACTCCAGGCGGCGCTCCTCGTTCACCCCGTCATCGGTGTTGATGGTGAAGGGCAGCGGGGCGGACGCGCCGAGCACCTCGACGGCGGTGACCTCGACCTCGACCTCACCGGTGGAGAGCTCGGGGTTCACGTTGTCGGCGCCGCGGGAGACGACCTTGCCGTCGATGCGGACGACGGTCTCCTTGGTGACGCTGCTCAGCGCCTCGTTCGCGGCGGTGCCGGGACGGGCGACGAGCTGCGTGATGCCGTAGTGGTCCCGCAGATCGATGAAGAGGATGCCGCCCAGGTCTCGACGATTGTGGAGCCAACCGCTCAGCCGGACGTCGGAGGCGACGTCGGAAGCACGGAGCTCGCCGCACGTGTGGGACCTGTACCGATGCATCAGTCATCCAGTTCTACGCGATACCAGGGAGGATTCAACCGTCCCCAGGTTACCGCCCGGGCGGTGACGGCGTGGGCGCGCCCGGAGAGGGTGGCGAACGGGCAGGTCCATGGGATGACCTGTAAAGATGACCGGGTGCGCACCGAGGACGTCCTGGCCGCCATCGCGACCGGCCTGTGGCGATGGGACAACACCTCCGGGAAGGTCACGCTCGACGGCGAGGCCGCCCGGCTGCTCGGGCTGCCCGCCGAGCCCGTCGTACTGCCCGAGGTGGCCGTGCGCTCGCGGTTCCATCCGGTGGACTGGAACGAGATCAACGCCATCATCACCCTGGCCGTCGCCGAGGACACCCTCGCCGAGGCCCGGCTGCGGATCATGGACGAGGACGGCCGGGTCCTGCGCACCGTGCGCAGCCGCTCCAAGCCGTTGGAGCGCCGCACTCCGGACGGCCGGGTCGACTTCGAGCTGATCGGCACCCTCCAGGAGATCGCCGAGCCGCAGCCCGGCACGACGGCCGCGCACACCCCGATCACGGGTGACTGGCGGCGCTCGCGCGAGGCGTTCCTGCTGGACGCCGGCCGGGCGCTGGCCGAGGCGCGCTCCACGTCGGAGGTGCTGCGGGTGGCGGCCTCGCTGTCCATGCCGGGGTTCAACCCGGACGGGCTGGCGGTCTTCGGCGTCGAGGGCGACCGGCTGTCGGTCATCGGGCACCACGGGCACGGTCCCGGGGACGAGGGCCCCTTCACCGACATGGAGCGGGAGACGGACTACCCGGCCGCAGAGGTCGTCCGGACCGGGCGGGCGATCTACCTGTCGACCCCCGAGGACTACAAACGGCGCTTTCCGGCCGCCTGGCCGCTCGCCCAGCGGTTCGGCAGGGTCTCCTGGGCCTTCCTGCCGCTCATCGTCGCCGGGCGCACCATGGGCGCCTGGATGGCCGCCTTCAAGCACCCGGTGTCCTTCTCGCCCGACGAGCGGTCCGTGCTGACGACGGTGGCCCGGATGCTGGCCCAGGCCCTCCAGCGCGCCGGGGTGGCCGAATCCGAACGGGAACTCACGACGGGGCTCCAGCGGTCGATGATGCCGCAGCTCGGTCCGGAGGTCCCCGGGATGACGATCGCGGCCCGCTACGTCCCGACCGGCGGCGGGCTCCAGGTCGGCGGCGACTGGTACGACATGATCCCGCTGCCCTCGGGCCGCTTCGCGCTGGTGATCGGCGACGTCCAGGGGCACGACGTACGGGCCGCCGGGCTGATGGGCCAGCTGCGGATCGCGGTCCGCGCGTACGCCTCGGAGGGCCACCGGCCGGACGCCGTGCTGTCGCGGGCCTCCCGCTTCCTGGCCGGCCTGTGTTCCTCGCAGGAACGCGAGGAGGACGCCGGGCAGGACGGCGGCCCGCGCTTCGCGACCTGCCTGTACGTGGAGTGCGACCCGGAAACCGGAATGCTGGAGGTGGCCCGCGCCGGGCACCCCGATCCGGCCGTCCGGATGACCGACGGCACCGTACTGATGCGGCCGACGGCGGGCGGGCTGCCGCTCGGGATCATCCCGGACACCGACTACCCGACGACCCGGTTCGTCCTGGAGCCCGGCGAAACGATGATGCTGTGCACCGACGGGCTCATCGAGACCGGCGGCCACGACCACGACACGGGCTGGGCCCGGCTGCGGGCGATCCTGGAGACCGAGCCCCCGGAACCGGCGGGCGGCGACGCGAGCGGCGGCCCCGGCTCGGCGCACCTGGAACGGATGGCGGACCTCCTGGTCCAAGCCGTGCACGGGCCGTCCTCGCACCACACCACGGGGCCGCTCGTCGACCGCCGCGAGGACGACATAGCGGTGGTGCTGCTGTGTCGCGAGGGTTCGGACTGCGGCTGCGGCACCACGGCCGCGCACCCGGCGCGGCCCGCCCGGCGCACGATGCTGACCGTGGCCCAGGCCGAACCCGGCCGGATCGCGGGGGCCCGCCGGCAGATCCGGGAGCTGCTGCACGACTGGGCGGACGACGACCAGGTGGACTCGGCGGTGCTGATGGTCTCCGAGATGGTGACGAACGTACTGGTGCACACCGACGGCGACGCGCTGCTGGTCGCCGAGGCGGCGGGCGACCTGGGCACCCGGCGGCTGCGCGTGGAGGTGGCCGACGGGAGCGACGAGCTGCCCCACAAGCGGCAGCCCGGGGAGATGGCGTCGAGCGGGCGCGGGGTGCTGCTCATGGAGATGCTGGCCGACGACTGGGGCGTCGATCCGCGGGGTGAGGGCAAGTCGATCTGGTTCGAGTTGCACGAACGGTCCAAGCCGGACGCCGACGCGCTCGACTGAGCCGGGTCCGCGCGGGTCACCGTGGTTCGATGCCGCGGTGTCGACCCCCGGCGCCGCCAGGTACTCCGACCCCGACCCCGCGGCTGCCCGAGGCCGTACGGCGGCTCGGCGCCCGGTGCGCCGTCGTCCTGCTCGTCACCGCCGTGCTCGGCACGGCCCTGCTCGGGCCGATGCACCGGCGGCTGACCGGCATGAAGGTCAACCGTTCGCTCGCGGCGACACCGGCGACCGGGGACCGGCCCGATGGCATGGCCGGGGTGCATAACCGCAGGTCAGGTCGGTGTCCTGAGGGACCGTCGACTTTCCCTTGCATGTGAGGTGTCTCACCCACCGGGATTTTGCCCTCCCGTTACCCGATGCTTACGATCGCATTTCGAACAGTCCATCGGGGGAGAGTGACTGCTTTGCACACCATGGAATCCGTGCGTCCAGCCATCGCCGACCAAGTGCCTGACCAGCACGCAGAGTTGACGAAAACGGACGCACACGGCACGGGAACCTGCGACTGCGCGCAACTGCGCGGTGCCGTCCACGATCCACGGGGGATCGGGACGCTCACCGGGCGCGAGCGCCAAGTGCTCGCGCTGCTCGGCCACGGCATGCCCAACCGGCTCATCGCCCGACAGTTGGGCGTCGTCGAACGGACCGCGAAGGCCCACGTGGCCAGCATCGTGGACAAGCTCGGCGTCAGTTCCCGGCTCGAAGCCGCGCTGATGGCCCACCTGCACCACCCGCTCATCTGCACCGGGCACGTTGTCCCGAAGGACACCACACCAAGGGACAACTCCCCATTGGACAACACCCCAAGGACCAATACCCCTACCTCCGGGCTCGGTTGTTGACTGGGGAACACCCCGCCGGAACCACGGGCGGGCGTTTCCAAATGATCCGGAGAGCACAATGCAGAAGATCGAGAACGTCAGCGTCATGGAGCTCGTCGGTGGCTTCGAGGCCTACGCCGACGCCGCCGAGCTGAACTTCGAGGCGTCGGCCGACGCCCCGGCGATCACGCCGACCCTCACCACCATCGCCTACACCAAGGTGAGCGTCGCCGCGTCCGCCGCGTCCGTCAAGTGGGGCTGCTGAAGCAGCAGTAGGGGTGGCCGGTAACGGCTGATCCCGAGCGGTCCTGGGCGCGAGCAAGGCGCCCAGGACCGCCGCAGCCCCATGCCCCGGGGACACCCGGGCCCGGGCCCCGCCCATTCTTTCCTGCCCTTCCCTTCCGCGACTCCCGGAGGTGCGGCGATGAGCCGCAGCGTCTCTGTTCTGCTGCCCATGGTCCCGACCCGCGCGGAGCACGCGGCGCCGTTCGCCGCGTTCGTCCAGTGGCGGGGAGCGCGGGCCCTGTGGCACGGACAGGCCCTCCTCAACGAACAGCACCAGATCCTGGCCCAGTTGAGCGGCATGGGACTGGGCGTCCCCTTCGGGATCGGCGTCTCGTTGATGCCGCTGCGCCATCCCCTGCAGGCCGCCATCGAGGCCCGCACGCTCGCCGCGGCCTCCGGCCACCCGATCACCGCGGGCTTCGGCCCCGGCGCACGCGCCTTGCAGGCGATGGTGCTCGGCGAGCCGTACAAGAGCCCGCTGACCGCCTGCCGCGAGTACCTGAACATCGTCCGCGGACTGCTCGACGGCGACGAGGTCGACCAGCGCGGCAGCTACTTCTCCTGCGTCGGCGCCCTGCCGCCCGCGCCCGCGCCTCCCGTCCGCGTCGGACTCGGGGTGCTGCGCCCCGGCATGGCCCGGATCGCCGGCGAGGCCGCGGACGTGGCGATTACCTGGCTGACCCCGCCCGCGTACGTGCGCGACGTCATCGTGCCCGCGCTGCGCGAGGGCGCCGAGGCTGCCGGGCGGCCGGTGCCGCGCGTCGTGTCCGTCGTCCCGATGGCCGCCGCGGCCGACGGCAGGAACCCCCTGACCGCGCTCGCCACCGGCAGCTCCAGCCACTTCGGCGCGCCCCACTATCGGGACATGCTGACCCGCGCCGAGGTGCGGGTCGACCCCGAGGACCCGGCCGCCACCGCCGCGGGCCTCCTCGCCGCGGGCGGAGCCCTGACCGGCGACGCCGCGGAGATGGCCGCGGGCGTCGCCGCGTACCACGCGGCGGGCGTGGACGAGGTGGTCCTCAACAACGTCGGGGTCGCCCTGCTGGAGGGACCGCGCGCCGTACTGCGCGACCTGGAAGCCCTGTTCACCGGAAGCGGCTGGTGAGCCCGGTGACCGAACACAAGGGGGACGGCCGGACCGGCACGGGCATCGGGGGCGCCGGGGCCGACCAGGCCGTCGAAGCCGCTGAGGCCACCCGGGCCTCCGCGCCACCCGCGCCCACCGGGCTCGGGTTCACGCGGTTGCTGCTCGTCGCCACCGGGTCCGTCTCCGCCGCCGAACTGCCGTCCTGGATCGCCTGGTTGCGTGCCACGCACCCCGAGCTGGAGATCCAGACCGTCCTCACCCGCAGCGCCCAGCGCTTCGTCACCCGCGAGTCCCTCAACCTGCTCACGGGCCGCCGCACCATGGTCGACGCCTGGCCGGAGGAACCCGTCCTGCGCGCCCCGCACGTCGACCTGACCGCCTGGGCGGAGGCCGTCCTCGTCCACCCCTCGACGTTCTCGTACACCGCCCGCCTCGCGCTGGGCCTCGCCGACAGCCCCTCACTGCTCACCGCGCAGTGCACGGCGGCGCCCGTCGCCGTCGCACCCGCGCTGCCGCCCGGCGGCGTACGCAGCCACGCCTTCCACCGGCACGTCGAGTCCCTCGCGGAGCGCCCCAACTGCGTCGTCGTACCGCCGGTGCCCGCGCTCAGCCTGACCACCGGGCGCACCGACAGCTGGGCCGCCGCCCCGCTGCCCGACGTGCTCGACGCCCTCGGCGCGCTGCACCGACGGCTCACCGCGGAGCCGACGCCGTGACCGCGGCCCCGCACACGGCTCAGGGCGCCGTCGTCGTCGACGCCTACGCCACCGGCCTGCTCGCCACCACCGTCACCGCCCTGCCCGACGGCGCTCACCACTGGCTGCGCCGGCCCGGTACGCGGGCCCCCGAACCGTTCGCCCCGCTCACCCCCCGCCTGCGCGCAGTCGTCGAGCAGACCTCCCCCGGCCCCGGCACCCGCCTGCTCGTCGGGACGGCGGCGCCGGGCGGCGCCCGGGCGTACGCCGCCCCCGGCCCGTACTCCGTGGCCCACTGGCTCATCGCCGGCGGCAGCCCGCACGCCGTCCCCGGCGGCCCGCGCGCGCTCCACGACGCCCTCCGCGAGGTCGGCGCGCTGCTCGCCGCGCTGCACGCCCGGCCCGTCCCCGCGGAGGCCCGCCGGCCGGCCCGCGCCGCCGTCCGGCTCCACACCTGGCTGTCCGGGCGTACGAACGCCGGCGGCGCGACCGCCGCGGACCTGCTGGGCGGCGCCGCCGTCGGCCCCCTGCGCGACTGGGCCGCCGAAGCCGCGCACCCCGCGACCGGGCACGTCCTGTCGCACGGCGCGCCGAGCCTCGGCTCGCTCGTCCCCCGCGCCGGCGGGGTCGGCGCGGGGGTGCTGCTGACCGGCGAGGACCTGTGCGCCGCACCGGCCCATGTCGACCTGGGCTGGATCGCCGGCGAACTCGCCGAGTTCCGCTGGCTGCTGGGCGCCGCCGGCGACCCCCGCGACTGGCAGCAGCCGTTGGACGCCCTGCTCGACGGCTACGGCGCCGACTCCGCGCCCGCGCGCGACGGCTGCCTGCGCGGCGCCGCCCTGCGCATCGCGCTCCACGCGCACGACACGGCCGCGTACGTCCCGGACGGCGCCGACACGGCCCGCCTGTACGGCGTGCTCGCCACCACGCTCACCGAAGGAGCGGCCGCATGACCGGCATCGGGATCCGCGCGACCGGCGGGACAGGCCCGCGCCGGCTGACCCTCGACAACGGGCTGCGCGTACTGATCGACACGGCGGCGACACCGGTCGGTCTCACAGCCGTCGCGGTGCACTACGGCGTCGGCTTCCGCTCGGAGCCCGAGGGCCGTGCCGGCGTCGCCCACCTGCTGGAGCACATGATGTTCGAGGGCAGCGAACGCCTTCCGGAACGCGCCTACTTCACCGCCCTCGTGGCCGCCGGCGGATCCGCCGAGGGCACCACCCACCAGGACTACACGGACTACGTCCATGTCGTTCCCACCGCGGACCTGGAACGGGCACTGGCCGCCGAGGCCGACCGGATGCGCGCCCCCCTCTTCACCGCGAACTCCCTCGCCGAGCAACTCGCGGGCGTAGGGGCCGAGATCAGGGCCGCCGTCCACGACGCCCCGCTCGGTGGGCTGCCCTGGCCGCTGCTGCCGGCCCTGATGTACGACCGTTGGGCCAACTCCCACGACGGCTACGGCGACCTGCCCGAACTCGCCCGCCTGACGCCCGGGGACTGCGCCGACTTCTTCCGCGCGCACTACGCCCCGGGCAACGCCGTCCTCACGGTCAGCGGCGCCGACGACCCCGACCGGGTCGCCGCGCTCGTCACCCGGCACTTCGCCGCGGTGCCGGCCCGGCCGGCGCCCGATACCGCACCCCGCCCGGTCCTGGCAGAACCCCCGCTCGCCACGGACCGGGTGGGCGTGCACACCGTGCCCGGGGGCGGCGCCGTCAGCCTCGGCTACCGGCTGCCCGACCCCGCGACCGACCTCGACGGCTACCTCGCCCGGCTCGTGGTCGCCCGGCTGCTGGCCGGGCCCCCCGTGGACGCCGGCTGCGGCTTCTTCGGGCCGCTGGACGCACTCGACCCCGACACCCTCGTCATCACCCTGCCCGCCGCCGACGAGGACGGCGTACGGGAGGCCCTGCGCCGGGTGGACGACGCACTGCGGGCCCTCGGCGACGCCGGCGACGCCGAGGTCCGGCAGGCGGCGGGCCGGCTCGCCGACGACCACCTGCGCGCCCACCACGGCGCGGACCAGCGGGCCCGCGCGCTGGGCCGGTTGGAGATCCTCCTCGGCGATCCCGCCCTCCTCGACACCCTGCCCGACCGCCTGCGGACCCTGGACCCGGACCGGGTCCGGGCGGCCGCCGGCGCCCTGTCCGCCGACCACCGCGCGGTGCTGGCCCTCCTCCCGGGCGGCGCCCCGACCCCGTTCCGCGACCTGACGGCGACTCCCCGCCCCGCCAACCCGGCCCCGCTCCCGCTCCCGCGCCCCGCCCCGACACCCGGCGCGACCGCACAGCCCGGCTCCCGCACCGCCGATACGCAGGCACCGACACCCGGCGCTGCCGGTACGCCCGCCCCGGTACCCGGAACCACCGCACCGGAACACGGCGCCCCCACGCCGGAGCCGGAGCCCCACGACTTCCCTCCTACGCCCGGCACTGTCCCCGCGCCCGCGTCGGCGCCCCGCGACCCCGCTGCCACGCCCGGCACCGCCCGCGAGCCCCGCGGCTCCGGTCCCGCGCCGGAGCCGGGGCCCCGCGGCTCCGCGACCGCGCCGCGTTCCGCCGTCGCGGCGGGTCCGGAGCCGGCACCGGTGCCCGTCGCGGCCTCGGCGGCGCCCCGGTTGCGGGCGTTCGGGTTCGCCGAGAGCGGGGGCGGGAGCGGGCGGGTCGGTGGTGAGCCCGTCGTCGCCGCCGTGCGGGACACCCGGGCGCCCCTCGTGGAGTTCCGGCTGCGTCTGCCCGCGCCCCCGGCGGCCGCGCCCGCCGACCGGGAACGGCTCGCCCTGGTGCTCGCCGACCGATGGGCGGCCCGCTTCCCCGCGCGGGGATCGGTGTCCACGACCGTGGAGGGCGGCGCCGTCCTGCTCGACGCCTGGCTGCCCGCGCCCGCCCCCGACCCGGTGGTGTTCGCCGACCTGCTCGGCGTCCCGCCCACGGCCGCCGAGTTCGCCGACGCGGAACCGCGCGCCCGGGCCCGCATGGGCGGCCGGGTCAGCAGCCCGACCTGGCTCGTCGAACAGGCGCTGCGTCAGCGGCTCCTGGCCGGCGGGCCCGTACCGGGCGGCATCGGCGTCACCCCGCCCCCGTACGCGGGCGGCGTCGAGCTCACCGCCGTCGGCGACCTCGATCCCGACGCCTGGGTCGCGGCGGCGACCGCCGCCCTGCGTCCCCCGCTCACCGCACGGCCCGGACCCGCGCCGTCGTTCCCGGCCGCCACCGAGGGCCTCGCGCTGCTCACCCTGCCCCCGGCCCTGCCCGCGACCGTCGCCCACCTGGTGTGGGCCACCCCCGAACCGCCCCCGACCGGGTCGTTCGCCGCGCGCTGGCTCGCCGTGTCCGTGCTCGGCGGCGGCCAGCCCGGCGCACGGCTCGCCGCGCTGCGCACGCCGCAGGCCCCGTACGGCTTCACCTCGTACGCGGGCCGCTTCGGCGACCACGCCGGTACGGGGCCGCTCGTGCGGATCCACGCCCAACTGCCGCCCGACGGAGCCGTCGAGGCCGCCGCCGTGATCCGCGCGGAGCTGCGCCGCACCGCGACCGAGCCGCCCACCGCCGGCGAGGTGGACGCCGCCCGCCGGTACTGCGCGGGCCAGTTCGCGCGCATGCCGCAGTCGCAGTCCTCGTTCGCCGACCAACTGAGCGCCTGGCTCGCGACCGGCCGTCGGACCGCCGAACTCGTCGACTTCCCCGACGCCCTGTACGGGGCGCCGGCCGCCGAGGTGGCCCGTGACTGCGCCCGCCTCTTCGCCCAGCCCGCCTACGCCGGAGTGCTCGCCGCCCCGGCCACCGACCCGGCCGGACCAGCCGACCCGGCCCGACCCGCCGACCCGGCCGCTCCGGCCCGACCCGCCGACCCGGCCGCTCCGGCCCTCCCGGCCGAGGAGACCCCGTGACCCGCACCATCGCCCTCACCCCGCCCCGCACCGAACTGCGGTTCCAGCCGGTCGATCTCGACGGCGTGCCCGAGGTCGACGCACTGCTGCGGCGCCTCGGCACGGGCCCCTTCGACCGCGCCGACCTCACCGCGCTGCCCGGCCGCAACGACACCTGGGCGGGCCGCACGACCGGCGGCGCCCGCGTGTTCGTCAAGCGGCTGACCGGGCCGCCGCAGGACGTACGGGCCCGGATGGGGCGCGCGCTCGCCTACGAACGGATCGTCGCGGACGCCCCCGCCGACGTACTGCGCGGCCCCGCGCTGCTCGGCAACGACCCGGACGCCGGGCTGCTCGCCTTCGACTACCTCCAGGACGCCCGTAGCGGCGCCGAGTTGATGGCCGACCAGGAGTTCACTCCGGAGCTCGCGCACCGCGCCGGCCTCGCCCTGGGCCGGCTGCACGCCCGCCCCGTCGGACCGCGCGACGACCTGGAGCGGAGCACGCCCGTCCTGCCCTCCCCGGAGCTGCTGGAGGCCCTGCCCGCCGCCGTGTTCGAGGAGCTCAGCGGCGCGGAGCTGGAGACCTGGCGACTGCTGCAGAACGACGCCCCGCTGATCGCCGCCGTGCACCGACTGCTCGCCGACGAGCAGGCCGCGCCGCGCGTGCCCGCCCACTGCGACCTGCGGATGGACCAGTTCCTGATCACCGGCCGGCCCGGCCCGGACAGCCGGCTGCACGTGGCCGACTGGGAGGAGTTCCGCCTCGCCGACCCGGCCCGCGACGTGGGCGGCTTCGCCGGCGAATGGCTGCACCGCGCCGTCCACGACATCGTCACCACCCGCGGTGACGCCGACACCGCCGCCTTCGCCGGCCTGTCCATGACCCGCGAGACCGTGCTCGCCCGCGGCGCGGAGAAGCTGACCCGGCTGCGTCCGGTCGTCCAGGAGTTCTGGCGCGGCTACCGCGAGGCCCGGCCGGACGCCGATCCGGGCCTGGCCGAACGGGCCACCGCCTTCGCGGGCTGGCACCTGCTGGACCGACTGCTCGCCGGGGCCGCCCGTTCCAACCGGCTGCTCGGCATCGAGCGGGCCGCCGCCGGCATCGGTCGGACGGCCCTTCTCGACCCCGCCCGCTTCACCCACGTCGTCGGACTCGGAGACGCCTCGTGACCACCGCCGCAGCCACCGCCCCCACCGCGCCGGCCGACGCCGCCCTGGCCCCCGCCCTCGCCGACGCCCTGGCCCGCATCCACCTCTCCGCCGACGGCCTCACCGCCACCGTCGGCCCCCGCACCATCGAGGGCGAGTCCACCCGCGAACTCCAGCAGCGGCTGGGCGCGGCCCTGTACGAGGTGTTCCACACCGGCCGCGCCGAGGCCGACACCCGCCCCCGCCGCATGGCCCCGCGCGACCACGGCTTCGAGCGCGAGCTGGCGGCGGCGCTGCCGCACCACGAGATCACCCGCACCGGGGTCCTGCTCCGCGCCCCGCAGCCGCCCACCACCGACAGGGGGGCGCGCGTACCCGAGGCACCCGCGTCCGAGGCACCCGTACCCGAGGCGCTCGTGTCCTGGGACGGCGTCCGCGTGCGGGTTCCCGTGGACCGCCTCACCGCCGACGGCCCGCTCGTGCCCGGCGCCGAGGTGCGCAGCCCCGCCTCCCCGGCCCGGCCCGCGCTCTCGCCCGGGTTCTTCTACGCCATGGGCTCCCGAGAGCCGCGCTTCGGCGACGAACTGCTCCGGGTCTACGTCCACCTCACCGACCCCGCCCGGGCCCCGTGCGTCTGGGGCGCCGTACTGGAGCGCCTGGAGGCGGCCGGGGCCGGCTACCACGCCAAGGTGCTGTCCGGTCCGGCCGACTACCCCCGTCGCGACGCCCTCGTCGTCTACCTGGGCGCCGAGTCCCGGGGCGCCTGCCACACCGTCGCCGACGCCGTCCGCGACCTGCCCGGCACCGGCTCCGACACCTCGGTCTTCGCCCACCGGCTCGGCCCCGCCGCCGCCGTGGCATGGGAGCCGGCCGACCCCCGGCCCGGCGCGGGCGGACTGAGCTTCGGCCAGCACCGCGCGGCGGCCCTCGCCGAGGCCGCCGTACGGGCCGCCGCAGGAGCCGGCTCCGACACCGACGCCCACCCCGCCCGCTCCGCGTTCGCCGGCGCCGGCATCGACCCCGGCGCCCCCTACCGGAACCTGGCCTCCCCGGACCTCCCCGCCCGCTGAGCGGGACGGCCCCCGGGCCTCCCGTCCCCCCACCCCCACCCAGCCGGAAGGCAGCGCGATGCACCACCCCCCCGAAGGCGAAACGGTCCCGGTGGCCGTGGAAGTACGAGGTCTCCGCAAGGAGTTCGACGGCAAACCGGCCGTCGGCGGAATCGACCTCACCGTCCCCCGGGGCAGCTTCTACGGCCTCGTCGGCCCCAACGGCGCCGGCAAGACCACCAGCCTTTCCATGATCACCGGCCTGCTCCGGCCCGACGCGGGCACCGTCCGCGTCGCCGGGTACGACGTCTGGCAGGACCCGTACGAGGCCAAGCACCGCATCGGCATCCTGCCCGACGGCCTGCGCCTGTTCGAGCGGCTCTCGGGCCGGGAACTGCTCCGCTACACCGGGCGGTTGCGGGAACTGCCCGCCGCCGACACCGAGGTCCGCGCCGAGGAGCTGCTCGACGTGCTCGGGCTCACCGAGGCCGGCGACAAGCTCGTCGTCGACTACTCGACCGGCATGCGCAAGAAGATCGGCCTGGCGGCCGCGCTGCTGCACAACCCGCCGGTGCTGTTCCTCGACGAACCCTTCGAGAGCGTCGACCCGGTGTCGGCCGAGACGATCCGCGAGGTGCTGCGCCAGTACACCGCGACCGGCTCGACGGTGATCTTCTCCAGCCACGTCATGGAGCTCGTGGCGGCCCTGTGCACGCACGTCGCCATCATGGCCAAGGGCAGCGTCGTCGCCGACGGCACCCTGGAGGTGGTACGGGCCGGCCGCAGCCTGAACGAGCGCTTCATGGAACTGGTCGGCGCCCCCGCCGGGAAGGCGAAGGGGGGGAGCCTCGCATGGTTGGGGTCTTCGTCGGGCTGAAACTCGCCCTCCTGCGCAGCAGTCTGCGCCGCAGCACCGCCCGCGCCGTGGGCTTCGTCTCCGGCTCGCTCATCAGCCTGACCGGCGCCTGCTGGGTGGCCGTGGGCCTGGCCCGGGCCCAGGGCGAACCCGAATCGGCCGACTTCGCCGTCCTCGTCCTCGCCGGACTGGCCGTCGCCTGGCTGGCGCTGCCGCTGTCCTTCGGCGCGGGCGGCGACGAGAGCTCCGATCCGACCCGGCTCGCCGTGCTGCCCGTACGGCCGAGCCGGCTGATCGCGGGGGCCACCGCCTCCGCGCTCGTCGGCCCGGGGCCGCTGTGCACCCTCGTCCTCATCACCGGAGCCGTCGTCGGCGCCGCCGAGGGCGCGTTCGACAGCCTGCCCGGCGCGCTCGTCACCGTCCTCGCCGTGCCGCTGGCGCTGCTGCTGTGCGTGGTCGCCTCCCGGGCCGTACTGGCGGCCTTCGCGCGGGCGTTGACCGGCCGGCGCGGCAAGGACGCCGCCGCCCTCGGCGGCCTGCTGACCGCCGTCGGCGGGTACGCCGCCTACCTGTTGCTGACCACCGCCGGCTCCGGTCTCGCGCTGCCGCCCGTCGTCGTACGGATCCTGCGCCGGACCCCGCCCGGCTGGCCGGCCGACGCCGTCCGGGCCGCCGCCGACGGCAGGACCGGCACCGCCCTGCTCGAACTCGCCGGGACCGCCGCCCTGATCGGCCTGCTGATGGTGTGGTGGCACGGCTCCCTGGCCCGCCTGATGACCACCACGGACTCCTCCACGGCCCGGGCCGGTGAGGTCCGCGCCGCCCGTACGACCGGCCGCCGGGCCCGGCTCCTCGCCTCCAGCCGGACCCTGCTGGTCGCCCACCACCAGCTGAGCGCCTTCGCCCGGTCCCCCAGGCACCGCATGACGATGATCGCGGCGCTGGCGTACGCGGTGCTGTTCCCCGTCGTGATGGTGCCGATCGGCGTGCGCACCCCGTACGTCGCCGTCGGCGGCGCCTGGGTCTTCGGACTGACCGTCCCCGGCGTGCTGTTCGCCCTCGACGGCTCCGCGATCTGGAGCAACGTCGCCACGCTGCGAACCGTGGCGCAGGCCCGCGCCGAACTCGTCGGCCGGCTGCTTCCCCAGCTGGTGTTCATCGTGCCCTGGCTGACCGTCGTGGGCTGCGGCGTCGCCCTCGCCACCGGGCGCACCGACCAGCTCGCGGCCGCGCTCGGCGTCAGCTTCGCGCTGCTCGGGGTGACGTTCGCCCTGGGCATGGTCATCAGCGTCTTCCGCCCCTATCCGTACCCCGAGGACCCGTGGAGCGTGAGCGCGCCCGGCCAGAGCGGCGGCTACCACCTGGCGAACTTCTGCGGCTCGCTCCTCGGGGTGGTGGCGATCGCCCCGGTGATCATCGGCGCGATCGCCCTGGACGGCTCCGCGTCCTCCTGGCTGCTGCTGCCGCTGGGGACGGCGTACGGGATGCTCGCCGTCCTGGTGACGCTGCGGGCCATGGGTCGGCGGCTGTTCGAGAAGGCGCCGGAGATCCTCACCGTCCTGCGGATGTCCTGACCCACCGACCCGACGAAGGAACGAGAGAAGCCACCACGATGAAGGACGGCACGACGAAGGGCGACGCGATGGACGCGGACGCGGCGACGGGCGACACGGTCGCGGCCGAGGCCGACACGGCTGACGCAGGCACGGCCGAAGCAGGCATGGGCGAAGCAGGCACGGGCGAAGCAGGCACGGCCAACGCCGAAGCGGTCAAGGCCGATGCGGTCGACGCCGCCGGGCCCGGTGCCACCCGCACCCTGCTGGAGCACGCCCGCCCGCACCGCAAGGCCCTGATCGCCGGCGCCGCCCTGAGCGCGCTCGGCGGGCTCAGCGGCCTCGCCCAACCCCTGGTGGCCAAGTCGTTCGTCGAGGCGCTCGCCGTCGACGGGTCCGTCACCCGCCAGGTACTGCTCCTCGCCCTGCTGATCGTGGGCGGAGCGCTGACCAGTGCGTTCGGCGTGTACACCGTGGAACGGGCCGCCGAGAGCGTGGTGTTGGGCGCCCGCAGGCGGCTGATCTCCCGACTGCCCCGGCTGCGCGTCGCGGACCTGGACCGGCGGCCGCCCGGCGACCTCATATCCCGGGTCACCGCCGACACCACCCTGCTGCGCGAGGCGGCGACCAACAACCTGGTCGACACCCTCATCGGCTCCGTCACCCTGCTCGGCATGCTGGTCCTGATGGCCTGGCTCGACGTCGTCCTGTTCCTCGCCGTGCTCGGCGTCGTCGTCGCCATCGGCGGGTGCACCGCCCTGGTGATGCCGCGCATCGCGCGGGCGAGCAAGGAGGCCCAGGAGGCCCTCGGCGAGCTGGGTTCGGGGCTGGAGCGACTGCTCGGAGCGATCCGTACGGTGAAGGCCAGCGGCGCCGAACAGCGCGAGAGCGCCGTCCTGGAGGGTTCGGCGCGGGGCGCCTGGCGGGCGGGCCTGCGGGCGGCCCGGTGGGGCGCGGTGGCCGGCACCTCCAGCGGCCTGGTCGTGCAGTTGGCGTTCCTGACGGTGCTGGGCCTGGGCGGGGCGCGCGTCGCGAACGGGTCGATGAGCGTCGCCTCGCTGATCGGCTTCCTGCTGTACCTGTTCTACCTGGTGGGGCCGGTCGCCCAGTTGGCGAGCGGGATCAGCGGCCTCCAAGTGGGCACCGCGGCCGTCCGCCGCATCCACGAGGTGCTGGAACTCGCCCCCGAGGAAGGCGAAGCGGAGGTGCCCGCCGCACGGACGGCACGCGAGCGCGGCACCACCGGGGGCGGCGCGGGCATCGTCTTCCGGGACGTCGTCTTCCGTTACCGCGAGGACGGCCGACCCGTTCTGGACGGGGCCGACTTCGAGATCCGACCCGGCGGACTGACCGCCGTCGTCGGCCCCTCCGGCACCGGCAAGAGCACGCTGTTCGCCCTGCTGGAGCGCTTCTACGACATCGACAGCGGCAGCGTCACCGTCGACGGCCGCGAGCTGCGCGACTGGAACCCGGCCGAACTGCGCCGGACCATCGGCTACGTGGAGCAGGACGCCCCGGTCCTGGCGGGCACCCTGCGCGACAACCTGACGTTCGCCGCCCCGGACGCGAGCCCGGACGAACTCCGGCACGTCATGGATCAGGTACGACTGACCGCGCTCGTCGACGCCCTGCCGGAGGGCCTCGACACCGAGGTCGGCCACCGCGGTACGGCCCTGTCAGGCGGCCAGCGCCAGCGCGTCGCCATCGCCCGCGCGCTGCTGCGCCGGCCCCGGCTGCTGCTGCTCGACGAGGCCACCTCGCAGCTCGACGCGCTCAACGAGGGCGAGCTGCGCGAGGTCATCGCGGACATCGCGCGCACCACCACCGTCCTGGTGATAGCCCACCGCCTGTCCACGGTGACGGGGGCGCGCCGCATCCTCGTCCTGGAGGACGGCCGTGTGCGCGCCTCGGGCACGCACGCCGAACTCCTGCGCGAGGGCGGCCTGTACGCCCGCCTGGCCGCCGGCCAAACCCTCGGCGGCGACCACGGGACCTCGCGACCGACCGCCGACTGACGGTCGGGGCGGGCTCCCGAACGTCGGGAGCCCGTCGGACGGGTCAGTCCTGGTCGGCCTCACCGGCGCCGCGGTGGCCGAGGCCCGTGCGCTGCGTCGTCGGGATCGTGCCGAGCCGGCCGGCCTGGAAGTCGTCGAAGGCCTGCTGGAGTTCCTGCCGGCTGTTCATGACGAACGGGCCGTAGTGCGCCATCGGTTCCCGGATCGGGCGACCGCCGAGCAGCACGATCTCCAGCGCGGGCGCGTTGGAGTCCTGGGACTCGTCCGCCCGGATGGTGAGCGAGCCGCCCTCGCCGAAGACGGCCGTCTGACCCTTCTGGATCGGACGCCGCTCCTGGCCGACCGCACCGCGTCCGGCCAGGACGTACGCGAGGGCGTTGAAGTCCGCGCGCCACGGGAGGGTGATCTGCGCGCCCGGGGTGACGGTCGCGTGGATCATCGTGATCGGGGTGTGGGTGATGCCCGGGCCCTGGTGTCCGTCCAGCTCACCGGCGATGACGCGGAGCAGCGCGCCGCCGTCGGGGGTGGTCAGCAGCTGGACCTGGCCGCCGCCGATGTCCTGGTAGCGCGGGGGCATCATCTTGTCGGAGGCCGGCAGGTTGACCCACAGCTGGAGTCCGTGGAAGAGCCCGCCCGACAGGACGAGGGACTCCGGCGGGGCCTCGATGTGCAGGAGGCCCGCACCGGCGGTCATCCACTGCGTGTCACCGCCGTTGATGACTCCGCCGCCGCCGTTGCTGTCCTGGTGGACGAAGGTTCCGTCGATCAGGTACGTGACGGTTTCGAAGCCGCGGTGGGGGTGCCACGGGGTGCCCTTCGGCTCACCCGGGGCGTACTCCACCTCGCCCATCTGGTCCATCATGATGAACGGGTCGAGGTGCTCGTAGTTGATCCCCGCGAACGCGCGGCGCACCGGGAATCCCTCGCCCTCGAAGCCGCTCGGCGCCGTGCTCACGGCCAGGACCTTGCGGGCGGCGGCCGTCTGCGGCTCGGCCACGCGCGGGAGGGTCAACGGGTTCTCAACAGTCACTGCGGGCATGGTCAGGACCTCCTTCTGCGTCGAGTTTAGTTGAAACTCGAACTTTCTGCCACACCCGGCCACAACGGGAGGTGCGCCGGGATAATTCCCGCACCGCGCCAACCCTTGCGCCCGGGGGCGCGTCCTACCGGACGTGAGCAACTTATTCACCTTCGACGATGTGTCCGGCGACGGCGTGCCGGAGGAAACCCGCAGGCAGGGGCCCCTATGGCGGCACGCCCTGTGGGTGGCGGGGATCGCCGGCGGCGCGGTGGCGGCCGGTTGGATCGCGGCGGCCTTCCGGTTGGGGCCGGCGGAGTACGGGATTCCCAGCGCGGCCCCCGGCTCCCCGTGGGGCCTGCTCGCCTGGTGCCTCGGCGCCGGGCTGGTCGCCTGCGCGTCGCTGCGCGGTACGGCCGCGCGCATCCCCGTGTACGCGCCCGGCCGCGTCGGCTTCGTCCTCGTGTTCCTCGGCACCCGGCTGGCGCTCGGCTTCCGCCCCCCGGCGCCGCTCCTGGCCGCGGGAGCGGTCGCCGCGGTGGCGGTCGCCCTCGCCTGGTGCGTCGTGGCGGCGGTGACCCACCGCACGCACGGCCCCGACCGGACCTGACGCCGGACCTGACGCCGGGCCCGGGGCGGGGCCGTGCGGCCGCCGGGACCCCCGTACCCGGCGCCGCACTCCCGCAGCACCGATGGTCGACCCCGCCCGGCCACCCCCGCGAACCTTTCGGCGGTGCCCGAAGGCTGCGGGGCCCGAGGGCTCAGCCGCCGCTGCGCAGCAGGTCCACGCCGAGGACCGTCGCCGAGTGCAGCACGGCCCGGCCGTCGCGTTCCGTGGTGATCAGTCCGGCCGCGCGCAGCGTGCGGGTGTGCTCGGAGACCGACGGCAGGCTGATGGCGAGGTCCCGGGCCAGCTCACTGGTCGTACGCCGCTCCAGCAGCGACTGGAGGACGGCCGCCCGGGTCCGCCCGAGGAGGGCGTCCAGCGCACCCCCGGCGGGGCCGGGCGCGGCCAGTGGCAGGGGGGTCAGCGCCGGGTACACCAGGACGTGCGAGCCGTCGGGGCGCCCGGCGAGCAGCGGCCGGCCCGTCCAGAACACGGAGGGCATGAGCACCAGGCCGCGCCCACCGAGCCGGACCTCGTAGTCGGGCGGCAGCCCCACCTCGAAGGCCGTGCCGGACCAGGCCGCCCGGGGGTGGACGCTCGCGAGGCAGGCCTTGATGCCGTGGCCGGCCAGCAGCCGGGTCCGCCAGGCGACGTCGGCGCGGAAGGACTGCCTGATTCGGGCCCACTGGGGGGCGAGCACCGTCGCGTGGGCGGCCCGCAGGGCCTCGTCCAGTACGTCCCAGGCCTCCCGGTCCTGCCTCCACAGCGCGCGCAGCCAGGAGGCGGGCCCGGGGGCCCGGGCGGCCGTCCGGGCCAGCTGGTCGGGGGTGAGGAACGGCGCGGCGTCCCGGACGGCCGCGAGGGCCTCCTCCAGGTCGGCGGCGTACGGCTCCACGAACGGCGGGTTGTCCCCGTCGGGGCGCAACAGGTCCAGCAGGGGCCGCGCCCCGGCGGGCAGCTCCCGCGAGACACCGGCGCGCCAGCGGCCGAAGACGGCGGGCTGGTCGGTGCGCTGCCAGGCGACGAGCGCCAGCGCGAGTTCGACGAGCGGCAGCGGCTCGGGCGCGAAGGTGACGTCGAACAGGTCCTCGGCCGTGAAGTGCACCCTCAGCATCCGCCCGCCCCCGCCCCCGCCCCCGTCGGCCCCCGTCGGCCGGCTAGCCGTACATGCGGCGCATGGCGAAGTCGACCATCTGCTCGACCGCCTTCGCGTCGAACACCATCCGGTGGTCACCCTCCATGTCGAGGACGAAGCCGTAACCGGTGGGCAGCAGGTCGATCACCTCGGCGCCGGTGATCACGAAGTACTTGGACTCCTTGCCGGCGTACCGGCGCAGTTCCTTGAGCGAGGTGAACATCGGGATCACCGGCTGCTGCGTGTTGTGCAGGGCCAGGAACCCGGGGGTCTCGCCGCGCGGGCAGTAGACCTTCGAGGTGGCGAAGATCTGCTGGAAGTCCTCGGCGGACAGCGAGCCCGTGGTGAAGGCCCTGACCGCGTCCGCGAGGGAGGGCGGTGACGGCTCCGGGTACAGCGGCGCCTGCGCGTAGCCCTGCTGGGGCGGGGGCTGCTGCGCGTAGCCCTGCTGCTGGGCGCCCGGATTCTGGTCGTAGCCGTACATGCGGCCCACCCTATCGAGCGGCCGACCCCGTACCGGCGGGTACCGGCCACCGTCCCCGCCCCCGCCGGGCTATCCCCCCAGCACGCCCACGGCCCAGAGCAGGCCCAGGACGGCGATGACGGGTCCCAGGACCCGGAAGGCGACCGTGTTGGACCTCTCGAACCGGCGGCCCGCGCCGCTGCCCACCGTCGCGGCGAAACGGGGCCCGGCCACGGCGAGCGCGATCCCGAAGAGCGCGACGAGGATTCCCACGACTGCCTGCATGTCTTGCCTCCCCTACGAGAGGAGGCGCCCCGGCCGGGGCGCCTCCATCGGACTTCGGCCGGTCCTTACCGGCGCTTCTTGGCGAACATGACACCGACGAAGATCATCACCAGCACGAAGCCGCCGATGAACACGTACGGCGTCCACGAGGGCCCGTCGGGCCGGTTGGTGGCGAGGAGCAGTATCGGGTCCATGTCTTCTTCCTTTTCCTGTCGGTGAGGTCGCTTCAGTGGATGGGGGGAGGGGGGTCGGTCAGAACGTGTACTTCGCGGTGGCCGAGCACTTGCCCGTGCTGCCGCCGGTACCGACGCCCTCCGAGCCGTCGGTCGCCACGGACAGTTCCGCCGGGCCGAACCCGCAGGCGACCTCGCCCGTCAGGCCCTTGTCCGCCGACCCCGAGGCGAGGCTGGCGTCCACGCTGGCGCCGGGGTTGCCGACACCGAGCGACAGGTACGGGTGGACGCTCCCGTCCTCGTTGACGGACACACCGGCCCCGCCGCACAGCCAGAAGCAGGCTTCCCCGCCCAGGTCCAGGGACAACAGCCCGCTGGGGTCGATGCGGTTGACCGGGTCGCCCTCGGCGTAGAGGTACGGGTTCTTCTCCTGGCCGCTGGGGTCGGGCGAGTTGAACCGGCCGAGGTTCGGGTCGTAGTACCGCGCCTGGAAGTGGTACAGGCCGGTCGGGTCCTGGTAGCCGCCGGCGAACCGGTACGGCTGCGGGACCTGCTCCGAGGTGGCGGCGCGCTGCACGCCGCGCGGGCTGTAGGAGTAGGTGTTGACCTTCGTACCGCTGCCGTCCGCCAGCGCGACGACGCTGCCCAGCGCGTCGGTCAGGTAGTAGTACGACTTGCCCCCGGTCGTCATGGAGTTCAAGGTGCCCCCGGGTTCCCGGTTGAATCCCGTGTCCACACCGGCCGTCGACTTCGCCGACAGACCCAGCGGCCCGTTGTGGAAGAAGGTGTCACCCAGCTTGATGCGCTCGCTCTGGTCCGTCGAGCCGTACTGGCCCGCGTACGTCTTGCCGCCCACCGTCACCGAGGTCATCTGCGAGTGGTCGGACCACTTCTCGGCGGTGCGGGTGCCTTCGGGGGTCGACGCCCCGGCGGTCTCGTTGCCGAGCTTGTCGTAGGACCAGTTGGCCGTCGAACCGTCCTTCGCGGTGATCTGCTGCGCGTCGTTGAGCGCGTACGTCGTCCCGCGCGGGCAGCCCTGGTCCACGCCCTGCGAGGTGAGGTTGCCGGCCAGGTCGTAGCAGTACTGCCAGGACGAGGTGAGCGCGGCGCCCTTCTCCTCCTTCGCGTAGGAGAAGCGTCCGGCGCCGTCGTAGGTGTACGTGGTCTTCAGGCCCGCGACGGCGTCGGTGCTGGTGCGGATCTTCCCGCCGTCCTTGACGCCGTTCCGGTAGGAGTACGACAGGTCGACCAGGGTGCCCTTCGGGGAGGTCGCCTTGATCTTCTCCGGCCGCCCGGACGTGTCCGGGGTGACCTCCTGGACCGTGCCGCCGGGGTAGAGGGTCTTCTTCCGGAAGTCGTTCTCGTTGTACTCGTACTTCGTGACCTTGCCGCTCGGGTCCTTCAGCTCCTTGAGCCCGTTGACCTCGTTCCAGGTGTAGTCGGTGGTGCCGGCCGGGTCCTGGTAGTAGTCGACGTTGCCCGCCGGGGTGTAGGCCAGCTTCGTCTGCGAGCCGTTCTGGAGCGTGCGGACCGTCTCGCGCGAGAGCGGGTCGAAGTCGTACTGCGTCACGCCGGTGCCGTCCGAGCGCTGCTTGAGGTTGCCGTCCCCGTCGTACTCGTACGTCACGGTGGCGTAGTTGGAGCTGTCGACCGTCTTGATCCGGTCGCGGTTGTCGTACGTGTAGGTCGTCTTGACCCCGCGGCCGTCCTGCACGGCCGTGGTCCGGCCCAGCGCGTCGTACGTGTAGGTGAGGACGCCCAGCGGCGCGGGCGGGGTGACGCGGTCCAGGTTGCCCTGGGCGTCGTAGCGGAACGACGTGGAGACCGACTTGCTGTCGCTCATCCTCGTCGTCGCCTTGCAGCGCTGGCCCTCGAAGCCGCCACAGGTGGGCGTGGCCGGGTTGTAGTCGAAGGACTGGTTCCCGCCGCCCGTGCCGGTGACGGCGACGGACTTGGTGTTGCCCGCGGTGTCGTAGGTGTAGTCCGTCTTCTCGTCGTCCGCGCTGGTGGACGTCTTCGGCAGCTCGGTGCCGGCGATCGTCTGGAAGGCGGCGGAGGCGGTCGCGCCGGTGGGCAGCTTGGCCTTGACCGGGTTGTTGCGGCTGTCCCAGCCGTACTCCGTCACGTTGGCGCCCGTACCGCCGACGCCCAGTGCGTCGCTCGCGGTCTGCACGTTGCGGTTGGCGTCGAAGGTCTTGGACCGGGAGTGGTTCAGCGCGTCCGTGACCTTGGTGACCTGGCCGTCGCCGTCGTGCTCGTACTTCGTCGCGTGCTGCTCCGGATCGGTGACGGTGGTGGTCCCGGCATCGGAGGGGGACGCGGCGGAGTAGTCGTAGGTGTACGTCGGACCGGTGTGGCCGGATCCGTTCGTCTGCGTGGCGCGGAGCATGGAGCGGACGCGGTTCTCCGCGTCGTAGGTGAAGACCGTCACCCGGCCCTCGGGCGTGGTGATCTTCGTCAGGCGGTTCGAGGAGTCGTAGCCGAACGAGGTCGCCTTGCCCTCGGTGTCGGCGGTACGGACGAGGTTGCCCGCCGCGTCGAGGTCGAAGACCCCGGTACGGCCGGTGTGGTCCTTGGCCTGCCACTGGGACGGGTTCGTCTTCAGCAGGTCGAGCCAGCGGCCGGAGCGGGTCTCGGTGAGCTTGAAGCCCTTGTGTTCGGAGCCCTCGTCGTGCTGGGTGACGGTGATCGTGCCGTTGTTGCGGTCGGTGACCTTGGTGAGGGTGCCGTTCGCGTCGTAGCCGTCCTTCGTCCCCGACTTGCGGTCGGTCAGGGTGTAGGTGCCGTCCGCGTTCTTCTTCAGGTCCTTCGAGTAACCCTTGGGCGTGGTGAAGGAGCCGTCGGCGTTCTTGTCGAAGGTGAGCGTGTCACCGGTCGCCGCGTAGAGCACGACCGAGTTGGAGAAGACGTGCAGGTAACGCTCGTACTCCTGCCACCAGCTGTCCGACACCTTGCCGTACGGGGAGTTCAGGGAGTTGTACGTCCGGGCCAGCCGCAGCGACTGGCCGACGCCCGCGACCTGGAAGTCGGTCGCGGCGAGCATCAGGTTGCCGTTGGAGTAGTTGATCCGGGCCACCAGGGAGTCGGTGATCCGGAAGTCGGAGATCTGGTGCCACGGCACCGCGCCCTGGCCCTCCGGAACGTAGACGAGCGGCGCCATCGCCGTGGCGGAACGGTTCTGCGGGGCCGGCGGCTCCTCCCCGGTGCGCGCCCGCTCCTCCTGGGCGGCGCGCCAGGCGGCCTCTGCGGGCGTGGGCGCGGCCTCGGCCTGGTTGGGCACCGGCACGGTCCGCCCGACCTGGACGGGCGGTACGTCGAGCCGGGGACCGGGCTTGCCCCACGCCGAGGTGGGGCCGGGGTCGACGGGTTCCGCGAGCGCGGGAGCTCCGGCGAGGGTGACCGCGAGAGCGGTCATGGCCGCGAGCGCGGCCGTACGGGACGATGTGCGGGCACGCCGAAGTGGCGTGCCGAAGGCACGTGAACGCATGGACTTTCCCCCGAAAGACGGGCCGGAGGCTCCAATGGCCCCCGGCGGCTCATACGTTCACACGCGCCTCGGAGGCACCAGCGGGCCGTGCCCCGAACAAACATCCGTACGCGGTGCGGAATCAGCCTTTCGCTTGCAGCGGGCGAAACGGGCATTCGGGATGCTCGGCTACCGGATTCACGCCACCGCAGGCCGGGCGACGAAACCCGGACAACGAAAAGTGGCCGAAACCCGCCCCTGGGGAACGGGTGGTTCCGGCCACATCAGCCCCTAGAAGCGCCCGTCCTTGACGGCCCCGACGAACGGAACCCAGGCGGCGGCACGGACGATCACGGCGGGGCCGGCGGGTCGCTTGGAGTCCCGGACGGGGACGAGTCCGATGAGCCCGTCGGCAACCTCGACGCATTCACCGCCCGTCCCGTTGCTGTAGCTGCTCCTGCGCCAGCTCGCGGTACTCAAGTCAGACCCGCTGCTTGCCATTTCGGTAGTCCTCTGCCGCAGCGTCGAGAAGGGCCAGGGACGCCCCCGGCGGCAAGGCGGCGGCCCTCAGCAGATCGTAAGACCTGCGGTACTCCTTCACGAGGGCTGGAAAGTCGATGAGCTGCCCGCTGTGCAGGTTCTCCACGTAGACCACCGGAGGTGCGTCCGGAAAGGTCATCAGCCGCGCCATTCCCATCATGAGAGCGTGGCTGGTGGTGGTTTGCGGGACGATCTGCAAAATGGACCGCGTCCTGCGGATCACGGCTCCGATGTGCTCCAGAAGTGCGGCCATCCGGCACGTGGGCAGGACGGCACGGCGAATCACCGACTCGTCCAGGACGGCCCAGAATTCGGGCGGCCGTTCCTGGTCGAAGAGCTCGGCCCGCCCCAACCGGGCGACGACCAGCTTTTCGATCGCCGAATCGGTCGCACGGGGCATGGCGGCCCGGCTGATGGCCCGCGCGTAGTCCTCCGTTTGAAGCAGCCCCGGGACAAGCATCGGTGCCCAATCCTCAATGGTCTCCGCGAACGGCTCCATCTCCGCGACGTCCGCGAAGTACTCCGCGTGCCCAGATTGCTTCGCTTTGCGCGCGTCTTCACAGCGCCGTTGGAAAAAGCCGTCCGTCCCCAGCTTGGCGTCCGCGTGCTGAGCCAGATCCATCGGCATCCGACGTTCGCCCCGCTCGATCTGACTCAGGAACGGAACACCCCGGAAGCTGCCCTCGGCCAGCTGCTCCAGCGTGAACCCCGCCGATTCCCGTTTGTACCGAAGCTCGGCACCGTAGAACGACGGAACGTTCGCCGACGCGTCCGGATCCTTGCGAGCGGGCACAACCCACCACCACCGTTTGTCACTTGCCCAGCGCAACCTGAAACCCTTCCCACGCTACGCCGCCCGACCCCACTCTGTGAGGGCTTCGTCACACTCCGCACCGGAACGGAAGTCCCCCCATGAGCGACCACGTCAACGACCGCATCGCCATCGAGGCCCTCGCAGAGCTGCGGCTCGCCCTCGCGGAGCGGGGGATCACGCTGCCCTCCCTCGACCTGCACCTCCCCTCGTACGCCGGCGGCTACCGGACCCCGCCCCTGATCACCCTCGGCAACTGCAACGTCGCCACCGCCCGACTGCTGGCCGACGCCCTGGCCGCCGGCCGGTGAACGCGCTCACGATCCGGCTGCTCGCCGTCCCGAAGGCGGCCCCCCTGCTGCGGCACGCCGTCCGCGAGCACATCGGGGAAGCCGCCGGCTGCCCCGAGGCGGAACTCTGCGTCAGCGAGCTGCTGAGCAACGTGATCACCCACCTCGGCGAAGGCACCCCGGTCACCCTGCGCGTCAGCGTCCACGGCGGCGGGGCCGGTAACGGCAACGGGAACGGCAGGGCAACCCGTACGCGGGTCGAGCTCACCGACCCCGCCCCGCACGCGTGGCCCCTGCCGCGACAGGCCGGCGGAACCGAGGAGTCCGGGCGCGGGCTGGCCCTGCTGGACGCGGTGACCCTCCGATGGGGTGTGACGCGGGGCAGTGACACGAAGACCGTCTGGTGCGAGCTTTGACCCTGGTCACAGTCGCCGGAGAGGGGTTGCTCTTATTACCGACCGGTAGCATCATGTTGTTACCGAGTGGTATGCACGAGGAACCCGTCTCACCGAGCCTTAACGGAGCCGTCGCCATGGGGCACTACAAGTCGAATCTCCGCGACATCGAGTTCAACCTCTTCGAGGTGCTCGGACGCGACAAGCTGTACGGCACCGGCCCGTTCGGCGAGATGGACACCGACACCGCGCGGACCATCCTCAGCGAGATGACCAAGCTCTCCGAGAACGAGCTGGCCGCCTCCTTCGAGGACGCCGACCGCAACCCGCCGGTCTTCGACCCGACCACGAACACCGCGCCCGTCCCGGCGTCCTTCAAGAAGAGCTACAAGGCCTTCATGGACTCCGAGTACTGGCGTCTGGGCCTGCCCGAGGAGATCGGCGGCACCACCTCGCCCCGCTCCCTGATCTGGGCGTTCGCGGAGACGATCCTCGGCGCGAACCCGGCCGTGTGGATGTACTCCTCGGGCCCGGCGTTCGCCGGCATCCTCTTCGAGGAGGGCAACGCGGCGCAGAAGAAGGTCGCCGAGATCGCCGTCGAGAAGCGCTGGGGCTCCACGATGGTCCTCACCGAGCCGGACGCCGGTTCGGACGTCGGCGCGGGCCGCACCAAGGCCGTCGAGCAGGCGGACGGCTCCTGGCACATCGAGGGCGTGAAGCGCTTCATCACCTCCGGTGAGCACGACATGGAGGAGAACATCCTCCACTACGTCCTCGCCCGCCCCGAGGGCCACGGCCCGGGCACCAAGGGCCTGTCGCTCTTCCTCGTCCCGAAGTTCCACTTCGACTGGGAGACCGGCGAGCTGGGCGAGCGCAACGGCGTCTACGCCACCAACGTCGAGCACAAGATGGGCCTCAAGGCGTCCAACACGTGCGAGATGACCTTCGGCGACCAGCACCCCGCCAAGGGCTGGCTGATCGGTGACAAGCACGACGGCATCCGCCAGATGTTCATGATCATCGAGTTCGCCCGGATGATGGTCGGCACGAAGGCCATCGCCACCCTCTCCACCGGCTACCTCAACGCGCTGGAGTACGCCAAGGAGCGCGTGCAGGGCCCGGACCTGGCCAACTTCATGGACAAGACCGCGCCCAAGGTCACCATCACGCACCACCCCGACGTACGCCGCTCGCTCATGACGCAGAAGGCCTACGCCGAGGGCATGCGCGCCCTCGTGCTCTACACGGCCTCCGTGCAGGACGAGATCCAGTTCAAGCAGGCCGCCGGCGACGACGCCTCCGCCGAGATCGGCCTGAACGACCTGCTGCTGCCGATCGTCAAGGGCTACGGCTCGGAGAAGTCCTACGAGCAGCTCGCCCAGTCGCTGCAGACCTTCGGCGGTTCCGGTTACCTCCAGGAATACCCGATCGAGCAGTACATCCGCGACGCCAAGATCGACACCCTCTACGAGGGCACCACGGCGATCCAGGGTCAGGACTTCTTCTTCCGGAAGATCGTCCGCGACCAGGGCGCCTCGCTGAACGTCCTCTCCGAGACGATCAAGAAGTTCCTCGCCGAGGCCGTCGGCGGCGACGACCTGGCCCCCGCCCGCGACGCCCTCGCCAAGGCCGCCGTGGACCTCGAAGGCATCGTCGGCCAGATGATCGTCGACCTCACCGCCACCGGCGAGGACGTCAAGAACATCTACAAGGTCGGCCAGAACACCACCCGCCTGCTGATGGCCTCCGGTGACGTCGTCGTCGGATACCTGCTGCTCAAGGGCGCGGCCGTGGCCGCCGAGAAGCTCGCCGGCGCCTCCGCGAAGGACGTGCCCTTCTACCAGGGCAAGATCGCCGCCGCGAAGTTCTTCGCCGCCGAGGTGCTGCCGAACGTCTCCGTCCAGCGCCGGCTGGCCGAGCTCGTCGACAACTCCCTGATGGACCTCGACGAGGCCGCCTTCTAAGGCACCGCGCCCCGCCGACCAGCCGGTACGCCCCGCGCGTGCCACCAGTGGCCGGACCTCCCTGCCGGGGGTCCGGCCACTGTTGTCGGCGGTTCGTGGCACGCTCGTAGACATGAGCCCACAGGAGCAGCACAGCAGCAGGGGGTATTCCGTCCCCACCGGACGCCCGTATGCCCTCAAGGAGCTGCAGGCGAATGTGGGCGCCCTCGGCGACCGCGTCAAGGAGCTGTACGACGGCGCCCACCCCGCCGAGTACGAGCCCGTGGCCGACGCCCTCCACCTGGCCTTCCGGACGGCGGCCGGCCTCGCCCCCGCCAAGAGCTACACCGGGTGCCCCGAACACCCCAACGGCGCGCTCGACCCCGAGGCACCGGACGGCTGGGGCCGCTGCCTCATCTGCAACGACCGGCGCCGCCTCGGCCGCCGCATCCAGGGCGCCCGCGCGGCCGGACCGGCCGCCGGGGAACAGCGCCGGCTCGGCTACCCCGTGCCCGAGCCCCCGTACGACCTGGACGTCCTGCGCCACTACCTGCGCGTCGTCGACGAGCAGCGCTTCCACCTGACCCTCGGCTCGGCCGACCAGGACTTCGTGCGCATCGCGGACGACCTGCACCGCGCCTTCATCGTGGCCCGCGAACTCTCCCGCCCCCGCAACGCGTCGGGATGCTCCGAGCACCCCGGCGCGCCGATCGACCCCGATGCTCCTCCCGGCGAGGCCTGTATCTTCTGCGCCGGACGCAAGAGACGTGCGCAGCGTCCCGCGCAGACCCCCGAGATGCTCCCGCGCATCCGGCGGGGCGAGCGCAGGCAGTTGCAGCGCCGATTCGAGCGTCCGCCGGGCTGATCGCGAAGGGACCACGGGCCACACACCCCGCCGTCCTCGACCCTTCCGCTATCCGCCGCAGTCCGGCCAATGGCGAACACGACCGTCGTTAAGGTGAACCACATGACCTCTCCCGCCCGCTTCGACCGCGGACACACCGACGATCTGATGACCTTCCTGACGGCCAGTCCGTCGCCGTACCACGCCGTGGCCAACGCGGCCGAGCGGCTGGAGAAGGCGGGCTTCAGGCAGTTGTCGGAATCGGATGCCTGGGACTCGGGCACGGGTGGCAGGTTCGTACTCCGCGGCGGCGCACTCATCGCCTGGTACGTGCCCGAGGGCGCGGCGGCGCACACTCCCTTCCGGATCGTCGGCGCGCACACCGACTCCCCCAACCTGCGGGTCAAGCCGGTCCCGGACACCGGTTCGCAGGGCTGGCGGCAGGTCGCCGTCGAGATCTACGGCGGCACGCTGCTCAACACCTGGCTGGACCGCGACCTCGGCCTGGCGGGCCGGTTGACGCTGCGCGACGGCACGGAACGGCTCGTCAACATCGACCGCGCGCTGCTGCGCGTGCCCCAACTCGCCGTCCACCTCGACCGCTCGGTGAACACCGACGGCCTGAAGCTGGACAAGCAGCGCCACATGCAGCCGATCTGGGGTCTGGGCGACGCCCGCGAGGGCGACTTGATCGCCTTCCTCGAAGAGGAAGAGGGCCTGGAACAGGGCTCGGTGGCCGGCTGGGACCTGATGGTCCACTCGATCGAGCCGCCCGCCTACCTGGGCCGCGACCGCGAACTCCTCGCCGGACCGCGGATGGACAACCTGCTGTCGGTGCACGCGGGCGTCGCGGCGCTCGCCGCCGTCTCCACCGCCGACAAGCTCGACCACATCCCGGTGCTGGCCGCCTTCGACCACGAGGAGAACGGCTCGCAGTCGGACACCGGCGCCGACGGCCCGCTCCTGGGCAACGTGCTGGAACGTTCGGTCTTCTCGCGCGGCGGCAGCTACGAGGACCGGGCCCGCGCCTTCGCCGGCACCATCTGCCTGTCCTCCGACACCGGACACGCCGTCCACCCCAACTACGCGGAACGGCACGACCCTTCGCACCACCCGCGCGCCAACGGCGGCCCGATCCTGAAGGTCAACGTCAACCAGCGGTACGCGACCGACGGCAGCGGCCGCGCGGTGTTCGCCGGCGCCTGCGAGCGGGCCGGCGTGCCGTGGCAGACGTTCGTCTCCAACAACTCGATGCCGTGCGGCACGACGATCGGCCCGATCACCGCCGCCCGCCACGGCATCCAGACCGTCGACATCGGCGTGGCCATCCTGTCGATGCACAGCGCCCGCGAACTCTGCGGCGCCGACGACCCGTACCTCCTCGCGAACGCCCTGCTGTCCTTCTTGCGGGGCTGACGAACCGGCCGGTCGATCGAAACCCCCGCACCGCGCACAGCGGGGCGGGGGTTCCCGTGCTCGCGGTCCGCGCTACTCCGCGTCCAGGCCCGCGAGCACCAGGGGGAGGCGGGTCGCGGCGTTCGGGGCGAGGCGGACGGGGACGCCCCAGTCCTGCTGGTGGACGTGGCAGGCCGGGTACTCGTTCGCCGGGTCGTCGTCGCAGGACGCGGCCATCGCCGAGACGTGCAGCACCCCCTCGGGGACCTCGGGGTTCAGTTCCAGGTCGCGGAACAGGTCCGTGCCCCGGCCCTCGCCCGCGACCAGGAGTTCCGGCGGGGTCGAGGAGACCAGGAGCCGGGTCGAGGGACCGTAGCGGGTGTCGAGCTTCTGGCCGGCCGGGGCCTGGAAGACCACGTCGAGGCGCAGCGTTCCCGGGGCGACCTCGGTGGCGGCCCGCTGGGTGCGGTGGGCGACCGCGTCGACCCGTACGGCCTCCTCGGGCAGCCGCAGCCGGGTCAGCCGGTGCCGGGCGGACTCCACGACCACGATGTCCTCGCCGACCAGGACCGCGTCGCTGGGCTCGCGCAGGTCGGTGGCGAGCGTCGAGACCTGCCCGGTGGCGGGGTCGTAGCGGCGCAGCGCGTGGTTGTACGTGTCGCAGACGGCGACCGAGCCGTCCGGCAGGGCGGTGACGCCGAGCGGGTGCTGGAGCAGGGCCTGGGCGGCGTCGCCGTCGCGGTGGCCGAAGTCGAACAGGCCGCTGCCGACGGCGGTGACGATGGCGTACCCGTCGGCGGAGCCGTCCGGGTCGGCGGCCGGGGCCTGGACGTACCGCAGGGCGCTGGTCTCGGAGTCGGCGATCCACAGCCGGTCCCCGGCGGCCGCGAGCCCCGACGGCTGGGCGAACCAGGCCTCGGCGGCCGGACCGTCGACGAGGCCCTCGTTGGTGGTCCCGGCCGCGACCGCGACGGCGCCGGTCTCCGGGTCCCAGGTCCACAGCTGGTGCACGCCGGCCATGGCGATCCACACCTTGCCCTGCCACCAGGCGACGTCCCACGGCGAGGACAGGTCGACCTCCAGGGCCGGACCCGAGGTCGGCGAGCCCTGCCACCACTGGCGGCCCGTACCGGCGACGGTCTCGACGGCCCCGGTGACCGGGTCGAAGGTGCGCAGCGCGTGGTTGACGGTGTCGGCGACGACGACCCTGCCGTCGGGCAGCAGCGTCAGGCCCTGCGGTTCGCTGAAGCTCTCGGCGGTGAAGCCGCGCGACCCGCTGCCGACGCGGCGCACGACGCTCTCCCCGTCCGGGGCGAGCTCGACGAGCTGGTGCCGGGTGGAGTCCGACACCAGGAGGTTCCCCGAGGGCAGGAGCAGCGCCTTGCCGGGGAAGCGCAGGTCGGTCGCGACCGGCTCGGGCGCCACGTAGGGCCCGTCGCCGCGCCGCAGCGTCCCCTTGGCCTCGTGCTCGGCCTCCAGCTCCTCGACCAGCCGCTCGATGGCGTGGGCGTGGCCCTCGCCGGCGTGCTGGGCGACGACGTACCCCTCGGGGTCGATGACGACGAGCGTGGGCCAGGCCCGCACGGCGTACTGCTTCCAGGTGGCCAGCTCGGGGTCGTCGAGCACCGGGTGGTGGACCCCGTACCGCTCGACGGCGTCCACGACGGCCGCGTGCTCGGCCTCGTGGACGAACTTCGGCGAGTGCACGCCGACGATGACGACGGTGTCCCGGTGCTTCTCCTCCAGCTCACGGAGCTCGTCGAGGACGTGGAGGCAGTTGATGCAGCAGAACGTCCAAAAATCGAGGATCAACACGCGACCCCGGAAGTCGGCGAGGGCGAGCTCTTTGCCGCCGGTGTTCAGCCAGCCGCCCTTGCCGATCAGCTCGGGGGCACGGACACGGGCACGTCGGCGGGGCGCGGGCGCGGGGGTGGGCGCCGGGGCAGCATCGTTCATCCTTCAAGCTTGCCATCCGGTCGTGAAGCGCCCGTCACGGCCGTGCGAAGAGCGCCGTGGGGCCGGGGCCACCGCGTCGGCGGGTCCGATGCCAGGAAGGACTTCAGCGAGGCGACCAGGGACGTCACGAAGGCGTCGCGGGTGGGTTCCGGGAGGAGGTCCAGGGAGAGGTACGGGTTCAGGTCCTCCAGTTCCACGAGGAGGAGTTCCCCGGAGGGGGCCCGGCAGGCGTCCACGCGTTGGATGCCGTGCGCGAGGGTGTTCCAGGCGATGAAGCGGCTCGCGAAGGCCAGGTCCTCGTCGGTGGCCGCGTAGGGGACGAGGTCCCAGCGGCGGGCCGGGTCGGGGGCGTACAGGGCGTATTGGAAGGCGTCGTCGACGTAGTAGAAGGACACCTCGTACGCGAAGTCGATGCGGGGCTGGATCAGCACCTCGCCCGCCGGGCCGCCCGGGTCGCCGGTGAAGGTGAGGCCGATGGAGTCGGCGCCCTGCTTGGGCTTGACCGCGTACACGGGCACCTCGGGCAGCAGGTGCAGGTCGGCGGGGTCGTCGACGGTCGGGATGACCGGGAAGCCGGCGGCGGTGAGGTCCAGGAGGTACTGCTTGCCGGCCATGTCGCCGCGCCCGACGAACGGGTTGTAGACGCGGGTCCCGGTGGCGAGGGCGGCGGTCCGGAAGGCGTCGTAGGCCTCCTGGTAGTGCAGGACGGGTCCGCTGTTGCGGACCACGACGGCGTCGAAGCCGCCCATCAGGGACGCCGCGTCCAGCGGATGGCACAGGGCGAGGGGGAAGTGCTCGCGGAGCCGGGAGGTGAGGAACGTGTCCTCGTCGCCGTAGCGGCGGCCGCGGGCCGGGTACGCCAGGTCGGTCACGTAGAGAAGAGGCATGGCGGCAACCTATCGCGGGCACCGATGACCGCATGAAATACCTCGTACGGGACAAAGTGCTCGCGATCGGCGACGACTACTGGATCGAGGACGAGGGCGGCCGGCAGGCCTTCCTCGTCGACGGGAAGGCGCTGCGGCTGCGCGACACCCTGGAACTGAAGGACCCCGACGGGCGGATCCTGATCACCCTGCGGGAGAAGTTCTTCTCGCTGCGCGACGCGATGACGCTGGAGCGCGACGACCAGCGGCTCGCCGTCATCCGCCGCAAGCGGCTCTCGCTGCTGCGCCACCACCACCGCGTGACGCTGGTCGAGGGGACGGAACTCGATGTCAGCGGCCGGATCGCGGAACGCGAGTTCAAGATCGAGTACGCGGGCGAGCTGCTCGCCCTGGTCTCGCGCCAGTGGTACCGGATCCGCGAGACGTACGCCGTCGACGTGATCCGGGAGGACGCGGACGCGGCCCTGCTGATCGCGGTCGCCGTGTGCGTGATCCGGATGTCCGAGCGGGAGGGGCAGGAAGGGCTGGACCAGCAGGAGGGGGACGACGACCGCGGGTCCCTCCGGGACGTCGCCCGGGCCGTCGTCGGCTGACCCGGGCGGGTGGGCCCCGCCCGGGCGCGGCGTCGGGGCGGGGCCTACGGAGCCCCCTCCGCGTGGTGGGCGCGCGCCGCCATGCGGCCCTGGGCGAAGGGGTCGGACTCCGGGGTGTAGGGCCCGCCGTGGGCCTCCAGGTGCTCGGTGATGCGCTGCCACTCCGCCACCACGGCCGGATCGGCGCCGGCCTCGCGGGCCGCCTCCAGGGCCTCGTGCGCCTCGTGGTGGGCCAGGCCGGTGGCCTCGGCGCACACCCCGTCCCGCGCCGCGCGCTCGGTGGGGGAGGGCTCGTGGGGTTCCCGCGCGGCCTCGACCGCCGCCGCCTGCCCCTCGGGCGCGCTCATCGCGCGCCGCCCGGGGCCCGGACGCCCAGTGCCCGGTCCTTCAGCGCCGGGAACTGCTCGCGGGTCTCGGCGACCTTCTTCGGGTCCAGGTCCACCGTGATGACGTCCTCGCCCGGCCCGGCCTCGGCCAGCACCTCGCCCCACGGGTCGACCACCAGGCTGTGCCCGGACTGCTCGACGCCCGCGTGCGTCCCGGCCAGCGCGCAGCCGAGGACGTACGCCTGGTCCTCCACCGCCCGCGCCCGGTTCAGCAGGGTCCAGTGGGACCGGCGGCGGGCGGGCCAGCCGGCGGCCACGACCATCGTCGTCGCGCCGGCGTCGACCAGGCCCCGGAACAGCTCGGGGAAGCGCAGGTCGTAGCAGGTGGAGATGCCGAGGGTCTGCTCCGGCAGGGTCACCGTCGTCAGGGAGTCGCCCGCCGACATCAGGACGGCCTCGCCCTGGTCGAAGCCGAAGCGGTGGATCTTGCGGTAGGTCGCGGCCAGCTCGCCCTTCGGGGAGAGGGTGAGGGCGGTGTTGTAGAGGGAGCCGTCGCCCGCGCGCTCCACGATCGAGCCGGCGTGCAGCCAGACGCCGGCGTCCCGGGCCGCGTCGGCCATGGACTCGTAGGTGGGGCCGTCCAACGGCTCGGCCTCGGTCTCGAACTGTTCGTAGGCGAAGGCGCCGACGGTCCACAGTTCGGGCAGCACGACGAGATCGGAATCGCTCTGATCCCGTACGAGTTCGGCCACGCGGGAGCGCCGGGAGGCCACCGACTCCCCGTCGTTCACCGCGATTTGGATCAGCGAAGCGCGCACAGTACCACCGTCCTGGCTTGTCAGCCGTCGACTCGGGCCTACGATCGTCACACGAAAGCACTGCCGGGGTGCTCACCGGCAGCGTACTTATGGGCACAGTCCACAACGCGCCACTGAACAGCACGCGAGGGGTCCCGTTGACCGTCCATCCCAGCCTCCAGCCCTATGCCGACGCGTGGACCCATTCCATCGAGGCGATATCCGAGCTGGTCCTCCCGCTGCCCGAGCGCGACTGGAACCGGGCGACTCCCTGCCCCGGCTGGTCCGTTCGTGACGTTGTGTCACACATCATCGGCATCGAGTGCGAGCAGCTCGGAGATCCCCGCCCGATCCACACGCTGCCGCGTGATCTGCGGCACGTGGTGGACGAGTTCACCCGCTACATGGAAGTACAGGTGGACGTACGCCGCCACCACACCGCTCCGGAGATGACCTCGGAGCTGGAGTACACCGTCATCCGGCGCTCGCGCCAGCTGCGCAACGAGAAGCGGGATCCGGCCACGATGGTGCGGGGGCCGCTCGGCGTGCAGGTGACGCTGGAGCAGGCGCTGCGGCTGCGCGCCTTCGACGTGTGGATCCACGAGCAGGACCTGAGGGCGGCGCTGGGCGTGCCGGGGAACTGGGACTCCCCCGGCGCGTACGTGGCGCAGGACATGTTGCTGGCCGGCCTGCCGAAGGCGATCGCCAAGGGCGCGGGCGCGCCGGCGAACTCGGCGGTGGTCATCGACGTGCACGGCCCGCTGGAGTTCATGCGGACCGTACGGGTGGACGCGGCGGGTCGGGGGACCCTGGACGAGTCCCCCTCGCTGGGCCCGGCCGTGACGCTGACCCTGGACTGGGAGACGTACGTACGCCTCGCCGCCGGCCGGGTGCGACCGCGCACGGTCGCCGACCGGGTGAAGGCGGAGGGCGATCAGGAGCTGGCCGCGGCCATCCTGGCGGCGTTCGCCGTGACGCCGTAGCGCGGGGGCGCGGTAGCGCGGGGGTGTCGGTAGCGCGGGGGTGTCGTAGCGCCTCAGACGCCCGCCGGGTCCGTGGCGGCCACGGCGGTCCGCGCGGACGGCACGGCCGCCGGGACGCGGGAGCGTTCCCGGGCGAGCGCGCGGCCCCGCAGCCGCAGGATCTGGCTGGTGCCCAGCACCTGGAGGACGAAGACCGAGGAGAAGGCGATCCGGTAGTCGTCCCCGGTGGCGTCGAGCAGCACGCCCACCGCGAGCAGGGTGGTCATCGACGCGAGGAAGCCGCCCATGTTGGTGATGCCGGACGCGGTGCCCTGCCGCTCCGCCGGGTTGGCGGGCCGGGCGAAGTCGAAGCCGATCATCGAGGCCGGACCGCAGGTGCCGAGCACCACGCACAGGGTGACCAGGAGCCACATCGGGGCCCGCTCCCCCGGGTGCAGGAGGACGGCGGCCCACAGCACGGCGGTCACGCCGACGGTCGTGAGGGCCAGCGGGATCCGCGCCCCCTGCCGGCGGCCGACGACCTGCCCGTAGACCAGCCCGAAGGCCATGTTCGAGGCGATGATCAGGGTCAGCAGCCCGCCGGCGGCGGTCCGTGACAGCCCCTGCGCCTCGACCAGGAACGGCATCCCCCACAGCAGCAGGAACACCATCGCCGGGAACTGGGTCGTGAAGTGCACCCACAGCCCGAGCCTCGTGCCGGGCTCCCGCCAGGAATCGGCGATCTGCCGCCGGACGAACCCGCCGCCCGCCCCGGCTCCCCCGGCGGACGGGCTCCCGTACCCCTCGGGCTGGTCCCGCAGGAACAGCACGAGCGGCACCAGCACCACCAGCCCGGCGACGGCGCTGCCCGCGAAGGCGGGCACCCAGCCGACGCCGTGCAGGACGGGCGCCAGCACCAGCGTGGAGACGAGGTTGCCCGCCATCCCCACCAGCCCGGCCAGCTGGGCCATCAGCGGCGCCCGCCGGGCCGGGAACCACCGGGTGCCGAGGCGCAGGACGGAGATGAAGGTCATGGCGTCGCCACAGCCCAGCAGGGCACGGGCGGCCAGCGCCATCCCGTACGACGGCGACAGGGCGAAGCCGAGCTGCCCGGCGGTGAACAGGACGGCGCCCAGCGTGAGCACCTTCTTGGTGCCGAGCCGGTCCACCATCAGGCCGACGGGTATCTGCATCCCCGCGTAGACCAGCAGCTGGAGCAACGAGAAGGTGGCCAGCGCGGAGGCGTTGACCTGGAAGCGGTCGGCGGCGTCGAGTCCGGCCACGCCGAGGCTGGTCCGGAAGATGACGGCGACGAAGTAGACGGCGACGCCGATCGACCAGATGAGGACGGCCTCCCGCCCGCCCGGCGGGTCCTTGGGGACGGGCCCCGACGAGCCCCGCGCGCAGCCGGCGGCGCTCATCGGCCCGCCCTCCGCACCAGCGCCTCGACCCGCCCGATGTGCCCGCGCACGGCGGCGGCGGCCGCCTCCGCGTCCCCGGCGCGCAGCGCGTCCAGGATCTCGGCGTGCTCGGCGAGCGTCGGGTCCATCCGGTCGGGGTGGGCGTGCAGCAGGGCGACGCCCATCCGCAGCTGCCGGTCGCGGAGCTGGTCGTAGAGGCGGGAGAGGATCGCGTTGCCGGCGTGGCGCACGATCTCGGCGTGGAAGGCACGGTCGGCGGCCATCGCGGCGGCGGTGTCGCCGGCGGCGGCCTGCCGCCGCTGCTCGGCGAGCAGGGCGGCGAGGCGCTCCAGCAGGGCGGGCGGGGCGGGCACGGCCCTGCGTACGGTGAACTCCTCGACCAGCAGCCGGGTTTCGATCACGTCGGCGATCTCCTGCGCGGAGACCGGCAGCACCAGCGCGCCCTTCTTCGGGTACAGCTTCAGCAGGCCCTCGGTCTCCAGCCGCAGCAGCGCCTCGCGCACCGGCGTGCGGGACACCCCGACGGCCTCGGCGACCTCGCCCTCGGTGAGCAGCACCCCGCCCTCGTAGCGGCGCTCCAGCACGCCCTGCTTGACGTGGCGGTAGACGCGGTCGGCCGCGGTGACGGTGGCCCGGGCGGGGGAGTCGGTCGGCATGGGCACAGCTTAGATACAACAGAGGTGCAAGCGGCGGACCGTCCGGGATGTGGACGCGGCCCGCCCGCGGCTGCATCGAAGGATGTACCGGCCGTTCGTCCACGGGCAGGACGTACGGCGCCCCGCCCGCCGGGACGCTGAAGTCATGGCCGACACCCTGACCGTCCCGACCCGGCGCGCGACCGCGCGGCTGCCCCTCCTCGACGTCCTGCGCGGCGCCGCCATCCTCGGCACGCTCATGACCAACGTCTGGATCTTCACCTCCCCCGGCGCCGAGTGGGGCGTCCTCCAGGGGGGCCTCACCCCGGTCGACCCGCTGTCCGACCCGTCCGCCGCGAACATCGCCGAAACCGTGTTCCGCGCCCTCGCCGACGGCAAGTTCCTGGCCCTGCTGACGGTCCTGTTCGGCGTCGGGCTGGCCATCCAGTACGACTCGGCGGCCCGGCGCGGCAACCCGTGGCCGGGCCGGTACTGGCGGCGGGCCGCCTTCCTCTTCGTCGAGGGCACCGTCCACTTCCTGCTCGTCTTCGCCTGGGACGTGCTGATGGGCTACGCGGTGACCGCCCTCCTCGTGGCCCGGCTGCCCGCCCGCTCCGAGAAGGTCCGGCGCCGGGCCATGTGGACGGCCGGGGCGCTGCACCTGGTGATGGTGGCGCTGCTGACCCTGGCCCTGGTGGGCGGCTCGGACGACTCCGGGGCAAGCTCCGGCTCCGGGTCCGGTGGGGTCGACCCCGAGGTCGTCGCCCTCTACGCCGAGGGGAACTGGTTCGACCAGATCGCCTTCCGGTTGCAGAACTTCGCCGCCCTGCGCATCGAACCCGTCTTCTCCTTCGGTCTGTTGGTGTTCCTCTTCCTGCTCGGGGTCCGGCTGCACCGCGCGGGCGCCTTCACCGCCGGCGACGCCGGCCGCCGCATCCGGGCCCGGATGGCCGGCTGGGGCCTGGGCCTCGGCCTGCCGCTGACCGTCGCGACCACCCTCGGCGGCGGCGACTTCTTCGCCGTCGGCCGCTACGGCGTCGCCCCGCTGGTCGCCGTCGGCTACATCGGGCTCATCGGCATCGCCCTCGACCGGCTGTGGCTGCCGAAGCCGGTGGTCACCGCCCTCTCCTCGGTCGGCCGCAGCGCCCTGTCCTGCTACGTCGCCCAGAACGCGCTCTGCGTCCTGCTCTGCTACGGCCTCGGTCTCGGCCTCGCCACCCGCTTCGCCGACGACGGGCCGTGGTGGGTGATGGGCCTGTGGGCCGCCGTCTCCCTGGTCCTGGCCCTCGGCTCGTGGCTGTGGCTGCGCCGATTCGAGCGGGGCCCGCTGGAGGCCCTCCAGCACCGGGTGCTCAGGCCGCGCCGATGACACCGGGCCGTAGGCCGGGGCCGACGACACCGGGCCCTCGGCCCCGGCCGACGGCGCCGCGTCGCCGGCACGGCGTGACGGCACCGCGTCGCCGGCACGGCGTGACGGCACCGCGTCGCCGGCCGGGCCGACGCCGCTTGGTGCTCAGGCCGGGCCGATGACCTGCCCCTCGTGCCAGCCCGCGCCGTCGCGCCACCAGTGCTGGAGCAGTCGGTCGGTGCGCAGGACGACGGCCTCCAGGTTGAACCCGAAGCTGCCCTGGAGCATCCCGGTCACGGCCAGCACGTCATGCCCGAACACCCCGCCCCGGGCCCAGCCCGCGCCGGCCGCGTTGTCCCGCCACCAGTGCTCCACCCGCCCGTCACCGCGGGCCGCGCACAGTTCGTAGTTCCCGGCGGTGCCCTCGTCCGCGGCCCCGTGCGGGCCCTCGATCAGGCACGGCGCCGAGGTGACGCCCGCGCCGAACACCTCGCCCGGCCGCCAGGCGAAGCCGTCCGCGTCGTCCCGCCACCACAGCTGCATCCGGCCGTCGGTGCGGGCGGCGACGAGGTCCAGCCGGCGGCCCCGGGTCTGGATCAGGGCCGGACCGTAGTGCGCGGTGCCGGGCGCGAACCGGCCGCCGTCGTTCCAGGTCCAGGGGGCCCCGTTGATCCGCCACCAGTGGTTCAGCCGGCCGTCGGCGGTCCGCACGACCACCTCGAAGTTCCCCGGCTTGCCGTAGTCGCTCTGGATGAACGCGGGGGTCGAGCCGACGGCCGCGTCGCCCGGTCCGAAGGCGCCGCCGTCGCGCCAGACCCGCACCGCCTGCTCGAAGTACCAGTGGCGCAACCGGCCGCCCGTCGTGACGTGCAGGGACTCCATGTTCCGGTTGTAGGTGGTGCCGGTGAAGGCGGGTTGGCCCGAGGCGTCGTGCGCGTACGTCTCGTCCCGCGACCAGGAGAACGGCGCCTCGCCCTCGCGCCACCAGTGCCGCAACCGGCCGGCGCCCGCCGTCGCGGCCATCTCGAAGTTGCGGTGGGCGCGGCCGTTGCCGCTCTCGTAGACGCTGCCCGCGTGCGACCGGCGCTTGCTCCAGGGGTCGATGTTCGTGCCGTACAGACCGCACTTCGCCCAGTCGTCGATGCCCGAATCCCCGTACGCGATCCGGCCGTAGCCGCCCACGTGGTGGTCCGTGCCCCAGGAATTGCGGAACAGCCAGCAGCCCGCCGCGTCGTCGTAGCCCACGATCAACACGCAGTGGCCGCCCGCCCGGCGGTCGCTGGTGCGGTGGTAGACGCCGGCGCCGAGCCCGAAGAAGTCGTCGTACACGTCGAAGCAGGCCGTCAGCGGGCCGACGGTGTCCAGCCAGACCTTTTGCTGCTCGACGTCCCCGAGCCGTACGGGCTCCGGGATCCGCACGGTCCGCCCCGACCGGTCCCAACTCGGCGTGTACTCCGCCCGCCACGCCTCCCGCCGCTCGGCGGGCAGCCCCGGGGGCGGCGTGCCGTACGGCCAGCAGTCCGGGTCCGCGAGGCCCCCGTTCGTACGGATCCAGTCCAGGGCGGTCTCCGGGTCGCCGCCCTGTCCGCAGGCCGACTTCATCCCGTCGTGCACGTCCCCCTCGGAACGCGCGGCCCACACCCCGTGCTCGATCCGGGCCATCGACTCCACCAGCGCGGTCGCCCCGAACACCCAGCAGGAGCAGCACGGGTTCTGGTCCTTCACCCGGGTCAGCCACGGCCGCCCCCAACGGTCGCGCCAGTCCACGGAGACGGGCCGCCCGCCGCCCGGACCGGCGTCCGCCGCGCCGGGCAGCAGCCCGTGCGCGGCCCTGCGCCGGGTCACGTCCGGATTGCCGCTCGCGTGCCCGACGAGCGCCCGCAGGTCGACGGGGCCCGCCTGCGCGGCCGGCGTCAGGTTCGCCCCCGGGTCCAGACCGAGCGCGGGCCGCGGCACGGGGTCCGCGTCCGCCAGGTGCTCGCCGACGGACCACCTCGCCCCGCACGCCGCGAGCTGCGCCCGTAGCTCCCCCACGGTCTGGACGGACTCCTGCGGCATGGCGGCCCCCCGGCTGCGACCGTTCGGATGCGAGACCCCTGAACGTCTCCCCGCCGCGGAACCCCGTCAAGGGGGTCCGCACGGTCGCTCGGTGGCACGGGGGTCGTACGGTGATCGCATGGAAGAGCCGTGCGCACGACGCCAGTTGGCGATGATCGCCGAGGTCCGCGGACTGGGCGTGGAGGTCTGGCTGCGGGGCGGCTGGGCCATGGACTTCTGGCTCGGCCGGATCACCCGGGAGCACGAGGACATCGACTGGTTCACCCGGGCGCGGGACGCCAGCCGGCTGATCGGCCCGCTCGTGGCCCGGGGGTACGAGGTCCTGCGGGCGGACGGCCAACAGCTGAACCTCGTACGCGACGGCGAGGAGCTGAGCTTCGCGCTGGTCGACCGGGACGGGGCCGGCCGGGACGTGGTGGCCGGCGGCCCCTGGGCGGGCACGCGGTGGCCGGCCGGGATGCTGGACGCGGCGGAGCCGGGGCGGCTGGGCGCGCTGGAGTGCCCGGTCGTCTCCCCGGCGGCGCAGATCGAGATCAAACGGATGACCCCGATATGGATACCGGGCCGCGCCAGGCGCCCGAAGGACGCGGCGGACGTGGCCCTGCTGGAGGCGACCTTGGCGGCCCGGGGCGCCCTTTGACACGTGCCCGCAGGGTGGCGCTGCCGGTCCGCTTCCGCGGGGTGCCCGGGGGGCGGCGCGGCGGGGGACGCGTGTCGGGCCCGGGAAGCGGGGGGACTTACGCGGGCGCGCGGGGCCTAGGCAGCAGGCGGCTACGGGCGCCGGCCACGCGGCAGGGGGACGTTGTGGGCAGGCCGGGCCCACGCAGCAGGCGACTACGCCGGCGCCCCCGGGCCCGTACGGCAGGGGGAGCATGCGAGCGTGCGGCCCGTACGGCAGGGGATCATGCGGGCGCGCCCGGCCCCGCAGCAGGCGACTACGAGGGGGCGCCGGGCCCACGCAGCAGGCGACTACGCCGGCGCCCCGGGTTCGCACAGCAGGGGGGCATGCGAGCGTGCCGGGCCCGTACGGCAGCGGACTTACGCGGGCGCGCTGCTACGGGACCGGCACGGGGACCGGGAGCGGGGGGAGGCCGGGCAGGCCGAGGCCGGTGAGGAGTGCGACCAGCGTGGCGACCAGGCTGGTCAGGACGTCGGTGGCCTTGGCCTTGGCGTCGGTCGTACAGCCGCAGGGACCCGCCGTCCTGAGGAGCCCGTCCACGGACTCCTTGAGGTTGTCGATCGCCGCCGTCATCACGTCGAGCGGCCCGGCGAAGGCCCGGGCCGGCACGGCGGGCCCCTTGGGCGCGGCGACGGGGAGCCTCGGTGCGTCCGTCGGGGCCTTCGGGGCGGCGGCGGGGAGCTGGGGCTCATCCGCCGGCTGCGTCCCGTCCGCCGGGAGCTCGGGGCCATCCGCCGGGACCTGCGGTGCGGCGGCGGGGAGCTTCCCGGCATCCGCCGGAGCCTTCGGGGCGCCCGCGGGCAACTTCGGCGCGGCCGCCGGGAGCTTGGGGCCATCCGCCGGGACCTGCGGTGCGGCGGCGGGGAGCTTCGCGGCGTCCGCCGGGAGCTTCGGGGCCGCGACAGGAAGCTTCGGGGCGTCCGCAGGCACCTTGAGCGCGTCCGCCGGGAGCTTCGGGGCGGCCGCCGGGAGTTGCGGGGTGGTCACCGGCGGGGCCGGGACGGCCGGGGTGGGTGGGAGGTTGTTTCTCAGGGTGGCGAGGGCCGTGTCGGTCTTCGACCGGAAGGCGGCCACGTCCGCCTCCGGGAGTTTGCCGTCGGGGGACGCGAGGATGGCGCCGAGCAGGTCAGTCACGGGCTGCAACACCCCGCCGATGGAGCCCAGTTGCCGGACCTGCGCGAGCAGCGCCTCGGCGTCGGGGATCGCCTTCGACCCGGCCTCGGCCGGCGCCGCGACCGGCGGCCTCGCGGGGGCGTCGGCGGCCGTCGCGAGGCCGGGGGACGCGGCCAGCAGCGCGGTGCAGAGCACTGCGGGGACGGCATAGCGGGTGAGGCGCGTGGAGCGGCGCAACGGATCTCTCCTGTCCGGCGGGGCCTACGGGTGACATGGGACGTGTCCCGCTCCACGTAGCGGCACCCCGCCGGCCCCCGCAACCGCAGCGCGTCCACCACCCCCGGGGACACGCCGCGCAACCGGCGTACGTACCGCGCTGACCTGCGTCGATGCCGTCACCCTCGGCTGATGCCCCGTCGGACTGGCCGCCCCGGCGGCGCCGGCCCGAACCCCTCAGTCGCCCCCACCCCCACCGCAGGAGCGCCCTCCGCCCGGTCCGGGCCTTGCCCATCCGGACGAGGGCCCGGCCCGGCCCGGCCGGCGCGGACTGCGCCTGCGCGAAGACCCGGCGCAGCCGGTCCTGGAGGACGGGCGGCCCGTCGAAGACGTACGGGGCCAGGTACGGCCCCACGACGTCCCGGGACGTCCGTATAGGGTCCCGGTATGACTGGCTGGACGGCGCCGAGCGCGATCGAGAGAGAACTGCACGGGGCCAGGACGCGCGGCGACTGGTCCGGCTACCTCGACACCCTCGCCCGCGCCGAACTGTTCCTCCCGCAGTCCCGCGCCCGGGTCGACGCCGATCCGGGCCGGGCCCGCTTCCACCCGTCCCCGCACGACGGCAGCCTCGCCGTGTGGACCCGGGGCATGCTGCCCGCGCCCGACGCCGACACCGTCTTCCTGCGCCAGAGCCTCGCCTGGTTCGCGAACGCCTGGGACGAACGGGACCCGGCCCACCTCGCCGTGAACCCGGGAACGCCCGCCGGGGCGTACCTGACCACCACGCCCGCCGACCGCGCCCGCTGGCGGGCTCACTGGGACGCCACCTCCGCCTGGGGTCCCGAGCCCGGCGCCGTGCACGCCCTGCACACCGGCGGGCCGTTGCACGGGGCCGTCGCGCACGGACTGGCCGTCGGGGCCCATCTCGCCGTCCTCAACGGGGAGTTCTGGAACGCCCTCGGCTACCACGGCAAGGGCTACACCCGCGAGCGCGAACGCCTGCGCACCTCCTGGGGAATCACGGACGCGACGGGCTGGTTCGACGTGTTGCGCCGCATGCAGCACGCCGAAGTCGTCAGCCCGGTCTGGGAGTTCGCCCTGCGCGTGCGCCGGATGCTCGCCTCCGACTTCGCCGGCCCCGTCGACGTCGAGCACTGGCGGCACGCCGTCGAGTACGGGCTGCGCCGCAGCGCCGAGCAGGCCGTCGAGCCGCAGCTCACCCCGGAGGGCGTGACCCTCGCGGAGCCCCGCCCGGTCGCCGAACTCGAAGGGGAGATAGCCGGCGTGCAACGGCTGATCGGCCGGATCGCCCGCTACGAACAGCGCTTCCGCGCCGACGGGCTGCTCCCCGAGGGCGGCTGGGTGCGTTCCGTCGCGGGCTGGGACCACGGCCGCGCCTCGCAGATGGCCCGCTGGGGTCTGGGCGCCCGCTACTGCACGATCGAGGACACCGAGCGGGCCGTCCTCCGGGCGGGCGAAGCGGCCCGGGGCAGCTACCGGTCCTGGGAGGAACTCTCCGCCGGGTACCTGCTCGGGCGCTGCCTGCACTTCGACGAGGAGGAGTTCGGCGAGTGGTACGCCTCCTCCCTCGCCACCCACCTGACCCTGACCACCGACCCGGCGAGCCCCTGGCTCAACATCCCCTGGCGGTAACCCGGTTCGCGCACCACCCCCCACCCGCACCGGCCCCACCCGCACCGGCCCCACCCGCACCGCGCACCCCCGAGGCGCTACGGCAGACCCGCGCGCACCGCCGACCAGGCGTCGACGGCCCGCGCCAGGGGGTCTTCGGCCGTCAGGAAGGGGCGTACGAGGACCATCCACGCGATCAGGCTCTTGATCCGGCGCAGGTGCTGGATCCGCTCCGCCGGCAGCTCGCGCCAGCCGACGGCCAGCGCGGCGGCCGCCGGCGGGGTCAGGTCGATCAGCTCCAGCAGGTCCCGGCACAGGGCCGCCGGATCGCCGCCGGGCCCGGGACCGAACCGGCGGATCAGGTAGCTGCGCACGGCGGCCAGCTCGCAGGCCCGTACGAGGTCGGGCGTGCCCTCCGCCTCGGCGCAGCGGGCTCCGGCGGTCAACGCGATCCGGCCCCAGCGCAGCCGGACCCCGTCCGGCAGGTCCTCGTCCTGCATCCGGGCCCCGGCCAGGGCCCGCAGGGGTCGTGGGTGCGGCTCCTCCAGCAGCGGCGGCCCGCCGGCCAGCCAGGCCTCCAGTTCCGCGAGGGCGTGCCCGTCGGTCGGCACCGAGGTGAGCACCTGGCCGCGGGTCAGCAGCGCGACCATGGGGCCCGTGAGGTGGACCCGCGCGACGCGGCCCCCGCCGACGGAGTGCACGGTCAGTCCGGCGGCCTCGATGCGGCGCAGCCCGAGCCGCGCCTCCCCGGCTGCGTACACCTGCCCGGGGCGGGCGGCGCCGCCCAGGCACCGCACGAGGCACACCCCGCCCGTGACGTCGGCCCGCTCGACGGAGTACACCTGCAACTCGGTGATGGGCACGCGGACCCCCTTTCCCGGGCGGAGGCTACCGCGTCGGGAGCGGGCGGTTCACACGAGCCGGAGGGGGTTCGTTCCCGCCCGGGCGGCGGGGCTCAGCCCCCCGCGGGTTCCTCCAGGACGAGGCGGATCTCGGTGACCTCGTAGCCGGCCCGGTCGAAGGCGGCGGCCATGGGGAGGTTCACCACGTCGGTGGTCGCCGTGACGCGCTCGGCGCCGGCCGCGGCGTGGAAGCGGGTGATCTCGCCGAGGACCTCGTCGATCAGGCCCTTGCCGCGCTGCTCGGGGACGACGCCGAGGTAGCCGACGTTGCGGTGGTACGGGGTCGCGGAGGGGATCGCCATCCCGGCGAGCGTGCCGTCGGGCAGGTGCGCCAGCCGCCACCAGGAGCGTTCGCCGGGGCAGTCGAGGTAGTAGGCGAAGTCGGCGCGGGCGAACTCCTCCTCCGTCATCGTGGCGAGTTCCTGCCGGGTGTTCAGGTCGAGGCTGCCGCGGGAGAGGCGGGCGAAGACGTCGAGGAACTCCTCGTCGGTGCCCTCGCGGAAGACGAGCCGGCCGGTGGGCTCCGGGGCCCCGGTGGCCGGGGTCCACTCGTAGCGCAGCCGCTCGACCTCCTGCGTCAGACCGGCCCGTCGGGCGGCCTCATGGCGCCAGGCCACGGCTTCGACGAGCGCCGGGTCGGCGCGCCAGTCGCGCGGCAGGGAGAGGTTGTACAGGGGGGCCTTGCCGAAGGCGGCGTGCCCGGCGGCCAGCAGGCCGGCGGTGAGCGCAGCCGGGTCGGCGACGTCCTCGCGGACCTGGAGGCAGTCGAGGGCGACGGGCCGCTCGCTGTCGGCCCGCCCCCACCACAGGGCGCGGGCGAGCACCTCGCCGTCGTCGTCCTCGGCGAACCAGATCCACTCGGGGCGGAACTGCCCGGCCGCGAGTTCCTCGCGGACGCGGTCGGCGGTGAGCGCCGCCACGGGGCCGTGCGCCGGGAAGGCGAGGGCGCGGTCGAGGTCGGCGGGGTCTGCGGGGTCTGCGGGGTCTGCTGTGGCAGCGCGGAATGTCATCGGGGCGATGATCACACGGCGGATCCGGTCCTGACCAGGGGTTATCCACACCGACCCGCCCCGGCGGGCGGGGAACGCGCGCCCCGGACCGACGCACCGCCGAGGCCGACGCACCGCCGAGGGCCGGCCTTCCCTGGGGAAGGCCGGCCCTCGGCGGATCGGTGCGCGCGTCCGGTCGTGGATCGGTGCGCGCCCGGTCTACGACCAGGTGATGAGCCGGCGGGGGTGTTCCAGGACCGCCGCGATGTCGGCCAGGAAGCGGGAGCCGAGCTCGCCGTCGATCAGACGGTGGTCGAACGACAGCGCCAGGGTGGTGACCTGACGGGCCTTCACCTTGCCCTTGTGGACCCACGGCTGGAGCTTGATCGCGCCGACCGCGAGGATCGCGGACTCGCCGGGGTTGATGATGGGCGTACCGGTGTCGACGCCGAAGACGCCGACGTTGGTGATGGTGATCGTGCCCTGCTGCATGTCGCCGGGGGAGGTCTTGCCGTCGCGGGCCGTGGCGACCAGTGAGGACAACGCCTCGGACAGCTCCGGCAGCGTCTTGGCGTGGGCGTCCTTGATGTTCGGGACGATCAGGCCGCGCGGGGTCGCCGCGGCGATCCCGAGGTTGACGTAGTGCTTGAGCACGATCTCCTGGGCCGCCTCGTCCCAGGACGCGTTGACGTCCGGGTTGCGGCGGATCGCCACGAGGACGGCCTTGGCGATGAGCAGCAGCGGGTTGATCCGCAGCCCGGCCAGGTCGGGATCGGCCTTGAGCTCGGTGACCAGCTTCATCGTCCGCGTCACGTCGAGGGTGATGAACTCGGTGACGTGCGGGGCGGTGAAGGCGGAGCCGACCATGGCTTGGGCGGTGACCTTGCGGACGCCCTTGACCGGGATCCGGGTCTCGCGCGCCGAGGGGTCCACGGCGACCGCGACGGCGGGCGCCGCGACGGCCTGCGCCGCCGGAGCGGCCACCGGCGCCGGGGCGACGGCCTGGGGGGTGATCGCCGCGGCGGCCGCGGCGTGCACGTCCTCGCGGGTCACGACGCCGCCCTGACCGGTGGGGACCACCGCGGCCAGGTCGATGCCGAGGTCCTTGGCGAGCTTGCGCACGGGCGGCTTCGCCAGCGGGCGCTCGCCCGTCGGCTGCGCCGGTACGGCGACGGCGACGGCGACCACGGCAGGAGCCGCGGCGGGAGCCGCCGGGGCCGGCGCGGTGCCGTTGCGGGCGGGCACGCCCTCGGCGGCCTTGCGCGGCCGGCGCTTGGTGGAGGCCGTGGACACGCCGTACCCGACGAGGACGGGCTGGCGGGCGGCGGGCTCCGGCTCGGCGGCCGCGGCGGCCTCCGAGCCCGTCGCGACGGCGGCGGCCACGGGGGCCTCGGCGGCCGGGGCCGCCCCGTCCGCACCGGCGTCGGCGCCGGTCCGCACCGAGATGATGACCTGGCCGACGTCGACCGTGGTCCCCTCCTCGAAGAGGAGGGCGTGCACGACCCCGTCGAAGGGGATCGGCAGCTCCACGGCCGCCTTCGCCGTCTCGACCTCGCAGACGACCTGCCCGTCGGTGACGGTGTCACCGGGCTGGACGTACCACTTGAGGATCTCGGCCTCGGTGAGGCCCTCGCCCACGTCGGGCATCTTGAATTCGCGGATCGTCATCGGGGCACTCCTCAGTACGCCAGGGAGCGGTCGACGGCGTCGAGCACCCTGTCCAGGCCGGGCAGGTACTCGTCCTCCAGGCGGGCCGGCGGGTACGGCGCGTGGAAGCCGCCGACGCGCAGGACCGGCGCTTCGAGGTGGTAGAAGCAGCGCTCCGTGATGCGCGCCGCGATCTCGGAGCCCATGCCGAGGAACACCGGCGCCTCGTGGACGACCACGAGCCGGCGGGTGCGCTCCACGGAGGCCTGGAGCCCGTCGAAGTCGACCGGGGACATCGAGCGCAGGTCCACGACCTCGATCGACTTGCCCTCCTCGGCGGCCGCGGCGGCGGCCTCCAGACAGACCTTCACCATGGGGCCGTAGGCCGCCAGGGTGACGTCGGTGCCGGAGCGGGCGACGCGCGCCTTGTGCAGCTCGCCGGGGATGGCCTCGACGTCGACCTCGCCCTTGTCCCAGTAGCGCCGCTTCGGCTCGAAGAAGATCACCGGGTCGTCGCTGAGGATGGCCTGTTGGAGCATCCAGTAGGCGTCGCTCGCGTTCGACGGCGAGACCACCTTGAGGCCCGGTACGTGCGCGAAGAGCGCCTCGGGGGACTCGCTGTGGTGCTCGACGGCGCCGATGCCGCCCGCGTACGGGATGCGGATGACGACCGGCATCTTGATCTTGCCGAGCGCCCGGGCGTGCATCTTCGCGAGCTGCGTGACGATCTGGTCGTACGCGGGGAAGACGAACCCGTCGAACTGGATCTCCACGACCGGCCGGTACCCGCGCAGGGCCAGGCCGATGGCGGTGCCGACGATGCCCGACTCGGCGAGCGGGGTGTCGATGACCCGCTCCTCGCCGAAGTCCTTCTGCAGCCCGTCGGTGATGCGGAAGACGCCGCCCAGCTTGCCGACGTCCTCACCCATGATCAGGACCTTGGGGTCCGTCTCCAGGGCCTTGCGCAGCGACTCGTTGAGCGCCTTCGCGATCGACATCTTTTCGATGGCCATGGTGGTCACTCCCCACCCTCGAAGGACGCGAGGTAGGAGGCGAACTGCGCCCGCTCCTCGTCGACGAGCGCGTGCCCGTCCGCGTAGACGTTCTCGAAGATCGCCATCGTGTCGGGGTCGGGCATGGCCCGTACGACCTCGCGCACGCGCTTGCCCAGGACCTCGCTCTCCGCCTCCAGCTCCGCGAAGAACGCCTCGTCGGCGCCCCCGGAGGCCAGCAGGTGGGCCTTCAGGCGCAGGATCGGGTCCTTCGCCTCCCAGGCCGCGGTCTCCTCGTCGCGCCGGTACTTCGTCGGGTCGTCCGAGGTGGTGTGCGCGCCCATGCGGTACGTGAACGCCTCGACCAGGGTCGGGCCCTCGCCGCGGCGCGCGCGCTCCAGCGCCCAGCGCGTGACCGCGAGGCATGCCAGGACGTCGTTGCCGTCGACGCGTACGCCGGGGAAGCCGAAGCCCTGCGCGCGCTGGTAGAGCGGCACGCGCATCTGGCGCTCGGTGGGCTCGGAGATCGCCCACTGGTTGTTCTGGCAGAAGAACACGACCGGCGAGTTGTAGACGGCCGAGAAGGTGAAGGCCTCCGCGACGTCGCCCTGGCTGGACGCGCCGTCGCCGAAGTACGCGATGACGGCCGAGTCGGCGCCGTCCTTGGCCACGCCCATGGCGTAGCCGGTCGCGTGCAGCGTCTGCGAGCCGATGACGATCGTGTACAGGTGGAAGTTGTTGATCGTCGGGTCCCAGCCGCCGTGGTTCACACCGCGGAACATGCCGAGCAGGTTGGTCGGGTCGACCCCGCGGCACCAGGCCACGCCGTGCTCGCGGTAGGTCGGGAAGACGTAGTCGTCGTCCCGCAGGGCCCGGCCGGAGCCGATCTGCGCCGCTTCCTGGCCGAGCAGCGAGGCCCACAGGCCCAGCTCGCCCTGGCGCTGGAGGGCGGTCGCCTCGCCGTCGAAGCGGCGGGTCAGGACCATGTCGCGGTACAGCCCGCGCAGGTCGTCGGTGGTGATGTCCGCGACGAAGGGCGCGAACTCCGCGAGGTCCGGATGGTCCGCCACCTCGACCCGTTCTCCTTCGGGCGTCAGCAGTTGTACGAGCTGAGGCTCGGCGTCGTGCGGCTGTGCGGTGGCGGCGGCGGCCTTGCGGGCGCTCGCCGCGCCGGCTGCCCGCTTGGTGCCGCTGCTGCGTCGCGGCTTGCGCGCGGCAGTGCTCTCCACGGTCACGTGTGCTCCTCCGTCGGTCCGGCACCCGGGTTCTCCGGGGTCCAGTGCGGCTCACCTGCATCTGTACCCGCGCACGGGGTGGGTGCGCGTCGAGTACGGGATTCAGGCGTGACAGGTGCCCCGGCGAGTGCCCTGCGCAATGCACGTTACCCAGTGCGTCGTATAACCGCGAAACCCCGTTTGACCTGCGATTTTGCTTGGATATCCAAGTAAATCGGCGGGAGCGCGAACAACCACTGGTCACAGCCTTGCAGGGGGCCGGAACAACGGCACGTTATCCCGGGTAACTCCGGCAGGGAAGGGGTGAGTGTGTGAAACTGACTTCGTGCGCGAAGACGGAAAAATCAAGGTATTCCTCCTGGACGACCACGAAGTGGTACGTCGGGGTGTTCATGAGCTGTTGTCGGTCGAAGACGACATCGAGATCGTCGGTGAGGCCGGTACCGCGGCGGACGCGCTGGTGCGCATCCCGGCGACCCGCCCCGACGTCGCGGTCCTCGACGTGCGACTCCCGGACGGCAGCGGCGTCGAGGTGTGCCGGGAGGTGCGCTCGCAGAACGAGGACATCAAGTGCCTGATGCTGACCTCGTTCGCCGATGACGAGGCCCTCTTCGACGCGATCATGGCCGGCGCCTCCGGTTACGTCCTCAAGGCGATCCGCGGCAACGAACTGCTGAGCGCCGTACGGGACGTGGCGGCCGGCAGGTCGCTGCTGGACCCCGTCGCGACCGCACGGGTGCTGGAGCGGCTGCGCGACGGCAAGAACGGCAAGGGCGACGACCGGCTCTCCAACCTCACCGAGCAGGAGCGCAAGATCCTCGACCTGATCGGCGAGGGCCTGACGAACCGGGTCATCGGCGAGCGGCTGCACCTCGCCGAGAAGACGATCAAGAACTACGTCTCCAGTCTGCTCTCGAAGCTCGGCATGGAGCGCCGCTCCCAGGCCGCCGCGTACGTGGCCCGCCTCCAGGCGGAGAAGCGCGCGTAGCTCCACCCGGCCACCGGGCCGATGACACACGGTGACGGACCCCCGGGGGACGGTGCCCGACCCCGGGGCCGCCAGTGGCGCCCTCGGCGCTCTCGGCCCATTCGGGACCAACGTCCCCGATGATCGGGGCGGGATCCCCTTTCCCGACGCCGCGTCGGTGCCGGACAGTGGTCGCATGTCCCCTGAGGAACTCCACGCCATCGAACTGCTGCGCCGCGTGCCCTACGGCCGAGTCGCCACCAGCATGCGCGCGCTGCCCTTCCTCGCCCTCGCCCGCCACATCGTGGTGGACGACAAGGTCGTCCTGAGAATGCACGCCGGTTTCGGCTATCACCAGGCCTGCAACGGCAGTGTCGTCTCGTACGGGGCGGACAACTTCAATTCCCCCGACGAACGGTTGTGGTCGGTGCAGTTCACCGGCACCGCGGAGATCGTCGAACCGACCAACGGGGAACTGGAACTATTCGGTCCGGGCCCGCATTTCGTGGACGGCGCGGTCTTCGATCCGGTCTACATGCGCATCGAACCCCAACTCGTCACCGTCCACACCCTGGCCGGGAACACGAACCGCCGGGAACGGCAGTACCAACACGCATTGTGATCATCGGACGGACCGACCTCGCGCGCGGGGACGCGAAAGGGCCCGGCGGAATTGGTTCCGCCGGGCCCTTTCGCGTACTTCGGATGCGTTCGGGTGCCTACTCGACCGGGTTCGCCGGGCCGCCCGTGACGGGGTCCGTCGGCTCCTTCGTCGGAGGCTCCGTCGTCGGAGGCTCCTTCGTGGGGGGCTCCTTCGTGGGGGGTGTCGGGTCCACCGGCGTGGTCTTGCTCGCCGTCGGGGTCGGGCTCGTGCTGGCGCTCGCCGTCGGGCCCGTGCTCGGCGTGAACTTGTTGCTCTTGGTCGGGTTCGGCGCGTACGTCTCCTCGTACGTCTTCGAGGTCGACGGCGCCGAGGGGCTCGACTCGGGTTCCGGGCTGGTCTCCCCCGGCTTGCTCTGCGAGGCGCCCGGCGAGCTCTGGTTCGTGCTCGGGGTCTTGTCCTTGTTGCTGTTGTTCTCGCTGACGTTCTTCCACGCGTACGCCACACCGCCGGCGATGGCGAGCACCGCCACCAGCGCGAACAGCATCATCTTCCAGCGCCCGCCGCGCGGACGCTCGCCGTAGCCGCCGTAGCCGCCCTGACCGCCGCCCGGGCCGCCGTGACCGCCGCCGCCCGGGAACGCGGAGCCGTCGTCCGGGTTGAGCGGCGGCACCATCGGCTGCTGGAACTGCGAGGTCGTCGAGTGCGAGGGGAACTGGCCACCGTTGCCGTTCGCCTGCATCGCCGTGGTCGGCGAGCCGGGCTGGCCGTGCGGGAGGGACATGGTGACCGGACCGGTGTTCCAGGTGCCGGTGTTCGCGCCCTGCTCCTGGAGCATCTGCAGCGCGTACTGGGTGAGTCCGCGCATCTCCTCGGCGCTCTGGAACCGGTCGTCCGGGTCCTTGGCGAGCGACCGCATGACCAGGCCGTCGAGTTCCTTCGGGATCGAACCGCCCTCGGGCAGCTGCGAAGGCGGCACCGGGGCGTCCTGCACGTGCTGGTAGACCACCGAGAGCGGGGTCTCGCCGGTGAAGGGGGGCCGCAGCGCGAGGAGTTCGTAGAGGAGGCAGCCGGTCGCGTACAGGTCGCTGCGGTGGTCCACGGCCTTGCCGAGGGCCTGTTCGGGCGACAGGTACTGCGGGGTGCCCATGACCATGCCGGTCTGGGTCATCGTCGACTGCACGCCGTGCAGGGCGCGGGCGATGCCGAAGTCCATCACCTTCACCGCGCCGGTGTTGGTGATGATGACGTTCGCGGGCTTGATGTCACGGTGCACGATGCCGTGCTGGTGGGAGTACGCGAGGGCTTCCAGCACGCCCGAGACGATGATCAGCGCCTGCTCGGGGCCCGGGGCCTCGGCGCTGATCAGCAGGTCGCGGATGGTGCGGCCCTCGACGAGCTCCATCACGATGTAGGGGACGACGTTCGGTCCGACCCGGTCCTCGCCCGAGTCGTACACGGCGACCACGGCGTGGTGGTTGAGGCCGGCGACGGACTGGGCCTCGCGCGTGAACCGGGCCTTGGACACCGGGTCCTCGGCGAGGTCGGCGCGCAGCAGCTTCACGGCGACGGTACGGCCCAGGCGCACGTCCTCGGCGGCGAAGACCTCAGCCATGCCGCCGCGGCCCAGGCGGTGGGTCAGCCGGTAGCGGCCGTCCCCGACGATGCCGCCCGCGCCCCAATGTTCAGGACCGTCGGCCATCCCGGCGCCGTTTCCCTCGGGTTCGGGTGCCATCAGTCCTCGCCGTCGTCTCTCTCGTCCGCTCTAGCGGTGGGTCCTCATCGGGTCCTCATCGGGTGCTCCGACGAACGCTACAGCCTCCGAACCGGTCACCGTCCGGACGAAGGCGGCGCGTGCCCCCGTGGTCACGGAACGGGTACCTGGCTTGACGTGTGCTTGCCCTCCGGCAGACTGGGCGCCACATGCGCTCAGCCGGACGCGTGGGGACGCAGCCCGAGGGGAAGCAACAGTCATGAGCCAGGACGGCACACAGGGCCGGTACGCAGGCGGCTCTCTGGCCGGCGGCCGTTACCAGCTAAGGGATTTGCTGGGTGAGGGCGGCATGGCGTCGGTCTACCTCGCGTACGACTCCGCGCTGGACCGGCAGGTGGCGATCAAGACCCTGCACAGCGAACTGGGGCGCGAGGCGTCCTTCCGCGAGCGGTTCCGCCGTGAGGCGCAGGCTGTTGCGAAACTGTCGCACACCAATATCGTCTCGGTCTTCGACACGGGCGAGGGCGAAGTCGTCTTCGGCGGCTCCGGCGGCGGCGACAGCACCGTGATGCCCTACATCGTCATGGAATACGTGGAAGGTCAGCCCCTGGGCTCCGCCCTGGAGGCCGACATCCGCCAGTACGGCGCGATGCCCGCGGACAGGGCGCTGAAGGTGACGGCCGACGTGCTGGCCGCGCTGGAGACCAGCCACGAGATGGGGCTGGTCCACCGCGACATCAAGCCCGGCAACGTGATGATGACCAAGCGCGGCGTCGTCAAGGTGATGGACTTCGGCATCGCCCGCGCCATGCAGTCGGGCGTCACCTCGATGACGCAGACCGGCATGGTCGTCGGCACCCCGCAGTACCTCTCCCCGGAGCAGGCCCTGGGCCGTGGCGTGGACGCCCGTTCCGACCTGTACTCGGTCGGCATCATGCTGTTCCAGCTGCTGACCGGGCGGATCCCCTTCGACGCGGACTCGCCGCTGGCCATCGCGTACGCGCACGTGCAGGAGGAGCCGGTGGCTCCGTCGACCATCAACCGGGCGGTCACCCCGGCGATGGACGCGCTCGTCGCCCGGGCGCTGAAGAAGAACCCGAACGAGCGCTACCCCACGGCCGCCGCCATGCGCGACGACCTGCTGCGGGTGCTGTCGGCCGGTCGGACGGGCGCGCCGGCGATCGTGCCCGGCGCCGTCACCGGGGGCAGCGGCGCCGGCGTGGGTTCGGCCGTGTTCCCGCCCGTCGACTCCGGGTTCCAGGCCCCGCCGCCGCAGTCGCTCCAGCAGCCCTACCAGGCGCCGTCCCCGTACGCGCCGACGCCCCCGCCGCAGCACCACCAGGGCGGGTACGCGTACCCGCAGCAGGGCGTGCACACGCCGGCGCCGCAGCAGTACGCGCCGCAGACGCCGGCGCCGTTCACCATCTCCCCGTCGCACCAGGGCGGCGCGACGGGCGGCTCGGGCGGTGGCCGGCGGAACACGCCGGTCGTGGTCGGCGCGATCGTCGTGGCCCTGCTGGCCGTCGGCGGTCTGATCGCGGCGCTCTCGATGAACGGCAAGGACGAGGACCCGCAGGCCGGCCCGGGGCCGAGCGCCTCCGCGTCGGCGTCCGCGTCCGGGTCCGCCAAGGCGGGCTTCAAGGGGCCGGACACCTCGCGCACGATCGACGTCGAGAAGTGCAAGAAGCCGTCCAAGGCCTACAAGGACGCGAACAAGGTCATCGCGCCCGACCTGCGGTACAAGAACCTCCGCTCGGTCAAGGAGTGCCTCCAGGCCGCCGGCTGGCGCTACGAGATCGAGACGCGGGACGAGGCGGTCTACGGCCAGGACACCGTCCTGGAGCAGCTGCCCGCGGCCGGTGACGACGTGGCGAAGGACGACACGGAGTTCAAGCTGATCGTCTCCAGCGGCAACCCGCAGTAGGACCCGCGGAGGGACCCGTAGCAGGACCCGCGGGAGGACCCGTAGGAGGAGACGGTCGGTCCGGGGCTTCCCGGGCGACCCGCACGACACACCCGGCATCCCGGGCCACCCCGATGGGCGGCCCGGGATGCCGCTTTTGCCCCACTATGTAAATCTGAGCACGAACCTGCCGCCGTCGGCCCGGTCATTCGGCCGCCCGTTAGCCCGCCCGTCCGCCGCTCCGCCGCTCCGCCGCTCGGTCCTCGGTCTTCCGCTTTGCCGGATCTCGGTTTCCGCTTCCTCGGTCAACCGGAACGGGAGGGGCTCCCCGTGACTCATCGCCTCCGCGTCCCGCACTGGGCGGCCGGAGCCGCGCTCGCCGCCGCGCTGCTGGTCACGGCGCCGGCGAGCGCCGCCCTCGACGTCGCCGCGGCCACCGTCGCCGGTCGGACCACCGACGCCGACGGCGGGCCCCGCGAGGACCTCGCCGGCAGCGCCGCCGGGGAGGGGCGGGAGCGGCCCGGGCGCCCGGTCGGCGAACCGGCCTCCGTGGACGTGGCCCCGGTGTCGCGTCCGCTGCGGCCGGTCCACCCCGTCCGGCCCGCGCACCCCGTACGGCCCGCGCAGCCGCCGCCCGGCGAGCCGGTCCTCCCTCCGGAGGTCGCGCCCGAGCCGCGGCCGCCCGCCGCGGCGCGGCCGCCGTCCTCCGTCACCGCGATCGGCACCGGGCCGAACGAGCGGGCCGCCGATCTGGCCGCCCACATACTGCCGCTCGGCACCGGGCTGGCCCTGATGGGACTAGGCCTCGGCTTCATGGGGATGCGGCTGCGGCGCGGCCGCTGACCGCCCCGGAACCGGCCTCCTCGGGGCCCGTGACCACCCCCGGATCCTCCCGGGGGTCCTTGCGAGCAAGGGCATACTCGGTATACATACTGAGTATGTCCATTCGCCACGGTCTTCTCGCCCTGCTGGAACGGGGCCCCCGGTACGGCTCCCAACTGCGTTCCGAATTCGAATCCCGCACCGGCTCCACCTGGCCCCTCAACGTCGGGCAGGTGTACACCACCCTCGGCCGCCTGGAGCGCGACGGACTCGTCGCCCCCGGCGGCGAGGACGCGGCCGGACACACCCTGTACGCCATCACCGACACCGGGAGCGCCGAACTGCGCGAGTGGTACGAGCGCCCCGTCGACCGCACCAACCCGCCGCGCGACGAGCTGTCCATCAAGCTCGCCATGGCCGTCGGCGCCCCCGGCGTGGACATCCGCGCCGTGATCCAGTCCCAGCGGCACGCCACCGTGCGGGCCATGCAGGACTACACCCGGCTCAAGGCCAGGGCCCTCGGCGCCATCGAGAGCGGCGAGGCCGACGAACGCGACGACCTCGCCTGGCTGCTCGTCCTGGAGCAGTTGATCTTCCAGACCGAGGCCGAGGCCCGCTGGCTCGACCACTCCGAGGCACGGCTCGTACGGCTCTCCCAGCAGGCCGGCCGGACCCCCGCCGGGCCCGCCGCCCCCGCTCCGCCGGGGACCGCCACCGACGAGCCCGCCACCGAGCCCACCGCCGGCGCCACCGCCGGCCGGCCCCGTACCGCCCGACCGCGGCGGGGCTGACCACCGTTCCAAGGGGGAACCCTCATGCCCGACCAGCACACCACGCAACCCGTACTCCAACTGGACCGGCTCGTGCGCACCCACGGCAGCGGCGCCACCGAGGTGCACGCCCTGCGCGGGATCGACCTCGTCGTCCACCCCGGCGAACTCGTCGCCGTGATGGGCCCGTCCGGATCCGGCAAGTCCACGCTGCTCACCCTCGCGGGCGGCCTCGACACCCCGACCAGCGGCCGGGTCCTCGTCGAGGGCCTCGACATCACCACCGCGAGCCGCAAACAACTCGCCGCCATGCGCCGGCGCAGCATCGGCTACGTCTTCCAGGACTACAACCTGATACCGGCCCTCACCGCGGCCGAGAACGTGGCGCTGCCCCTCGAACTCGACGGCGTCCCCGCCCGCAGGGCCCGCGTCGCCTCCATCGCCGCGCTGGAGGAGATGGGCCTCGCGCAGCTCGCCCACCGCTTCCCCGACGAGATGTCCGGCGGCCAGCAACAGCGCGTCGCCATCGCCCGCGCGCTGGTCGGCGACCGCCGACTGGTCCTCGCCGACGAGCCCACCGGCGCCCTCGACTCCGAGACCGGTGAATCCGTACTGGCCCTGCTGCGCAACCGCTGCGACGCGGGCGCGGCCGGGATCCTGGTCACGCACGAACCCCGCTTCGCCGCCTGGGCGGACCGGGTCGTCTTCCTGCGCGACGGCACCGTCGTGGACGAGACCCTGCGCAGCGGCGCCGACTCGCTGCTCTCGGGGCGGGCGGCCGGCCTGTGACCTCCCCGTTCGGTTCCTGGTTCCACCCCTGGGTCGCGGCCCTGCGCATCGCCCGTCGCGACGCCTGGCGCGCCAAGGGCCGCAGCGCCCTCGTCCTGTCGATGATCGCCCTGCCGATCGTCGGCGTGAGCGCCGCGGACCTCGCCCTGCGCAGCGGCGAGCTCTCCCCGCAACAGACCCTGACCCGCGAGCTCGGGGCGGCCGACGCCCGGATCACCGAATCCCACGTCGACGCCGCCGTGTTCCAGCACCCGGACGGCGAGCACTACGCGCCGGTCGGCGGCTACGACGCCTACCGGCCGGGCAAGCAGCCGCAGGCGCAGCCGCTGAAGGCCTCGGTCCCCGCGGGCGCCCGGTCCGTCCAGGACACCTCGGGCCACACCAAGGTGCACACCGCGCACGGCCTCCTCGCCACCGAACTGCGCGAGCTGGACGTGCACGACCCGCTGACCCGGGGCCTGATCACGCTCGACCGCGGCCGACTGCCCTCCGGGCGGGGGGAGGTCGTCGCCACCAACGCCTTCCTGAAGGCCTCCGGGCTGTACGTCGGCTCCTCGGTCACCCCGCGCGGCTCACCGGCCGCGTACAAGGTGGTGGGGGCGTACGAGCTCCCCTCCGCGCTACGGACCACGGAGCTGCTCGCCCTCCCCGGCACCCTGTTCGCCCCGCTGAACAAGGCGCTCCAGGCCACCGGAGCGCCGGGGGTGACCGAGCGGACCTCGTACCTGGTCTCGGTCGGCGGCGATGGTTTCACGTGGAACATGGTCAAGGAGGCCAACACCAAGGGCGCGCTCGTGCGTTCCCGCGCCGTGGCGCTGAACCCGCCCGCCGACTCCGACGTCCCGCTGTTCCGCCAGGCGCCGAAGGAGCAGTTCGAGCTGACCGGCACGGGCGGCACCCTCACCGAGCGGGCCGTCCTGGCCACCGTCATCGGCCTGACCATGCTGGAGGTGTGCCTGCTCGCCGGGCCCGCCTTCGCGGTCGGCGCCCGGCGCTCGCGCCGCCAGCTGGGGCTGCTCGGCGCCAACGGCGGCGACCGGCGGCACATCCGGGCCGTCGTGCTCTCCGGCGGCCTCGTGATCGGCGCCGTCGCGGCCGTGATCGGCACCGCGGTCGGTGTGGCCCTCACCGTCGGGCTGCGGCCCGTCCTGGAACAGCAGCTCGGCGCCCGCTTCGGCGGCTTCGACGTCCGCCCGCTGGAACTGCTCGGCATCGCCCTGCTCGCCGTGCTGACCGGGCTCCTCGCGGCGGTCGTGCCCGCCGTCACCGCCTCCCGACAGACCGTACTGGCCTCCCTGACCGGCCGTCGGGGCGTCCGCCGCGCCAACCGGGTGTTGCCCCTCGTCGGCCTCGCCGCCGTGGCCGGGGGCACCGCGATCGTCCTCTACGGAGCGACCCGCCAGGTCAGCACCACCGTCGTCGCCGGGGGCAGCGCCATCGCCGAACTGGGCGTCGTCGCCCTCACCCCGCTCCTCGTCGGCTTGTTCGGGCGGCTCGGACGCCTGCTGCCGCTCTCGCCGCGGCTCGCGCTGCGCGACGCCGTCCGCAACCGGGGGCGTACCGCGCCGGCCGTGGCCGCCGTACTGGCCGCCGTCGCGGGCACCGTGGCGGTCTCCACCTACGAGCACAGTCGTGACGTACAGGCCCGGCACGAGTACGTGGCCGAACTCCCCGCCAACGTCGGGACCCTGACCGCCAATGACAACACCGGGCACAAGGACGTCCCGGCCCTGCGCGCCACCCTCAGCAGCACGCTGCCGGTCGCCGTACGGGCCGATGTCGACCGCTTCGTGGTCGGCAACCCGAACTGCGAGATGCGCGACTCCGACCTGACCTGCGGACGCGTCGAACTCATCACCCCGAAGGAACAGCGCTGCCCGCTCCTCGAAGCACCCGGCGGGGTCGACTCCTTCACCCCGGCGCAGGCCCGTGAACTGCGCAAGGACTCGCGGTGCGCACCGCGCACGCACTTCTCGGCGCCCGATGTGGTCATCGCCGACGAGAAGCTGATGACCGTCCTCGCGGTCACCGACCCCGGATCCACCGCCGCCCTCAAGGAGGGCCGGCCGGTCTCCTTCGAACCGCACGACGTGAAGGACGGGAAGATCACCCTGCGGGTCGTCACCGACCAGGCCGCCGTAGAGGAGGCAGCCGGGAAGAACGCCGAAGTCCCCGGCCGGGACACGGTGCTCGCCGTCCACACGGCCCCGCGTCCCGCCGAGGCCTGGGGCATCCGACTGGTCGTACCGCCGGCCGCCGCGAAGAACGCGGGCCTCGCCACGGCTCCCGTCGGCGCCTGGTTCAGCCTCGACGGGAAGGCGACCGGCGCGCAGCGGCAGACGCTCGACGGGGAGATCGACCGGATGGGCGCCGACGCCCGGTTCAGGATCGAGGAGGGCTACCAGAAGGAGAGCACCCTCGGCGTCCTCGTCCTCACCGTCTTCGCGGGGCTGATCACCATCGGCGCGGCCGGCATCGCCACCGGCCTCGCGCAGGCCGACGCCGAGGCCGACCTGAAGACGCTCGCGGCGGTCGGCGCGGCCCCGCGCGTGCGACGCACCCTGAGCGGCTTCCAGTGCGGGGTGGTCGCTCTGATGGGCGTGGTCCTCGGCTCCGCCGCCGGGATCCTGCCGGCGGTCGGGCTGCGGCTCACCCAGGAACGCGAACAGGAACGCCTGATCCGCAACGGCATCGAGAGGGGCTGGGCCACGGTGCAGGACACCGAGCTGTACGTGCCGATCGCCGTGCCCTGGCCCACGCTGGCCGGACTGCTGATCGTGGTCCCGCTGGGAGCGGCGCTGCTCGCGGCGCTGGTCACCCGCTCGAGCGGCGCACTGGCCCGCCGCGAGGCCGGCTGACCCCCGCGACGGGGGCCGGGCCTATGTTCCGGCCCCCGGACAGGGTGGATCACGCTCCCGCGGGGGCACACCGTGTGAGTACGCAGGTGTGCGAGAGAATGACGGCATGGAGATGCCGAGGAGTGAACGGTCGCAGGACAGCCCCCCGAACGTCCTGATCGTGGGACAGGACGGGATGGCGGTCGGCGGCGCCGATGACGAGTCGCGCGAGGTCCCGGTGACGGAAATGGTCGAACAGCCCGCCAAGGTCATGCGGATCGGCAGCATGATCAAGCAACTCCTGGAAGAGGTACGCGCCGCGCCTCTCGACGAGGCGAGCCGGGTCCGGCTCAAGGACATCCACGCCGCCTCCGTCAAGGAGCTCGAAGACGGCCTCGCACCGGAACTGGTCGAGGAACTGGAGCGCCTGTCCCTGCCGTTCACCGAGGAGGCCATTCCCTCCGAGGCGGAACTGCGGATCGCGCAGGCACAGTTGGTGGGTTGGCTGGAGGGCCTCTTCCACGGCATCCAGACGGCCCTGTTCGCGCAGCAGATGGCGGCGCGGGCCCAGTTGGAGCAGATGCGCCGCGCCCTGCCGCCCGGCGGATCGCACGAGGACGACGAGGACGGCCCCCACGGCGCGGTCCGCTCCGGCCCGTACCTCTAACCCCGCCCCACCCGGCGGGCCCGGAGCCCCAGGCCCCGAGCCCGCCACCACTCTGCGGGGGCGCGATCCGATCCCCCCGCCCCAGCCCTGCCGGCGTTTGAGGCGCGGGCCCGGGCGGCGCCCGATCCAGCCCCGCCGGCGCTTGGGGCGCGGGCCCGGGCGGCGACCAACCCAGCCCCGCCGGCGCTTGGGGCGCGGGCCCGGGCGGCGACCAACCCAGCCCCGCCGGCGTTTGAGGCGCGGGCCCGGGCAGCGCCCGGAAACCCCCGACCCCACCGCCCCCACGCGGCACGGGCCCGGTCACCCCCTTCCAGCCCCACCGACGCTTGAGGCGCGGGCCCGGGCAGCGACCAACCCAGCCCCGCCGGCGTTTGAGGCGCGGGTCCGGGCGGCGCCCGGAAACCCCCGACCCCACCGCCCCCACGCGGCACAGGCCCGGTCACCCCCTTCCAGCCCCGCCAACACTTGAGGCGCGGGTCCGGGCGGCGCCCGGAAACCCCCGACCCCCTCCAGCCCCGCCGGCGATTGAGGCGCGGCCCCACGCCGCCGGTGGACAACCCCCGGCCCCCATACTCAAGGGCATGACCTACGACGCGATCGTCCTGGCCGGCGGCGCCGCCCGCCGCCTCGGCGGGGCCGACAAGCCGGGCCTGCGCGTCGGCGGCCGCGCCCTGCTGGACCGGGTCCTCGACGCGTGCGCCGACGCCGGGACCACCGTCGTGGTCGGCGGCCGCCGGGCGACGGCCCGCCCGGTGCGCTGGGCCCGGGAGAACCCGCCCGGCGGCGGCCCCGTGGCCGCGCTGGACGCCGGGCTGCGGGCCACGACGGCCGGGCTGGTCCTCGTACTCTCCGCCGACCTGCCCTTCCTCGACCGGGACACCGTCCGCGCGCTACTGACCGCCGACGGGCCGGACGGGGCCCTGCTCCGGGACCCCGACGGCCGGGACCAGCCGCTGGTCGCCGCCTACCGCGCGGAGCCCCTGCGCCGCGAGATCGCCCTGCTCGCCACCGAGCACGGCACCCTCAACGGGCTGCCACTGCGCGCCCTGACCGCCGAGCTCGACCTGACCTCCGTCACCGCCACCGCACCCCTCGCCTCCTTCGACTGCGACACCTGGGAGGACCTGGCGTCGGCCCGGGCCCGGATCAGGGAGCATGGGACCGTGCTGGAGCAATGGATCAACGCCGCCAAGAACGAGCTCGGCATCGACGTCGACGTCGACGTCACGGCCCTGCTCGACCTCGCCCGTGACGCCGCCCACGGCGTCGCCCGGCCCGCGGCTCCGCTGACGACCTTCCTCGTGGGCTACGCGGCGGCCCGCGCCGAGGCGCAGGGCGCCGACCCGGCGCAGGCCGTCCTCGACGCCTGCCGCAAGACCGCCGAGCTGGCCCTGCGCTGGGCCGACGAAGCGACCCCCGCCGACGGCAAGCCCGCCGACGCCAAGCCCGCCGAGGCGGGCCCCGCCGATCCCCAGGAGAGCGGCTCAGGATGACCCGTACCGACGCCGACGGCGCCCTGGACGAAGCCCTTGCCCTGGTCAGCCGCGATGCCCGGGCCGGCGACGCCGGAGGCCACCGCGCCACGGCCTGGCCGCACGCCCGAGCGGCGGCCGTCCGGGCCGGCTCGGGCGTACGCGGCCGCAGCCACCGGGTACCGCTCCCCGACGCGCTCGGCGAGGTGCTGGAGGCCCCCCTGGAGGCCCTCAGCGACCTGCCGTCCTTCGACACCTCCGCCATGGACGGCTGGGCCGTCGCCGGACCCGGCCCCTGGCGGACCCGCCCCGGCGGGGTCCTGGCCGGGACGGAGCCGCCGGCTCCGCTCGCCGACGGCGAGGCCGTCAGGATCGCCACCGGCGCCCGCGTCCCGGCGGACACCAGCGCCGTGATCCGCAGCGAGCACGTCCGCGAGGTCGGCGCCCAACTGCACGCCGAGCGGGCCGTCAGCACCGGCCAGGACATCCGTCCGCGCGGCCAGGAGTGCCGCTCCGGGGACCTGCTGCTGCCCGTCGGCTCCCTCGTCACCCCCGCCGTCCTCGGTCTCGCCGCGGCCGCCGGGTACGACGAGCTGGTCACCCGGCCCCGGCCCCGCGTCGAGGTGCTCGTCCTCGGCGACGAGCTGCTGGCCGAGGGCCGACCCCACGACGGACTGATCCGCGACGCCCTCGGCCCGATGCTCGGCCCCTGGCTCACCCGGATCGGGGCGCAGGTCACCGGTACGCGCCGGCTCGGGGACGACCCGGCCGGGGCGCAGGCCCTGTACGAGGCCGTCGCCGGCTCCTCCGCGGACCTGCTGATCACCACCGGCGGCACCGCGTCCGGTCCCGTCGACCACGTACACCCGGTGCTGGCCCGCGCCGGTGCCGAGCTGCTCGTGGACGGGGTCGCCGTGCGCCCCGGGCACCCGATGCTGCTGGCCCGCATCGGCGACCGGGCGGACGGGCGGCACGTCGTCGGCCTGCCCGGCAACCCGCTGGCGGCCGTCTCCGGGTTGCTGACCCTCGCCGAACCCCTGCTGCGCGCCCTCGCGGGCCGCCGGCAGCGGCCGCGCTACACCGCGCCGGTGCAGGGGGACGTGCCCGGCCACCCGCACGACACCCGGCTCGTGCCGGTGCTGCTGACCGACGAACATGCCGTGCCGCTGCGGTACAACGGCCCGGCGATGCTGCGCGGCGTGGCCGCCGCCGACGCGCTGGCCGTCGTACCGCCGCACGGCGCACGATCCGGGCAGGACCTCGAAATCCTCGACCTGCCCTGGGCTTCGGGGGGATGTTTCACGTGAAACTTCACGGCCAGGACGCCATGGCGCGCGGCGCGGACGAAAAACTCGTCTCGCGCCGCATCAAGCTGCCCAAACGCGTCGTCGAGAAGCCGCTACGGCAGGTGAGCCGGCGGCTGCTGATGGCCCTGTTCGTGCTCTGTCTGACGGTTCTGATCGTCTGGCTCGACCGCGAGGGGTACCACGACAACGCGAACGGGTCGGTCGATCTCCTCGACTGCGTCTACTACGCGACCGTCACCCTGTCCACGACGGGCTACGGCGACATCGTCCCGCACAGCGACACCGCGCGGCTGGTCAACGTCCTGTTGATCACCCCGCTTCGGGTGCTGTTCCTGATCATCCTGGTCGGCACCACCCTGGAAGTGCTCACCGAACGCACCAGGGAAGAATGGCGGCTGAGTCGCTGGAGGAAGAACTTGCGCGAGCACACGGTCGTCGTCGGCTTCGGTACCAAGGGCCGTTCGGCGCTGCAGACCCTGCTGGCCACGGGCCTCAGCCGGGAACAGGTGGTCATCGTCGACCCCAGTGCCAAGGTCATCGACACCGCCAACGCGGAGGGGCTCACGGGTGTGGTCGGCGACGCCACCCGCTCGGACGTCCTGCTGCGCGCGGAGATCCAGAAGGCCCGTCAGATCGTCATCGCCACCCAGCGGGACGACACGGCGGTCCTGGTGACGCTGACGGCACGCCAGCTCAACCGGGGCGCGAAGATCGTCGCGGCGGTCCGCGAGGAGGAGAACGCGCCGCTGCTGAAGCAGTCCGGCGCGGACGCGGTCATCACCAGCGCGAGCGCGGCCGGACGGCTCCTCGGGCTGTCGGTGCTCAGCCCGAGCGCGGGCACCGTGATGGAGGACCTCATCCAGCAGGGCAGCGGCCTCGACCTGATCGAACGCCCCGTCAACAAGTCCGAGGTGGGCCGCAGCGTGCGGGAGACCGACGACCTGGTGGTGAGCGTGCTGCGCGGCCACCGTCTGCTCGCCTACGACGACCCGCACGCGAGCCCGCTCCAGTTGACGGACCGGGTCATCAGCATCGTGCGCGCCACGCGTCCGCTCTCGCCCAATGTGACGTTCGGCCCGGTGGAGTAGGCCCCCCGGACGGGTCCGCGCCGGGTCGGTGCCGGGTCGGTGCCGGGGCCGCGCGCCGGGTCGTACGCGGCGGCGTCCTGCCGTCGCGGGGCGCCTTCGCGTAGCCTCCGGGCCATGCATGCGATCACGATCGAGCAGCCCGGTGGCCCCGAGGCCCTGGTCCGGGCCGACGTACCCGATCCGGTGGCCGGCGAGGGGGAGGTGATCGTCGCGGTCGCGGCGAGCGCCGTGAACCGCGCCGACGTCCTCCAGCGGCAGGGTTTCTACGATCCTCCGCCCGGCGCCTCCCCCTACCCCGGCCTGGAGTGTTCCGGCCGCATCGCCGCCCTCGGGCCGGGCGTGTCCGGCTGGTCGGTGGGCGACGAGGTGTGCGCGCTGCTGTCCGGCGGCGGTTACGCGGAGCGGGTGGCCGTCCCGGCGGGGCAGCTGCTGCCCGTGCCGGCGGGCATCGACCTGGTGACGGCCGCCGCGCTGCCGGAGGTCGTCGCGACGGTGTGGTCCAACGTGTTCATGGTCGCCGGGCTGCGTCCCGGCGAGACCCTGCTCGTGCACGGCGGCTCCAGCGGCATCGGCACGATGGCGATCCAGCTCGGCAAGGCGGTCGGCGCACGGGTCGCGGTGACCGCGGGCGGCAAGGAGAAGCTCGCGCGCTGCGCGGAGCTGGGCGCGGACATCCTCATCGACTACCGCGAGCAGGACTTCGTGGAGGAGCTGCGGTCCGCCACCGGCGGCGCCGGCGCGGACGTGATCCTCGACATCATGGGCGCGAAGTACCTGGCGCGGAACCTGGACGCGCTGGCCGTCAACGGGCGACTTGCCGTGATCGGGATGCAGGGCGGCGTGAAGGCCGAACTGAACCTGGGCACCCTGCTGGCCAAGCGCGCGGCCATCACCGCCACCTCGCTGCGGACCCGGCCGCTGGAGGAGAAGGCCGCCATCATCGCGGCCGTACGCGAACACGTGTGGCCGCTGGTGGCTGCGGGGCGGGTGCGCCCCGTGGTGCACGCGACGTTCCCGATGGCCGAGGCGGCGCAGGCCCACCGGGTGCTGGAGTCCAGCGCCCACGTCGGCAAGCTGCTGCTGACCGTGTAGGGCCGGAACGCGTCCTGCGCCTCGGACGGGCGGAACTCGGACGCGCGGCGGAACGGGTGGTACGGCCGGGCGGGGTGGGGGTCCCGCCCGGCCGTGTTCCCGGGGCCGCCGCCCCGGGAGTCCTCGGCCGCGGCCCCGGCCGCCCGGTTAGGACGGGCGGCCCGGGGCTGCGGATCGCAAGCCTCGGATCAGAGGCTTCGTACCGCCGCAGTCCTCGCGGCGGAGGCTTCGCACCGCAGGCGTCGCGGCGGAGACCTCGCGGTGGAGACCTCGCGGTGGAGGTCTCCGATCAGAGGCTGCGCAGCAGCACCGACGGGGATTCCACGCAGTCGGCGACGTACCGCAGGAAACCGCCGGCCGCGCCGCCGTCACAGACGCGGTGGTCGAAGGTCAGCGACAGCTGGACGACCTTGCGCACGGCCAGCTCCCCCTGGTGCACCCACGGCTTGGGGATGATCCGGCCCACGCCGAGCATGGCCGCCTCGGGGTGGTTGATGATCGGCGTGGAGCCGTCGACCCCGAAGACCCCGTAGTTGTTCAGCGTGAACGTCCCGCCCGTGAGGTCGGACGGTGCCAGCTTCCCCGCCCGGGCCAGCTCGGTCAGCCGGGCGAACTCGGCCGACAGGGACTCCGGGCTGCGGTCCTGCGCGTCCCGGACGACCGGGACCATCAGCCCCCGCTCCGTCTGCGCGGCGAAACCGAGGTGCACGGCCGGGAGCCGGACGATCTCGTTCGCCGCCAGGTCGACGGTGGAGTTGAGCTCGGGGTACTTGGCGAGCGCGGCCGTGCAGATCCGGGCGAGCAGCGCCAGCACCGAGATCTTCGGCCCGTCCACGGCGTTCATCGCGGCCCGGGCCGCCATCAGTTCGGTGGCGTCCGCGTCGACCCAGCAGGTGGCCTCGGGGATCTCGCGCCGGCTGCGCGAGAGCTTCTCGGCGACGGCCCCGCGCAGTCCCTTGAGCGGGATCCGCTCGCCTTGAAGGGCGGGTCGGGCCGCCGCGACGGGCGCCGCGGACGTGACGGACGGCGTGGGCGCGCCCGCCAGGGCCGCCTCGACGTCGGCCCGCAGGATCAGTCCCTGCGGACCGGATCCGTGCAGGGCCCGCAGGTCGAGCCCGTTGTCCCGGGCCAACTTGCGCACCAGCGGCGAGATCACCGGAACGGGCCCGCCGGCGACCACCGGAGCGGCCGCGGCCACGACCGCCGGGGCGGCCTGCGGAGCGGCCACAACCACCTCCGCCGGAGCGGCCTGCGCCGCACCCGCCGGACGGACCCGACGGCGCCGCGCCGGCCGGGAGTGGTCCGTGCCGTAGCCGACCAGCACGTTGCCCGACCCGGACGACTGCTCCGCCGGCTCCGGCTCCGGCATGGTGCCCGAACCGACGGCCACCGTGATCAGCGGGGCGCCGACCGGGAGTTCCGTACCCTCCTCGCCGAAGCGCGCGGTGACCACGCCGCCGTACGGGCAGGGCACCTCGACCATCGCCTTGGCGGTCTCGACCTCGACGACCGGCTGGTCGATCTCGACCACGTCGCCCACGGCCACCAGCCAGCGGACGATCTCCGCCTCGGTGAGCCCCTCCCCGAGGTCGGGCAGCTTGAACTCCAGTACCTGCGGCATCAGTTCTCCCACTGCAGGCGGGCCACGGTGTCCAGGATCCGGTCCACACCGGGCAGGTGGTGCTTCTCCAACATCGGCGGCGGGTATGGGATGTCGAAGCCCGTCACGCGCAGCACGGGCGCCTCCAGGTGGTGGAAGCACCGCTCCGTCACGCGGGCGGCGATCTCCGCGCCCGGTCCGCCGAAGCCGCCGGCCTCGTGGACCACGACCGCGCGCCCGGTCCGGCGTACGGAGGCCACGACCGTGTCCTCGTCGAACGGGACGAGCGAGCGCAGGTCCACGACCTCCAGGTCCCAGCCCTCCTCGCGGGCCGCCTCGGCCGCCTCCAGACAGACCGGCAGCGACGGCCCGTAGGTGATCAGCGTGGCGCTCGTGCCCGCCCGGCGGACCAGCGCCTTCCCGATCCCGGGGACCTCGTCCGGGGCGTCCGGCGACCACGGCGACTTCGACCAGTACAGCCGCTTGGGCTCCAGGAAGACCACCGGGTCGTCGCTAGCGATCGATGCGCGCAGCAGCCCGTACGCGTCCTCGACGGTCGCCGGGGTGACGACCGTCAGACCGGGCGTGGCGACGTAGTACGCCTCGGAGGAGTCGCAGTGGTGCTCGACGCCGCCGATGCCGCCGCCGTACGGGACGCGGATGGTGATCGGCAGCGGCATCGCGCCCCGGGTGCGGTTGCGCATCTTCGCGACGTGCGAGATGAGTTGCTCGAAGGCCGGGTACGCGAACGCGTCGAACTGCATCTCCACGACCGGCCGCAGCCCGTACATGGCCATGCCGACCGCGGTGCCGAGGATCCCGGCCTCCGCGAGCGGGGTGTCCGTCACTCGGTCCTCGCCGAACTCCTTCACGAGGCCGTCCGTGATCCGGAAGACCCCGCCGAGCGCCCCGACGTCCTCGCCCATCACGTGGACGGTCGGGTCCTCGGCCATCGCGTCGCGCATGGCCCGGGTGAGGGCCTGCGCCATCGTCGCGGGCTTCACCGCCCGCTGTGCCACCGTGCTCACGCCTCTTCCTCGGCTTCCAGTTCGGCGCGCAGCAGGTCGGCCTGCTCGCGCAGTCGTCCGGTCTGCTCCGCGTAGACGTGCGCGAACAGGTCCATCGGGTCCACGACCGGTTCGGCGTTCATCCGCTCGCGCAGGTTCGCGGCCATCGCCTCGGCCGCGTCGCGCGCCTCCCGGATGCCGTCCTCGTCGAGGATCCCGCGGGCGGTGAGCTCGCGCTCCAGCAGTTCCACCGGGTCGTGCGCCTTCCAGGCCTCCACCTCGGCGTCGGTGCGGTAGCGGGTCGCGTCGTCCGCGTTCGTGTGGGCCTCCATCCGGTACGTGACGGCCTCGATGAGGGTGGGTCCGCCGCCGGCGCGGGCTCGCTGGACGGCCTCGGTGAGGACCTCGTGCATGGCCGCGACGTCGTTCCCGTCGACCAGTCGGCCGGGCATGCCGTAGCCGACGGCCTTGTGGGCCAGCGTGGGCGCCGCGGTCTGCTTGGCGAGCGGGACGGAGATGGCGAAGCCGTTGTTCTGGACCAGGAAGACCACCGGGGCCTGCCAGACGGCCGCGAAGTTCAGCGCCTCGTGGAAATCGCCCTCACTGGTGCCGCCGTCACCGACCATGGCCAGCGCGACGACGTCGTCCCCGCGCAGCCGGGCGGCGTGGGCGACGCCCACCGCGTGCGGCAGCTGGGTGGCGAGGGGGGTGCACAGCGGGGCTATCCGGTACTCGCGCGGGTCGTACCCGGTGTGCCAGTCGCCCCGCAGCAGCGTGAGCGCCTGTACGGGGTCCAGACCGCGGGCCACGGCCGCCAGGGTGTCCCGGTAGCTCGGGAAGAGCCAGTCCTGCTCCTCCAGGACCAGCGCGGCCGCGATCTCGCAGGCCTCCTGGCCGACGGTGGACGGGTACACGGCGAGACGGCCCTGCCGGGTCAGCGCGGTGGCCTGCGCGTTGTAGCGGCGGCCGCGCACGAGTTCGGCGTAGTACCGGCGCATCAGCGCCGGGTCGAGGCGGTCGGCCGCCTCGGTGCCCAGCACCCGGTACGGCTCGGGGTCCGGAAGCAGCGCCGCTGCGTCCGTACGGGGCCTCCAGGCGGGCGGCGGGGTTACACGGTGGGACGCACCGGCACCGGGCAGCTCTTGGACCGTCATGGCGGCGTACACCTCCTCGTGGGAAGCGGGCAGGGAGTGCCCCGGATGTGAGGCCCCTCACCAACCGATTGTTCGGTTGTCCGGGCAATTTGGCTACAGGCGGCTCCAGGCTGTGGACAAACTGGCGCCGGGGCCGTGGGATGGGTGCAGGACGTCCAGGAGAGGGAGGCATCGGGCAATGCCGGATGAACAAATGGCCGGAGCCGGTTCCGGCCCGGTCCCGCCGGGGGCGGTCACGGGCGCCCCTCCGGTGCCTTCCCGCCCCCTGGATCCGATCGACCGGTCGATCATGCGGCTGCTCCAGGCCGACGGCCGGGCCTCCATACGCTCGGTGGCCGAGCAGGTCCACGTGTCGCGGGCCAATGCCTACGCCCGGATCAACCGGCTCATCGACGACGGGGTGATCCGTGGGTTCACCGCCCGGGTGAACCACGAACGGGCAGGTCAGGGCGCTTCCGCCTATATCACCCTGAAGATCGTCCAGAATTCCTGGCGGACGGTGCGCGAGCAGCTGCGCGAGTTGCCGGGCGCGGCGCACATCGCACTGGTCAGCGGCGACTTCGACGTACTGCTGCTCGTCCACACCCCGGACAACCGGACCTTGCGCGAGCTGGTCCTGACGCGTCTGCAGTCCATCCCGGAGGTCCTCTCCACGCGCACGCTGCTGGTTTTCGAGGAGACGGACCTCCTCGACCCGGGCCCCGCCACCGGGCCGGCCCTCACGGAGGAGTGAACGACCGCCCCGCACAGGACACCGGTACGACTGATCCGACCGGGTGGTGCGAGGGGGCGGTCGACAACGCGAGTGCGCCCCCCGGATTCCGGGGGGCGCACTCGGTCGCACTCACATCGCGGGTCGCGCCACCGCGTCCCTACGAAGCGGCGTCGCGCCCCTTCGGGGTCGCGCGGAGCCCGTCGAGGGCCATGTGGACCACCGCGTCGGCGAGCTGCCCGTGGTCCGCGCCGGGGTGCGGGCGGTACCACTCGACGAGCGAGTTCACCATGCCGAACAGCAGCCGGGTGGCGAGCCGGATGTCCACGTCCGCACGCAGGTCCCCGTCGCCGGCGGCGGCCTTCAGCAGGTCGGCGACCCGGTGGTCGAACTCGCGGCGCCGCTCCAGCGCCCAGCGTTCGGTGCGCGTGTTGCCCCGGACCCGCAGCAGCAGCGTCACGTACGGCAGTTCGCCGAGCAGCACCTCGACCGTCCGCCGGGTCACGTACTCGACCCGTTCCACCGCCCGGCCGCGTACGGCGCCGGGTTCGTCGAGGACGGCGAAGAGGCCGTCCAGCGCGCGGCTGACGGCCCGCAGGAGCAGTTCCTCCTTGCCCGCGACGTGGTGGTAGATGGAGGACTTGGAGATGCCGGCCGCTTTGGAGAGGTGCTCCATCGACGTGCCGTCGTAGCCGCGCTCGTTGAAGACCTGGACGGCCACCGCGAGCAGCGTCTCCGGGGTGTAGGTGTCCCGCCTGACCGTGGTCATGCCGTGTCCTCCCCCTCGTCTTCCCCGCCCGCCGCGTAGCCCAGCCTGAACAGCGCCAGCGAGGGCGCGTAACGGCCGCCGGGACAGCGTTCGTCCAGGTTGTGCAGCAGGTCGTACGCCCAGTCCGGGCCGAGCCGCTCGTGCCAGGCGGTCGGGCCCAGCGGGTAGTTGACGCCGAGCGTCATCGCGGTGTCGATGTCCGCGGCGTCCGCGACGCCCCGCGCCACGGCGTCGGCGGTCAGGTCGATCAGCATGGCGACGGTCCGGGCGACGATCATGCCGGGGACGTCGCCGATGACGGAGACCTTCTTGCCCAGCTTCTGGAAGAGACCGACGGCCTCCGCCAGGGTCCGCGCGCTGACGTCCTCGCTCGCGGAGAGCGCGACGCGGCCGGCGCCGCGGTAGTCCAGGGCGAGGTCGAAGTAGACGACGTCGGTGAACTCGACGGAGGTCTTGCCGTCCGCCAGCACCAGCTGCCCCTCACCGGGCAGCTGGATGTACGGACCGCCGTGTCCGGTGGCCGTCACCGCGATGCCGGCCTCCTCGATGAGCTCCGCCAGGACGGCGGCCGGGCCGAGGTCGCCGACCACGGTGACCTTGTCCGGCGCCTCCTCGGGCCCCGCGGTGTGCGGCTCGGGCCGCCGGACGTCCTCCCCGTACGGGAACCACCCCTGTCCGGACTTGCGGCCGAGCCGACCCGACTGGACCAGCCGGCGCTGGGCGAGCGAGGGGGTGAACTTGGGGCTGCGGAAGAACGAGTCCCAGACGGAACGGGTGACGGCCTCGTTGACGTCCTGGCCGATCAGGTCGGTGAGCTGGAACGGCCCCATCCGGAAGCCGCCGCTCTCGCGGAGCACGGCGTCGATCGTGGCCGGGTCGGCGCCGCGCTCCTCGTACACCGCGAAGGCCTCCGCGTAGAACGGGCGGGCGATCCGGTTGACGATGAATCCCGGGGTGTCGGAGCAGTTGACCGGGGTCTTGCCCCAGCCGAGGACCGTGCCGTGGACGCTCTCGGCCACGGCGGGGTCGGTCGCGTGTCCGCTGACGACCTCGACGAGGGGCAGCAGTGGCGCGGGGTTGAAGAAGTGCAGGCCGAGGAAGCGGCCGGGGTGGAGCAGGTCGGCGGCGAGTTCGGTGACCGAGAGGGAGGAGGTGTTGGTGGCCAGCACCGCCTCGGGGGCGATCACCGCTTCCAGGGCCGCGAAGAGGGTGCGCTTGACCGTGGCGTCCTCGACGACGGCCTCCATGACGAGGGCCGCGTCGGCGAGGTCGGCGAGCGTGCGCGCCGCGCCGATCCGGCCGATCGCGTCCTCGGCCTCGGCGCGGTCCAGGCGGCCCTTGGCCGCCATCCGCTCGACGCGGTCGCGCACCAGGCCCGCCCCGGCCTCGGCGAAGGCGGGGTCGATGTCGTGGAGCAGCACCCGGTGACCGGCGAGGAGGGCGACCTGGGCGATGCCCTGCCCCATGGTGCCGGCGCCGACGACCGCCACAGTGCGGGACCGCTCGATTGCTGTCATGTCCTGATCCTCCCGCACCGACTTATCCACAGGCCTGCCGGGCCCTCTTGTCCCGACCGATCGTTCGGTTACTCTAACTGCAGTCTGCTCTTCTTCACCCGCCCCTGCCTGATCTCAGCCTGCGAAATCAGCCTGATCCTGCCCGGCTCAACGAGGAGTTGGTCCCTGATGGCCGCCGAGCTCACCCTCCCCCAGCTGTCCGAAAAGCACCGGCCCACCCTGGACCAGGCGCTGGCTGCCATCCGCAGCCGCGCCTACTGGTCCCCGCACCCCGAACACCCCAAGGCGTACGGGGAGACCGCCCCGGCCGACGGGCTCGCCGCCTTCGAGGCCGTCCGCGGCACCCGCTTCGACCTCGACCAGCCCGGCACCGACGGCTGGACGGGCGGCGAGGTCTCCCCGTACGGCCCGGAGCTGGGCGTCGAGTACCCGCACGCCGACCCGGACGTCCTGATCCCCGCGATGCGGGCCGGCATGAGCGCCTGGCGGGACGCCGGGCCCGAGGCCCGCGCCCTGGTCTGCGTCGAGATCCTGGCCCGGATCGGCGCGCGAACGCACGAATTCGCGCACGCGGTCATGCACACCAGCGGCCAGGCCTTCATGATGGCCTTCCAGGCGGGCGGCCCCCACGCCCAGGACCGTGGCCTGGAGGCCATCGCCTACGCGTACGAGGAGCAGACCCGGGTCCCCGGCCGGGCCGACTGGTCGAAGCCGCAGGGCAAGCGCGACCCGCTGGAGCTCGGCAAGACCTTCACGGCCGTCCCGCGGGGCGTCTCACTGATGATCGGCTGCAACACCTTCCCCACCTGGAACGGCTACCCGGGCCTGTTCGCCTCCCTCGCCACCGGCAACCCGGTGCTGGTCAAGCCGCACCCGCGCGCCGTCCTGCCGCTGGCGCTCACCGTCAAGGTGGCCCGCGAGGTCCTCGCCGAGGCCGGCTTCGACCCGAACCTGGTGGCCCTCGCCGTCGAGCGCCCGGGTGAAGGCATCGCCAAGACCCTCGCGCTGCGCCCCGAGGTCCGGATCATCGACTACACCGGCTCGACGGAGTTCGGGGACTGGCTGGAGACCAACGCCCGCCAGGCACAGGTCTACACGGAGAAGGCGGGCGTCAACACCGTCGTCGTCGACTCCACCTCCGACTACAAGGGGATGCTCTCCAACCTGGCGTTCTCGCTGTCCCTGTACAGCGGCCAGATGTGCACCACCCCGCAGAACCTGCTGATCCCGCGCGACGGCATCGGGACGGACGCCGGCCACAAGTCGTACGACGAGGTCGTCGCCGACCTCGCCGCCTCGGTCGGCGGCCTGCTGGGCGACGACGCCCGGGCCAACGCCCTGCTCGGCGCGCTGGTCAACCCGGACGTCAAGGCCCGCCTGGAGGCGGCCGCCTCCCTCGGCGAGGTCGCGCTGACCTCCCGCGACGTGGTCAACCCGGAGTTCCCGGACGCCGTGGTGCGCACCCCGGTCCTGGTCAAGCTGGACGCCGGCAAGCCGGACCCGGACGCCGCCTACCTCTCGGAGTGCTTCGGTCCGGTCTCCTTCGCGGTCGCGGTGGACTCCACCGCCGACGCGCTGGAGCTGCTGCGCCGCACGGTGCGGGAGAAGGGCGCGATGACCGTGGGCGCGTACACGACGTCCCCGGACACCGAGCGGGCCATCGAGGAGGTCTGCCTGGAGGAGTCGGCGCAGCTCTCGCTGAACCTGACCGGCGGGGTCTACGTCAACCAGACCTCGGCGTTCTCCGACTTCCACGGCTCCGGCGGCAACCCGGCGGCGAACGCCGCCCTGTGCGACGGCGCGTTCGTCGCGAACCGGTTCCGGGTGGTGGAGGTCCGCCGCCAGGCGTAACCCGTACGGGGCGCCGGGCCGACCGGAACGCCCCCGGTCGGCCCGGGCCCCCGGTATCGGCCGGGGATCCCGGCCGGGCGGGCCCCCGGTATCGGCCGGGGTTCCCGGTCGGGGCGGGGTCCGTACCGGCGGCCCGGCCGGCCCGGCTCAGCCGGGAACGCCGGCCGTCCGGGTCGTCGGACCCGTCGGCTCCTCCCGCCCCGAAGGCCCGCGAGGAGCCGTCCACCCGCGCCATCCTGCGCAGGGCCGCCGCGAACATCGCGTCGCCCATGACGATGCCGACCACAACCTCCTCGATGAGGTGCTCCCGCGCCGACCCCCGCGCCCCACGTGCGCCAGGTCGGCCCGCGCCACGGCCTCCGCCGCCGTCGCGTACGCGTCGAGCACCTCCGCGAAGCCGCCGTGCCCGATCCGGGACAGCGTCGCCGTCGCGGTGGCCAGGGCCCGCGCCTGCGGACTGTCGGGCGGGACATGCCAGTCCCGCTCCGTGATCCTGCGGCGCGGCCGCCCTTAGGCGTCCTCGCCGCCCTGCGCTCCGGCCGGGGGGCCGCCCCAGTGGAAGAGGGTCATGGCCACGCTGGTGGCCAGGTTGTAGCTGGAGACCTGGGGGCGCATCGGGAGGGAGACCAGGTGGTCCGCCCGGGCGCGCAGCTCCGGTGAGATGCCGTGCCGCTCGGAGCCGAAGGCGAGGAGGGCGTCGTCGGGGAGGGTGAGGCCGCGGATGTCCGCGCCCTCCGGGTCGAGCGCGTACAGCGGCCCGGCCGGCAGCTCCTCAAGGGCGAGCCGTTCGACCGTGGTGGCGTAGTGCAGGCCGGCGCCGGCCCGGACCACGTTGGGGTGCCAGGGGTCGAGGTCGCCACGGGTGACGACGCCCGTGGCGCCGAAGCCGGCGGCGAGGCGGACGACGGCGCCGACGTTGCCGAGGTTGCGCGGGTTGTCGAGGACCACGATCGGCGCCGGCCGGGGCCGCCGGGCCAGCGCCGCCCGCCCGGCGGCCCGGTCGGGCCGGACGGCGAGCGCCGCGACGCCGGTCGGGTGGACGCGGGGCAGCAGGTCCCTGAGCGGGGCCCGCAGCACCAGCCGTCCCACCTCCGGGGCCACGTCCGGAGCCAGCTCCGCGGCCAGGGCGCGTACGGCGTCGGGGTCGTCGGCGACGACCGCCCGGACCTCCGCGCCGAAGCGCAGGGCGTGCTTCAGCGCGTGGAACCCGTCAAGCAGGACGGCCCCGTCCCGCCCCGCCTCCTCCCGCCACCGGCGCACGGTCTCCTCGGGACTCCGCTGCTCACTCATGCGCCGACCCTACGACGCCGGGGGCGGGGCGCCGGCCCCAGCCCCGCGCTCCACCACCGCTGCCGTCACCGCCCCTGCCGTCACCGCCGCGGCCTCGGCCGCCGCCGCCTCCGTCGCCTCCGTCGCCGTCAGCGCGCCGGCGCGCCGGGTTCCGCCGCGACGGGCTCCTGCGGGGCCCGGGGCTCCTGCTCCGCCGCGGGCTCCCGCGCGACCGGCACCCGTACCCGCCTTCGGCCCGGCCCCCGCCCCCGTACGGGACGCAGCGCCGCGGCCCGCGCCCCGAGCCACACCAGGAAGGCCGTCGGCAGGAACACCGCGTCGGCGGCGATCATCGCCAGCGAGAAGAAGGGCAGCCCCAGCAGCAGCGCGATGCCCGCGTGCTCCAGCATCATCACCGCCAGCAGCACGTTCTTCACGCGCCGGTCGAACAGCGTGAACGGGAAGGCGACCTGCACCGCCACCGTCCCGTACGACAGCAGCATCACCAGCGTTCCGCTGCCCGCCAGCAGCCCGGACAGCCCCGGCCACGGGGTGAAGTAGTCCAGCCCGAGCGGGTAGTACAGCGCGGTCCCGTCCTGCCAGCGAGACCCCTGGATCTTGTACCAGCCGGCCGTCGCGTAGATCAGGCACACCTCCGCCATGATCACCAGCATTCCGGCGTTGTGCAGCACGTTCGCCAGTACATCGAGCACCGCCCGGGCGTCGCCGTCCGGCTCGAAGCGGTCGACCAGCCACCACAGCCCGAGCCCGACCCACAGCGCGGCGAACGCGGCCAGCCAACCGGTGCTGAACCGCCCGGTCAGCGCCCCGTACGCCAGTACGACGCCCAGCACGCCCCACAGCACCGGCCCCGCCGCGCCCGCCGAGGCGCTGCCGCGCAGCCGGACCCGGCGCGCGTCCAGCGACCACACCTGAGCGCAGCGGGTGAGGACCAGGTAGATCGCCATCAGGTGGATGACGTTGTCCCCGCCGTCGCCCATGAAGACGCTGCGGTTCTGCAGGGACAGCACGCCGACCATGAAGACCACGGACGTCGCACGGGTGCGCCAGCCCAGCACCAGCAGCAGGCTCGCGAGCACGGAGAGGGCGTAGACGATCTCGAACCACAGCGTGGAGTCCGACCACATCAGGACCGTGAACGCCCGGTTCGAAGCGATGAGCCGCTCGGCCAGCTGCCAGCTCCACGGGCTGTCGGGCCCGTACAGCTCGTGGCGGTTCGGGAGCTCGCGAAGCAGGAAGAACAGCCAGGTCCCGGCGAAGCCGATGCGGACCACGGCGCTCTGGTACGGGCCCAGCGCCCGCCCCGTCACCCGGGTCAGGGCGGCGGCCGCCCGGGCCCGGGGACCCGGCCGCTTCACACCGTCCACCACGGCAGCTCCCGGTAGTACGTCTGGGTGTCCGTCTTCTCGGTGCTCCAGCTCGGCGCCGCGACGGCGGCGGTCGCCGAGCGCAGCTGGATCCGCTCGATCCGGCGGCCGGCGGCGCCACTGCCCTCGCCTTCGGTGATCCGGTCCAGGGCGATCCGGCGCAGGTATTCCTCGGCGAGCGCGCCGCGGTCGCCGTTCGGGCGGTTGTTCTCGTCGTGGGAGCCCGTGAAGAAGTCCCAGGCGCGGCGCAGCTCGTTCTGCTCGGTGTGGCTCGGCAGCAGGCTGTGCCGGATGGCAGCGCCGTCCTCGGCGGACAGGTCGCGCCAGCCTCCGGTGACCACCTCGCCCCCGGGGGCGCGGACCTCGGCCCGCACCTGCACGGAGATGTTCTGCTGGAGGGGGTTCGGCGCGAAGAGCTTCCAGTTCTGTTCGAACTCGGGATAGACCCATCCGTCGACCAGGTCCGCGTGCTGCTTGCTCAGCGTGTTCGAGGGCGCGACGTGCAGGAAGACGAGCGCCAGGTGCAGGCCGGCGGCGACGGCCACGGCCGCCAGCCCCAGGGCCGCCACGACCCGGTACGGGGTGGGCAGGCCCGCGATACCGGGGGTCCGGGGCGGCGCGGCGGGCCCGTCCGGCCCTTCGGACGGGGCCGGATCCGGGCCGGAATCCGGGGCGGGATCCAGTACGGGATCCGCGGCCTCCGGTGGCGCCGCGCGGGCGTCCTCCGCCGGGCCGGAAGGTGCCGGAACGGCCGTCGGAAGGACTCCTTCCGCAGGCTCGTGCTCGTTCGAAACCATCCCGCCCCGATCATCCGGCGTCCACAGGGTTGCCCACAGAGGTTGACACCCTACGGGCCGCCGTCTCACCATTGAAGAGGATGAACCGAACGATCGGTCGGTCGGGCGGACGGAAGAATCTGACAGGGAGCCGAGATGGTCGCAGTGACCCCGGAATCGGGCCCGGGCACGGCAGCGGCGGCAGGCACGACGGGCGGCATCGAGGAAGACCTCGTCGCGCAGCTCGCCGCGGCCTTCGACGCCGCGGTGGCGGCGGAAGAGCGCGTGGAGCCGCGCGACTGGATGCCCGACGAGTACCGCGCCTCGCTGGTCCGACAGATGGCCCAGCACGCCCACTCGGAGATCATCGGCATGCAGCCCGAGGCCAATTGGATCACCCGGGCGCCCTCGCTGCGCCGCAAGGCGATCCTGATGGCCAAGGTGCAGGACGAGGCGGGCCACGGCCTCTACCTCTACAGCGCCGCCGAAACCCTCGGCACCAGCCGCGACGAGCTGCTCGACAAGCTCCACGCCGGCAAGCAGAAGTACTCCTCGATCTTCAACTACCCCACCCTGACCTGGGCGGACGTCGGCGCGATCGGCTGGCTCGTGGACGGCGCGGCGATCACCAACCAGGTGCCGATCTGCCGCTGCTCCTACGGCCCGTACGCCCGCGCCATGGTCCGCATCTGCAAGGAGGAGTCCTTCCACCAGCGCCAGGGGTACGAGTTGCTCCTCGCCCTCTCGCAGGGCACCGAGGCGCAGCACGCGATGGCGCAGGACGCCGTGAACCGCTGGTGGTGGCCCTCCTTGATGATGTTCGGCCCGCCCGACGACGAGTCGGTCCACTCCGCCCAGGCGATGGCCTGGCGGATCAAGCGGCACTCCAACGACGAGCTGCGCCGGCGCTTCGTGGACATCGCCGTCCCGCAGGCCGAGTCCCTCGGCCTGACCCTGCCCGACCCCGACATCAAGTGGAACGAAGAGCGCGGGCACCACGACTTCGGCGCCATCGACTGGTCGGAGTTCTGGAACGTGCTCAAGGGCAACGGCCCGTGCAACGAGCAGCGGATCAACCAGCGTCGGACGGCGCACGAGGAAGGCGCCTGGGTCCGCGAGGCCGCGGCGGCCTACGCCGAGAAGCACACCAGCACCGGACGAGAGGTACAGGCATGACGCAGAACTGGCCCCTGTGGGAGGTGTTCGTGCGCTCGCGCCGCGGCCTCTCGCACACGCACGCGGGAAGCCTGCACGCCCCGGACGCGGAGATGGCCCTGCGCAACGCCCGCGACCTCTACACGCGGCGCGGCGAGGGCATCTCCCTCTGGGTCGTGCCCTCCACGGAGATCATCGCCTCCTCGCCGGACGAGCGGGACCCGTTCTTCGCGCCGTCCGCCGACAAGCCCTACCGGCACCCCACCTTCTACGACATTCCCGAGGGGGTGCGTCACCTGTGAGCAGCACCGACACCACCCTCCTCACCGGCTCGACGGCCGCGGCCGCGCTCGCCCTCGGCGACGACGCGCTGATCCTCTCCCACCGCCTGGGCGAATGGGCCGGTCACGCCCCCGTCCTGGAGGAGGAGGTGGCCCTCGCCAACATCGCCCTCGACCTGCTCGGCCAGGCGCGCGTCCTGCTGTCCATGGTGGGCGACGAGGACGAACTGGCCTTCCTCCGCGAGGAGCGGTCCTTCCGCAACCTCCAACTGGTCGAGCAGCCCAACGGCGACTTCGCCCACACCATCGCCCGGCAGCTCTACTTCTCCTTCCACCAGCACGAGCTGTACGGGGCGCTGGCCGCCGGGAACGGCCCGTTCGCGGCGCTGGCGGCCAAGGCCGTCAAGGAGACCGCCTACCACCGCGACCACGCCGAGCAGTGGACCCTGCGCCTCGGTGACGGCACGCAGGAGAGCCGCCGGCGGATGCGGGCCGGGCTCGACTCGCTGTGGAAGTACACCGGCGAGATGTTCCGGCCCCTCACCGGACTGGACGGATCCGACGGCCTCGACGGATCCGACGGCCTCGGCCTGGACCGGGCCGACCTGGAGGCTCGCTGGCTGACCGCCGTGGGCGGCGTCCTGGAGCGGGCCGGCCTCGCCCTTCCCGAAGGGCCGCGTACGGGGGCCTGGGCCGCCGGCGCGGGCCGCGAGGGCCTGCACACCGAGCCGTTCGGGCGGCTCGTCGCGGAGATGCAGCACCTGCACCGCAGCCACCCGGGAGCGTCCTGGTGACCGGGACCGCGGGAGCCCTGGGCATGACCCGCCTGGAGGCGGAGCTGGCCGAACTCGCCGGCTCCGTCCCCGACCCGGAACTGCCGGTGCTCACGCTCGCCGAGCTGGGCGTGATGCGCGGAGTCCGAATGCACCCGGACGGGCACGCCGAGGTCACCCTCACCCCGACCTACACCGGCTGTCCGGCGATCGAGGCCATGTCGGCCGACATCGAGCGGGTGCTGACCGGCCACGGCATCCCCGAGGTGCGGGTCGTCACCGTGCTCGCCCCGGCCTGGTCGACCGACGACATCAGCGCCGAAGGCCGGCGCAAGCTGGCCGAGTTCGGCATCGCGCCGCCCCGTCCGCACGCCGCCGGCGGGGCGGTCCCGCTGACCCTGTCGGTGCGCTGCCCCCAATGCGGCTCCACCGACACCGAGCTGCTCAGCCGGTTCTCCTCCACCGCGTGCAAGGCGCTGCGCCGCTGCGTCGCCTGCCGCGAACCGTTCGACCACTTCAAGGAGCTGTAGATGGCCGTGTCTGTGCCCTCGGCGGACCCGGGCCCCACGCGCCCCGCGCGCCACGGCGCCTTCCACGCGCTGACGGTGGCGGCGGTCGAGCGGCTCACCGACGACTCGGTGGCGCTCACCCTCGCCGTGCCCCCGGAACTGTGCGAGGAGTACCGGCACGCGCCCGGCCAGCACCTCACCCTGCGCCGCACCGGCTCCGAGGGCGGCGGCGTCCGCCGCACCTACTCGATCTGCTCGCCCGCCCCGACCGTCGCAGGCCCGGGCCCCGTCGCGCTGCGGGTCGGGGTGCGGCTCGTGGAGGGCGGCGAGTTCTCCACGTTCGCGCACAAGGAGATCGCTGCCGGGGACGTGCTCGACGTGATGGTCCCGGCCGGTCGCTTCGTGCTGGACCCCGCCGCGGCCCCGGCCGCCGCGCACTACGCGGCCGTCGTCGGCGGCAGCGGGATCACCCCGGTCCTCTCGATCGCCGCGAGCCTGCTCGCCGCCCGGTCCGACGCCCGCTTCTGCCTGGTCCGCAGCGACCGTTCGGCCGCCTCGACGATGTTCCTGGACGACGTGGCGGACCTCAAGGACCGCTACCCCGACCGCTTCCAGCTGGTGACCGTGCTGTCCCGCGAGGAGCAGGAGGCGGGCCTGCCGTCCGGCCGGCTCGACCAGGCGCGGTTGACGGCCCTGCTGCCCGCGCTGCTGCCGGTCGCCGAGGTGACGGGCTGGTTCCTGTGCGGACCGTACGGACTGGTCCAGGGCGCCGAGCGGGCCCTGGGCGAACTCGGCGTCGCCCGTACCCGGGTGCACGAGGAGATCTTCCACGTCGAGGACACCGCGCCGCAGACCCCCGCCCCGAGCGCCGCGCCGTCCCGCGTGCGCGTCACCGCCCGGCTCGACGGCCGGTCGGGCACCTGGCCCGTCCAGGAGGGCGAATCCCTGCTGGACGCCGTGCTGCGGGGCCGCGCGGACGCCCCGTACGCCTGCAAGGGCGGCGTGTGCGGCACCTGCCGGGTGTTCCTGGTCGGCGGCGAGGTCCGGATGGACCGCAACTTCGCGCTGGAGGCCGAGGAGACGGACGCCGGATTCGTGCTGGCCTGCCAGTCGCACGCGGTGAGCGAGGAAGTGGAGATCGACTTCGACCGCTGACCCGCCGGCCGGTGACCGCGGAACCCGGGCCGCCGAGCGAACCCGGACGGCCCGGGCCCTCCCCCCTGTGCAATTCCTCCCGCCTGCTCTATGTTGACGGACCGTCAGATACGCGAGCGGGACCGCTCCGGTGCACGCGGGAGGACAGGCAGTGGACTTCACCTTCACCGAAGAACAGCAGGCGGCCGTCGAGGCGGCCAAGGCCGTGTTCGCGGACGTCGCCCCCGACAGCGTGCCGAGCCCCGCACTCACCCCGGGCGCCGTCGCCGACGAGTTCGACCGGCCGCTGTGGGGCAGCCTCGCGGGGTCCGACCTGCTGAGCCTCGTCCTCGCCGAGGAACACGGCGGCGCCGGCCTCGACACCATCGCCCTGTGCCTGGTGCTGCGCGAGGCGGCGAAGGTACTGGCCCGGGTACCGCTGCTGGAACACTGCGCCACCGCCATGGCCGTCCAGGCCCACGGCAGCCCCGAACTGGCCTCCGCCCTGCTGCCCGGCGCCGGCGCCGGCACGCTGGTCCTGACCGTCGCCGCGCACGGCCGCACCGGCCACGACCCCGCCGAACTCGCCGTCATCGCCCGCCGCGACGGCGCCGAATGGACCCTGGACGGGGTGCAGACCTCCGTCCCCTGGGCGCACAGCGCCGACTGGATCGCCGTACCCGCCCACCGGGGCGACGGCGAGGCCGTGCTCGCGCTCGTCCCGCGGCCCGCCGGCGGGCTCACCCTCGCCGACCAGTACTCCACCACCGGGGAGCGGCTCGCGGAACTGACCCTCGACGGGGTCCGGGTGCCCACGACCCACCTCATCGAAGCCCCCGGCGCCTGGGACCGGCTCCGTCAGCTCCTCGCCACCGGAACCTGCGCCCTCGCACTCGGCCTCGGCGAGAGCGTCCTCACCATGACCAGTCAATACACCGGCAAGCGGGAGCAGTTCGGCTTCCCCGTGGCCACCTTCCAGGCCGTCGCCGTACAGGCCGCCGACCGCTACATCGATCTGCGCGCCATGGAGGTCACCCTCTGGCAGGCCGCCTGGCGCCTCGACGCGGCGACCGACGGCGCGGGCGGCCCCCTGCCCAGTTCCGGTGACGTGGCGGTCGCCAAGATCTGGGCCTCCGAGGGCGTACGCCGAGTCGTGCAGACCGCCCAGCACCTGCACGGCGGCTTCGGCGCCGACACCGACTACCCGCTGCACCGCTTCCACGCCTGGGCCAAGCAACTGGAGCTGCAACTCGGGCCGGCCGCGGCGCACGAGGAGGCCCTGGGCGACCTGCTGGCCGCCCACCCCCTCGCCTGAACCGGCCCGCGAGGGTGGCCTAGCAGAGCGTCAAAGCACGTCAGAGCACGAAGGCCGGGTTCCCGTTGTCCGTGACCATCGGGCGCCCGGCGCCCTCCCAGGCCTGCATTCCGCCGTCCACGTTCACGGCGTCGATGCCTTGGCGCACCAGGTACTGGGTGACCTGGGCCGAACGGCCGCCGACCCGGCACATCACGTGCACCCGGCCGTCCTCCGCGATGGCCTCGGTCAGCTCACCGAAGCGCGCCACGAAGTCGCTCATCGGAATGTGCAGCGCGCCCTCGACGTGCCCGGCCGCCCATTCGTCGTCCTCGCGGACGTCCAGGACAAAGCCTTCGGAGGGCACCGCGGCGGCGTCCACCGAGGGGAGCGGTCCGAAGTTCATAGCTGTCGCCTTCTCTCTTCGCGGATCTGGCCTGCCAACCTACCCGGCGAGGGCCTTCAGCTCCGCCTCGCGCTCGGAGACCTGCGCGAGCAGCTGCTCCGCGATCTCCTCCAGCAGCCGGTCGGGGTCGTCCGGCGCCATCCGCAGCATCGACCCGATCGCACTGTCCTCCAGCTCCCGGGCCAGCACGGACAACCGTTCCTTGCGGCGGGCCAGCCACTCCAGCCGGGCGTACAGCTCCTCGCTCTCGCTCGGCCGCGCGGCCGCCGGCACCGGACCGGCCGCCCACTCCTCGGCCAGCTCGCGCAGCGACTGCTCCTCCCCGCGCCCGTAGGCGGCGTTGACCCGCGCGATGAACGCGTCCCGGCGCTCGCGCTCGGCCTCGTCCTGGGCGAGGTCCGGGTGCGCCTTGCGGACCAGCTCCCGGTAGAGCCGACGAACCTCCTCCGAGGGCCGCACCCGCTGCGGGGGCTTGACCGACCGGCCGGTGAGCATCGCGGACGCGTCGTCCGGCATCCCGTCGGAGTCCAGCCAGTCGTGGAACAGCTCGTCGACGCCGGGCATCGGCATCACCAGGGAGCGCGCCTCACCGGCCCGCCGCAGGTCCTCGGGATCCCCGCTGCGCTCCGCCTTGGCCTCCGCGATCAACGCGTCGAGTTCGTCGAGCCGCGAGTACATCGGCCCGAGTTTCTGGTGGTGGAGGCGGGAGAAGTTCTCGACCTCGACCCGGAAGGTCTCGACCGCGATCTCGAACTCGATGAGGGCCTGCTCGGCGGCCCGCACGGCCCGGTCCAGCCGCGCCTCGGGACGCTCGTCGGCGGAGTCCGGGGGAGCCGCCGAGGCCGCGGAAGCCTCGGGCCCGCCGGGGACTGCCGGCTCGGGGTGCTCAGTGCGCTCGGGGTGCTCGGTCTGCTCGCTCACCCGGCCAGCCTACGGCCCGTCCGCCCGGGCGGTGTTTCACGTGAAACACCGCCCGGTTTCACGTGAAACGTCCCCGCGGGCTTCATGACGCACGCTCCCGGGCTCCGCCGGCACTCCCTCAGACCCCGGCCTCCGCCGCGATCCGCCCGGCCCGGACGGCCGCCACCAGGTCGGCGTGGTCCGCCTCGGTCCGGTCGGCGTACGCCATCGCGAAGGCGGCCATCGCCTCGTCCAACTCCTCGTTCTTGCCGCAGTACCCCGCCAGCAGCCGCGGATCGGCGCTGTGCGCGTGCGCCCGGGCCAGCAGGGCGCCGGTCATCCGCCCGTAGTCGTCGAACTCCGCGGCGGTCAGCGCCGCCGGATCCACGCTGCCCTTGCGGTTGCGGAACTGGCGCACCTGGAAGGGGCGCCCCTCCACCGTGGTCCAGCCCAGCATGATGTCGGACACCACCTGCATCCGTTTCTGCCCGGCCACCACCCGACGGCCCTCGTGTTCCTCCGCCGCCGCGTCGAAGCCCAGCCCGGGCAGGTACGGCAGCAGCACCGACGGCCGGGCCTCCTTCACCTGGAGCACCAGCGGATCACCCCGGTGATCGAGCAGCAGCACCACGTACGAACGCGTCCCGACACTGCCCGTCCCCACCACCCGGAACGCCACGTCCTGGATCGCGTAGCGCGCCAGCAGCGGCAGCCGATCCCCCGACAGGGTCTGCAGGTACGGGCCCAACGAGGCCGCCACTGCCCCCGCCTCCTCGTCACCGACGCGGCGCAGCACCGGCAGCGCGTCGACGAAGCACCGCCCGCCGTCGGCCCCGATCTCGGTGGACCTGGCGGCGAACCGGGCCGAGGTGTTGTTGCGGGCCTTCGCGGAGACCCGTTCCAGCGTGCCGAGCAGGTCCCGGGCGTCGGTGTGCGAGACGAGCTCCTCGTCCGCGATGGCGTTCCACGCGTCGAGCGCCGGCAGCTTCGCCAGCAGTCGCATGGTCCTGCGGTACGCGCCCGCCGCGTCCAGCGCCGCCGCCCGGCAGGTGTCCTCGTCCGCGCCCGCCACCCGCCCGGCCAGCACCAGCGAGGTGGCCAGCCGCTTCACGTCCCACTCCCACGGCCCGACGACGGTCTCGTCGAAGTCATTGAGGTCGATGACGAGCCGGCCGCTCGCGTCCCCGTACAGACCGAAGTTGGCCGCGTGGGCGTCGCCGCAGATCTGCGCCGCGACGCCGGTCACCGGGCCTCCGGACAGGTCGTGCGCCATCAGCCCGGCCGCCCCGCGCAGGAACGCGAAGGGGTTCGCGGCCATCCGGCCCACCCGTATCGGGGTCAGCTCGGGAACCCTGCCCTCGTTGGACTCCTCGACGGCCCGCACCGCGTCGGGCCGGTCGGTGGGAGCCTCGAAATGGGCGTGGGCCGCACGCGGCACCCGCCGGCGCAGGGCTTTGCCGGCCTCCTTGGCCGAGCCCGCCAGCGGCCGCGGAGCGAACCCCTCGACCTGCGGAATCCGCCCGCCCACGGGCTCCGACGACGCCGCCGTGATCGCGGCCGCGACCCCGCCGGCTCTCCCGCCCACCGTGCTCTGCTCCGGTACCGTCACCATGTCCCGCCGCCCCCGCACCTGTCGCTCGTGTCGGCCGAGGCGGCCGACTCCCTGTCGGCCCGGCCGTTTTCGGCCCGACCGTATCTAGAGCCCGGCATCCCTGGCCAGCAGGGCCGCCTGTACGCGGTTGTCGCAGCCCAACTTCGCGAGGATCCGGCTCACGTACGTCTTCACGGTGGCCTCGCTCATGTGCAGCCGGCGGCCCGCGTCCGCGTTGGACAGGCCCTCCCCGAGCAGGGCCAGCACCCCGCGTTCGCGTTCGCTCAGTTCGGCCACCCGCCGCCGGGCGGCCTCGCCCCGGCCGGCGACCCGGCCGGTCGCCAACTGGTCGACCACGTGCCGGGTCGCCGAGGGGGAGAGGTAGGCGTCCCCGGCGGCGGCCGCCCGGACCGCGCCGATGAGCTCGCCCGGCGCCGAGTCCTTCAGCAGGAAGCCCGCGCCGCCCTCACCGAGCGCCCGCAGCACGTTCTCCTTCTCCCCGAAGGTGGTCAGGATCAACGCCCGCACGTCCGGTACGGCCCGCCCCAGCTCGCCCAGCGCGGTCAGTCCGTCCATGACCGGCATCTGGATGTCGAGGAGCACCACGTCGGGCGCGTGGGAGCGGGCGAGTTCCACCGCCTCCCGGCCGTTCCCGCCCTCCGCGACGACCTCGATGTCCGGCGCGGAGGTCAGGATCATCCTGATGCCCGCCCGGATCAGTGGCTCGTCGTCGGCGATCACGACTCTGATCACTTTGGCTGTCACCCGCGCTCCTACTGCTTGACCTCGTAGGTCTGCTTCTCGACGAGCTTGCCGTCCCTGAAGCAGAACCGGAACACGTCGTCGGTGGACAGGTCGTCCGAGTCGTCCTCCGACAACAGCGCCAGACACTCCGCCCCCTCGGGCCGGGCGGGCCCCTTACGGTCGAGGCCCGACGTCAGGATGCTGTCCCCGGAGGGCAGCCGGTCCCGGATCGTCTGCTCCGCCTCGCCGATCCGCACCGCGTCGTACTCGTCGCGGCCGATCATCGCCTTGTTCGCGGAGCCCACCAACAACGCCACCCCGGCACCCACGACGATCATCAGCAGCACGAGGGCCGCGACGGCGATCCCACAGCCCAGGGCCCAGCCCCCCGTCCGATTGCGCAGGGGCGTCGCCAGTTCGCGGTCCACCGCCGCCCAGTCCAGCGGAGGCGCTCCCTTCGCCGCCGTCGCCACGGCCTGCGAACGCTGCCCGAAGTCGTCGGCGACGTCGTCGACCAACCCGGCCGGCTCCGCGCCGTACGGGAGCACCCCGGCCACCCGGAAGCCCCCGCCCTCGGCAGCGGCCGCGTGCACCATGCCGCCGACCAACCGGGCCCGTTCCCGCAGCCCGGTGAGCCCCTGCCCGCCCGACACCACCTCGCCGACCCCGGGGCCGGCCGCCGGCCCGTTGGCGATCTCCACCACCAGGGAGTCGTCCTCGTACCGCAGTTCCACGGTGATCGCGGCCCCCGGAGCGTGCTTGTAGGCGTTGGTCAGCCCCTCCTGCACGATCCGGTACGCGGCGTGGTCGCAGGCCGCGGCCAGGGGACGGGGTTGCCCCGTCACCGAAAGTCGTACGTCGGTCCCGGAGCCCCGCGCCGCCTCCACGATCCCGCCGATCCCGGCGACCCCACGGGCGGCGGGCTGCGCCTCCTCCACGGGCAGCGGCGCCTCCACCCCGTCCCGCAGGATGCCGACGACCTCGCGCAGTTCGTGCATCGCCGCAACGGAGGCCTGCCGCAGCACGCCGACCGCCTCGCGCTGCCGCTCGGTGATCGCTGGATCCACCTCCAGCGCCCCGGTGTGCACGGAGATCAGCGCCAGTTGGTGGCCCAGGCTGTCGTGCATGTCCTGGGCGATCCGCTGCCGCTCCCGCAGCCTGGCCTGCCCGGCCACCATCGTCCGCTCGCGCACGAGCTGGGCGTTGCGTTCCTGGAGGGCGCTCAGCAGGGTCCGGCGCTGGTGCCAGTACCGGCTGGCCAGACCCGGCATGACCGTCGACGCCAGGAACATCAGCGTGGAGAACACGATCACCAGCAGCGGACGCAGCTGCGACCACTGGTCGATGAGGCTGATGCCCACTTCCGCGACGAAGGCGACGACGAAGACGCTCAGCGCCCGACCGACGCCGACGATCCGCCGGCCCGCGGACCAGCCCAGCACGATCGTCACGAGAAACACACCGGGCAGCAGCCCGCTGGCCGCGGCGCCCACGATCAGGGTCGTCGCGGGCAGCCGCCGGCGCAGCAGCGTCAGCGCGACCACGAGCACGGCGGCCGCGGTCGTCTTCAGCCCGGAGCTCTGGCTGAGTTCGTCGACGCCCACGCCGAGCAGCGCTATCACCGCGGCGATCGTCAGGTCCCCCGCGAACGCGCCCCGGGACCAGGGCTCCGGCCCTGTCAGCCAGTCCCAGCCCGCCCGCGCTCTCGCCCTCGTATCCACCCGAGCGACCCTAGACACCCGCCACACCTCCGGTCAGCCTCCTTTCGTCGCAGCCCGCGCGACGAAAGTCGGACGGCGGGCGGACCGCGGCCGACGGACGGAAAACCGAAGGAGTTCGGGGCGGCCGTGGCCCCGGCGGCGAACCCGCCGCCGTCACTCGGCCGTGCCCTCCTCCACGGGAGGGGCCCGATGGCCGACAATGCAGGAAGCCCCGATCCGGATTCCGGATCGAGGCTTCCTCGATGTGGGCGAGGGGGGATTTGAACCCCCACGTCCCGAAGGACACTGGCACCTGAAGCCAGCGCGTCTGCCGTTCCGCCACTCGCCCGAGCAGCTCTCCAGTGGATCTTCCCTTTCGGGCCGTTCCCCTGGCGACGTCGAAAGATTAGCACGTCGGACGGGGTGGATTCACATCGCTTTTTCGGCACTCCGGCAGGGCGTCCGGGACGGCCCCTCCCGCACTCCCCGCCGGGTGCGGGACACTGTCACCTGAGCACCCCTACGATCCCTTGTGAGCACCAACACTCCTGCGCACGGGACCGGAGGGGAACCAGCCGAATCCGCCACGCGTGGATACGATCAGTAAGCAGTACAGGGCGACAACGACGGAGGAGGTGCCCCATGGGAGTTCTGAAGCGGTTCGAGCAGCGACTCGAAGGTCTGGTGAACGGCACCTTCGCCAAGGTGTTCAAGTCCGAGGTCCAGCCGGTGGAGATCGCCGGAGCCCTCCAGCGGGAGTGCGACAACAACGCCACCATCTGGAACCGCGAGCGGACCGTCGTCCCGAACGACTTCATCGTGGAGCTCAGCGCGGGCGACTACGAGCGCCTGAGTCCCTACTCCGGCCAGCTCGGCGACGAACTCGCGGGCCTCGTCCGCGACTACGCCAAGCAGCAGCGGTACAGCTTCATGGGCCCGATCAAGGTGCACCTGGAGAAGGCCGACGACCTCGACACCGGTCTGTACCGGGTTCGCAGTCGTACGCTGGCTTCCAGCACCTCCCAGGACGGACCGCAGGCCGGGCAGCAACAGCAGCAGGGTCAGCAGGGCGGATACGGCTATCCGCCGGTCGCCGCCCCGCCCATGCCCTCGGGACCGCCTCCGGGCGGACCCGGCAACCGCCCGGGACCGGGCGGACCGGCTCCCACCGGCGCCCCCGGCACCACGCGCCGCTGGATCGAGATCAATGGCACACGCCACCAGATGTCGCGCTCCACGCTCGTACTCGGCCGAAGCACCGAGGCCGATGTGCGGATCGACGACCCCGGCGTATCGCGCCGGCACTGTGAGATCCGGACCGGAACACCCCCGACGATCCAGGATCTCGGGTCCACCAACGGCATCGTGGTGGACGGACAGCACACCACCCGCGCTACGCTCCGCGACGGCTCGCGGATCGTCGTGGGCAGCACCACCATCATTTACCGGCAAGCCGAAGGGTGAAGCGGGGGCAATGTCAGAGCTGACCCTGACGGTCATGCGGTTGGGTTTCCTGGCCGTTCTGTGGCTGTTCGTCATCGTGGCCGTTCAGGTCATCCGCAGCGACCTGTTCGGCACGAGAGTGACCCAACGCGGCTCGCGCCGCGGCGGCGCCACCAGTGCGCCGCAGCAGGCCGGGCGGCAGTCCGCGCCACCCCAGCAGCGCCAGCGCCGGGGTGCGCCGACCAAACTCGTCGTCTCCGAAGGCACCCTCACGGGCACCACGGTGGCCCTCGCCGGCCAGACGATCACGTTGGGCCGTGCCCACGACTCCACGATCGTGCTGGACGACGACTACGCCTCCAGCAGGCATGCCAGGATCTACCCCGACCGTGACGGCCAGTGGATCGTCGAGGATCTCGGGTCCACCAACGGCACGTATCTCGACCGGACCCGGCTCACCACCCCGACGCCCATTCCGCCGGGCGCACCGATCCGCATCGGCAAGACCGTCATCGAGCTGCGGAAGTAGTACGAGAATGAGCGAGCGGAGCGAGCGAGCCGCGGCGGTCCGTCCCACCGGGGACACGGACCCGAGCGCGCTCCCGACCGGAGGGTGGGCAGTGTGGCTCGAGACCGGTTGTACCCGGAGGCAGCGTCGACAGGGCAGGTGCGCATGAGTCTGTCCCTGCGTTTCGCCGCCGGATCGCACAAGGGCATGATCCGCGAGGGCAACGAGGACTCCGGCTACGCCGGTCCCCGGCTCCTCGCGATCGCCGACGGCATGGGCGGCCAAGCCGCCGGCGAGGTCGCCAGCTCCGAGGTGATCTCGACCCTCGTGCAGCTCGACGACGACGTCCCGGGCTCCGACATCCTCACCGCGCTCAGCGTGGCCGTGCAGCGGGCCAACGACCAGCTGCGCGTGATGGTCGAGGAGGACCCCCAACTGGAGGGCATGGGCACCACGCTCACCGCCCTGCTGTGGACCGGTCAGCGCCTCGGGCTCGTCCACGTCGGCGACTCGCGCGCCTACCTGCTCCGCGACGGCGTCCTCACCCAGATCACCCAGGACCACACCTGGGTGCAGCGCCTCGTCGACGAGGGGCGCATCACGGAAGAGGAAGCCACCACCCACCCGCAGCGCTCGCTCCTCATGCGGGCGCTGGGCAGTGGCGACATCGTGGAGCCCGACCTCTCGATCCGCGAGGTCCGGGCGGGTGACCGCTACCTCATCTGCTCCGACGGACTGTCCGGCGTCGTCTCCCACCAGACCATGGAGGAGACCCTCGCCGACTACCACGGCCCCAACGAGACGGTGCAGTCCCTGATCCAGCTCGCCCTGCGCGGCGGCGGTCCGGACAACATCACCTGCATCGTCGCGGACGTCCTCGACACCGACAGCGGCGACACCCTCGCCGCCCAGCTGAACGACACCCCGATCGTCGTCGGCGCGGTCGCCGAGAACCAGCACCAGCTCTTCGACGGCGGCAACGCCATGCAGACCCCGGCCGGACGCGCCTCCGGCCTCGGCCGGCAGGCCGCTCCGCCCGCCGGGTCCTTCGGCCCTCCCGGCAGCGGCGAGGCCCAGGGTTACGGACACCCCGACCAGAACCCGGGCGGCGGCGGTTACGGCAGCTTCGGCGAACCCGACGCCTACGAAGCCGACGCGCAGTACGAGGACACGTACGACCACCCGCGCAGGCGCCGCAGCAAAGGGCGCAAGTGGACCACCCGCACCTTGATCCTGCTGATCGTGGCCGGTGTCGTGGGTGGTGGGCTGTACGCGGCGCACCGGTGGACGCAGACCCAGTACTACATCGGCGTCAAGGGTGAGCACGTCGCGGTGTACCGCGGCATCAGCCAGAACCTGGCCTGGATCCACCTCTCCAAGGTGGAGACGGATCACCCCGACATCGAACTGAAGTACCTGCCGTCCTTCAAGCGCAAGCAGGTCGAGGCCACCATCACCGAAGGCAGTCTCAACGGCGCCCGCAAGAAGGTCGACGAGCTGGGCACCCAGGTCGCGGCCTGCAAGAAGGACGAGACCCGCCGCGCCGCCGAGGCGCAGAACAACCAGACGCCCGGCCCCGTTCTGACTCCCACGGAGCAGACGATGGCCGGTCTGTGCGAAAAGCAGTAGAGATACGCGGGCACAGGGGGCCTGCCACACCATGAGCGTTGTCACCAACACGACCACCATCGGCGCCATCGAGGCGCCGAGCCGGCGGAACACCGAGCTCATGCTGCTCGTCTTCGCCGTGGTCATCCCGATCTTCGCGTACGCCAACGTCGGCCTGGCGATCCACGACGAGCTCCCTCCGGGCATGCTGCTCTACGGGCTCGCCCTCGCCGTGCTCGCCGGCATCGCGCACTTCATCGTGCGCCGCTACGCGAAGTACGCGGACCCGCTGCTGCTGCCGATCGCCACGCTGCTCAACGGTCTGGGTCTCGTCCTGATCTGGCGGCTCGACCAGTCGGAGCGGTTGCAGAAGCTCGCCAAGAACAACTTCGGCGCCTTCTCGGAGTCCGCGCCGCGGCAGATGATGTACACGGCGATGGCCATCGCCCTGTTCGCCGTGGTGCTGCTGGTCCTCAAGGACCACCGCGTGCTCCAGCGGTTCACGTACATCTCCATGGCCGGCGCGCTGATCCTGCTGATCCTGCCGGTCATCCCGGGTCTGGGCGCGGACGTCTTCGGCGCCAAGATCTGGATCAGCGTCGGTGGTTTCTCCATCCAGCCCGGCGAGTTCGCGAAGATCGTCATCGCGGTGTTCTTCGCGGGCTACCTCATGGTCAAGCGCGACGCCCTGGCGCTGGCCAGCCGCCGGTTCATGGGCCTCTACCTGCCGCGCGGACGCGACCTCGGCCCGATCCTGATGATCTGGGCGATGAGCCTGCTCGTCCTCGTCTTCGAGAACGACCTCGGCACCTCGCTGCTGTTCTTCGGCATGTTCGTGATCATGCTGTACGTGGCCACCGAGCGGACCAGCTGGATCGTCATCGGTCTGCTCATGTCGATCGGCGGGGCCGTGGTCGTCGCGTCCTTCGCGAGCCACGTCCAGGCCCGTGTCGACGCCTGGCTCGACCCCTTCGGTTGCTACGCGACGTCGGGGGCCTGCGAGCAGGTCGGCCAGTCGATCATGAGCTTCGGTTCCGGTGGGGTGCTCGGCACCGGCTGGGGACAGGGCAACTCCGACCTCATCGGCTTCGCCGCGAACTCCGACTTCATCTTCTCCACCGTCGGCGAGGAACTCGGCCTCACCGGCGTCATGGCCTTCCTCCTGCTCTACGGCCTGATCATCGAACGGGGCGTGCGCACCGCCCTCGCCGCCCGCGACCCCTTCGGCAAGCTCTTCGCCATCGGGCTCTCCGGCGCCTTCGCCCTGCAGATCTTCGTCGTCGCCGGCGGCGTCATGGGCCTCATCCCGCTCACCGGCATGACCATGCCGTTCCTCGCGTCGGGCGGCTCCTCGGTCCTCGCGAACTGGGTGCTCATCGCGATCCTCATCCGGATCAGCGACACCGCACGCCGACCCGCCCCGGCCCCCGCCCCGTCCCCCGACTCCGAGATGACCCAGGTGGTCCGCCCGTCATGAACAAGCCCCTGCGCCGCATCTCGCTGTTCTGCGGGCTGCTCGTCCTCGCGCTGCTCATCCGGACCAACTGGCTGCAGTACGTCCAGGCCGAGGACCTCAGCACCCGCAAGGAGAACCGTCGGGTCCTGATCGCCCAGTACGCCACCGAGCGCGGCAACATCATCGTGCAGGGCGGGCAGCCCATCACGGGTTCCGCGGAGACCCCCGGCAGCGACTTCAAGTTCAAGCGGACCTACGTCGACGGCCCCCTGTGGGCGCCCGTCACCGGGTACGCCTCGCAGGTGTTCGGCTCCACCCAGCTGGAGAACATCGACGACGGCATCCTCACCGGCAACGACGACCGGCTGTTCTTCGACCGCACGATCGGCATGTTCACCGGCGAGAAGAAGCAGGGCGGCAACGTCGTCACCACCCTGAACGCGGCCGCCCAGAAGGCGGCCTTCACCGGTCTCGGCAACCGCAAGGGCGCCGCCGCCGCCATCGACCCGCGCACCGGCGCCATCCTGGCCCTGGCGAGCACCCCGTCCTACGACCCGTCCAGCTTCGCCGGGTTCTCCCAGGCCGACGGCAAGGCCTGGGCCGATCTGAACGCCAGCCCGGACAAGAACCTGGTCAACCGCGCCCTGCGCGAGACCTACCCGCCGGGCTCCACCTTCAAGGTGGTCACCGCCGCCGCCGCGCTCGAGAACGACGTCGTCACCGACATCAACGCGCCGACCGACACCCCCGAGCCGTACATCCTGCCCGGCACCCGCACGCCGATGGTCAACCACGCGAGCGGCTGCGAGAAGGCCAGCCTCAACGAAGCGCTCCGGGTGTCCTGCAACTCGGTCTTCGCGAACCTGGGCGACAAGGTCACCCGCGACAAGATGGTGCAGACCGCCGAGAAGTTCGGCTTCAACGACACCATCGACACCCCGGTCCGCGCCTTCGCGAGCGTCTACGACAAGACCATGGGCCGGGACGGCAACGCCCAGAGCTCCATCGGCCAGTTCAACACCGCCGCCACCCCCCTCCAGATGGCCATGGTCTCCGCCGCCATCGCCAACGACGGCAAGCTGATGAAGCCGTTCATGGTCGACCAGCTGACCGCGCCCAACCTCGACGTGATCGAGAAGCACGAGCCGCAGGAGATGAGCCGACCCCTCTCCGCCGCGAACGCGCAGAAGCTCCAGCAGATGATGGTCAACGTCGTCGACAAGGGCACCGGCAGCAACGCCAAGATCAAGGACACCGTCGTCGGCGGCAAGACCGGTACCGCCCAGCACGGCGAGAAGAACGCCAAGCGCCCCTACGCCTGGTTCATCTCCTACGCCGAGAACCCCGACGGCACCTCGCCGGTCGCGGTCGCCGTGGTCATCGAGGACAGCGGCGCCGACCGCGAGGACATCAGCGGCGGCGGTCAGGCGGCTCCCGTCGCCAAGGCCGTCATGGAAGCCGTACTGAAGAACAAGGGATGACACGCGGGGGCGGGGTCCGAGTGCCCGGTACCGGTCCGATATCAGCCTGTGGTCACGAACGGATCACCGACGATCGGCCGGTAGCCTTGCCGCGAACAGCACACCGCCGGACCACACACCGGTGCGGTCGGGACTGACGGAGAGGGCTGCAAACGTTATGGAAGAGCCGCGTCGCCTCGGCGGCCGGTACGAGCTGAGCCACGTGCTCGGCCGTGGTGGCATGGCCGAGGTCTACCTCGGCCACGACACCCGGCTCGGCCGTACCGTCGCCGTCAAGACCCTGCGCGCCGACCTCGCCCGCGACCCGTCCTTCCAGGCCCGGTTCCGCCGTGAGGCCCAGTCGGCCGCGTCGCTCAACCACCCGGCGATCGTCGCCGTGTACGACACCGGCGAGGACTACGTCGACAACATCTCCATCCCGTACATCGTGATGGAGTACGTCGACGGCTCGACCCTGCGCGAGCTGCTCCACTCCGGCCGGAAGCTGCTGCCCGAGCGGACCCTGGAGATGTGCATCGGCATCCTCCAGGCCCTGGAGTACTCGCACCGTGCCGGCATCGTGCACCGCGACATCAAGCCCGCCAACGTGATGCTGACCCGGACCGGACAGGTCAAGGTCATGGACTTCGGCATCGCCCGCGCCATGGGCGACTCCGGCATGACGATGACGCAGACGGCCGCCGTGATCGGCACCGCCCAGTACCTCTCCCCCGAGCAGGCCAAGGGCGAGCAGGTCGACGCGCGCTCGGACCTCTACTCCGCGGGCTGCCTGCTCTACGAGCTGCTGTGCGTCCGGCCGCCGTTCGTCGGGGACTCCCCGGTGGCCGTGGCCTACCAGCACGTCCGCGAGGAGCCCCAGCCCCCGTCGAACTTCGACCCCGAGATCACGCCCACGATGGACGCCATCGTCCTCAAGGCACTGGTCAAGGACCCCGACTACCGCTACCAGTCCGCGGACGAGATGCGGGCCGACATCGAGGCCTGCCTCGAAGGCCAGCCCGTCGCCGCCACCGCCTCCATGGGAGCGGCCGGGTACGGCTACCCCGACCAGGGCGGCTACGGCCACCAGGGCTACGACCAGCCCACCACCGCCCTGCGCTCCCCCGACTCGGGCCAGACCTCGATGCTGCCGCCGATGCCCCCGGGCGACAACGGCTACGGGGACCAGGGCCACGGCGGCGGCTACGACCAGAACGGCCACGGCCGCCGCCAGAAGAAGAGCCGGGCCTCCACGGTCCTGCTCGTCCTCGCCGGCGTGCTGGTCCTGGTCGGCGCGATCCTGATCGGCCAGGCCCTCTCCAGCAACACCGCCGACAACCGGCCCAACGTGCCGAAGTTCATCGGCGACACCCTCGAATCGGCACAGGGCCGGGCCCAGAGCGTGGGCCTCAAGGTGGTCAAGGAGGGCGACGAGCCCTGCGACAACCAGCCGAAGGGCAACATCTGTTCGCAGGTCCCGGCCGCCGACCTGAAGGTCGACAAGGGCACCGAGGTCAAGGTGAAGGTGTCCGCGGGCGCCCCCAAGGTCCCGGTGGTCGACGTGGTGCGCATGAAGTACGAGCTCGCCGAGTCCACGCTGAAGAACAAGAACTTCCAGGTCGAGAAGGAACTCAGGGAGTCGTCCGACGCCAGCCCGGGCATCGTCCTGGAGCAGAACCCCAAGAGCGGGACCGAGGCCGAGAAGGGCTCGGTCATCAAGTTGATCGTCTCCAAGGAAGTCTCCAAGGGCACCGTCCCGGACCTCACCGGGAAGACCCGGGAGGAAGCGATCAAGCTGCTCACGGCCGCCAAGCTGAAGCTCGGCAGCACCACCGAGGTCGAGCAGCCCGGGGCGGCGCCCAAAACGATCGTCCAGCAGCAGTACCAGCCGGGTGAGCAGCTGACCAAGGACACCCCGGTCAACGTCAGCATCGCCAAGGCGGCGGCGGCGCCGACCCCGGTACCGCTGCTGTTCGGTCGGACGGTGGCCCAGGCCAAGGACGACCTCAAGCGGGCGGGCCTGGTCTTCGGATCGGTGCTGTCCGGCCCGGCGGACGAGAACGCCACGATCCTGCAGTCCGACCCCACGGCCGGTACCCCGCAGCCGGCGGGCACCGTCATCAACGTCCACACCTCGCCCGGCAGCGGCCAGGGCGGCCAGCAGGGCGGCGGGAACAACGGCGGCGGCGGAGGCTTCATCGGCGGCCTGGGCGGCCGCTGACCGCCCGCCCCACCCCGCACGAACAAGGCCCGGCCCCTCTCCAAGGAGAGGGGCCGGGCCTGTTTCACGTGAAACGACGGAGACCCTGTCTCACGTGAACGGCTGAGGGCCCGTTTCACGTGAAACACGAGCCGACAGCACTCAGCGCAGCTCCGCCGGCGGCGTCCGCTTGTCGTCCACCTTCTCCGTCCGCACCAGCTCGCCCCACACGATGTACCGGTACTTCGAGGTGTAGACGGGCGTGCAGGTGGTCAGCGTGATGAAGCGCCCGGGGGCCGTACGGCCCGACTCCTTCGGGACCGGGCTGATGACGTCCACGTTGTACTTCGAGGTCTGCCGCAGCTCGGCGAAGACCTTGTACACGTACCAGGTGTCCCGGGTCTCGAAGACGATCGCGTCGCCGTTCTTCATTTTGTCGATGTTGTGGAACTTCGCCCCGTGCCCGTCACGGTGCGCGGCCAGCGAGAAGTTGCCCTTGGCGTCCCAGGGCAGGGCGGACTTCACCGGCTCCGTGTAGTACCCGGCGACCCCGTCGTCCAGGATGTCCGGCGCGGTACCCGGCTTGACCAGCACCTCGCCGTTCTTCATCGCCGGTACGTGCAGGAAGCCGATGCCGTCCCCGGTGTCGAGGGCGCCGGGTTCGGCGGGCGCGCCGGCGGCGGGCGGCGGGCTCTCCTGCCAGAGCTGGCGGATCTCGTCGCCGCGCGCCGAGGCCGCTCGGTCCGCGAGGACGTTCGTCCACCACAGCGAGTACGCCACGAACAGGGCCAGGACCAGGCCCGTCGTGATCAGGAGCTCCCCCAGCAGGCTCAGGAACCCGGCGATCACGCTGCGGTTTCGGGGCGGCGGTGCGGAGCGGCGGCGGGCACGAGACACTGCGGATTCGTCCTTACGGGCTGTTCAGCGCGGGCGGTGCGCCCTGACTGCGGGGGCGTTCTTCGGTCATCCTGCCCCATACGATCATCCGGTAGGTGCTCGTGAACTCGGGAGTGCAGGTCGTCAGTGTGATGTACCGGCCCGGGCCGGTGAATCCGGAGCCCTCGGGCACCGGCTTGATCACGGAGACGTTCGTCGGAGGAGTCTGCGGCAGGATCGAGGTCATCTCGTACGTGTAGAACGCGTCCCGCGTCTCCACGACGATCGGGTCCCCCGGCGCCAACCTGTTGATGAAGCGGAAGGGTTCGCCGTGCGTGTTCCGGTGGCCGGCCACCGCGAAGTTCCCCTGCGGGTCGGACGGCATCGCCGTCTTCAGCGCGCCCTCGCCGTAGTGCCCGACCATGCCCCGGTCCAGCACCTTCGGCTTGCTGATGCCCTCCGCGACCGGCACCTTCAGGTCCAGCTTCGGGACGTGCAGGATCGCGAACCCCTGCCCCGGTTCGAAGGCGGCCGGCGGGGGCGCGCTCCCGCCGGCCGTCGCCGGGTCCGGGGCGCGTTCCCAGGTCTGCCGCAGGGAGCCGGCGGCCCCGTTCGCGGTCCGCTGCGCCAGCAGGTTCGTGTACCAGAGCTGATAGGTGACGAACAGCAGCATCACCAGGCCGACAGTGATGAACAGCTCACCGACCGCCCGGCTCAGCACCACGACCGGCCCCCCGGAGCGTGGACGGCCGCGCCTGCGGCCCCGCCCGCCCCGGCGGCGCCCCCGTGCGTGCGAGCGCTTCGCGGCCTCCTGGGCGGCCTTGCGCCGCGCGGCCCGGCCCTCGGTGGGCGCGGACGGCGCGACCGTCGTCACGCGACGGCCTTGCCCACCACCGGGGCCAGCCCCACCGAGCGCTCGACGGCTCCCGCGTCCCCGCAGCGGACCAGCCAGTTCGCGAGCATCCGGTGCCCCCACTCGGTCAGGACCGATTCGGGATGGAACTGCACGCCCTCGACGTCGTGCTCCCGGTGCCGCAGGCCCATGATGATCCCGTCCTCGGTGCGCGCCGTGACCTCCAGCGCGTCGGGCAGGGTGAGGGGCTCGGCCGCGAGCGAGTGGTAGCGGGTTGCGGTGAAGGGGGAGGGCAGTCCGGCGAAGACGCCCAGGCCCTCGTGCACCACGGGCGAGGTCTTGCCGTGCAGCAGCTCGGGGGCCCGGCCGACGACGCCGCCGTAGGCGACGGCCATCGACTGCATGCCGAGGCAGACCCCGAACACCGGGACGCGGGTGTCGGCGCAGTGGCGGACCATGTCGACGCAGACGCCGGCCTCTTCCGGAGTGCCGGGTCCGGGGGAAAGGAGCACGCCGTCGAAGCCGTCCTGGGCGTGGGAGAGTTCGACCTCGTCGTTGCGCAGCACCTCGCATTCGGCGCCGAGCTGGTAGAGGTACTGGACCAGATTGAAGACAAAGCTGTCGTAGTTGTCGACAACCAGAATGCGCGCGCTCACGGAGTGGCTCCCGATCCCTCGTCCACCGTCACATCGTTGAACGGAAGGAGCGGCTCGGCCCACGGGAAGACGTACTGGAACAGCACGTACACCACCGCCAGGACCAGTACGAGTGAGATCAGCGCGCGCAGCCACGCATTGCCCGGCAGGTGCCGCCAGATCCAGCCGTACATTCCGTCCGCGTCCCTTTCGCTCCACGCACCGCGGGGGCGGTACCGCCACAGCCTAAAGGCAGCGGCCCCGCGGGGTGGGTCACCCGGACGATCCCCCTGCTCGGGCGGGCTCCGCGGAGCGGGTGTCCGTGAGTTCCGCCCAGACGACGAGACGGTGGCTGTGGCCCCATTCCGGCTCGCAGGTGGTCAGGGTCAGGTACTTGCCGGGCGCGGTGAAGGGGGACTTCTCCGGTACCGCGTCCACGACCCCCGTCTCGGTGGGCAGGACGCGCAGGGCGGGGGCGCGGACCGTGTACGTGTACCGGTGCGTGGCGTCCCGGACCTCCACGGTGTCCCCCGCCCGCAGCTTCGGGACGTCCTTGAACGGGTCTCCGTACGTCCGCCGGTGCCCGGCGACGGCGAAGTTGCCGGTTCCGCCGGGCAGGGCCGAGCCCGCGTAGTGGCCGACGCCCTTCTTCAGCAGCTCGGGGTCCGTGCCCTCCAGGACGGGCTTGGTCCAGCCGGCGCCGAAGCGCGGGACGGTCATCTCGGCGAAGGCCCGACCGCCCGTCGGAGGGGGCGCGGGGGCCGCGGTCGCGGCCGGGGCCGCGGCGGGTTCCCCGGGCCGCCGGGAGGGCGGGGACGGGGCCGAGGGAGCCCCCGGGGCCGCGGCGGCCCAGCCGGCGCGCAGCCGGTCCCGTTCGCCGTCCATGGCGCGGTCGGCCTTCACCCCGGTCCACAGCAGCACGTAGGCGACGAAGAGGACGATAAGCGTGCCGACCGTCAGGCACACCTCGCTGAACGTCCGTACCACCAGGCGCAGTACGACGTCAGGGCGCGGCGGACTCCAGCGGCTTCGCATAGTGGAGGTCCACTGTGCCGGAGTAGCCGGGCAGTGTCAGCTTCTTCTCCTCGTCCACTTTCCAGCCCAGCCCGTAGGCGTTGACGTAGAGCTGGTAGTTCTGCAGCGCGGGGGAGTCCGCCAGGGCCTTGCGCAACGCGCCCGGGTCACCGACCGCCGACACCTTGTAGGGGGGCGAGTACACGCGGCCCTGCAGGATGAGGGTGTTGCCCACGCAGCGCACCGCGCTGGTGGAGATCAGCCGCTGTCCCATGACCTCGATGCCCTCGGCGCCACCGAGCCAGAGGGCGTTCACCACGGCCTGGAGGTCCTGCTGGTGGATCACGAGGTCGTTCGGCTGTGGTTCCGGCACGCCCGGGACGCGGGCCGTGGCGTTCGGCGGCGCGTCGTTCAGGGTGACGGTCAGACCCTTGCCGGAGAGCTCCTCGGTGCCCGAGGCTGTGCGCAGGGCGGCCAGCTTGGCGTCCTCGGCCTTGGTGCTGCCGTCGTCGCGGTCGGCGAGGGCGTCGACCTGGCGGCGCAGGGCCGCGGCGCTCCTCTCCAGCTCGGCGTTGTCGGCGCTGCGCTCGTGGATGAGGTCGGACAGCTTCAGCAGAGACGTGTCCGTGCGGATGTTCGTACCCTTGGACGTGTTGAAGCTGGTGACGAAAATGAGGCCGGCCAGGGCGAAAACGGCGGCCGTCAGCAGCCGGACCGATCCGGCCCGCATACGGGGACCCGCGGAGGAGTCGTCGGAATTGCTCAACGTACCCTTCTCCTTCAACGCCACAGGTCCACTAGGCTAACGGACGCCCGGGGCAGGCAAGGTCCCCCAGCGCATCGACAGGAGAGCCCCTCGTGCCGAAGTCACGTATCCGCAAGAAGGACGACTACACCCCGCCGCCGGCGAAGCAGGCGCAAACGATCAGGCTGACGAACCGCAGCTGGGTCGCGCCGGTCATGCTGGCGTTCTTCCTCATCGGTCTCGCGTGGATCGTCGTCTTCTACGTGACCGATACCCAGCTGCCGGTCGAGGCCCTGGGCAACTGGAACATCGTGGTCGGTTTCGGCTTCATCGCAGCGGGGTTCGGCGTCTCCACGCAGTGGAAGTAGCACGCGTCCGGCGCCGGCCCGAGGCGCATCCGGCGCCGGAACGCAAGCTCTCCCCATGAGTTATCCACAGCGTCATCCACACCTGAGGAAAAGGCAGAAGATCTGTGGATAACTCTGTGGAGAGTTGACGCCGGTGTGATCAGGTGAGTGCGGCCGTCCGGACCAGGACCACCGCCACCGCCAGCAGGAACACCGCCGCACACGTGCCCCACTGGATGAGTGTGCGCTTCCTGCCCGTGGCCGGGCCGAGCAGGCCCAGCGCCACCAGCGCACCGGTCACCAGCCCGCCGATGTGGGCCTGCCAGGACACCGACCAGCTGCCGCCGAACGGTACGAAGGTCACCACCAACATCAGCACCAGCGTGACCATCACCGGCCGCATCTCGTACCGCAGCCGGCGGGCGAGGACGACGGTGGCGCCGAGGAGTCCGCAGATGGCGCCCGAGGCGCCGAGCGTCGGGGTGTTCGGCGCGGTCAGCAGGTACACGAGCGCGCTGCCGCCGAGCCCGGACAGCAGGTAGAGCGCCAGGTAGCGGACGCGGCCCAGGGCCGCCTCCAGCGGGCCGCCGATCACCCACAGGGCCAGCATGTTGCCGATGATGTGCCACCACTCGACGTGCAGGAACGTCGAGGTCAGCAGCCGGTGGTACTGGCCGGTGGCGACCCCTTCGACGGGGGCTCCCCAGTACTCGACGTAGCGGCCCAGCAGCTCCAGCTGGATGGCCAGCCCCGGAACGAGGAACGCGGCGAGGAACACGGCCGCGTTGATCCCGATCAGGACCTTGGTGACGAGTACCGGATCGCCGGCGACGATCCCGCCCGCGACGGTGCGCGGGGTGTTGGCCGCGGCCGCGTGCCCCGTACCCGAGCCGCCGCGCACGCACTCGGGGCACTGGAAGCCCACCGAGGCGCTGATCATGCACTCCGGGCAGATGGGGCGCTCACAGCGGGCGCACGTGATGCCCGTGTCACGGTCCGGGTGGCGGTAGCAGCCCGGCAGACGGTCGGTGTCCATCGGTCCCCTCGATCGGCGGCGGGACAGCGGCGCCCCGCCGGTCCGGTACACAACCAGGACGGACGGGCGGGGCGGAAAGGTTCCCGGGAGGCGGGTCGGGGGAGCGGTCAGCCCTTGTCGAGGCTCGCGCCGCGCTTCTCGATGACGACGGACTGGATGATCACGTCGTCGACCGGCCGCTCGGTGCGCGGGTTGGTCGCGCCCGAGGCGATGTCGTCCACGACCTTGCGGCCCGCCGCGCTGCTGACCTCGCCGAAGATGGTGTGCTTGCGGGTCAGCCAGGCGGTCGGGGCGACCGTGATGAAGAACTGGGAGCCGTTGGTGCCCGGCCCGGCGTTGGCCATGGCGAGCAGGTAGGGCTTGGTGAAGGCAAGGTCCGGGTGGAACTCGTCGGCGAACTGGTAGCCGGGGCCGCCGGTGCCGTTGCCGAGCGGGTCGCCGCCCTGGATCATGAAGCCGCTGATGACGCGGTGGAAGACGGTGCCGTCGTAGAGCGGGGCCGTGGTCTTCTGGCCGTCCGTGGGTCGGGTCCACTCGCGGGCGCCCGTCGCGAGTTCCACGAAGTTGCGGACGGTCTTGGGGGCGAAGTTCGGCAGCAGCTCGATCTCGATGTCGCCGTGGTTGGTCTTCAGGGTGGCGTAGAGCTTCTCGGCCACGAGTCTGCCTTCCATAGTCATCACTGTCAGTCCCGATCCTCCCACGGAGGGCAGCGCCGTACAGAAATCCTCCACCCGTATGCCCTGTCACACATGCCCGGCGGCGTCAGGGCAGGCATGATCCGAGCAAGGGTGGAAAGGTGAACCGTGTCCGCCACCGAGGAGGAGAATCCCGTGACCCGCAAGGACAGCGTGCGCCTGGCCGCCGAAAGCGCCAGGGATACCGTCCGGCACGCAGCGGAAGTGGTGGCGCCGTACGCGGAAACCGCCAAGGACGCGGCTGTGCACTACGCACACGAGGCGAATGAGCGACTGGCGCCGATCATGTCGAACGCGGCCAACGAGGCCGCCCGGCAGGCCCGTACGACGTACGACAGCCATGTGCATCCACGCCTGAAGCAGGCGCGCACCCACGTACCGCCGGGCGTGGACCGGGCCGCGACGCAGGCCGTGGTCTCCACGCGCCACGCGGCGCGGCAGGCCGCCGACTACACCCAGCCGAGGATCGAGAGCGCCATCGCGGCCGCCACGCCCGTGGCGGAGGAGGCCGCTTCCCGGTCGACGGCCGCCTTCGCGGCGCTGCGCGGCCAGGTGTCGGCGAAGGAGGTCCAGAAGCTGGTGCGCCGCCACGAACGGCGCGCGAAGTGCGGTCGGGCGGCGCGCGGCGTCGCCCTGTTCGGCGTCGTGGCACTGGGCGCCTTCGCCGCCTGGAAGTGGTGGGACCGCCAGTCCAACCCGGACTGGCTCGTGGAGCCCCCGGCGGCCACCGAGCTGTCGGACCGCGACGCCGACCCGGCCGCTTTCGACGAGGAACTGGCGCAGAAGGAGCGCGAGGCGGGGGCCGACCCGGAGGGCACCCCCAACAAGCAGCTCTGACCAACGGTTCCGAAGGCAGCGGCCCCCGCACGGGAGCGGCTCCGAGGAACGGCGGTACGCGAAGGGGCCCGGATCCACCAGGATCCGGGCCCCTTCGCGCGTCACGGCATCAGCCCGGGAGGGTGAGCACCATGCCCGGGTGGATGAGGTCCGGGTTGGGGCCGACGACGCCCCGGTTCATGGCGTAGAGCTCGCGCCAGCGGCCCTCGTTGCCGAGCTCGCGGCGGGCGATGGCGGACAGCGAGTCCCCGGCCCGGACCGTGTAGGTGCGCTTCTTCGCCGCCGCCGGCTTGGGCGCGGCCGCGGGCTTGGGAGACACCGGAACGGCCTTGTGCGCGGCCGAAGTCGGGCTGGGCGCCGCGGGGGCCCCGGGCGCGGTGCTCCTGGGCGGCGCCGCGGCGGACTTGGGCGTGCCCGGGGGCCGTGGCGCCACGGGCACCGCCTTGTGCGCGGCGGACGTCGGGCCGGGCGCGGCGTGCGTCGCGGCCGGCTTCGGCGGCGCGGCCGCGGCCATCCGGTCGGCGGCCGCCTTGGTGGCCGCCGCCGCGTCGGTGTACTTGGATCCGATGTCGGCCGGCGCGTTGGGCGCCGCGGGCGGGGAAGCCGCCGCGGACCGTTGTTCCACCTGTTCCCGCGTCTTCTCCGCCTCGTGTTCCTTCTTCTTGTCGGACTTCAGGAAATCGAAGAGTCCCATGTGCGTGCGCCTCCGGCGTGTGTGGCCCCCTGGCTCGGTGCCTGCCCCCACTCTCGGACACCCCGGGCCCGGCGGCCCTGCGACTGGGCCGTACGGGGGACACCCGCGGGCCCTTACTTCACCACCCAGCAGATCGGCAGGGCCCTCGGGGTCGCGGTCCTCTCCACCCTGGCCGCCTCCCGCACCGAGCGCCTCACCGCCGATCCCGAGGGCCGGGCAGCCGTACGGAAAAAGCTCCCCCGGCCCGCGTTCGCACGGGCCGGGGGAGCTTTCGTACGGCAGTGTCAGAGCACCGCCCCGACCGGTCCGGTCGCGACCCGGGCCCCGCGACCCGGGGCCGTGTCCAGCTGGGCGAGCACCGCGGGGACCGCGATGGACGGCAGCAAGTGGTCGAGGAGCGAACTGATCTGGTACTCCAGGTCCGCGCCGCAGGGCACCTCGTCCAGCACCAGCGACATGCCGGTCCAGGCACTCATCAGGACCCGGCCCGTCTGTACGGGATCCAGGTGCGGCAGCACCTCCCCGCGGCGCTTCGCCTCTTCGAGGACCTCCGTGACCACGACGATCCACTCGGGCCACGCGGTGCCGAGCAGCCGTCGTGCGGCATTGTCCACCGCGAGGCGCAGCGCCGCCGCCTGCACCGGATCCCGCGGCAGGCGGTAGGCGAGCGCCATGGTGATGTCGACCAGTTCCTGCAGTTTGAGCTTCTGCGGCAGCACGCCGCCCAGCGTCACCGCTTCGGCGAGCACGCTCCGGGCCAGCGCCTCCTTGGAACTGAAGTGGAAGTAGGCGGCTCCCTTGGTGAGGCCCGCGCGCTTCGTGATCTCGCCGATGCTGGCGCCCTCGTACCCGTACTCCAGGAAGGCCGAAGCGGCCGCGTTCAACAGCTGTTGCCGCGTTCGAGCACCCCGGGTCTGAGACGCCATTTCAACCTCTTCACCTGGATGATCCTGCGAAATCGAACGCTGGATCCGTACTGTACTGGTCGCCGTACGGCGGAATTTGCTGCTCCGCGCACCCGCCGGGGGATCCGGTCAGACCATGCAGAGGAGGCCGCGCCGGGCCCGTTCGCGTTCCTGGCGACGGGACGCGGAAAGGGTCACGAAGCCGTGGGCGACCGAGCTCAGGGTCATGTGCCGGTGCCAGCCGCCGAAGGTGCGGCCCTCGAAGTCCATGGCCCCCACCCGGTTGCTCACCTCGGAGAAGTCGCGGTCGGCCCGCGCCGTGAGCCGGCCCAGCCGCAGCAGGACGGCCGGCGGGACCTCGGTCAGGTTCGACAGCCACAGCTCCCGGGGCCGGCGGGTACCGCCCGGCCACACGCCGACCAGCTGCAACAGCGGCCCGGCTCCGCCCTCCCGTCCCGGATCCCGGCGCCCCGCACCGGCCGGCCGCTGCGGCAGGACCACCTTGGTCCCGCTGACCAGGGCGGACGGGGCCGGGTGGCTGCCCGGTTCGACCCGGCCGACCTCACGCGAGGCCCATCTGAGGCCCGCGACCAGCTCCCGCGCCCCGACCGGCCGGCCGGGGCGGCCCGGAGCGGACACGTCGTACGGCACCAGGGGGGTGGCGCAGTCGATCCTGAGGACGAAGGGGAGGCCCGCGCGCGCGAGGCCGCGTACGAACTCGGCCGCCGCGTACTCCCGCGCGTCCATCACGACCGGCCGGCGCCGCAGGCCCCATCCGTCGGCGACTTCGAGCGCGGCTTCGAGCGCACATGGGCCGCGCCGGCTGTCGCCGACGTCGTCCGGGATCTCGACCTGCCGGCGGCGTTCCTCGTCGCCCACCCAACTCTCGGGCAGCACCAGGCGCCAGTTGACCGGCACGCTCCGCTCCTCGTTGGCCAGCCAGACGCTGTACGAGCGCTGGTTGTTGGCCACCTTGCCGAGCTGGGAGACGAACGACTCCTGCACCCCGACCGTCTGGTCCCCGGTCTTCAGGACCACCATCGGCTTCACCACCCAGGCCTGCGGCGCCAGGACCTGGTCGACGTGGGCGGCCAGCGCCCTGCGCACCGGCTCCCACTCCCAGGAGGACTTACTGATGAAGTGCTGGAGCCGTTGCTCGGCGGCACTTCCGCCCACCAGGGACGCTATGGAACGCATGGACTTCCGCCCCGGTAGGGAAAGCAGCCCCGATACGTACCATTCCCCCCGCTCCCGCTGATCGCGACGCGGGAGGGAAGTCAGCATGCGCCGGGAGAATTCCGAAGCCGATTCCTCGGCGAATCCTCGACCGACACCACTCCGTAACGCATTGATACCGGACACGTCCTGCACCCCGTTCTGAACACAGCAATCCGATCACTGAGCGTGATCGCGAAAGCCCCCGTTTGCCTTCAGCAACAGCCGCCAGTTGAACATGCGTTCAGTTTTTTCGCCATCAAGATCGACGTCGTCGGGGTCACACCGCCGCACGGCCGGCCAGGGGAAGGCCGTCACGCGGGCGAAGTATCCCGACAAAGCGACCACAGTCGACCGGGTTGCTTCAGAGGTGAGGGATCCGGTGGGGATGTGACGCATCTCACCGGCCTCGTGCGGGGCCGGTGAGACCCAGGAAAACGTACCGGTTGTTCAATTATGTGCTGCGGAAAAGCCGGGGGTGACATTGAATAGTGGTTACCGCAATGTGTGCCCACCGGCCGAGACCCCCCGGGCGGGCTCAGGCGGCCGCGTAACCTCCGTCGACCGGGTAATAGCTGCCGTACGCGAAGGACGCCCGGTCGGAGAGCAGGAAGGCCGTCAGTTCCGCCACTTCCTCCGTGGTGCCGAACCGGCCCGCCGGATGCAGCGCCGCGAAATGGGCCTTGGTGGGCCCGTCGAAATCCACCAGGAAATCCGTCTCGACGAAACCGGGCCCCACCGCATTGATCCGCACGCCCAGCGGGGCGTATTCGAGCGCCGAGGTCTTCGTCAGTCCGATCAGTCCGTGTTTGGCGGAGGTGTACGCGGGCGATCCGGGCAGCGCCTTCACGCTCAGGATGGAGCCCATGTTGACGACGGCGCCGCCGCCCGAGGCGACGATCGCCGGCAGTTCGTGGTGCAGGCTGTTGAAGACACCGACCAGGTTGGTCGCGATGACCTCCTGGAACGCTGCGGGCGGAAACTCCCCGGTGATGCCCGCGGGGCCGGGTATCGCGGCGTTGTTGACCGCCAGGTGCAGTCCGCCGAAGGTGTCGACGGCCGCGCGGACGGACGCACCGACAGCGTCCGGATCGGTGACGTCGGCGACGAAGGCCAGGGCCCGGCCGCCGCGCTCCTCGATCTCCGAGACGACCTTCTCCAGCCTGGCCCCGTCCCGGCCGGTGACGACGACGGCCGCCCCGGCCCCGGCCAGGCGGTGGGCCACGGCCCGGCCGATGCCCGAGCCGCCGCCCGTGATCAGGGCCGTCCGGCCGGCGAACTCCCGCGCACCCGTCAGCGGGGTCGGGTCCTCGTACGTGTCAGACATGGGAGTTCTCCTTCATTCGGATGAGGGCCGCGCCGAGCGCCGGAGAGCGCCGGGCGGCGAACAGGGCCCGTACGGCCGTGGTGGGACGCAGCACCGCGGTCGGCGGTGCGAGGAGCTGCTGCACGTCCATCAGCACGCGGTTGACCGGTACGGAGACGTGGCTGGCCAGCAGGACGCGGCCGGTGTACCAGTTGAGGAAGGCCGTGCCGCGCGGCCTGGGTCCGGTGGTTTCGGGGTGGGCGAAGTCGCCCCCGGTCGCCATCTGCCAGGGCGCGTCGATGATCCTGGCGGCGGCCGAGTAGTAGGAGCGGGCCATGGCGGCGCCCGTACTGCCCGCCGGGCCCAGGGCACGGCCGAGCGCCACGGCCTCCAGGGCGGCGACCGTCATGCCCTGCCCGTACAGCGGGTTGAAGCTGCACAGCGCGTCGCCGATGGCGACGAAGCCGGACGGCAGGACGGCCAGCCGTTCGAAGCGGCGGCGGCGGGCGGCCGGGAAGGTGAACTTCTTCGCCTCGCCGTCGGAGACCGGTTCGGAGCGGGCCACGATGTCGCGTACGGACCGGCTGGGCAGGCCGGAGGCGAAGTCGGCGAAGCCCGCCGGATCGGTGGGTGCGTGGGCGCGGTGCCAGCCGCCGAGCGTGACCATCCAGCGGTCGCCCTCGACGGCGAACACGGCGGCGGCCCGCTTGTCGCCGTTCGCACCCGCCATCAGGTGCAACAGGCCTCCGTCGCTCAGCCGTTCACCGGGCTGCCGGTGGAAGAGCCGGGTGGTGTAGCCGACGTCCACCTTCACGGCGTCCGTCACCGGGGCCGGGCAGCCGAGCGCGCGGAGCCAGTGGTCGGCGCCCGCGCCCCCGCGCCCCGAGGCGTTGACGACGAGGTCGGCGGGAAGCGTCGTACCGCCCTCCAGTTCCACTCCGGTGACCCGTCCGGCCGTGCCGGTCAGTCCGCACACCGCCGTACGGTCGCGGACCTCCACTGTGGGCAGGGCCGCGACCCGGGCCCGTACGGTGTGTTCCAGCAGGGCCCTGGTGAGGCTGAGGCCCTGGTCGCCGCTGCGGAAGCGGCGGCGCAGTGCGCCCATCTGGTGCATCAGCAGGTCGAGTCCGGGGTCGAAGGCCACCGCACCCGCCGCGAGCAGCTCGGCGTCGATCCCGGGGAACAGCTCCCCCAGTTTCCGCTTGCCGCCGAGCAGCAGCGCGTGCCCGTGCTCCGCGTGCGGCACGCCGCGGCGCGAGCCGGGTGCGGCGGGGAGCTCGTCCCGGTCTAACACCGTCACCGCGGAGAAGTGCTCCGCGAGGACCCGGGCCGCCATGAGCCCGGCCATCGATCCCCCGACGACCACGGCATGCCTGCCGACTACGGCCATGTTCCCTCCCTCTTCGTCCGCTGCTTGCGTGCCGGTCGTCGCGTCACCCGTCACCGGTCAGTGGCCGAGGCGGACGATCATCTTTCCGGTGTTGTCGCCCCGGAAGAGCCCGAGGAAGGCCTGCGGACCGTTCTCGATGCCCTCGACGACCGTTTCGCGCCAGGTGAGTTCGCCGGAGCGGATCCGGGCCGAGACCTCCTCGACGAAACGCGGCTGCAGGGCCTCGAAATCGGTCACGAGCATCCCGCGCAGGCTGAGCCGCTTGCCGATGGCCTGCGCGAGGTTGCGCGGGCCCGGCGGCGCTTCGACGTCGTTGTACTGGGCGATGGCCCCGCACAGCGCCACCCGGCCGTGCTCGTTGAGCGAGCCGATGGCCGCCTCCAAGTGGTCGCCGCCGACCGTGTCGAAGTACACGTCGATGCCGTCGGGAGCGGCTTCGGCGAGCTGCTCGGCGACGGGCGCGGTGCGGTAGTTGAACGCGGCGTCGAAGCCGAACCGGCCGGTGAGCGCCGCGACCTTCTCGTCGGTGCCCGCCGATCCGATGACTCGTGCGGCGCCTCCGAGCCGGGCGAGCTGGCCGGCCTGGCTGCCGACGGCCCCCGCGGCTCCGGACACGAAGACCACGTCGCCCTTCTTGAAGGCGGCGACCTCGAAGAGCCCGGCGTACGCGGACAGGCCGGTCATGCCGAGGACGCTGAGGTACGCCGTGAGCGGGACCCCTTCCGCGGCCTCCACCTTGGTGAGTTCGGCGGCGGCGGCGTCCGCGTACTCCCGCCAGCCGCCGAAGTGCACGACGTGGTCGCCGACCGCGAAACCGGGCGCGTTCGAGGCGACGACCTCGCCGACCGCGTGGCCCCCGAGCACCTCGTCCAGCTCGTACGGCGGGAAGTAGGCGTAGCCCGGGGTGATCCCCATCCGGCCGCGCATGTACGGGTCAACCGAGAAGTAGAGGTTGCGGACCAGGACGCGGCCTTCGGCGGGCGCGTGGACGGCGGCCGTGCGCAGGGCGAAGTCCTCCGGCTTCGGCTCGCCCTCGGGGCGGGCCACGAGGTGCCATTCACGGCTGACGGCGGGCAGTGCGGGCATGACGCTGCTTCCTTTCTCGGTGCTGCGGGTCTCGCGGTCGTGGGGTCTCGCGGTCGTGGGTCTCGGGGTCGTGGGTCTCGCGGTCGTGGGTCTTTCGGCTGCTGCATGCCGGTGCTGCTGCATGCCGGTGCTGCGGCCCGGGCCGGGCTCAGCGCGCGTCGTCCGGGGCGATCGCGTGCGGCAGGTTCAGCAGCCGGTCGAAGACGCGGTACTTCAGCGGCAGGGCGTTCAGCGTCCGCATCCGGGCCCGCCGCAGGGCCGTCTGCCAGGGCGTGCTCATCGCGAGCGAGGTCTCCTGGCGCCGCTGGAACCCCGTCACGAACTCCTTGTGCTTGCGGCGCTCCGCGACGAAGGCGGCGAACACGTCCGCCCTCACCACGCCGCCCCGTCCGCCCCGGGCCAGCGCGGCGGCGATCAGCGGGGTCACTCCGACCACGTCCTGGAAGGCGAGGTTGACGCCCTGGCCGAGGGTGGGCGTGCAGGTGTGGGAGGCGTCCCCGATGAGGATCAGTCCGTCCCGCGCCCAACGGTCCACCTGGGCATTGAAGACCTCCAGGAAGCCGGTGTCGTCCCAGGACCGCAGGTGCTCCTCGATCAGCGGGGCCAGCCGCGGATCGATGGCGGCTACCCGCTCGCGGAAGGCACCGATGCCCGCCTTGCGCAACTCGCCCAGTCCCTTCTTGGGGAGGTTGTGGCTGACCCGCAGGGCATCGGGGTACGTCGGCAGTACGGCCAAGTGCCGGTCTCCGGTGACAACGAGCTCCGATTCGAGGGCCCATCCGTCGGGCCGGGGCAGCCGGAAGGAGAGCAGGTCCCGCTCGGCCTGGACGATCCGCGGGTCCAACCCCGCCGCCTTGCGCACCTTGGAGAAGCGTCCGTCGGCGCCCACGACGAGGCGGGCCCGTACCTCGACCGCCGTACCGTCGGCCTGCTTGAGCACCGCGCCGCGCACCGCCCCGTCCTCCTCCAGCAGTCCGGTGAACCGGGTACCCGAGGCGAAGGTGTGGTGCGGCAGCCCGGCGGCGGCCTCGTGGAAGGCACGGATCAGCGGGGGCTGCGGGAATTCGATCGGCAGGGTGCCGAGCGAGAAGCGGCGGTAGTCGACGTGGAAGATCCGCCGCCCCTCCAGCCACATGGTGACCCCGGAGCTCTCCAGATAGCCGTGCCGCTCCAGGTCCGCGCCGAACCCGAGCCGGCGCAGCGCGATGACCGAGGGCGCGGCGAGGCTCTCGCCCCGGAAGTCCCGTTCGAAATCGTGCTGCTTCTCCACGACGAGTACGTCGATGCCCCGGCGGGCGAGCAGACAGCCCAACAGGGCGCCGGCCGGGCCGCTGCCCACGACCAGCACATCGGTCTCGTTCGGTATTCCCACGTCAGCTCCGGTGTTCACAGAAGGAATGGACAGGCGGGTTTCAATGGACAGGCGGGTTTCAGCCGTACACGGCCCGGACGAGACGCATGAGGACGTCCATCGTGCGGGGAGTGCGCCGGAAGGACAGGGGTTGCAGCACGGGCCGCATCCGCTGCCGGGTCACGGACTGCGTACGGGAGAACTCCCGCAGCCCCTCCGGTCCGTGTACCCGGCCGAATCCGGAGGCCCCGGTACCACCGAAGGGCAGTCCGGGCACTCCGGCGAAGGCCAGCACCGAGTTCACCGACACCATTCCGGTCCGCAGCCGCCGGGCGATCTCGGGGCCCCGCGTCCGCGAGAAGACGGCGGCGCCGAGCCCGTAGGCACAGGCGTTGACCTTGTCGACCGCCTCACCCATGGAGTCGACCCGGTTGATCACGATGACCGGTCCGAAGGTCTCCTCGGTGAGGACGGCCGCGTCCTCGGGCACCTCGGCGAGCACCACCGGGTCCACGTAGGGGGCGCGCACCGAACCGGGGCCCCCGAGCAGTGCCGTACCGCCCCGGGCCAGGGCGTCACGGATGTGCCGGGCGACCGTGTCCGGCTGCTCCGCCGTGGTCATCGGCCCGATGTCCGCGTCGCGCGAGGCCCCGGCGCGCACCTGCTTCGCGTGCGCGACGACGAGCGCGGTGAACCGCTCGGCGACCGCCCGGTGCACGTAGACCCGCTCCACGCCCACGCAGGTCTGGCCGGCGTTGGACAGGCCGCCCCACACCGCGGCCTCCGCCGCCGCTGCCAGGTCCGCGTCGGCGTCGACGATCACCGCGTCCTTGCCCCCGCACTCCAGCAGCACCGGGGTGAGGCTCTCGGCGCACGCCGCCATCACCCGCTTCCCGGTGGCGGTCGAGCCGGTGAAGGCCACCTTGTCCACCCCCGACCGGCAGAGCGCCCCGCCGGTCTCCCCGAAGCCGGGTACGACCCGCAGGACCCGGTGCCCGGGCACGGCCTCGGCCAGGGTGTCGGCGAGCCACTGCCCGGTCCCGCAGGCGTACTCGCTGGGCTTGAACACCACGGCATTGCCGGCCGCCAGGGCGTGGGCGATCGGCCCGATCGGAATGAACACCGGGTAGTTCCACGGTCCGATCACCCCGACCACGCCCAGCGGGTGGTGCTCGACGGTGGCGCTGTGGTTGAACATCAGCAGCCCGGGGCTGACGCGGCGGCGCCGCAGCACCTTCTCCGCGTGGGCCGCCGCCCAGCGCAGGTGGTCCACCATCAGGATCACTTCGAGCTGGGCGTCGGCTCTGGTCTTGCCCGTCTCCGCGGAGATCAGGCCGGCCAGTTCGTCCGAGCGCCGCAGCATCAGCCGCCGCCAGTCGTCGAGGTGCTTGCGACGGGCGTCGTGGCCGATGCCCCACCAGACGCGTGCCGCCGCGCGGGCGTCCTCGACGGCGGCGCCCACCTCGGCGGCGGAGCGGACCGGGTAGCGGCCCAGCTCGCGTCCGTCGCGCGGGTCGCGGGAGACGACCTCCTGCGGGCAGGCCACCGCGGTCACGGCATGACGCCCGTACGGGAGGCCGCATCGGACGCCCCGGCCGCGGCCGGGGCGGCGGACCCGGACTCGCGCGGGTGCAGCCTCACCCAGACGTCGCTCATCGGGCGCAGGGAGATCGAGGTGTCCCCGTAGCGGATGAAGTTGCCGGGCAGCAGGCTCAGCCGGAAGCGCTGGCTGATCATCGCGACGGCGATCCGCAGTTCCAGCAGCGCCATGTAGTTCCCGATGCACATGCGGGCGCCCGCACCGAAGGGGAAGTAGGCCATCTTCGGCCGCTGCTTGACCAGATGGGGATCGAAGCGGTGCGGGTCGAAGGCCTCCGGGTTGTCCCAGAAGCGGGGGTTGCGGTGGGAGACGAGGGGCGAGAGCAGGACCGAGGAGCCGGCCGGGATGGGGTAGCCGCCGAGTTCGTCCTCGCCCACGGCATCGCGCGGGTAGACCCAGATCGGCGGGTACATGCGCAAGGACTCGTCGATGACCTGTTTGGTGTACTGGAGGCCCTCCACGTCCTCGGGGCCGGGCGTCCGGCCGCCCATGACCCGGGTGATCTCCTCGTCCATCTCGTCCTGTACGGAAGGGTTGTTGGCGACGGACACCAGCGTCCACAGCAGGGCCACGGCGGTGGTCTCGTGCCCGGCGAGGTAGATGGTCAGCATCTCGTCGCGGATCTCCTCGTCGCTCCACCGCTCCCCGGTGACCGGGTCGGTGGCGGCTTCGATCAGTTCCATCAGCCGGCCCTCACCGGTCCGCGCGTGCCGCTCGCGGATCTCCTCGACGAGACGGCCGAAGACCCTGCGGTCACGGGCGATGGTCCGGTTGCGTTTCGTCGGCAGCCAGGACGGCAGCATCTCGGTCACCGAACCGTGCTTGAACATCACCTCGACGACGTTGTCCACGACGTCCTTGAGCACGGGCGCCGCGGGCCTGACGTCGAAGCCGAACAGGGAGCGGCTCAACGTGACCAGGGTCAGCTTCAGCGTCTCGGTGATCAGGTCGACGGGCTCGCCGCGACGCGCCCGCTCCTCCCACTCGTCGAGCATCTCGTTCGTCGCGTCCACCACGTAGGGGCCGACGGCGGTCACGGCCTTGCGCAGGAACGCGGGCTGGACGGCCCGGCGGTGCGACTTCCAGAAGTCGCCGTCCGTGGTGAGGAGGCCCTCGCCCATGACGGTCTTGAACTGCTCGTAGAGGGTTCCGCGGACGTAGTTGCCGCTGTTCTCCTTCAGTACACGGCCGACCGCGTCCGGGGCCGACACCAAATGGACGGTCTGCGGACCGAGCTTCATACGGCTGATCTCGCCGTAGTCGCGCTGGACCTGGAGCAGGAATTCGGCGGTGGACTTCTTCCACTGGGGCAGGCTGCCGAGGACCGGCACCCCTCGCGGCCCCGGGATCTGCCGCGGGGCCGCCGTACGCGACGTGGTCGTCATGCTGTCGTCACCTCAAGGATCGACTGGTTACGGCACCGGGAACTGCCGGCGGATGAACGCGCTGTCGAAGACGGAGTCGGGCACCAGCCGCCGCAGCGCGAGGGTGCTCGCGGCGAGCAGCCCGACCGGGTAGCGCGCCCGCGGCCTGCGGGCCCGTACCGCCTTCTCGATGGCCGCGGCGACCTGGTCCGCCTCGATGGCGAAGGAGCCGGCCAGGGTCGTGCGGGTGCGGTTGTAGACGGCGTCGTAGTACTCCGCCGTCCGTTCGTGGAAGCGCCGGTACGGGGAGTCCTCGCGGGGCGGCGGCAGGTGGCCGACGAAGGTCCGGCCCCACGCGGTGTGGACGGGGCCCGGCTCGACGACCACCACGCGCACGCCGAAGCCGGAGACCTCCAGCCGCAGCGCGTCGCTGAGCGCTTCGACCGCGTGCTTGCTCGCGTGGTAGAAACCGCCGCCCGGGGCCGCGTACCGGCCGAAGATCGAGGAGACGTTGACGACCGTGCCGCCGCCGTGTTCCCGCATGCCCGGCAGCACCAGCTGGGTGAGGCGGACCAGACCGAAGACGTTGGTCTCGAACTGCTCGCGCACCCGGTCGATTCCGGTCTCCTCGAAGGTGCCGGACAGGCCGTAGCCGGCGTTGTTCACCAGGGCGTCGATCCGGCCGTGCTCCGCGAGGACGCCCTCGACGGCCGTACGCAGCGACTCCTCGTCGGTGACGTCCAGGGCCCGGGTGTCCGCCCCCAGCTCCCGCAGCTCCGCCAGCGTGCCGGGGTCGCGGGCCGTGGCGACGACCCGGAATCCGGCCCGGTGCAGCCTGACGGCGGTGGCCCGGCCGATGCCGGACGAGCATCCGGTGACGAGCGCGACGGGGCGTCGCGTGCTCACCCGAAGGCCCCGAGCTGCTTGACGAGTTCCATGCTGTCCATGGAGAACCAGCTCTCGACGATCCGGCCGCCCTCGAAGTGGTCGATGACGATGCCCCAGATCTCGAAGCTCCGGCCGGACGGCTCGATGCCGTAGTAGCTCTCCCCGGTGTGGGAGCCGCGCGCGGTGAACCGCTGGACGACCTTGCGGTCGCCCTCCTCGATCCATTCGTCCACGGTCACGTGCAGGTCGGGGAAGGAGGCCCGCTGGATCCGGACCCATTCCCGCAGGTGTTCGAGCCCGCTGAAGCCCTCGGCCACCGTGCCGTGGCTCACGTGTTCCGGGACGGCCTTCTCGTAGACGGCGTCGAGGTTGCCCTTGTTCAGGCACTCCTCGTAGTAGTGCTCCAGCAGGCGGCGGTTGGCGCTGGTGTCGGACATGGAACGTCTCCCTCGGTTCAGTGGGTCAGTCGGTGTGGCAGGGCCGGTGGACCACGGCCACGGGGGCGCCCGTCGCGGCATCGGTGACGCGCCAGACGCCGAGGGCGGGATCCGCCGTGATCCGGGTGCGGTCCGGCACCGGGCCGCGCATCGAGATGGCGTGCACGGTCAGCGGGTCGGGGGTGCTGGGCAGCCCGGGGATGCGCTCGGACACGGCCCGCACGATGTTCTCCACGGCGGCGACGGGCATCGCGCACGACGGGGGCCGCGGCACCGCCCACAGATCGCCGGGATGAGCGCTGCCCACCTCCGTGACGAGCCGGCCGGCCCCTTCCCGGCGCCAGCCGGCGAGCGGTACGGCCAGCCCCTGCCACCTCAGTACGGGCGCCCGGGTGAACAGCGTGGCCTCGCCCCCGTGCCGGGCGGCGGCCGGCGCCGGTTCGGGCCGGTCCGTGTCGTCCGGGCTGCCGAAGACCAGCCGCATCCGGGCACACGGACCGGACTCCTCCGCGCGGAAGGTGACCTCGACGTGCCACCGGCCGTCCGCGGCGCGGCCGCGCACCTCGCGGCGCAGCCGGATCCGCCCGTCCGCACCCGGGCGCAGCAGCGCCCAGGGCACCGACAGATCCTCCACGGCGAGCAGGACCTGGTGGGGCAGGTGCTCCGGCACGATCCATTCGGCCGCGCGCGCGGCGTTCTCCAGGAGCAGCCCCACCGGCACGGCGGGCTCGCCGTGCACGGTGAAGTCACCCACGGCCGGAGTGCTGTCCGGGTCGAACTCGACCAGCGAGACGAGCCGTTCGTGCGGCCGGAAGTACTCGGGCACCCCGAGGTGGAAGATCTTCGGATAGGTCTCGGCGAAACCGGGCAGGCACTCCGCCAGCGGATAGCTGACCGCCTGCACCGGATCCAGCGCCTGTCCCAGCGGCCCGACGAAACTGACCTCCCCGCGCGTACCGGCGAGCAGTTCGGCGTGCCAGTGGTCCAGGCCCTCGGCCACCCCCATCGCGGCCATGTACCGCAGGCTGGCCTCGAAGTTGGCGATCAGACCGAGCCGGGCCCAGGTGGGCCAGGCCAGCGTCATCACCGGGAAGGAAACCTGCCGCCGGGCCCACAGGCCGAGCCGGGCCAGGCATTCGTTGGCCGCCGCGTAGTCGAACTGGCCGACCATCCCGCCGAGCCGCCCGGTGAGGGAACCCACCGTGCAGAAGACCTTCAGGTCCCTCTCCCGTACGGCCTGGAACAGGTGCACGAACGCGTCCACCTTGGTGGCCACGACCTCGGCGATGCCGGCATCGGACTTGCCCGGTAGCCGGACGGGCCGGTCGACCCCCGCGTTGTGGATGACGGCGGTCAGCCCGGGCAGGCCCGCGACGAGCGCCTCGACCTCCTCGCGGTCGGTGACGTCGCAGGACCGGTAGTCGATGCGCAGGCCGTCGGCCCGGGCACGGCGCAGGTTCCCGACGAGTTCCCACGTACTCTCCGCCCGGGCGATGTCCCGGCGGATCTCGGTGACCGGACGCCCCGCACCGTGCTGCGCCCACAGCTCCCGGCGCCGCTCCTGGAGGGCCTCGGGGGTGAGGTCCGCCCAGGTCGCGGGCGCCGGCAGCGCGGAGCGGCCGGTGACCACGACCCGCATTCCGTGCTCGGCGGCGAGACGACGGGCCAGGGCCATGCCGATCCCCCGCCCGCCCCCGCTCATGAGCAGCGTGTCGCAGGCGTCGAAGGCCAGCGTGGCGGGGCCCGGTCCGGCGGCCTCGGGGATGAGGGTCCAGCGGTGGCCGTCCCGGTGACCGATCTCGCTGAGCCCGCCGAGCAGCAGCTCGTCGGCGACCAGCGCGGGCAGCCGCCCGGCGTCCGCCAGCGGCACGTCGAGGACCCGGGCCGCGCAGTTGGGCAGTTCCCGGTGGAGCGTCTTGGCCAGCCCGGCCCACAGACCGCCCAGCGGCTGGGCCAGGTCGTCGTCCGGGTGGTAGCCCATGCCGCCGCCGAGGTACGTGACGGCGAGGTAGGTGAGCCGACCGGCGGCCGTCTCCGTGCTCCAGCCCGGGTAGCAGCTGCGCAGGACCGCGAACGTACGGGCCAGCGCGTCGGGCCACTGCCGCCCCGCACCCGGTGCGAACGGTTCGGCCAGGGTGAGGTCGACGACGGTGTCGGGGACCTGTCCGCCCGGTCCTCCCGCGTCGGCCGGGGCTCCGGCGTCGGTCACCTCGGCGCCCCGCTCGCGCAGCAGTGCGCGGACCCGGTCGGCCGTCTCTCCCTCGGCCGCGACGACCACGACGGTGCGGCCCGCCAGGGGACGGGCCGCGGGCGCGGGGCCGGCCGGTGCGAGGTTCCACACCATGCGGTGCACCGGCCGCGTTCCGTCGGCGGACGCCGTGGCCGATGCGGCGGGGGGTCCCGTGACCGGTGCCGTGGCCGATGCGGCGGCGGGCGCCGTGGTGATCGGCGTCGTCATCGCGTTCATCCGGCCGCTCCGGCCGGGACCGTGTCGGCCGCGGCGGCAGCGGGCGGGTGCACCACGTTCGTCAGCGGGTCGAGGCGGCCGATCACCACGGCGTCCAGGCCCTTCATCTGCGCCACGATCCGCCCGTCGGGCGCGACCGCGACGAAGCGGTTCTCGGCCCGCCCCTCGCCGCCGCCGATCCCCGAGAAGCCCGGGGAGGTGACGTAGAGGTCCAGCTGTCCGTGCCGTGCGGTCAGCTCCAGGTCGTTGGCCTGCTGGTAGAGGTCGATGCGCCGGATCGACAGCGGGGCCGCGACCGGGACCAGGCCGTCGGCCGGATCGAGCACCCCGGTCCGGGCGAGCGCGTCGAGCAGCACCGTCGGCATCAGGAAGGAGTTCCAGGGGCCCGGATCCGTCTCCAGCCGCGGCCGGAAGGTGGAGCGGGCGCCCTGCGGGTGCCGACGGGTTTCCGTGGTCGCCTCGAAGGGGCCGGTGAGCAGCACCGGCGCCGATGTGACGTGGTACGGGTCGACGACCGGGCGTTCCACCGTGGCCTCCCAGGTCGGCCACCGCGGGGCGTCGGGGAACCGGGGTCCGACCAGGACGCGCGCCGTGAAGTGCGGCTGGTCGGCGCGGAGCAGGACCCCCGAGGGGGCGATCACGTCGTGCGAGACGTCCACGGCGACGGTGGTCAGATCGCCGGCCCGCTCGACGACCCGGGCGGTGATCCGCTTGGGCGACTGCCGCACGTCGCGGCGCACCTGGAGGAAGTGCAGGAAGCGCAGGTCCTCGAACGCCACGACGCGGCCGCCGGGCACCAGGGCCAAGGCGGCCTCGGCCGCCATCTCGGTGACGAAGGTCCCGGGCAGGGTGGCGATGCCGCGGACGCGGTGGTGCTCCAGGTAGGCGTCCGAGTCCAGGTCGAACCGGCACTCGAAGCGGACGGCGTCCTGGCCGTCCTGCCGCTCGACCCCGACGGCCCGCCGCAGGTAGAACCGGCCCTTGCCGCCTCCTTCCCCGCTCGCCCCGCTCTCCCCGCTCGCCCCGCCGTCCCCGGCCTCCCGGCCCAGGTAGCCCGGGTAGAACGTCTCCACCGTGGCCCGCTCGGCGTCACCGAGGTGCACCGTCGACGCCGCTCCCCGGGAGCCGCCCAGTTCGGCCAGGAAGTGGCCGATGCCCTCGGCGACCGGCATGTGGCTGTAGGAGCCCGCCCGCTTGAAGTAGTCGCGGGTCAGCGGGTCGGCACCCATGCCCACCTCGTCCCACAGCGTCCAGCCGACGACGAACTCGTCCGTGCCCGTGGTCGTCGCGGCATGCGCGGCGGCGGTGGCGAGGTAGTCGTTGCCCGACGCGTAGTCGGCCTCACCCCGCTGGCCGAAGTACCCGAGCAGCGAACCGAAGTCGCACCACATGCGCGGGGGGCGCCCGGCCAGGGCGCGGTGCAGGTTCCGGTGCGCGGCCACCTTGAGGTCGCGGATCCCGCGGAACTCCCCGAAGTCCTTGTCACGGATCAGCGCGGACCGGTTGAGCCCGGGTGCGTTGATCACGAGGTCGATCCGCCCGTGCTCCGCCATGACCGCGTCGACCGCGGCCCGTACGGAGGACTCGTCACGGGCGTCGCAGGGCAGGTACGTCACCCGGCCCTCGCCACAGTGCGCGGCCATCCGCGCGAGGTTCCGGCGGGCGGCCCGTGCGTCCACCATCCGGTCGAACCGCCTGTTGATTCCGGCGACGGGGCCGGCGCCCTCCCGCAGCCGGGCGGTGATGTAGGCGGCGCGCGTGGCCGCGAACTCCTCGTCCGTTCCCTCGAAGACCTCGGCCGGGTAGTCGTCGACCGGGTTGCTGCCCAGTACGTGGATCCGGCTGCGGTACCGCTCGGCGAGGGCCGTCAGCAGTTCGGCGGTGATGCCGCGCGCGCCGCCGAGGGCGAGGACCACCGAGTCCCGCTCCAGCGGCTCGCGTCCGCCCGTTCCGGCGGTTGCTTCCGTTTCGGCAGGGCGGCGGGTGAGCGCGGGGACGAGCCGGCGCCCGCCGTCGTGGTGCACGACGGGGAAGACCCGCCCGGTGGCCCGTTCCTTGCCGACGAGCGCCGCGGCCTCGGCCGGGTCACCGGTGGAGGTGAGCAGGGCGAAGCAGGACGCCTCGGCGAGTTCCAGGTCCACGCACTTGGCCAGGCCGGTGAACAGCCCGGCGAACGGGTGCGGCACGCCGTCCGTCGCCGCGCCCAGCAGAGCGAGCACGACCGAAGCCGCGGGGTCGTCGAGTTCCTCGGCACGCTGCTGGACCACCAGGAACGTCAGGTCGTGCAGGGCCGTGACCGGGGCCGCGTCCGAGGTGAGGGCCGTGGCGGTCGGTGTGGTCAGGGACAGGTCGCTCACCACGACGAGGTGCCGCAGCCGGCCCGGCAGGGACTCCAGGGCCGCCCGTACGTCCTGCGGGGTGGCTTCGACCTCCTCGGTGCTCAGGACGGTCACCCGGGCGGCCGTCCCGGCGAAGCGCTCGGCCAGCTCCCGGCGGTCGGTGAGGACCAGTGCCCCGTCCGGCACGGCCGCGCCGACCCGGCCGGTGGGCACGCCGGGGTCGGGGCGGAGCGAGGTGACGTACCGCTGCACCATCGTTTCGGCCTCGGGCACGGCCCGGGCAGTGGCGGGGGTCGGGGTCGGGGCGTCGTCGGGCGCGGACACCAGGAGCCGGGTGGCCGCGTCGGTCCCGTTCTCGTGGCAGCGGATCTCCGTGGTGCCGACGGGCCGCTGGAGCGCGCGCAGGATCTCCGCGCCGCCCGATGCTCCGAGGTAGCCCCCGAAGTCCCCGTCGGAACCGCAGTCGAGCACCGCGCCGGCCGCGCTCCGGCGCCCCGCCGCCGCCTCGTCGACGTACGCGAGCACCTCCAGTCCCGCCCGGCGGGCCCGGCTCTCGGTCGTCAGGCCGAACAGGAACGCTCCTTCGGCCAGTTCGGCGGGCGGGCCGTCGAAGACCTCGGTCAGCAGGTCCCGGTACTCGGGCAGGCTGTTGCCGTTGATGCCGCCGGCCAGGACGAAATCCAACTCCCCGCTGCGCAGGTAGCGGGTCGCGGTGGCGAACGCCGACAGCGTGGAGGCGAGCCCCGTGTCCACCGTGAGGTTGGGTCCGTGCAGGTCGAAGTAGTTGGCGACCCGTGCCGAGATGACGTTGGGCATCATGCCCGGGAAGGAGTCCTCGTTCGAGGGCGGCACCAGCGAACGGACCCGCTCGCGCAGGGCGCCCAGGAGACCGGTCAGATACGGCGAGTTCCCCAGAGCGGCGTCGTCGCGCAGGCACCGCTCGATGTCGTCGAGGTAGCAGCGGGCCGCGTACTGCATCGCCGCCCGGGTCGGCCCCATGTGACCGATGACGACACCGGTACGGTCGGCGTGCTCCTGCCAGAAGTCGTGGAGCTGGTCGCGCAGCGAGTGCGCGCACTGGAGGATCATCAGCTGGCAGCGGTCGATGGTCCGTACGGTCGCCGGAGGCATCCGGACCTGCTGGAACGGCGGCGCCGGATACTTGTCGCCGAACGTAGCCGCCACCTCGTGGGCACCGGACAGCCACGCCCGTACGTCCTGCGGGCTCTCCGCGCCGGGCAGTTTGGCGGACCAGCCGACGACGGCGATCCGGTCCGTGTCGGGCAGCGGCCGATGCCGCGGCCGTACGGGGGACGCGAGGGACTCCGGGGACTCCGGGGACTCCTCGGTCAGGATGAGGTGCGCGTTGGTGCCGCCGAAGCCGAAGCCGGAGATCGCCGCCGTACGGCACCGGTACGGCGAGGCGGGCCAGGGACGCGGGCTGCTGGAGATGTCCAGCTCCGTCGTGCTCAGCTCGAAGCTGTCGGGCGCACCGCGGAAGCGGAACTGCCCCGGGATCGTCTCCTCCTGGAGAGCCAGCACCGACTCGATCAGCGAGACGACACCGGCAGCCCACCCGGTGTGCCCGATCAGGGACTTGTTCGAGGTCACGGCGGCGGAACGGCCGACCCCGTAGTACTGGCGGAGGGTGGTGAACTCGGCGAGGTCACCGGCCGGAGTGCCGGTGGCGTGGGCGTTGACCCAGTCGATGTCGTCCCCGTCGACGCCGCCCGCCTCCAGCGCGCGGCGCACGGCCAGGCTCTGTCCGGCCGAACTCGGCGCGTACACCGCCTTGCCCTTGCCGTCGGAGGAGGACCCGAACGCCTTGAGCACGCCGAGGACCCGGTCACCGTCCGCCCGGGCCCGGCTCATCCGCTTCAGGACGACGACGCCGGCGCCGTCCGCGAAGATCACTCCGTCGGCGTCCGCGTCCAGGGCGTGCACCGCGCCCCGCTGGGACAGCCCCTTGAGCTTGGAGAACAGCACGGTGCCGCGCGGCGCCAGTGCGAAGGCCCCGCCGCACACCGCGATGTCCTGCTTGCCCATGAGCAGGCCCTTGATGCCGATGTCGATGGCGTACAGGGAGGAGGAGCAGGCGGTGTCCACCATCTGCAACTGGGTGCCCTCGGGCAGCACGCCCGCCATGGCCTCGTGGCCGACCTGGTGCGGCAGGAAGCGCGGAGCGGCGGCGGCGCCCCGGTGGTAGCGGCCGGACAGGGCGCGGTCGACGCCGGCGAGCAGCCGCTCGCGGTCCACCGCCCCGATGTCCAGCCCGTCCGTGATCTCCGAGGCGAGGTGCCTGGTCGCGGCGAGCACCCCGGCCTCCTCCAGGTGCTGGCTGCCGTCCGCGGTGTAGCCGACGTGGAAGGAGTAGCGGTCGTCCTGCTTCCGGTGCACCCCGTCCAGCGCCTGCACGAGCGAGTGGCGCAGCCACGCGGTGGTCAGCTCGGACTCGTCCGGCTCGGCGGACAGGCCCCGGAGCGCGCCCTCCACGGGCTGGAAGTCGGTGATGAAGACGCAGGTGTCCTGGTAGGACTTGTCCTCGTCGGTGCGGTCCGACGAGGAGAAGTTGGCCCGCTCCCAGCGGTCCTCGGGAACCTCGATGAACAGCTCGCGGCCGCTCGTACGCAACTGCCAGAACTCGTCGGGGCTGCTGGCACCGCTGACGGCCAGCCCCATCCCGACGACGGCTATCTCCTCGTCCCAGCCCTCCCCGGCCGGCTCTTCGACGGCCGGCTCCCCGACGGCCGGCTCCCCGACGGCCGGCGCCTCGGCCACCGGCTCGCCGGCCACCGGCTCGCCGGCCACCACGGCCTCGGCCACCGGCGCCTCGCCGGCCGGTTCCCCGACAACGGCCGGCCCGCCCTGCGCCCGGTCCGTGACCGGAGCTGCCTCGGGGGACATCAGGCGCGCCCCCAGGCTCAGTCCGCCGTCCGCGAGCAGCACCTGGCCGGTGATCCAGCCGGACCGCTCCGACGCGAGGAAGGCCACGACCTCCGCGAACTCCTCGGGCCGGCCCAACCTGCCCAGCGGCGTACCCGCCACGACGGCGGCCTGCATGGCGGCGGCGTCCGGAAACGCGTCGGCCACCTCGGTGGCCAGCACCGCGGCGGACGCGGTGTTGACCCGGATGTTGTCAGGGGCGAACTCGACGGCCAGATAGCGGGTCGCGGCCTCGGCCGCGGCCTTCGCGGGGGCACAGGCCAGGTAGTTGGCCATCACCATGGAGGAGCCGCCGAGCGCGGAGACGGTGACGATGGAACCGCCGCCACCGCGCGCCATCAGGGGCGCCGCCGCCCGCGCACAGCGCAGGCCGCCCTTGAAGTTGGTGTCGATCGCCTTGTCGAGGTGGTCGTCGGTGACCTCGTCCACCGGTACGAGCGCGCCGTCGGCCGCGTTGTTGACCAGGATGTCGAGCCTGCCGAACTTGCGCTCGATCTCCGCGAACATCTTCGTGACCTGCTCGGGCCGGGCCACCGAGAACCGGAGCAGATCCACCTCGGCGCCTCCGGCCCGCAGCTCCTCCTGGGTGCGCTTTGCCTGCTCGTGCGAGTGGAAGTAGTTGATCAGGACGTGGGCGCCCCGCTCGGCCAGCTTCGTGGCGATCGCCCTGCCGACGTTCTTGGCACCGCCGGTGACGAGCGCGACCTTCCCCGCCAGCTCTCCCGACGGGCTCATGCGGCAGCGCCTTCCAGCTGGTGGAGTCCGAGCTCGCCCTCGATCAGGTCGACGATCCGGTCCAGGGTGTCGTAGTCGGCGAGCCGGAAGTCCGAGCCCCGCGCGGGCAGCCCGTAGTGCTGCGAGGCCCGTGCGAGCAGCTCGACCTGCTTGACCGAGTCCACGCCCAGCTCGGCCTCCAGCAGGGCGTCCGGCGTGAAGACCTCCTCCGGGTACTCCAGCGCCTCGGCGTACAGCGTCCGCAGCGTGGCCAGGAGGCCGTCCCGGTCGGGTACGGGGGCCTGCGCCGGCGGCGCGGCGGCGGTCCGCCGCTCGCCCCGGAGCGACACGGCCCTGCGGTTCACCAGGTCCACGACCTCGTGCCGGGCGCTCGCCCAGACCTCCGCGAACTCCTCGTCGGACAGCTCCGGCGCCAGCTGCGACCGGATGGCCCCGACCCCGTCCACGGAGTCGGCGAGCCCCGCGGCCCGCAGGACGGCCAGCGTCACGGGCAGCGTCGGCTCGCCGTCGCGCCCGGTGGCGAGCGTGGCCACCGCGGTGGCCTCGCTCCCGGAACCGAGGATCTTCGGCACGAGGGAGGTCAGCACGGCGCGGCCCCCCGTCTCCACGAAGACCCGCCCGCCCCGCCCGTACAGCTCCGCGACGGCGGTGGCGAACCGCACCGGTCGCGTGAAGTGCCCGGCAAGGAGGTCCGCCAGCGGCTCGTCCTCCTGGTAGAAGCGCCCGAGGATCGGCGAGTACACCGGTACGTTCAGGGGCCGCCGCGGCACGGTCCGTACGAACTCGGCGAACCGCGGGGCCACTTCGGCCAGTGCGGGATTGTGGAAGGCGAACGGGGTGTCCAGCTCGACGACGCCCATCCGCAGCTGCCCGGCGAGCGCCCGCACCTGCGCGATGGCCTCGCGGGGACCGCTCAGCACCGTCTGCCCGTCGTGGTTCTCGGTGGCGACGGCGAGCAACGGGTGCTCGACCAGACCCACCAGGTGCGCGGCCCGCGCCGGCGAGGCCGACAGGGCCGCCATCGCGCCGCCCCCGAAGTCCGCTTCGCCAACGATCTCCGTACGGCGGACCACGATGCGCGCCCCGTCCTCGACGGAGTAGGCGCCGGCCGCGACGAGCGCGGCGATCTCACCGAGGCTGTGGCCGACGAGCGCGGCGGGCCGCACCCCGCTGTCGGTGAGGATCCGGTGGGCGGCCAGGGATGCTCCGAAAATGGCCAGTTGGGACACCCAGGCCGCGTCGTCGAGGAGCTCGGCCGGTCCGACCGGCCCCGCGCCGAGCAGGACCTGCGACACGCGGCGCGAGAACAGCTCGACCGTGACCGTGTCGATGCTCTCGAAGACGGCCCTGACCCGGGGATCGGTCGCGTGGGCCCGGCTGAGCGCGGCACCGTCGAAACCGCCCTGCCCGGGGAAGAGCAGTACGGGTCCCGCGGTCATGTCCGTTGTGGTCATCGTTGGTTTTCCTCCGTGCGAGGTGTACGTACCTTCGTGGGACTCCGCCGCACTCCTGGCTTCGGGCTGCGCAGCAGCAAGCGGCCCATGGGCCCGAGGCTCGCCGCGATCAGCCGGTCCGCCAGCGCCGCGGCGGCGGCGGGCCGTCCGGGGAGCCCCTGCAGGAGCAGGCGCAGGAGCCGGATCTTCACCGGCAGCGCGCCGGACTCGTTCAGGTGGCCGAAGAGGTCGCGGAAGTTGGCCCGGGAGTAGAACTCGGCCGGCGGCACGACGGTGGCGAAGAGCCCGATCATGCCGCGGGCGTGGCGCGGGCTGCGGCTCATCGCCTCGATCAGCGACCGCTCCTCGGGGGAGTGGTCGGCGATCCTGGCGTAGTCGCGGGTGTAGTCGTAGTGGTCCACCAGAGTTGCGTCGCGGCCCTGCCGGTAGGAGGCCAGGGCCGCGTCCATCGGGCGGCGCCCGGACAGCCCGTCGTCCACCGCCTCGGCCAGCAGCTCCGCGCCCAGCAGGGCGTGGGTGATGCCCGAGGCCGTGATGGGGTCGCGGGTCGCGGACGCGTCACCCACGAGGGCCCAGCCGCGCCCGTGCGGAACGCGCAGGAAATTCGGTACGGCGCCGGTGAGCCAGCGGTCCGCGCGTTTCGTTCCGCGGAGTTCGCGGGCGAATTCGGGATCGACGGCCTCGAAAGCACCGATGACATGTCCGTCGATTTCTTCGTCGGAACTCGCGGCTGGGAACCGCGCCGTCGGCCAGGCCACACCGACGATACTCATTCCGTCATGCGTGGGCCAGGTGAAAGGGTGGCTGCTGTTCCCGCGGTAGGTGCGGACGAGGGATTCCTGTGGAAGCCCCTCCCAATAGGTCCAGTAGCTCTTGCTGAGGACCGGCTCGTCACGGTACTTGACGGCTCCGACGAGTTCCGCGATTTTCGAGTTCTTCCCGTCGGCCCCGACCACCAGCGTGGCCTTCTCGGAAAAGGGACCCGATTCCTTGGAGTTGCCGGTGACGCCGATGACTGTTCCGTCGTCGGCGCGCAGCACCCCCTGGACCGAGACCCCCTCGCGCAGTACGGCGCCGGCCTCGACGGCGGACCGCACCAGGGCGTGGTCGAGCGCCGCCCGGGGCGGCGACAGGGCGTGGTCCACCCTCAGATCCCCGTCGAAAACGGCCTGGAGGGGCGCTTCCAGGCGAATCCGGCCGGTTTGGAGGCTGTAACTCCGCACTTCCGGAACGGTGTGTCCGGTGAGCCGGTCCAGCACGCCCCAGCGGCGCAGCCGGAGCACTCCCGGCGGATGGATCAAATTCGTGGAAGAGGCCGTCGGGCTGGGAAAACGGGCCCGGTCGAGCAGGAGTACACGGTATCCGCGCCGCGCCAGGAGCATGGCCACCGACGATCCGGAAATACGTGCGCCCGTCACAATCACGTCGTACACGAGTTCCCCCCTCCCAGTCTCGGACACTTGGCTCGTTCTCTCTCCCGTGGCACCCCCGGAACCTACGCAACGCATTCCGCAGGACGTCAAGGAGTCCAGGAGATTACGTCAGGTGGGCGGGCGGACCTGACATAGTCTCGGCGCCGCACTTGAGTTAGTTTTTTTCGCGGTACAAGCTGGCGCTCATGAGCGAGAACTTCGATGTCGTCATTCTGGGCGCTGGTCCCGGCGGCTATACCGCCGCGGTACGAGCCGCCCAGCTGGGCCTGAAGACAGCGGTAGTGGAAGAGAAGTACTGGGGTGGGGTCTGCCTCAATGTGGGCTGCATTCCGTCCAAGGCTCTCCTGCGGAATGCCGAATTGGCGCACATCGTCACGCAGCAGGCCCAGACGTACGGCATCGAGACCTCGGGTCCGGTCAGATTCGACTTCGGCGCGGCCTTCAAGCGCAGTCGCAAGGTCGCGGACGGCCGCGTCGCGGGCGTGCACTACCTGATGCGCAAGAACGGCATCACCGAGTACGACGGCCGGGGCACCTTCCTCGACGACCGCACCCTCCAGGTCACCCTCGCCACCGGCGCGGTCGAGACGATCACCTTCGGGCACTGCGTGATCGCGACCGGCGCCACCACCCGGCTACTGCCCGGCACGTCCCTCAGCCCGCGCGTCGTCACCTACGAGGAGCAGATCCTCACCGAGGAACTCCCGGAGAGCATCGTCATCGCGGGGGCCGGCGCCATCGGCGTCGAGTTCGCGTACGTGCTGCACAACTACGGCGTGCGGGTGACGCTCGTCGAGTTCGCCGACCGCGTCGTCCCAGCCGAGGACGTCGAGGTCTCCAAGGAACTGCTGCGGCAGTACCGCAAGCTGGGCATCGAGATCCTCACCTCCACCCGGGTCGAGTCCATCGACGATTCCGACGCCGCGGGTCCGGTCCGCGTCACCGTCGACCAGAACGGCACGCGCAAGGTCCTGGAAGCGGCGAAGGTCCTCCAGGCCATCGGCTTCGCGCCCCGGGTGACGGGCTACGGCCTGGAGACGACGGGCGTGCGGCTGACCGACCGGGGCGCCATCGCCGTGGACGCCCGCGGCCGCACCAGCGTTGCGCACCTCTTCGCCATCGGTGACGTCACCGGGCAGCTGATGCTGGCGCACGCCGCCGAGAGCATGGGCATCGTCGCGGTCGAGACCATCGGCGAGGTGGAGACGATGGAGATCGACTTCCGGATGGTCCCGCGCGCCACCTACTGCCAGCCTCAGATCGCGAGCTTCGGCCACACCGAGGAGCAGGCGCGCGAGGCGGGCTTCGACGTCCGGGTCGCCAAGTTCCCCTTCGCCGCGAACGGCAAGGCCCACGGACTCGGCGACACCGCCGGCTTCGTCAAGGTGATCAGCGACGCCACGCGCGGCGAATTCCTCGGCGCCCACCTGATCGGCCCCGACGTCACCGAACTGCTCCCCGAGCTGACGCTCGCCCAGCAGTGGGACCTCACCGTCCACGAGGTCGCGCGCAACATCCACGCCCACCCGACGCTCGGCGAGGCCGTGAAGGAGGCCGTCCACGGACTCGCGGGACACATGATCAACATGTAGTGACGGGGCGCGTGCTCCCGATGCAGCGATCCGACAGGTGACTGGAGAGTGCCGAGTTGTCCCGCCCCGCCCCCGCCCCGCCCGAAGCGCACAGCACCCCGGCCCTGCACCCCTGGCTCCTCCCGGTGGAGGCGTTCCTGGGATCGTGGCAGGGCCGGGGGCGGGGCGCCTACCCCACCCTCGCCGAAGGGTTCGCGTACGAGCAGGAGATCACCCTCTCCCACGACGGCCGCCCGTTCCTCCACTACGAGGCGCACGCCTGGCTGATCGACGCGGACGGCGCCCGCCTGCGCCCCTCCGGCCGGGAGACCGGCTGGATCCGGGTGGCCCCCAGCGGCTATCTGGAGGCCCTGCTGAGCCATCCGACCGGAATCTCCGAGATCTACACCGGACAGGTCACGGACGACGTCATCGAGATGGCCACCACCGAGGTGATCCGCACCCCGCTCGCGAAGGAGGTCACCTCGGGCCGCCGCCGGTACGTCCTGGCCGACGGATTCCTTTCGTACGAACAGGACATCGCGGCCGTGGGCCAACCCCTGACCCGGCACCTCGCAGCCCGGCTGGGCCCGGGAGGACCACGTGCCTGAAGGGGCCCCGCCCCCTTCCGTGCGGGTGCGCTGGTGGTGCAGCGAGACCCCCGTCGACGGATCCGGCTGGGCGCTGCTCAGCGAAGCGGAGCGCTCGCGCGCCGAGCGCTTCCGCTTCCCCCGCGACCGCACCAGGTTCATCCGGTCCCGGGCCACCACGAAGCGGATCGTCGGCGCGGCGCTCGGCGTGCCGCCCGGGACCGTCGAGCTGGGCCGCGGCCCGTGCCCGGGCTGCGGCAGCTCCGAGCACGGCCCGCCCGCCGTCCGCACCCCGCACACCTCACTCGGCATCAGCCTCTCGCACAGTGGGGGCCATTCGGCGCTCGCCCTGTCCCTCTCCGGCCCCGTCGGTCTGGACATCGAACACCGCCGCGACCTGGACGTGGCCCTGCTGTCCGCCACGACCCTGTCCCCCGCGGAGCGGGCGTACGTGGCGCGGCAGGACGGCATCGATGCGTTCCTGCGCTGCTGGACCCGCAAGGAAGCCGTCCTGAAGGCGGCCGGCGTGGGCGTGCAGGGCGACCTGACCCGGATCGACGTTCGCCCCCACATCGAGCACGAGGCGGTCTCGGTACGCCACACCGTGGGCGGCGAGCTCCGTGCGTGGTCCGTCCGGGACATCCCCGTGCACACCGGCCTGGTAGCGGCCGTGGCCACCCCCGCCACCCTCCCGTCCCCTCCAGGCAAAAAGGTCCCCTGACCAGCGTTTCCGCAGGTCAGGGGACCTTTTACACGTGGAGCCTAGGAGATTCGAACTCCTGACATCTGCCTTGCAAAGGCAGCGCTCTACCAACTGAGCTAAGGCCCCGTGAGGGGGTACGCGCCGCTCCCCCGGAAGGGAGAGGTCGTTCCGCAGGACAGAGTACCCGGTGTACCCCCTCATCCCGCAAAATGATAGGGACTCCCGCCCCGCGAGCACGCTCCGTAAGATGCTCGCGAGGTTCGCACCAGCGAAGGGGAGTAGTAAGAGTGGACGCAGTACAGCAAGAGGCCACGGCCAGAGCCAGGGAGCTTCAGCGCAGTTGGTACGGGGAGCCGCTGGGCGCGCTGTTCCGACGGCTCATAGATGACCTCGGACTCAACCAGGCCCGCCTCGCTGCCGTCCTCGGCCTGTCGGCGCCGATGCTGTCCCAGCTGATGAGCGGCCAGCGCGCCAAGATCGGCAATCCGGCCGTCGTCCAGCGGGTGCAGGCCCTCCAGGACCTCGCCGGCCAGGTGGCGGACGGGAGCGTCAGCGCGGCGGAGGCCACGGACCGGATGGACGAGATCAAGAACACCCAGGGAGGCTCCGTCCTCAGCAACAGCGGTCAGGCCACGACGAGTTCCGGGGCTCCGACCGTCAAGCGCGTCGTCCGCGAGATCCAGTCGCTGCTGCGCTCGGTCTCGGCGGCAGGCGACATCATCGACGCGGCGGACACCCTCGCCCCCAGCCATCCGGAACTGGCAGAGTTCCTCAGGGTGTACGGCGCGGGCCGCACCGCGGAGGCGGTGGCCCACTACGAGGCCCACCAGAACTGACGCACGACGATGACGGGGGACGGGCACAGCGATGGGTGAGGTCTTCGCCGGCCGGTACGAACTGGTCGATCCGATCGGACGCGGTGGCGCGGGCGCCGTCTGGCGGGCATGGGACCACCGGCGGCGCCGCTACGTCGCCGCGAAGGTGTTGCTGCAGAGCGACGCCCACACCCTGCTGCGGTTCGTGCGCGAGCAGGCGCTGCGCATCGACCACCCGCACGTGCTGGCCCCCGCCAGCTGGGCGGCGGACGACGACAAGGTCCTGTTCACCATGGACCTCGTCCGCGGCGGCTCCCTCGCCCATGTGATCGGGGACTACGGCCCGTTGCCGCCCCGCTTCGTGTGCGCGCTGCTCGACCAGCTCCTGTCGGGGCTGGCGGCGGTGCACGCGGAGGGCGTCGTCCACCGCGACATCAAACCGGCCAACATCCTGATGGAGGCCACCGGAACCGGGCGGCCGCACCTGCGGCTGTCCGACTTCGGCATCTCGATGCGCAAGGGCGAGCCCCGGCTGACCGAGACCAACTACGTGGTCGGCACGCCGGGTTACTTCGCCCCGGAACAACTCATGGGTGCCGAACCCGACTTCCCCGCCGACCTCTACGCGGTCGGACTGGTCGCCCTGTACCTGTTGCGGGGCCGCAAGCCCGATTCCCAGGCCCTGGTCGAACACTTCCTGGCCCACGGCACCCCGGACGCCCCCGAGGGCGTCCCCGTGCCGCTGTGGGACGTCATCGCGAACCTCCTGCAACCCGACCCCCAGACGCGGTTCCGGACGGCCACGGGGGCCCGCAAGGCCCTCGCCGGAGCCGTCGAGCTGCTGCCGGCGCCCTCCCCCGAGTCGGACCCGGTGGAGGTGTTCGACCAACTCGGCCCGCTCCCGGCCGGTTTCGACCCCCAGGGCCCCCGGACCCCCCGGACCTCCCAGCCGGGCCAGGCCCCTCAGCCCCCCGCCGGCGTCACGAGCACCGGCCCCACCGGCACCACGGCCCCCGCAGCCCCCACGGGCCCCCTGGCCGCGCCGGAGCCGTACGCCGCGCCCGCCACTCCCCCCGGCTCCGCAGCGGGCTCCACGGCCGCTCCGGGCCCCGCCACGGCCCCGACGACGGGCTCCTTCGGCGGCGCGCCCACCCGGGCCGACGACCCGCGCGGTACGCCCCCGGCCGCCGCCGCCGCCGGCTTCGGACCCCCGCCCGGCTACGGGCCCTCGGAGACGGGCAGCTTCCACCTGCCGCCGCCGGTCCACCCGGTCCACCCGGGCTCGTCGGCCGAGCCGGCCACCACCCCGGACCCGGTCCCCGTACCGGCCCGCCGGAGCGGCATCGCCCCGCCTCCGACGAAGGTCACCGCCGGCATCCTCACGGCGGCGCTGCTCTGCTTCGCCCTGGGCATCTGGGCCCTCACCCAGGTCTGACCCCGGGCGCCGGGAGGCCGGGCGCCGGACACCGGCACCGGCACCCCGGCGCCCGTACGGCCGCCCTCAGACCGCCCTGCGCGCCCCGCCCCGCCGCGCCAGCAGCGTCCACGCGCCGAGCACCAGGAGCAGTACCGTCCCGGTCCCGAAGCCCGCGCCCGCCACGATCCGCATCACGGAGCGGTCGCCCTCGGCCGCGGCGGCCTCGGGAGCGGTGAGCCCCTCCTTCGCGGCGGTCCGGTCGGCGCCGCCGACCCCGAACCCGGCCGCGGTGAGGCTCTCCTTGTACGCGGGTCCCGAGCCCGGGGTACCCGTCACCTCCAGCCGCAGCGTCAGCGGCACCGGTGTGGCGTCCTCGGTGAACTCCCCCACCTTGCCGCCCATCGTGACGGCGAGGTAGTACCAGCCGGCCAGCCGCACGGGCCGCTGCTCGGCGCCGTCTGCGAAACGGTTCTCGTACGCCACCGGCGCGGTCTTCGGCAGCGTGACGGCCGCCTGCTTGCCGTCGTAGGAGGTGTCCTCGGAGTGCACGAGGGCGCGGTAGGGCGTGTACAGCGACACGGTGAGCCCGTTGGAGGCGGAGCCGTACTGCTTCGTCATCCTGGCCGCCGCGATCTCCGCGCCGACCCCCAGCTGTTGCCCCCAGTCCAGCGGCACCCGGTAGAAGCGCGTCTGCCCGGGCCGCAGGTCGTCGCGCCACACCCCGGAGTCCAGCGCCCGGGCGTCGTTGAAGCCGGTGCCGCCGCTACGGGCGACGGGGTCCGTACCGGGCAGCGTCGGCGCCGCCGAGGGCCAGACACTGGCGGCGGCGCTCGGCGCGGTCCCGGCGACGGGCGCCGGCTCGCGCTGGATCCGGATCTCCACCGGCCACGCGGCCCGGTCGGAGTCCTTCGCCGCGGACCGGGTGAGCTTCGCGTAGTAGGTCCCCCCGGCCTGGCAGTCGGCGTCCTCCTCCAGCCGCCGGGAGCCGACCGCCGCGACGGGCACCGCGTCGTAACCGAAGGAGATCCGGCCGGGGTTGGCGGGACAGGCCTTGCCGCCGGCGGTCATGACCTCGACCTCCAACCCGTCGCTGTAGCCCACCTTGGCGCCGGCGGGCGGGCGCAGCACCGCGGAGACGTACACGGTGGAGGTGCTGTCGAGGCCGAGCCGGTAGACGCGTTCGCCGGGCGCGAGGGTGTCCTCGTAGACCGCGCCGACGTCGAGCAGCGGGGCGTCCGCCGTGGAGGGCTTGCCCGCTACGGGGGTGGCGCCGTCAGCCGGTCGGTACTGCGGCAGCGGCGGCGGGGATCCGGGGCCGGCCGCGTACGCGGCTCCCGGCAGCCAGGCCAGCAACCCGAGGGCCGTCGCCCCGGCCAGCAGCGTCTTCCGCACGCGCACCATCAAGCCCACCCCGAGTTTGCTCACGCAAGTCAAAACTTTGCATACTGGAACAATTGCTCACAGCGCAGCACGAAGCCCCGGCAGCAGCGGCAGCCGGGGCTTCATGAGATCAACCGTGGGTCTCACACACCGGAACCAGAGGGCACGGAGTCAGTTGCCTCCGTCCACAGGTCCTGCTCGGCGCGATCCGCCTGGATCTGGCGGTACACGAGGAGCCCGCCGATGGCGGCCAGTGCGACCAGGAGCAGCTTCTTCACCGCGCGACCTCGTCCTTCGTTGACGTTGGGGACTTCTGGCCGCCAACAATACACACCGACCGATATCCGACCGGTGCCCGTCGGCCGACACCCGACCCCTCCACCGACCCAACGAAGAAGGACCCCCGGGCCGAGGCCTGGGGGTCCTTCTTCACTGTGGGGCTAACAGGATTTGAACCTGTGGCCTCATCCTTATCAGGGATGCGCTCTAACCAACTGAGCTATAGCCCCATCCGCGCCGCGCGCTGACTCCTGAAGATTAGCGCACGGAGCGGGTCGAGCCAAAATCCGTTCCCGCCGGCCTCCCCGCGGGCTTCCCCGCAGGTCAGTCAGTGGGTCGATCAGCAGGTCATTCGTCCTCGGCCAGCGTGAGTTCCACGCCGCCCACGAAGCCCGCCGACAGGTTGTAGATGAACGAGCCCAGCGTGGCCAGTGCCGTCATCAGCACCACGTCGATCACCGAGATGACCGACGTGAAGATCAGCACCCGCGGCAGCGACAGGAACGACTGGAGGTCGAACCCGTTGCTCTCGTTCGATCCGGTCGCCTCGCTGATCGTGCCGCCGACGGTCGAGAAGATGCCCATGGCATCCATGACCATCCACAGCACGGCCGCCGCCACGATCGTGCACACGCCCAGCGCGATCGACAGCAGGAAACTGACCTTCATCACCGACCACGGGTCCGCTTTGGCGACCCTCAGCCGCGCCTTGCGCGTCCTCGGTGCCGTACGGACCCCCGGTCGGGCTCCGCGCTGCGCACCGGGGCCCGCCGGCGCCGCGTAGGCCTGCGGGGGCTGGTACGGCTGGCCGTCACGGTCCTGGCCCTTGTCCGTCGGTGCCTTCGGCTGGGCCTTGGACTGAGCCTTCGACTTAGGTTCTCGGGTGTCCGTCACGGTTCCCCCCTGGGAGTCCGCGGCGGGGCCACGGGCACCGTTCGCTCCAGTTTTGGCCGGTCCGGCGCCCGTGGCTCCACTCACGCTTACTCCTCGTGCTCCCCTGCCGAAGGCTCCGTGCCCTCGGCGGCCTCGGCGGCCTGTCCGTCGGCTGCCCCGGCCTCGATGTCCGAGTCGATGTCCGACTCGATGTCATCGGCCTCATCAGCTTCCTGACCCGCCTCGGCGTTACGAGCGATGCCCACCACGGCATCGCGCTTGCCCAGGTTGATCAGCTGGACGCCCATGGTGTCACGGCCGGTCTCCCTGACTTCGTTGACTCGCGTGCGAATCACACCACCGCTGAGCGTGATGGCGAGAATCTCGTCCGTTTCGTCGACCACCAGCGCGCCGACGAGCGACCCGCGGTCCTCGACGATCTTCGCTGCCTTGATGCCCAGACCACCACGTCCTTGGACGCGGTACTCGTCGACCGGCGTCCGCTTGGCGTAGCCGCCGTCGGTCGCGGTGAAGACGAACGTACCCGGCCGGACCACGCTCATCGACAGCAGCTCATCGCTTCCGCGGAAGCTCATGCCCTTCACGCCCGAGGTCGCGCGGCCCATCGGACGCAGCGCGTCGTCGGTCGCGGTGAAGCGGATCGACTGCGCCTTCTTGCTGATGAGCAGCAGGTCGTCCTCGGCGGACACCAACTCGGCGCCGATCAGCTCGTCGTCGGCGCCGCTCTCCGTCTCGCGGAGGTTGATCGCGATGACGCCACCCGATCGGGGCGAGTCGTAGTCCTTGAGCGCCGTCTTCTTCACCAGGCCGCCCTTGGTGGCCAGGATCAGGTAGGGCGCCGCCTCGTAGTCGCGGATCGCGAGGATCTGGGCGATCTTCTCGTCCGGCTGGAAGGCCAGCAGGTTCGCCACGTGCTGACCGCGGGCGTCGCGGCCGGCGTCCGGCAGCTCGTACGCCTTGGACCGGTAGACGCGGCCCTTGTTCGTGAAGAACAGCAGCCAGTGGTGCGTGGTCGAGACGAAGAAGTGGTCGACCAGGTCGTCCTGCTTCAGCTTCGTGCCGCGCACGCCCTTGCCGCCGCGCTTCTGCGAGCGGTAGTCCTCGGTCTTGGTGCGCTTGACGTAGCCGCCGTGCGTGATCGTGACGACGATGTCCTCTTCGGCGATCAGGTCCTCCATGGACATGTCGCCGTCGAAGGGCACCAGCTTGGAACGCCGGTCGTCGCCGAACTTCTCGACGATGACCGCGAGTTCCTCGCTGACGATCTGCCGCTGGCGCTCCTCGGAGGCCAGGATCGCGTTGTACTCGTTGATCTTCGACTGGAGCTCGTCGTGCTCGGCGACGATCTTCTGCCGCTCCAGGGCCGCCAGGCGCCGCAGCTGCATTTCGAGGATCGCGTTGGCCTGGATCTCGTCGATCTCCAGGAGGCCCATCAGGCCCTCGCGCGCGATCTCGACGGTGTTGCTGCGCCGGATGAGGGCGATGACCTCGTCGATGGCGTCCAGGGCCTTCAGCAGACCGCGCAGGATGTGCGCGCGCTCCTCCGCCTTGCGCAGGCGGAAGCGCGTGCGCCGGACGATGACCTCGATCTGGTGCTGCACCCAGTGGCGGATGAAGGCGTCGATCGACAGGGTGCGCGGCACGCCGTCCACCAGGGCCAGCATGTTGGCGCTGAAGTTCGACTGCAGGTCGGTGTGCTTGTAGAGGTTGTTCAGCACGACCTTGGCGACCGCGTCCCGCTTCAGGACGATCACCAGGCGCTGGCCGGTCCGGGACGAGGTCTCGTCGCGGACGTCGGCGATGCCGCCGACCCGGCCGTCCTTCACCAGGTCGGCGATCTTCTGCGCGAGGTTGTCGGGGTTGGTCTGGTACGGGAGCTCCGTGACCACCAGGCACTGGCGGTTCTGGATCTCCTCGACCTCGACCACCGCGCGCATCGTGATGGAGCCGCGCCCGGTGCGGTACGCCTCCTCGATGCCCTTGCGGCCCACGACCAGGGCACCGGACGGGAAGTCCGGGCCCTTGATCCGCTCGATCAGCGCGTCCTGGAGCTCCTCGTGCGAGGACTCCGGGTGCTCCAGCGCCCACTGGGCACCGGCCGCGACCTCGCGGAGGTTGTGCGGCGGGATGTTGGTCGCCATGCCGACCGCGATGCCCGCGGAGCCGTTGACCAGCAGGTTCGGGAAGCGCGCCGGCAGGACCGTCGGCTCCTGGTTGCGGCCGTCGTAGTTGTCCGTGAAGTCGACGGTCTCCTCGTCGATGTCCCGGAGCATCTCCATGGCCAGCGGCATGAGCTTGCACTCGGTGTAGCGCATCGCGGCCGCCGGGTCGTTGCCCGGGGAGCCGAAGTTGCCGTTGGAGTCCACGAGCGGCATGCGCAGCGACCACGGCTGGGCCAGGCGGACCAGCGCGTCGTAGATCGAGGAGTCGCCGTGCGGGTGGTACGTGCCCATGACGTCACCGACGACGCGGGCGCACTTGTAGAAGCCCTTCTCGGGCCGGTAGCCGCCGTCGTACATCGCGTACAGCACGCGCCGGTGTACCGGCTTCAGGCCGTCCCGGACGTCGGGCAGGGCGCGGGAGACGATGACGGACATCGCGTAGTCGAGGTAGGAGCGCTGCATCTCCGTCTCGAGCCCGACGGGCTCGATCCGCAGCACGGGCTGCTCCTCCGCGGAATTCTCGGTGTTCTTGGCGGGCTGGGTGGTTTCGTCGGCCATTGCTGGTCAGAAGTCCTTTCAGGCGGTCATGAGAGCCGACTCAGATGTCGAGGAACCGAACGTCCTTGGCGTTGCGCTGGATGAAGGAGCGTCGGGCTTCGACGTCCTCTCCCATCAGCACCGAGAACAGGTCGTCGGCCTGCGCCGCGTCGTCCAGGGTGACCTGGCCGAGCACGCGGTGGTCGACGTCCATGGTGGTGACGCGCAGCTCCTCGGCGTTCATCTCGCCCAGACCCTTGAAGCGCTGGATCGAGTCTTCCCTGATCCGCTTGCCGTTCTGCTTGCCGAGCTCGACCAGGGCGTCGCGCTCGCGGTCCGAGTACGCGTACTCGAAGTCGTCGCGGCCCCACTTGATCTTGTAGAGCGGCGGGCGCGAGAGGTACACGTGCCCGGCCTCGACCAGCGGCCGCATGAAGCGGAACAGGAAGGTCAGCAGCAGGGTGTTGATGTGCTGGCCGTCGACGTCGGCGTCCGCCATCAGGATGATCTTGTGATAGCGGAGCTTCTCGATGTCGAAGTCCTCGTGCACACCGGTACCGAAGGCACTGATCAGCGCCTGGACCTCGGTGTTCTGGAGGATCTTGTCGATCCGGGCCTTCTCGACGTTCAGGATCTTGCCGCGGATCGGCAGGATGGCCTGGTACATCGGGTTGCGGCCGGACTTCGCGCTACCGCCGGCGGAGTCACCCTCGACGATGAAGATCTCGCACTTGGTCGGGTCGTTCGACTGGCAGTCGGACAGCTTGCCCGGCAGCGAGGCGCTCTCCAGCAGACCCTTGCGGCGCGTCAGGTCGCGGGCCTTGCGGGCCGCGACGCGCGCGGTGGCCGCCTGGATCGACTTGCGGATGATGTCCGAGGCCTCGACCGGGTTGCGGTCGAACCAGTCGTTCAGGTGCTCGTGCACGACCTTCTGCACGAAGGTCTTCGCCTCCGTGTTGCCCAGCTTGGTCTTCGTCTGGCCCTCGAACTGCGGCTCGCCCAGCTTCACCGAGATGATCGCCGTCAGACCCTCGCGGATGTCCTCGCCGGCGAGGTTGTCGTCCTTCTCGCGGAGCAGCTTCTTCTCCCGCGCGTAGCGGTTGACCAGGCCGGTCAGCGCCGCGCGGAAGCCCTCTTCGTGGGTGCCGCCCTCGTGCGTGTGGATCGTGTTCGCGAAGGAGTAGACGCCCTCGGTGTACTGCGAGTTCCACTGCATCGCGATCTGGACCGAGAGCATGCGCTCCTTGTCCTCGGCCTCGACGTCGATGACGGTCGGGTGGATCAGCTCGCCCTTGCGCGAGTTGAGGTACTTCACGAAGTCGACGATGCCGCCCTCGTAGTAGTACTTCACCGTGCGCGCGGGGGGCTCGGCGATGTCCGCGTCGGGGTCGTCCGCGCCGACCGTGGCCTTCGCCGACTCGCGCTCGTCGGTCAGCGACAGGGTCAGGCCCTTGTTGAGGAAGGCCATCTCCTGGAAGCGCCGCGAGAGCGTCTCGAAGGAGTACTCGGTCGTCTCGAAGATGTCGGGGTCGGCCCAGAAGGTGACCGAGGTGCCGTGCTCCTCGGTCTCCTCGTTCTTGGCGAGGGCGGCCGTCGGGGCGCCGAGCTTGTAGTCCTGGGTCCAGCGGTAGCCGTCGCGCCTGACCTCGACCGCGACCTTCGTCGACAGGGCGTTCACGACGGAGACGCCGACGCCGTGCAGACCACCGGAGACGGCGTAGCCGCCGCCGCCGAACTTGCCGCCCGCGTGCAGGACGGTCAGCACGACCTCCAGGGCCGGCTTGCCCTCGGAGGGGACGATGTCGACCGGGATGCCTCGGCCGTTGTCGATGACCCTGACCCCGCCGTCGGGCAGGATCGTCACGTCGATGGTGTCCGCGTGCCCGGCCAGCGCCTCGTCGACGGAGTTGTCGACCACCTCGTAGACGAGGTGGTGCAGGCCGCGCTCACCCGTCGATCCGATGTACATGCCGGGCCGCTTACGGACCGCGTCCAGGCCCTCCAGGACCTGGATGTTGCTTCCGGTATACGAAGATCCACCGGCCTCGGCGACCTCGCCGCCGGCGGTGGACTCGTTCTTGTCGTTGGAGTTGCCGGAATCGGCCACGAAGCGCCCTTTCTGGCACAGCACAGGCCGTACTCCGGGCCAGCAGGCATGCAAGCAGGAGCGGCTGCGTCGATCTGCGTTGTCAGCGTTTGTCACCGGTACTCGACTGGTGATCCCGCAACTGGGCGGGATTGTCTCCAGTCTACCGGTACCACTGACATGAATGGGGGTTTGCCGGTACCTGAGTACGCATGTGCCGCCCTGAACCTCCTCTCTCCGACTCCCCATATCCGGGGAGGGGCTCAAAGTGGCTCACACGGGCATCCAGAGCTTCGGGCTGTCAACCCGCGACTACCGTGAGGGACACCACCCGCGACCGGGTCCCGCCGGCCCCGCCGCGGCCGGGCCGCGGCAGGCCGGAAGCCGTCGCTCCCAAGGGAACGACGGCTTCGGGGAGGGGCGGGCGGGAGGCGCCCCGCGGCGCCGGCTCACCCGTACGTGTCGCCCGGGCCCCGACTGCCCGGGCTGCGCCAGGGTCCGTACCCCTTCGGCCGGCCGGCCGGCCCCTGCACCTTGATCAACCGGACGGTGCCCTGACCGAGGTCACCGTTGAGCCGCGCCACCAGCTGCGGGGCCAACAGCTTCAGCTGTGCCGCCCACGCCGAGGAATCGCAGCGCACGGCCAGCTCGCGGTCCTCGTAGCGCTCCGGCACGCAGTGCGCCGCGATCTCCGGGCCGACGATCTCGGGCCAGCGCTCCATCACCCCGGCCACCGCCATCGGCATCTCCCAGCCGCGCTCCGTGCGCAGCCGGTCCAGCGCGGCCATCAGCGGCATCGGGTCCCGACCGTCCGCCCGGGCGCCCGAGCGCAGCCCGGGTTGGTACGGGCGCTTCTTGCCGCTGACCGCGTTGCCCCGGGCCCGGGCCTGCTCCCGGGCGGCGGCGAGGGCCTGGCGCGCCAGGTCGACCCCGGAGGGTTCCGGGGTCCTGCGCTCCTCCTGCCCGCCGGCGTTCACAGTCGGGTCACCTCGCCGCCGGAGACCGCGAAGCGGGTCCCCGTCAGGACCGACGGCACGTCGTCGTCCACCGCCGCCGTCACCAGGACCTGCTCGCCGGGAGCGACCAGCTCCGCGAGCCGCTCGCGGCGCCGGGTGTCCAGCTCCGCGAACACGTCGTCGAGGACCAGCACCGGCTCGGCGCCCTCCGAGCGCAGCAGCTCGTAGGAGGCCAGCCGCAGCGCCAGCGCGTACGACCAGGACTCGCCGTGGCTGGCGTAGCCCTTGGCGGGCAGCTCGCCGAGGCGCAGCAGGACGTCGTCGCGGTGCGGGCCCACGAGGGTGACGCCGCGCTCGATCTCCTGCTTGCGGACCCCGGTCAGCGCGGCCAGCAGGACCTCGTGGAGCGCCTCGCGGGTGCGCGCGTCGCCGCTGTCGACGGGTTCGCCGGCCGAGGACCTGTAGCTCAGCCCGAGGGGGCCGCCGCCGGGCGCGAGCTGTTCGTAGGCCTTGTCGGCGAGCGGCAGCAGCGTCCCGATCAGGTCGAGCCGCTGGGCCAGCAGCTCCGCGCCGACGCGGGCCAGGTGCTGGTCCCACACGTCGAGGGTGGACAGGTCCATGGAGCGGCCGCCGTGCCGGCGGGCCATCGCCGCGGATTTCAGGAGGGTGTTGCGCTGTTTGAGCACCCGCTCGTAGTCGGAGCGGACGGCCGCCATCCGCGGCGACCGGGCGGTGACCAGGTCGTCCAGGAACCGGCGGCGCTCGCCGGGGTCGCCCTTGACCAGCGCGAGGTCCTCGGGGGCGAACAGCACGGTCCGTACGATTCCCAGCACGTCCCGGGGCCTGACCTGCGAGGACCGGTTGATGCGGGCGCGGTTGGCGCGGCCCGGGTTCAGCTCCAGCTCCACGAGCTGTTGCCGCTCGCCCTGGGTGACGGCGGCCCGGATGACGGCGCGTTCCGCGCCCATCCGGACGAGGGGCGCGTCCGAGGAGACCCGGTGGCTGCCGAGCGTGGCGAGGTAGCCGATGGCCTCGACGAGGTTCGTCTTGCCCTGCCCGTTGGGACCCACGAAAGCCGTGACGCCCGGACCGAGGGGTACCTCGGCCCGGGCGTACGAGCGGAAATCTGCCAGGGAGAGATGCGATACGTGCATGATGCGCCGACCTCCCCCGGCTTCCTGCTGTAGTGCTGTTCGTGCTCTTGGTGCTCTTCGGTACGGGTGCTGGTGGTGCTACTTCTTCTCGACCGCGTGGCCGCCGAACTGGTTGCGCAGCGCGGCGATCATCTTCATCTGCGGGGAGTCGTCCTGGCGGGACGCGAACCGCGCGAACAGCGAGGCGGTGATCGCCGGCAGCGGCACCGCGTTGTCGATGGCCGCCTCGACCGTCCAGCGGCCCTCGCCCGAGTCCTGCGCGAAACCGCGCAGCTGCTCCAGGTGCTCGTCCTCGTCCAGCGCGTTGACGGCGAGGTCCAGCAGCCAGGAACGGATGACCGTGCCCTCCTGCCAGGACCGGAACACCTCGCGGACGTCGGTGACCGAGTCGACCTTCTCCAGGAGCTCCCAGCCCTCGGCGTAGGCCTGCATCATGGCGTACTCGATGCCGTTGTGGACCATCTTCGCGAAGTGGCCCGCGCCGACCTTGCCCGCGTGCACGGCGCCGAAGTCACCTTCGGGCTTGAGGGCGTCGAACACCGGCTGGACGGCCGCGACGTGCTTCTCGTCGCCGCCGTACATGAGCGCGTAGCCGTTCTCCAGGCCCCAGACGCCGCCGGAGACGCCGCAGTCGACGAAGCCGATGCCCTTGGCCTTCAGCTCCTCGGCGTGCTTCTCGTCGTCCGTCCAGCGCGAGTTGCCGCCGTCCACGACGATGTCGCCGGGCGAGAGCAGCTCGCCCAGCTCGTCGACGGTGGACTGGGTCGCCGCACCGGCGGGGACCATCACCCACACCACGCGGGGGGCCTGCAGGCTGTCCACAAGTTCCCGCAGGGTGTGGACATCCGCGAGGTCCGGGTTGCGGTCGTATCCGATGACGGTGTGGCCTGCGCGGCGGATGCGCTCGCGCATGTTGCCGCCCATCTTGCCGAGACCGACGAGACCAAGCTCCATCAACTGGTTCCTTACGCGTTGTGGCCGTCGTTGCCGCAGGCTCCCCGGCGCACCGGGTCACCCACCGGATCCGAGCCTACGCCGGGGCGTGCACGGCGGCCCCACGGGCCGTGGCGTCCGTCCAGGGAGTTCCCAGGCGTTCTGGACTCCCCGGAGCCCGTCCTGTGGACGCCGTCGGGCCCGGCCCCGCGGCCTGCGGGAACGGGCCCGAAGGGCACGACGTCAGCCGGACAGGCGCACCGGCATGATCAGGTACTTGTAGGCCTCGTCGGCCTCCGCGTCGACCGCGGGGCGGCCGCTGAGCAGCGCCGGCTTGGTCGAGGTGGTGAAGCTCAGCTGCGCGACCGGCGAGTCGATCGCGCTGAGGCCGTCCAGCAGGAAGGTCGGGTTGAAGGCGATCGAGATGTCGTCGCCGTCCAGCTTCGCGTCGACGCGCTCCACAGCCTGTGCGTCGTCGCTGGAGCCGGCTTCGAGGATCAGCACGCCCTGCTCGAAGCTCAGCCGGACCGGGGTGTTGCGCTCGGCGACGAGGGCGACGCGCTTGACGGCCTCGACGAACGGGGCGGTCTCGATCACCGCGATGGAGTTGAACTCCGTCGGGAAGAGGGTGCGGTACTTCGGCAGGTCGCCTTCGAGCAGCCGGGTGGTGGTGCGGCGGCCGGCGCCCTCGAAGCCGATGAGGCCCTCGCCCGCGCCGGAGCCCGAGAGCGCCAGCGTGACGGTGTCGCCACTGGTGAGGGACTTGGCGGTGTCCAGGAGGGTCTTCGCGGGCACCAGGGCCACGGCGGAGGCGTCCGGGTTCTCCGGCTTCCACAGGAACTCGCGGACCGCGAAGCGGTAGCGGTCGGTGGAGGCGAGGGTGACGCGGTCGCCCTCGATCTCGATGCGGACACCGGTCAGCACGGGCAGCGTGTCGTCACGACCGGCGGCGATGGCGACCTGGGCGGCGGCGGAGGCGAAGACCTCACCGGGCACGGTGCCGGTCGCGGTCGGCATCTGCGGCAGCGCCGGGTACTCCTCCACGGGCAGGGTGTGGAGGGTGAACCGCGAGGAGCCGCAGACCACGGTCGCCCGTACACCGTCTGTGGAAATCTCCACCGGCCGGTTCGGCAGGGCACGGCAGATGTCGGCGAGCAGGCGGCCGGACACCAGGACGGTGCCGTCCTCCTCGACGTCGGCCTCGACGGAGACCCGGGCCGAGACCTCGTAGTCGAAGCCGGAGAGGGACAGCTTTCCCTCCTCGGCCTTCAGCAGCAGGCCCGCGAGTACCGGCACCGGCGGCCGGGCCGGGAGGCTGCGGGCAGCCCAGGCCACCGCCTCTGCGAGTACGTCGCGCTCCACCCGGATCTTCACCGGAACCGCCTCCTGCTGTTGCTCGCTCGTCTGCCGGCCTCGTCGTCGGCTCGTCGGTGCCTCGACCGGTTGCCGGGGACCAGTCTGACGTACGGCGCCGACAGTCGGTGCGGCCGGCGGTCAAGTCGGGGACGAGGCGGCGGCGAGCTCGATCGACGAGTTGTGCACAGGACCTGCTTGAAAACCGAAACCGGGCTAACTCTCCATGGGGGTAGTAGTAGGGCCTGTGGAAACGGTGGATAAGCCCGTTTCCCCAGGTCAACCCCGGTTTTTTATCCCCACACCCTGTGGGCGGCACCGGTGGACAACACGGTGTCCCTGTGGAGAACGAAAACTTCTGCACAGGCCGTCCCCAGACGACCCTCACTACTCCACAGGTGCGTCCCCAGCTTTTCCCCAGTACTCCACAGCCCAAACGTCGACGTCCGTGTGACCGCTTTCACTCGGGGCGGTGACGGGAGGTGCCGCGTTGCCGAACAGTGGACAACGGTGTGGAGAACCCTGGGGAACCTGTGCACAGGGTGCGGGAACCTGTGGGCCGGCGGTGGACGAAGCCGTGGATGAGCCTGTGGATGAATTTTTTGTCCACAGGCTGTGGATCGGGCTTGCGCACAATTCCACAGGTGGCTGACCTGCCCTGATGGGCCCTCAACCTGCGGTCCTGTGGACAGATTGTGGGCGGCGGAAACTGTCCTCAGGCTGTGGACGGAAGAAAGTCGGCCAATCTGTGGATGAGTTGCTCTGCAGGGGGCGTATTCGAACAGAGCAGGGGCGCGCGATCGGAAAAGGGCGCCCCCGGTTCGGCCCGGAAGCGCCCCTGTTCTCGCGTGTGAAGGGCCCGGCACGGCTGCCCGGAGCCCGCGTCAGGCGTTCTTGATGCGGTTGGTGAGCTCCGTGACCTGGTTGTAGATGGACCGTCGTTCCGCCATCAGGGCCCGGATCTTGCGGTCCGCGTGCATGACGGTGGTGTGGTCCCGACCGCCGAACTGGGCCCCGATCTTGGGCAGCGACAGGTCCGTCAGCTCCCGGCACAGGTACATGGCGATCTGCCGCGCGGTGACCAGCACCCGGCTCCGGGAGGAGCCGCACAGGTCGTCCACGGTCAGCCCGAAGTAGTCGGCGGTGGCGGCCATGATGTCGGAGGCGGTGATCTCGGGCGCGCTGTCCTCGCCGCCCGGGATCAGGTTCTTGAGCACGTCCTCGGTCAGCCCGAGGTCGACCGGCTGCCGGTTGAGGCTCGCGAACGCCGTCACCCGGATCAGCGCCCCCTCCAGCTCGCGGATGTTGCGCGAGATGCGGGAGGCGATGAACTCCAGTACCTCCGGCGGGGCGTTGAGCTGCTCCTGGACGGCCTTCTTGCGCAGGATCGCGATGCGGGTCTCCAGCTCGGGCGGCTGGACGTCGGTGATCAGACCCCACTCGAAGCGGTTGCGGAGCCGGTCCTCAAGGGTGACGAGCTGCTTGGGCGGCCGGTCCGAGGACAGCACGATCTGCTTGTTGGCGTTGTGCAGCGTATTGAAGGTGTGGAAGAACTCCTCCTGCGTCGACTCCTTGCTCGCGAGGAACTGGATGTCGTCGACCAGCAGGATGTCCATCTCGCGGTAGCGCTTGCGGAAGGCGTCGCCCTTGCCGTCGCGGATGGAGTTGATGAACTCGTTGGTGAACTCCTCCGAGCTCACGTACCGCACCCGGGTGCCGGGGTAGAGGCTCCGCGCGTAGTGCCCGATGGCGTGCAGCAGGTGCGTCTTGCCGAGGCCCGACTCCCCGTAGATGAAGAGCGGGTTGTACGCCTTCGCGGGCGCCTCGGCGACGGCCACCGCGGCGGCGTGCGCGAAGCGGTTGGAGGCCCCGATGACGAAGGTGTCGAAGAGGTACTTCGGGTTCAGTCGTGCGGTCGGCTCCAGCGGCCCCGTGGACCCGCCGGACGGGGACGGCGGCGGCGCGGGGCGGCCGGGCGCCGGGCGCGGCGAGGGCTGCTCGTACTGCTGGCTCTCGTACTTCTGGTTCCCGTACTTCTGCTGTTCGTACTTCTGCTGTTCGTAGGAGGACTGGTCCCCGTACTTGGACTGCTCGTAGGAGCCCTGGTCGTAGCCGCCGGGTTCGGGCTGCTGGAGGTAGCCCGGCTGGGGGGAGGCGTACGGGTCGCGCTCGGGGAAGCCGCCGAGCCGCTGCTGCTGCCAGCCGTAGTCGTCCTGCTGACCGCCGCGGGGCCAGGCGCCGGGCTCCGGCCGCTGCTGCTGGTAGTCCGGATAGGCGGGGCGGGCGGTGGGGAGGTCGTCGCCCGGGCCGGTGTGACCGGTGTGACCGCCGGGGCGCTGGCCGCCGTACGGCTCGTAGCCCTCGCGCTGCCCGGAGGGCGGGGAGGACGGCGCGGGCTCGCCCGCGGAGTCGTCGACGGTGATGGCGATGCGGATGGGCCGGCCGCACTCACGGCTCAGCGCGTCGCTGATCAGCGGGGCGAGGCGGCCTTCGAGGACGCGCTTGCCCCACTCGTTGGGGACGGCGAGCAACGCGGTGTCGGCGACCAGGGCCAGCGGCTGGCATCGTTCGACCCACTGCTTGTCCTTGGGCTCGATGCCTTGCTGACCCTCGCCGAGCAGCTTCTCGAGCACGCGTGGCCACACTGCGGCAAGATCGGCGGGTACGTCAGCCACAGAGCACGCTCTCTCACAGGGGGTCCCGTCCCACGAAGGTGTGGTTCTTTGGGACGGTCGGGACAAAAAACAGGGATCGGGCAACGGTAGTCAGGCCGATGGCCACGGTTCAAGTCGTTGTCCACAGCCTGTGCACAGTGTGCGTCAGACGAGCTCGGTTTGACCGGATGGCGTAGCCGCGCGTACCGTGACGAGGTCGAATTGTCGATGGCTGCTGCCGCCTGCCTACCGATGGGCGAAGGTCACGTCAGTGATCATTTAGCGGTGTCCACTCGGGCGAACACGCGAGTTCCTCGTGGGCGCACGGTGACAGCCAGGCGATGTACCGCCATAACGATTCATTCTCTGGAGCCCCCGAGTGAGCAAGCGCACCTTCCAGCCGAACAACCGCCGTCGTGCCAAGACCCACGGCTTCCGCCTGCGGATGCGTACCCGTGCCGGTCGCGCGATCCTCGCGAACCGTCGTGGCAAGGGCCGCGCCGCCCTTTCCGCGTAACAACGCGCAGGTCGTGACGTCGTGCTGTCTCCCGAAAATCGGCTGAGGCGGCGTGAGGACTTCGCGAGCGCGGTGCGCCGGGGTCGGCGGGCAGGACGCCCGCTCCTCGTCGTCCACCTAAGAACAAGCGGTGCAACGGACCCGCACGCGCCGGGGGAGATCCATCCCTCGCCGCGTGCGGGTTTCGTCGTCAGCAAGGCCGTCGGCGTCGCGGTCGTCCGTAACCGGGTGAAGCGTCGTCTGCGCCATCTTGTCCGCGATCGGCTGGCCCAGCTGCCCGCCGGTAGCCTGGTGGTAGTGCGGGCCCTGCCCGGATCGGGCGATGCCGGCCATGACGAGCTGGCCCGCGACCTGGACGCCGCCTTGGCGCGGCTGCTGGGAGGCGTCGCTCGATGAAGTACCCGCTGCTCGCTTTGATCAAGCTGTACCAGTGGACGATCAGTCCGCTGCTCGGGCCGGTGTGCCGCTATTACCCCTCGTGCTCGCACTACGGGTTCGCGGCCATCGACCGGCATGGTGCGGTGAAGGGGACGGTTCTGACCGCCTGGCGGATCCTGCGGTGCAATCCGTGGTCCCCGGGTGGTGTGGATCATGTCCCACCCCGGAAACGCCCGCGTTGGCACGAGCAGCTGCGCAGTGCGTTGCGTAGATCTCGCAATGCTCAAGGAGCCTGATTAGTGGACACGATTGCCAGTCTGTTCAGCTTTATCACCACACCCGTGTCGTGGATCATCGTGCAGTTCCACTCGCTGTACGGCGCGATCTTCGGTCCGGACAGTGGGTGGGCCTGGGGCCTGTCCATCGTGTCCCTGGTGGTCCTGATCCGTATCTGCCTGATCCCGCTCTTCGTGAAGCAGATCAAGGCGACCCGTGGCATGCAGGCGCTCCAGCCGAAGATGAAGGCGATCCAGGAGCGCTACAAGAACGACAAGCAGCGTCAGTCCGAAGAGATGATGAAGCTGTACAAGGAGACGGGCACCAACCCGCTCTCCTCGTGCCTTCCCATCCTGGCGCAGTCCCCGTTCTTCTTCGCGCTGTACCACGTGCTGGCGAGCATCGCCAACGGCAAAGAGATCGGCTACATCGACGGTCCGCTGCTGGCGAGCGCCCGCCAGGCGCACATCTTCGGTGCCCCGCTGGCCGCGAAGTTCATGGACAGCGCCGAGAAGGTCGCCGGCCTGGACGCCTCGATCACCGATGTGCGCATCGTCACAGCGGTCATGATCATCATGATGTCGCTGTCGCAGTTCTACACGCAGCGCCAGCTGATGCAGAAGAACGTCGACCTCTCGGTCAAGACGCCGTTCATGCAGCAGCAGAAGATGCTCATGTACATCTTCCCGGTGATCTTCGCGGTCATGGGCATCAACTTCCCCGTCGGTGTCCTCGTCTACTGGCTGACCACGAACGTGTGGACCATGGGCCAGCAGATGTACGTGATCAACCAGAACCCGACGCCGGGCAGCAAGGCGCAGGACGAGTACCTGACCCGTCTGCTGAAGCGGGTCAGTGCGCACGGCGCCGTCAGGGGCCGGAGCAAGAAGAAGATCGTCGCGGCGATCGTGGCCAAGGGCCCGGAGCGCAACGACAACGAGCGGAAGTTCATCACCGCGCTCACCAAGCAGGGCATGGCCGCGCAGGCGGACGGCTCCGTGATCACGAGTACTGAGGCCACCGCGGACGCGGATGCGGCGAGCGGCGGTGTCGCGACCAAGCGGCAGCAGCCGAAGCGGCAGACGAAGGCGAAGCGTCAGACGCCCCCCAGCAAGCCCTCCAAGAAGTAAGAAGGAGTCCCTCCCGTGACGGAAGGCACCACCACCGCCGCCGCTGAGAGTGGCGACACCCTGACCCGCCTGGAGCAGGAGGGTGAGATCGCGGCCGACTACCTTGAGGGTCTGCTGGACATCGCCGACCTGGACGGCGACATCGACATGGACGTCGAGGCCGACCGGGCCGCCGTCTCCATCGTCAGTGACTCCTCCGGCCGCGACCTGCAGAAGCTCGTGGGCCGCGACGGCGAGGTCCTGGAGGCTCTGCAGGAGCTGACGCGCCTGGCCGTGCACCGGGAGACCGGGGACCGGAGCCGGCTGATGCTGGACATCGCCGGCTTCCGGGCGAAGAAACGCGAGGAGCTCACGGCCCTGGGTGCCCAGGCCGCGGCGGACGTGAAGGGATCGGGCGAGCCGCTGAAGTTGGCTCCGATGACCCCGTTCGAGCGCAAGGTCGTCCACGACGCCGTGGCGGCCGCCGGTCTCAAGAGCGAGTCCGAGGGCGAGGAGCCGCAGCGCTTCGTCGTTGTGCTCCCGGCCTGACCGGAACATCATGTGGTCGGCCCCGTCTGTGTCGCAGGCGGGGCCGATGTTTGTAAGCCTGACAGTTGAACGACACGGTTTTGGCGTGAGCGGTTCTGTACGGAAGGACGGTCCCCGTGACGGAGGCAGCTGAGCTTCCCCCGGCGCCTGAAGAGGCGCGCGCGGTGTTCGGTGAGTTTTTCCCGGAAGCTGTGCGGTATGCGGAGCTGCTGGCGGACGCAGGAGTTCAGCGCGGTCTGATCGGACCGCGGGAGGTGCCCCGGTTGTGGGAGCGGCACCTGCTGAACTGCGCGGTCCTGTCGGAGGTGGTGCCCGAGGGCGTCACCGTCTGCGACGTGGGCTCGGGCGCGGGTCTGCCCGGCATCCCGCTCGCCCTGGTCCGCCGGGACCTCAAGATCACCCTGTTGGAGCCCCTGCTCCGCCGCACGAACTTCCTCCAGGAAGCCGTGGAGCTGCTGGGGCTGGACCACGTGACGGTGGTGCGCGGACGGGCCGAGGAGATGCTCGGCAAGGTCCAGCCGGTGCACGTGGTGACGGCCCGCGCGGTGGCGCCCCTGGACCGCCTGGCGGGCTGGGGCGTTCCGCTGCTGCGTCCGTACGGCGAGATGCTGGCGCTCAAGGGCGACACGGCGGATGAGGAGCTGGTGGCGGCCAAGGTCGCGCTGGCCAAGCTCGGCGTGGTGAAGACCTCGGTGCTCCACGTCGGCGAGGGCATCGTGGATCCCCTGTCCACGGTCGTGCGCGTCGAGGTCGGAGAAAGCCCGGGCGGGGTGAGGTTCGCGGCCAAGCGGGCCAAGGCCGCGCGGACGAGCAGGACGCGCCGGCGCCGCTGAGTGTTGCCAAGGCCCTTCCATCAGGGGGGCGCGGTCGGGGATTTCGGGCGTGTTGGGCCCTATAGGTCGGGATTGCGGAGTGTCGTGACGGCCTGAAGACCCTGTCCGGGCATCGTGTTTCACGTGAAACGTCGCTCTCTGCTGCACGGAATCATCAGCCGCGGCCGTGCGGCTGCCGCCCCCCGTTCCCGCAAGGACACGGGGGGTACGGAGTTGTCCACAACGGTGGATTCATCCACAGGAGTACGGGCCCCGCTGGTTCGCGACCCCGGTGACATGGCAGGCTCTGTTCATCGCGAGCCCGCTGCCGAGGAGAGTGACACCGTGCGGTCCGACGCCAACCTCGCGGGGCCGATGACCGATCCGGTCCCAGGTCCCCGCTCTGCATCGCCAAGCGATGTTTCACGTGAAACATCGCCACCGCCCCTCGTCGACAACGACGACATCAGCGAGAGCCCCATCGGCCGCGCCGCGCACGTGGACATCGAGGGCCTGGGACGCTCCAGCGCGGCGCTGCCACGGCCCGCGGACACCCGCGTCATGGTGGTGGCCAACCAGAAGGGCGGCGTGGGCAAGACCACGACCACCGTGAATCTGGCCGCCTCGCTGGCCCTGCACGGTGCCCGGGTCCTGGTGATCGACCTGGACCCGCAGGGCAACGCGTCCACGGCACTGGGCATCGACCACCACGCCGAGGTCCCGTCGATCTACGACGTCCTGGTGGACAGCCGTCCGCTCATGGAAGTCGTGCAGCCCGTGGTCGACGTGGAGGGTCTCTTCTGTGCCCCCGCCACGATCGACCTGGCCGGCGCGGAGATCGAGCTGGTTTCGCTGGTGGCCCGCGAGAGCCGGCTCCAGCGGGCGATCCAGGCGTACGAGCAGCCGCTCGACTACATCCTGATCGACTGCCCGCCCTCCCTGGGCCTGCTGACCGTCAACGCCATGGTCGCGGGTGCGGAGGTGCTGATCCCGATCCAGTGCGAGTACTACGCGCTGGAAGGTCTCGGTCAGCTGCTGCGCAACGTCGACCTGGTGCGCTCGCACCTGAACCCGACGCTGCACGTGTCGACCATCCTGCTGACGATGTACGACGGCAGGACGCGGCTGGCCTCGCAGGTGGCGGAGGAGGTGCGCACGCACTTCGGCAAGGAGGTGCTGCGCACGAGCATTCCGCGCTCGGTGCGCATCTCGGAGGCCCCGAGTTACGGCCAGACCGTGCTCACGTACGACCCGGGTTCCAGCGGCGCGCTCTCCTACCTGGAGGCGGCGCGGGAGATCGCCCTGCGCGGTGCCGGAATCCATTACGACGGCCTGAACGCCCATGCGGGCGCGGGCGCCAACAGTACGCAGAGTATGGCGGAGGGGATCCAGTGAGTGAGCGACGTAGGGGGCTGGGGCGGGGGCTCGCAGCGCTGATCCCGGCTGCTCCGCAGGAGAAGACGCCGGTCGGCGCCGGTTCGACGTCTCCGTCGGCGATGCCGGTGCTGACATCGGAGCGGGGCATCGCCGCGGCGAAGCTGGCTTCGCTGTCGCAGGCGGCTGTTTCACGTGAAACACCGGAGCCGGAGACGGCCGTGGATCGGGTGGCGGCGAGCGCCGCCGAGTCCACGGAGCCGGAGACCGGCGGAGCGGCGGTGGCGATGTTCGCCGAGCTGCCTCTGGAGCGGATCCAGCCCAACCCGCGCCAGCCGCGCGAGGTGTTCGACGAGGACGCCTTGGCGGAACTGGTGACCTCCATCCAGGAGGTGGGGCTCCTCCAGCCGGTGGTCGTCCGGCAGTCGGGTCCCGACGCCTATGAGCTGATCATGGGTGAGCGGCGCCTGCGGGCTTGCAAGGAGGCCGGACTGGAGCGGATCCCCGCGATCATCCGGGCGACCGAGGACGACAAGCTCCTGTTGGACGCCCTCCTGGAGAACCTGCACCGGGCACAGCTGAACCCCTTGGAGGAGGCGGAGGCGTACGACCAGCTATTGCACGACTTCAAGTGCACCCACGACCAGCTGGCGGACCGGATCGGGCGCTCGCGTCCCCAGGTCTCGAACACGCTGCGGCTGCTGAGGCTGCCGCCCAAGGTTCGGCTCAAGGTGGCGGCGGGCGTGCTGTCGGCGGGACACGCGCGAGCGCTGCTGCCGGTGGAGGACGCCGAGCAGCAGGAGCTGCTGGCGACCAGGATCGTGGAAGAGGGCCTCTCGGTCCGCACGGTCGAGGAGATCGTGTTCCTGATGGGCTCGGAGCCTTCCGGCCCGGCGAAGCCGAAGGGCCCGCGGGCCGGCGCCCGGGTGGCGCCGGCGCTCAGCGAACTGGCGACGCGCCTCTCGGACCGGTTCGAGACCCGGGTGAAGGTCGACCTGGGTCAGAAGAAGGGCAAGATCACCGTCGAGTTCGCGTCCATGGAGGACCTGGAGCGGATTCTGGGCACCCTGGCGCCCGGTGAGGGACGGGTCCTGGAGCAGGGGCCATCGGGGGAGTAGCCCGGATGGCCGAGGGACGGGCCGTGCCGGCGTGAGCCGGTGCGGCCCGCCCGCGCGTCAGCGCCTGATTTCGGCCCCCGTTTCCAGCCCCGTTTTGCGCAGCGACGCCATTCGGTGGCCACCGGGAGCCGTCCGCACGTGAGGGGCGCGGGGGCTGTGGATACGATGCCGTCATGGGTCGTCGGCTGGTACCGCTCACCCTGGACAACCTCCAGGACCTGCCCAACCGTTGCCGGAACTGCGTGTTCTGGGAGCTGGATCCCGTCAGCGGTGGGGCCGCGGTCAAGGCGGGTACGTCGGAGGTTCAGAAGGAGGCCTGGATCTCCGCCGTTCTGCTGGACTGGGGTTCCTGCGGCCGGGTGGTCTACGTGGACGAGGTTCCGGTGGGCTTCGTCCTCTACGCCCCGCCGGCCTACGTGCCGCGGGCTGCCTCGTTCCCGACGAGTCCGGTGTCCCCGGACGCGGTGCAACTGATCACGGCATGGATCATGCCGGGTTACCAGGGCCAGGGCCTGGGCCGGGTGATGGTTCAGACGGTCGCCAAGGACCTGCTGCGTCGAGGCTTCAAGGCGATCGAGGCATTCGGCGACGCGCGGTGGGAGCGGCCCGCGTGCCTGCTGCCCGCCGACCATCTGCTCGCCGTGGGCTTCAAGACGGTCCGTCCCCATCCCGCGCACCCGAGGCTGCGCCTGGAACTGCGAACGACCTTGTCCTGGAAGGAAGACGTGGAGCTGGCTCTGGACCGTCTGCTCGGCGGAGCGCGCAAGGAGCCGGCGCTGCGTCCGTTGTGAGTACGACCTGAACATGTGAAACGGGGCCGCCCCTTGAGGGGGCGGCCCCGTTTCACGTGAAACACCGCTGGATCAGCCGGCGGCCTTGACCTCGACGAAGTCCGAGAGGTCGCGCAGGATGGCGGCCTTCGGCTTGGCGCCGACGATGGTCTTGGCGACCTCGCCCGCCTGGTAGACGTTCAGGGTCGGGATGGACATGACCCCGTACTTGGCGGCCGTGGCCGGGTTCTGGTCGATGTTGAGCTTGACGATCTCGATCTGATCGCCGTACTCGGCGGCAATGGCCTCGAGCGAGGGCGCGATCTGGCGGCACGGACCGCACCACTCGGCCCAGAAGTCCACCAGCACGGGCTTCTCGCTGGCGAGGACGACGGTGTCGAAGTCGGCGTCGGTCACGTTCTTCAGGTTGCCGGCCACAGCGGGCTCCTTCTTCCTGCGGGGTGTGGGGTGTGGGGAGGGAACAGCGGGTCAGACGGCCGCGTGCGCGTGCTCGGAGTCCGAGAGGGCGGCCAGGAAGCGCTCCGCGTCGAGAGCGGCGGAGCAGCCGGTGCCGGCCGCGGTGATCGCCTGACGGTAGGTGTGGTCCACCACGTCGCCGGCACCGAAGACACCGGTGACGTTCGTACGGGTGGAGGGCGCGGCCACCTTGAGGTAGCCCTCGTCGTCCAGGTCCAGCTGGCCGGTGAAGAGCTCGGTCCGCGGGTCGTGGCCGACGGCGATGAAGAGGCCGGTCACGGGGAGCTCGGAGGTCTCACCGGTCTTGGTGTTGCGCAGCGTGAGCCCGGAGAGCTTCTGCTCGCCGTGGATCTCCGCGACCTCGCTGTCCCAGGCGAACTTGATCTTCGGGTCGGCGAAGGCGCGGTCCTGCATGGTCTTGGAGGCACGCAGGCTGTCGCGACGATGGACGATGGTGACCGACTTGGCGAAGCGGGAGAGGAAGGTGGCCTCCTCCATCGCGGTGTCGCCACCGCCGACCACGGCGATGTCCTGGTCCTTGAAGAAGAATCCGTCACAGGTGGCGCACCAGGAGACCCCGCGCCCGGAGAGGGCGTCCTCGTTGGGCAGACCCAGCTTGCGGTGCTGCGAACCGGTGGTGACGATGACGGCCTTGGCGCGGTGCACCGCACCGGCGGTGTCGGTGACCGTCTTGATCTCACCGGTGAGGTCCACGGAGACGATGTCGTCGGGGATGAGCTCCGCGCCGAAGCGCTCGGCCTGGTCACGCATGTTGTCCATGAGGTCCGGGCCCATGATCCCGTCCCGGAAGCCGGGGAAGTTCTCGACCTCGGTCGTGTTCATGAGCGCGCCGCCGGCGGTGACGGCGCCTTCGAAGACCAGGGGGTTGAGCGAAGCGCGTGCGGTGTACAGGGCGGCCGTGTAACCGGCCGGCCCGGAGCCGATGATGATCACGTTTCGTACGTCGCTCACGGGTTCTTTCCTCGTCTCTGCGGACTGCGTGTTGCCTACCGGGGGCCGGTGCGGACTCTCACCCCACCCAACGGATCCTACGGCGCGCGCATTCCCCGCTTGTCCAGTAAGGAACCGGAACAGGTCAGCCGCGGGGATAGGTGCGCGTCAGGAGCGGCGTTCCCGGAGCTTTCGTGGCGGAGTCCGCGCAGGCGGCCGGCACCACGTACGCGTCCACGAGGGCCGGGTCGCCGGGGTGCGGCAGAACGACGAGGTAGACGTCCGTGCCCTCGTAGGTGCCACGGTCGGTGGCGAGCGGGGCGTCGACGCGGCCGGTGGACTGCTGGACACAGGGCGGTACGGGGTTCGCTTCCGCGGCGCCCCGGCGGTCGGAGGGGGCCGGCGCGGGGATGTTCTCCAACCCCATCGTCTTGTTGGTCGCAGCCGGCGGGGACTCCACGGCGTCGCCCGTCTTCGCGTTGTTCCCGGTGGTGCCGGTGTCTCCGGCGGCCAGGAGCCGGCGGACGCTGTCCTGGAGGCCCTGCGCGGTGTACCCCGCGCCCGGCGTACGCTCCGCGGCGGCCGAGGAGTCACCGCGAACGGCGGTGGCGGAGTCGTGGGAGGTGCTTCCGGTCAGCCCGTCGACGAGGAAGACGGCCAGCACGCAGGCGGCTGCCCCGGCCAGCCCCGCGAGCACCGCGATGCGGCGACGGGCCCGGCGGCGCCCTGGTCCGGTGGAGCCGGACGGGTGACCCGAGGGGTGGCTGGACGCACCTCGGCCCGTGGTGCGGTCGGAGCCTTCGGGCGATGTTTCACGTGAAACGCCGGTCGACACCCCGGCGGTCGGCGCCCCAGCGCCCTGCTCCCCATCACTCGGTGTGTGATCGCTCGGTGTTTCACGTGAAACGTCGGCATCCGCGTGGGCACGGTCGGAGGCCGGCGCGGGGGCGGTGGAAGCCGTGCGTGTGCCGGTCGAGTCGAGCAGCGCTTCGGCGGCGAGGGCCGCGTCGATCCGGCCGGCGATGGCGGCGGGCATCCTCGGCGGCCCCGGAAGGGTGCCGAGGAGGCCCCGGATCTCCTGGAGCGAGGCCAGGACATCCGCGCACAGGGAGCACTCCCCGAGATGGCGGCGCACTTCGGCGCCGCGCGACGGGGCGAGCAGTCCTTCGGTCAGGTCGGAGATCTCCGAGACCTCCGGGTGCCGGATCGTTCCGGTCGTGGGGCTCACGGTCGTCCACCTCCGCCCTTCACAGCGTCTGGGTCTGGGTCCCGGGGTTCTGCCGCTGGTGGGACGGGCGTCCCCGGCGTCCGGTTCCTTCCCCGCTCCGAGGTGCTGTTATCCGCGGCATTCGTGCGCAGATGAGTGAGCATCGGGACGAGTTTCGCCCGGCCGCGCGCGCACCGGCTCTTCACGGTCCCGGTGGGGACGTCCAGGATCCGGGCGGCTTCGGCGACGGGGTATCCCTGCATGTCCACGAGGACGAGGGCGGCCCGCTGATCGGCCGGGAGGGTGCCGAGAGCGGCCAGCAGCTGCCGGTGGAGGTCCTGGCGCTCCGCGGGAGCCTCGGCGGACTCGTGGGGCTCCAGGAGCCGCTCCAGGCGGTCCGGGTCGTTGAGGGGGGACGTTCGGCGGGAGGCGGCCTTACGGGCCCGGTCGAGACAGGCGTTGACGGTGATGCGGTGCAGCCAGGTGGTGACGGCCGAATCCCCGCGGAAGGTGTGGGCGGCCCGGTAGGCGGAGACGAGGGCGTCCTGCACGGCGTCGGCGGCCTCCTCGCGGTCGCCGAGGGTGCGCAGGGCCACGGCCCACAGCCGGTCGCGGTGGCGGCGTACGAGCTCACCGAAGGCGTCGGGATCACCGGCGACGTGCAGCGTCAGAAGTTCCTGGTCGCTGTGGTCGCCGGTCGTGGCGTGGTCCAACGGTGAGCCCTCCCCTGCCGTCCGTCAGCCCGTGAACTTCACATCCGTGATGCCCTGCTTGTAGCCGGCGCTACTGAAGGCGTCGACGGGAGCCTCGGGCATGGCGGTGATCCACAGCAGTACGTAGCGCGACTTCACCGGCTTCTCGACGGTCAGGCGCACGTTCCGCTCCTTCGCCGTGGTGCCCGCCATCTTCTTGGCGGGCGCGACGGTCGTCTTCAGGTCCGGGTCCAGGGAGTCGGCCGCGTACAGCGCCAAGGTGGTGTGCTCACCCGTGAACCGCAGCCCTATCGACGCCTCGTTCACCTCGCGCTCGGCCCCGAGGTCGTAGACGATGCCGACGCCGCTCTTGATCGTCAGCTTCGGGCCCTCGAAGAAGCTCTTGGTCCGCCAGTACGAGGAGGCGTCACCGTCGTACGTCTTGGCGACGCCGTCGGAGTTCTGCGGATTCCCGTCGGGGTAGTACTCCGCGGCGTCCTTGATCGAGAGCGGTACGGGGGCCTTCTTGACCGGTGCGTCGTCGTTGGACTGCTGCTGTTGCTGGTTGCCGTTGTTGCCGTTGCCCTGGTTGCGGTGCTCCAGGAGCGAGTCGGCGAGCTGCCAGCTGCCCAGGCCGAGTGCGGCGATCAACAGGGCGGCGACGCCCCACTTCAGGGCCCGGCCGGTACGGCTCTGCAGCGGCGGCGGCGGAATCGCCGCGACCTGGGCGGCGGGGCCGCCGGGCGCCAGGGGCCGACCGTAACTGCCCTGCTGGTACGTGGTGTGCTGGTACTCCGGGGGTGCCGTGAAGGCCGGCTCCGGCGGCCGGATGCGCGGCATCGCGGTGACGGCCCTGGACAGTTCCTCCGGCGTGGTGCAGGCGGGTTCCTGACGGGACGCGGTGGCCCCGTCGTTGGCGAGGGCGCGCATGGCGAGCTCGCCGAGGCCGCGGTGGACTCCGGCGCGGACCTGGTCGGGGGCGATCAGGCCCACGCCCTTGGGCAGGCCGGCGAGGCCGTAGGCGTCCGTCTCGTACGGCCAGCGCTGGGTGAGCGCGGCGTACAGCAGCGCGCCGATGGCCTCCGTGTCCGCGCGCTGCGGGGTCTCGCTGGTGATGCCGCGCAGCGCGGCGTTCACCGCGAGGCCGCGGATGCGGTACTGGCCCGTGGAGGTGCGCAGTATCGCGCTGGGCGTCAGCCGCAGGTGGGCCAGCCCTTCGCGGTGGGCGGCGGTCATGGCCTGGGAGACCTGGCTGACGAGCTGGTAGGCCTCGTGGGACTCCAGCGGTCCGGCCGCGAGGATGGCGGTGAGTTCGGTGGCGTCGGGCAGCCACTCGTGGACGACGTAGACGAGGTCGTTCTCCTCCACGGCGTCGAGGACCTGGACGAACCGGGGGTCGCCGAGCAGGGCGGAGGAGCGGGCGGCGGCCAGCACCGTACGGGCCCTCGGGTGGTCGGCGGGCAGCAGGTGAACGCCGACGGCACGACGGAGCTTCTCGTCCATCGCGCGCCAGCTGCTGAATCCGTCCAGACGGGTGACGCACTCCTCCAGGCGGTAGCGTCTGGCGAGCTTGTGGCCGCTGTGGAGTTCCGGCGCGGCCACGGGGGCCGCGTGCGTGCGTTCGCCGTCCTTGTCGGGCATGGGTCCGTCCGCGGCTCGTCCGTTCTGGGTGTCCACCCCGTCGGCCGTGGCCTTGGCCGCTCCTGCGACCAGCGGCTCGTCGCCGCTGTTGTCGGCCACGTCGACGGCAGCCGTGCTACGTTCCGCCACCGTCGTCCCCGCCTCCCCATCCGTTACGCGCTGTCGGCCAGTCCGCGAAGCCATGCCAATTGTGCCCACAGTCCGGCGCTCTGCACGACACGCCAGGGAGGTCGGGTCCTGCGGTGGGCGTCCGCATCAGCGCCCCAGACGTCCACGGACCATCCCGACCATGGAGTTGAGCTCTTCGATCCGCATCCGCTTGGCGGCGATCAGGAACACCGCGCCCAGCGCGATGGTGCCGGCGACGAGAGCGGCGAGGGAACCGACGACTCCGCTGCCCAGCCACTGGGTGACCCCGTAGGCCACACCACCCGCGACGACGGCGGCCGGCACGCAGGCCCCGATGAGCCGCGTGTAGGTGCGCATGACGTGGGCGCCGTCGAGGTCGCCGCCGAGACGGTTCTTGAGTCGGCGCCAGGCGACACCGACGCCCACCGCGTAGCCCAGTCCGTAGGCGGCGGCCATGCCGACGACGGCCCAGCGGGCGGGGAGGACGAAGAAGGCGATGGTGGAGGCGCCGGCGTTGACGGCGGCCACGATGACCGTGTTGAAGAAGGGGGTCCGGGTGTCCTCGTAGGCGTAGAAGCCGCGCAGGACGACGTACTGGACGGAGTACGGGATCAGGCCCAGACCGAAGGCCATGAGGACGAAGCCGATGTTGCGGGCGTCGTCCGCGCCGGACCCGGCGTACAGCAGGGTGGCCATCGGGACGCCGAGCGCGAGGAACGCGAAGGCGCAGGGCACGATCGCGACGGCCGAGGTGCGCAGGCCGTAGGAGATGTCGTCACGGACCGCGGCGGCGTCACCGTCGTGCGCGGAGCGGGAGATGCGGGGCAGGACGGCCGTCATGACGGAGACGGTGATGATGGCCTGCGGCATCTGCCACAGCAGCAGGGCGTAGTTGTAGGCGGTGATACCGGTACCGCCGTGGCCCTGCGTACCGGCGAGCGATCCGGCCGTGGTGGCGAGCTGGGTGACGACGATCAGGCCGAGCTGGTTGACGAGCACGAAGAAGAAGGTCCACTTGGCGAGGCCCGCGGCCTTCCCGAGGCCGTGGCCCTTCCAGTCGAAGCGCAGGCGCGGCTTGAACCCGGCGTCGCGGAGGTAGGGCAGCATCGCGAGGGACTGGACGACCAGGCCCAGCAGGGTGCCGATGCCGAGCAGCCGGACGCCCTCGGGCGTGATGCTCCCCTCCGTCATGCCCGTGGAGGTGAAGCCGCCGAAGGCCCAGATGAAGGCGCCGAAGGTGGCGATGACGACGATGTTGTTGAGGACCGGGGTCCACATCATGGCGCCGAACCGGCCGCGCGCGTTGAGGATCTGACCGAGGACCACGTGCACGCCCATGAAGAACATGGTGGGCAGGCAGTAGCGGGCGAAGGCCACGGCCACGTCGAGCCGCTCCGGGTTGTCCGCGATGTCCTGCGACATCATCCCGATCAACAGCGGGGCGGCCAGGACGCAGACGGTGGTGACCGCGCCCAGCAGGACCACGACGAGGGTCAGCAGCCGGTTGGCGTAGGCCTCGCCGCCGTCGTCGTCGTTCTTCATGGCCCGGACGAGCTGGGGGATGAAGACCGCGTTGAGGGCGCCGCCGCCGACGAGCACGTAGATCATCGTCGGCAGGGTGTTGGCGACCTGGTAGGAGTCGTTGAGGACGGCGACACCGATGGCGCCGGCGATCACCAGGGTGCGGGCGAAGCCGGTGAGGCGGGACACGATCGTGCCCGCGGCCATCAGCGCGCTCGACTTGAGCAGGCTGGAAGCGCGCCCGGCGGGCTTGGTGGGGGCCGGGGCGGCCACCGGGGCCTCCTCGACCGGGGTGCGGGGGGCCGCCTGCTGGTCCCGGTACAGGTGGGCGAAGGCGTCCGGCTCCGGCGGGTCCTCGGCCGCCCCCGTCACCAAGGAGTCCACGCCGACGAACTGCGTGGTGGTGGCGTGGTCCCCGTACGGCAGGTGACGCGAGGGGCCGTCCGGCTCGGGCGGCGGCGTCTGGGCCCAGACGCGCGGGTCGGGGCCGTGGGAGGGCGCCTGCGGAGCCGCGTAGAGCGGGGCCGCTTCCTGGTAGGTGCCGGGGGGCGGCGGCGGGTGGGACGCCCGGTCGTACATGACCTCGGCGACCGGATCCTGCGCCGACAGGTCCTGCGCCCGGTACGGGTCGTAGGCGTAGGCGTCCTGGACGTAGGGGTCGTGGTCCGGCGCGGGCCCGGGCGCCGGAACCTGCCCGGGCACGGGAGTGCCCGGCGCAGTGCCCTGGGAGGGCGTTTGCCCACCAGCGCCCTGCGCGCGGTCACCGTCGTACGGCGCGTTCATCGCAACCCCACCTCATCGTCCCCAGGCCGACCGGCCACGGCATCGCTCAACGGTCCACTGTCTCACTCGGGCCGGACCCCTCGGCGCTTTGCGGTCCGGTGTCCGGGGACTCGTCACTCGGCTGCGTGCTCTCCTCCGCGGCCGTGCGGGCCGCGACACGCTTGCGGCTCGCGTACATCTTGATGCCTGCGAGGACCAGCAACAGCACGCCGCCCGCCATGACCAGCATGACCGTGGGCGTGATCTCCGTCGCATCGACGGTGAAGGTGCGCTCCTTGCCGTACGGCACGCCGTCCTTGGTGAAGAGCTGCGCGGTGACTTCGACGGGCCCGCTCGCGGTGGCGTTGGCGATGAACTTCACCGTCTGGCTGTGCCCGCCCTGGACGTTCACCTCCTGCTGCGCCTCCCCGCTGTCGTCGAACATCAGGCGGGTGGGGTTGGCGGACTTCACGCGGAGCACGAGGTTGTGCACGTCCTGGACGAGGCTGTTCTGCACGCTGACGGGGATCGTCGCGCTGTGCCCGGACAGGGTCGCGTCGGACTTGGGGATGACCTTGACCTTCTCGGTGAGCCCGATCAGGTATTGCTGGACCTCCTCCCGGTAGAGGCGGCCCTCCTCGGGGCGGCCCCGCCAAGACGTGGACATCTCCCGGTTGGTCGTGTTGCCGAAGGGGATCTCGACCCGGTCCGGCGCCGTGAGGATGACCTTGAAGTGGTCCAGGGTGTTCTGGGTGGTGCGGATCTTCTCGAAGGCCGACACCGGGAGTTCCTGCTTGCTCAGGGACTCGGGGTACTGACCGGCGCCCGGCACCTGGGTCGAGGCGCCCGGGTCGGGCTTGGCGGCGGCCGCCGCCTCCAGATCGGAGGGCTGGCTCCAGCGGGCGCCCTGGAGGCCGCGCAGCGCGAGGGCCATCGAGTCGGCCTGGCTGACGGTGGGCATGCGCTGGGGCGCGACCACGTAGCTGCGGGGCTCGTCGCCGTTGTGCAGGTTCAGCGCGAGGCTGTGCGCGAGGAACTGCTGCACGGCGAGCGTGGAGTTCGCGGCATGGGACATGTCGCCGCCGAAGGCGGTGGACAGCTCGGCGTCGGCGACCACGGCCGTGGTGCCGGCGCCGATGGGTCGGGCGGCCGAGGGCGTGTAGCCGAGGGCACCGCTCTCCTGGAGGCTGTCGCTGCGCGTAAGGACGTTGTGGGCTCCGGCCGAGGTGGCGACGTTCACGATCGCGGGGTCGATCGCGCCTTCCACGGGCCAGGAGAAGTCGGTGGACGGGGTGACGTGCAGCACCGTCTCGACGGCCTGCTTCGCCTTGTCGGTGGCGGGTCGCAGTTGGCCGAGGGTTCCCGAGACGTCCTTGCCGTGGTGGGCCAGGGAGGCGATGTCCGGGTCGGCGAACGGCAGCGCGACGACCTTCTTGCCCTGGACGGCGTTCTCCAGGTCGCTCAGCCAGCGCTCGGCCACGGCCTTGTTCTTGCCCTGGACGGGCTTGCCGCCGGGTTCGGGGCTGCGGACCCGGTAGCCCTTGGTCATGGCGTCGACGGTGGTCAGCAGGTCGGGGTCGATGACCCAGGTGACGGGCAGGTCCTTGCCCAGCGCGACCATCCGTTCCAGCCGGCCGCCCGCCGCCAGCTCCTGGGCGAGGGAGTCGTCGAGGAACACCGGGGTCTGCAGTTCGTCCGAGCCGCTCTCCGCCGTGACGCGGGTCGTGGAGATCAGCGGCCACACGTAGGTGAGCGAGGAGCGCTTCGCGGCGGGGTCCGGCTGCCAGGGGAGGAAGGTCCGCTGGATGCCGAGGACCCGCTCGGCGGGCCGGCTGTCGGTCGTCCCGGATACGGAGACCCCGAGCTGGTAGACGCCGTCCGCGCCCAGCTCCAGCTTGTTGACCGGCACCTTGATGGAGAACGGCTTGCCGACCTTGGAGGGGAGCGAGTCGAGCTTCACGGCGAAGGCGCTGTCGATCTCCCCGGGATCCACACCCGGCCGGAAACCCTTGCGTTCCGCGACCTCGTCGATGGCCGACCGGTCACTCACCATCGGTCCGACCCGCAGCCCGACGTGGGCGCCCTTGATCGTCTCGGAGCTGTTGTTGACCACGGTGCCGGAGATCGTCAGCGTGTCGCTCTTGACGGGAGCGCTGGGGCTCACCTCGTCCAGCTGGACGTCGACCGAGCCGTCGGCGGCCTGCGCCGGCGGGGCGGGAGCGTAGATGAGAGCGGCCAGCACCGGCGTCCCGGCGAGCAGGACCACCGCCCGCCGCAGCCAGCGGCGCCGGGCAGGGGTGGGAGTTCCCCCCTGGATTTCTGCCGCCTCGGCCACGCGCTCGCCCGTCCTCGAAGTGTCAGTGGTCGTCGTTTCTGCGTCCACGCATGGTAACGAGGCGCGCTGTGCGCGAGTGCCGCGCCTTGCTCCACATGATCGGGGGCGGCCCTCGGGCACCCCGGCGCCGGGGTGCCGTAAAACGAGGGAGCCCGTGCCGGGCGGGCCACGTACCCTTTTCTGTTGTGCCGAATGCCAATGAAGACACCCCCAGTGCCCTGAATCAGGTGCAGCGCCGCGCGGTCAGTGAACTGCTGCGGGTCGCTCCTGTCGCCGACGAGCTCGGCCGCCGGTTCCAGCAGGCGGGCTTCCGCCTCGCCCTGGTCGGCGGGTCCGTCCGCGATGCGCTGCTCGGGCGTCTCGGCAATGACCTCGACTTCACCACGGACGCGCGTCCCGAGGACGTCCTGAAGATCATCCGGCCGTGGGCCGACTCCCTCTGGGACGTCGGCATCGCCTTCGGCACGGTCGGGGCACAGAAGCAGGGCTTCCAGATCGAGGTGACGACGTACCGCTCCGAGGCGTACGACCGCACCTCCCGCAAGCCCGAGGTCTCCTACGGCGACTCGATCGAGGAGGACCTGGTCCGCCGCGACTTCACGGTCAACGCCATGGCCCTGGCCCTGCCGGAGCAGGAGTTCGTCGACCCGCACGGCGGCTTGGAGGACCTGGCCGCGGGCGTGCTGCGCACGCCCGGCACCCCGGAGGACTCCTTCTCCGACGACCCGCTGCGGATGCTGCGCGCCGCCCGGTTCGCCGCGCAGCTGGACTTCGAGGTCGCACCCGAGGTGGTCGCGGCGATGAAGGCGATGTCCGACCGGATCGAGATCGTCTCGGCGGAGCGGGTGCAGGGCGAACTGAACAAGCTGCTGCTGTCGGCCCACCCCCGCAAGGGGCTGGGACTGCTCGTGGACACCGGTCTCGCGGACCGCGTGTTGCCCGAGCTGCCCGCGCTGCGGCTGGAGAGCGACGAGCACCACCGGCACAAGGACGTCTACGACCACTCCCTGATCGTGCTGGAACAGGCGATCGCGCTGGAGGAGGACGGCCCCGACCTGGTGCTGCGCCTGGCGGCCCTGCTGCACGACATCGGCAAGCCCCGCACCCGCCGCTTCGAGAGCGACGGCCGGGTTTCCTTCCACCACCACGAGGTGGTGGGCGCGAAGATGACCAAGAAGCGCATGACCGCGCTGAAGTACTCCAACGACATGATCAAGGACGTGTCCCGGCTGGTGGAGCTGCACCTGCGCTTCCACGGCTACGGGGACGGCGAGTGGACCGACTCCGCGGTGCGGCGCTACGTCCGTGACGCGGGCCCGCTGCTCGGTCGGCTGCACAAACTGACCCGCTCGGACTGCACCACGCGCAACAAGCGCAAGGCCAATGCCCTGTCGCGCACCTACGACGGACTGGAGGAGCGCATCGCGCAGCTCCAGGAGCAGGAGCAGCTGGACGCGATCCGGCCCGACCTGGACGGCAACGAGATCCAGCAGGTACTGGAGGTCGGCCCCGGACCGGTCGTGGGCAAGGCCTACGCCTTCCTGCTGGAGCTCAGGCTGGAGAACGGCCCGATGGACCGCGAGGCGGCGGTGGCAGCCCTCAAGGAGTGGTGGGCCACTCAGGACGCGCAGGGCTGAGAGGAGTCCCGCCGGTGTTTCACGTGAAACGCGCTCGCTGTTTCACGTGAAACACCGGATCCGTTTCACGTGAAACGGCGGGCTAGGACGGCGGGACGAGGGCGGTGTTTCACGTGAAACACCGCCCTCGGCGTTGCAGGAGCACGGCCGTGGCGGCGTAGAGCAGGGACACGGTGACGATGAGGGTGATCGAGCGACCGTCGGCCGGGAGCATGAGCGAGGCCACGGCGGCCGCTCCGACGAACGCCACGTTGAACAGTACGTCGTAGACGGAGAAGACCCGCCCGCGGAACGCGTCGTCCACCTGGGACTGCACGACCGTGTCGGTGGAGATCTTGGCGCCCTGCGTGGCGAAGCCGAGGACGAACGCGGCGACGAGCATCGGGCCGGGGGCGAAGAAGAGTCCGAGCGCGGGGACGAGGACGGCCGCACCGGCGGCGCAGACCGTGATGCACCCCAGGGTTCCCAGCCGGGCCACCAGCCAGGGCGTGATGACGGCGGCGACGAAGAACCCGGCCCCCGAGACCCCGACGGCGATGCCCAACAGGGCCAAGCCGTCGGCCTCGTTGTCCGACCAGGCGTACCGGCAGAGCATCAGCAGCGTGACGGTGAGGGCCCCGTAGCAAAAGCGCATGAGCGTCATCGCGGTGAGGGCCAAGGCGGCGTCGCGCCGTTCGGCGAGGTGCCTGAGCCCCCCGGCCATGCCCCGCACGGTGAGGGCAGCGCCCTCGGCAAGTGACGGGTGACTTCGGCCGGGTGGGTGGTCGGGTCCGAGCAGATCCACGGCGAGGCGCAAGGAGGCCAGGGCCGCACACAGGTAGAGCCCGGCGCCGAGCAGCACGACGAGGGCGTTGCTGTCGGAGGCCAGGAGCCGGACGAGGAAGGCGAGGCCGCCCCCGCCCACGGCCGCGAGGGTTCCGGCGGTCGGGGAAAGGGCGTTGGCCGTGACCAGTTCGGCGGGTCCCACGACGCGGGGTAGCGAGGCGGCGAGGCCGGCCAGCACGAAGCGGTTCACCGCGGTGACGGACAGGGCCGAGGCGTAGAAGAGCCAGTCGGGTACCTGAGCGACGATCAGCATGCCGGTCACACAGGCGAGGAAGGCCCGCAGCAGGTTGCCGTAGAGGAAGACCTGGCGACGGCGCCACCTGTCCAGCAGCACCCCGGCGAAGGGACCGATCACCGAATACGGCAGCAGGAGCACCGCCATGGCCGAGGCGACGGCCGCGGGCGAGGTCTGCTTCTCCGGTGAGAAGACCACGTAGGTCGCGAGCGCGACCTGGTAGACACCGTCGGCGGCCTGCGAGAGCAGCCGAACGGCGAGCAGGTTGCGGAAGTCCCTCAGGCGCAGGAGTACGCGCAGGTCACGTACGACAGGCATGAGGGCAAGGGTCACACACGCCGAGGGTCCCCGGACACATTGTCCGGGGACCCTCGGCGGAAGAGCAGTCGAAGACCAGGTGTCCGCAGGACACGTGGGTGTGACTAGCGCTCGACCTCGCCCTTGATGAACTTCTCGACGTTCGCGTAGGCCTCGTCGTCGAAGTACTGCACCGGCGGGGACTTCATGAAGTAGCTCGACGCCGACAGGATCGGGCCGCCGACACCGCGGTCCTTGGCGATCTTCGCGGCGCGCAGGGCGTCGATGATGACACCGGCGGAGTTCGGGGAGTCCCACACCTCGAGCTTGTACTCGAGGTTCAGCGGGACATCGCCGAAGGCGCGGCCTTCGAGGCGGACGTAGGCCCACTTGCGGTCGTCGAGCCACGCCACGTAGTCGGACGGGCCGATGTGGACGTTCTTCTCGCCGAGCTCACGGTCGGGGATCTGCGAGGTGACGGCCTGGGTCTTGGAGATCTTCTTCGACTCCAGGCGGTCGCGCTCCAGCATGTTCTTGAAGTCCATGTTGCCGCCGACGTTGAGCTGCATGGTGCGCTCGAGTCGGACGCCGCGGTCTTCGAACAGCTTCGCCATCACGCGGTGCGTGATGGTGGCGCCGACCTGGGACTTGATGTCGTCGCCGACGATCGGGACACCGGCCTCGGTGAACTTGTCGGCCCACTCCTTGGTGCCGGCGATGAAGACCGGGAGGGCGTTGACGAAGGCGACCTTGGCGTCGATGGCGCACTGCGCGTAGAACTTCGCAGCGGCCTCGGAGCCGACGGGGAGGTAGCAGATCAGGACGTCGACCTGGCGGTCCTTGAGGATCTGGACGATGTCGACCGGGGCCTCGGCGGACTCCTCGATGGTCAGGCGGTAGTACTTGCCCAGACCGTCCAGGGTGTGACCGCGCTGGACCGTGACGCCCGCGTTCGGGACGTCACAGATCTTGATGGTGTTGTTCTCGCTGGCGCCGATTGCGTCCGAGAGGTCGAGGCCGACCTTCTTCGCGTCGACGTCGAACGCGGCGACGAACTCGATGTCACTCACGTGGTAGTCGCCGAACTGGACGTGCATCAGACCGGGGACCTTGGCCGCCGGGTCGGCGTCCTTGTAGTACTCGACGCCCTGCACCAGCGAGGCGGCGCAGTTGCCCACGCCGACGATGGCTACGCGAACCGAACCCATTCCGGTTGCTCCCTGTTTGTTCTCGGAACGAGGCCTGCGAGATGCAGGCCTCACTTTGCAGTTTCGTCGGACGGTCCGGGTCGTCTCCGATCCCGTCCCGCCCGCTCGCTCTCGATGAGCTCGTTCAGCCAGCGCACTTCACGCTCCACGGATTCCATGCCGTGTCGCTGCAGCTCAAGCGTGTAGTCGTCGAGACGCTCCCGTGTGCGGGCGAGTGAGGCGCGCATCTTCTCCAGGCGCTCCTCCAGCCGGCTGCGGCGGCCCTCCAGTACCCGCATGCGTACCTCACGTTCGGTCTGACCGAAGAAGGCGAAGCGGGCGGCGAAGGACTCGTCCTCCCAGGTGTCGGGGCCGGTGTGGGAGAGGAGCTCTTCGAAGTGCTCCTTACCTGCGGCCGTCAACCGGTAGACGATCTTGGCGCGGCGCCCTGCGAGTGAAGCGGCGAGAGCGTCTTCCGGGGCGTTGCCCGGCTCTTCGATCAACCAGCCGTTGGCGACCAGCGTCTTGAGGCAGGGATAGAGAGTCCCGTAGCTGAACGCCCTGAACACCCCCAATGAGGTGTTGAGCCGCTTGCGGAGCTCGTAACCGTGCATGGGGGATTCGCGAAGCAGGCCGAGGACGGCGAACTCGAGGATGCCTGAGCGCCTGCTCATCCGCCTGCCCCTCTCTGCCTCTGAGTTTATGCCGAGCTGATGTATCGACTCGATACATCCAGACGATAGAACGGGCGGCCGTCCGCGACAAGGGGTGACGTGGTGACCGGCGTCACATCATCAATTCGCGCGACGTAAGGTGCCTGATTTGGGGTGAACTTCGGCACTGGTCGGGTTTTGGCCGTGCGTAGTCTGTGCGGCAACACAACGGGGGAACCGGAATTCACCAGCCGCTTCCAGGCCACTCGCCTGCCCGAGGAGTAGTCGTTCGATGAGCGAGCACCGCCGCAAACCGCCGCAGCCCCAGGGCGGCGGACGCGCCGCGTCCCGCCGGGCCGCGCAACCGCGCCCCGGAAGGGGTGCCGGGTCCGGGCATGACGTCCCCACGGCGTCACCCAGCGGACCCCACGCAGAGCAGACCGCACACGCCGGACGCGCGGACGCCCGCCGGGCCGGCCGGCGCGGAACCGCCGGCCCCGGCGGGAAGAGCAGGGGGGACCGGCTCGTCGACTACCCGCGCGCCGGGAAGGACGGCTGGAAGCGCTTCGTACCCTCCTGGAAGCTGGTCGGAGGCACGTTCCTGGGCTTCTTCGCCGTCATCGTGGCGGGCGCCGGCATCGGCATCGCCAGTGTCGGCACCCCGGACCCGAACAAGGCCGCCGAGGCGCAGAACAACGTGTTCCAGTGGGCGGACGGCACCCAGATGGTCGCCACCGGCGGTTCCACCAACCGGCAGATCGTGCCCATCGACCAGATCCCCCTGTCGATGCGCAACGCGGTGATCGCCGCGGAGAACGAGTCCTTCGAGACCGACAAGGGCGTCGACCCGACGGGCATCGTCCGCGCGGTGGTGAACATGGCCACCGGCGGGTCCACGCAGGGCGGCTCGACGATCACCCAGCAGTACGTGAAGAACATGTACCTGGACTCCGAGCAGACGCTCAAGCGGAAGGTCACCGAGCTCTTCATCTCCATCCGGCTCGGTGTCTCCGAGTCGAAGGACACCGTCCTCGCGGGCTACCTCAACACCGCGTACTACGGCCGCGACGCCTACGGGATCCAGGCCGCGGCCCGTGCCTACTTCGGGAAGGACGCCAAGGACCTCGACCCGTCCCAGAGCGCTTTCCTGGCGGCGCTCCTGAAGGGCCCCAACCTCTACAACCCGGACGGCGGCATCGGCACCGCCGCCACCCCCGAGGCCAACGAGAAGAGGGCCCGGGGACGCTGGGCCTGGGTGCTCGACCGCGAGGTCGCGGTGGGCCGCATGGAGCAGTCCGAGCGGGACAAGTACAAGGAGTTCCCGGCCCGGGTCGATTCCGAGCAGGCCCGCGGCATGTCCGGCCAGACCGGATACCTCGTCGAGGTCGCCAAGCAGTACGTCCTGAAGACCACGGGCATCACGGCCGAGAAGATGGCCCTGGGCGGCTACACGATCCGGACGACCTTCGAGAAGTCCAAGGTGGAAGCCCTGTCCAAGGCGGTGGAGGACACCCGCAACGACTTCCTCGACGAGAAGAAGCGGCCCCAGTACGACACCTTCGTACAGTTCGGCGCCGCCTCCGTGGACGTGAAGTCCGGGGCGATCGTGGCGCTGTACGGCGGTCCCGGCTGGGACCACAAGCACTTCACCAACAACGCCAACACCTCGGGCGTGCCGGTGGGCTCGACCTGGAAGCCGTACGTGCTGGCCGCGGCCATGGAGTACGGCACCCAGAACTCCAAGGGCTCGGGCATCTCGGTCGACAGCAAGTACCTCGCCGACGACCTCACGGTGATCACCAACCGGCAGGGAAAGCCGCTGCGGGGCAAGGGCGGCGAGCCGTTCAAGCAGAAGAACGAGAGCCCGCAGGCCTTCGGCTACGTGACCCTCGACGAGGCGATGCGGCAGTCGATCAACGTCCCGTTCGCCCAGCTGATCTTCGACGTCGGCCACGACAAGGTCCGCGGGGTCGCCCGGTCCACCGGCATCCTCGACGAGTCGATGGACCCCGACGACAACGCCTCCTTCGCCCTCGGCACCTCGACGCCCAGCGCCATCCGGATGGCCGACTCGTACGCCACCTTCGCCGCCTCCGGTACCCACCACGAGCCCTTCTCCGTGACCAAGGTCACGGAGGACGGTCAGGACCTGCCCGGCTTCGAACCCCCCAAGTCGGTCCGGGCCATGGACGACGCCATCGCGGACAACATCACCAAGGTCCTGCGCAACGTCGTCGAGAACGGCACCGGCATCAAGGCGAAGAAGCTGGGGCGGCCCGCCGCGGGCAAGACCGGCACCACCGACCTCAACAAGTCGGCCTGGTTCGTCGGCTACACCCCGGAGCTCTCCACCTCGGTCACGTTGTTCCGCAACGATCCGAACTCCAAGGACAAGGCGCTGATGTCCATGAACAACGTGGGCGGCGTCGACTCCATCCACGGTGGTGACATCCCGGCCGTGATCTGGACGGAGTACATGCGCGAGGCCCTCAAGGGCACTCCGATCAAGCAGTTCCCGGAGCCGGAGGACATCGGCGTGACCGCCGACGCCTCCGGCGCGCCCACCCCGACGCCCCCGGCGCCCTCCTACTCGCCCTCCCCGACCCCGTCGGCCCCGCCGTCGAGCTCGGCGCCCCCGGTGTCGCCGTCCCCCTCCCGGGGCGGCAGGCCGTCCTGCAAGCCGTGGGCCGGTCTGTACTGCGACCCGGAGACCGCGGGCGGCACCACCGACGGGGCCGCGAACGGCGGCATCGGTGGCATCGGCGACAACGGGGGGAACGGCGGGAACGGCGCCAACGGCGGCGGCCCGGGCGGTGACGACGGCGGAGTCGGCGGCTTCCCGGACGGCGGCGCCGGCGAAATGCCCTCCCCGTCCGGCTCGGGCCGGCCCGGCCGACCCGGCGGCTCCACGAACTGGGGCATGAACATGGGCGCCTCCGGCTGACCCGCCCCACCCTCCACACCGGCGAGGGCCGTCGCATCCGTGCGGCGGCCCTCCCGCGTGTCCGACCCGGTACGGCAGGATGAGCGCATGACCAAGGTGCACGAGGAGCGGCCCGTCCTGCCCACGGAGCAGGACGAGGTCGCCGCGGCAGGCAGCGAACTGATCGGCGGCCCCATCGGCCGCCATGCCCGCCTCGGCGGCCACTGGTTGGGACCGGTGCGCGTCGTGGTGCTGGTGGTCCTCGGGCTGTTCGCCCTCGGAATGGTGCAGAAGCTGCCCTGCTACGACTGGGCGTGGTTCCGCGGAGCGGCCTCCCAGTACACGCACGCCTGCTACTCCGACATCCCGCACCTGTACTCCGCGCGCGGCTTCGCCGACGGCCTCGTGCCGTACTTCGACCGCTTCCCGGACCAGGAGCCGAAGTACGGCGACATGCAGTTCCTGGAGTACCCGGTGCTGACCGGGGCCTTCATGCAGGTCGCCTCCTGGCTGACGCCGACCTCGGGCTCCCTCCAGCACCGCGAACAGATGTACTGGATGGTCAACGCGGGCATGCTGATGGCCTGCGCGGCCGTGCTGGCCGTCTGCGTGGCCCGGACCCACCGCCGCAGGCCCTGGGACGCGCTGCTCCTCGCCCTGGCCCCCGCCTTCGCACTCAACGCGACGATCAACTGGGACCTGCCGGCCGTGGCCCTCACCGCCGTCGCCATGTTGATGTGGTCGCGCAGCCGTCCGCTGGCCGCCGGCGTCTTCATCGGTCTCGCCACCGCCGCCAAGCTCTACCCCGCCCTGCTGCTCGGCGTCCTGTTCGTGCTCTGTTGGCGGGCGGGGAAGTGGCGGGCCTTCGGCGCGGCGGCCGGCGGGGCCGTGGTCGCCTGGCTCGTGGTGAACGCGCCGATCATGTTGTTCGCCTGGGACGGCTGGAAGCGGTTCTACGTGTTCAGCCAGGAGCGACCGATCGACTTCGGCTCCGTGTGGCTGCTGATCTCCCAGCGCAGCGGCAACCCGCTGGAGGGCGCCAACACGTACGCGACGCTCCTCACGCTGCTGATGTGCCTGGCCATCGGCCTGCTGACGCTGACGGCGCCCAGGCGCCCCCGGTTCGCGCAGCTGGCCTTCCTGGTCGTCGCCGCGTTCATCCTGGCGAACAAGGTCTACTCGCCGCAGTACGTGCTGTGGCTCATCCCGCTGGCCGCGCTGGCCCGCCCGCGCTGGCGGGACTTCCTGATCTGGCAGGCGGGCGAGGTCGCGTACTTCCTGGGCATCTGGTTCTACCTCGCCTACACGAGCAGTGGGGACAAGCACCAGGGCCTGCCCCTGGAGGGCTATCAGTTCGCCATCGCCGCCCACCTGGTGGGCACGCTCTACCTCTGCGCGGTCGTGGTGCGGGACATCCTGCTGCCCGAACGGGACGTCGTACGGCGCGACGGCTCCGACGACCCGTCCGGCGGTGTCCTGGACGGGGCCGAGGACAGGTTCGTGCTCCCGAACGCGACGAAGGCGCCGCGGGAAGCGGCGCCTTCGCGGGGACAGCGGGTCGACTGGGGCACGAACCCCGGCGACTGATCGGGTCAGGCGTCGAGCACCCGGTCGAACTGGGTGGTGGTGTGGCGCAGGTGCGCCACCAGCTCGTCGCCGACCTTGGGCTCGGTCGCGTCCGAGGGCACGAACAGGATCGACACCTGCATGTGCGGGGGCTCGGCGAACCAGCGCTGCTTGCCCGCCCACACGAAGGGCGAAAGGTTCCGGTTCACCGTGGCCAGGCCGGCGCGGGCGACGCCCTTGGCGCGCGGCATCACCCCGTGCAGGGCCTTGGGGGCCTCCAGCCCCACCCCGTGCGAGGTGCCGCCCGCGACGACGACCAGCCAGCCGTCGGAGGCGGCCTTCTGCTGGCGGTAACCGAAGCGGTCGCCCTTGGAGACCCGGGTGACGTCCAGGACCGCACCGCGGTACTGGGTCGCCTCGTGGTCGCCCAGCCACAGCCGGGTACCGATGCGGGCCCGGAAGCGGGTCTGGGGGAACTGCTGCTGGAGCCGGGTCAGTTCCTCGGCCCGCAGGTGGCTGACGAACATGGTGTGCAGCGGCAGCCGGGCCGCGCGGAGCCGGTCCATCCAGCCGATGACCTCCTCGACGGCGTCCGAACCGTCGGGGCGGTCGAGCGGCAGGTGCAGGGCGAAGCCCTCCAGCCGGACGTCCTCGATCGCCGTCTGGAGCAGGCCCAGGTCCTGCTCGGAGACGCCGTGGCGACGCATCGAGCTCATGCACTCGATGACGACGCGGGCGCCGACCAGGCCCCGGACCCCGTCCACCGAGGACACCGAGCGGATCACCCGGTCCGGCAGCGGCACCGGCTCCTCGCCCCGCCGGAACGGGGTGAGGACGAGCAGGTCGCCGCCGAACCAGTCCTTGATGCTGGCGGCCTCGTACGTGGTACCGACGGCCAGGATGTCGGCGCCCATGCGGGTCGCCTCCTCGCACAGCCGCTCGTGTCCGAAGCCGTAGCCGTTGCCCTTGCAGACGGGGATCAGTCCGGGGAACTGGTCCGTGATCTGCTTCTGGTGCGCACGCCAGCGCGCGGTGTCGACGTAGAGCGTGAGCGCCATGCCCGTCCGGAACCTCTCTTGGTGGCTGCTTGGTGCAGCGGTGCGATGTGTGGGTGAGGGAGGGGGATCAGCGGCGGGACATATACATGTCGAGCGCCTTGTGCAGCAGCTTGTTCAGCGGGAAGTCCCACTCGCCGACGTACTCGACGGCCTCGCCGCCGGTGCCGACCTTGAACTGGATGAGGCCGAACAGGTGGTCGTTCTCGTCCAGCGTGTCGCTGATGCCGCGGAGGTCGTAGACGCTCGCGCCGAGCGCGTACGAGTCGCGCAGCATGCGCCACTGCATCGCGTTCGACGGGCGGACCTCGCGCTTGTGGTTGGCGGAGGCGCCGTACGAGTACCAGACGTGCTGGCCGACGGTGAGCATCGTGGCGGCGGCCAGCGGCTCCCCCTCGTGCGTGGCGATGTACAGCCGCATCCGGTTCGGGTCCTCGGAGTTGAGGGCCGTCCACTGGCGCTGGAAGTAACTGAGCGGGCGCGGGCGGAACTTGTCGCGCTCGGCGGTGATCTCGTAGAGGTGCTGCCAGGTGGGCAGGTCCTCGTAGCCGCCCTGGACGACCTCGACGCCGGCCTTCTCGGCCTTCTTGATGTTGCGGCGCCACAGCTGGTTGAAGCCCTTGAGGACGTCGTCCAGCGAGCGGTTCGCCAGCGGCACCTGGAACACGTAGCGGGGCTGCACGTCGCCGAATCCGGCGCCGCCGTCCTCGGCCTGCTGCCAGCCCATGCGGCGCAACTTGTCGGACACCTCGAAGGCGCGGGGCTCGATGACCGAAGCCTCGACGTCACGCAGGCGCTTGACCTCGGGGTCCTGGATGCCGGCCTTGATGGCGGCCGAGTTCCAACGGCGGATGACGACGGGCGGGCCCATCTTCACGGTGAAGGCGCCCTGGTGCTTCAGGTGCGCCAGCATCGGCTGGAGCCATTCGTCCAGATTGGGGGCGTACCAGTTGATGACCGGGCCCTCGGGAAGGTACGCGAGGTAGCGCTTCACCTTGGGCAGCTGGCGGTACAACACGAGCGCGGCACCGACGAGTTCGCCGGACGCGTCGAACCAGCCCAGGTTCTCGGAACGCCACTCGTTCTTCACGTCGGCCCACGCCGGGACCTGGCAGTGGCTCGCCGAGGGCAGGCTCTGGAGATATCCCAGATGCTGCTCTCGACTGATGGTCCTCAGGGACAGGCTCATGCGGGGCGTCTCCTCCGGCGGCTTCGCTGGCTATGGCGCGAAGCCTACTGCGACGTGGGCGCCACCCATCTGGGGGACGGGCCGGGCCCGGGCCGGTGGAAGCCGGCGCCCCGTCGCGGAGGTCCCCCGGTCAGCCCAGCCAGCCGCCGAAGAGGCCGCCGTGCGCCATGCCGAGGAAGAAGCCGATGGCAGCCGCGCCAAGGCCGATGATCAGCACGAAGCGTTCGCGTGTCGTGATGGAGATGAACTGTCCGTAGCCGCCGGTCAGGATCCCGATCAGTCCGGCCCACGAGCTGATCAGGTGCAGGTGGTGCCAGAACGCCGTGATGAACGCCACGGCGCCGAGTACGAGGGTGGCCGCCATCAGGGTGTCCTGGAGCGGGTGGGGCTTGCCGTCCGTCGCGAGGAGAGAGATGGGGGACTGCGGTCGCATTGCCTGTGCCATCGGAAGGCACCTCCTGGCTGGAGCAGAGCGGTGGGACGGGGCTGCCGCCGGTAGGCCGGGGCATAGCACCGAGCACACCCGATGCATACAGATTGTGGCCCCCTCCCGGCGGATTTCAACCGGAAGGAGTCGACGGGGTAGTCTGTACGGTCTGCGCGGTGTCTGTTCTCGGACGCCGTGCGCACGCATCACGACCCTCCTGCCACGGAACGACCGTGGCCGCTGAGTCCAAAGGAGGTGGGTTCCACATGCGTCACTACGAAGTGATGGTCATCCTCGACCCCGATCTCGAGGAGCGCGCTGTCTCCCCGCTGATCGAGAACTTCCTCTCCGTCGTCCGTGAGGGCAACGGAAAGGTCGAGAAGGTCGACACCTGGGGCCGTCGTCGTCTCGCTTACGAGATCAAGAAGAAGCCCGAGGGCATCTACTCGGTCATCGACCTGCAGGCCGAGCCTGCGGTCGTCAAGGAGCTTGACCGCCAGATGAACCTGAACGAGTCGGTTCTCCGGACCAAGGTCCTTCGCCCCGAGACCCACTGAACTTCGGTTCAGCGGTAATCGGGACCGAGTAGTACACAGCAGCCCAGCAGCACATCCCCGCCGAGAGGTTCATCCATGGCAGGCGAGACCGTCATCACGGTCGTCGGCAATCTCGTCGACGACCCCGAGCTGCGCTTCACCCCCTCGGGTGCGGCGGTCGCGAAGTTCCGTGTCGCGTCCACTCCCCGCATCTTCGACAAGCAGACCAATGAGTGGAAGGACGGCGAAGGCCTGTTCCTGACCTGCTCGGTCTGGCGTCAGGCGGCCGAGAACGTCGCTGAGTCCCTTCAGCGGGGCATGCGCGTCATCGTGCAGGGCCGGCTGAAGCAGCGGTCGTACGAGGACCGTGAGGGTGTCAAGCGCACGGTCTACGAGCTGGACGTCGAGGAAGTCGGCCCCAGCTTGAAGACCGCCACGGCCAAGGTCGCCAAGACCTCGGGTCGCGGAGGCCAGGGTGGATACGGCGGCGGTCAGCAGCAGGGTGGCGGCGGCGGCAACTGGGGCGGAGCCCCCGGTGGCGGCGGTGCGCCCCAGGGCGGCGGAGGTTCCTCCGACGACCCGTGGGCGTCCAGCGCGCCGGCTGCCGGTGGCCAGCAGCAGGGTGGCGGCGGGGGCGGTTGGGGCGGAAGCTCCGGCGGCTCCGGCGGCTCCGGCGGTGGCTACTCGGACGAGCCGCCCTTCTAGGGCAGCTCGCATCCACTTCTTGATCACACAGGAGAGACACAATGGCGAAGCCGCCTGTGCGCAAGCCTAAGAAGAAGGTCTGCGCGTTCTGCAAGGACAAGACCGCGTACGTGGACTACAAGGACACGAACATGCTGCGGAAGTTCATTTCCGACCGCGGCAAGATCCGTGCCCGCCGCGTCACCGGCAACTGCACGCAGCACCAGCGTGACGTCGCCACGGCAGTCAAGAACAGCCGTGAGATGGCACTGCTGCCCTACACGTCCACCGCGCGATAAGGAAAGGGTGACCGAATAATGAAGATCATCCTGACCCACGAGGTCTCTGGCCTCGGCACCGCCGGCGATGTCGTCGACGTCAAGGACGGTTACGCTCGCAACTACCTGGTCCCGCGTGGTTTCGCGATCCGCTGGACCAAGGGTGGCGAGAAGGACGTGGCGCAGATCCGCCGCGCCCGCAAGATCCACGAGATCGCGACCATCGAGCAGGCCAACGAGTTCAAGGCCAAGCTCGAAGGTGTGAAGGTCCGTCTGGCCACCCGCGCGGGTGACGCCGGTCGTCTCTTCGGTTCCGTCACGCCGTCCGACATCGCCACGGCGATCGAGGCGTCGGGTGGCCCGAAGGTCGACAAGCGTCGCGTGGAGCTGGGCGCCCCGATCAAGACCCTCGGTTCGTACCAGGTCTCCGTGCGTCTGCACGCCGAGGTCGCCGCGAACGTGGGCATCGAGGTCGTCGCCGCCTAAGGGCAGCGCATGAAGGGCCGCACCCCTCAGGGGGTGCGGCCCTTCGTCATTTCCTGGTGCGGTCGGGGCGAGGGCGGGGTGACTGTTTGACGTGAAACAGGGGTGGGGGTGTTTCACGTGAAACGAGGTCGACCCGGCGCTTCCTGTTTCACGTGAAACGAGCGCGTCCCTGTTTCACGTGAAACGGCCGATGCGTTTCACGTGAAACGGCGGCCGGCAGGCCCCCTCCGCGAACTGATCAGCGGGTGGCTCCGGCCACCAGCCACCGCCCGGAGCGGGCGCGCAGCTGGAGCGTGATCATGCGGACCACCATCATCAGTGTCATCGCCCACCAGAGAGTGGTGAGGCCCCCGCCGAAGACGGGTACGAGCAGGGCCGCCGGGGCGAAGACGGCCAGTGTCACCAGCATGGCGCGGGCGAGGTAGGGCCCGTCCCCGGCGCCCATCAGGACCCCGTCCAGCACGAAGACGATCCCGGAGACCGGCTGGGACACGGCCACGACGAGCAGGGCCGGCAGCAGGACGTCCTCGACCACGGGATCGCTGGTGAAGAGCGGGATGAAGACCGGGCGGGCGACGACGACCAGCAGGCCGAGGACGATGCCCGAGACGATCCCCCACTGGACCATGCGGCGGCAGACCGCCCTGGCGCCCTCGGTGTCCCCGGCACCCAGGTAGCGGCCGATGATGGCCTGCCCGGCGATCGCGATCGCGTCCAGGGCGAAGGCGAGCAGGCTCCACAGGGACAGCAGGATCTGGTGGGCCGCGATGTCGGCGTCACCCAGCCGGGCGGCGACGGCGGTCGCGATCATCAGGATGGCCCGCAGGGACAGGGTGCGGACCAGCAGGGGCGCTCCCGCCCGGGCGCAGGCCCGGATGCCGGCCTTGTCGGGGCGCAGCGAAGCGCCGTGCCGGCGTGCTCCGCGGACGACCACGAAGAGGTAGGCGGCCGCCATCGCGAACTGGGCGATGACCGTGCCCCAGGCGGATCCGGCGATGCCGAGGCCGGCGCCGTAGACCAGGGCCACGTTGAGGACGCCGTTGAGCGCGAAGCCGCCGATGGCCACGTAGAGCGGTGTACGGGTGTCCTGGAGCCCGCGGATGACGCCGGTGGCGGCCAGCACCATGAGCATGGCCGGGATCCCGAGGGCGGAGATCCGCAGGTAGGTGATCGCGTACGGGGCGACGGTGTCGGACGCTCCGAAGAGGGACACCAGCCCGGGCGCGGTGGGCAGGATCACGGCCGCCACGGCCGTACCGAGCAGGAGTGCGAGCCAGATGCCGTCCATGCCCTGTCGGATGGCGGCCGGGAGGTCGCCCGCTCCGACGCGCCGGGCCACTGCCGCGGTGGTCGCGTAGGCGAGGAAGACGAAGACGCTCACTCCGGTCATCAGGAGTGCGCCGGCGATGCCGAGGCCGGCCAGCTGGGGGGTGCCGAGGTGTCCCACGATGGCGCTGTCTGCCATCACGAACAGGGGTTCGGCAACGAGGGCGCCGAAGGCTGGGACGGCGAGGGCGAGGATCTCGCGATCATGCCGTCTCGGGGCAGCCTTGGCAGCTGGGGGGGCCTGTGTCATGCGCTCAATCCAATCTTCCACAGGTAATGGATGCCAGGGTTTTTGGATCCTTACCGAGGCGCTGACTTGGGGGTTCTTCGCACCCCATTGGAGGCGATCTTGAGACAGTGGCCAAGAATTTTCTCCCGCTGTCTCGCGGAGCGAGAAAATAGCAGGTCAGGCGGGGTGCTGACAGGGGTCGGGTGATTTTGTCCACAGCGTCGTCCCCCGGTCCGTACACAGCTTCCGGCGACTTACCCACAGCATTGGCGCCGTCGTCCACATCTCATCCACACAGCCTGTGGATAACAAGATTGGCTGACGCCGCCCGCGGCCCTACCGTTGAGCGTTGCCCGACGCGCCACAGCCGATCCGGGTGCCCCAAATGTCAGAGCCGTGTCGTAGAAAGAGTGGCACGGCGAGGTCCGCGCAGCGGACGGGAGGAGGCGGCCCGGTGAACATGCCCGAGCCCATGGACGACCCCTGGGCCGACAGCGGTCCCAGTGACCGTCTGCCCGCCCGTCAGCGCCGCGGCGGCGAGGGTGGTGGCCGCAGGGACAAGCAGGACGACGCCGGCCGCGAGGGCGGCTCCTGGGACGGCGGCGGGGGCGGCTTCGAGCGGGTTCCTCCGCAGGACCTCGACGCCGAACAGTCCGTGCTCGGCGGCATGCTGCTCTCCAAGGACGCCATCGCCGACGTGGTCGAGGTCCTCAAGGGCCACGACTTCTACCGTCCCTCGCACGAGACGATCTACCAGGCCATCCTCGACCTGTACGCCAAGGGCGAGCCGGCCGACCCGATCACCGTCGGCGCGGAGCTGACCCGGCGCGGTGAGATCAGCAAGGTCGGCGGGGCCTCCTACCTGCACACCCTGGTGCAGTCCGTGCCCACCGCGGCGAACGCGGAGTACTACGCGGAGATCGTCCACGAGAGAGCCGTCCTGCGGCGCCTCGTCGCCGCCGGTACGAAGATCACGCAGATGGGATACGCGGCGGACGGCGACGTCGACGAGATCGTCAACAGCGCCCAGGCCGAGATCTACGCCGTCACGGAACAGCGGACCTCCGAGGACTACCTGCCGCTGGGCGACATCATGGAGGGCGCCCTCGACGAGATCGAGGCGATCGGGTCCCGCAGCGGCCAGATGTCGGGCGTACCCACCGGGTTCACCGACCTCGACTCCCTCACCAACGGCCTCCACCCGGGCCAGATGATCGTCATCGCCGCACGTCCCGCGATGGGCAAGTCCACGCTCGCGCTGGACTTCGCGCGGGCCTGCTCCATCAAGGCCAATCTGCCCAGCGTCATCTTCTCCCTGGAAATGGGCCGCAACGAGATCGCGATGCGCCTGCTCTCGGCGGAGGCCCGCGTGGCGCTGCACCACATGCGTTCGGGCACGATGACCGACGACGACTGGACCCGACTCGCACGCCGGATGCCCGACGTCTCGGCCGCGCCGTTGTACATCGACGACTCCCCGAACCTGTCGATGATGGAGATCCGGGCCAAGTGCCGCCGGCTCAAGCAGCGCAGCGACCTCTCCCTCGTCGTCATCGACTACCTCCAGCTGATGCAGTCGGGCGGCTCCCGCCGTCCGGAGAGCCGTCAGCAGGAGGTCTCGGACATGTCCCGAAACCTCAAGCTGCTGGCCAAGGAGCTGGAGGTGCCGGTGATCGCGCTCTCCCAGCTGAACCGTGGTCCCGAGCAGCGCACCGACAAGAAGCCGATGGTCTCCGACCTCCGTGAGTCGGGCTCCATCGAGCAGGACGCCGACATGGTGATCCTGCTCCACCGTGAGGACGCCTACGAGAAGGAGTCCCCCCGCGCGGGCGAGGCGGACCTGATCGTGGCCAAGCACCGAAACGGCCCCACGGCCACCATCACCGTCGCCTTCCAGGGCCACTACTCCCGCTTCGTGGACATGGCCAACACGTAGACCGCGTCAGGCGCGGGTTCTCGGATCCCGCTGGAATCGTTGATCCGGCGGATCAACCGGACCAACGCCAGCATGGAGATGGGTCCGGACGGCACGCTCACCGATGCCCTTGCACGCCGGGACGTGCTGAGGTTGCGTCACTCCGTGGTCACCGCGGCGGCGGACGCGGCGGCGGGCAAGGACGAGCGGGGATACGGGCGACAGCTTCGGTCCGAGTTGATGATGCTGTCCGCGCTTCCGGTCGCGGAACTGCGCGGTAGGCGGATGCGCTCGCCCGGGACATCCGTGAGATCGATATGCGGATCCAGCGTACGAACTGGGAGGCCGATCTGCTGGACTGAGCCGTCCGGCCGGTGGCGACGATGTGGAGCAGGTAGCAGTTTCGGGGGCGTGCACACACCGAGGGCCGGCGGTTCCCCAGCTCCTTCTTGGCGCGTGAAGAGCAACGCGGGGTTCGACTCCCCCTCAACAGCGCAGCTCAGCATCGCGTACAGGTAAAGGTGCACCACGCACAGCACATCACCACGTGCAGACCCGACACTGCGACGGTGGGTTCGGGGTCTTCCACATCGCAGCACCGCAGGGTGCGGGCCTACGGCCGGGCAGTCGTGCTGACCTCGGACGACGGGGGAAACGAGAGGTGCTCCTTCGCGCGGTTGTGGTACCCAGGGATCATGGACGCTCTCTCTGAAGACCTGGAACTGCTCCCCGAGACCCGGCGCGCGCTGCGGCACCGGATCGCCGTCGCGCAGAGCGAGGGCCGGGCGCCCTCCGTGGTGGCGGCGGTCGTGCGCGGCGGCGACGTGGTCTGGGAAGGGTCCCGTACCTCCGTCGAAGGACACGGACCGGACGGGAACGTGCAGTACCGGATCGGCTCGATCACCAAGACGTTCACCGCCGTCCTGGTGCTGAGGCTGCGCGACGAAGGGCTGCTCGGCCTGTCGGACCCGCTGGAGAAGCATCTGCCCGGGACGGGTGTCGGCGAGGTGACCGTCGCCCAACTGCTGTCCCATGCGGGCGGGCTGGCCGCCGAGACCCCCGGCGCGTGGTGGGAGCGGAGTCCGGCGACGCTGCGGCCGGAACTCGCCGACGTACTGGGTGACGAGCCGTTCAAGCACTCCCCCGGCAGCCGGTTCCACTACTCCAACCCCGGCTACACCTTGCTGGGTTCGCTGGTCGAGGCGCTGCGGGGGAAGCCTTGGGAGGACGTTCTGCGCGCCGAGGTGCTGGAGCCGCTCGGCCTGGACCGGACGAGCGGCAGGCCGCAGGCTCCGCACGCGGGGGGTTGGGCCGTGCACCCGTGGGCCGACGTGATGATGCGCGAACCCGTCGAGGACCTCGGCCTGATGGCCGCGGCCGGGCAACTGTGGTCCACGACGAAGGATTTGGCGCGCTTCGCCGACTTCCTGCTCCGCGGTGACGAACGGGTGCTGAGCGCCGCGACGGTACGGGAGATGCGGACCCCGGTCGCGCCGCCGGAGCCCGGCGCCGCGGATTCCGGGTACGGGCTCGGTGTTCAGCTGGCCACGAACGGGGGCCGCCGACTGGTCGGGCACGGCGGTTCCCTTCCGGGCTTCGTCGCCGGCCTGTGGCTGAGCGAGGCCGACGACCTGGCCGCCGTCGTGCTGGCGAACTGCACGTCGGGGCTGCCGCCGACGACCGTCGCCATGGACCTGCTACGGATCGTCGCCGACGCGGAACCGCGCCTCCCCGAGCCGTGGCGTCCCTCCGGAGAGGCCGACCGGGTGCCGGTGGAGCTGACCGGGCCCTGGTACTGGGGGACTTCGCCGCACGTGCTGCGGCTGCGGTACGACGGCTCCCTGGAGCTGGGCCCGGTGGGGGCCACCGGTCGCACGGCCCGTTTCCGTGCGGAGCCCGACGGGACGTGGACCGGTCTCACCGGCTACTACGCGGGCGAGACACTGCGGGCCGTACGCCGTGAGGACGGCTCGGTGAGCCACCTCGACCTGGCGTCGTTCGTCTTCACCCGGGAGCCCTACGACGCCCAGGCCCCGGTGCCCGGGGGCGTGGACCCCCAGGGCTGGCGGGGCATCGGCTGAATCCGGGGCGGGGACCAGGGGTGCGGGCTGTCGGCTGCGGGGCTCAGCCGACGAGTTCGCGCTCCAGCGGAGTGCGGAAGCGCGGGGTGACCCGGGCGTCGCCCACCCACGCGGCGAGCCGGTCGGCCTCGGCGGTGACCGCCTCCTCGGCGTCGCGGCCACGGTCGACGAGCAGTCGCCAGACGATCGCGCCGTTCGGCCGCTGGGCCCAGCCGCCGATGACCTCGCCGTTCCACCACACGGTCGGGCCGATGTTGCCCGCGTAGTCGAACAGGGCGCCGCGGTGGGCCGGGTCGAGATGGAAGCCGCGGTCGGACCAGCCCATGCCGCTGGGGTCGAGGCCGGGCAGCAGGGCCGCCCAGGGCTCGGGAGCGGGTTCGGGGGCGGTGTCCCCGGAGAGGACCAGGGCCGTCCCCCCGCCTTCCAGGAGGACCTGTTCGGGACCGACGGCGACCAGCGCCTTGCGTACGTCGGTCAGCGTCCAGCCGGTCCACCACTTCAGGTCGGCCTCGGTGGCCGGGCCGTAGGCATGGAGCCAGCGCCGGGCGATCTCGGCGCGTGCCTCGGCGGCCGGTACCTCGGGCCAGGGCCGGGTGTGGACCCAGCGGTACTGGCTCGATGTCCACGACCCGCGCGGGCGGTCCCGGCGGATGCGGCCGTCGGCGGCCAGGAGGCGTATGACGCGGGTGGTGACCCCGGTCTCGGTCTCGTACTTCTTGCCCCGGCCCACGGTGATCTTCTGCTGGAGGTCGGGGACGACGGCGGACAGCCCGCTGCCGGTCAGGGGGCCGTGGGCGTCGAGGGCGTCCAGGGCGGTGGCCTCGGTGCGGGCCAGCCAGTCGGCGTCCAGTCCCCGGCCGTCCTCGGCGAGGTGCTTGAGGAGGGTCCGCCGCTCCTTGGCGGCGATGCCCCGCGCGGTGGACGCGTCGACGTGGGGCGCGAGCTCCGCGGAGACGGCGAACAGCGTGTTGCGCATGCTGAGCAGGCGGACCAGGCTGACGTCCTCGTAGAGGGCCCGCTCGATCGTCTCCGGACCGCCTCCGACCAGCCGGGCACGGGCGGAGAGGTAGATCGTCGCGGCGTCGGTGGCGTGCAGGGCGACCACCGCGTCGGCTGCCTCGGGCACGGTGGCGGCGTGGGCCGAGGGGGCCAGCCGGTGGCGGCGGCCGAGCCGGTGGCGACGCTCGACGGTGGTCACGATCGGGAGGCTGGGGCTCATCCTCCCGATCGTAGGGCGGGCCGCCGCCGGGAGCCCGGTCCTTGCCGCGTCGCTCAGAGCTGGAACTTGAACCCGACGTGGGAGGCAGTGAAGCCGAGCCGCTCGTAGAAGCGGTGGGCTTCGGTGCGGGTCACATCGGAGGTGAGTTGCACCAGCAGGCAGTTCTCCTGTCGGGACCGGTCGATCGCCCATTCGATGAAGCGGGTGCCGAGGCCGCTGCCCCGTTCGTCGGCGTGGACGCGGACGCCTTCGATGATCGCGCGGGTGGCCCCCGTGCGGGAGAGTCCCGGGACGAAGGTGAGCTGGAGGGTGCCCACCACGCGTTCGCCGCGAACGGCGACGACGATGTGCTGGTTGGGGTCGTCGGTCAGGCGCTTGAGGGCGGCCACGTACGGCGCGAGGTCGTCCGGGGTCTCCCGGTCGGCGCCGAGCGGGTCGTCCGCGAGCATCTCGACGATGGCCGGCAGATCGGCCTCGGTGGCGGGGCGGATGCTCAGCTCGTGGGTTTCGGTCATGGTGCGCTGTTCCTTCTCTCAGCCGGCCGCGACGGTCAGGGGGGCCCAGCGACGGGTCCAGTCGCCGGGCAGGCCGGGGATGTTCCGGGTCATGACGGCGTTGAACGCCACCGATGCGAGGCCCCGTTCCTTGAGCCAGGCGAGGAGTTCCTCGTGGCGTACGTCGACGTCGGTGCGCAGGGGCCGGTCGGTGGTGGCGGCCAGCGCGGTCACGAGTGCCCGGGCGCTAGCGGTGTCGCGGGCGATCAGCGGGCCCACGACATGGGTGTCCATGTTGGGCCAGATGGCCGCGTACCCGACGAGCTCGCCCCGACCGTTCTCCATGACGAGGATCCGGTCGGCGAACGCGGGCAGGCGAATGATCAGGTGGGTGCGGTCGGTGCCGAACACCTCGGTGTCCAGGCGGATGATGCCCGGGATGTCGTCGGAGGTGGCCGGGCGGACGGTTTCGCCGTTCGGGAGCGGATCGCCGCCGGTGGGGCGGAAGGTGCCCACCAGCATTTCGGCACGACCCGTCGTGTCGAAGCCGAGCTCCTCGTACAGGGGCCGGCCGTACGGTGTGGCGTGCAGGGTGAGGGGGATGCCCGCCAGAACCTCGTCGCAGACGTGGGTCATCAGGCGGCGGCCCAGGCCTCTGCGGGCGTAACGGTCCGCGACGAGGACCATGCCGATGGCCGCGAGGTCCGGCTTGACCCTGCTGGGGCCGTAGCGGGTGACGACGCAGGCGGCGGCCAGTCCTTCGCCGTCGGGGGCGTCGATTCCGTAGGCGTCGCCCGCGGCGAGGAGCAGTCCCCACTTGTGGTTCTCGCGGGGCCAGCCGCGGTCCTCGGACAGATCGGCGCAACGACGGAGATCGTCCGTGGTGAGCAGGCGGATCGGCAGTTCGATGAGCGGTGGTGGTGTCACCTGCCCAGCCTGGATCATGGGCCGGGTGGCCGTCCAGGGGGTATGGCTGCGCGGCCGCCGCCGACGTTTCACGTGAAACCGTTGAGGTTCATGGGGGACGCGGCTATCCTTCCCGTGAAACAGTCGCTGGTTTCACGTGAAACAGGCGGCCCCGTTTCACGTGAAACACGCTGTTTCACGTGAAACGGAGCGGCTAGCCTCGACGACCATGACAGCGCTGCACCTTTTCGATCTCGACGGGACCCTGATGTTCGGCTCGGCCGCGCCGGTCGAGATTTCCCGGCAGCTCGGCATGGGGGTTGAAATCGCCCAACTGGAGCGGTCCTTCGCCGCATGCGAGATCACCCCCCACCAGTTTTCGGCAGCGGTACGGGAGCTGTGGTCGGAGCTGACGCCCGCCCACGTGCGGGCGGCGTTCGACGGGTCTCCGTGGCTGGCCGGCATCCGGGACGTCTGGCAGGAGATCCGCGAGCGCGGGGACTACTGCGCGGTCATCTCGCTGTCCCCCTCGTTCTTCGTCGAACTCTTGCTGGAGTGGGGCGCCCATGCCGCCCACGGCTCGGTCTTCCCCGAGGTGCCCTTCACCCGGCCCGTCGACCTCGCGGGGATCCTGACACCCGAGGGCAAGGTGGGCATCGCCGACCAACTGTGCGCACGGTTCGGCGTGACCCGGGGCGACTGCGTCGCGTACGGGGACTCGCTGACCGACGCCGTGCTCTTCGAGGCCGTTCCGAGGTCGGTGGCGGTCAACGCTCGTCCGTACCTGGCCGAGCGGGCGACGTACGTCTACGAGGGCCGCGACCTCCGCGAGGCCTATCAGCTCGTGGGGGTGGCCCGCCCGTAAGTTGAGGCATCTTAAGGGGAAGGAGGGTTCGAAACGCAGAATTTTCCCATTCCCCCGCAGTGCTCTTGATCGGCCGGCACGCTGTGAACCCCGGAACCACGGATTCGAGGCCGTGGCGCGCGCACACCGACCGAGATGCTCGAAGCGAGGCACCGCATGGACGCTCCGCCCACCAGATCGGCCAGACCGACAGGCCGGATACCCTCCGGGGGCGGTGCGAAGGAGCCCTCCCCGGACGCCGTGCTCATCCACCGGACCCTTGCCGAGATCGCACCCGTCGCCGACAAAGTCACCTCGTACTTCTACGCCTTGGTCTTCACCGGGCACCCCGAGGTGCGGGGGATGTTCCCCGCCGCCATGGACATCCAGCGCGACCGGTTGCTGAAGGCGCTGCTGACCGCCGCCGAGCACATCGAGGATCCGGACGTGCTCGTCCCGTACCTACGCCGACTGGGCACGGGGCACCGCAAGTACGGGACCATGGCCGGTCACTACCCGGCGGTGGGAGAGGCCCTGATCGGGGCGCTGTCCCGGTACGCCGAGTTCACCTGGGGGCCGGAGACCCAGGCGGCCTGGGTCCGCGCGTACACGGCCATCTCGCAGATCATGATCGACGCAGCGGCCGAGGACGAGGTGAAGGCGCCCGCCTGGTGGCACGCGGAGGTCGTCTCGCACGACCTGCGCACCTCGGACATCGCGGTGCTGACGGTCCGCCCCGACCAGCCGTACCCCTTCCTGGCGGGCCAGTACACGAGCCTGGAGACCCCGTGGTGGCCACGGGTCTGGCGGCACTACTCCTTCGCCTCGGCGCCGCGCGCCGACGGCCTCCTCTCCTTCCACGTCAAGGCCGTACCGGCCGGCTGGGTCTCCAACGCCCTCGTCCGACACGCACAGCCGGGCGACGTGCTGCGGCTCGGGCCGCCGGCGGGATCGATGGTGGCGGACCACACGACCGACAACGGCATGCTCTGTCTGGGCGGCGGCACGGGTATCGCCCCCATCAAGGCGTTGATCGAGGACGTCGCCGAGCACGGCGAGCGACGGCCCATGGAGGTCTTCTTCGGGGCGCGCAGCGACAACGACCTCTACGACAAGGACACCCTGCTGGGGTTGCAGCGCTCCCACCCGTGGCTGTCGGTGCGCCCGGTCGTGGGTGGTGGCCTGGACGGGCAGCTGCCACAGGCCGTCGGTGAGCACGGGCCCTGGAGCTCGTACGACGCCTTCGTCTCGGGGCCGCCGGCGATGATCCGCAGTGGTGTGGACGCCTTGAAGCGGATCGGCATCCCCGGGGAGCGGATCCGCTACGACGCGTACGAGGAGCTGGCGGGCGTCGCCGGCTGAGCCCGGTACGGGCCCGCCGGCTCCCCGGCGTACTCAGCCCAGGTCGGGGGCGTGCATCGCGCGCACCCCCTCGATGTTTCCGTCGAGGTAGTGCCGCAATGACAGCGGTACGAGGTGGACGGCAGCGATCCCGACCCGGCTGAAGGGGGCGCGGACGATCTCGTACTCGCCCTCGGGTTCGTCGATCTCGGGGCCGTGGCGCTGGGAGAGGTCCATCGATTCGAGATGGCAGACGAAGAAGTGCTGCACTTTCACGCCGGTCACTCCCCCGGCGGCGATGTGCTCGACGGTGTCGACGAAGCAGGGCACCACATCGGTGATCTTGGCGCCGAGTTCTTCGTGGACCTCGCGGTGCAGGGCTTCCACGACGGTGTCGTCCGAGGGCTCCACCCCGCCGCCCGGGGTGACCCAGTACGGGTCGAGGCCGGGCTTGGTGCGCTTGATGAGGATCAGGTCGCCACCGTCGAGCAGGATCGCGCGGGCGGTGCGTTTGACCACGGGTCGTTCGGTCATGGGAGAAGAGTGGCCCGGTGGGCACCGTCTGAAACGCACCGCAGTCCGAAAACAGGGGGCTCACCAGTGCGCGGCGGCGCGTAACCGGTGGGCGGGGTCGACGAGGGCGGCCCCATAGGGCACCGCGACCAGTACCAGTTCCTCGTCGCACGGGGTGGAGGCCGCGAACAGCCCGCCGCGGTCGGGACGTGGTGATGACGAGGTCGTGCCGGCCGGAGCCCAGCACGTCAGGGTCGCCTCCGCGCCGGTGTATTGGCCTTGTTCGTGTGGTTCTGCACTTCCGGAACCCGGGGCGGTCCGAGCCACCAGGGGGAGGCTCGGACCGTTTCCCGTGTCGTTCAGGACGTGGAAGCCGCGCGGTCAAGGGCCCGCAGCACGTCGGCGACGAGGTCCTCGGGGTCCTCGGCTCCGGCGGAGAACCGGATGAAGCCCTCCGGCACGGCGTCGCCGCCCCAGCGCCCGCGCCGCTCGGCCGTGGAACGCACTCCGCCGAAGCTCGTGGCGTCCTCGACCAGGTGCAGGGCGGCCATGAAGCGTTCCGCGTGCGCGCGGTCGGGCAGCGTGAAGGAGACCACCGAGCCGAATCCGGACATCTGCCGGGCCGCCGTCTTGTGGGACGGGTCCGAAGGGAGGCCGGGATAGCGCAGGCCTGTCACCTCGGCGCGGTCGGCGAGAGCTTCGGCCAGCGCGAGGGCGTTGCCCCACTGGCGCTGGGCGCGCAGTTGGATCGTCGCCAACGAGCGGTGGGCGAGCCAGGCCTCCATGGGACCGGGAATGGCTCCGACGATCTTGCGCCAGCGGCGGACGCCCGCCGCGAGCGCGGGGTCCCGGCAGACGACGTAGCCCAGCAACAGATCGCCGTGGCCGGTGAGGCCCTTGGTGCCACTGGCGACGGAGAAGTCCGCGCCGAGTTCCAGCGGCCGCTGCCCGAGCGGCGTGGCGAGGGTGTTGTCGACGGCCACCAGGGTGCCGCCGGCGTGCGCGGCCTCCACGAGACGGCGTACGTCGCACACGTCGAGCCCCGGATTGGAGGGGGTTTCGATCCACAGGAGCCGGGCGCCGTCGAGCACCGTCAGCTGGGCGTCGCCGCCGGTCGGGGCGGTGCGCACCACGATCCCGTACGCCTCCAGCTGTTCCCGGAGCAGCGGCAACGCCTGATAGCCGTCGTCGGGCAGGACGACGGTGTCGCCGGTGCGGGCCTGGGAGAGGAGTACGGCGGAGATCGCCGCCATGCCGGAGGCGAAGACGATGGTCTCCACGCCGTCCTGCCCGGGAGCCTCCAGTTCGCCGATGGCGCGTTCCAGCAGGGTCCACGTGGGGTTGCTGTCTCGGCCGTAGGTGTACGGGCCCGTCACGTCCCCGGGGAGGTGGAAGTGGGCGGCGAACACGGGACCGGGCAGGGTCGGTTCGTTCTTCACGGCTTCCGGGAATCCGGCGCGCACGGCCCGGGTTCCGTCGCCGTACCGGTCCGTCGTGGCGCTCTCGCCGGCGGGATGGTCGTTCACGGGGTGTGCTCCTTCACCGCGGTGCGTACCGCGTCCAGCAGGCCGGGGCTCGCGGCCTCGACCAGTTCCAGGCATTCCTCGAACCCGTCGAACGGGCCGTAGTACGGGTCCGGTACGTCCAGTGCGTCCGGTGCGCGGTCCGGCGCGGCCGCGGGGTCGTACGAGCGCAGCAGCCGGACCTTGGCGGCGGCCCCGGGGTTCGGCGCGAGGGTCCGCAGGTCCTTCAGGTGGCCGGCGTCGAGCGCGATGACGAGGTCGCGGCGGTCGAACCAGGAGGCCCGGAACTGTCGGGCCCGGTGGTCCTGCTCGTACCCGGCGGCCTCCAGCACGGCCACGGTGCGCGGATCGGCGCCGTCGCCCTCGTGCCATCCGCCGGTGCCGGCGCTGTCCACCTCGACCAGGCCCTCCAGCCCGGCCTCGACGACGTGGGCGCGGAAGACCGACTCGGCCATGGGCGAGCGGCAGATGTTTCCGGTGCAGACGAAACAGACGCGGTACATCGTCGGCCGGTCAGTTCTTGTCGGGCAGGGCCAGGTTCACGGCCCAGGAGACGACGGAGATGATCAGGCCGCCGAGGACCGCGGTCCAGAAGCCGTCCACGTGGAAGCTCAGGTCGAACTGCTGCGCCAGCCAGGAGGTCAGGAGCAGCATCAAGGCGTTCACGACCAGGGTGAACAGGCCCAGGGTGAGCACGAAAAGGGGGAAGGAGAGCAGCTTCACCACGGGCTTGACGAGGAAGTTGACCAGGCCGAAGACCAGCGCGACCAGGATCAGGGTGAGGGTGCGTCGGCCGGTGCTGCTGCCGTCGTCGAGCGTGATGCCCGAGAGCAGCCAGATGGCCACGGCCAGGGCCGCCGCATTGGCGACCGTCTTGACTACGAAATTCGTCATGTGTCTGATCGTGGCAGAGAAGATCCTGGTCGAACATCAGCGGATCCCACAGCAGTAGCGAACGAGGGGCACAGCAACCATGAAGGCCTTCCGGCTGGATGAGCTCGAAGCGGAGAGAGCGGCCAACGACGGCGCCTACCTGCAATTCCTGCGGGAACGGAACATGTCGGCGGGGCTCTACGCCCTCGACGCGGGTCAGAGCGATCCGCAGCAGCCCCACCAGCAGGACGAGGTGTACGTTGTCGTCAGCGGGCGGGCTTCGATCACGGTCGGGGAGGAGACGACGGTGGTGGCCAACGGCAGCGTCGTCTACGTACCGGCCGGGGTGCCGCACAAGTTCCACCACATCACCGAGCCCCTGAAGGTGCTGGTGGTGTTCTCGCCGCCGGAGGGCTGAGGGCGCGGGGCCGGGGCTGTCTTCCCGGGGGTCGGCGACCGGTCCCCCTAGGGGGCGGATCAGGGGGTTCCGGGGGCTCCCGGCACCCCGGCCGTGGCCGCCGGCTCCTAGCATCGGGAGCAGGAAGTCACGGATGAGGAAGAGGTAGAAGACATGGACGGGATCCGAGCGGTATTCGCGGGCATGCCCTGGTGGGTCAAGTGGATCGCCGTTCCGGTGCTGGCCATCCTGGTGTTCGGCGGGGTGATCACCAGCATCATCGGCACGCTGATCGGCCTCGTCTTCAAGCTGCTGCTCTTCGTCGCGCTCGTCGGCGGTCTGATCTTCGTGGTCAAGAAGTTCACCGGCAGCGGATCGAAGGCCTCCTCTTCCTCCTCCGAGTGGTAACGAACCCGCGACCGGGGCGATAGGGATTGACCCAAGCGGGGGAACGCGACACGGCAAACCGCCCACACCGCTGGAATCGGCGGATAGGGTCGCAATCCGTGTCGCTCCCCTGGGCACGTCAGCCCGGTACTCCGCTCCGGACGGGCGGTCGGGTCCGGAGCGTCCGAGCAACACCCCCAGGAACGACGGCACACGCGGGGGCGGCCCCCGCAGGGCGGGCCCCCAAGCCCGCCGCCACGCCTGGGGGTGAGCTTTGTCTTCGGTTCACAATGCCGGTGTGCCGACTCTGATCGGTTCGGTGCAGCGAGCGCTGAGGCTGCTGGAAGCGGCGGGCTCCCACGCTGGGGGAGCTCCGGCGAAACAACTCGCGCGCGAAGCCGGGCTGCAGCTCCCCACCGCGTACCACCTCCTGCGCACCCTCACCCACGAGGGCTATCTGCGCCGCGAGGGAGGGGTGTTCGTCCTCGGACCCGCCGCCGGGCGGCTGGCCGGTGCCGGACTTCAGCAGAAACGTCGCAGCATGATCCTCGACTCCCTCGCGCACTTCCGTGACGCGATCGGAGCCCCCGTCTACTTCGCGGTCTACCGCGAGGGTGAGATCGAGGTCGTGGGCGTCTCGGACACACCCGCCTTCCCCGCCTGCGAGGAGTGGGCCGACTTCCGGGAGACCGGCCACGCGCACGCCATCGGCCAGTGCCTGCTGGGCCAGCTCGACGAAAAATCGCGCAAGGACCACTACGACCGTCACCCGGTCGAGGGCATCACCCCGTACACCGTGCGCGACCTCCACGCACTGGAACAAAGAATCGCTTCCCTGGAGCGGATGCAGCCGGTTACGGAGCGTCAGGAGTACGCGTTGGGTACGGTGTGCGCCGCCATCCCGATCACAGCGGGCGATACCGCCGCAACCATGGCTATTTCGCTCCCCGCGCACCAGGAAAACCGCTTGCCCCATGCGATGGAACGGCTGCGGAGTGAAGTAGGCGCGCTGTTGAGCACCCTCTCGTTCTCTATCAGTATCTGAAAACTCACTCCTTGTGATCTCCCAGCGCTTCCACCACTCTTGTCAAGAGGGCTTGGGGGACCATTCCTGGCCACTTCCACTACAGCGGGGTAGGCAATGCGCGAGTCGGTACAGGCAGAGGTCATGATGAGCTTCCTCGTTTCCGAGGAACTCTCGTTCCGAATCCCGGTGGAACTCCGGTACGAAGCTCGTGACCCCTACGCAGTACGCCTCACCTTCCACCTTCCCGGAGACGCGCCCGTGACCTGGGCGTTCGGCCGGGAACTGCTTCTCGACGGCATCAACAAGCCGTGCGGTGACGGCGATGTGCACATCGCCCCCAGCCACCCGGACGAGCTGTCCGACGTCCACATCCGCCTCCAGGTCGGCGGGGACCGGGCGCTGTTCCGCGCCGGCGCGGCGCCGCTCGTCGCCTTCCTCGACCGCACGGACCGGCTTGTTCCGCTCGGTCAGGAGCGCAATTTGGGTGATTTCGAGGGAGATCTCGACGAGGCACTCGACAAGATCCTCGCCGAAGCCCAGCACAACGAACGGAACGCCGGCTGAGGGAGGCACCCCCCACCCGTCGCTCAGCGTTTGCGTCGCCGCCCCTTGCCGCCGCGGACCGGCCCCGAAGCCGCCGCGGCGGCCGGGGCGCCCGGCCGGTCCGCCGAGACCACCAGTGCGGCCAGGGCCGTCGTCACGGGCACCGACGCGACGAGGCCGATCGAGCCCACGAGGGTCCGTACGATCTCCTCCGCCACCAGTTCGCTGTTCGCCACCGCTCCTATGCTGCTGTTGGCGATCGAGAACAGCAACAACAGGGGCAACGCGGCGCCCGCGTAGGCGAGTACGAGGGTGTTCACCACGGAGGCGATGTGGTCGCGGCCGATCCTGATCGCCGCCCCGTACAAGGCGCGCGGCCCCATCTTCGGGTCGGCCTGGTGGAGTTCCCACACCGCCGAGGTCTGGGTGACCGTCACGTCGTCGAGTACGCCGAGCGAGCCGATGATCACACCTGCGAGCAGCAAACCGCTCATGTCGATGTCGGGGTAGAGACCGTGGATCAGGCCGGTGTTGTCATCGGTGTTGCCGCTCAGGAACGCCCAGTCGATGAACACCGAGCCCAACAGGCCGATCAGCAACAGCGAGACGAGCGTGCCGAGAACGGCGACCGAGGTCCTCGCCGTCAGCCCGTGGCACATGTAGAGGGCGATCAGCATGATCGCGCTGGCTCCGACGATCGCGACGACCAGGGGGTTCGAGCCCTGCAGGATCGCCGGGAGGATGAACAGGGTCAGGATCGCGAAGCTGATCACGAGGGCGATGAGGGCGAACAGTCCCCGCAGCCGGCCGACCACGACGACGGCCACCGCGAAGATGCCGGCCAGCAGCGCCATCGGCAGCTTCCGGTTCACGTCGATCACCGAGTACTGGAGGTCCCGCGGGGCGTCCGGCGCGTGGGCGACGACCACCTCCTGGCCCTGCTCCAACTGCCGCGGCGCCCCCGGCTGGACGATCTCGAAGAAGGCGCGCCCCTTGTCCGGACCGCTGCCGACCACGACGGTGGCCTTCTTGCAGTCGCCGTTCTGCGCGGCGTCCGCCTCGCGGCCCTGGGGGGTCGTGAGGTCGCCCGTCGCCGGTACCTGCGAGGCGTTCACCGATTTGCAGTCGACGCTTTCGAGCGCGACGACCTGCCCCTGCTGGGTCTGCCGGTCGAAGCCCACGCCGGTCCGCTCGTGGGCGGGTGCGCCGCCCGGCCACAGGACCGCCATGCCGATGAAGACGGCCGCGGCGAAGGGGATCAGCACCGCGGCGATGACCTTGCGCAGGTGCTGGGAAACGGGAGCCGCCGGCCCGTGACTGTGGCTGTGGGAATGGCCTGGGGCGGGCACGGCCGCATGCCCGTGGGGTGCGGGCTCATGGTCGTGGTGACCCGTGGGTTCGGTGGGCTCGGTGGGGGGCTGCGGCGAGGACGTCACCGGCAGATCATCGCAAGAGATGAGGGGGCCCACTGTTCAGCACGCCACAGATGACGCTAGCGTGGGGGCACCTTTGCACAACGCGGGAGCTCGGAGCACCGGGCTGAGAGGGCGCTGATCACCGTACGCACATGAGAACGCGTACGGGAAGAGGCTGCGTCGACCGCCGAACCTGTTACCGGGTAATGCCGGCGTAGGGAGATACGGTCTCATGACCATTCAGGACGCACGCACGCCTGCCGTCAGCCAGGACGCCGACGGCGGGAACGAGCGCCAGCCGGGCTGGCACAAGGGTTACGTGGCGGGCTCCCGCCCCGACATCCGGGTGCCCGTCCGCCAGGTCCACCTCACCAACGGCAAGGACGTGACGCTCTACGACACGTCCGGGCCGTACACCGACCCCGGGATCGAGACGGACGTCCGGCGGGGCCTCGCGCCGCTGCGCGAGAACTGGATCATCAGCCGTGGCGACACCGAGGAGTACGCGGGCCGCCCCGCGCGCCCCGAGGACGACGGCATCAAGCACACCTCGCCCCGTGGCGGCCTCAAGAACCTGGACGCGGTCTTTCCGGGCCGTCCGCGGCAGCCCCGCCGCGGCCGTGGCGGGGCCGCCGTCACCCAGCTCGCGTACGCCCGACGCGGCGAGATCACTCCGGAGATGGAGTACGTCGCGATCCGCGAGAACGTCTCCGCCGAGGTCGTCCGCGAAGAGATCGCCGCAGGTCGCGCGGTCCTGCCGGCCAACGTGAACCACCCCGAGATCGAGCCGATGATCATCGGCAAGCGGTTCCTGGTGAAGGTCAACGCCAACATCGGAAACTCCGCGGTCACCTCCTCCATCGAGGAGGAGGTCGACAAGATGACCTGGGCCACCAAGTGGGGCGCCGACACGGTCATGGACCTCTCGACCGGCCGCAACATCCACACCACGCGCGAATGGGTGCTGCGCAACTCTCCCGTCCCGATCGGCACCGTGCCGCTCTACCAGGCGCTGGAGAAGGTCGACGGCCGCGCCGAGGACCTGACCTGGGAGATCTACAAGGACACGGTCATCGAGCAGGCCGAGCAGGGCGTCGACTACATGACGGTCCACGCCGGCGTGCTGCTGCCGTACGTGCCGCTGACCGCCCGGCGCAAGACCGGAATCGTCTCCCGCGGCGGTTCGATCATGGCCGCGTGGTGCCTGGCGCACCACAAGGAGAACTTCCTCTACACGAACTTCGAAGAGCTCTGCGACATCCTCGCGACCTACGACGTCACGTACTCGCTGGGCGACGGCCTGCGCCCCGGCTCCATCGCCGACGCCAACGACGCCGCGCAGTTCGCCGAGTTGAAGACGCTGGGCGAGCTGAACACCATCGCCAAGCGCCACAACGTCCAGACGATGATCGAGGGCCCGGGCCACGTCCCGATGCACAAGATCAAGGAGAACATCGACCTCCAGCAGGAGATCTGCGAAGAGGCGCCGTTCTACACGCTCGGCCCGCTGACCACGGACGTCGCGCCCGCCTACGACCACATCACCTCGGGCATCGGCGCCGCGATGATCGCCTGGTGGGGCACGGCGATGCTCTGCTACGTCACGCCCAAGGAGCACCTGGGCCTGCCGAACCGCGACGACGTGAAGACCGGAGTCATCACCTACAAGATCGCCGCCCACGCGGCGGACCTGGCCAAGGGGCACCCGGGCGCCCAGGAGTGGGACGACGCCCTGTCGGACGCACGGTTCGAGTTCCGCTGGGAGGACCAGTTCAACCTGGCCCTCGACCCGGACACGGCCCGTGAGTTCCACGACGAGACCCTGCCGGCCGAGCCGGCCAAGACCGCGCACTTCTGCTCGATGTGCGGTCCCAAGTTCTGCTCCATGAAGATCTCGCAGGACATCCGCCGTCAGCACGGCGGGGACCTGAAGGCCGACGAGATCGAGGCGGGCATGGCGGAGAAGTCCGCCGAGTTCGCCGCTGCGGGCAACCGCGTCTATCTGCCGCTGGCGGACTGACGCACTGTTCGGGGGGAGTGCTGCTCCCGCCCGGCGGATTTCCGTCGGTCGGGAGCAGCGCCATGTCCGGGCGCTGAGAGTTCGGGGGGCGGGAGTTCGAACGTACCGGCCCGGGAGCTCGACCCTTGACCTGGAGCGCGCTCCAGGTCCTAGAGTGCGGCCGCATGACCATGGGATACCGAAGTCTTGGCGGTACCGGCATCGAGGTGAGCGCCCACTGCCTGGGCACGATGATGTTCGGCGCGATGGGCAACCCGGACCACGAGGAGTGTGTGCGGATCATCCATGCCGCACTCGACCGGGGCATCAACTTCGTCGACACGGCGGACATGTACTCCGCCGGTGAGTCCGAGGTGATCGTCGGCAAGGCGCTCACGGCGCGGCGCGACGACGTGGTGCTCGCCACGAAGGTCCACTTCCGGATGGGCGAGGGCCGCAACCGCAGCGGCAATTCGCGGCGGTGGATCGTGCGGGCGGTGGAGGACAGCCTGCGCCGGCTGGACACCGACTGGATCGACCTCTACCAGGTGCACCGGCCGGACCACACGACCGATGTCGAAGAGACCCTGGCGGTCCTCGGCGACTTGGTCCGGGCCGGCAAGATCCGCGCCTTCGGGTGCTCGACGTTCCCCGCCGAGGAGCTCGTCGAGGCGCACCACGTGGCGGAGCGGCGGGCGTTGCCCCGGTTCCGCACGGAGCAGCCCCCGTACTCGATCCTCGCGCGGGGGATCGAGGCGGACGTGCTGCCCGTCGCGCTCCGGTACGGAATGGGAGTGCTGACCTGGAGCCCGCTCGCGTCGGGGTTCCTGAGCGGAAAGTACCGTCTCGGTGGGCCGATCGACCTGACCTCGGGACGGGCGGCGCTCACGCCGGCACGGTTCGACCCGGCGATCCCGGGCAACGTCGCCAAGCTGGAGGCCGTGGAACAGCTGGTCGAGCTCTCCGAATCCATCGGCTGCACGCTGCCCGAACTGGCCGTGGCCTTCCCCGTCGCCCATCCCGCCGTCACCTCGGTGATCATCGGGCCTCGCACGATGGAGCAGATGGAGTCCCTGGTGAAGGGCGCCGGGCTGGTGCTCGACAACGCGGTGCTGGACCGGATCGACGAGATCGTCGCGCCCGGCACCAACCTCTACCGCCCGGACGGCGTCTGGCGCCCGCCGGCCCTGGCGGACGCCGGCCGCCGCCGCCGGGCCCTGGGTGATCGCGCCGCCGCGTCCTAGAACGCGGCGGGCCGCGACGTTTCACGTGAAACGGGAGCCTTCGTTTCACGTGAAACCCCCGCGGACGGGGGGCAGAGGGCGGCTACGGCGAATGCGCGGTTGTCCTGCGTCTGGCGCCGGTACGCCTCCGGCAGGTCGGGCATCGCGAGCAGCCGGTCGCAGGCGCTGAGGGAGGCGTTCATGGCGCCGACCCAGTAGGCGTTGATCGAGTGCTCGAAGAGCAGCCCCCACCGGTAGACCCAGGGCTGGACGAAGAGCAGGTCGTCCGGTGTCGGCCGATCCAGTACGGCTGCGGTGATGGCATGTGCCGAGTGGTAGCGGCCGAGCATTCTGAGTCGGGCGGCGAGCTCGTAACAGGCCTCCAGCCGGTCGGGACGCGAGTCCCAGGCCCGGGAGAGGGCGTCCATCGCGGCGGGCCAGTCGCCGGTCTCACCGTGCAGGACGCCGACTTGGAGCAGTGCGTAGTAGACCTCCTCGGCCCAACCGCCCATACCGGCGCGGCGCTCGTAGAGCTTGATCGAGGCTCCGGTGTCACCCATGTCCCGCAAGGTCTGGGCGAGGTAGAAGACGGTCCGGGTGTTGGCGGGGTCGCGCTGGAGTTCGGCGCCGAGCAGCCGGGCGTCCCGCTCGAACTTGTCGTGCCGGGAGCCGCCGTCGGCGTGGTCCTCGATGACGAGGGCGTCGAGGTTCTCCTGAAGGCCGGGGCGCTGGTCGTTCTCGTCGCGGCGATCGCAGGTCAGGTACTCGTGGGTGACGCCCTCGTACCGCCAGGGGAGATCGGCACGGACCAGGCGCTTGATGCGGTACTCGGTGGCGCCCGCGTGGCGGAGCATGTACGAGTCCGCGGTGAGGATGGGCAGCGGCCCTTCGGGGCGCAGGACGTGGTCGGCGTCGAGGAGCAGGAGGTAGTCGGCCTTGCCGAGCCCGTGTCTGATGTTGAGGCTGCGGTTGTGCCCGAAGTCGACCCACGGTTCGTCGTGGAGCTCCCCGGGGATTCCCTCCAGGGCCGTTCGGATCAGTTGTCGGGTTCCGTCCGTGGATCCCGTGTCGGAGATGGCCCAGGTATCGATGAGCCCCCTCACCGACGCGAGGCAGCGTTCGATGACGGCGGACTCGTTCTTCACGATCATGCAGAGGCAAATCGTCGGCTTCACGGCCGCTGACCCTAGGGACGGTGCCGCCGGCGAGGGGCGAGGCACGCCGGAGCCCGAACCCGGGTGGCCCTCGCGGGAGGCCAATTGGACCCTCCCCGATGAGCCGTTCCGCTGACGCCAGGGCGCGTCGTCGCGCCGCGCGGCCGGGGGTGTCCTCAAGATGTCGCCCGGAGTCCGGGCCGATGTCCGAACTTCGGAGAAGCATTCGATCCCGTGCGCGCGAGGAGCGGCAGATGAGTTCTGAAGACAGGTCCCGATCCATTGCGAGGCCCTTGCCCCGACGAGCGGGCTGGCTGGCCGGAGGAACATTGGCCTCCGTCCCCCTGGTCCTGGTGGGAATCGTGGCTCCGACGGCCTTCGCCGTGTCGCCCACCGCGAACGTACCGAGCGTACGGAGCGGTGGCGGGGAGCCCTGCAAGCCGTCGAAGCAGAGACCGGACCGCGGTGACGACGCGGCGGCGGCCAAGGCGGACCCGGGCAGGGACGACTGCAAGGTCGGACCGACCGGACCGCGGGGCCCCCGAGGACCGAAGGGCGCGACGGGTGCGACCGGCCCCCAAGGTCCGACGGGTCCCCAGGGCCCGACCGGCCCGCAGGGTGCGACCGGCCCCTGTAGTGACATCGACAGCTACGCGCCTTCGAACACCGAGTCGTTCAGTGCGGCCCTCACGAACGGCATCGCCTACGCCGGCCGCTCCAGCTCCACGGGCGGCGCCCCCGTCTGGCAGGACCTGACGAACTCGGACAACCCGAACTACCCCTTCGGAACGGCCTGCAGCATTTCGATCATCGACCAGGGCAATGACGCCTACATCAGGGTCCTGACCACCGACGGCAGGGTCTACCAGACGCACGGTGACACCAACGGCAGCAACTTCATCTGGGACGAGGCCTGGATCGAACTCACCCCCGCCCCCACGCCGGGCACCCTGAGGGCCAAGCAGTTCAAGGGCGACCTGCCGCACGGAGCACCCTTGAACGCCGGTTCCTAGCCGGTCACTCCGGTTCGTGTCCCGGGCCGCCGAAGTCCGGGCTGGTGAAGTCCGGGGACGCGTAGCCCGGTCGGGGTCCCTGTGAGGCGGATCCGGGACTGGTGAAGTCGGGCCGGGTGTATCCCAACTGGGGGATGCGCCCGGCCCCCGGTGTGCGGGGGGTCGGATAGCCGTCGGCGCTCGGATCGGCCAGGGCGTCCCGCAGGAACGGGACGATGCCCCGCTCCAGCAGCGCGTTGCGCCATGCTTCCCGGGCCCGCGAGAGCTCTTCGGGGATCACCGCAGTCTCCACCGGGGCGACCTCCGTCGAACTGTTGCGCAGGGCGGTCACCAACAGTCCGATGACCGCGAACAGCAGGGCGGCCACGGTGAGGGCCCCGAAGAGCCAGCCGGCCGTCAGCATCGTCTTGGCGAAGGCCGGCTCGGGCTCGATCAGCTTCAGGCCGTAGCCCACCAGCAGGAAGATCAGCATGGCGGTACCGGCCAGGACGGGCGCCAGGACGGCGACCACGGCGCTCACCCCGGCCCCGTCGTCCCGGTCGCCCGTGGCGTACTCCCCACCGCCGGCGGAGACCGACAGCGCCTCGCCGCGCAGTTCCGCGCGGACCTTCACGTAGTGGTCGTACTCGGCGGCCGCCGCAGCGGTCAGCAGCGCGATGGCGTTCAGTGCCATCGTGCGCAGTTGCTCGGCGTTCAGCCGTTCGCCCACGCCGGCGAGCTCGGGCCGCTCGTCCGCCGTGCGCAGTGTTTCGTCGAGGAGCCGATCGAACTCGGGTCGGTCTTCGGTCAGCAGGTGCGGAGCGCTGGTCATGTGCATCCCCCGATGCTCCGTACAAGCCGGTTTGCCCGCGTAGACCCCGGGCACCGGCACAAACGGAGGAGAGCCTGCTACGGATAGAGCGATGGTAGAGCGCCCCTGCCACGCCGTGACAGGGGCTTTGCCGAAATACCCCGCTCCGAGAACGCTCAGTCGCGCAGAGGTAGTTGAACGACGAGAAGTTTGCCCGCCATGGTGACGCCGCCGTCCATGGCGATGGCGAGGCCCTCCGCGTACACGTGCGGCCCGTCCACGGCCTCCGGGCCGCGGGACTCGTCGCCGTCCTCGGTGCCCACCTCGCCGAGCAGGTAGGGGATCGGGCTGTGACCGTGGACCACGCGACCGCCGCCGTAGGTGCCGAGCAGTTCCCGTACGGCGTGCGGGCCCGTCTCCTCGTCGCGGAAGGCGAAGCGCTTGGTGAACTTGCGGAACAGGTCCCAGGTGATGTCGGCGTCGTTGCGGTTGAGGAGCTCGTGGATGGTGTCGTTGACGTCCTCGATGGAGTCGCCGTAGTCCAGGTACGCGGTGGTGTCGGAGTGCAGCAGCAGGTGGCCGTCCTCCAGCGTGGTCGCGTCCAACCGGGACATCCACTGCAGGTGGACGTCCTCCAGGCGCTCCATGTCGGTGCGTTGGCCACCGTTGAGCAGCCAGGCGGCCTGGAAGGTGGCCGTCCCCGCCCCCGATTGGACGGGGGTGTCGCCGAACCGCTTGGCGCCGATCAGCAGCAGCTCGTGGTTGCCCATGAGGGCCTTGCAGTAGCCGCCGGCCGCGGCGGCCTCGGCGGAGAGCCGCATGACGAGGTCGATCACGCCGATGCCGTCGGGCCCGCGGTCGGTGAAGTCGCCGAGGAACCAGAGCCGCGCGTTGCCGGCGGACCAGCGTCGGTCGGCGTCGATGAGGTCCTGCGCCTGGAGTTCCGTGACCAGTTCGTCGAGGTACCCGTGGACGTCGCCGACCACGTACAGCGGGCCCGGGCCGGAGGCGGGGGCCTCCTGGGGCACGTACTGGACCTGGACAGTGTCGCCGGGGCCGCCTTGGGCGCCGCGGCCGATGACGGGCAGGTCCCGCTGCGTGGGCGTGTAGCCGTCGTCGGGTTCGTCGTCCGCCGGCTCGGGTGCGTGGACGTCCGCGTGGGCCGCGGCCGTGCGCTGGTGCGGGACCGTCTCCGGCGCGGGCCGGGCCGTCGGCGCGGAACCGAGGTACTCGGGGTGTGCCGGCGCGTAGCCGGGCACCGGGGGCGCGGGCGTCGAGGCCCCGCCGTAGTAGGCGGGATGCCCGCCGTACCCGGGTGCGTCCCCGGGCGGGTTGGCGGACGCCTTGTGCTGCGCGGGTTCGCTGACCGGCACCCGGAAGTCCCGCAGCGTGTCCGTCCGCATCGCGGGTCCCTGACCGGCCCCCTGAGTCATCGACCCCTCCACCACCGTCGCGCTGCCGTACACCTGCGGACCCTCCTGACCTCCGGGTCGGAGGGTCCGTGATGTCGTGCGCCCATCATAGGAATGCGGCTCGCGCTCTGTGACGCACCAGGGGTGGTGAATCCTGGCCGGGGCCTGTTGTTCCTACTGTTTGTCCGGATATCGGTGTTGCTGAAATCCTCGGCGGGGTCGTCGACCCCGCCGCGTCATGGTCCGGAGGTCAGTCCTGGGCCGGTGAACGGGGTGGACTGACGGTGGTTCGGGGCGTCCTGCGCTGTGAGGAAGTGCGGATGATGAGTTCGGTCGGAACGACCTGCTCGACGGGCCGTCCGGTGTCGACCCCCTCGATCGCGTCGATCAGCAACTGCACGACGGCGGTTCCGATGCGGCGCGGTTTCAGGGAAAGCGTGGTGATGGGCGGTTCGGTGGTGGCGTAGACGGTGGACTCGCTGCAGCACACGAGGAGCAGGTCCTCCGGAACGCGCAGGCCGTAACGCCTGGCCGCGGCGAGGAGGTCGGTGCCGTTGGGGTCGAAGAGGCCGTACACGGCATCGGGCCGGTCGGGCCGGGCGAGCAGTCGATCGGCGGCCACGGCCCCGGCGCACGGGTCGTGGGCGGGGTAGGACTCGTAGACCGGGTCCTGGCCCACGCGTTCGCACCAACTGAGGTAGGCGGTGGTGGAGAGTCGGGTGTAGGTGTCGGTGGTGGTGCCGGTCAGCAGCCCGATGCGGCGGGCGCCGGCGGCTGCGAGGTGGTCGAGGAGGCCGAGGACGGCCGCTTCGTGGTCGTTGTCGACCCAGGCGGTGACGGGAAGGGTGCCGGCGGGTCGGCCGTCGGAGACCACGGGGAGTCCCTGACGGACCAGCTCGCTGACCACGGGGTCGTGGTCGGACGGGTCGATCACGACGGTGCCGTCCAGGGCCACGTTGGACCAGACGTCGTGTCGTGAGGTGGCGGGGAGGATGACGAGGGCGTACCCACGGGCGAGCGCGGCGGAGGTGGCGGCCCGTGCCATCTCCGCGAAGTACGCGAATTCGGTGAAGGTGAAAGGTTCATCCCCGTACGTCGTCACGGTCAGGCCGATGAGGCCCGACTTGCCGGTACGGAGGGTGCGGGCGGCCGCGGAAGGGCGATAGCCCAGCCGGTCGGCGACCTCGCGGACGTGGCGGCGGGTGGCGTCCGGCAGCCGCCCCTTGCCATTGAGCGCGTCGGAGACGGTTGTGATGGAGACGCCCGCTGCGGCGGCCACGTCTCTGATGCCGGCCCGGCCCTGTCGGCCGCCGACTCGCCGGGTGGTCTCGGCCCGGCTCACCTGATGCTTCCCTGCTGCTGTCATGGCGAGCCGATAGTAGGGCTCGGTGGGGTGGGTGGTCCGGGTGCATATGCACGCGTTGACAGGCACGATTCTGCATGTTTCGCCACCCCCAATGACCTTGGAAGTGAAGGTCATTGGGGGTTTCGACCGAGGGTGCCGCTTGTCGTCGGGTCCGGGCATGCCAAAACGGAGCCGCCCCGGACGGGCTGCAACTCACCTTCACGAGGGACGCGCGCCACGGCGCAGGCCACCGGCGCGCGCATATATGCGTGCGCTCCCCCGGTGTTCCGGGCGCCCGCCATTCTCGGATCGACGGAATCCTCATAAGGTGAGCAGTATTGAGTCGACGGTGCCGTCGACGGGACGGTCGAGGAGGACCTGCGGTGAGCGAGAAGAGCCCGAAGCTGCGCGCCGAGCTGGACGGCATTCCCACCTACAAGCCCGGAAAGCCCGCTGCCACCGGCGGGCCCGTGGCGTTCAAGCTGTCCTCGAACGAGAACCCGTACCCGCCGCTGCCGGGTGTCCTGGAGAGCGCGGTCGCGGCCGCGGGCCGCTTCAACCGCTACCCGGACATGGCCTGTACCGAACTGGTGAACGAGCTGGCCGACCGGTTCGGGGTGCCGGTCGAGCACATCGCGACGGGCACCGGCTCCGTAGGAGTGGCCCAGTCGCTGATCCAGTCCACGGCGGGCCCCGGCGACGAGGTCATCTACGCCTGGCGGTCCTTCGAGGCCTACCCGATCATCACGCAGATCTCGGGTGCGACGTCGGTCCAGGTGCCCCTCACCGACGGGGACGTGCACGACCTGGACGCCATGGCCGAGGCCATCACGGACCGGACGCGCCTGATCTTCGTCTGCAACCCGAACAACCCCACCGGCACCGCGGTGCGCCGCGCCGAGCTGGAACGTTTCCTGGACCGGGTGCCCTCGGACATCCTGGTGGTGCTGGACGAGGCGTACCGCGAGTTCGTCCGCGACGCCGACGTCCCGGACGGCATGGAGCTCTACCGCGACCGCCCGAACGTCGCCGTGCTGCGCACGTTCTCCAAGGCGTACGGACTGGCCGGCCTGCGGGTCGGATTCGCGGTCGCGCACGAGCCGGTGGCGGCCGCGCTGCGCAAGACGGCGGTCCCGTTCGGCGTCAGCCAGCTCGCCCAGGACGCGGCGGTCGCTTCGCTGCGCGCCGAGGACGAGCTGATGGGTCGGGTCGGTTCGCTGGTGGGCGAGCGCGCGCGGGTGCACGGCACGCTGCTGGCCCAGGGTTGGACGGTCGTCCCGGACACCCAGGCCAACTTCGTGTGGATGCGGCTGGGGGAGCGGACCGCCGAGTTCGCGGCGGCCTGCGAGAAGGCCGGTGTGGTGGTCCGGCCCTTCGCGGGTGAGGGCCTGCGGGTCACGATCGGTGAGACCGAGGCGAACGACCTCTTCCTGCACACGGCCGCGGCGTTCTTCAAGGAACTGTAGCCACGGCCTTCAAGGAGCTGTAGCCACAGCCGAGGTCCGGGAGCGCACGGCCGCGTGGCCGTGGCGCCGGACGGCGGCCCCAGCGGGGCGCGCTTACGCGAGCTCGACGCGGATGGGGTCGCCGTCGCGGACGGTGGACAGCAGGCGGGGGTCGCCGTCGAACGAGCCGAGGACGTTGCACGGGCTCGCCAGGCGGCTCTCGCCTCCGCGCGAGATGGGCGTGGGGCCGTAGGGCAGCGCGAGCGCGTCGCCCTCGGTCCAGAACGCGACGGTGCCCGGCGCGACGACCTGCTGGGCGTCGTGTTCCAGGGCGACGGACACGCCGGTGTCGAAGTAGACCTCCTCCCCCCAGGTGTTGGCGGAGGCGGAGATCGGGAGGGCTTCGACGAGGGCCTTGCTGGTCGGGGTCTCGTCGAGGGTCGCGGTGAGCTGGCCCGAGGGCCAGGAGATTCGTATCTGCATGCGCCGCATTCAACAATCTGTTGAATGTCTTGGCTAGGGGACCCCCGCCTCATGGGCGTCCGAACCCGTGCGCCATAATGCTTGTGAATGTGAACGCGTTCACAAGCGTGTCCTGCTTATCCCGAATTGGGTGGGACGCAAACGGCAGACTGCCGCTGTTACCACGGTGACCCGAAGGAGACGAGGACGTGGACCTAGCTTTGGCGCCGGAGACGCTGGCGCGATGGCAGTTCGGCATCACCACCGTCTACCACTTCCTGTTCGTCCCCCTGACGATCTCGCTCGCCGCGCTCACCGCCGGCCTGCAGACCGCATGGGTGCGGAGCGAGAACGAGAAGTACCTCAGGGCCACCAAGTTCTGGGGCAAGCTCTTCCTGATCAACATCGCGATGGGTGTCGTCACCGGCATCGTCCAGGAGTTCCAGTTCGGCATGAACTGGTCCGACTACTCGCGCTTCGTCGGCGACATCTTCGGGGCGCCACTGGCCTTCGAGGCCCTGATCGCCTTCTTCTTCGAGTCCACCTTCATCGGCCTGTGGATCTTCGGCTGGGACAAGCTGCCCAAGAAGATCCACCTCGCCTGCATATGGATGGTGTCGATCGGCACCATCCTGTCCGCGTACTTCATCCTCGCGGCCAACTCCTGGATGCAGCACCCCGTCGGCTACCGGATCAACGAGGAACGCGGGCGTGCCGAACTCACCGACTTCTGGCTGGTCCTCACTCAGAACACCGCGGTGACCCAGTTCTTCCACACGATCACGGCGGCCTTCCTGGTCGGCGGCGCGTTCATGGCCGGCATCGCCGCGTACCACCTGGCGCGCAAGAAGCACGTGCCGGTCATGCGGAGCTCACTGCGCCTCGGCCTCATCGTCATGATCATCGCCGGTATGGGCACCGCCATCAGCGGCGACCTGCTCGGCAAGGTGATGTACAAGCAGCAGCCGATGAAGATGGCCGCCGCCGAGGCCCTGTGGGACGGCGAGGCACCCGCCCCCTTCTCCGTCTTCGCCTACGGCGACGTCGACAAGGGGCACAACAAGGTCGCGATCGAGATTCCCGGCCTGCTGTCCTTCCTGGCCAACGACGACTTCACCTCCTTCGTCCCGGGCATCAACGACGTCAACAAGGCCCAGCAGGAGAAGTTCGGACCGGGCGACTACCGGCCCAACATCCCCGTCGCCTATTGGGGCTTCCGCTGGATGATCGGCTTCGGCATGGCCTCGACTGCCATCGGCGCCCTGGGACTGTGGCTGACGCGCAAGAAGTTCCTGCTGCCGCAGGGTCTGCGCACCGGGCCGGACGAGGTGCCGAACCTGGTCCTCTTCAAGAAGGCGCTGAGCCCGCGTTTCGCCAACCTGTACTGGGTCGTCGCCCTCTGGACCATGGGCTTCCCGCTCATAGCCAACTCCTGGGGCTGGATCTTCACCGAGATGGGCCGCCAGCCCTGGGTCGTCTACGGGGTCCTGCGCACCCGGGACGCCGTCTCGCCGAACGTCACCCAGGCCGAGGTCCTCACCTCGATGATCGGCTTCACCCTGCTGTACGCCGTCCTCGCGGTGATCGAAGTCAAGCTGCTCGTGAAGTACGTCAAGCTCGGCCCTCCCGAACTCACCGAGGCCGACCTGAACCCGCCGACGAAGATCGGCGGGGACGACAAGAACCCCGACCGTCCGATGGCCTTCTCGTACTGAGACAGCGGAGACCACCCCATGCAACTCCACGACGTCTGGTTCGTCCTCATCGCCGTCCTGTGGATCGGCTACTTCTTCCTGGAGGGCTTCGACTTCGGAGTCGGCGTACTCACCAAGCTGCTCGCCCGTGACCGCACGGAGAAGCGGGTCCTGATCAACACGATCGGGCCCGTCTGGGACGGCAACGAGGTGTGGCTGCTCACCGCCGGCGGCGCGACCTTCGCCGCCTTCCCCGAGTGGTACGCCACGCTCTTCTCGGGCTTCTACCTGCCGCTGCTGATCATCCTGGTCTGCCTCATCATCCGGGGCGTCGCCTTCGAGTACCGGCACAAGCGGCCGGAGGACAAGTGGCAGACCAACTGGGAACACGCGATCTTCTGGACCTCGCTGATCCCCGCGTTCCTGTGGGGCGTGGCCTTCGCGAACATCGTGCGCGGAGTGAAGATCGACCAGGACATGGAGTACGTCGGCACCTTCCTCGACCTGCTCAACGTCTACTCGATCCTCGGCGGCCTGGTCACCCTCACCCTGTTCACCTTCCACGGCGCGGTGTTCACCTCGCTCAAGACGGTCGGCGACATCCGGGAGCGCTCGCGCACGCTGGCCACCCGGCTCGGCGTGGTCACCGCGGTGCTGGCGCTCGTCTTCCTGATCTGGACGCAGGCCTCGCGCGGTGACGGATGGAGCATGATCGCGATGGCCGTCGCGGTGCTCGCGCTGGTCGGAGCCCTGGGCTTCAACCTGGCGGGCCGTGAGGGCTGGTCGTTCGCGCTCTCGGGGGTCACCATCGCGGCCGCCGTCGCGATGCTGTTCCTGACGCTCTTCCCGAACGTCATGCCGTCCTCGCTGAACGACGCCTGGAACCTCACGGTCACCAACGCCTCGTCCAGCCCGTACACGCTGAAGATCATGACCTGGTGTGCGGCCGTGGCCACCCCGCTCGTCATGCTCTACCAGGGCTGGACCTACTGGGTGTTCCGCAAGCGGATCGGGACGCAGCACATCGTCGACGCGCACTGACGCGCACTGGCGCCGAGGGGCCCGCTCCCGCCGATGCAGGTTCCTCCTGTTCGACCCGATGTCCGACTCTCCTGCTCGACCCTGCCGAGGAGATGTTTCACGTGAAACCGATCGACCCGCGCCTGCTGCGGTACGCCCGTTCCACCCGCCTCTTCCTGGGAGCGGTGGTGCTCCTCGGGCTTGCCGGAGCGGGGCTGGTCGTCGGCCAGGCGATGCTCATCGCCGAGATCGTGGTCGGGGCCTTCGAGCAGGGGCTCGGCGCCGGTGAGCTGCGCACCCCGCTGCTGCTCCTCGCGGCGGTGGCCGTGGGGCGCGCTCTGGTCGCTTGGCTCACGGAGCTGGCCGCACACCGGGCCGGGGCGGCGGTCAAGTCCGAGCTGCGGGTCCGGCTGCTGGACCGGGCCGCAGAGCTGGGCCCCGGCCCCGCCGGCGGCCGGCGGACCGGGTCCCTGGTGGCCCTGGCCACCCGGGGAGTGGACGCGCTCGACGACTACTTCTCCCGCTACCTGCCCCAGCTCGGCCTGGCCGTCGTCGTACCGGTGGCGGTCCTCGCCCGGATCGTCACCGAGGACTGGGTGTCGGCGGCCATCATCGTGGTCACCCTGCCGCTGATCCCCCTGTTCATGATCCTGATCGGCATGGCCACCCAGTCCCGGATGGACCGCCAGTGGCGACTCCTGTCGCGCCTGTCGGGCCATTTCCTGGACGTGGTCGCCGGACTTCCGACGCTGAAGGTGTTCGGCCGGGCCAAGGCCCAGGCCGAGTCCATCCGCAAGATCACCGACGACTATCGCCAAGCGACGATGCGCACGCTGCGCATCGCCTTCCTCTCCTCGTTCGCGCTGGAACTGCTCGCCACGCTGTCGGTCGCCCTGGTCGCGGTCACCATCGGCATGCGGCTCGTCCACGGCGAACTCGACCTCTACACCGGACTGGTCATCCTGATCCTGGCGCCGGAGGCCTACCTGCCGCTGCGCCAGGTGGGAGCCCAGTACCACGCGGCCGCCGAGGGCCTGGCCGCCGCGGAGGAGATCTTCGAGGTGCTGGAGACGGAGCCGCCCGCGACGGGTGGCGGCGTCCGGGTGCCGGACTCCGCGCTGCGGATCGAGTTCGACGGCGTCGAAGTCCGCTACGAGGGCCGGAGCGCGAACTCTCCCGGTCCGGTGTCGCTGGTGGTCGAGCCGGGCGAGTGCGTCGCCCTCACCGGGCCGAGCGGCGCGGGCAAGTCCACACTGCTGAACGTGCTGCTGGGCTTCGTCACGCCGACCGCCGGACGGGTCCGGATCGGGGCCGTCGACCAGACCGAACTGTCCCTGGAGCAGTGGCGGGAGCGGATCGCGTGGGTGCCGCAGCGGCCGCACCTCTTCGCGGGGACCATCGCCGAGAACGTACGACTGGCCCGGGCCGACGCCTGCGACCAGGACGTGGAAGCCGCGCTCCGGGACGCCGGGGCGTGGGAGTTCGTCGCCGCGCTGCCCGGCGGAATCTGTACGGCGCTGGGTGAGGGCGGGGTCGGCCTGTCGGCGGGGCAGCGCCAGCGCCTCGCGCTGGCCCGGGCCTTCCTCGCCGACCGTCCGGTGCTGCTGCTGGACGAGCCGACGGCGGCCCTGGACGGGGAGACCGAGGCGGCCGTCGTGGACGCCGTACGCCGCCTCGCGGTGGGCCGGACCGTACTGCTGGTGGTGCACCGCCCGGCGCTGCTGGCGGTGGCCGACCGGGTGGTCGCGGTGGGCGAGGGCGCGGCCGACGCCGTGGGGCCGGTGGACGGGGACGCCGCGCCGGTCGACGGGTCCGTGACGTCGGGAACCGGGTCGGTGACCCCGTCCGACGGCCGGGGGGCGCCGCCCGCCGCCGAGGTGGCGCGCGGTCTGGTCCCGGTGGCGGACCCCGGGGAGTGGATCCTCGGGCCGACCGTCGAACGGGTCGCCGCCGCGGGCCGCACAGGGACGGGCGGTGGCGACCCGCTGAGCCGGGTACGGGCCACGGCCGCCGCCTGGCAGGGACGCTTCCGGCTCGGGCTGCTGCTCGGGGCGCTCGCCGTCGGGTGCAGCGTCGGGTTGCTGGCCGTGTCGGGATGGCTCATCTCGCGCGCCTCCGAGCAGCCTCCGGTGCTCTACCTGATGGTGGCCGTCACGGCGACGCGGGCCTTCGGCCTTGGCCGGGCCGTGTTCCGCTATGCCGAGCGGCTCGTCTCGCACGACGCCGTCCTGCGGATGCTGGCCGACCTGCGCGTCTCCGTGTACCGCCGGCTGGAGCGGATCGCCCCCGCCGGACTGCGCGAGCAGCGGCGCGGGGACCTGCTGTCCCGGCTGGTGGCCGACGCCGACGCCCTTCAGGACTACTGGCTGCGCTGGCTGCTCCCCGTCGGTACGGCGGTGCTGGTCGGCACCGGGTCGGTGGCGTTCACGGCCTGGCTGCTGCCGGAGGCCGGTGCGGGCCTCGCGGTGGGGCTGCTCGCCGCCGGTGCCGGGGTCCCGCTGATCAGCGGTGCCTGCGCGCGGCGTGCGGAGCGGCGGCTGGCTCCGGCGCGCGGCGAGCTCGCCACCCGGGTCGCCGACCTGCTCACGGGTACGGCCGAGCTCACCGTCGCCGGGGCCTTGGCCGGCCGCAAGGACCTGGCGCGGGAGAGCGACGGGGTACTGACCCGGATCGCCTCGCGCGGCGCCTTCGCCACCGGCCTCGGTGGCGGCCTGTCCGCGCTGGTGTGCGGGCTGACCGTGGTCTTCGCCGCGCTCGCCGGCGCGGCCGCCGTCGCCGGCGGACGGCTCTCCGGGGTGGCCATGGCAGTGGTCGTGCTGACCCCCCTCGCCGCGTTCGAAGCGGTCAACGGGCTTCCGCTCGCGGTCCAGTACCGCCAGCGGGTGCGTCGCAGCGCCGAGCGGGTCTACGAGGTCCTCGACGCGCCGGTGCCGGTCACCGAGCCGGCCGAGCCCCTGGAGGCACCGGTCGCGCCCTTCCCGCTGCGGTTGACCGGCCTTGCCGCACGCCACCCCGGGCAGGAACGGGACGCCCTTCACGGGACGGACCTGACCCTGGACGCCGGTCGCCACATCGCCGTGGTCGGGCCGTCCGGCTCGGGCAAGACCACGCTGGCGCAGGTCCTGCTGCGGTTCCTGGACCCGAGCGACGGTACGTACACCCTGGGCGGGATCGACGTACGGTCCCTCGACGGCGACGACGTGCGCCGCGCGGTGGGGCTGTGCGCCCAGGACGCCCACCTCTTCGACAGCTCGGTCCGCGAGAACCTGCGGCTGGCCCGTACCGGGGCGAGCGAGGCAGAGCTGCGCGAGGCGCTGGCGGCGGCCCGGCTCCTGGAGTGGGTCGAAGGACTTCCCGACGGGCTGGACACCCTCGTCGGTGAGCACGGTGAGCGGATCTCGGGCGGCCAACGACAGCGGCTGGCCCTGGCCCGGGCGCTGCTCGCGGACTTCCCCGTGCTGGTCCTGGACGAGCCCGCCGAACATCTGGACCTGGCGACCGCGGACGCGCTGACCGCGGACCTGCTGGCAGCGACCGAGGGCCGGACCACCGTACTGATCACGCACCGGCTCGCCGGACTGGACGCCGTCGACGAGGTGCTGGTCCTGGACCGGGGCGCCGTCGTCCAGCGCGGCGGATACGCGGAGCTGGCCGCCGTCGAGGGGCCGCTGCGCACGCTCCTGGACCGGGAGCGGGAGGCCGACAAGTTGTTGGCCGGCCGCGGCTGAGGTCCGCCGGACGGCTGTGCCGGGCCCGGTACGGGACGCGCCGTGTGACGCGTTCCGCACGCGGCGACTTTCACCACCAAAGGGGACTAACTAGGCTCAAGGGCATGTCAGCCCAGGAGTCCCAGGAAACACCGGAACCGACCCGCGGAGCACCGGACCCGCTGGAGGCCGCCACCCAGGCCACCCGGAGTCTGCAGGGGCTGTCCACCGAGCTGACCGCTCGGGTGCCGCAACTGCTGGAGGCCATGCGCTCGGTCGGTACCGGCCTCGAACTGCACTCCACCCTCGACCGCATCTGCGAGACGGCCGCCGAGCTCGCGGACGCCCGGTACGCCGCGATCGGTGTCGTCGACACGGAGGGGCGCGGCCTCTCGGACTTCGTCACCTTCGGCGTCAGCACGGAACTGGCCCGCCGGATCGGGCACCGCCCCGACGGCAAGCGGGGCCTGCTCGGCGCCCTCATCTCGCACCCCGACACGGTGCAGCTCGCCGACCTCACGAAGGATCCTAGGTCGGCGGGTTTCCCGGCGCACCATCCGCCCATGAAGACCTTCCTCGGCGTCCCGATCCGGGTGCAGGGCGAGATCTTCGGCAATCTGTACCTCGCCGAGAAGAACGGCGGCGTCGAGTTCAACGACTACGACGTCCACATGGTCCGGGTCCTGGCCACCGAGGCGGGCATCGCGATCGGCAACGCCCGGCTGTACGAGGCCGCCACCCAGCGCGAGCGGTGGATCGACGGCTCGGTGGCCGTCACCACGGCCCTGCTGTCCGGCGGCGACGCGGACGACGCCCTCTCGGTCGTCGCCGAACAGGCCCGTAGGCTCGCCGACTCCGCCGCCGGGATCGTGTTGCTGCCGGCGGAGGACGGCGGGATGGAGATCGTCGCCGTCTCCGCCGAGAACCCGGCCACCTCGCTGGGCGTGGTGATCCCGGCCGACAGCCCGGTGGTGGGACGACTACTGGAGGGCGAGCCGGTGTTCGTCGACGACGCGGCCGGTGATCCCCGCATGATCGGCAAGCTGACCAGCCAGTACGGCCCGTGCATGATGCTGCCGCTGCACAGCGGCGGGCGGGTGCTGGGCGCGCTGGTGACCCCCCGGGCCCGCGGCGGGCGGCCGTTCACCGAAGCGGAACGGACACTGGCCACGCAGTTCGCCTCACAGGCCGCGCTCGCGCTGATGATGGCCGAGGCACAGCGGGACCGGGAGCGCCTCGCGGTGTTCGAGGACCGCGACCGGATCGCCCGTGACCTCCACGACCTCGTGATCCAGCGGTTGTTCGCGACGGGGATGATGTTGGAGGGCGCCCAGCGCAGGTCCATCGTCCCGGAGGTCGTGGACGGGGTCGGCAAGGCCGTGGACGAGTTGGACGTGACGATCCAGGAGATCCGTACCGCGATCTTCGCGCTCCAGCAGGGACCGGCGGAGGCCCCGTCCGGGCTGCGCACCCGTGTGCTGCGGGAGATCAACATGGCTGCCGTGCCGCTGGGCTTCAAGCCGGCCCACCGGTTCCTCGGCCCGATCGACGCGGTGGTGGGCGAACTCGTCGGCAAGAACCTCATCGCCGCGCTGCGCGAGGCCCTCTCCAACGCGTTCCGTCACTCCGAGGCGTCCCGGATCGAGGTGGTGCTCGACTCGACCATCACCCTGGCCGACGGCCGGCCCGGAGTGCGTCTGGAGGTCGCGGACGACGGAGTGGGCATCGCGGAGGGCGGGCGCCGCAGCGGACTGCGGAACCTGCGCCGACGGGCCGAGTCCCTGGGCGGGTCCAGCTCGTACGGTCCGGGCATCGGGGAGGACGGGGGCGGGACCACCCTGCTGTGGGAGGCCCCGCTCTGACCTCCGCCCTCGTCGCGCTAGCGCTCGTGCGGAGTGCGTTCGGCGAGGATGCGCTCGATGACCACCGCGACCCCGTCCTCGTTGTTGGCGACCGTTCGGCCGGACGCGGCGGCGATCACGTCCGGGTGGGCGTTGCCCATCGCGTACGAGGTGCCCGCCCAGCGGAGCATCTCCACGTCGTTCGGCATGTCGCCGAAGGCGACGACCTCGGCGGCAGAAATGCCGCGCTCGGCGCAGCACAGCGCCAGAGTGCTGGCCTTGGAGATGCCCAGCCCGCTGATCTCCAGCAGGGAGGTCGGACTGGAGCGCGTGATCGCTGCGTACGCGCCGGCCGCCGAGCGGGCCAGGGCCAGGAAGTCGTCCGGGCCCAGTTCGGCATGGTGTGCGAGCACCTTCAGCACCGGCGCCGCACTGTCGTCCAGCTCTTCGCTCAGCAGCTTCTCGGCGGTGGCCACGGAGGCGCCCGGGTCCTGGAAGAACGGCGGGTACGTCGGCTCGTAGTTGATGCCGGTGGTCAGCTCGACGGCGAAGGAGGTACCGGGCGCGGCGGCGCGCAGGGTGTTCACCACCGTCAGAGCGGTGGCCCGGGGCAGCGCCCGGACCTCCACGAACTCTCCGCCGGAGCGGAGGTCGACGACGGCGGCGCCGTTCGCGCAGATCGCCAGGCCGTGGCCGTGCACGTGGTCGCTGACCACGCCCATCCAGCGGGCCGGGCGGCCCGTGACGAAGAAGACCTCGATCCCGGCTTCCTCGGCGGCGGCGAGGGCGGCGATCGTGCGGGGCGAGACGGATTTGTCGTCGCGCAGCAAGGTGCCGTCGAGGTCGGTGGCGATGAGCCGGGTCGCTGGGGTTGGCCCGTCCGGGCGCTGGGGAGCCGAGGTCACGGACCCATCTTCGCCCATGGTCACCTACCGTCCGACCACGTTCGGCTGGAGATGTTTCACGTGAAACCGATCTCGCTTCCATCGATGTTTCACGTGAAACGAGGTGCCCGTACGGCTCCGCTCGGGGGCGGGTGGTGCGAGATGTGCGGTTGGTGCACCCGTCGCCGTAGGCTCGAACGCATGAGTTTGCGTCTGAGCACTGTGATCCTCCCGGTCCGTGGCTGGCACGAAGGAGGCCGTGACCAGTGGCAGCGGGCCGAGCGGCTCGGGTTCCACACCGCCTACACCTATGACCACCTGAGCTGGCGGACCTTCCGCGACGGCCCGTGGTTCGGTGCGGTGCCCACCCTGACCGCCGCGGCCGCCGCCACCGAGTCGATCCGGCTGGGCACGCTGGTCACCTCGCCGAACTTCCGGCACCCGGTGACCCTCGCCAAGGACCTCATGACGCTGGACGACATCTCCGGTGGGCGCGTCACCCTGGGCATCGGGGCCGGTGGCAACGGCTTCGACGCCGTCGCCCTGGGCCAGGAGCAGTGGTCCCCCCGCGAGCGGGCCGACCGCTTCGCCGAGTTCGTACCGCTGCTGGACCGCCTGCTGACCGAGGGCGCGGTCACCCACCACGGCACGTTCTACTCCGCCGAGGAAGCCCGCAACATTCCCGGGTGCGTCCAGCGCCCGCGGCTTCCGTTCGCCATCGCGGCGACCGGTCCGCGCGGGGTGAAGCTCGCCGCGAGCCTGGGCCAGGCCTGGGTGACGGCCGGCGACCCGAAGGTCTTCGAGGGAACGCCCGAGCAGTCGCTGGAGGCGCTGCGGGCGCAGGTGGGCAAGTTGGAGAAGGCTCTGGTGGAGATCGGGCGGGAGTCCGAGACCATCGAGAAGGTGCTGCTGACCGGCTTCACCCCGGAGCGCGGCACGATGCTGGAGTCCGTGGACGCGTTCGTCGACTTCGCCGGTCGCCACCGTGAGCTGGGGTTCACCGAGCTCGTCATCCACGCACCGATCCCCGACTCCGACTTCGCCGCGGACGAGGCGGTCTTCGAGAAGATCGCCACCGAGGCGCTCGCGCAGCTGGACGCCTGACACGGAGCCGCGCCGCCGCAGGGCCGCGCGTCCGTGCCGACCACCGACGCTTGGCTGCACGGTTTCACCGGCCCCGGTCCGGGCACCGCACGAAGCGGTCCGGACCGGGGCCGGGGCGTGTCAAGCGTCGGGCGAGCGGTGCGCGACGCCCGGCGTCAGGCGCCCGCCGGGTCGGGCAGCAGGGCCGCCAGGGTTCGTTCCGCCTGCGGCAGCAACCACTCCGGGACGACCTCCGCGGGCAGGCTCTTGACCTCCTCGATCAGTGCCGCCATCCGCGCGGCGCCCGCCTCCGGCCGGCCCAGTTCCTGCTCGGTCCAGGCGGCGTTGTTCAGGCACTGGAAGCGGCCCGGCAGGTAGTCGATGCCGAGCGCGGCGTAGAGGGCGGCCGCCCGCTCCCACAGGTCGACCTCCTCCCGTCGCAGCGCCTCGATCCGGTCCGTGCCCAGCCTGGCGGGGGCCTCGGTGCCCGTCTCCCCCGAGCCCGCCTCCCCCGCGTCCTTCTCCCCCGCGTCCGCCCCGGTCGCGTCCTCCTCGTCGTGCTCACGCTCCAGTGCGTCGACCAGCCGGTCCAGGACCTGCGCGCTCTGGTGCCAGGTCTGCGCCAGCTCGGAGCGCTGCTCGCGCGCCTGCGGATCACCGGCCAGCGCCTCCTCCAGCACTCCGGTCGCCTCGTCCATCAGGAGCCGGGCCGCCGCCACCGACGTCTCGTCGACCCGCTCGCGCAGCTCCAGCCAGGCCAGCGACCGCAGGATCCGTACCTCGGGGATCACGGCTCCGCCGGCCTGCCGGTGCAGTTCCAGGGACCGCCGGTACGCGGCGACCGCCTCCTCCACCAGTCCGGCGTCGGAGAGGCAGTCGGCGGCCGACTGCGCGAACTCCGCCTGCGGCCGCGGGTCCTCCCACTCCTTCACCAGCTCGGCCGCCAGCAGGAACTGCTCCGCCGCCGGGCGGGACTCGCGCAGGTCCCGCAGCAGGTCGCCCAGGAACTCCCGGGCCGCCACCGCCTGGCCCTCGCCGTGCTCCAACAGGTCGGGCAGCGTCGACTGGAGCACCTCCGCCGCGTCCGCGTTGCGGCCGTCCTGCGCGTAGGCGCGGGCCAGTAGCAGGCGGGCCTGCGCTCCGCCGTCCGCGGTCAGGCCGGCCTGGTCGAACCAGTGTGCCGCCGTCAGGGAGTGCTCGGCCGCCTCCGCGGCCCCGTCGGGCCGGCGCAGCAGGACGTCCGCCAGCGTGAGCCGTACGACGGCCTGCTCCTGGGGGTCGGTCACCTCGGCGGAGTGCGCCAGCGCCTCGCGCGCCGCTGCCTCCGCCTCCTCGACCCGGTCCAGCGACCTCAGTACCCCGGCCCGCAGGACGAGGGGATCCACCGCCAACCACGGCCGTCCCGCTCCGACGGACCGGGCGGCGGAGCCGGCCAGCAGGTCCAGTGCGCGCTCGGTGTCGCCCTGGGAGAGGGACACCCGGCCCAGCAGTTCCTCGGCGTCCGAGGTCACGTCCGACAGCTCTGTTGCGGAGGCGTCGCTCTTCCCGTACGTGGCGACGAAGTCGGTCAGCTCCGCCGCGAGCACCGCGGTGCCGGGGCCGTGGTCGTGGCCGTGCCCGTGGCCCTGCCCGTGAGCGTCGGTGTCGGCGTGTTCCCGCGCGGCCTCCACGGACCGCAGGTACGGCTCCAGGCGGATCGCGGCGAGTTCCGCGAGGGCGATCCGGCGGGTCCGCTGCGGGTCGGCCGGGTCCAAGGCCCCGGCGGACCGGGCGGCCGTCGCCAGCAGGGTCCGTACCTCCCCCGGTTCCGCGCCGGCCTGCGCGGCGACGCTCGCCATCCGCAGCTCCGCGAGGGCCGCGCGCCCGGCCTGCCCCAGCTCCCGGTACGCGTCCCGGACCGAGGCCAGGAGCCGGCCCGCGTCCTCGGCGCCGGCCCGCGCCGCGAGAAGGGCCCGGTGGTCGGCCAGGTCCGCGGTCACCAGGGGTTCCACCTGCGATGCGGGGAGACCGGAGGCCCGTACGGACACCGCGGCCCACAGCGCGTCGAAGCCCGGGTGGCCCAGTTCCCGCGCGTCCCGGGCCCGTTCCACGAGCTCGGCGAAGCCCTCGGGGGCAGGCGCGCCGGCGGCCGGGGGCGTCGACGGAGAGGCCGACGTGGCCGCCGCCGGCCGCGGCAGCGCGGCGCTGCGCACCCCGAGCGGCAGGACGTCGACCAGCGGCGCCTGCGCGATCCGGGTCAGGAACCGCTCCGAGACGCGGGTGGTGCCGTTGCGGACGTCGAAGCGCTCCGCGATGTGCAGGGCCCCGGCGCGCAGGATGGCGTGCAACTCGTCGACCGTCCGGGCGGCGCCGTCGAAGGGCACCGTCGGGTCGGCGCCGTGACCGAGTTCGGACAGCCGCCGCAGCAGGACGAGGACCCCGCCCCAGAAGTCCATCTGCGTTTTGACGTCCGCGAGGGGACGCAGGTGGGTGCCGTGTTCGGCGAGGATCTCCACGCCGCGCGCCTCGTTGCCGGTGAGGGCGCAGAACTCGATGTGCTGACCGATCGCCCGCAGCAAGCCCTCCTTGCCGCGTGCCATGCGGTACCCACGCAGGTGGTGGGCGCGCGCGTCGTCGGCGCGGCCGAGGCGCAGCAGCGGACGCAGCGACCGGGCGAGGACCCGGTGCGGCTCCTCCATGCAGGTCTGCCCGCCGTCCAGCACGGGCTCCCAGACCTCGATGGCCTTGGCGTCCTCGCCCTTGCCGGCCCAGTAGGAGCCCTGGGAGTTGGTCTCGCAGGCGTGGCAGTCGCTCATCGCGTCGCGGTCGGCGGCCCGCCACCGGGCCATGGCCCGTTCGGCGCGCCCGTCGTCCCCGATGGCGTCCGCGAGGAAGTACTCGGACTGCCGCACGGCGCGCTCGCCGTACCCGGCGATCCGGTACCGCTTCTCCATGTCCTCCAGGTAGCCGGTGACGGCCGCGATGGGGACGTCGGGCGTGCTGATGATCTGCCCCGACACCCACTTGAACCGCCAGAAGAGGGAGTGGGCGTCGCGAGCGTCGAAGGCGCCGGGGTCGCGGTCGTACTCCTGCAGGAGGCGGGCGAAGGGGACCACCATGCGGCTGCGCTCGGAGCTGTACTCGTAGGCGTCGATCTGGGTGATCAGGGCCTGGCGGAACACGTCGGAGTCGCCGCAGGCCTCGGCGGCGGCGGTCAGGGCCTCGGCCTGCGCGTTGCGTGCGGCGCCCTGTGGCAGGCGGTGGTTGTCGTACAGGGCCTGTCGGATCTCTTCGACGGTCATGCTGCTCACCGGGCGTCCTTCGGGTTCTCGACGGAGTGGGTCGCCCATTCCAGGAGCCCGAGGAAGGCTCGGTTGAGCAGGATGGAGTCGGCCGGTCGCAGGGGCCGCTGGGACATCAACAGCGCCTGCCCGTAGAGTGATTCGACGGCGGTGCCGGTCAGGGTCGCGTCGGGCAGTCCCGCGATCCGTCGGATCAGCGGGTTGTTGTGGTTGAGCACCAGGCGGGCGCGCGGGCCGGAACCGCGCAGCGAGCCGAGGATGCCGCTCCACAGGCTGTCCGCGTTGTCGAGCGCCGCCGTGCGGTCGCGTTCCTGCCGCGCCTGCCGGTCGTCGAGGTAGAGGGCGGGGACGGAGACGGGCTGGAAGGCGCGCAGCACCACGTCGCAGGACTGGGGTTCCAGTCGGGTGCGGGCGGTGGACAGGAAGCCCGCGAGGGCCAGTTCGACGTCGGTGGGGACCGGGTCGAGGCGCTCGGTGACGGCGCCGGCGTCGAGTTCGGTGACCTTGAGGTCGGGCCGTACGGAGGGGAGCAGGGCGAGCAGGTCGGCGTCGTAGGTGTAGCCGGCGTTGATGACGCCCAGGCCGTGCGCCGCGGCGATCGGGGCGATCTGGCGGAACTCCTCGACGGTGGGCGTGAAATGGATGTCGCTGTGGGCCGCCGCGAACTCCTCCAGGCTCATCGAGCCGTCGCTGGTCTCGAACGGCAGCCACGGCAGCATCAGCCCGAGCAGTTCGGCGTCATGCCGGGCGAGGGACTTCACCCCGAGGTGATGGACGCTCAGGAAGGCCGCCAAACGCTCGGGTTCGCTCGCGGCGAGTTCGGTCAACCAGGCCCGGATGCGACCCCCGAGCGCTTCGCGCACGGCGGCCAGCGTTTCGTCGTCGTACAGGTTCTCGCGGGAGGCCGTGGGCCGCAGCGTGTCCGTGTCGAGGACGACGCGGACGAAGAACGCCCAGTCGGGCAGCAGGTTGGAGGCCTGGTCGGTGAGCAGCATGCCCTTGAGGTGGACGCGGTGTCCGGCCCGGTGGGCGGGGCTGGTCGGTTCGGGCAGGACGTACGCGACTCCGCGCACCCCCGCCACCGGCAGGTCGAGGTCGATGGTGTCGAGCGGGGTGAAGCCGAAGAGCCGCGCGCACTGGCCGGCGAGCGCCACGCGGCGGGCGGCGGGGGTGGGGAAGGGGCGGTCCCACACGGCGGGCCGGTCGGTGACCGGGCGGGGCGCTCCGCCTTCGCCGTCGTCGAAGGTGATGTCGTACGGGAGGAGGGAGCCGTAGTCACGGGCGAGCCGTTCGACCGTGGCGGCCCCGGTCCACTCCTCGGAGCCGGGGCGGCCCTCCAGGTGGACGGTGGTACCGGGCTCCGGGCGCGCCTCGTGGGGGAGTTCGCGGACCGTGTAGGAGCCGTCGTCCGTGGCCAACCATTCGACGGGCGCCGCTTCGGGATCGCGGGCGGACCGGGTGACGACGCGGATCCGGCGGGCGATGACGAAGCAGGCGAGGAGCCCGATGCCGAACTGGCCGAGGAACTCCTGGCGGGTGGTCTCCAGACCGTGCTCCCCGCCGCGCTTGGAGCTGCGGCCGATGGTGGCGAGGAGCGAGTGGGCCTCCGCGGCGGTCAGACCGATGCCGGAGTCCTCGATGGTGACCCGTCCGACGGTGGCCGACAGCCGGATGTGGACGCGCGCGCCGGGTTCGTGGGCCTGGCGGGCGGTGACGGCGTCGACGGCGTTCTGCAGGAGCTCGCGGACGTAGACGCGCGGGCTGGAGTAGAGGTGGTGCGACAGCAGGTCGACCAGGCCGCGCAGGTCGACCTGGAAGCTGTTGACGGCGGCGGCGTCCGCGGAGGCGGACGGCGCGGGGGGTGTGGAGGGGGACGGGGGTGTGGACGTCATGAGGCGTCACCTCGCTGGCTCGCATGGGATGGTCGGCGATCGCGAGGTACCCCCCCTCACGGATCCCGGAGTGAGGAACAGAGTAGGGGGATGATCCGACAATTCCCCTGTGAATTGTGTGGGGTGGTTCCTACGAGAACCGCAGGAACCGCGGCGGTACCGCGTCCACCAGCCACACCCCGTTGGCGCTGATCCGGAACACGTGACCGGCGGCGCGCATCGCCCCCGCGTCCACGACGAGGACCACGGGCCGCCCCCTGCGCGCGCCCACCCGGGTCGCCGTCTCCCGGTCGGGCGACAGGTGCACGTGGTGTCGGGCCATCGGGCGCAGGCCCTCGGCGCGGATCGGGTCCATGGCGGCGGCCACGGTGCCGTGGTACAGGTACGCCGGGGGTTCGGCCTCCGGCAGATCGAGATCGACGGCGACGGTGTGGCCCTGGCTGGCCCGGATGCGGTCGCCCTCGACGGCGAAGCGCTGCTTGTCGTTGGAGGCGACGACGTGGTCGAGCTCGGCACGGCTGACGGGGAACCCGTGGGCCGCTGCGGCGGCGAGCAGGTCGTCGATCGCGACCCAACCGTGGGGATCGAGCGTCAGTCCGATCCGTTCCGGCTGGTGCCGCAGGTGTTTCGAGACGTATTTGGACACCTTCACGGTGCGTCTTTCATCCATGTCCCCAGCGTGCCGGGTCGGGCGGCGCTCCGGCAGGGATTTTTCGCCGGCGCCGACGGGTGGACCGCCTCTACCGCTCTTCCAAGATACGGAATACATTTTCCGCTGGACTGCTGCCCAGAGGGAGAAAAGATGACACACCAGGCTTCGCTGCTGCGGCGCACGACGGCCGAACTCGTCGGCACCGCGGCACTGCTCGTGGTGGTGATCGGCTCCGGGATCCAGGCCGACGCGCTCAGCCGCGACACCGGTGTCGCCCTCGTCGCCAACTCGCTCGTCTCGGCCATCGGCCTCGGGTTGATCATCACCCTCTTCGGGCCGCTGTCCGGTGCCCACCTCAACCCGGTCGTCACCCTCACCACCTGGTGGGCACGCCGATCCGGCCGGGACGGCCTCGCCGGGCGGGAGGCCCTGGCCTACGCCGCGGCCCAGATCACCGGGGCGATCGGCGGCGCCGTCCTCGCCGAGGCGATGTTCGGGCGGACCCCGGGGACCCTCGCCACGCAGGTGCGCGACGACGGGCACCTCCTGATCGGCGAGGTCGTCGCCACCGCCGGGCTGGTCCTGGTCATCGAGGGGTTGGGCCGGCTCGGCCGCGCGAAGCTGATCCCGGTCGCGGTCGCCGCGTACCTCGCGGCCGCGATCTGGTTCACCTCCTCGGGCTCCTTCGCCAACCCGGCGGGCACCGTCGGGCGGGCCTTCAGCGACTCCTTCACCGGCATCGCTCCACAGTCCCTGCCCGGCTTCGTCGCCGCCCAACTGCTCGGCGGCGCCCTCGGCCTCGGCCTCGCCACCCTGCTCTACGGGCGGGCGGGCCGCACGGGCGCTCCGGAGATCGCGCTGGTGGGCGTGCAGGGAGGCGGACGGGACGACGACGTTGTTCAGGGTGGTGCGCCTGACCGTGCTCAGAGGGGCGCGCGGGACGGCGATCAGGGTGCGCCGGCCGCCGACGGGGAAGATCCGGTGGCCGATATACCGCGCACCGGACCCACGTACGAAGCCGCCGTCTGAGGTTCCTTCCCCCTTGCCCACAGGAAAAGCGGACTTGTCCACAGCTCTTTGGGTGGTTTTGGGGGTCGCTTGCGTCATTCGCCCTGTGGACTACTGATCGAGCATTATCGGCCGCCCCGGCGGGCCAGATCGTTCATCGTCCGAGCCTGCAGCTCCCGTTCCGTCGCCGCCCGGACGAACTCCGCCACGTGATCGGCGCCCACCAGCTCCTGCACCGCCCGTACCGTGTCCGTCGGCAGGGCGACCGGCGTCGGTCCCGACGGCTGCGCGGTGCCGCTCGCGCCGAGGTGCCGCTGGAGGTGCCGGGTGGCGAACAACCGCATCGCCCGCGCGAGTTCGGCGTCCACCGTCTGCTGGGCCAGCGGCCGCAGTCTGCGTACCATCGTCGCCGCCTCGGCCGCGTCGGCGTCCGTCGGCGGCACCTCGCCGAGGTAGCGGGCGAAGACGTGCTCGGTGGTGAAGTCCAGGAAGCGCGAGGCGATGTGCTCGACCTGCCCGCGCAGTTCGCGCAGGTGCCCGGTGATCGCCGCCAGCGGCACCCCGGCCGCGTACAGCTCGGCGGCGACCGCCAACTCCTGCGGCGAGGGCACCAGGAACTCGTCCGGGCGGCCCGGTATCCGCTCCAGCACCCCCAGCTCGCAGGCCTGGTCCACCGCCTCCTCGTCGGGCCGGCCGCCGAACCGTTCGTCCAGTTCGGCCCGGCTGATCCGGGCGGCCTCCTCGTCGGTCCACGGTCCGTGCACCTCGGCGACCAGGCCCAGTACGCCGCCCAGGCCGCGCCCCGCGTCCCAGGCCTCCAGCAGTTCCTTGATGGAGGCCAGCGTGTAGCCGCGGTCCAGCAGGTCCGCGATCTGGCGCAGCCGCGCCAGGTGCGTGTCCCGGTACACGTTGGACCGGCCGCGGCGCTCCGGTTTCGGGAGCAGACCGCGGTCCTGGTACGCCCGGATGGTGCGTACCGTCGCACCACTGTGATGGGCCAGATCCTCGATCCGGTACTCGGCCACCGCCTGATCGGACAATCCCGGCTCCCTACGACATGACGGCTCGGCCGACCGCGCCCGCCGCGGTCCGGGCGGCAGGAGGCGCCGCCAGGTACTCGACCGCCGTGCGCAGCGAGCCCTCCTGCGAGGGATGGTACGACCGTGGCAAGGAGCGGGACATGGCCGTGTCGAGCTGTATCCGGCTCGGCCGCGCTCCCCTGTCGTCCGCGCGGGCGCGGACGCACGGCGAACGACGCCACCGCGGGCCCGCCCCGTCGCTCGTGCCCACGCCGTCGGAGTCGGCTCCACCGGCCCCGTTCACAGCCGGGGTTCCAGCCGCGCGATCCGCCGCAGGGTGCGCGGTGCGAAGCGGGACATCCACAGGGCGCCCTTGGACTCGGGCGTCACGGGCACGACCGCCTGGTTCTTCACCACGGCCAGCAGGATCGCGTCGGCGACCTTCTCCGGCGGGAAGTTGCGCAGCCCGTACAGCCGCGATGAGCTGGCTTGGCGGCGCTTCTCCTCGGTCGGGTCCACCCCGGCGAACCGCGAGGTGGCGGTGATGTTGGTGTTCACGATGCCCGGGCAGATCGCGGAGACCCCGATCGACCGTGAGGCCAGCTCGGCGCGCAGGCACTCGCTGAGCATCAGGACCGCAGCCTTGGAGGTGCTGTACGCGGGCAGGGTGCGCGAGGGCAGGTAGGCTGCGGCGGAGGCGGTGTTGACGATGTGCCCGCCCTGGCCGCGCTCGGCCATCTGCTTCCCGAAGATCCGGCAGCCGTGGATGACACCCCACAGGTTGACGTCGAGGACCCTCTTCCAGTCCTCGGCCGTGGTCTCCAGGAAGGGCCCCGACAACCCGATCCCCGCGTTGTTGACCAACACGTCCACGATTCCGTACTCGGCGGCGACCTTCGCGGCGAGCTTCTCCATCGCCTGCTCGTCGCTCACGTCGACGCATTCGCCCCAGGACTCGGGGGCGCCGACGAGCCGGGCCATCTCGGCGGTGCGCGCCGCGCCCTCGCCGTCCCGGTCCACGGCCACCACCCGGGCGCCGGCCTCGGCGAACGCGAAGGCCGTGGCGCGTCCGATGCCGCTGGCCGCGCCGGTGACGAGTACCAGCTGACCGCTGAACCGGTCCGCGTACCTGCCCGGAGCCTTCTGTTCCGGCGCCCGCGTCGCGGGCTCCTCCCGGCTGGTCACGAACTCCGAGACCCACGCCGCGATCTGGTCGGGCCGGGTCCGCGGAACCCAGTGCTTCGCGGGCAGGGTGCGCCGCACCAGGTCCGGAACCCACAGCTCCAGGTCGTCGTAGAGCCGCTCGGAGAGGAAGTCGTCCTTGGTCGGCGTGATCAGCTGCACCGGTACGTGCGCGTAGGCGTCGGTGCGGGGCCGGCGCATGCGACCGCGGACGTTGTCGCGGTACAGCCAGGCACCGTGCGCGGCGTCGGAGGGCAGCGAGTCCGTCGGGTAGGTGCCGGTGGGGATGTTCTCCGCGCGTTGGAGGAGCTTCGGCCATTGCTTGCCGAGCGGCCCGCGCCAGAGCAGCTCGGGCAGGACGGGCGTGTGCAGCAGGTAGACGTACCAGGACTTCGCGCCCTGGTTCAGCAGTTGGGCGGCACGGCGCGGGGTGGGTCGCGTGGCCCGCTTCTTGATCCAGTGCCCGAAGTGGTCGAGCGAGGGGCCGGACATGGAGGTGAAGGAGGCGATCCGGCCCTCGGTACGGGCGACCGTGGCGAACTCCCAGCCCTGTACGGAGCCCCAGTCGTGGCCGACCAGGTGCACCGGCCGGTCGGGGCTGACCGCGTCCGCCACGGCCAGGAAGTCGTCGGTCAGTTTCTCCAGGGTGAAACCGCCGCGCAGCGGGACCGGCGCCGTCGACCGCCCGTGGCCGCGCACGTCGTACAGCACCACGTGGAAGCGGGTCGCCAGGCGTTCGGCGACCTCGGACCAGACCTCCTTGCTGTCCGGGTAGCCGTGTACCAGGACCACCGTCGGCCGGTCCGCGTCACCGAGTTCGACGACGCACAGCTCGATGCCGCCCGTGCTGATCCGGCGTTCCCGCGCGCCCGACAGTGCCGTACCGCTCATCCCGCTCATCCCGCCTTCTCCTCAGCCCAGCGCCGCACGTGCGGCAGGTCGTCGTCGAGCCAGTACGCGCTCTCCTCGGGGTCCCGGGAGTCGGTGACCACCAGGATCTCCTCGAACTTCGCGCCGGTGCCGCGGAAGCCCAGGTGCGGTTCCACGGCCCACAAGCCGGGTTGCGGCGCGTGGTCGGAGAACCGGTAGGGGCTCCACAGCGGGGACCAGCCGTCCCGGTGCCCGTGCAGGACGTCGGAGGCCAGCCCCTTCAGGGACTGCGTGCCGAATCCGAACGCCGTAGGGGACCAGCGCCGCTCCGGGACCCTGTCTATTTTGTGCGCGATCACCCCGAACGGGTAGGCCCGGTGCCGGTTGGCGTACCCCTGGCGCGTCATCAGCCGTTCGACGTTCTCGTAGATCTCGCGCAGCGGGCGGCGCTCGCGCACCTGCTCCAGGATCAGGTCGCGGTGCGGGCGCAGATCGGCCATCAGCCGGTCCTGTACCGGGTTGAGGCCGAGGCTGCCGGAGTAGCCGACATCGGCCGCGTAGCCCCGCAGGACCGGCGCCATGTCCAGGATGAACGGCATGCCCGGCTCCAACTTCCGGTTCGTCGGGAAGAACTGGAGGGGGATCCGGAAGCCGGCGAAGGCGGTGCGGTCCCCGAACCAGGCGAACGGCAGGTGGAACCAGTCCCGTACGCCGCGTTCGCGCAACCAGTCGCGCTGCATCCGCGCCGCCTCGCGCTCGGTCACACCAGGCCGCAACTGGGCCGCGACCGCCTCGGCGCACTCGTAGGCGAGGCGCTGCACCTCCTGGAAGCCGCGCAGCTCGGCGGAGAGCCGCCCGGCGGCCCGCGCGGTGCGTTGCTTCTTGTCCCCAGCCATACCAGCCGTCCGTCCTCATAGCCGACGCGCCCGTAACTTGACACTGATGAATGTGACAATGACCGGAGGTCACGTCAAGGGTCGTGCACGGACCTGTGGACAAACTTGTCCGGTTCGCGTCAGCCTGGGGTCAGGGTTCGTGCTCCCTCGTAGTCCTCAAGGCGGATACGGGTTCCCGCTCCAGGTCTGACGATCCGCGCCGACATCGGCACTAACGTCGAAGCCGTGACTGTCATCGCGACCGAAAGCCTGAGCAAGCGGTACCCCCGAGTGACCGCCCTCGACCGGCTCTCCCTGGACATCGGACCCGGCGTGACCGGGCTCGTGGGCGCCAACGGAGCCGGCAAGTCCACGCTGATCAAGATCCTGCTCGGACTGTCCCCCGCCACCGAGGGCCGTGCCGCCGTACTCGGACTCGACGTCGCCACGCATGGCAGCGCCATCCGTGAGCGCGTCGGCTACATGCCCGAACACGACTGCCTGCCACCCGACGTCTCGGCCACCGAGTTCGTCGTGCACATGGCCCGCATGTCCGGGCTCCCGCCGACCGCCGCCCGCGAGCGGACGGCCGACACCCTGCGCCACGTCGGGCTGTACGAGGAGCGCTACCGCCCCATCGGCGGCTACTCCACCGGCATGAAGCAGCGCGTCAAGCTGGCGCAGGCGCTCGTCCACGACCCCCAACTGGTGCTCCTGGACGAGCCGACCAACGGCCTCGACCCGGTCGGTCGGGACGAGATGCTCGGCCTGATCCGACGCATCCACACCGACTTCGGCATTTCGGTGCTGGTCACCTCGCACCTGCTCGGAGAGCTGGAGCGGACCTGCGACCACGTCGTGGTGGTCGACGGCGGCAAGCTGCTGCGCTCCAGCTCCACCAGCGACTTCACGCAGACCACCACGACCCTCGCGGTCGAGGTCACCGACTCCGACACCCACCCGGACGGCACCGCCGCCCTGCGCAAGGCCCTCGTGGCCGCGGGCATCACCCTGCACGCGGGCGAGGAGCAGGGGCTACCCGGAGCGGGCCACATCCTGCTGGTGGAGGCCGCGGGCGAGGAGACGTACGACACCGTCCGCGACACCGTCGCCGACCTCGGCATCGGCCTGGTCCGCATGGAGCAGCGCCGCCACCACATCGCGGAGGTCTTCCGCGACAGCGACCAGCAGGCCCAGCAGGCCCAGCAGGTCCAGCAGGTCCAGCAGCCCCAGCCGGTCGGCCCGCAAGCCGCGCCTCCCGTCCACAACGTCCAGCAGAAGGGAGCCGGTTCCGATGGCGCCTGACACCTCGACCCAGATCCACAACATCGGCTACCGGTCCTACGACGGCCCCCGCCTCGGCCGCGCCTACGCCCGCACGTCGCTCTTCTCGCAGTCCCTGCGGGGCGCGTACGGCCTCGGGCGGTCCGCCAAGTCCAAGGTGCTGCCGATGATCCTCTTCGCGGTGATGTGCGTACCCGCGCTGATCATCGTCGCGGTGGCCATCGCCGTCCCCGGCTCCACCGACCTGCCGATCAAGTACACGACGTACGCCCTGACCACCCAGGTGATCATCGGCCTCTACCTCGCGTCGCAGGCACCCCAGTCGGTCTCCCGGGACCTGCGGTTCAAGACCGTGCCGCTGTACTTCTCGCGACCCATCGAGCGCGTCGACTACGTACTGGCCAAGTACGCGGCCATGGCCTCGGCCCTCTTCATCCTCACCGCCACCCCGCTGCTGATCATGTGGATCGGCTCGCTGCTGGCGAAGTTCGACTTCGGTGACCAGACCAAGGGATTCGGGCAGGGACTGGTGTCGGTACTGCTGCTGTCGCTGCTCTTCGCGGGCCTCGGCCTCGTCATGGCCGCGCTCACCCCGCGCCGCGGATTCGGCGTCGCCGCCGTGATCGGCCTGCTGCTCATCCCCTACGGCGCCGTATCCACCATCCAGGCCGTGGCCTACTCGACCGGGAACACCGGTGCCATCGAGTGGATGGGCCTGTTCTCCCCGATCACCCTGATCGACGGCGTGCAGACCGCGTTCCTCGACGCCACCTCCGCCTTCCCCGGCGGTGAGGGCCCCTCCGCGGCCGTCGGCGTCGTCTACCTGCTCGTCGTCCTCGGCCTCATCGCCGGCTCCTACGCCGCCCTGATGGCCCGCTACCGGAAGGCCGGGCTGTGACCGTCATCGACATCGACCACACCTCCCGCTGGTTCGGCAACGTCGTCGCCGTCAACGACGTCACCATGCGCATCGGCCCCGGTGTGACCGGACTGCTGGGCCCCAACGGCGCCGGCAAGTCCACCCTCATCAACATGATGGGCGGCTTCCTCGCGCCCTCCACGGGCACCGTCACCCTCGACGGGGCGCCGATCTGGCGCAACGAGCAGGTCTACCGGCAGATCGGCGTCGTGCCCGAACGCGAGGCCATGTACGACTTCCTCACGGGCCGCGAGTTCGTGGTGGCCAACGCCGAACTGCACGGCCTCGACGACGAGGCCGCCCGGCGCGCGCTCGCCACCGTCGAGATGGAGTACGCCCAGGACCGCAAGATCTCCACGTACTCCAAGGGCATGCGCCAGCGCGTGAAGATGGCTTCCGCGCTCGTCCACGACCCGTCCGTGCTGCTCCTCGACGAGCCGTTCAACGGCATGGACCCGCGCCAGCGCATGCAGCTCATGGACCTGCTGCGCCGGATGGGCGACGAGGGCCGCACCGTGCTGTTCTCCTCGCACATCCTGGAGGAGGTCGAGCAACTCGCCTCGCACATCGAGGTCGTCGTGGCCGGGCGGCACGCCGCCTCCGGCGACTTCCGCCGGATCCGCCGCCTGATGACGGACCGCCCGCACCGCTACCTGGTCCGCTCCTCCGACGACCGGGTGCTGGCCGCGGCCCTGATCGCCGACCCGTCCACGGCAGGCATCGAGGTCGACCTCAAGGAAGGCGCCCTGCGCATCCAGGCCGTCGACTTCGCGCGCTTCACCGAGTTGCTGCCGCGGGTCGCCCGGGCGCACGGCATCCGGCTGCTCACGGTCTCGCCCTCCGACGAGTCCCTCGAGTCGGTCTTCTCCTACCTCGTCACGGCCTGAAGGAGCTGGCATGTACAACCCCACCGTCGCCCGGCTCACCTACCGGGCCCTGCTCGGCCGCCGCCGCGCGCTGATCCTCTTCGCGCTGCCCGCCCTGCTGATCGTCATCTCCATCGCCGTCCGCGCCTTCACCGGGGTGGACGACAAGGTCGCCGCCGACCTCCTCGGTGGTTTCGCCCTGGCGACGATGGTCCCGCTGATCGGCGTCATCGCCGGCACCGGAGCCATCGGCCCCGAGATCGACGACGGCTCGATCGTCTACCTGCTGTCCAAGCCGGTGAAGCGGCCCACGATCATCCTGACCAAGCTGATCGTCGCGATCGCCGTCACGATGGCCTTCTCCGCGATCCCCACCCTGATCGCCGGCTTCATCCTCAACGGCAACGGCCAGCAGATCGCGGTCGCCTACATGGTCGCCGCGCTCGTCGCCTCGATCGCCTACAGCGCGCTGTTCCTGCTGCTGGGCACCGTCAGCCGGCACGCGGTCGTCTTCGGCCTCGTCTACGCCCTGATCTGGGAGTCCCTCTTCGGCAGCCTCGTCTCCGGAGCCAAGACCCTGAGCGTCCAGCAGTGGTCCCTGTCCCTGGCCGAGAAGGTCGCCGGCCCGGGGTACGTGGACGCCAGTGTGGGCCTGCCCACCGCCGTGATCCTGCTCCTCGTGGTCACCATCGGCGCCACCGCCTACGCGGGCCAGAAGCTGCGCCGCCTGACCCTGGCCGGCGAGGAGTAGGCCCGCCGCCACTGGCCGTTCACCCCGTGCCCCGCGCGGCCCACCGGCCGGGCGGGGCACAGCTTCGCGCAGGATCATCGGGGCATGATCGAGCACACCGAGGCGGAACCGTCCAGACCCGTGCGGTCCTGGATACGGTCCTCGCCCGGGACGCACATCTGGCTGCTGATCATCGCCATCACCAGCCTCATCGTCGTGATCGCCCCGGACCGGGTCGAGCACGTGCTGCTCCACCGGAACAGCAGCAACATCCACGAACTGGTCCAGCACCCCATCCGCGCACTGATCAGCAGCGCGTTCTGGATCGAGAACCCGGCCTCGCTCGCCCTCTACGCCCTGCTCTTCGAGTGCTTCCACGCCCCCGTCGAGCGCTGGCTCGGCACCCTGCGCTGGCTCCTGATCGTCGCGACCGCCCACATCACGGCGACCCTGATCAGCCAGCAGGTCCTCCTGATGGCCATCGAGGACCACCGCGCGCCGCACAGCATGACCCACGTCGTCGACATCGGCGTCAGCTACGGCCTGGCGGCCTCCGTCGGTGTGCTGACCTACCGGCTGCCCCACCCTTGGAGATGGTTCTACCTGGCGGGCGCGGTCGCCTTCTTCGGCATCCCGCTCCTCAGCGACGCCAATTTCACCGACCTCGGCCACGCGATCTCGCTCGCCGTCGGCCTGCTCGCGTGGCCGCTCACCCGACACCCCGTTTCACGTGAAACATGACCCCCGTTCCACGCGACACACGACCGTCGCCTCACGCGGAACATGACCCCTGTTTCACGTGAAACACGCCGTGACTCCGTCGTCCTCCCTCGACTCACCGCCTCGCCGCACCCACCCTCGGCGCGGGGAAAATCGCTGGTACGCACCCTTCCCCCGGGGCACAGTGAGTGGTGCGGGGAGCAACAAAAGGTCCGGAGCAGCCGCTTCGAGCGCGCCTTGCGGCGCGGGCTGCTCCGGACCTCTCGAACGCTCGGTGCGGCTATGCGGCGCCCAACAGGCGTTCCAGGACCACCGCGATGCCATCCTCCTGGTTGGAGGTCGTCACCTCGTCGGCCACCGCCTTGAGTTCCTGGTGGGCGTTGGCCATGGCCACGCCGTGAGCCGACCATCCGAACATCGGGATGTCGTTGGGCATGTCGCCGAAGGCGATCGTCTCCGCCGCCTTCACACCCAGCCGCCGCGCCGCCAGCGACAGGCCGGTCGCCTTGCTCAGACCGAGCGGCAGGATCTCCACGATGCCGGGACCGGCCATCACGATGTCCACGAGGTTGCCGACGGTCTCCCGGGCCACCCTGACGAGTTCGTCCTCACCCATCCCCGGGTGCTGGATGTAGAGCTTGTTCAGCGGGGCGGTCCAGACCGCCGCCGTGTCCTCCAGGTAGAGCGCCGGCAGCCCATCCTGCACCTGGTACCCGGGACCGAACAGCACTTCGCCGTCCACCCCGTCCCGACTGGCCGCCAGGGCCAGCGGACCCACCTCGGCCTCTATCTTCGACAGCGCCAAGCCGGCCAGCTGCCGGTCCAACGTCACCGAGGTCAGCAGCCGGTGCGCCCCCGCGTCGTAGACCTGCGCGCCCTGCCCGCAGACGGCGATCCCCTGGTAGCCGAGGTCGTCGAGCACGTGCCGGGTCCACGGCACGGCCCTGCCGGTGACGATGATGTGAGCCGCGCCCGCCGCGGTGGCAGCGGCGAGCGCCTCACGGGTGCGCTCCGAGACGGTGTCGTCGTCACGCAGCAGCGTGCCGTCGAGGTCCGTCGCGACGAGCTTGTACGGGAACGGGGCCGGACTCACTTGGCGATCGGCTCCAGGAACTCGCGACCGCCCAGGTACGGACGGAGCACCGCGGGCACCCGTACCGTCCCGTCGGCCTGCTGGTGGTTCTCAAGGATCGCGACGATGGTGCGCGGAACGGCGCACAGCGTGCCGTTGAGCGTCGACAGCGGCGCGGTCTTCTTGCCCTCGCGGTAGCGGATCGACAGGCGGCGGGCCTGGAAGCCGTCACAGTTCGAGGCGGAGGTCAGCTCGCGGTACTTGCCCTGGGTGGGGATCCACGCCTCGCAGTCGAACTTGCGGGAGGCGGACGAGCCCAGGTCGCCGGTGGCTACGTCGATGACCTGGAACGGCAGCTCCAGGCTGGTCAGCCACTGCTTCTCCCAGTCGAGGAGGCGCTTGTGCTCGGCCTCGGCCTCCTCCGGCGCGACGTACGAGAACATCTCGACCTTGTCGAACTGGTGCACGCGGAAAATGCCCCGGGTGTCCTTGCCGTACGTACCGGCCTCGCGGCGGAAGCAGGGCGAGAAACCGGCGTACCGCAGCGGCAGCTTGTCCGCGTCGATGATCTCGTCCATGTGGTACGCGGCGAGCGGCACCTCGGAGGTGCCGACCAGGTAGTAGTCGTCCTTCTCCAGGTGGTACACGTTCTCCGCGGCCTGGCCGAGGAAGCCGGTGCCCTCCATGGCGCGCGGGCGGACCAGCGCCGGCGTCAGCATCGGGATGAAGCCGGCCTCGGTGGCCTGCGCGATCGCGGCATTGACCAGGGCGAGTTCCAGCAGCGCGCCGACGCCGGTGAGGTAGTAGAAGCGCGAACCCGACACCTTGGCGCCGCGCTCGACGTCGATGGCGCCGAGCGATTCGCCCAGTTCCAGGTGGTCCTTCGGCTCGAAGCCCTCGGCGCCGAAGTCGCGGATCGTGCCGTGCGTCTCCAGGACGGTGAAGTCCTCCTCGCCGCCGACCGGGACGTCGCTGTGGACGATGTTGCCCAGCCGGAGGAGGAGCTGCTTGGCCGCTTCGTCGGCCTCGTTCTGTTCGGCCTCGGCGGCCTTCACGTCCTGCTTGAGCCGTTCGGCCTTGGTCAGCAGCTCGGCCCGCTCCTCCGGGGAGGCCTTGGGGATGAGCTTGCCGAGCGACCTCTGCTCGTTGCGCAGTTCGTCGAAGCGCGTGCCGGAGGACCTGCGGCGCTCGTCGGCGGAGAGCAGTGCGTCGACAAGGCCGACGTCCTCTCCACGGGCGCGCTGCGAGGCGCGGACACGGTCAGGGTCATCACGGAGCAGCCGAAGGTCAATCACCCCTCCAGGCTACCGGGCCGGCCTTCCTGGGATCACACCGATATCACGCTGCGTGTCACTATGTCCCAATTGGTACGAATGGAAATCTCTTGTCCGGCGACCGGAAGTGGGCTGCGGCGGGGAGCAGATAAAAGCGGCCCCATTCGCCGAAATGGGGCAGCGGGCCGGTCGGGCGGGCGGGTCCTGATCAGCCCTGTGGAGGCTTCTTTGTCCACAGGAATTCGCTCTGTGAGCGTCTTATCCACAGGCTGTGCGCTAGATCTGTGGACACGGAATTAGCTCCATGGGGATCGGCGCCCAGCCGGGGCCGATCAGGGTTCAAACCGCCCTCACACGCTCATTCGGGTGGGAATGGCTCGCTCCAAAGAGTTGATTGCTGATACAGGGGTGACAGCGTTCACCTGTCGCTCCCCAGCGCGAAACCTGAGCCCCCGAGTGATTTGTCGACCTTGTCGCATCACCGTGTCGACTTGTCCCCAGGTCTCCACCCCGCCCTGTGGATAACTCTGTGGACAGTGGACAACGCCCTACGCGCGACCGTCGAGGCAGCGCGTCAGCCAGTCCGACGCCTCCGTGAAGTCGCCGTCGGAGGTTCCCGGCCGCGCCGCCCGCACCTCACTCAGAGCGACACCGGCCCTCGGGTAGGAGCCGAGGAAGCGGACCTGGGGGCAGGTTCGCTTCAGACCCATCAGGGCCTCGCTCACCCGGCGGTCGGAGATGTGACCCTCGGCGTCCACGGCGAAGCAGTAGTTGCCGATGCCCTGGCCGGTCGGCCGGGACTGGATCAGCATTAGGTTCACACCCCGCACCGCGAACTCCTGGAGGAGTTCCAGCAGCGCACCTGGGTGGTCGTCGCCGAGCCACAGCACCACGGACGTCTTGTCGGCGCCGGTCGGCGCCGCCGGCCGGGCGGGACGCCCGACGAGTACGAACCGGGTCTCGGCGTTCTCCGCGTCGTGGATCTCCTTGACCAGCGCTTCCAGTCCGTACGTCACGGCGGCGAACTCACCCGCGAAGGCCGCGTCGAAGCGCCCCTCCTGCACCAGCCGGGCGCCGTCGGCGTTGGACGCGGCCGACTCCCACACCGCGTCGGGCAGGTGCCTGCGCAGCCAGTTGCGCACCTGCGGCTGCGCGACGGGGTGCCCGGTGACGGTCTTGACGTCCGACAGCTTGGTCCCCGGCCGCACGAGCAGCGCGAACGCGATCGGCAGCAGCACCTCGCGGTAGATCATCAGGGGCTCGCCGGAGGACAGCTCGTCGAGGGTGGCGGTGACCCCGCCCTCCACCGAGTTCTCGATCGGCACCAGAGCCGCCGCCGCCTCGCCGTTGCGCACTGCGTCCAGCGCCGCAGGGACCGACACCATCGGGACGAGCTCCCGGGTGGCGGCTTCCGGCAGCGTACGGAGGGCGGCTTCGGTGAACGTGCCCTCGGGACCGAGATAGGTGAAGCGGGTGGCCGACATGCGGTCAGCCTAATGCCGGGCAGGCCGCCTCCGCCGGGCCGTTCACCCTTCGAGCAACCGCTGTCCGACGTACTCCCCGGCCCGCGGGCCGGGCGGAACGGCGTACAGCCCACTGGACTCGTGCCGGATGAACGCGGACAGGGCGTCCCCCCGGTCGAGCTTGCGCTGCACGGGGACGAAGCCGCGCAGCGGATCGGCCTGCCAGCAGATGAAGAGCAGCCCGGCATCCGGAGTGCCGTCGGGGGCGATCCCGTCGTGGAAGGAGAACGGCCGGCGCAGCATGGCGGCCCCGCCGTTCTGCTCGGGAGCCGAGATCCGGGCGTGGGCGTTGGAGGCGATGACGGGCTTGCCGTCGGCGCCGAGCTTGTCCAGGGCCATCTCCGTGGTCTCGCCACCACCGGTCAGCGGGGCCCCGGTCGCCTTGGTGCGGCCGATGACCTGCTCCTGAGCGGCCTGGGACTGCTTCTCCCAGTCGTCGAGCAGCATTCGGATCCGGCGCACGACGGCGTACGAGCCCCCGGCCATCCAGGCGTGCTCGGCCGGTCCCGGCCCGGCGCCCGGAACGAAGATGCGCTTGTCGAAATCGGGTTCGGCGGGCTTGGGGTTCCCGGTGCCGTCGACCTGGCCCATCAGGTTCCGCGCGGTCATCGGCTTCGCGGTGGCGCCCGGGGACCGGTTGAAGCCGTTCATCTGCCAGCGCACGCGCGCCGCGTCCCCGGCGTCCTTCTGCAGGGCGCGCAGGGCGTGGAACGCGACGAGGCCGTCGTCCGCGCCGATCTGGACCCACAGGTCACCGTTGCTGCGCTGGGCGTCGAGCCGGTCCGAGGAGAAGTCCGGCAACGGATCGAGCGCCACGGGGCGTCGGGCCGTCAGGCCGGTGCGCTCGAAGAAGGAGTGCCCGAACCCGAAGGTGACGGTGAGGGAGGACGGCCCCGCGTCGAGGGCGATGCCGGTGTCGGCGGTCGGCGCGGTCCCGCCCGCCATCAACCGCCGGGCGGTGTCCGACCAGCGGCGCAACAGCGCGGCGGCCTCGGTGCGGCCGGCGCCGGGCGCCAGGTCGAAGGCGAGCACGTGGCCCTTGGCCTGGAGCGGAGTGGTGATCCCGGCCTGGTGGTCCCCGTGGAAGGCGACTTCGGTGGCGCCCAGGGAGCCGGGCGCCCCGGCCGCGCCGGGGGCACCGCCCGCGGAGTCGGCGACGGCGGCATGGACGAGGGCCCCGCCGGCCCCGCCGAGGGCGAGTCCGGCGGCGCCGGCGGCGCCCACGGTGCCCAGCAGCCTGCGCCGGGAGATCTCGATGTCCGGGTTGCTCCCGGTGCTGTCGGTCACGCTGCTCAGCCGATCTTCACGTTCTTCTGGACGGTCGTCTGGTCGATGTCGGAGGTGCGGACGGTCACGTCGATGCGCCATTCACCCGTGAGCGGCAGCTGCACCCCGGACGCGGTCCAGTGTCCGGGACCGGCACGGTCCGGGGCGACCGGCAGCGGGCCGATCTCCTTGGCCGGGAGGGTGAGGGCGACCTTGATCTCGGGCAGGTCGAGGGGCTTGCCGTCCGGGTCCTCCGCCCACAGGTGGAGGGTGTTGGCACCGACCCGGCCCGGGTCGAGCTCCAGTCGTACGGTGCCCTTGCCGTTCTGGCCGCCGGTCTCGAACGGCAGGGTGATTTTGACGGCCCGGTTGGGCACGGCGGTGGAGGCCGAACCCCTACCGGTCTCCTGCTCCATGGCCCGCCCCGGCTCCGTGCTGGTCAGGACGGTGGTGACGGCGAGCAGGGCCACGGCCACGGCCGCCTCGGCGAGCACGGACCGACGCAGACCCGCCCGGCCGGGATCGGCGTCGCGCACCTGGTGCTTGCGCGCCTTCTCGCGGGCGGCGTGCTGACGGGCGAGCTGGGCGGCGCGCCGCGGGTCGGCGGGGTCGGCGTCGGCAGCGCTGGTGGCACCGGTGGCGGGAACGTCGTCGGCGGCGCCCGTTTCACGTGAAACATCGCTGCCCGTTCCTCGTGAAACCCCAGAGCCCGTTTCACGTGAAACATCGCTCGCCGTTTCACGTGAAACGCCCGTCCCGGAGAGCACGGCGGCCGGCTCGTCGGCGGCGGCCTCCGTCGGAGCGTCCGCCAGTCGCGCGGTCCACTTCCGCGAGAGCCAGGCGATGCCGAGGAGGACGAGGACCAGCCCCACCTTGATCATCAGGAGTCGGCCGTAGCTGGTGTCGGTGAGGGCCGACCAGCTGCCGAGCTGACGCCAGGACTGGTAGACGCCGGTGACGACGATGACCACGACGCTGACGAAGGCGACCTTGGAGAAGCGTCGTACGGCGTCCCGCTCGATGTCCGGCACCTTGTACAGGGCGACCAACAGCGCGGTGAGACCGCCGAGCCAAGTGGCGACGGCCAGCAGGTGGAGGACGTCGGCCGGCATCGCGATGCCGGTCTGGATGCCCGTGGAGGCGTGTTCGGACAGGGCCCAGGTGGCGGCGATGCCGGCGGCCACGACGGCTCCGCCGATCCCGAGGCCGAAGGCCAGGTCGTTCGGCTGCTTCTTGCCCTCGCCGGCCGGACCATCCGGACCATCCGGACCGGCCGGACCGGCTTCCCCGGAACCCGACGCCTGTTGGTGGCGCGCGTACGCCCCGAACAGTACGGCGACGAACAGCGCGGCGGCTCCGAGGAGGAGGAGCCGGGAGACGAACGAGGCGCCCGTCTTGGTCTCCAGTACGGCTTGCAGCCCGGCGAGGTCGAAGACGTCGGCGAACTTGCCCGAGCCGGTGTACGGGTTGCGGAGCGCCAGCATCACCAGGGTGGCCGCGGTGAGGGTGACCCAGCCGCGCACCACGAGATTCTGCAGCGACCGTTGCGCGGACCCGCGGCGCCAGCAGAGCAGGATGAAGGCGGCCCCGCCGACGAGAACGGTGAATCCGGCGTAGGCGGCGTAACGGGCGATCCCGTAGACGACGCCGACGGGCCCGCCGCCCGCCTGCTGCGTGGGCAGGGCGACGTTGGTGGCCGAGGGGGCGCCGATGGAGAAGGTGAAGGCGCCGGAGATGGGGTGACTGTCGGCGGAGACGGCCTGCCAGGCGACGGTGTACGTGCCGTTGGGCAGGCCGGTGTGCAGGGCGGTGCCGTACCGGATGATCGAGCCGCTGCACATGTCGCGGAGCTCGCCGGTGTCCACGCGTCGGCCCTGCGGGTCCATGACGCGGATGGAGTCGTCGCCCATGGCGACCTGCTCCGAGAAGGAGAGGGTGACCTGGGCGGGTGCCGTGGCGACCACCGCCCCGTCCTGCGGGTCGCTCGCGGTGAGTGCGGCGTGTGCCGTGGCCGGCGCGGCCGCGGTGAACAGGGTTGCCAGCAGGGCTGCGAGAACCAGCGCGAGCCGCGGCAGGAGTGCCGTGATGCGGACCCGGGCGGGGGAAGGGGCGGGGGCGGTGGCCGTCATGGCGTGTCAGTTCCTCGGTCCGTCAGTGGGCGTTGGAGTTCTCTGCGTTGTACGTCCGCTCTTTCACGTCGACCTCGACCTTGACCGGGCCGGCCTTCTCGAACCGGAGCTCGACGGTGACCTTGTCCCCGACGGCCGGCTTGTTCTTCAGACCCATGAACATGACGTGGTCGCCGCCCCGCGCCAGCTTCAGCTCACCGTTGGCGGGCACGTCCAGCGACTGGACCTGCTGCATCTTCTGGTCCTTGGTCTCGTGGATCTGGAGATCGTCCGAGAGGGGACTGGTGACGCCGGTCAGCTTGTCGGCGGTCTTCGATCCGTTCTTGATGACCATGAAGGCGCCGGCCATCTTGTCGTTGACCGGTTCCGGCATGAAGGCGCCGCTGACCGTCAGCTCGGGCTTCCCGCCGTCGGCACCCGAGGAATCCGCGGAGTCGGACGAGCAGCCGGATATGGCGAGCGCGGCCGTCAGGGAGAGGGCGGCGGCGAGGGTGCGGGTGGTGCGGCGGTTCACGGGTTCTCTCCCTTGACGAGCTTCGGCAGGTCCTTGGTGTAGTCATCGACGGTGGTGCCCTCGCCGTAGAGGGCGTAGCCCTCGTCGGTCTTGGGCGAGAACGCGATGACCTGGGCACCGTGCATGGAGACGACGTTGCCGTTGGCGTCCTTCGTGGCGGCCTCGATGCCGATGCCGAGCGAGCGGGCGGCGGCCTGGATGGTCGCGAAGTCCCCGCTGAGTCCGACGAAGGACGGGTCCTGGGCCTTGAGCCACGCGCCGAGGGATTCGGGAGTGTCCCGTTCGGGGTCCGTGGTGACGAACACGACCCGGAGGTTGTCCTGGTCCGCCTTGGGCAGCGCCTTCTTGGCGACGGCGATGTTGCTCATCGTCAGGGGGCAGACGTCCGGGCAGTTGGTGTAGCCGAAGTAGATGAGCGTCGGCTTGCCCTTGGTCTGCTCGCGCAGGTTCCACGGCTTGCCGGTGGTGTCCGTGAGGACGAGTTCGGGCTTGTCGAAGGGCCGGTCGAGGACCGTGGCGGCCCCGGCCTTCTTCTCACCGGTGATCTGGGTGACCGAGCCGGTGTTCTCGGTCTTCCCACCGCCGCAGGCGGTGAGTGCGAGGGCGGTCGCCACCGCGAGGGCGGCGACCGTCACACGTGTGGTGCGCATGGAGGAATGTCCCTGTGATCGGGGATGGTACGGATGTTCTCGGAACGAAACGGCCTGCGTGCGCGACGGGTCAGGAAGCGCGCCGACGCGAGGCGATGCCGAAGGCGACGCCGCCCAGGCCGATGACGATGCCCGCGACGCCGAGGACCCGGGCGGTCGTGTCGGAGCTCTTGGCGGCCTCGTCGTGGTGGTCGCCGGCCGCCTTGTCGTCCTTGCCGGAGGCCTTCGCCTCCTCGGCCTTCTTGTCACCGGCGTCGTGGTGGTCGTCGCCCTTGGCGGCGGTCAGCTTCAGGACCGGCGCGGGGGTCTGCGGCTCGGGGGCGCCTTCCTTGGCCTCCTCGATCCAGCGGACGACCTCGTTGTTGTCGTACGTCTGGATCGCCTTGAAGACCATCTGGTCGGCGTTCTCCGGGAGCTTGCCGACGGAGACGGGGAACTGCTGGAACTTGCCGGGCTCGATCTTGCCGCCGGACCAGGTCACCTTGGTGACGGCCTCGTTGATCTGCTTGCCGTGCACGGTGAGCGGCTTGTCGAGCTTGCTCTTCTCGACGCTCACCGTCCAGCCGGGGATGTCCTGCGGCATGACGGACGTGAGCGGCTGGTCGATCGGGAAGCTGACCTCCAACTGCGTGGTCGACGCGTTGTCGCGCTCGTTGGGGACCTTGAAGTTGATGGTCGCGTAGCCGCCCTTGGTGGCCTCGCCGGGCTGCACGCCGACGTGCGCGAAGGCGGGGGCGGACAGGACGAGGACGGTGCCGGCGGCGAGGGCGGCGGCGAAGGAGACGCGAGAGGTCTTCATGCGGGAACACTCCACGGAAGCAGGGGTGACGGGCTCCGCGCACGGGCGCGCGCGGAGGTCGCGGCACCGGTGCTCCCGTGGCTGTTGCTCCGGGGCGAGGGCGCCGCGTCAGGCTGCGAGGGAGAGCGCCGCGGGGGGCCCGCGCCTGATCACCGTGTGCTGGAGCGCCTCGCGCCCGGTCCCCGCCGCGGGTGCGGCGGCGCCGAGCCCGGTGCGCCGGGTACGGACGGGCGCGCCGGGGATCCCGGCGGCGAGTGCGCGTACGAAGGCCAGCGCGGCGCGCAGCGGACGTACGGGGTCGGCTTCGGTGGAGAGCCGGGACAGTTCGAGGAGCCGGAGCAGCGCGGCGTCCCCCCGGCCCAGCAGCCAGCCGACCGCCAGCGCGGCCACCAGGTGCCCGGCGAGCATGGCCGGGCTGAACAGCCCGATCGCCTGGTGCCCGGCGGCCTCCGCCACGTGCTCGTGCGCCGCGTGGCCCTGTGCGACGGCGGCCTGTCCGGCCAGGGCGACCGGGTCGAGGCCGGCGGTCTCCAGGATCCGCCGGGCGTCGGCCGGGCTGAGCGGTACGGAGTTGCCCCCGCAGACCAGCCGGGCGGCCAGCGCCGCGAGGGAGGTGTCGGAGTCCGCGGCCGTCGCCCGAGCGGCGGCTTCGCCGTGCTGGCCGAGGCCGAAGAGGGTGTGCAGCCCGACCTGTCCGAGGGCGAGCACGGCGGCGATGCCGCCGGGCGAGCGCCGACGTCCGGAGAGCGGGGCCGCGACCGCGAACACGGCGGCGAAGGCGGAGACCAGCGCCCACCAGGGCACGGCCGCGCAGGAGGCCACGACGTGACCCACCGCGGACAGCACGACGCAGACCGCGGCGAACACCGCGGCCCGGGTCGTCCGGAGGCCGGCTCCGGTGCGCGTCGTGTGGGGGGCAGTCATGGCCGGGCCATCATCGCACTGGGCTCAGGTCCTGCATACGGCAGGTACGCAAGGGACCTCTGCGCTCCGGCCTCCGGTCAGGCCGAGGTCAGCGGCGGCGCCGGCGAAGGGGTCGGGGAGGGACCGGCCTGGGGGCCGTGCGCGTCACCCGACGGCCACCGCCGCCACGGATTCCCGGGAGTACCGCATCGGCCGAAAGAGGGCTCGGGTGGCCGTGGGGGGCTTACGGCCCACCCGGGGCGGCAATAGGTAACCGTATGAGCATCTGGTGGTCTCTCCACTTGAGGCGCGAAGCCGCGAGCGTGCCGCTCGCCAGGCGACTGCTGTTGGGGACGATGGAGACCGCGGGGGTGGACCCGGACATCTCCTTCGACCTGTCGGTGGCACTGACCGAGGCGTGTGCGAACGCGGTGGAGCACGGCGGCCGCGGGGCGGACCCCCGCTGCGGCATGTCCGGCGTCGGCACCCCGGACGGTTCCGTCGACGGTGACGGGGAGGGCCGCGACGATCCGGACGGGACCGGGGCATACCACGTCACGGCCTATCTGGACGGGGACCGCTGCCGCATCGAAGTGTCCGACTCCGGCCCGGGTTTCCCGGCCGCGACGGTGGCCCGTCGCAGACCCTCCCTGGCCGAGAACGGCCGGGGCCTGCACCTGATCGAGGAACTCGCCGACCACGTCCGCTTCCGCAACCGACCCGGCCGGGGAGCCGTGGTGAGCTTCGACAAGATGCTGAAGTGGCGCGACGACGCGCTCCTGAAGGTCTCGTAACAGCTCCCCCCGAAGCCGCTCCCTCCGCAAGCCCCGCCCGCCGCGCAACGCGCCGGTGGGCGGGACCTCCCGCAGGAGGTCCCGCCCACCGTGTGTCGCGGGCCGGCGTCGGACGCCGGTCGTCGACCTTTCGAATGCTCGGCTCAGCCCTTGAGGCGGGCCATCCACGCCTCGACGTCGTCCGACGTGCGCGGCAGGGCGGCCGACAGGTTCCGGTTGCCGTCCTCGGTCACGAGGATGTCGTCCTCGATCCGGACGCCGATGCCCCGGTACTCCTCGGGCACGGTCAGGTCGTCGGCCTGGAAGTACAGGCCCGGCTCGACGGTCAGGCACACGCCCGGCTCCAACGTGCCGTCGACGTACGCCTCGGTGCGCGCGGCGGCGCAGTCGTGGACGTCCATGCCGAGCATGTGGCCGGTGCCGTGCAGGGTCCAGCGGCGCTGCAGGCCCAACTCCAGGACGCGCTCGACCGGGCCCTCCAGCAGGCCCCACTCGACCAGCTTCTCGGCGAGCACGTGCTGGGAGGCGTCGTGGAAGTCGCGGAACTTGGCGCCCGGCTTGACGGCGGCGATGCCGGCTTCCTGGGAGGCGTACACCGCGTCGTAGATCTTGCGCTGGATGTCGGTCCAGCTGCCGCTGATGGGCAGGGTGCGCGTGACGTCGGCGGTGTAGAGGGAGTGGGTTTCCACGCCGGCGTCGAGCAGCAGCAGGTCGCCGGAGCGGACGTCGCCGTCGTTGCGGACCCAGTGCAGGGTGCACGCGTGCGGGCCGGCGGCGCAGATGGAGCCGTAGCCGACGTCGTTGCCCTCGACGCGGGCGCGCAGGAAGAAGGTGCCCTCGATGTAGCGCTCGGACGTGGCCTCGGCCTTGTCGAGGACCCTTACGACGTCCTCGAAGCCGCGGACGGTGGAGTCGACGGCCTTCTGGAGCTCGCCGATCTCGAAGTCGTCCTTCACCGCGCGGGCCTCGGAGAGGTAGACGCGCAGCTCCTCGTCGAGCTCCTTGGTCACCTTGTCGGTGAGGGCGGTCTCGATGACGGAGTCGTGACCGCGGACGTTGCGGACCGGGCCCTCCGCCTCGGCGAGGGCCTCGGCGAGTTCGCGGACGTCCTTGGCCGGGATGCCCAGCAGCTGCTCGGCCTCGGCCAGGGAATGGCGGCGGCCGACCCACAGTTCGCCCTGCCCGGAGAGCCAGAACTCGCCGTTCTCGCGGTTGGAGCGGGGCAGCAGGTAGATCGTGGCGGTGTGCCCGGTCCCGCCCGTGGGCTCCAGGACCAGGACGCCGTTCTCGGTCTGGTCGCCGGTGAGGTAGGCGTACTCGGTCGAGGCGCGGAAGGGGTACTCGGTGTCGTTCGAGCGGGTCTTCAGCCGGCCGGCCGCGATGACGAGGCGGTCGCCGGGGAAGCGCGCGGACAGCGCGGCGCGACGCGCGGCCGTGTGCGACGCCTGGGCGATGGGCTCCAGGCCGCGCAGCTCGGTGTCGGCCCAACCACCGCGCATGCTCTCCGCGAGTTCTTCGCTGACGCCCGGGTACAGCCCGTTCTTGCGCTGCTTGTGCTTCTTCTGGGGCTGCTCTTCTTCCGGGGTCTCCGGGGTGAGCTCGTCAGCCACGTCTTCTCCTCAGCTGCTACGACATGCGGGTACCGGGTACGGACCTCATCCATCGTATGTGCGAGGAGAAGCCGCCCGGCGTGACTTGTGACATATCAGTCAAACCGGACGATCGTCTTCCGTGGCGGCACGTTCCCCCGCCCCCACCGCACCGGATCTCAGTCGAACCGGACGGCGAGCAGCACCACGTCCTCGTGCGGATCCGCACGGGGCGCGGCCGGGTCCTCGCCGGGCAGCACGGTCCGCAGGATGTGGTCGCAGATCGCCCCCGGGTCGTCCCGGGCCGTACGGGGAACCCCCGCCGCCGCCGCGTGCAGCCGGGCGTACGCCCGGTCCATGGCGTCACCGGTCCGCCGCAACAGCCCGTCCGTGTAGAGCAGCACCGTTTCTCCCGACGCGGGCTCGATCTCCACGCTGGGCGCCTCCCAGCAGGCCAGCATCCCGAGCGGCGCGGAGAGCGAGGTCTCCACGTACTCGGTACGCCGCTCGCCGATCAGCAGGGGCGGGGCGTGCCCGGCCCCGGCGAGGATGATCTTTCGCGCGGCGGGCTCGCAGTACGCGAAGAGCGCGGTCGCCGAGCGGGCCGGCTCGGTCAGGCGCAGCAGCAGTTCGAGGTCGGACAGGACGGCGACGGGGTCCTCGCCCTCCATGACGGCGTACGCGCGCAGCGATGCCCGCAGCCGTCCCATCGCGGCGACGGCGCTCGGCCCGGAACCGGTGACGGAGCCGACGGCCAGGCCCATGGCGCCCTCGGGCAACGGGAGGGCGTCGTACCAGTCGCCGCCGCCGCGCGGTCCGGTGTGGTGCCGGGCGGCGAGCTGGACCCCGGCGATCCGGGGGAGCCGGCTGGGCAGCAGCTCCTCGGCGACGGTGGCCAGCCGGGTGCGCGAGCGGTCCACCTCGACCATCCGCGCCAAGTGCTCGGCGGCGTGCCGCACGTAGAGCCCGGCGAGGTCGCGCTGACGCTCGCTCGGCTCGGCCTGTTCGTCGTAGAGCCAGACGGCCGCGCCGAGCCGGCCGGTGGCGTCGGCGGTCAGCGGCAGCGCGTAGCTGGCCGCGTAGCCGAGTCGGGCCGCGACCTCGCGGTGGCGGGGGTCGACGGGGGGTTCGTGGGCGCCGGCTCCGGGCGCCGTCGGCGCGCTGCCCGGCTCGGGGAGCACCTCGGAGCCGCCGTGGGCGTCGGGGAGTCCGTCGAGGATGCGGCCGTAGGAGGTGGCGCTGCGCGGCACCGTCTCGATGTGACCGAGGTCCGCGCGCCCCAGACCGAGGCCGATCGTGGTGGTGGGGCCGAGTCCGTCGGAGGGCTCCAGGACGACCAGGCCGCGACGTGCGCCGACGAGGGCGGCTCCGGCCCGCAGGAACTCCTGGAGGGAGGAGTCGAGGTCACGGGCCCGGGCGAGGCGTTCGGTGAGTTCGTGGAGCGTGGTGAGGTCCGAGACCATGCCCGCCAGCCGGTCCTGGATGACGCTGCTCGCGGCAGGCTGGGCGGCCTGCGCGGGGGTGGTGCGTACGGGCGTGGAAGCGGGCGTGGGCGCCGGAGTCTGCGCTGACGCTGTAACTGCTGGATCGATTCCAGCCACTTTCGGTAGATGCGGGGCGCTCATGGCGTCCGCCTTTCCACCTGGTGCGATTCGCCATATAGCATCGCAAACCCCCAGATCGTGCTGCGCCGCCATCGATGGATCCACATCTACACGCACACGAGGAGCGATGTCCAGCATGGCACCAGCGGGAATATCGGTGTCCGAGGGACGACAACTCACTGTCCGGCCAGGGGTAAAACTTGGCCGGAAAAAGCTGGAAGCGTACGGTTTTTGCGATCGACTGAGCGGGCGTCGCAGTGGCCTCGGGTACGTAATCGGTAGTGCCCAGGGCCAGTTGACGCCTTCCGGCACCGCCGGGAACCGCGCGGCACGCGCCGCCGTCCTTAGCGGCGGAGCCGGTCTCGACACCGGTGCGGGTCGCTCTCCGCCCCCGCCGGACGTTTGATGGACCCGTAAGAAAACTGCACGAAGCGTGTGAACCTGCTTCCGGCGAACGGTGCCGCGAAACCTGTACGTGTGGTGAAACACCGCTCACATGGTGTGATGTGGCCCCTTGGCGTTCAACGGAAAGGAACGAGCGCTCATGCGCGAGATCCTCGGAAGGCGTCTCCAGCGGCTCCGCGACCGGTGGAAGTCCCCGCGCGCCGCGTCCCGCGCGGCCTCGGCAGCGGCGGTTCCGTCCCTGCTCGACGCGGCGCTCACCTGCGCCACCCTGCGGAAATGGCCCGTGCTGCCCGGAGTGGGCCGGGCCGGCGCGGACGGTGCGCGCTGCGCGTGCCCGGACCCCGACTGCGCGGTGCCCGGCGCGCATCCCTTCGACCCCGGACTGCTCGCCGCCACCACCGACCCCCGGATGGTGGCCTGGTGGTGGGCCAGGCGGCCCAGTGCCCCGCTGCTCCTGGCCACCGGTGGCGCCGCGCCCTGCGCGGTGAGCCTGCCGGCCGCCGCCGCCGCGCGTGCCGTCGTACGACTGGACGCGCAGGGCATGCGGCTCGGGCCGATCGTCGCCACGCCGACCCGGTGGGCGCTGCTGGTGGCGCCGTACTCGCTGGAGCGCCTCGGTGAACTCCTCTACGCCAAGGACCACGTGCCCGCCTCGCTGCGGTTCCACGGTGAGGGCGGCTACCTGTTGCTGCCGCCCTCCACCGCTTCCGGTGGCGGGCAGGTCCACTGGGAACGCGAACCCGCGACGGGCCCCGACGGCCTGTGGCTGCCGGACGTCGAAGCGGTCGTGGACGCGCTCGTCGAGGCCAGCAGCGGCGCCCCGGGCGGCGGCAGCCGGCTCGCCTACTGAGCACGACGTCCCCGGGTGACCACGGCGGCCTCGGGGAGGGAACATACGGCCAGGCGCGGGAAGATCCCGGCGGCGGCCGCATCACTCGTACGGGTGCCAGCAGGGCCGGATTACAAGGGAATTGGGCGCGGGGATCTCCGGGGCCCTTTCCGGCGTCGCTATCTTCGGCGAATGAATCTCCGCCTGATCGGTATCGGCGCCGGTGTGCTCGTCATCTTGTCGCTCCCCCTCGCCGGGGCGATCGCCGGGCCGGATCTCGCCGGTCAGGATGACGGAAAAGGCGGGGGGTTGCTCTCCTCGCTCGGCCTTTCCGGCCCTTCCCGTACGCCGGTCGCGGCCCGGAACCCGGATGCGACGCGGTCCGTCGCGCGCGAGGTGCTCCCGTCGGAGCCCGGGCCGGACGTGCGGACGCGTACGGACACCCGGTGCGGTCCCGAACTCTCCTCCCCGCACGGGGTGGAGGCGCAGACCTGTGTCCTGGAGAGCGGGGGCCGGACCTGGGGGCGGACCTACTACCGCAACACCAGCGGACGGATCCTGGACGCGGTGCTCACCGTCATGGGACCCGAGGGGCGCACGGTGCGGATCCGCTGCGTCGTGGGAGCGGGGGACGAACCGGGATTGTGCGAGACGCCCCAGGAGGACTCGGCCGGAAGGACGGCCGACTACTCGGCGGTAGCGGAATTTGCAGTTCCGGATGATGAAGGGCAGCTGCTCCTGCGGTCCGGGAGCAACTCACCGGACCCGGCAGACGGTTGACCGCAGCCTGAAATGGAAGGGCCCGGTCGCTGGCGACGGGGGATGCACCAGCGACCGGGCTACAAGAACGGTAACAAGAGATCGCCTGTTCGCAAATTCGATCTCTGATATTCGGACACGGATTTGCAGGCGATTAGGGGGAGTTGCGGTCGCCGTCACCGCTCCCGCGGGCGCGCGGGCGTCAGCTGAGCGTCACCTGGCGGTTGGTGAGGCCACCGCGCGCGCGGCGCTCCTCGGCGGTGAGCGGGGTGTCCGTGGCCAGGGCCGCGGCGAGCCGCTCCGCGAACTCGGCGGCCGGCTTCTCCACGTCGTCGGCGGAGACTCCGGTGGGCAGGTCCCAGACGGGAACGACGAGGCCGTGCGCCCGGAAGGAGCCCACGAGTTTGGTGCCCTCGCCGAGCGAGGAGGTGCCCGCGGCGTGCAGCCGCGCCAAGGCGTCGAGGAGCTTCTCCTCGGCGTGCGGCATGACCCACCGCAGATGGTTCTTGTCCGGCGTCTCGCACCAGTAGGCCGCGTCGACGCCCTCCAGCTTGACCGTCGGGATGGCGGCTGCGTTGGCGCGTTCCAGCGAGGCGGCGATCTCCGGGGCGGAGGTCTGGGCGCTCTCCGACTCCGGAATCCAGAATTCGAAGCCGCTGTGCACAACCGGCTCGAAAACGCCGTCGAGGTCGAGCAGATCCTGAAGACGGGTGCCCTCGGCCGGAACTCGACGTGCCGCGACCGGCGTTCCGGGCTCGGCCACGAGCGCGCGCTCCAGGGTGTCGGCCATGTCGCGGGCCAGGTCACCGGTGGTCGAGTCGTTCTGCAGGCCGAGCAGGACGGAGCCGTCCTCGCGGCGCAGGGCCGGCCACGCCATGGGCAGTACGGTCACCAGCGTGACGGACGGGACGCCCTCGGGCAGTCCGGCCTTGAGGGTCAGCGGGATGGTGGCCGCGGGCACGAGCTCGCGCAGCGCCACCCAGTCGCACTCGCCCGGCAGCCCCTCGAAGGGGCGCCGCACGTGCTCGGTGACGGCGTGCGCGGCGGCCGCGCCGTGGCAGGCCTTGTAGCGGCGACCGGATCCGCAGGGACAGGGCTCGCGCGCGCCCACCACGGGGATCTCCCCGTTGTTGAGCTGCGGCTTCGCGGTCTTCGCGGCGGGGCGCTTCTTGGCCATCGTGGGTGTCTCCCGGTTGCGGCGGTACGGCGGTCTCTCTGGTCGCGAGCCTAGCCGTTCGTACCGCCGGAACCGGTGGGGTACGGCCGGGAGCACGGTCGGCGTGCGCTCCCGGACGGCCGCCTGCGCGGATGACCGGTACTGCGGGGATCGATGCGGGTGGTGCGGGTGAAACGGGCTGGTGCCCGCGGACGGATGCGGATACGGATGCGGATATGGATGCGGACGCCGCCGGTGACACGCATGCGCGTATGCGCGGACGCCCGGATGTGCGGACCGCTCACGGATCCAGGTCGTCGAAGGCCGATGCGTAGCCGATCGCCGGGGCTGTGACGCGCGTAGCGAAATCCTCGTGCCGCGCCCCTCGGGCGACGATCACCCACACGGTGACCTCACCCGCCGCCCCGTCGCGGACGCCCCAGTCCTGGGCCAGCGCGTTGATGATGTTGAGCCCGCGGCCGCCCCGGGCGGTGACCGAGGGGGTGGACGGAACCGGGCGGGTGGGACCGCCGCCGTCCGTGACCTCGACCGTCAGCCGGCCCGCCTTGTCGACGCGCCACGCGGCGCGTATCTCCCCGTCGCCGATCTCCCGCGCGCCCAGGGGCCGGCCGTGTCGGCAGGCGTTGCTGAGCAGTTCGGAAAGGATCAGTACGGCATCGTCCACGACCGATTCGGACAGACCGCTGATGCGTAGGTGTTCGCGCATGCGGTGTCTCGCCTCGCCCACGCCCGCCGGCCCATGGGACACGTCCATGCACGAAGACGTGGGCACTTCTTGTGCCATCACCAACGCCACCCCCGGTACCTCCTTAGCCCCACGCCATGATCTGGATGCCCCAATGGCCTGGACCGGAAACCGCCACGACCGGGCCCTCTGACGCATTCATGACCATTGATTGCGGAGCGGATGCGCCGGAGCACACCCTGTCATGAGGGGGCGCCTGTGACGGGTGTGCAAATAGGGACGTCAGCGTCCCAGTTGTGACAGAACTTGGCGGGGCCTGTTCGTGATGATCGCTTCCACACCCAGATCAGCGCACAGCTGAACGTCTTCGGGCTCGTTCACGGTCCATACGTGGACGGAGTACCCCGCGGCCTGGAGCTTGCGGACGAATCCGGGGTGGCCGCGCACGATCCGCATCCCCGGTCCGGCGATCCGGACCCCGGCGGGCAACCGGCCGTCGCGCATCCGGGGCGAGATGAACTGCATCAGGTACACGGTCGGGATCGTGGGGGCGGCGGAACGCACCCGGTGCAGGGAGCGGGCGGAGAAGCTCATGACGCGGACCGGGTGCGGACCGTCGGCCGGCGGGGCGTCCAGGCCGAAGCGCTTGAGCAGGAAGAGGAGGCGCTCCTCCACCTGTCCGGCCCAGCGGGTGGGGTGCTTCGTCTCGATGGCGAGCTGGACCGGCCGGCCGGCGTCGGACACCAGCTCCAGCAGCCTCTCCAGGGTGAGGACGGAGGTGCGCTCGGGGTCGGCGTCCCAGTCGGGGGACTCCTCGCGGTCCTTCCAGGACCCGAAGTCGAGGGCGGCGAGATCGGCGAGCTCCAGGGCCGATACGGCGCCGCGGCCGTTCGACGTACGGTTCACCCGGCGGTCGTGGACCAGGACCAGATGGCCGTCCGCGGTCAGTCGGACGTCGCATTCGAGGGCGTCGGCGCCGTCCTCGATGGCCTTCCGGTAGGCGGCCAGGGTGTGCTCGGGGGCATCCTCCGAGGCGCCGCGATGGGCGACGACCTGGATGGGGCGCGGCGTTGCGTGGGTCACCCGGTCATGGTGCCATCGTGGCGCACCCGCGCGTCGGGGCGAGTCCTGCGGATGCGTCCGAAATGTCGCGGATAAAGGATGGGGGGAGACGCACAGGTCCGGCTTACAGTGCTCTGACGGGTCATGGGAAAGGCTTCGCCCTGGAACTTGTGCGGCGCGTCGAACGTTTAGTCGGACCGATGTCGGGTCGATATCGCCAGATATTTCCAGCAGCTGTTTCAGCAGTGCCAGTCGGGTCAGCTGTGACGTGATGTGTCAGCCGTATAGACCGTGTCCAAAGCCGTGTGTGACGAGGAGAGAGCGCTGTGAGCACCGAGAACGAGGGCACCGCGGCCCAGACGCCCCCCGCGGCCCCGTCAGCACCCCCCGTGCCGGTGGCCGCTCCGACGCCCGTCGGGGCGCCGGGCGCTCCGGCCCCGGGGGTCGAGCAGACCCAGCAGCTTCCGCCGACCGCACCTCCGCCCGCGCCGCCGCAGGCCCCGGCCCACGCGCCGGCCGCTCCCGCCCACCCGGGCGCGCCGGGTCAGGGCTACGCCCAGGCCCCGCCGTACGGTGAGCCGGCCCCCACGGCCGCGTACGGCGCCGAGGGCTGGCCCCCGCCCCCGCCGGCGGTTCCCGCGTACGAAGGCGGCGGCCACGGAGGCGGCGCCTGGGGCGCACCGCTCACCCCGGACGGCACCCCGCCTCCCAAGGGCAAGGGCAGGGGCAAGGGCGGCCTGATCGCGGCCGTACTCGTGGCGGCGCTCCTCGCGGGCGGCGTCGGCGGCGGCATCGGCTACTGGGCCGCCGAGCGCAGCGAGGGCGGATCGGGCTCGACGACGATCAGCGCGAGCACGCCGAAGGACCTCAAGCGGGACTCCGGCTCGATCGCCGGACTCGCCGCAGCCTCGCTGCCCAGCGTCGTCACCATCGAGGCCTCGGCCTCGGCCGGGGACGGCGAGGGCGGCACCGGCACCGGCTTCGTCTACGACCAGCAGGGCCACATCCTCACGAACAACCACGTGGTGGCCTCCGCGGCGAACGGAGGCAAGGTCTCCGCGATCTTCTCCGACGGCAAGAAGTACGAGGCCGAGGTGATCGGCCGGGCCCAGGGCTACGACGTCGCCGTCCTCAAGCTGAAGAACCCGCCCGCCGGCCTCAAGCCGCTGGCGCTCGGGGACTCCGACAAGGTGGCCGTCGGCGACGCGACCATCGCGATCGGTGCTCCGTTCGGCCTCTCCAACACGGTCACCACCGGCATCGTCAGCGCCAAGAACCGTCCGGTGGCCTCCGGCGACGGCTCCGGCAGCAAGAACTCGTACATGAGTGCCCTGCAGACGGACGCCTCGATCAACCCGGGCAACTCCGGCGGTCCGCTGCTCGACGGCCGCGGCGCGGTCATCGGCATCAACTCGGCGATCCAGTCCGCGGGCAACGGCGGATTCGGCGGCGGACAGGCCGGCTCGATCGGCCTCGGTTTCGCCATCCCGATCAACCAGGCCAAGAACGTCGCCGAATCGCTGATCAAGACGGGCAAGCCGGTCTACCCGGTGATCTCGGTCTCCGTCGACCTCCAGGCGAAGACCGACGGCGCGAAGGTATCCGAGCAGGGCGCGCCCGCCAACGAACTGGTCGACCCGAACGGTCCGGCCGGCAAGGCGGGCCTCAAGCCCGGCGACCTGATCACCGAATTCGGCGGCAAGCCGGTCGACAGCGGGCCGACCCTGATCAGCATGATCTGGACGTACAAGCCGGGCGACACGGTGAAGCTGACCTACCAGCGCGACGGCAGGCCCACCACGGTCGACATCACGCTCGGCTCGCGCGTCGGCGACAAGTAGCGGGCGGTCCCGCCCGGTGGACCACGCGTCCACCCGGCGAGGAGACCGGCTCGATGGGAGGGGCCGTGGGCGGGAATCCGCTCACGGCCCCTCCCAACATCCGCTTATGCTTCGGTCGTGTTCGATTCACGGCACATACGGACATTCCACGAAGTGGTCGCCGCGGGCTCGTACTCGGCGGCCGCGCGCGTCCTGGGCTACACCCAGCCGGCGATCACCCAGCAGATGAAGGCACTCGAACGCGCCGTCGGCACACCGCTGTTCACCCGCGTGGGCCGGACGATGAAACTCACCGAGGCCGGCGAGTCCCTCGCCCGCCACGCCGAGTCCATCCTGGGCAGCCTCTCCGCCGCCGAGGCCCAGCTGAAGGCCTACACGCGCCTGCGCACCGGCCGCGTACGGGTCTGCGGCTTCCCCAGTGCCAACGTCACCCTCGTCCCGGAAGCCCTCAGCGGACTCGCCAAGGACCATCCCGGCGTGCAGGTCGAACTGCTCGAAGGGGAACCGCCCGAGTCGCTGCGCCGGCTCCAGCGCGGCGAGTGCGACATCACCCTGGCCTTCACCTATCCCGGCCTGCACGAGGAGATCCCCGAGGACGTCGCCGAGGTGAGGCTGATGGAGGACCAGCTGACGGTGCTGCTTCCCACCGGGCATCCGCTCGCCCGCCGCCGGGCGGTGAACCTGGCCGACCTCGCCGAGGAACGGTGGATCGCCGGCTGTCCGCGCTGCCGGGCGAACCTGCTGCACGAGTGTGCGGAGCTGGGCTTCGTCCCCGACATCCGGTTCGCGACCGACGACAACCTCGTGGTGCAGAGTCTGGTCGCGCAGGGCCTGGGCGTGGCGATGATGCCGGCGCTGGTGCTGCCCTCGCTCTCGCTCAACCGGGTCTGCGGTCGCGTGCTCCAGCCGGCGGCGCGCCGCCACATCGCCGCGTACGTGTACCGCGACCACCTGCGGATCCCGGCGACGGCCGTGGTGCTGGACGCGCTCAAACAGGTCGCCGCGAACCGCGTCGGCTGCTGATCCTGCCGCGCCGGCGCGGCCCAACCCATAAGCGGAGCTTGGGTTTTCGGGTCAGAACTGGTGTTGGACGTGATGGGCGCCCGGGCGGACGCTGCTCGCATGACCACCACCACGCCGGCCCGAACGACAGCGAGGATGGCCGCCCTCGTCAGTGAGATACGCAGGGTCGTGGACCGGGGACTGGCCCCCGACCTGACCGCCTACCTGGTCGGAGAGCGGCTCGCCCCGCACCTGGGCACGCCCGACCTGCTCACCGCGGGGCAGCGCGAAGGCCACCCCGACCGGTACCGGCAGCACATCCTGCACACGGAACCGGACGGCGGCTTCTCGGTGGTCGCCCTGGTGTGGCTGCCCGGCCAGGAGACCTCCATCCACGACCACGTCTCCTGGTGCGTCGCCGGGGTGCACGAGGGCTCGGAGAGCGAGATCCGCTACCGCCTCGCCCCCGCCGCGTCCCCGACGCGGCCCGCGCGGCTGGTGGCGACCGAGCAGGTGGTCAACGGCCAGGGCGACGTGTGCGGCTTCGCCCCGCCCGGCGACATCCACAAGGTGCGCAACTCCTGTCGTACGACGGCGATCTCGCTGCACGTCTACGGCGCCGACGTGGCCCGCCTGGGCAGCAGTGTCCGCCGGGTCTACCCGGAGCCGGTGGACTGATGGCCCTGCTGAACCGCATCCCGCACCGGCCGGAGCGGGTGCGGCTGCTCGACGTTTCACGTGAAACACGGAGTTCCCGGCCCGGGTTGCTCCTGGCCGCCGCCGGCGCGCTGGTGGCGTGGGGCGTGCACCTGCTGGTCCCGGCGGTGCCGATGCTCACCGCCGCCGTCGTACTCGGCATCGCCGTCGCCCACCTGCCCCGCCTGCGCGACGTCGTCCGCGGACCCGCCCGCCCCGGCCTGTCCCTGGCGGGCCGGCGACTGATGCGGATCGGCATCGTCCTGCTCGGCCTGGGACTGGGCCTCGACCAGGTGGTGAAGCTGGGCTGGGCGACCGTGCTGATGGTGACCGGCGTCGTCGCGGCAACCTTCTTCGGCACCCTCTGGCTGGGCCGCCGCCTCGGACTCCCCGGCGACCAACCCCTGTTGATTGCCACCGGCTACTCGATCTGCGGCGCCTCCGCGATCGGCGCGGTGAGCCAGGTCTCCGGCAGCGACGAGGAGGACGTGGCCTCCTCGGTGGCCCTCGTCACCCTCTGCGGAACCCTCGCCATCGCCGTCCTCCCGCTCCTCCAGAGCCCGTTGGCGCTCTCCGACCCGGCCTTCGGGCGCTGGGTGGGCGCGAGCGTCCACGACGTCGGGCAGGTCGTGGCGACCGCGCAGACCGCCAGCCCCGGCGCGCTCGGCGAGGCCGTCCTCATCAAACTGATGCGGGTGGCCCTGCTGGCCCCGCTGGTGGCGGCCGTGGCCTTCTCGCTACGGGCCCGCCGACGCGGCGTACGCACCCCGTCGGGGCGCAGGCCCGCCCCGGTACCGCTGTTCGTGACCGGGTTCCTGGCCGCGGCCGCGCTGCGCGCCACGGGCACGCTGCCCGACGTGGCGCTGGAATGGGCGCACACGACCCAAGAGGCACTCCTGGCGGCCGCCCTGTTCGGCCTCGGGAGCGCGGTGCACCTGCCGACGCTGGCCCGGACGGGCGGGCGGGCCGCGCTGCTGGGGCTGGGGGCGTGGGTGATGGTGGCGGGGGTCTCGTACGTGGGCGTCCTGCTCACGATGTGACGCGCGGGGAGCGTGCGATGGGCGGGGGCGGTGTGAGGCTTGGGCACGACAAAGTGAGTAGCAGCAAGCGGAGTTGGCCATTTCATGGCCGGAACCGACCGAACGTTCAGACTGCCCGCTGACATCTCACCGCCCCCGTGCGATTCTGCCCCGGCCACGCGCGGCAGCACGGCGGATCCGTACGCCCGCACGGCTGCGCATCCGCACACCTGCACACCCGCACGTCCGCACACCGCACGTCCGCACACCCGCACGTCCGCACAGCCGATCCGCACCGACAGATCCGCACCGACAGCGCTCTTCACCCCCACCCTGCCCGGGCCCGACCGGTCCGGGCACGGCAGAAGGAGTCCTGCGTGAATCGTCATCGCACGGCGGCGTCCGTCCTCCTCGCCGCGGGCACCCTGCTCGCGGGAGCCCTGACGGCGGCCACCCCCTCGGTCGCGGCGGAACCCACGCCCACCTCGTTCCGACAGCAGCACAGCCAGGGGTTCTGGACCGCGGAACGGATGCGCCAAGCCGTCCCGCTCGACGTGACGGCCGCCCCCGGCTCCGTCCGCTCGGCTCCCTCGGCAGCCGGCCGGCCCACCCTCGTGGCCCCGACGACCGCCTCGACCTCCTCCCCCGCGACGGCCTCGACCTCGGCCTCCCCGACGGCGTTCCCGCAGGCGGGCGGCGCCTGGACGGGCGGCGGGGCGATCGTGAAGACCTCGGGCCGGGTCTTCTTCACGATGGGCGGCCGGACCGCGTCCTGTTCCGGCGACTCGGTCACGAGCGCCAACGGCAGCACGGTCATCACCGCCGGCCACTGCGTGAAGTACCAGGGCGCCTGGCACACGAACTGGGTCTTCGTGCCCGCCTACGACAACGGCAACGCGCCGTACGGCCAGTGGTCCGCGACCAAGACCTTCGCCACGGACCAGTGGGCGGCGAGCGAGGACATGAACATGGACGTCGGCCTCGCCGTCGTAGCCCCCCTGAACGGCCAGAAACTCAGCCAGGTCGTCGGCGCCCAGGGCATCCTCTTCAACGGCGGCTACAACAAGAAGATGTACTCCTTCGGCTTCCCCGCGGCCGCGCCCTACGACGGCTCCAAGCTCGTCTACTGCAGCGGGAACAGCAACAAGGACTTCCTGCTCACCAAGGACCACGGCCTGGGCTGCAACATGACCGGCGGCTCCAGCGGCGGCCCCTGGTTCCAGGACTTCAACGAGGCGACCGGCCTCGGCACCCAGGTCTCGGTGAACAGCTTCGGCTACGTCTTCCTGCCGAACCGGATGTACGGCCCCTACTTCGGCAACGAAGCCAAGGCGGCCTACGACAAGGCCCAGACGTCCTGACCCGCCCCACCCCGCCCCCGCCGGGAACACCCACCCCACCCACCCCCACATCCCGGTACTCTGTACCGGCCAGGTGGGTTGCCCGAGCGGCCTAAGGGAACGGTCTTGAAAACCGTCGTGGCAGCGATGTCACCGTGGGTTCAAATCCCACACCCACCGCGGAGAGCGGCCCCTGACCCGGACATGTGGTCAGGGGCCGTTCGCATGGCGGGCGGGGGTTCGGGCGGCGCTGGGGGCGGTGGGGTCGGGTGAACCAGACGACCATGCGGACGGCGCCGGCGCCGTGGCGGTCGGCCAGGGTGTGCATGACCATGCGGACGCGCCCCGGTCGGTGTCCGGGACCGCTTGGGCGCGGGTGAGGCGGCCGACGCGGAAGAGGCGGTCGCCGTCGGGCCATTCCGTGCCCTCGGGGTACGACCTGCCGGCGCGGTGCAGGGCGACCGGGTCGGTGACGCCGGCGAGCTCGGCGGATCGGGTGAGGTCGGTGTTGCGGCCCCGGAACTCCCAGGATCCGTCGGGTGCGGCCGTCGTAGCGGTGCGCGAGGTTGATGGCCCCGTGCCGGTCGCGGTCGTCCTCGTCGAGGTGTTCGTTCCATCGGCATTCGATGAAACCGTCAGGTCCGTGCCCACGGCCGGGATTGTTCCCCGTCGGGGTAACGGGAGCGAGCGGGTTTTCGGGTTGCCGGGCCGGCTCGGGCATGGGGTAGCCCTACAGCATGTCGCCGTAGGTCGTGGTGAGGCGGATGTCGGCGACGCCGGCGGTTCGCCCGCACGTGAGCGCGAGGTGGGTGAGCGACACGGTCGGCATCCTCGCGGTGGCCGGGTGGCCGGGTGGTCGGGGCGTCAGCGGTCGCGGGGGAGGCCGAAGCCGGAGATTTCCTTCTCCTCGTACGAGAGGAAGCCCAGGTCGCGGTAGAAGGCGTGGCTGACCTTGCCCTCGGGGGACGCGGCGTGGTCCGTGGAGAGGAGGAAGAAGCGGCAGTGCCGGTAGCGGTCCTTGAGTGCTTCGAGCAGCGCGCGGCCGATGCCCTTGCGGTGGTGGGCCGGGTCCACGAGCAGGTCCTGGACATAGCAGACGTGCTCGTCGTCGGAGATCGTCCGGGCCAGACCCATGAGCTGCCCCGACTCGTCCCGAGCCGTCAGGACCAGATGCGAGTTGGCCACGCCGCGGCGCAGGCGCTCCGGGTCCGAGGTGTAGCCCACCCACTCGACCGACTCGTAGAGGGCCAGCAACTCCTGTGTGTTGAAAGAGAGTTCCTGCTGAATGATCATGCGCTGCCCCTGTCTCGTCGGTGTCCGGGTGCCGGTCGTTCCATGATCTTGTCAGATGCGAAAGGGCGCTTTTGGGCCTTTCGAGTGGTGTTTGTCGGAAGATCGGCGCGCGTTGAGGGGGCTCTCCGGTTGCGACCACATCATGACGAATGTATTCAGATCCATCCGTCGGAACATCGGGAAATGAGGCGCTCGTCATGAACCACCGCAGCACCGTCACGTCGATCTGGTCCACCGTCCTCGCCGCTCTGGTGGCGCTCCTCGGCCTCCTCGGCCTCGCCTCGAAGGCCGCCCCGGTGGCAGCCGCCGCTGCGGCCGCTCCCGCGGTTCCCGCCGTGCGCCGACCGGCCGTCGAGGCGCGGCGGACGTGGCGGGCGATGATGCGGGGCGGGTCGCTGCCGCCGACGATCAAGCAGCGGATCCGCGCCGAGGCCCACGGCAAGACCCCGTCCGTCCGCCGCTCGACCACTGCCGCCGCGCTCGCCGGGAACTCCGGAACCGCCGGTGCCGTTCGTACGGGCGCTGGAACCGAGCCCGCCGCGACGGTGCCTTCCGGTCCGGTCGCTGTGACGACCCGCCGCGCCGCGGGCCGGGGACAACTGGGGCTGGCCGCGTAGGAGAGTTCGTCCGCAGTCCGCCGTGGTGTGGCCGGGAACGGTGCCGGGCGCGAGGGCGGGTGTGTGAGGTCGGTGCGTACCCGAGTGAGTGAGTACGTGCGCCAGTGAGTACGTGAGTGCTTGAAGGGTTGGGCCGTGGGAGCAGGCGCCACGGAAGTGGGAACGGTGGCCATGGGGCCGCCGGTGCCGGACGACCGCTGGTCGTCGGGTCAGAGGTCGTAGTGCCGGAGGTGGCGGGTCGGTGGTAGTGCGACCCGAGCGGGCGGGAGCCGATGGCGTAGGACCCGAAGCTGTGCAGTCGCAAGCGGTGGAGTCGGAAGTGGCGTAGCCGTGCGCGGTGGGATCCGAAGTGGCAGGAACGGAACGGTGTCGGACAGGTTGCTCCGCCCGTGGGACCGAACGCTGTGGTCCCGGAATCGGCAGGCGCGGTCGGCGTGAAGCCGCCTGGGCGAGGCATACAGCGCGACGCATGAAGCGCGGAGCGTGAAGCGTGGCGCACGAGGCGCGGAGCGTGAAGCGTGGCGCACGAGGCGCGGCGACGCATGACGAGTGACGCATGGCTAGTGACGCATGACGCGATGACGAGTGACGTACGAAGCAGGCAGTCGGATGTGTGACGTGCGAAGGGTGACGTACCTAAGGCGAAGTGCGCAGCACGCAGTGCCAAGGGTGTCAGCCCGTACGACGTAGGAAACGCGAGGCGCTTGAGCCCGGTCGGTCGTGGCCGTGGATCGCGTCGCGCAGTGCTCCGGGATCGGGGCACGGTTGGTATGCCCCGGCGGGCGCCGGGGGCGCGCAGGGGGCGTGAAGGTTGGTATCGCAGGGCCGCATGCCCGGGAGACGGTGGGGTTCCCGGATGACGCGGCTCTCTTCGGCATGTCCGGGGCGGGCGGGTTTGACGTAACGCTTCGCCCCTTGTGCGGCACGGGTTTCGCCGCTGCTCGGGGCGCTGATCTGCGGCGTCGGCGGAGCAAACCGGGTTTATCCCGGGTTGGTCATGCTTGCGGGGGAATCGGTTACTGCGGGGTGGTTCGCCGGGGATTCGGTGGGCAACTCTGGTTCCGCGACGTCGTCAGCAACGCAACGACCGGGGCGGTCGGCCAACTGCCCCGCAGTACACCCGACTTCGGTTCCTGGAGGATTCAGACATGGCAAGCATCCGTACCGCCCGCGTCATCGCCGCCGTCGCCGCTCTCCCCCTCGCCGCCACCCTCTTCGGCGGGGTGGCCGCAGCTGACAACGGCTCCTTCGCGAACGACGGATCGAATGCGAGCGTCGCGAGCATCATCGGCAGTGGTGTGGGCGGCAACAACAACGGCAACTCCTCCACCTCACAGCAGGTGGCCACCGGCTCCGGTGCGTCGAACCAGAACAACACCGCGCAGGTCAACGGTTCGGCCTTCACGGCGATCCAGCAGGGCAACTCGAACATCGCGGTGAACTTCTTCCCCTGGTGACCGTGGTCCCGCGGGCCGCTCGGGCGGCCACCTACCGCTGAGGGCGCCCGTACGACCGGACCGGCTGGGGTCCGGTCGTACGGGCGCTCCCGCGTGTCCGCAGCCCGTCCGTCGCCGGCCGCGGCCCGTCCGTCGCGGGCCGGCACCCGCCGCTCGGCCTCGGTTCCCGACCTTGACATCGCCATCAAATCTGACGGACAGTCAGGTTCACTCTGCCGATGTCCCGCCGGGAGGCCAAGCGCCGTGCACCTCGCCCCGACCGAAGATCAGTTGCGGCTGCGCGCCGAACTGCGCGCGTACTTCAAGAACCTGCTGCCGGACGGGGTGCCCGGGGGCCTCGAAGCGCAGCGCGCGGTCCTGCGCCGGATCGGCGCGGACGGACTGCTCGGCCTCGGCTGGCCCGTGGAGTACGGCGGGCAAGGCCGGGGCGCGGACGAGCAGTTCGTGTTCTTCGACGAGGCCTACCGGGCGGGCGCACCCGTCTCCATGGTCACGCTCAACACCGTCGGCCCCACCCTCATGAAGTACGGGACCGAGGAGCAGAAGGCCTACTTCCTGCCCCGGATCCTCCGGGGCGACATCGTCTTCGCCATCGGCTACTCGGAGCCCGAGGCGGGCACCGACCTCGCCTCGTTGCGCACCCGGGCCCTGCGCGAGGACGACGCGTGGGTGATCGACGGGCAGAAGGTCTTCACGTCCAACGCCCAGAACGCGGACTGGATCTGGCTCGCCTGCCGGACCGATCCCGAGGCCCCGAAGCACAAGGGCATCTCGATCGTCCTGGTGCCCACGGACAGTCCTGGCTTCGGCTGGACCCCGATCGAGACGGTCGGCGGGCTCACCACCACGGCCACGTACTACGACTCCGTGCGCGTGCCTGCCGGTCACCTCGTCGGCCCCGAGCACGGTGGCTGGAGCCTGATCACCAACCAGCTGAACCACGAACGCGTCGCCCTCGCCGCCATCGGCATGCAGGCCGAGGACTTCTACGGGGCGGCCCTGCGGCACGCCCGGACCCCGGACCCGGCCACCGGTGACCGACCGGCCGACCGGCCCTGGGTGCGCTCCCGGCTCGCCGAGGCGCACGCCCGGCTGGCCGCCGTACGCCTCCTCAACTGGCGCCTCGTCCAGGACGTGGGCGCCGGCGCCCTCGCCCCGGGCGACGCCAGCGGGGTGAAGTTCCTCGGCACCGAGTCCACCGTCGAGGTGTACCGGATGTGCCAGGAGGTGGTCGGCGAGGACGCTCTGGTCCGGGGGCCCGACGCGTTCGCCGGGGGCGAGCTGGAGCGGATGAACCGGGCCGCCCAGATCAACACGTTCGGCGGCGGGGTCAGCGAGGTCCAGCGGGAGATCGTCGCGATGATGCGGCTCGGCATGAAGGGGAGGAAGCGATGACCGGGGCACCGGCCGCCGACGGGGCGGACCCGTTCCACGAGCGGCTGAAGGCGTTCGAGGGGCGGCCCGCCGCCACCGGGGGGCGGGCCAAGGACGCGGTCAACGAGCCGATGATCCGGCATTGGTGCGAGGCGATGGGGGACACGAACCCGGCCTACACCGGGCCCGGCGCCGTCGCACCGCCCACCATGCTCCAGGCGTGGACCATGGGTGGGCTGTCCGGCCACACCGACCGGTCCTCCGCCTACGACGAGCTGCTCGGCCTCCTCGACGGCGCGGGCTGCACCTCCGTGGTCGCCACCGACTGCGAGCAGGAGTACCTGCGGCCGCTGCGCCCGGGGGACGCGGTGACCTTCGACGCGGTGATCGAGTCGGTCTCGGCGCGCAAGACGACGAAGCTGGGCAGCGGGCATTTCGTGACGACCCGGATGGACGTCCACGCGAACGGCGTACTCGCCGGAACACACCGCTTCCGCATCCTCAAGTACGCCCCGGCGGCCAGGGCCGCGGCCGTCCGGGCGCCCGCAGCGGTGCCCCCGGCCCCCGCCGACCGGAAGTCCGCCGACCGACAGCCCGCCGCCCGCCGGCCCCGCCCGGTCATCAACCGGGACAACCGCGGGTTCTGGGACGGGGTCGCACAGCACCGGCTCCTCATCCAACGCTGCACCGGCTGCGCCACCCTGCGCTTCCCGTGGCTCCCCGGCTGCAACGCCTGCGCCTGCCCCGACTGGGACACCGTCGAGGCCGCGGGCGTCGGCACGGTGTTCTCGTACGTCGTGATGCACCACCCGCCGTTCCCGGCCTTCGCGCCGCCCTACGCGGTCGCGCTCGTCGAACTCGCCGAAGGGGTCCGGATGGTCAGCAACATCACCGGGGTCCCCTACGACAAGGTGCGCATCGGGATGCCCGTCCGGTTGGAGTTCCTGCGGGTCGACGAGGAACTCGAACTGCCCGTCTTCCGAGGGAGCGAGGGCTGATGGACTTCCACCCCACCGAGGAACAGGCCGCCGCGGCCGACCTCGCCGCAACGATCTTCGCGGACCTCGCCACCCACGAACGCCTCGCCGCCGCGGGCACCGGCAGCGACGCCGAACTGTGGAAGGCCCTCACCGCCGCCGGACTCACCGCCGCGGTCGAGGACGTCGGCCTGCTCGGCCTCGTCCTGCTGCTGGAGGAGCAGGGCCGCACCACCGCCCAGGTCCCGTACGCGGCCACCTGCGCGTACGGGATCCTGCCCCTGACCCGGCACGGCAGCGACGCGCAGCGCGCCCGACTGCTGCCCGCCCTCGGTACCGGCGAGGCCGTGGTGTGCGGAGCCTTCCCCGCCCGCGGCCGGATCAGCGCCTCCCCGGCGGGACGGCTCACCGGTACGGCGCCGTTCGTGCCCTGGCTGCGGGACGCCACGCACGTCCTGGTCCCGGACGCGGACCGCGCCCTGTGGCTCGTACGGGCCGACGCGCCCGGCGTGCGGACCACCCCGGTGGAGACCACCGCCCCCTGGGCCGCCGGACGGCTGGAGCTCACCGACGCCGACGGGGAGCGCCTCGGCGACGGCCCCGGGGCGTACGAGGACACGCTCGCGGTGGCCCGTACAGCCTTCGCCGGCCTCCAGGCGGGCGTCTGCGCCGGCTCGCTGGCCCGGGCCGTGGAGTACACCTCCACCCGGGAGCAGTTCGGCCGGCCGCTGTCCACCAACCAGGGCGTCATGCTGCGCGCCGCCGACGCGTACATGGACACCGAGGCGATCCGGGTCACCGCGTACGAGGCGGCCTGGCGCATCGACGCGGGGCTCCCGGCGGACCCCCATGTCCTCACGGCGGGGTGGTGGGCCTCGGAGGCCGGAAAACGGGTCGTGCACGCGGGGCAGCACCTGCACGGCGGCATGGGCGCCGACCTGGACCACCCGGTGCACCGGCACTTCCTGTGGGGGCGCCAACTGGACGCGTACCTGGGCTGCGGCAGCGAGCTGCTGGCCGAGCTGGGCACGCTCCTGGCCGACGCCCCGGACCCGGCCGACGTCCCGGACCCGGCCGACGCCCCGGACCCGGCCGACGGGACCGCCCCGGCCGACCCGCCCCACCCGCCCGACAACGGTGCGGTGGCCGCCGCGATCCCGGCCACCGGAAGGGACCACGCATGAACGCCGGCGAGACACCGCTGAAGGTCGGCGACACACTGCCGCCCCTGGAGATACCGGTGACCCGCACCCTGATCGTCGCGGGCGCTATCGCCTCCCGTGACTACCAGGACGTGCACCACGACGCCGAACTGGCCCGGGAGAAGGGCTCCCCCGACGTCTTCATGAACATCCTGACCACCAACGGCCTCGTCGGCCGGTACGTGACCGACCGACTCGGCCCGCACACCGTGCTGCGCAAGGTGGCCATCCGGCTGGGCGCCCCCAACCACCCGGGCGACACCATGACCCTCACCGGCACCGTCACCGCCCTCGACGGGTACACCGCCGAGATCGGGATCGTCGGCGCCAACGGCCTCGGCCGACACGTCACCGGCACGGTCACCGTGACCCTGCGCCCGGGGGCCGCCGCATGAGCGTCCGCACCCGCGACCAGCTCGGCGGCCGGGCCGCCATCGCCGGCATCGGCGCGACGGAGTTCTCCAAGGACTCCGGCCGCAGCGAACTCAAGCTCGCCGTCGAAGCCGTGCACGCCGCCCTCGACGACGCCGGACTGACCCCCGCCGACGTGGACGGCATGGTCACCTTCACGATGGACACCAGCCCCGAGATCACCGTCGCCCAGGCGGCCGGCATCGGAGACCTCTCCTTCTTCTCCCGGATCCACTACGGCGGCGGCGCGGCCTGCGCCACCGTCCAACAGGCGGCACTGGCCGTCGCCACCGGGGTGGCGGAGGTCGTCGTCTGCTACCGGGCCTTCAACGAGCGCTCGGGCCGCCGCTTCGGCTCCGGCGTCCAGCAACGGGAACCCTCGGCGGAGGGCGCGGCCCTCGGCTGGTCGCTGCCCTGGGGCCTGCTCACCCCGGCTTCCTGGGTGGCGATGGCCGCCCAGCGCTACCTGCACACCTACCACCTCACCCCCGAGGCGTTCGGCCACGTCGCCGTCACCGATCGGCGGCACGCCGCCAACAATCCGGCCGCCTACTTCCACGGCAAGCCCATCACCCTCGCCGACCACGCGGCCTCGCGATGGATCGTGGAACCGCTGCGGCTGCTGGACTGCTGCCAGGAGACCGACGGCGGCCAGGCCCTCGTCGTCACCACCACCGAGCGGGCCCGGGACCTGCGGCAGGCGCCCGCCGTGATCACCGCCGCCGCGCAGGGCGCGGGGCGCCGCCAAGAGGCGATGACCTCCTTCTACCGGGACGACCTCTCCGGGCTCCCGGAGATGGACGTGGTCGCCCGTCAGCTGTGGCGGACCAGCGGTCTGCGTCCCTCGGACATCGACGTCGGGATCCTCTACGACCACTTCACCCCCTTCGTGCTGATGCAGTTGGAAGAGTTCGGTTTCTGCCGGCCCGGCGAGGCGGCCGACTTCGTCGCCGCCGAGGCGCTGCCGCTCAACACCCACGGGGGCCAGCTCGGAGAGGCCTACCTGCACGGCATGAACGGCATCGCCGAGGCCGTCCGTCAACTGCGCGGCACCTCCGTCAACCAGGCCGAGGGAGCCGCGCACGCCCTGGTCACGGCGGGTACCGGGGTGCCGACCTCGGGGCTGATCCTCGGTGTGGACCGCTGACGTACGGGTGCCGGGGGCGACGCCGCCCGGGCGTCGGGGACGTCTGCGTCGCCCACGGGAGGCGGGCCGCGTCCCTCCACCTTCAGGAGGTGGGGCACGCCCCCGTCCTACAACCTGAGACGGACCCAGCTTCGGCACCTGGGGCCGATCCGGTGGGCGCGGTCCGCTCCTAGCGTGGACCCATGACCACGCCTGTGTGCACGCTCGCCTCGAACCCGACGCCGTACCCGTCGTTCTCGGCTTACGTACGGACCCGCGGCACGGTCCTGATGCGCACCGCGCGCTCGCTCACCGCCAACCCGTGCGATGCCGAGGACCTGCTCCAGACGGCCCTCGCCAAGACGTACGTCGCCTGGGACCGGATCGAGGACCACCGGGCGCTGGACGGCTACGTCCGGCGGGCCCTGGTCAACACCCGTACCTCCCAGTGGCGCAAGCGCAAGGTCGACGAGTTCGTCTGCGACGAGCTGCCGGAGACCGAGGAGCGGCCCGCCGCCGATCCTGCGGAGGCGCAGGCCCTGCGGGACGCGATGTGGCGTGCCGTGACCCGGTTGCCCGACCGCCAGCGGGCCATGGTGGTCCTGCGCTACTACGAGGACCTGAGCGAGGTGCAGACCGCCGAGGTGCTCGGGGTCTCCGTCGGCACGGTCAAGAGCGCCGTCTCCCGGGCCCTGGTCAAGCTCCGCGAGGACCCGGAACTCACCCCGGTGCGCTGAACAGCCTCTTGTTTCACGTGGAACAGCCGCTGGTTCCACGTGAAGCAGCCACCCGTTTCACGTGAAACAGACCCTTCGTTTCACGTGAAACACCGGCGCCGCCGCCGACCTCGTTTCACGTGAAACACCGCCACGCGCGACTCCGCACAGTGATCGCCGCAGCTGTTTGTACTCCCGGGTAGTGACAGACCGACCGGTACGTGCGCAGAATCGGCAGCATCCGTACGCCGCCGCAGCGCCGCAGCGCTCACCGGGAGGACGCTTTGCTGAGCACCATGCAGGACGTACCGCTCCTCGTCACCCGCATACTTCGACACGGGATGACGATCCACGGGAAGTCCCAGGTCACGACCTGGACCGGGGAGGCCGAGCCGCACCGTCGCAGCTTCGCCGAGATCGGTACCCGCGCCAACCGTCTGGCCACCGCCCTGCGCGACGAACTCGGCGTCCGGCAGGACGACCGCGTGGCGACGCTCATGTGGAACAACGCGGAGCACGTGGAGGCGTACTTCGCCATCCCGTCCATGGGCGCGGTCCTGCACACGCTCAATCTGCGGCTGCCCCCCGAGCAGCTCGTCTTCATCGTGAATCACGCCGTGGACAAGGTCGTCCTGGTCAACGGCACCCTGCTGCCGCTCCTCGCGCCGCTGCTGCCGCACCTGCCGACCATCGAGCACGTCGTCGTCGCCGGCATCGGCGACCGCTCCGCGCTCGACGGCCTCGACGTGCGCGTGCACGAGTACGAGGAGCTCATCGAGGGCCGCTCCGACCGCTACGAGTGGCCCGAGCTGGACGAGCGCCAGGCCGCGGCCATGTGCTACACCTCCGGCACCACCGGCGACCCCAAGGGCGTCGTCTACTCGCACCGGTCCATCTACCTGCACTCCATGCAGGTCAACATGGCCGAGTCGATGGGGTTGAGCGACAAGGACACCACCCTCGTCGTCGTCCCGCAGTTCCACGTGAACGCCTGGGGCCTGCCGCACGCCACCTTCATGACCGGCATCAACATGCTGATGCCCGACCGGTTCCTCCAGCCCGCCCCGCTCGCCGAGATGATCGAGCGCGAGAGGCCCTCCCACGCGGCGGCCGTCCCCACCATCTGGCAGGGGCTGCTGGCCGAGGTCACCGCCCAGCCGCGGGACCTGACCTCGATGAAGCAGGTCACCATCGGGGGCTCGGCCTGTCCGCCCTCCCTGATGGAGGCCTACGACCGGCTCGGCGTCCGGCTGTGCCACGCCTGGGGCATGACCGAGACCTCGCCGCTGGGCACCATGGCGCATCCCCCGGCCGGCCTGAGCGCCGAGGAGGAGTGGCCCTACCGGGTCACCCAGGGCCGTTTCCCGGCGGGTGTCGAGGCCCGCCTCGTCGGCCCCGGTGGCGATCACCTGCCCTGGGACGGCGAGTCCGCGGGCGAGCTGGAGGTGCGCGGTACCTGGATCGCGGGCGCCTACTACGGCGGCGCGGCCGGCGAGCCCGAACGTCCCGCGGACAAGTTCAGCGCCGACGGCTGGCTCAAGACCGGGGACGTCGGAGTGATCAGCCCCGGCGGCTTCCTCACCCTGACCGACCGCGCCAAGGACGTCATCAAGTCGGGCGGCGAGTGGATCTCCAGCGTCGAGCTGGAGAACGCGCTGATGGCCCACCCCGAGGTGGCCGAGGCGGCGGTCGTCGCCGTTCCGGACGACAAGTGGGGCGAGCGCCCGCTGGCCACCGTCGTCCTCAAGGAGGGCGCCACCGCGGACTACGCGGAGCTGCGCGACTTCCTCGCCGCGTCGATCGCCAAGTGGCAGCTGCCGGAGCGCTGGAGCCTGGTCGCCGCCGTGCCGAAGACCAGCGTCGGCAAGTTCGACAAGAAGGTGATCCGCAAGCAGTACGCGGACGGCGCCCTGGACGTCACCACCCTGGGGTGACCGGGCCGGGGGACGTCAGCCGCGCGTGAGCCACGGCCGCAGCAGCCTGCTGACGGCCGGCATGGCCACGTAGGTCATCAGGGTGCTGAAGACGACCGCGAACGCGGCCGTCCGCAGCACGAAGTGCAGGTCCACCAGGTACGGCCCGAGCACCGCGTTGCCCACCAGCGAGATCGGGAAGATGGCCAGCCCCGAGCTGACCACCATCTTCCAGCGCGGCGGCGCGGGCCGGGTCGTGCCCGGCTTGGCGAACCAGGTCTCCATGCCGTGCAGTTCGCGCCGGGCTATCTCGGTGTGGTGGTGGCCGAGGCAGTTCGAGAACCACTGCGCCCGCTCGGGCGAGTCCTGCCAGCGCGCCAACGCGTCCTGGTTGCGGAAGCGGTGCACGAGGAACCACGGCCCGCCCTCCACCGCGGGCCGGAACAGCCCGTACCCGAGGTGGTCGGGGAAACCGGCGGCCGTCTCCAGGATCCCGTGCGCCCACGCCTCGAACGTCTCCTCGTGGCCCGCCTCCACCTGCCGGGCGATCAGGAGGCTCACTTCGCCGTTGTCGGCGGGGACGGTCTGCTCGGACGTGTCGGTGATGGCCATCGGCCCAGGATGACTAGTTGGTGCCGATCTTGGCCAGCAGGTCCACGATGCGGCCCTGCACGTCCGCGGTGGTGGCCCGCTCGGCGAGGAACAGGACGCTCTCCCCGGAGGCCAGCCGCGGCAGTTCGGACGCCTCGATGCCGGCGGTCGTGTAGACGACCAGCGGCGTGCGGTTCAGCTGCCCGTTCGCGCGCAGCCAGTCCACGATCCCGGCCCGTCGGCGCCGGACCTGCATCAGGTCCATGACCACAAGGTTGGGCCGCATCCGGCTCGCGAGTTCCACGGCGTCGGTGTCGGCGCCCGCCCGCGCGACCTGGAGGCCGCGCCGCTCCAGCGCCGCGGTCAGGGCGGTGGCGATCTCCGTGTGCTCCTCGATCAACAGCACCCGGGAGGGGTGCTGCTCGCTGTCGCGCGGCGCGAGCGCCTTCAGCAGCACGGCCGGGTCGGCGCCGTACGCCGCCTCCCGCGTGGCATGGCCCAGCCCGGCCGTGACCAGGACGGGCACCTCGGCGGCCACCGCGGCCTGACGCAGGGACTGCAGCGCGGTCCGGGTGATCGGGCCGGTCAGCGGGTCGACGAACAGGGCCGCGGGGAAGGCCGCGATCTGTGCGTCGACCTCCTCACGGGAGTGCACGATCACCGGACGGTAGCCGCGGTCGCTGAGGGCCTGCTGGGTCTGGGCGTCGGGCGCCGGCCACACCAGCAGCCGGCGCGGGTTGTCCAGCGGCTCCGGCGGCAGCTCGTCGTCCACGGGCCGCGGCGCGGGCCGGTTGACCACCTCGACGGCGCCACCGGGGCCGTCCAGCGGCTCGGGGCCCTCGGCGGAGCCCGCCTCGGGCGCCCCTATGGCGAAGGCGCGTCCCTGGGGGGCAGGTTCGGACAGCCGACGACGCCGGCCCGAGCCGGAACCGCCCTGCCCCGCACCGTTGGTGTCACCCGCACCCGGGTCCACGGAGATGCCCTGCCCCAGGGTGCCGAGCGTGCGCACGCTGATCGGCTGCCCGGCCGGCGCCGGGGCGCCGGCGGGCCGACGCGCGCCGGGGACGGCGGCCGGAGCGGCCGCGGCCTGCTCCGACTCCTCGGAAGCGGTACGGGCCGAGGGCACGGGCCAGGCCGGGGCGGCGGGCACCCCGCGGCGCCTGCCGGTCGGGTGCGCGGGATCCTCGGCGTCCTCGGCGGAGGCCTCGGGGGCCTCGGGATCGGCGCCCGCGGGTGCCCCGAGCACCCGGCGACCGCGCCGGCCCGACGCGTCGGCGTCGGCCTCGGCGGGAGCGGGGGCCGAACCGGCCATCGCGGGGGCCTGCGGGGCGGCCGGAGTCGGACCGGCGGGCAGCGCGAAGCCGCCCTCGGGAGCGATGGGTCGGGGCGCCGCGAGCCCGGCCGCCGACACGGGACCACCGGGCTGCGCCGCCGGAGCGACGGGGCCCAGCGCCCGGCGGCGTCCGGCCGGATGCTCGGTGACGGGGACCGGGGGCACCGTCGGTACGGGAGGCAGCGCGGGCATGGCGTTGCCCTGCGGGGGCACGGGCCGGCCGGCTCCGCCGCGCTCGGCGTCGGCGCTGCCGTCGCCGTCCCGGCCGCGCCTGCGCCCGGTGCCGAGCCCGGCGGGGTTCACCGGGGACTGCGCGAGTTCCGCCGGACCGGAGTCGGCGGGGCTGCCGTCCGCCCGGCGCCGCCCGGACGGCAGCGCGAGCGCGCCCCCGCCCGCACGGGCCGCGGGGGCCTTCGCCCCGTCGGACCCGGCGTCCGGGTCGGCCCCGTCGGCCGCGTCATCGAGGAAGGCGTCCACTCCGCGCCGGGCCCGGCGGCCACCGGGGCCGTTGCCGTCCGACGCGCTCGCGGCGCCCGCGCCGGCCTCCGGCGTCGCCGGCTCCTCGGGGGGCTCCGGCAGGGTCACCGTCCCCGCGCCCGAGCCGAGCGGCAGTTCCAGTACGTACGCCCCACCGGGCGCTCCGGGCACCTCCACGGTCTGCAGGACTCCGCCGTGCGCGGCGACGATGCCCCGTACGACCGGTTCGTGCACGGGGGTGCCGCCCTCGTGGGGGCCGCGCACCTCGATCCGTACGACCTCGCCGCGTTGGGCGGCGGCGACCACGATCGTGGAGTCCCCGTACCCGCTGCCCTGGGCCGTCTTGCCGGTGGCGTCCACTCCGGCGACGTCGGCGACCAGGTGGGCGAGGGCGGTCGCGATGCGTTCCGCGTCCACCTCGGCCTCGATGGTCGGGGCGTGCACGGCGAACTGCACCCGGCCGGGACCGATCAGTTCGACCGCGCCGTCGATGCCGTCCGAGACGACCGTGTTGATCAGGACGTTCTTCTTCTTGAGCTTCTCGGCGCCCGCGTCGAGCCGCTGGAAGGCGAGCACGTTGTCCACCAGCGCGGTCATCCGCGAGTACCCGGCGGCCAGGTGGTGCAGCAACTGGTTCGCCTCGGGCCACAGCTGGCCTGCGTCGTCGGCGGCCAGGGTGGCCAGTTCCCCGCGCAGTTCGTCGAGGGGACCGCGCAGCGACTCCCCGAGGACGGCCAGCAACTGGGCATGGCGCGCCGCGAGGGCGTCGTAGGCCCGCCGGTCGGTGAACGTCATGACGGCGCCGACGAGCAGCTCCCCGTCCCGTACGGGCGAGGTCGTCAGGTCGACGGCGACGGGCTGTCCGGACTTGTTCCACAGCACCTGCCCGCGAACGCGGTGCTTGCGGCCGCTGCGCAGGGTGTCGGCGAGGGGGGACTCGTCGAAGGGGAAGGGCGATCCGTCGGCGCGCGAGTGCTGGACCAGCCCGTGCAGCTCGCGGTTGCCGAGATCGGTGGCGCGGTAGCCGAGGATCTGCGCGGCGGCCGGATTCACCAGCACGACCCGACCGTCGGTGTCGGTGCCGACGACGCCCTCGGCGGCGGCCCGCAGGATCATCTCGGTCTGCCGCTGCGAGCGGGCCAGCTCGGCCTCGGTGTCGACGGTTTCGGAGAGGTCCCGCACGACGAGCATCAGCAGCTCGTCACCGGTGTAGGCGGGCTGGGGCTCGCGGTAGGCGTCCCGGCCGTCGAGGTGGGCGCTGGTGAGCTCCACCGGGAACTCGGAACCGTCGGTGCGGCGCGCGGTCATCCGCTTGGGCTTGGAACGGCCCTCGTCGTTGTCGCCGGGCCGGCGCATCGAACCGGGGATCAGCTTGGAGTCGAACTCCGGCAGCAGGTCCAGTACGCCGCGTCCCACGAGCCCCGTGCCGGGGCTCTCCATGACCGCTAGGGCGATCGAATTCGCGTTGACGACCGTGCCGTTGGCGTTGACGAGCAACAACGCGTCGGGAAGCGCGTCGAGTATTGCTGCGAGGCGAGCAGCGCCTCGGGATGGCCTGCTGCTCACGACGAGCTTCCTCCCTGACCACGACTACCGGCATGTCACGGGAGGAGTCTAAGCGCACGGCCCCGCGGCGAGGTGGCGGATGTACGGGGGAAACCGCGCATCCGGCGCATACTCCCAGGTCAGGAACGCGCACTCGGAAGCACAGGTTCCAACTCGTTCCACCGGGCGATGTCGCATCCGTTCTGCCGACGGAACGTGCTGTCCACCTTCTCGCCGCGCCAACTACCGGTGACGCGGGCGGTCGCGGGACCGCCGTCCTGGAAGGTGCAGATCTGTCGCTTCGGCTCGGCCGCGAAGGGGTTCTTGCCCTGTCGGGCGAGTTCGTCGAGGCGCGCGCAGGCCTTCTTGGCCTCGGGGTGCGTACCGCCGACGGGGTCGCACTCCAGGCGGTACTCGCCGTCGAGGTACCGGTTGCCGGTCGCGGAGACGGCGATGGTGAGGTGGTCGGGGGCAGGGGCAGGGGCGGACAGCAGCCGTGCCACCGGCAGGGACGGCAGCGGCGGCAGGGGGCCGGCGGCCGCTGCGGCCAGGGCTGAGGTGACGGCGAAGGCGGCGAGACGCAGCATGGGGCACTCCAGGTCGTCCGTACGTCGTACCCCCCACCAACGACGCGCCCGCCCCGATGTTGCGTACGGGGGCGGGGATGCGCGCGGACGTGTGCCGCACGCGGATTCGAGGGCGGGGACTTTCCGAGGAGCGGGCTTAAGGCTTTGCCCTGTGCCCCCGGCTCCTTGTACCGTGGGAGCGGATTGGTGAGCGGCCCCACGGCTGTGTCATCATCTGCACGCACCTTCGTACGCGGGGGTGTGCTGGAGGCGTCGCCTAGTCCGGTCTATGGCGCCGCACTGCTAATGCGGTTTGGGGCTTACCCCCCATCGAGGGTTCAAATCCCTCCGCCTCCGCACCTGACGAAGCCCCGGTCCACACGGACCGGGGCTTCGGTGCGTTCCGGGGCGTTGACGCCGGGCGCCCGAGTCCGGTCGGCTCCGGGGGCTCGCCCGAGGGAGGCCCCTGTACGGGGGCGCGCGGCACTCCCCCGAGAACCTCCGGATGATCTTCTTCCGGGGTGTTTTCCCAGGTCAGAAGGGGTGGGGCTAATGGATTTCGCGTCCCGCCGAGGTCCATGTATTGTTGTTCTCGCAAGGCCAACCGGGCGGAAAACCCCGAGAAGCCCAAGCACTCGTAGCTTAACGGATAGAGCATCTGACTACGGATCAGAAGGTTGCAGGTTCGAATCCTGCCGAGTGCACAGCCGAAAAGGCCCCCCAGTTCGCTGGGGGGCCTTTTGCGTTGCCTTGACATCGCCGTCGCTAGCCTTCGAAGGACTGTTGATCGTTTCGATCCTTCGAGGGGGGACCCATGGGTCTGTTCGGGAACGCGCACACCGTCGATCCGGTGTCGGCGCAGCGGGACTACGCCCGGCTGTTGGGCAACGGCGAGCAGGTGCACGCCGCCTATCTGCTGATCCGGGACACGATCCTGTTCACCGACCGGCGGCTGGTGCTCGTCGACAAGCAGGGGCTCACGGGGAAGAAGGTGGAGTACCACTCGATCCCCTACCGGAGCATCACGCACTTCTCCGTGGAGACCGCCGGCCACTTCGATCTCGACGCCGAGTTGAAGATCTGGATATCGGGCACCCCGACGCCGATCGAGAAGACGTTCACCAAGGGCGTGGACATCTACGAGGTGCAGGCGGTCCTGACCCAGTTCGTCGCGCGGTAGGCGGGACCGGCGTCGCGACCGGGGCCGCTTGCTCGCGGCCCCGGTCGGTGGTCCACCCGGTGGTCGGCTCGGGTGGTCAGGTGCGCACGCGCGGCAGGCCCGTCACCGACATCACCAGCGAGTAGAGCGAGGTGGTGGCGGTGATGAAGAGGCGGTTGTTCTTCGGGCCGCCGAAGGTGATGTTCGAGACGGGTTCGGGGACGCGCAGGCGGCCGATCAGGTCGCCGTCCGCCGCGTAGCAGTGCACGCCCGATTCGATCGCGGCGGCCCACAGCCGGCCCTCGTCGTCGAAACGGATGTTGTCGGCCCGGGGGCAGGTCGTGAAGACGCGGTCACCGCTGAGGGTGCCGTCCGGATCGACAGTGAAGGCTCGGATGTGGCCGGCGCGGGTGTCCGCCGCGTACAGCTCGCTCTCGTCCGGGGAGAAGACCAGGCCGTTCGGGCCGAGGAAGTCGCCCGCGACGAGGCGGACCTCGCCCGTGGCCGGGTCGGCCCGGTAGAGGTTGCAGGCGCCGATCTCGCTCGGCGCGCGGTGGCCCTCGTAGTCGCTGGTGATGCCGAAGTCCGGGTCGGAGAACCAGACGGAGCCGTCCGAGCGGACCACCGCGTCGTTCGGGCTGTTGAGCCGCTTGCCGTTCCAGCGGTCGGCGATGACGGTGATCCGGCCGTCGTGTTCGGTCCGGGTGACGCGGCGGTTGCCCTGCTCACAGGTGATCAGGCGGCCCTCGCGGTCCAGGGTGTTGCCGTTGGCGTGGCCCGCCGGGGAGCGGAACACCGAGACCGCGCCGGTGGTCTCGTCCCAGCGCAGCATCCGGTCGTTCGGGATGTCGCTCCACACCAGCTGGCGCCAGGCCGGCAGGTACAGCGGCCCCTCGGCCCAGCGGCAGTCGTCGTGCAGGCGCTCCAGGCGCATGTCGCCGTTGGCGCAGCGGCCGGTACGGAAACGACTGTCCAGGATCTCGTACAAGGCCTGGTCGGCTATGGCTGACATTCTTCCCCCTGAGTTCCACTGTGCCGAATTCTGTTCGGTGTGATGGTGAGATTGCAGGATCAGGTACCGTCTTCGCAAGAGCTGCCGGCTCATGAGAGGAAGATCGCGTGGACGACATCGACCGGGCGCTCGTCCTGTGTCTCCAGCAGGACGCGGGTCAGTCGTACGCAGCCCTCGGCGCCGCCGTCGGGCTCTCGGCCGGGGCGACCCACGAACGGGTGCGCAAGCTCCGCGAGCGCGGGGTCATCCGGCGGACCACCGTCGACGTCGACCCGGCCGCCGTGGGCAGCGGGGTGCTGGCCTACGTGATGGTCGACTCCCGGGTCTGGATGGGCGAGTCCGGGCCCGCGTTCGAGGCGATCCCGGAGATCCAGGAGGCCCACGTCATCGCGGGCAGCGCCTCCGTACTGGTCAAGGTGCGTACCGCGTCCACCGGGCAACTGCAGGACGTACTGCGCCGGCTGTACGCGATCGAGGGGGTCAGCGGCACGCACGCCACCGTCGTCCTCGACACCTTCTTCGAGCGGCCGCTCCCGCTGTGACCTGGAGGTGCACCGGGATCCGGTGGTCGGACGGGCGGCCCGCCATCGGATGGACCGGCCGCGAGGACCGCGACAGCCCCCTCGCCCCCGGGCAGCGCCTGGCCTTCACCGCCGTGGGCGAGCGGCGCTGCCTGGGCGTGCGCCGGGCCGGGAAGCGCACCCCCTGCCCGACCGGCCTGGCCGTCCCGGGCCGTACGGGGAACGCCCAGTGCCCCGAGTGCGCCCGCCTGGACCGGTCCTTCTCGGTGGCCGCCGACACCAACGCCGCCGATCCGCGCCCCTACCGGGTCTACCTCGCCTGGTTCGGCCCGGACACGGTCAAGGTCGGCATCACCGCCGAGGACCGCGGCCCGGTCCGGCTGCTGGAGCAGGGCGCGGTGACGTGGACCTGGCTGGGGCGGGGCCCGCTGATGGCCGCGCGCCGCACCGAGGAGCTGCTGCGGGCCGCCCTCGGGGTGCCCGACCGGATCGCCTACGCCCGCAAACGGGTCCTGCGCGGCCTGCTGCCCGCCGCGTCCGAGCGGGCCCGGGAGGTTGCCGAGCTGTACGACCGGTCCGCAGCGCTGCCCGGGTGGCCGGAGTCCCTGGAACGGCTGCCCCGCGCCGTCGTCGACCACGCCGTGCCGTTCGGACTCGCCGGGCTGCCGGTCCCGGCCCGGGTGGTCACGGAGATGGTGCCGGGCGGGACGGTGGTGGGCGTGCTGGCGGGCGCGGCCGGGCCGGACCTGCACCTCGCCGACGGGCTCGTGGTGGACACGCGGCTGCTGGCCGGCTGGGAACTGGCCCCCGTACCCGGGGCGGTGGCGGCCGTCACCGACGTGCCGCTCGCGGACATCGCCCCGCCGGCGCCGGACGCCGCGCAGGACGGGCTGTTCTGACCGACGGGGTCCGGCGCCGGCGGCCGGCCGTGACGGCCCCGGGTCAAAACTTGGATCCCTTCGGCCTCCCGGGGCCGATTGCGGTGGACACGCCGGAGCGGTCCACCGAGGCTGGTGGGCATGAGCATCCAGCCCGTCCAGGCGTTCGAACCGCCGTACGTCATGGCCGTCTTCAGCAGTGTCCGCACCCCCGATGTCCGCACCCCCGACGAGAGCGGATACTCGGAGACCAACGCCCGGATGAACGAGATCGTCGCGCAGAACCCCGGTTTCCTCGGCTACGAGTCCGCGCGCGGCCCCGGCGGCCTCGGCATCACCGTCGCCTACTTCCGCGACCACGATTCCCTCGCCGTCTGGCGGGACGACCTGGAGCACCGGGCGGCCATGGAGCAGGGCCGCGCCCACTGGTACGACAGCTACACCCTGCACGTCGCGACGGTCGATCGGAGCCACGGCTTTGTCCGCAACGGCTGACACGGTCCGGGCGGTACGGACCTTCCGGGAACGGCTCGGGCTGCCGGGACTGGTCGACGTCCACACGCACTTCATGCCCGAGCGGGTCCTGGACAAGGTGTGGGAGTACTTCGACGCGGCCGGTCCGCTGACCGGCGTCGCCTGGCCCATCACCTACCGGCACGAGGAGGAGCGGCGCATCGCCCTGCTGCGGGAGTTCGGCGTGCGGGCCTTCACCGCCATGCTCTACCCGCACAAGCCCGCGATGGCCGCCTGGCTCAACTCCTGGTCCGTCGACTTCGCCGCCCGCACCCCCGACTGCCTGCACACCGCGACCTTCTTCCCGGAGGACGGCGTCGCCGGGTACGTCACCCGGGCGCTCGACGCCGGCGCCCGCGTCTTCAAGGCGCACCTCCAGGTCGGCGGCTACGACCCGAACGACGACCGGCTCGAACCGGTCTGGGGACTGCTCGCCGAGGCGGGCGCCCCCCTCGTGATCCACTGCGGTTCGGGCCCGGTGCCCGGCAAGCACACCGGCCCCGAGCCGATCGCCCGACTGCTGGCCCGCCACCCGAGGTTGCCGCTGATCGTCGCGCACATGGGCATGCCCGAGTACGTCGACTTCCTGGACCTGGCCGACCGGTACCCGGAGGTCCGCCTCGACACCACGATGGCCTTCACCGACTTCTCCGCGCAGTTCGGCGAGTTCCCGGCCGGGGACCTCGGACGGCTCGCGGACCTCGGCGACCGCATCCTGCTGGGCACCGACTTTCCGAACATTCCCTATCCCTACGAGCACCAGCTCCAGGCCCTGGAACGGCTCGGCCTCGGCGACGACTGGCTGCGCGCCGTCTGCCACGACAACGGCGCCCGGCTGTTCCGCCTCGACGGCTGAGCCGCGGGGTCGCCCGGGACGTCACGGCCCGGGACCCCGCCGGCGATTCTCAGGAGATTCACAGGAAGGGGCAAGAACGCTCTCAGAGGCGACGGCCAGCGTGAACGCATGACTGCGACGACCACCTCCCACGCGTCCACGTCCACCGGCAACCCGACGGCCCTCGTGCGCCCCGACGGGGGACCCTGCCGGGTCCTCGTCGTCGACGACGAGGCCTCCCTCTCCGAGCTGCTGTCCATGGCCCTGCGCTACGAGGGCTGCGAGGTCCGCAGCGCCGGCGACGGGGCGGGCGCCGTCCGGGCGGCGCGCGCGTTCCGCCCGGACGTGGTCGTGCTGGACATCATGCTCCCGGACATGGACGGCCTGGCGGTCCTCGGCCGGCTGCGGCGGGAGATCCCGCAGGTGCCGGTGCTGTTCCTGACGGCCAGGGACTCGGTCGAGGACCGGATCGCGGGCCTGACGGCCGGCGGCGACGACTACGTCACCAAGCCGTTCAGCCTGGAGGAGGTCGTGGCCCGGCTGCGCGGCCTGGTCCGCCGGTCGGGCGCGGCGCAGGCCGCACGCGGCGGCTCCGTCCTGTCCGTCGGCGACCTGCGCCTCGACGAGGACAGCCACGAGGTGGTCCGGGGCGGCCAGGAGGTCCACCTGACCGCCACCGAGTTCGAGCTGTTGCGCTACCTCATGCGCAACCCGCGCCGCGTGCTCAGCAAGGCGCAGATCCTGGACCGGGTCTGGTCCTACGACTTCGGCGGCCAGGCCAACGTGGTGGAGCTCTACATCTCCTACCTGCGCCGCAAGCTGGAGGCGGGCACCGGCCTGCCCCCGATGATCCACACCCGGCGCGGCGCCGGTTACCTGATCAAGCCGGCCGAGTAGTGCCCGTACGCCTCCCCCTGCGGACCCGCCGGTCCGGCCGCCGCTCCGCTCGTTCCTCCGGCCGCCGGCCGTGGTCCCTGCGGACCCGGCTGGTGGTCTCGGCGGTGGCGCTGATCGCGGTCGTCGGCGCGGCCATCGGCACGGTCACCACCCTCGCGCTGCGCTCCTACCTGGTCGACCGGCTCGACGAGCAGCTGACCGTCTCCCTGGGCATCGCCCTGCGGGGTCCCGGGGCGGGCAAGGCCTCCCGGGACAACCCGCTCGGCTTCGTACTGGCCCCCGGCAACCCGCAGAACACCGCCGGGATCCGCCTCGACCCCACCGGCGCCGTCATCGGTACCGCCCGCAGCACGCCCGCCGACGGCTCGGCGGTCGACCACCTGCGTGCCCTCACCGAGGCCCAGACCGAGGCCCTGGCCGGCGTCGCCCGCCGAGCCGCGCAGGGCGGCGGCGCCCCCGTGGAACTGGAACTTCCCGGTCTCGGGGGCTACCGGGCGCAGGCCGCGCCCGGCGGCAGCCTGGTCCTCGCGCTCCCGCTCCGTGACGTCGACCGTACGGTGCACACCCTGATCGGGGTCGAGGTCTCCGTCACCCTGGCCGGGCTGATCGCGGCCTCCCTCGCCGGACAGGCCCTGGTCGGGGTCGCCCTGCGACCGCTGCGCCGCGTCGCCACCACCGCCACCCGGGTCTCCGAACTGCCCCTGCACAGCGGGGAACCCGCACTGCACGAACGGGTCCCCGACGCGGAGGCCGACCCCCGCACCGAAGTGGGGCAGGTCGGCGCCGCCCTCAACCGGATGCTGGGCCACGTCTCCTCCGCGCTCACCGCCCGCCAGGAAAGCGAAACCCGGGTCCGGCAGTTCGTCGCCGACGCCAGCCACGAGCTGCGCACCCCGCTCGCCTCCATCCGGGGCTACGCCGAACTGACCCGCCGGGGACGCGAGGAGCCCGGCCCCGACACCCGGCACGCCCTGGGCCGGATCGAATCCGAGGCCACCCGGATGACGGGCCTCGTCGAGGACCTCCTGCTGCTGGCCCGGCTCGACGCCGGCCGGCCGCTGTCCGCCGACGCCACCGACACCGACCTCGCCCCGCTCGTCGTGGACGCCGTCAGCGACGCCCGCGCCGCCGGCCCCGGACACCACTGGCGGCTCGACCTGCCCGACGAGCCCGTACCCGTACGCGTCGACCCGGCCCGCATCCAGCAGGTCCTGGTCAACCTCCTCGCCAACGCCCGCACCCACACCCCGCCCGGCACGACGGTCACCGCCCGTGTTTCACGTGAAACACGCGTCGTCCGGCTGTGGATCGAGGACGACGGGCCCGGCATCCCGCCCGAGCTGCTGCCCCACGTCTTCGAACGGTTCGCCCGGGGAGACGCCTCCAGGTCCCGGGCCGCCGGCTCCACCGGCCTCGGGCTCGCCATCGTGCACGCCGTGGTCTCGGCGCACGGCGGAGGGGTCGGCGTACGCAGCGCACCCGGCCGGACCGCCTTCGAGGTACACCTGCCGCTCGCCGGGGAACCCGACAACGCCACGGACTCACAGACGGGCCACAGGCTCAGCACACAGCGGTGACAGGCCGGCCCGCGAGGGTCGTCCCATGTCAACCGACGCCTCTCCCGGGGCCCTTCCGGCACGGACGCCCCTCGCGCCCCTGCCCGGTGTGCCCGTGCTCGACGTGGTGATCCCGGTCTTCAACGAGGAGAAGGACCTCGGCCCCTGCGTCCGCCGGCTGCACGCCCACCTCACGCGCACCTTCCCCTACCCCTTCCGCATCACCATCGCCGACAACGCGAGCACCGACCGCACCCCCGAGGTCGCGTCCGCCCTCGCCGTCGGCTGCCCGGAAGTACGCAGCACCCGGCTGGAGGAGAAGGGCCGCGGTCGGGCCCTGCGCACCGTTTGGTCCCGCTCGGAGGCACCCGTCCTCGCGTACATGGACGTGGACCTCTCCACCGACCTGAACGCCCTGCTGCCGCTGGTCGCCCCGCTGATCTCCGGCCACTCCGACCTCGCGATCGGCACCCGGCTCGCCCGCTCCTCGCGAGTGGTGCGGGGCGCGAAGCGGGAGTTCGTCTCGCGGGCCTACAACCTGCTGCTGCGCTCGTCGCTCGCCGCCCGGTTCAGCGACGCCCAGTGCGGGTTCAAGGCCATCCGTGGCGAGGTCGCCGAACGGTTGCTGCCCCTGGTGGAGGATTCCGGCTGGTTCTTCGACACCGAACTGCTGGTGCTCGCCGAGCGGGCCGGCCTGCGGATCCACGAGGTTCCCGTGGACTGGGTCGACGACCCCGACTCCACCGTCCACATCGCGCGCACCGCCGCCGAGGACCTCAAAGGGGTCTGGCGGGTGGGGCGCGCCCTGGCCGTCGGCGCGCTCCCCCTCGACCGGCTCGCCCGCCCCTTCGGCGACGACCCCCGCGACCGCACCGCCCTGCCCGGAGTCCCCCGCGGGCTGGCCCGCCAGCTCCTGGGCTTCTGCGCCGTCGGGATCCTGAGCACCCTGCTGTACCTGCTGCTCTACTCCGCCCTGCGCGGGGCGGCCGGACCACAGGGCGCCAACGCGGCCGCCCTGCTGCTGTGCGCCGTCGCCAACACCGCCGCCAACCGGAGGCTGACCTTCGGTGTGCGCGGCCGGGCCCGGGCGATCCGTCACCAGGCCCAGGGACTCGTCGTGTTCGGCATCGGGCTGGCCCTGACCAGCGGCTCGCTGGCCGCGCTGGGGGCGGCGAGCGCCGAGCCCTCGCACGGCACCGAGCTGGCCGTCCTGATCACCGCGAACCTCGCCGCCACCGTGCTCCGCTTCCTGCTCCTGCGGGCCTGGGTCTTCCCCGACCCGCCCGCGCGGCCCACGACCCCGAACCACCGCACGCGCCCCGTGCCCGACGCGGCTCCCACGCCCCCCATCCGCCCGACGACCGTGACGACCCCGATCCGCCCGACGACCGACCCGACCCCGACGGACCCGACCACCGTCACCCCGACGACCCAGGAGGGCCCGTGACCACGGCCGCACAGCCGCTCTTCCCACCCGCCGCACCCGAACCCGCACCCGTCACCCTCCCCGCGGCGGCCGTGCGGCCGCGCTGGGAACGCCCCGCGTACGCGGCCCTGCTCCTGGGCACGGCCCTGCTGCTGCTCTGGAACCTCGGCTCCTCCGGCTACGCCAACTCCTTCTACTCCGCGGCCGTCCAGGCCGGCTCCGAGAGCTGGAAGGCCTTCTTCTTCGGCTCCTCCGACGCCGGCAACTCCATCACCGTCGACAAGCCCCCGGCCGCCCTGTGGCCCATGGCGCTGTCCGTCCGCCTCTTCGGGCTCGGCTCCTGGCAGATCCTCGTCCCGCAGGCCCTGATGGGCGTGGGCACCACCGCGCTGCTGTACGCCTGCGTACGCCGCCAGTTCGGACCCGCCGCGGCCCTGCTCAGCGGCAGCGCCTTCGCGCTCACCCCCGTCGCCGCGCTCATGTTCCGCTTCAACAACCCGGACGCGCTGCTCACCCTCCTGCTGACCGTCACCGTGTACTGCGTACTGCGCGCCCTGGAGGGGGCGCACACCCGCTGGCTCGTCTGGGCCGGCGTCGCGGTCGGCTTCGCCTTCCTGACGAAGACCCTCCAGGCCTTCGTCATCCTGCCGCCGCTCGCCCTGCTGTACGCGGTCTGCGCGCCGACGCGGCTGCGCCGGCGGCTGGGCCAGTTGCTGCTGGCGGGCGTGGCCGCCGTGGTGGCGGGCGGCTGGTGGGTCGCCGTGGTGGAGCTGTGGCCCGCCGCCTCCCGGCCGTACATCGGGGGCTCGCAGAACAACTCCTTCCTGGAACTGACCCTCGGCTACAACGGTCTGGGTCGGATCAACGGGAACGAGACCGGCAGCGTCGGCGGCGGCGGACGCCCGGGCGGAGGCGGTGGCGGCTGGGGCGAGACCGGCGTCGACCGGCTCTTCTCGGCCATTGTCGGCGGGCAGATCTCCTGGCTGCTGCCCGCCGCGCTGATCCTGCTGGTCGCCGGTCTCGTCATCACCTGGAAGGCCCGTCGGGCGGCCGACTCCCTTCAGGGCATGGCCCGTGCGGTCTTCCTGGCCTGGGGTGGCTGCCTGCTGATCACGGCCGTCGTCTTCAGCTGGATGCAGGGCATCTTCCACGAGTACTACACCGTCGCCCTGGCCCCGTTCGTGGCCGCCCTGATCGGGGCGGGCGTGGGCGTGCTGTGGGAGGAACGGGGCTCACGGGCCGCCGCGTTCACCCTCTCCGGGACCCTCGCGGTGACCGCGTACTGGTCCTTCGTCCTGCTCGGCCGGGCCGACGGCTACCTGCCCTGGCTGCGCTGGGCGGTCCTGGTGACGGGCGGGCTCGCCGCGCCGGCGCTGCTCCTCGCCGGCCGCCTCGACCGACGGCTGCTGCGCGCGACGGCGGCCCTGGGCCTGGCGGCCTCGCTGGCCGGGCCGCTCGCGTACTGCCTGACCACGGTGAGCGCCGGCCACACGGGCTCCATCGTGACGGCGGGCCCGGCCGTGGCGGTCGGTCGGGGCGGCCCCGGCGGGATGCGCCAAGGCGCCGGCCCCGGCGGCGAGGCCCCGCCCGGGGGCTTCCCGGCGGGCGCACCGGGCACCGACGGCCGCGGCGCCGCGGGCGGCGACGGTACGGGCGGTACAGGCGGTACGGGAGGCCCGGCCGCCACCGACGGCCGGCCCGGACGGGGTCTCCCGGGCGCCGCCGGCGGCGCGGCCCGCGGCCCCGGCGGCGGCGCGGGAGGCACGGGTGGCGGCATGGGCGGACTGCTCGGCGGCACCCGCGTCGGGGCGGAGGCGACGAAGGCCCTCCGGGCGGACGCCGACCGCTACACCTGGGCGGCCGCGGCCGTCGGATCGCAGAACGCGGCGAGCTACCAGCTGGCCTCCGGCGAGCCGGTGATGGCCATCGGCGGCTTCAACGGCAGCGACCCCTCCCCGACCCTGGAGCAGTTCCAGGCGTACGTGAAGGCGGGCCGCATCCACTGGTTCATCGCGCAGTCGGGATCCCAGAACGGATCCCAGAACGGATCCCAGAACGGATCCCAGAACGGATCCCAGAACGGATCCGAGGCCGGAGCCCCCGCAACAACGGGAGCGGCGGGAGCAGCAGGCCCCGGAACCACCACCGGCGGCGGCCGCCCCGGCGGGGCCGCGGGTTCCGCCATCGTGAGCTGGGTCCGGGCCGGCTTCAAGGCCACCACCATCGGCGGGACCACGTTCTACGACCTGACGGCCGCGTCCTGATCCGGACCCGACCGGCCGACCGGCCCGACCCGACCGGCTGACCGACCCGGCCGACCCGGCCGACCCGGCCGACCCGACCGACCCGACCGGCCGGCCCGACCGACCCGACCGACCCGACCGGCCGGCCCGGCCGACCCGGCCGGGCGGGACCCCTGGCCGGACCGGCTGCGGGAGCCGGCCCGCGGCTACCGCGAGCTGCCGGCGGGGCACCCGTGGGTGGTCCCGCTCAGCGTCGTCCACCCGAACACCGGCCCGCACGCACGGGCCCTCGACACGGCGTTGCGCCGGTTGCCGGTCGAAGCGGGAACGGTGGGTGCCGGTCGTACCGGCGCCCACCCGGCCGTGTCCCGGTTCCTCACCGGCAGCTGGCCGAACGGCTGCGGCGGGCCGGGCCGCCGGGCTCCCGACGCGGACGTCGAGCCGGCGTCGACGTCCTGATCGCGGGCATCCGGGCCACGGTTACCGCCGCCGGAGCCGTCTCCGACAAGGACTGACTAGGATCCGGCGGACCCCTTGCCCGCCTTGCTCAGGACGACGGCGTCCACGCCGGCGCCGGCCTGTGCCGTTACCGGGGCCGCGGCCGTGGAGCCCTCGGCCGCCGGTGCGTGCGCGGCCGGCTTCGACTTGAGCGCGACCTCCTTGATGAACAGCACCAGCACCAGGGAGAGCAGCGCGAACGGAGCGGCGTAGAGGAAGACGTCGCCGACACCGTGGCCGTACGCGGCCTCGATGACGGTTCGGAACGGCGCGGGCAGCTTGTCGAGGTCGGGGATGCCGCCCCCGCCGGTGCCGCCGTGTCCCATCGCCGCGGCCTTCGGGCCGAGGGCGGTGAGGCCGTCCTGGACGTAGTGGGTGACCCGGGTGGCCATGACCGCGCCGAGCGCCGAGACGCCCATGGCGCCGCCGAGCGAGCGGAAGAAGGTGACGACGGAGCTGGCCGCGCCGAGGTCCTCGGGGGCCACCTGGTTCTGCGTCGCGAGGACCAGGTTCTGCATCATCATGCCGAGGCCGAGGCCGGTCAGCGCCATGTAGACGGCGATGTGCCAGTACGGGGTGTCGTAGCGCAGGGTGCCCAGCAGGCCGAGGCCGACGGTGAGCAGGACGGCGCCCGAGACGAGCCACGCCTTCCAGCGGCCGGTCTTGGTGATGACCTGGCCGGAGACGGTGGAGGAGACGAACAGGCCGGCGATCATCGGGATGGTCAGCACGCCGGACATGGTGGGGGACTCGTCGCGGGCCAGCTGGAAGTACTGGCTGAAGAAGACCGTGCCGGAGAACATCGCGATGCCGACGAACAGCGAGGCCGCCGAGGCCAGGGTGATGGTCTTGTTGCGGAACAGCCGCAGCGGGATGATCGGGTCGCTCGCACGGGACTCGACGAGGACGAACAGCAGGCCGAGCGCCACGGCGCCGCCGGTCATCGCCCAGGTCTGCCAGGACATCCACGCGTAGGAGTCGCCGGCCTGGGTGACCCAGATCAGCAGCAGCGAGACCGAGCCGCTGATCAGGAAGGCGCCCAGCCAGTCGACCTTGACGTCGCGGCGTACGACCGGGAGGTGCAGGGTCCGCTGGAGCACGATCAGCGCGATGATCGCGAAGGGCACGCCCACGTAGAAGCACCAGCGCCAGCCCAGCCACTCGGTGTCGGTGATGACACCGCCGAGGAGCGGGCCGCCGACGGTGGCGACGGCGAAGACGGCGCCGAGGTAGCCGCTGTAGCGACCGCGCTCGCGCGGGGAGATCATCGCGGCCATCACGATCTGGGCGAGGGCGGAGAGACCGCCGACGCCGATGCCCTGGACCACGCGGCAGGCGATGAGCATGCCGGTGTTCTGGGACAGGCCGGCGACGACGGAGCCCAGCACGTAGATGACGAGGGATATCTGGACGAGCAGCTTCTTGCTGAAGAGGTCGGACAGCTTGCCCCAGAGCGGGGTGGCGGCCGTCATCGACAGCAGGGCCGCGGTCACGACCCAGGTGTAGGAGGACTGGGTGCCGCCGAGGTCGTTGATGATCTGCGGCAGCGCGTTGGAGACGATCGTGGAGGACAGGATCGCCACGAACATGCCGAGCATCAGCCCGGACAGTGCCTTCATGATCTGCGGGTGGGTCATCGGCGCGCTGTCGGACGTGGTCTCCGACCGGCCGCCTTCCCGCACACCGTCGGGTGTGGTCGTAGCCATGCGTTTCCTTAGTACTAGAAGCTCGATCGGAGTCGGGCCAGCAGGGTGTTGAGTACGTCGATGTCCGCGGCCGACCAGTCGGCCAGGGCCGTTTCCAGCGCGCCGGTGTAGCGCGCGCCGAGCTCGTCGAGCAGCGCGCGCCCCGCCGGGGTGAGGCGCAGGATCCGGCAACGGCCGTCGACCGGGTCGGTCTCCCGTTCGATCCAGCCGCGCTGGGCCACGTGGGCCACGTGGCGGCTGGTCACCGAGATGTCGACGGCCATGAACTCGGACAGCCGGCTCAGCCGCATCTCCCCGTGCCGGTCGAGCACGGTCAGGACGGCGGCGGAGCCGGGCGGGCAGTCGTGGGGCAGGATCCGGGCCAGGTCGCGTTTGACCGCTCCGATTCCGGTGAGCTGGCGGGCCAGCTCCTCGTAGCGGGTACCGCTCCGCGCTGTCGGCGTGGTCACCGGCATGCCCCCCATCTTGTTGCTTAGGGCAACCATAGAAGCGGATGGTTGCTACAGGCAAATGAATCCGGGGGGTCCGGCGGTAAAGGAATCGGAAAACCCGCCGGCGGCGGAAAACCCGCTAGGGTCCTGGGCCATGGCTGCGAACCATGACGCTTCCGAGCCCGAGCCCGGCTACGACCCCGCGGGCAGTACGCAGATGTTCCGCGCGTTCGTCGACGAGGCCGCCCCGGCCCGCACCCCGTCCGTTCCGGGGGCCCGACGCCGCCGCAAGGCCGCCGGGAAGGGCAACGGGATCAAGCTCGCCCTGGCCCTCGCCCTGCTCCTGGTGGTCGCCGCCGCCCTCTGGCTGATCCTGCGCTGACCCGCCCGACCGACGGCCGACCTGGCTGACCCGCCCGACCAACGGCCGACCGGGCTGACCCGCCCGACCGACGGCCGACCGGGCTGACCCGGCCGGGCCCGCACAGGGCCGGCCGTCCGGGCCGATCCGCACTAGCTCCAGGACGCGGTGACCTTGCGGGTCTCCACCCGCATGCCCAGCGGGACCCGCCAGGCCTCCACGCACACCGTGTACGTCTGCGTCCTCGCGGCGCCCGCCGCGATCGGGCCGGGCAGCGGCTGGGAGGTGTGGATCGTGGCCCAGTCGACGCCGAGCGCGCCGATGATGTGGGTCTCGAAGCCGACCGTGCCCGAACGGGTCGCCGTGCCGCCGGTGTTGGTGAAGGTGACCGTGACGCGCTCGCACCGGCGCTCGGACGCCGCCCCGCGCGTCGGCGCGCTCAGCGAGAGCCTCGCCGCGGTGGCGGGCGGAGGCGGAGGCGGGGCGGGCGGCGGTGGGGTGGGCGTGCCGGTGCCGGGCTGCGGCGCCGGCGGCGCGGGGGTGCCCGGCGTGCCCGGGGGCGTCCCCGGTCGCCCGGGCGGGGTGCCGGCGGGCGGGGTGGGTCGGCCCCCCTCAGGCGGAGCGCCGGGGGGCGGCGCGGAGCCGCCCGGGGCGGTGTCCGTCCCTCCGCCCTCGCCGGAGCTCCCGGGGGACCGTGACCCCGGGGCGCCGGGCATCGTAGGGCCGTGGTCGGAGGGGCTGCCCGGCACGGGGACGGACGCCGAGGCGGAGGACGCCGCCGGGGCGTCCGGCAGCGGCGCCGCGAGCGGCTGGAACTCCACTCCGGCGCGGGGCGCGACGTTCTCCCCCGCTCCCCGCTCGGGCCCGGGGGCGGCCGCGCCCACGGCGAGGTAGCCGTCCCGGGCCGGGCCGCCGCAACCGGTGAGGGCGGCGGCGGCCGTGCAGCACAGGGCGAGGACGAGCGCCGCGCGGGATCCCGTTCGCATCGCGCCAGTTTTCCTGACGACACGTCAAATAGGAACCCCGTGCGAAGGTTCGGCCCTCCGCTCGGGAGGGCCGAAGCCCCTACTCGCCGATCAGGCCCACGCGGAGCTGCGCGAGCGTGCGCGTCAGCAGTCGGGAGACGTGCATCTGGGAGATGCCGACCTCCTCGCCGATCTGCGACTGGGTCATGTTCGCGAAGAACCGCAGCATGATGATCTGCCGTTCCCGGGGCGGGAGTTTGGCCAGCAGCGGCTTCAGGGACTCGCGGTACTCGACACCCTCCAGCGCGGTGTCCTCGTACCCCAGCCGGTCCGCGAGGGAGCCCTCGCCGCCCTCGTCCTCCGGGGAGGGCGAGTCGAGCGAGGAGGCGGTGTAGGCGTTGCCGACGGCCAGACCGTCGACGACCTCCTCCTCGGTGACCCCGAGCACGGCCGCGAGCTCGGGGACGGTCGGCGACCGGTCGAGCTTCTGGGCGAGGTCGTCGCTGGCCTTGGTCAGCGCGAGGCGCAGTTCCTGGAGCCGGCGCGGGACGCGGACGGACCAGGACGTGTCCCGGAAGAACCGTTTGATCTCGCCCACGACGGTCGGCATCGCGAACGTCGGGAACTCGACCCCGCGTTCGCAGTCGAAGCGGTCGATCGCCTTGATCAGGCCGATCGTGCCGACCTGGACGATGTCCTCCATCGGCTCGTTGCGGCTGCGGAAGCGGGCCGCCGCGTAGCGCACGAGCGGGAGGTTCAGCTCGATCAGGGTGTCGCGTACATAGGTCCGTTCGGGGCTGTCCGCGTCCAGGGCGGCAAGTCGCCGGAAGAGGGAGCGGGAGAGGGTGCGGGTGTCGATGGCTTCCGAGCGGTCGGACACTGCCGGCTGCTCACGCTTGACGAGCGTGAGCACTTTGGAGCTGCCCTGGTCTACGGACATGCCACCCCCTTGAGGTCGCGGACGGTCGCGTGTTCTGCGCGCCCGTCGGAGGAACGCAGCCTCCACCTGAATACCGGAGGCGGGGCTGCGGCAAACGCGGTTCCAGCAGAATGTCACATGTCGGCAACACGCTGTAGCGTCATGTCGACAAGTATCTCCAGCGACAGAGCGCGGACCGACCGGAATGAGCCGTTTCTGTAGGGAAACGCGGGAATGCCTCCACCCGATCCGGTTAGGCCTCGATCCTGTTTGCGGATCTCAGTCGGGCGAAGCTCCGGGCGAGCAGGCGGGACACGTGCATCTGGGAGACGCCGAGCTCGGCGCTGATCTGCGACTGGGTCAGATTGTTGTAGTACCGCAGGAGCAGGATCCGTTGCTCGCGCTCGGGCAGCTGGACGAGCAGGTGGCGGACGAGGTCGCGGTGTTCGACCCCGGCCAGCTCCGGGTCCTCGTAGCCGAGCCGGTCCAGCAGGCCGGGCATGCCGTCGCCCTCCTGGGCGGCCTCCAGGGAGGTCGCGTGGTAGCTCCGGCCGGCCTCGATGCAGGAGAGCACCTCGTCCTCGCCGATCCGCAGCCGCTCGGCGATCTCGGGCGTGGTCGGGGTGCGGCCGTGGAGGGTCGTGAGGTCCTCGGTGGCCGCGTTGACCTGCACCCACAGCTCGTGCAGCCGGCGCGGTACGTGCACGGTGCGGACGTTGTCACGGAAGTATCGTTTGATCTCGCCCACCACGGTCGGCATGGCGAAGGTCGGGAACTGCACTCCGCGCTCCGGGTCGAAGCGGTCGATCGCGTTGATGAGCCCGATCGTGCCGACCTGGACGACGTCCTCCATCGGCTCGTTGCGGCTGCGGAAGCGGGCCGCCGCGTACCGGACGAGGGGGAGGTTCGCCTCGATCAGGGCCGCCCGCACCCGGCGGTGCTCGCCGGTGCCCGGCTGCAGGCCCTTCAGCTGGCCGAAGAGCACCTGGGTGAGGGCCCGGGTGTCGGCGCCCCGGCTCTGCGGCCGCGGCGCGGCCGGAGGCTCTTCCTGGACGTCCTGCTGGGGTGGCACCTGAGGCGCAGTACTGGCCGGCACGGTCACGCCACCCCTTCAGTCAAGTCATCCGTCAAAAGCGGTCATAGCATCACAAGAGATGTGCACTATACGCAAGCACCGTATATCGCCGTGTTGAGGGCAAGTTGGGCATATGCGGACAATCTCGTGGAGTCGCGGGAATGCAAAAGACCCCCCACCCGTCGGAGTGGGGGGCCGGGAAGTCCGGAAACCGCTTCAGCGTACGGGCTCAGCTCACCAGTTCGGTCATGAACTCGCCGATACCGGAGGCGGCATCCGAGATTCCCTGGAAACCTATTTGGACGAAATCAGCTGCTTTGACCGGCTGGGTGATGATCACGTAGAGCACGAAGACGACGAGCGCGCCCATGATGATCTTCTTGGTGTCCATGTGCGGTGACGGCCTCCCCAACCGGTCCTGCAAAGTCGGGTGAGTCTAACCGGTCAGGTTGGGACACTCACCTGCCCTTTAAGGACCAATGACCCGGCCGTACGGGCCCTTTGTCGGACCGTTTCCGGTCGTGGAAGGCGCAGGATTGAACACGAGCCCACCGGTTCTGGCAGGAAATCGGTGGGTGAGGGACAGGGCCTCACTGCGGGGTCCGAGCCGCAGGCTTCCCCCCTGACTGCGGCTCGGACTGGCGGGTTCCGTCCTGACCGGGGGAAGTGGCTTGTCCCCCCGATGCCACTTCCCCCGTCCAACACGTCGAAGGTCCCGACTCCGGTCGGGGCCTTCTTCGTGTGTCCGGGGGCTGTCGGGCCGGTCGCGGCTACTCGATCCCGCCGGCGAGGTCGGTGATGGGTTGGACGGGGGCGATGACGGGGGCCAGCTGGTTCGGCAGCTCCATCAGCTGGTTGAGCTGGTTGGCGCCCTCGCTGACCTTCCCGCCGATCTCCTGGACGGAACGCGGCTGCCCGCCCTGCGGCATGCCCGGAGTGGCCGTCGGCAGGTCCGGGAGGGTGAGCGGGGCGAGGGGCGCCGCGGTGGCCGCGGGGGCGGCGAGGCCCGCGGCGGCCCCCGCGAGGGCGATGGCGGCGAGCATGCGCTGGGTCTTGGTCATGCCGTGACAACGGCCGAGCGGGCGGCCGGTCACGCGGATGTCCCCCGGAGAGCCCCCGGAACCCCGCCCGGCGGCCCCCGACCGGCGTCCCCTCCGACCCCGGGGAAACGCCGAAAGCCCCGACCCTTGCGGGGCGGGGCTTTCGATCGGAGCGGTAGCGGTGGGATTTGAACCCACGGATAGCTTGCACCATCACACGCTTTCGAGGCGTGCTCCTTCGGCCGCTCGGACACGCTACCGAGAGAGAGCTTAGCCCACAGAGCACGCTGAGCCGAAATCCGTATCCGCAGGCCCCTCCAACGGCCCACCGGGGCCGCCGGAGCCCGTCTCACAGGTCGCGGAAGAAGTCCCTGAGTTGCCGCGCGCACTCGGCTTCGAGCACCCCGCGGATCACCTCCGGGCGGTGGTTGAGCCGACGGTCACGGACGAGGTCCCAGAGGGACCCCGCCGCGCCCGCCTTCTCGTCCCCGGCCCCGAAGACCACCCGGGCCACGCGGGACTGCACCAGTGCGCCCGCGCACATCACGCACGGCTCCAGGGTCACCACGAGGGTGCACCCCGTCAGCCGCCACTCCCCGAGCCGGGCGGCCGCCCGGCGCAGCGCCAGTACCTCGGCGTGCGCCGTGGGGTCGCCGGTGGCCTCGCGCTCGTTGTGCCCGACGGCGAGGAGTTCCCCGGTCGGGCCGAGCAGGACGGCACCGACCGGCACGTCGCCGGCCGGCACCGCGAGGGCCGCCTCCTCCAGCGCCAGGCGCATGGAGTCCCGCCAGGGGTCCCGTACGGGATCGGGTCCGTACGTGGTGTCGTGCGCGGTGCTCACTAGCGGACGGCCTCCAGGACCTCGGTGGCGCCGAGGGAGTCGGCGATCTCCGAGAGGGCGTCCCCGTCGAGGGTCATCAGTTGCTTGTTGCTGACTCCGAGGTCGTCCAGCAGCCGGGGGTCGCCGAGCGGACCGGCCGGGACGGGCTCGGAGCCCGGTACCGCCCTGTCGTCCGCGTCGTCGTCCTCGTCCGTGAACGAGGCGACCGGTTCGTCCTCGCCGTCTTCGGTCCCGTCCAGGTCCAGTACGTCGAGTTCGTCGTCCTCCTCGTCGCTGCCCAGCAGCTCTTTGGTCAGCATCGATCCGTAGGAGCTGCGGTCGGCTGCGGAGGCGTTCGATACGTAGTACCGGGGGTCCTCCTCACCGTCCACGCGGACGACGCCGAACCAGGCGTCCTCCTGCTCGATGAGGGCGACCACCGTGTCGTCGTCGACAGCGGCGGAACGGGCGAGATCGATCAGATCACTGAGGGACTCGACGTCGTCGAGTTCCAGGTCGCTCGCTTCCCACCCGTCTTCGGTGCGCGCGAGCAGTGCGGCGAAGTACACCGTGACTCTCCCACTGGTCATAGGCGTGCCGGTTGGAGGTCCCCCCGGCCGGAGGATGGGGTGGGATCAACCCTGACGCAGGCCGTTCCGTACCCCGCCCAATCGGCATCGTGGCAGAAACAGCGGCTTTGCGAGAGGTCTTCCGCGCGGCGGCCGTGTCGCGGCGCCCGCCGCCACGCCGGTCGCGCCGCCGCTCACCAACGGAACGTACGCATCCGCATTTGCTGACGCATGCGGGCCGCGCGGGCGCGCCGGGGCTGTACGCGGTCGCGCAGTTCGCGGGCCTCGTTCAGGTCGCGGAGGAACTGCGCCCGCCGCGCCCGGCGCGCTGCCGCGCTTTCGGGCGTTTCGAGCGGCTCGCTCCCGGTATCGCTCCCGTCGCTCTGATCACTGACTCGGCTCGACTGCGTCTCGGGCATCGGCAACCACCCCGGTCCGGTCGTCCTCCTCCGCCGGCGCGAAGCAGACCCCCCGGGTCCCACCTTCCCCCGGGTGGCGCGATTGATGCCGGCCCTTCCCAAATCGCTCCAGGTCAGGGCCCCGGGCGGAGGGACCGCTTCCGGCTGCTGCCGGCGGCGGCTCAGCCCTTCGCCTCGTCGGTGGTGTCCGTGGCGTCGGTGTCGTCGGTGAGGTCCGGTACGACGGCCACCGGGCCGTGCGCGTGCTGGAGCACGGCATTGGCCACCGAGCCCATCAGCAGGGACCGGCGGCGCGGATGGTGGCGCCCCACCACGACCAGCGCGGCCGACCGGGAGGCCGTCACCAGGCGTCCCGCCGGGTCCCCGGGCACGGAGGCCTGTTCCACGGGCACGTCCGGCCACCGGGCCCGCAGCGGCTCCAGCCTGCGCGTCTGCGCGCGCAGCATCTCCCGTTCGGCGGGCACGGCGTCCCCGTCGTCGGCGAGCGCCTCGGGCGGGACCACCGCGAAGGGGCTGTCGATCAGCAGCGTCGGGGAGGGCGGCAGGTCGTACGCCGAGACCACCTGGACGGTGGTCCCCCGCGCGGCCGCTTCCGCGAACGCGAAGGTCAGTACGTCCTCGGGCGTCTCGGCGGCGTGCAGCCCGAGGACCACCCGGCCGGCCGACGGCTCGGCCGCGGCGGCGGCCGCGTCCCGGTCGGCGTGCGGGACCACGACCACCGGGCAGGTCGCGGTGGTGGAGACGGCGCGGCTGTTCGAGCCGAGCAACAGCGTGGCGAACCCGCCGCGCCCCCGGGAGCCCATGACGAGCATCAGCGGTCGGTTCTCGTCGGCGATCACCCGCAGGGCCTCGGGTACGGAGCCCTCCAAGGCCTCGTAACGGACCTCGCGGGGCAGCTCGGGGGAGGCGTCCAGCACGTGGCGGATGTGGTCGCCGACCGGGTCGGGATACCGCTCGGGTTCGTTCGGATGGCGCAGCGCGGAGCGGCGGCCCGCGTACAACTGGGAGGCGTCGGGCAGTACGTGGGCGACCATCAGGGCGGCGTCGTGGCGCAAGGCGGCCTTGCGGGCCCACTCCAGCGCCCGGAGGCTGTGCTCGGATCCGTCGACCGCCGCGATCACCAGTCCATTGCTCACCCGTCCAGCGTGCTGGGCATCGGGGCGGGCCGCATCTCCGCGCCCGGGAGGGGGCGGTCGCGGCCGTGGACACCGGGCGGTCGTCGCACCGCGTAGCCTTTTGGGTGTGGGTCGCGAACAGCGGCCGTTGTCGCAGGTAGCAGGGTCGCAGGTCGTAGGTCGAAACCCGGCTGAGTCTTGGAGGATGTTGTGCGTTTGCAGGTAGTCGATCACCCCTTGGTGGCGCACAAACTCACCACGCTGCGCGACAAGCGCACCGACTCACCCACCTTCCGGCGCCTCGCCGACGAGCTGGTGACCCTCCTCGCGTACGAGGCCACCCGCGACGTGCGCACCGAGCAGGCCGACATCGAGACCCCGGTCGGCCCCACGACCGGCGTGAAGCTCTCGCACCCGCGCCCGCTGGTCGTACCGATCCTGCGCGCCGGTCTGGGCATGCTGGACGGCATGGTGCGGCTGCTGCCGACCGCCGAGGTGGGCTTCCTGGGCATGGTCCGCAACGAGGAGACCCTGGAGGCCTCCACGTACGCGACGCGCATGCCGGAGGACCTCTCGGGCCGGCAGGTGTACGTGGTGGACCCGATGTTGGCCACCGGCGGCACGCTGGTTGCGGCCATCCAGGAGCTCATCAAGCGCGGCGCCGACGACGTGACCGCCGTGGTGCTGTTGGCCGCGCCCGAGGGCGTCGAGGTCATGGAGCGCGAGCTGGCGGGCACGCCGGTGACGGTGGTGACGGCCGCCGTGGACGAACGCCTCAACGAGCACGGCTACATCGTGCCGGGCCTGGGCGACGCGGGCGACCGCATGTACGGCTCCGCGGAGTAGGAGCCGCGGCGGACACGTCGGCTCCGCCGCGGGGTGGAGCCGCAGCGGACACGTCGGCTCCGCGCGGTGGAGAGCCCGTGGGCCGCGCGGGGCGTCAGCCGTGACCGGTCCCGGTCCGGTCCGGGGGACCGGATCGGACCGGGATCAGCACTTTCCGCTGGGTGCGGGCGCGGGGTTGGCCAGCAGGGCCACGGCCCGGTCCGCCTCCACCTTGGGCTTCAGTTCTTTGAAGGCGTCGCCGAGGATCAGGTCGATGTCCGCGCCTTCGCGCGTGTCGTTCTGCTGGGTGAGCCCGTCGACCTGGGTGCCGAGGACGGCGTAGGCCGCCTTGTCGGTCGTGGGAGCGCCGAGCAGTATCCCGATGCCCGGGACCTTCTTGTCGAAGGTGGGCGGGGCGTTGCCGACCTGGCCGATGACGAAGCCGCGTTTCTCCAGCTCGTCACGGACCGCCTTGGCGAGGCCCGGGCGCGGGGTCGCGTTGTAGACGTTGACCGTGATCTGGCCGGGTTGGGGAAGCGCGACCGCGGGCGAGGCGGAGGTGGCGGGTCCCGGTTGGGGAGCGGAGGCCGGTTGCGCGGCCCTGGCGGGCGTCGCGGACGCCGTGGGGCAGTCCTTGCCGGCCGCCGCCGCATTCCGCTTACCGCCGCCGTCGCCCCGGAACACCCCGATGAGCTGGAGCGCCCCGTAGCCGAGCAGGGACAGCGCGAGGAGCGAGCCGAGCACGGCGAGGACGACCTTCCGGCGTCGGGGCCGGCGGCTCATGCGGGGGTAGGCAGCTCCCGTAACGCGGTACTTTCCGCCCATGCCGGGGGGAGTGAGCATGCTCATGGGCGCAGCGTAGTGCCGCGTCGTGACGATGCCTACTAAATGATCTATTGATCGGGCAAGGCTGACCCGAAAGGCGCAATCAGTCCATTTCCAGGACGCGTGCGTGCAGCACCTGTCGTTGTTGGAGGGCCGCGCGCACCGCGCGGTGCAACCCGTCCTCCAGGTACAGATCGCCCTGCCACTTCACGACGTGCGCGAAGAGGTCGCCGTAGAAGGTGGAGTCCTCGGCGAGCAGCGTTTCGAGGTCCAGCTGTCCCTTGGTCGTGACGAGCTGGTCGAGCCGGACCGGGCGCGGGGCTACGTCCGCCCACTGCCGGGTGGTTTCCCTGCCGTGGTCGGGGTACGGCCGCCCGCTTCCGATGCGCTTGAAGATCACACGGAAAGCCTACCGGGCCCGTGCCTCCGGGCGCAGCCTCGTGCCGTGGGTGCAAAAGTGACGGACAGGGCTATTCCGGGAGTGACGCATGAGCCAGAGCACCGACCCCGCCGTTCCCGCGGACCCGGCGGACCCGGCCGGAGCTATCGCGGCGGGGTACGCCTTCACCGGGCCCGCGCTCGATCTGGGCGCGCTGATCTGGGACGGAGCCTGCCTGCCGGACCGGCGGATCCGCATCCCGTTGGGGATGCTCAACCGGCACGGGCTCGTCGCGGGCGCGACCGGCACCGGCAAGACGAAGACCCTCCAGCTCATCGCCGAGCAGCTGTCCGCGAACGGGGTGCCCGTCTTCCTCGCCGACATCAAGGGGGACGTCTCGGGGATCTCGGCGCCCGGCGCGGACACCGAGAAGGTCAGGGCGCGGGCGGCGGAGGTCGGCCAGGAGTGGCGGGCCACCGGCTGCCCCGGCGAGTTCTACTCCCTGGGCGGGATCGGCCCCGGCATCCCGCTGCGGGCGACGGTGACCTCGTTCGGCCCGGTCCTGCTGTCGAAGGTGCTCCAGCTGAACCAGACGCAGGAGCAGTCCCTCGGCCTGATCTTCCACTACGCCGACTCCAAGGGCCTGGAGCTGTTCGACCTCAAGGACTTGCGCGCGGTCGTCGCGTTCCTCGTATCGGAGCGCGGCAAGGCGGAGCTGAAGGGGATCGGCGGGCTCTCGACGGTGACCGCCGGGGTGATCCTGCGGGCGCTGACCGCATTCGAGCAGCAAGGCGCCTCGGAATTCTTCGGTGAGCCCGAATTCGACACGAGTGAATTCCTGCGGACGGCCGCGGACGGGCGCGGAACGGTTTCCGTACTGGAACTCCCGGCGGTTCAGGACGAACCGCAACTCTTCTCGACCTTTTTGATGTGGCTGCTCGCCGACCTCTACGCCGAACTCCCGGAAGTCGGCGATCTGGAACGGCCCAAGTTGGTCTTCTTCTTCGACGAGGCGCACCTCCTCTTCAACGGGGCCTCGAAGGCCTTCCTGGATTCCCTCACCCGGACGGTCCGGCTGATCCGTTCCAAGGGGGTCGGCGTCTTCTTCGTGACCCAGACGCCGAAGGACGTCCCGGCCGACGTGCTGGCGCAGCTCGGCAACCGGGTGCAGCACGCGCTGCGCGCCTTCACCCCGGACGACGCGAAGGCGCTGAAGGCCACCGTGAAGACCTTCCCCCATTCCGCTTACGACCTGGAGGAGTTGCTCACCGGTCTCGGTACGGGAGAGGCGGTGATCACGGTGCTCAGTGAGAACGGCGCCCCGACACCGGTCGCCGCGACCCGGCTGCGCGCCCCGCAGTCCCTGATGGGGCCGGTCGACGCGGCCGAACTGGACCGGGCGGTGAAGGCGTCGCCGCTGTACTCGCGCTACGCCGAGGCCGTGGACCGCGAGTCGGCGTACGAGAAGATCAGCGCCGAACAGGCGGCGGCCGAGGCGGCCGCGGAGGCGGCGGCGGCCGCGGCCGAGGCGGAGAAGCAGGCGGAGAAGGAGGCCAAGGAGGCCCAGAAGTCGGCCCGGAGGGCGCCGAAGCCGGATCCGTCGCTGGCCGAACAGGTGGTGGGCAGCGGCATCTTCCGCTCGTTGGCCCGCTCCGTCGGCACCTCGTTGGGCCGGGAGATCTCCCGCTCCCTCTTCGGAACGGCCCGCCGCAGGCGCTGACCTGACGGAGCGTCGGCCCACCTCGCGGGCGCCCGGCCCCCGGTCCAGTCGGATTCGAGTGCACCGGGTGCCGCTGGGGCCGTCGGCGCTGACAGACTCGGGGGCATGCGGACCGAACTCACCGACACCACGTCCAGCAAGGTCGTCCGGGCCTTGCTCGAAGCGCGCCGAGCCGTCGGCAGCCCGGCCATGGGGCTGGTGCTGACCCTCGTCGTGGTCACCGACGAGGAGAACGCCTACGACGCCGTGCGCGCCGCCTCCGAGGCCTCCCGAGAGCATCCGTGCCGCATCATCGCGGTGATCAAGCGGACGGCCCGGGGCCCCCAGCGGCTGCGCCAGACCCGGCTCGACGCCGAGTTGCGCGTCGGCACCGACGCCGGCTCCGGCGAGATCGTGCTGCTGCGGCTGCACGGCGAGCTCACCGGGCAGGCGGGTTCCGTCGTGCTCCCGCTGCTGGTGCCCGACGCGCCGGTGGTGGCCTGGTGGCCGTCCGAGGCGCCGGCCGATCCGGCCCGCGACCAGCTGGGCGCGCTGGCGCAGCGCCGGATCACCGACGCGCAGGCGGCGCCCGACCCGGTCGGCGTGCTGGACCAGCGGGCCGCCTCGTACGCCGCCGGCGACACCGACCTGGCCTGGACCCGGCTGACGCCGTGGCGCTCCCTGCTGGCCGCCGCCTTCGACCACAAGCCGCTGCCGGTGACGGGCGCGGCCGTGGAGAGCGAGCCGGACAACGCGAGCGCCGAGCTGTTGGCGCGCTGGCTGGAGGACCGGTTGCAGGTCCGCGTGGACCGGGTGGCCACCGAGGGTCCGGTGATCACCCGGGTCCGGCTGGAGACCAGCGCCGGGGAGATACGGGTGGACCGGCCCGCCGGCGTGCTGGCGACGCTGCTGCTGCCCGGCTGGCCGGACCGCAAGGTGGCCCTCAAGATCCGCAGCACGGCCGAGCTGCTCGCGGAGGAACTGCGGCGCCTGGACGCCGATGTGGTCTACGCCTCGGCGTTGCGCAGCCGGCCGGCCCAGGCCTCGCTCTCCGCGTAGTGGTTGTCGTACACCGGTGAGCTGTCCTTGATGTCCTGGACGGTCGCCTCGCCGGCGCGGACGCGGCCGAGGAGCCGGTAGTAGTCGAAGCGGGCCATGCCCGGGGTGAAGCCGACGAAGACCTCGGCCGTGTGGCCCGCGGCCGGGGCGAAGGCGTGCTTCACGCCGGGCGGGACGGTGAGGAAGTCGCCCTTGCCGAGGGTGTGGACCTCGTCGCCGACCAGGACGTCGAGGCGCCCGTCGGTGACGTGGAAGAACTCGGTCGCCTTCGTGTGGAAGTGCACGGGCGCGCCGGCCGCCCCGACCTCGAAGCTCGCGGTGTTGCAGGTGAGCTCGTCGGTGTCGGTGAGCAGGGTGATGACGCTGCCGGGCCCGTCGGAGATGCTCTCGGCGGTCGCGGCGCGGGCGAGGTTTTCGATCATGCAATCGACCCTAGGGCAGGAACGGCCGCCTCCGGTCGGTGGCGGTACGGCGGGCCGCGCCGACGCCGCTCGGGCTACGCCGACCCCTTGGCCTTCGCGGCGGCCTTCATCTCCTGCTTGTGCGCGCGGACCTTCGCCAGGGACTCCGGGCCGGTGATGTCGGCGGCGGAGCGGTGGATGTTCGCCGGGCCGTAGCCGCCCGCGGCCTCCCGCCAGCCCTTGGGGCGCACCCCGTACCGCTTGCCGAGCAGCGCCAGGAAGATCTGCGCCTTCTGCTCCCCGAAGCCCGGCAGCGCCTTGAGCCGCTCCAGCAGCTCCTGACCGGTGGCGGCGTCGGCCCAGACGGCGGCGGCGTCCCCGTCGTAGTGCTCGACCAGGTACGCGCACAGCTGCTGGATCCGCTTCGCCATCGACCCGGGGTAACGGTGCACGGCGGGCTTCTGCGAGAGCAGCGCGGCGAAGGCGTCGGGGTCGTGGGCGGCGATGGCGTGCGCGTCGAGGTCGTCGGCGCCGAGCCGCTGCGCGATCGTCCAGGGCCCGGAGAACGCCCACTCCATCGGCACCTGCTGGTCGAGCAGCATGCCGGTGAGGGCGGCGAGCGGGCTGCGGCCGAGCAGGGCGTCGGCCTCGGGCTGCTGGGCCAGCCGGATGGTGATGTCCATGGCTCCAGCCTCCCCCGCGCGCGGGCCGAGCGCGCGGTCGGCGCGCGGTCGGCGCGCGGTTGCGGGACCCCCCGCCTAGCGTGGGAACGACACACGCGCACGCGGACACGACGACACGGGAGTCGATCGACCATGGCTGAGTTCCAGGAAGGCGCGCCCTGCTGGGTGGACGCGATGTTCACCGATGCGGAGGGCGCCAAGGAGTTCTACGCGGACGTGCTCGGCTGGACCTTCGGCGAGTCCAGCAGCGAGTACGGCAACTACACGCAGGCGTACTCCGACGGGAAGGCCGTCGCGGCCGTCGTCCCGCCGATGCCGGGCGCCGACGCGCCGTCGCAGTGGTGTCTGTACTTCGCCTCGCCGGACGCGGCGGCGACGGCGGAGAAGATCAAGGCGGCGGGCGGCGAACTGCTCATGGAGCCGATGCAGGTCGGCGGGCAGGGCACGATGCTGATCGCGAAGGAGCCGGGCGGCGCGGTCTTCGGCGTCTGGCAGTCCGGCGAGCACAAGGGCTTCGAGAAGACGGGCGAGGCGGGCGCATACGCCTGGGCGGAGGTCTTCAGCCGGGACGTCGCGAAGCCGGACGCGTTCCTGCCGACGGTGTTCGGGTACGAGGCCGAGCAGATGGAGACGGGCGACGACCCGGAGATGGCCGGGATGGACTTCAAGGTGTTCAGCCTGGGCGGCAGGAGCAACCCGGTGCTCGGCCGGATGGCGATGGGCGACGAGTTCCCGCCCGAGGTTCCCTCCTACATCCAGGTCTACTTCGCGGTCCCCGACTGCGACGAGGCGGTCGCGAAGACGAAGAAGCACGGCGGTCAGCTGCACTTCGGCCCGATGGACAGCCCCTTCGGCCGCTTCGCGGCGGTCGCGGACCCGCAGGGCGCGGCGTTCGCGGTGATCGACCTGACGACGACGGTCGGGGAGATGCCCTCGTTCGAGTAACGGGTACGCGCCGCCCCCTGGCGTACGGACGCCGAGGGGCCCCACCGCCCCGAAGCCGGGCGTCCGCTCAACTCGTGCCGTGCGGTGGGGACATGCGACCGGCGAGGGTCTCCGCTCGCCGCGCGTCGCCTCGCGTCACCAGCGCGGCGATCGTGAGGCCGAGGCAGGCGGCGAGCATGAGGACGCCCAGCATGCCCAGGGCGCAGACGAGGACGAAGCCGTCGGAGGAGTCGGCTACCTTCGCGCGGACGTTCGTCGCGAGGACGGTGCCCTGCTCCTCTCCCATCGGATCCATGGCCGAGTCACGGGAGTTGAGCCGGTGGTCGCCCATCACGAAGATCCGGCCGTCGGGGACGGTCACGTCGAAGTCGAAGGCCGAGGGGCGGTCGGCGTCCCGTAGGTAGGGCTCGACGAGCGGCTCGCCGTTGAGGGTGAGCGTGGTCGCGCCCGCGGTGGAGGAGACGCGGTCGCCGCCCACCGCCACCACGCGGGTCAGCAGGTCGCCGTCGGGTACCCACGGAACGGGAACGCGGACGACGTCCCCGCGCTCGACCGCCCCGACCGGGCCCTGTTCGAAGTGGACCCGCCGGTCGAGGGGCAGGGTGGGCGTCATCGAGTCGCTCACGGCGGTGACCGGCCGGACCACCCCCAGGGCGAACCCCGCCACGAGAGCCGCTCCGACCACCGCCAGAACGGCGGCGGCGATGCCGCGCCTGCGCCCCGGCCGTCTGATGCGCCGCGCCATGTGAGCCCCCCGGGTCGACCGTGTGGCCGGAATTCTACGAGGGCTCCGCGCAGCCGCGGCACCGGCCGGGGGTGGGGCTGCGGAAGGCGAGTCCGCAGGTCGTGCAGTTCTGGAAGGGGTCCGGGGGGACGTGGGCGGGCCGTCTGAACTCGGCCGCCAGGGCGGGCGGGACCTGTGTTCGGAGCCGGTGGGCGATGAACCCGGCCGGGTTGGTCAGCAGGTCGGGCAGGCGGGCCACCAGGACGCTGGTGATCGCCTCGATGCTGCCGCCGCGCTCCAACCAGACCTCGGCCGGGCCCGCGAGGCGCTCGATGTCCCGTTGCCCGAGGAGCAACCGGTGGTCGACGCGGCGCAACCGCGCGAGCAGGGCCATGGCCGCGAGGCGGCGCGGCGAGGGCGGGTCGGGCTCGGGGGCGGGGGCGGGTTCGGGGCGGTGCTGCGGCTCCGGCTCCGGGTCGGGCTCCCGTACGGCCGTCGGCTCCGGGTCCGGTGCGGGCTCCGGGTCGGGCTCCTGTAGGGCCGTCGGCTCGGGCTCGGGCTCGGGCTCGGGCTCGGGCTCGGGCTCCGGCTCCGGCTCCGGCTCGGGCTCGGGGGTCGGCCTCGGGGCCGGTTGCGGGTTCGGTGGTGGCGGGGGCGTCGCCCGCGTCATCGGCCGGGGTCGGTTCCAGGACATCGTCCGGGTGACGCACCGCCCGTCGGGCAGCCGGTCCACGGTCCGTTGCAGGTACCCGTGGGCCTCCAGCTCGCGCAGGGCCCCCGCGATCCGGCCCCTGCCCTCCGGGACCCGTCTGGCCAGGTCCTTGATGCCGATGGGCGTTCCGGCCGGGAGGGATTGGATGTACGCGCCGAGTCCGCGCGCGAACAGCGTCATCCGCGGGTTCTGGAGCAGGTGGTTCCCGATCACGGTGAACCGGGTCGTGAGTCGGACGTTCGCGTGGCGAACGCCGTACGGCGCGGGTGAGGGCGCGGTAGCCTGCGGAGAAGCCATGGGAAGCGTCTACTTCCTGCTTGGTGAGGCCCTCGTCCGGGATTGCCGTCCCGGCGGGGGCCGTCTTCGTTTGCGGGGTGGTCGGGGCGAGCATATGCCCCGCAACCCGTGCGAAATCCAGCTGAGTTGGACCTGTTCACCCGTGTGAGTGACAGCGTTCCCGGGGAGGCTGGTGGGGTGGGGAAGGTTGTTTCTCCCGGTTCTTTCCACCCAAAGAAAGGTCCGGGCCGACCGGGTCCCGGTTGGCCGGGTCCCGGACGACCGGGACCCGGTCCCACCTCAGCGAACGGTGAGTTGGTCGTACGTCCGGTAGGTGTACTCCCCGGCCAGAGTGATCTTGTTGCCGGTGGTCGCCGGGAGGCCGAGACGGTCGTTCACGAGCCGGGTCATCGGGCCGCATCCGGTGGCCGCCGGAACACCGAACTCGGTGTCGGTCGCCGCGTACTTGATCACCGGAGGGTTCTTGGACACCCGCTCGGAGTCGCCCACCCGCTTCAGTCGGATCTTGATGGGGGCGTCACCGGCGCCGATGACGCAGCCGGTGGGCAGGAGCGGGCTGACGGCGCGGTAGCGCAGGGTGAAGAAGCCCATGCTGTCGCCGACGGAGTAGAAGTCGGACCGGCCGCCGTACTCGGGTTGCAGGGACAGGCCGAGCAGCGGGCTCCGGTCGGCGGCGGCGGTGCCGAGCAGTCCGCCGGGGACGACGGAGGGGGCGCCGCGCAGGGATCCCCAGGCCTGGCCGTTGCTGCCGTCGGGCATCGGTCCCTCGGCGAAGGTGAGGGTCATCGGGGCCAGTGCGGGGATGTCGCGGTTGCCGAGGCGGAGCGACCCGGAGGCGGTGTGCAACTCGCACTTCCAGCGCGCCGCGTCGACCCCGGCGGGGAGGGCGGGACAGTCGGAGAAGTCGTAGGCGGGAGCGGCGGCGGCGGGGGCGGGGGCGGGGGCGACGGGCGTGACGGGCGTGACGGACCCGGGGTCCGCCGACGCGCCGGCCGTACCGGTGACCGTGAGGGCGAGCGCGGCGGCGAGGGCGAGCGCGGCGGCGGTGGTGATCTTCATGCCCCTACGGTGCCGCCGGGCGCCCACCGGCCGCACCGGGGAGACCCCCGGCCCGCCCCTGACGCGTCCCCGAGTCGGCGTCAGGGCCAAGTGCCGTCCCCCGCAAGGGCGGTTCCGACCGAACGGGCTGCCGCAGAGCCGGGCCCCGGGGCGGAGTCCTCGACGGGCGCCCCCGGGGTTGCGGTGGCTCGACGGCCCGCCGGCGGCCCGCCGGCCGGGGGTTCGCGCAGGGGCCGGCCGGGTGGGTGGTTCCGGCCGGCGGATGCGAGGGGTGCGGAGCGGGGCGGCGCGACGGCTCGTACGGTCGATCTTGTGCGGATCCCCCGATCCGCACGAGTCGATGACGTAAGAGGTCGAAGCGCCATGAGCCTGAGCATCCGCAACCAGATCGCCGGAACCGTCACCGCCGTCACCACCGGTGAGGCCATGGCGACGGTCAAGGTGCGCCTCGACGGCGGTCAGGACATCACCGCCGCCATCACCGCCGACGCGGTCAAGGACCTCGGTCTCGCCACCGGATCCGCCGTGAAGGCCCTGGTCAAGGCGACCGAGGTGGCGCTCGCGACCGGGCCCGTCGAGGGGCTGTCCATCCGGAACCGGATCGCCGGGACCGTCGTCGACGTCGTCACCGGTCCGGCCATGGCCTCCGTGAAAGTCGACGTGAACGGGGGCGGGCTGACCGCCGCCATCACCGCCGACGCCGTCGAGGCGCTGGGCCTGGCCGCCGGTACCCCCGTCGTCGCGCTGATCAAGGCGACCGAGGTCTCCCTGCAAGTCGCGTAAGGCCGCGGGCTCCCGGAGCCGCCGTCAGACCCCCACCGCCCCCGGGGCCGGCAGCGCCGGCGCGACCGGCGCGGCCGGAACCGGCTGCGGTCCCTGCGGCGCCGGCCGTCCAGATCGGGACAGGCCCGGCTGACCACGTCCCGCAGCAGCCGCCCGGCGAGGTGCCGGGCTTTCGCTCGCACGGTTGCGAACACTGTACGCATCAGCGTACGTTGTGCACATCGACAGCATGCGAACGATGTACGCATCAAGCGGCGCAAGGGGAGAGGTCGTCATCATGGGCGGAATCGCGAGGGGCAGCGGTGCGGGTGGTGCGGGTGGTGCACGTGGCACTGGGGGTGCTGGAGGTACGGGGGATACGACCGGCACCGGGGCCACGGGCGTCGCGGGGGCCGAGGGCGCGGCGCCCGGACGGGACCCGCGCCGCTGGCTCATCCTGATCGTGCTCTGCCTCAGCACGCTCGTGCTGGTCGTCGACAACATGGTGCTCACCGTGTCCATCCCGCCGATCGCCGAGGACCTCGGCGCCGGCGCCGAAGCCATCCAGTGGATCATCGAGTCGTACATCCTGGTCTTCGCCGGCCTCCTGCTCACCGCCGGTAGCCTCTCCGACCGGTTCGGCCGCCGCCGCGTGATGATCATCGGGCTCGCGCTGTTCGGGATCGCCTCCCTGCTCGCCGCGTACGCCGAATCCCCCGCCCAACTCATCGCGGGACGCGTGGTCATGGGCATCGGCGGCGCCCTCGTGATGCCGAGCACGCTCTCGATCCTGATCACCGTCTTCGACGAGGAGGAACGCCGCAAGGCCATCTCCGCCTGGGGCGCGGCCGCCGTCGTCGGCCTCGTCGGCGGACCGGCGGTCGGCGGGATCCTGATCGCCCACTTCTGGTGGGGCGCCGTCTTCCTGATGAACGTGCCGATCGTGCTGCTCGCCATCGCCGCCGCGCTGGTCCTGATGCCGGAGTCCAAGGGCCCCTGGCGCAAGCCCGACTTCGCGGGCATGGCCCTGTCCGTCACCGGTATGACCGCCCTGATCTGGACGATCATCGCCCTCCCGAAGGACGGCCTCACCGACCCCTCGACGCTGGTCTGTCTCACCCTCGCCGTCGGCGCGCTGACGGGCTTCGTCGTCCACGAGGTTCGTACCGCACACCCGATGGTCCCGATGTCCCTCTTCCGCGACCGGATGTTCAGCGGGGCGAGCTTCTCGCTGGTGCTGCTGACCTTCGCCAACGGCGGCCTGATGCTGGTGCTGACCCAGTACCTCCAGTTCGTCGCCGGCTACAGCCCCACCGAGGCCGGGCTCGCCTTCACCCCGCTCGCCGTCGCCACCCTGCTCTTCAACGGCCTCGGCGCCGGCCTCGGCAACCGGATCGGCAACCGGATCATGACCGCCGTCGGCCTCGCCGTGATCGCCGCCGGCTTCGCGGTCCTCGCCACGCTGGAGGCCGGCGACGGCTTCACCCCGCTCGGCGTCGCCATGACGGTGATGGGCATCGGCGGCGGCCTGGCGATGCCCGCGGCCACCGCGGCCCTGATGGGCGCCGTCCCCGAGGAGCACGCCGGCGTCGGCTCCGCCCTCAACGACACCGTCCAGCAGGCCGGCGCCGCCCTCGGCGTGGCCGTCCTCGGGGCCCTGCTCACCTCGGTCTACTCCGGGGCGATGCCCGCCGGTACGCCGGACGCCGCCCGGCACTCCGTGGCCGCGGCGCTGTCCGACCCGGCGCTGGCCGGAGCCGCCCGCGACGCCTTCACCTCCGCCATGTCGGCCACCTTCACCGCGGCGGCGGCGGGCGTCCTGGCCGCGGCCGGCCTCGCCCTGGTCCTGATGCGGGACCGGGGGCGGGCCGCGCACCCCGAGCCGCGGACGACCCTGGCGGCGTAGCGCGGGGGCGCTGCGGTGGGGGCGCTGCGGTGGGGGCGCTGCGGTGGGGGACCCCTCACCGCCTCCCCGCGGTTCGGGTCCTCGCGGCCCGTGGCCGTGGCTCACCAGTCGCCGGTGGCGGCGTCCGCCTCGACCGGCGCACCGACGGCCCGGCCGTCCCGCTCGACGCCGACCACCGCGGGGTGCGCGCGCAGGGCGGCCAGCTGCGCCGCGTCGAGGTCGGCGGCGAAGCCCCGTACGGCGCTGCGGTACACGTACCGGGCCTTCGTCACCCCCGTCTCGTCCATCACCCGCTGAGGGTCGGCGTCCGGAGCGAGGGTGACGATGTACGGCTCGGTCCGCGCCTCGTCGCCCGGACGTACGGATTCCACCACTTGCGCCGCGTACGCGACGGGCACCCCCGCGAGCGGGACGACGAGAACGGCGGCGGCCACCAGCACGGGCCGCAGGATCGGACGGCGCAGGCCCACACCCGGGATCGAACGCATACGGAACTCCCTCTCAAAAATCGACCACCCCCACCTTCGGCCCCCACCCCACCCACCTTGAACCGGGCGCCCCACCCCGGCGTCCGCGGTCGCGGCGGAAGCCGGTGCGCGCCGTACGCACTCGCGCGGGTCGGTGATCGCGTCGGACCGGCGGAGGCGGCCTCGGTGGCCTGTCGAGACGTTGTCGTCGCGTTCATGGTCAAGGCATCGGATCGTGACACAGCGTCATGGTCGGGTCAGGGGCGAGCATTCCGAGTCACGACCCCTCCGGGGAGCCTACGTGGAGGCGTGCGCACCGGCCGTGGACGGCGCGCGTAGCCCTGGCAGGTACGGCGACGGTCGGAGGTGGGGGGCCTCGGCCCCACGAATGGAGCCGCGTACGGGGCTCGACCGAGTTGGTCGAGGTCCCGCAAGTCGCTCCTAGCCGGGAATCCCGAGCTCCTTCAGATACGTGAGCCGGGCGTTTATCGCCGCTGAGAAGTGTCGCCAGTCAAGGCTCTCCACCAACTCGATGGGCTTGGGCTCCTCGGCCGATGACGTGACGTAGCAAGCGGCGTCGTACAACTGCTCGGCCACGAGGCGCTCACAAAAGATCCCGAAGCGGTCCTGGTAGGAGGTTCCGCGCCAGGGTGAGTCGATAGGCAGAGCGCCTTTCGCGATCCTGACCGGCTTCCGGGACTTCTGGTGGTCTTCCATGATGAAGAAGTAGCCGAGCCAGGGCTTCTCCTTCGGATACAGGTCGGCAAGGGCCGCTCGCCGCAGATCGACCGCGCTGCCGAGCGCTTCCTCGACCCTGTTGTTGTAGTTGTTGCCGAAGGAGGGTGCACCCAACGCCTTGAGTTCGAAGGCGGCGACAAGTACGCCCTCATGGACGACCACCAGGTCCCACTGCTTCTGAGGGCGGTAGTGGCCGGGGAGTTCGAGTCCTTGCTTCTTGGTGACCCGGATGCTGTCGGGCGGATAGCCGGCCTCCAGGAAGAACTTCGCCAAGAGGACCGCGATCGCATCGAAGTGCTTACCGCCGCGCACCGATCCGGCTGTGCCGGCGCCGACCGCAGCCTTGATCGCGGACTGTTCGCGCTGGAGCTTCTTGGCACCCCAGTAGGTGGCTATCGCGTCTTCGAAATCCTGGCGGGTGACCGTCAAGATCCGTCCTCCTAGTCAGGCAGTTCGGCAAGTCCGTAGACGCGCAGGGCGGCCTCGGTGGCTGCCCTCACGTCTCGCTTGTCGAAGGCTGCTGCCAGGGCGTCCCGGTCACGCTCATTGATCGCTTCCGGGTGAGGTACCCGGATCTTACGGAGGTACTGCGCCTGGAAGCGAAGGGTCCCCCCTCGCATCTTGACCGCGTACGCCTCCACGAAGGCTTCTGCGACCTTGGAGAGCAGCAGACCACCCAGAACGCGCATGTCCCAGACATCCGAGACGATGAAGTACAGGTTGTGGTGAGGGTACAGTCCGCCCTCGTCGAGTACCGGATGGATCGTCAGCTTCATGTCCGGGAACAGCAGCTTGGGCCGCCGGGTCAGCGCGTGATCGACCTTGTCGATGGTCTTGTACCAGCGGTGGGGCTGCTTTACCGCCACGTAGCGCCGGCGCAACGCTGCTCCGTGTTCATCGAGATACCTGGAAAGTCGCGGATAGGCCGCGAGGTCGACCAGGTCGCCGCCGGCCGTCCAGGGATTCACCAAGTAGGTGCCGTTCCAGTTCAAGGTCCCGCTCGTGGTGTCGCGGACCATGGCCATCGGCAGGAGACGGTCATCCTCGATCAACTTGCCGTCGTTGGTGAGGAAGACCTTGTCCGCGCCGGTGGCGATCCCGATGCCGACCCGGGTGCCGGTGCCCTTGTTCTCAAGCAGTTGGAAGCGCTCCGTCAGCTCTTCGAGTACGGCCAGCCGGGCGGGAGAGGCGCTTGGCCAAGAGTCCTCCTCCGGGAACCAGTGCGGCATGCGCGCGGCCTGGAAGGATTCTGTCGCGACCCTTTCAGTCCGACCGCTCGCGTACCAGCGCGCGAAGTCGGTGGCTTGGGCAGCACCGAAGGCTCGCGTGGTGTCCGCTGCTACGGCGGTTCCCTGGCTCCGCTTGCTGATGAGCGTGATGGCCGGGTAGGCGGAAACCTGCTCGTCGAACGCGTCGACGTCGTGCATGACCAGGACCAGGTCCATGCTGAAGCTCTTCGTAACCAGTTGCCGCAGTCGCCGGCCGTACTGGTTGCGCATCCAGCGGTCCGCGCAGATGAAGCCCAGCCGACCTCCTGACCCGAGGCTTCGGAGCGCTACTTCGAAGAAGCCGACGTAGATGTCTGCACGGCCGCCCATGGTGGGGCACGCGTGACGGTAGACCGCCATCCGGTCCGCGGGTACGTCCTCCAGGCGGATGTAGGGCGGGTTGCCAACCGCGTAGTCCGCGTACTGGGTCGCTTCCGGCTGGAGCAGGTAATCACCCTGTTCGACCCAGGATGCCGCCACCAGCTGGGCGTCCTCCGGGTCCCAGCCGTCGCCGACCAACTGATTCTCAACGACGTCGCGGCTGCTCTGGACGTTGCGGTCCAGCAGATCGAGCGCTCGTACGGCTCCACGCGCGTCGCTGATGGGACGCTTCTGCTCGCGGCAGGACGCGCTGATCCGTGATGCCACAGCCCCCAGGAACGCTCCCGAGCCGCAGGCCGGCTCCACGAGCTTAAGGTCGCAGAGGGCTTTGTCCGAGGTGTAGCCCACGAGGTCGAGGATCAGGTCGACGACCCAACGTCGCGTGAACACCTCGCCGTGCTCCACGGCCTCCGCGGGTACCGAGGGGAGGGTGTGGAGGGTGGTGTCGAAGAACAGGGGAGTGGCCACGTCTTGACACTACTAGGGACGATTTCGGCCACGAGAGTTATCCACAGGCAAGCTCTGTGGTCTGCTGCGGTCCTGCCACGATCTCGGACAGGGCGGCGATGACAGTTTCCTGGTGGTCGCCGGTGCCCAGCACCTGGGCGGCACGGCGGAGCAGAACGGCATCCACGTTGACCGAGTGGCTCGACTGCGGCGCGGAAGGGGTGGTCGGCTCAGGGGCCGGCCTGGCCTTGCGGCGGGGTACGGATGGTGCCGGAGCGGGCGTGGGCTCGGCCGATGGCGGCGGTTCGGGCGCAACGGTGTCGGGGCTGCCGAGTACCGTGACCACCGGCTTTCGGTAGCAGACGCTCCTGCCCGTCTTGGTCGTATAGACGACGAGCTCCATGGTGAGGTCGCAGACGGCCGGGCCGTCGACACGTTCCAGCGCCTCCAGCAGGTCGGATAGCTGTGCGGCCATCTGCCATGAGGTCGTCATGAAGTGGAACGGGCCCAGCACAGGTGTCGCTGCGATCCGGAAAGTGATGTCGATGGACGGCATCGGGCCGCGGCCATTTTTGGCCGCCAGCTTCTTGTTCTCAAGCAGCGGCGGGCAGCCGCAGGGCTGGCCCTTCTTCTCTTCCGGTGACAGGAACTCCACGCCGTCGCACTCGTGGATGATGCCCTTACCGCCCCGGAGGACCATACGAGCCGCCACCGCGGCATGCCCATCCAGCAGAATGCGTACGCTCTCGCGGCTCGTCAGCACTTCGTAGGCAAGACCGCCTCCTCCCCCTTCGTTCGGTTGAGGTTCCCCACCCAGGAAGCTGGCGACACGCGCGGCCACATCGGCATCGTCTGTGGTGACACGCCAGGAGTCCAGGGCCTGCGGCCGCCCCTCGGACAAGCGCCCCATGTGGAAGCGTCCGGCTCGGGCGGCTGAGCTCTGTGTCATTCGCTACCTTCGATGGAGGGGACGACAGCTGATCTTCGCCACGTACCGATGCCGCGGTGCACGCGACGTGTCACGAAACCGGCTACAGGGCGGCGCTCCCCATTGTGTCCAGCCCGACAGCTTCGTTCAGCTGGTTCCAACCAAAGGGGCGTTGCTGTCCTGGCAGACGGCGGCTGCCGGACACAGCTGGCGGCGACTCGGCGGACGGGTCCCGTCAAAGCTCGGATTCGGGTCGTTTCCGACCCTCTCCAGGACAGCCCGGCCTAGGGTGGTCTTCAGGCATGAGCCCGTGACCACAGCGTGGAGGAGCCGATCATGAGCACTGCCCCGAATCTGCCGCTCCCGCCGCGCAGACCCGAGGAGTCGCATCCTCAATCCCATCCGCTACGGACGATCCGGGAGATCCGGGAGTCCCTGCCCGAGCATCAGCTTGGGCACTTCGATGCCGAGCTCGCCGACACCGACATCGATGCCTTGCCTGACACGCTTCACCGCTGGGCGACGCTGGGCAGCGACGGGTTCCTTGAGCGACTTACGGCGGCCCCGTTCGAGGGTCTGGAGTTCGGGCAGCGGTCCTATGACGATGCGGCGGACGGCGAGTGATCCATCTGCTCGACACCAATGTGGTCGCCGAGATCACCACCCGGCCGAAGCCTGCCCCTGCCGTCGTCGCCTGGGCTCGCTCGGTTCCGTCTCCTGCCCTCTACCTGAGCGTCATCACGGTCGCGGAGATCGAAGCAGGCATTGCCGGAACACTTGATCCGGTGCGGCGTACGGCTTTCGAGCGGGCGCTCACGGACCTCCGTGATCAATACCGCGACCGGATCGCCGCCGTCGGCGAGCGGGAGGCACTTGCCTACCTCGCTCTTCACCGGAGGCTCAAAAATGCCGGAACCAGCATCGATCCACCCGATGCGCTGATCGCCGCCACTGCCCTGGCGAACGGCTGGACGCTCGTGAGCCGCAACATCAAGCATCTGGCGCGATCAGGCGCACTGCTGCTGAACCCTTGGGAGTACGAGGGATAGGCCTAGGCCATCGAGGCGGGAACGCGGGGAAGGTCCGGTTTTGAGGCAAATAAACGAGACTGCGACTGAGACCACGGAACGCAGAAGGCCCCGGCCGGTTTCCCGGTCGGGGCCTTCAAGTGCCCGGTGAGGCACTGGCGGAGGATACGAGATTCGAACTCGTGAGGGGTTGCCCCCAACACGCTTTCCAAGCGTGCGCCCTAGGCCACTAGGCGAATCCTCCGCCGCAAACAATACAAGACGTTGAGGGGTGCTCGCGAACACGATCCGGATCACGGGTTCGGAAGTCCTCCCTGATCGGTCCTTGATCCCCGCCGGCCCGGCTCCGGGTCGGGTCGGAGCCGGACGGGATCCGACGTCGACCCCCGATCGGGATCGGGGTCCGGACGCCCGCCACCACCCGCTCGGGGTCGGCAGCAGGCTCGGGGCCCGTCGCCCCGGATCCGGTCGCCGAAGCGGTACGGGTCGTCGTCCCGGCTCGGGGAAGCGGCGTCAGGGGCGTCCCGCGCGGACCCCCGTCCCGGCTCCGGAAGCGGCGTCAGGGGCGGTCCCGCGCGGACCCGAGGTGGGGCGCAGGGGACCCGGCAGCCCGGGCCGAGGATCGCCGGCCCGGCTGACCGCCCGGCCGGCCCGGGGTCACCGACCGGTCGGCCCGGGTTCGGGCGCCGACCCCGAGCCGCGGCCCGCTGAGGCTTGGGCCCGTGAGCCCGTAGCCCGGCGCGACCCGACCCCGCCCCGCCCCCGCCCCCGCAGTCCGCCTCCCGCGACCCCTCCCCGGCCGTCGGAATGCGGCCCGTGCGGGTCCGGGTCGATAGCGGGGGTCGGTATCCGCTAGGGTGGGGCCCAGCCCCTCACGTGGCGCTATCTCACCCAACTCCCCCAGGGCCGGAAGGCAGCAAGGGTAAGTGGGCTCTGGCGGGTGCGTGGGGGGCGCTTTGCGTTCCGGGCCGGGTCGCCGCGGCGGGTCCGGGGCGTCGGCGGGCCGCCGTTGTCGGCGGGCCCGGATAACCTCGTAGACGTGTCGTCCCTTGCGCTGTACCGCCGCTACCGCCCCGAGTCGTTCGCCGAGGTCATCGGGCAGGAGCATGTCACTGCCCCGCTGATGCAGGCCCTGCGCAACAACCGGGTCAATCACGCGTACCTGTTCAGCGGTCCGCGCGGCTGCGGGAAGACCACCAGCGCGCGCATCCTCGCCCGCTGCCTGAACTGCGAGAAGGGCCCCACGCCCGACCCGTGCGGGGAGTGCCAGTCCTGCCGCGACCTCGCCCGGAACGGCCCGGGCTCGATCGACGTCATCGAGATCGACGCCGCCTCGCACGGTGGTGTGGACGACGCCCGTGACCTGCGGGAAAAGGCGTTCTTCGGGCCGGCGTCGAGCCGCTACAAGATCTACATCATCGACGAGGCCCACATGGTCACCTCGGCGGGCTTCAACGCTCTGCTGAAGGTGGTCGAGGAGCCGCCGGAGCACCTCAAGTTCATCTTCGCCACGACCGAGCCCGAGAAGGTCATCGGCACCATCCGGTCGCGCACGCACCACTACCCCTTCCGGCTCGTCCCGCCCGGCACCCTGCGCGACTACCTCGGCGAGGTCTGCGGCCGTGAGGGCGCCACCGTCGAGGACGGCGTGCTGCCGCTGGTGGTGCGCGCCGGCGCCGGGTCGGTGCGTGACTCGATGTCCGTGATGGACCAACTCCTCGCCGGCGCCGCCGATGACGGTGTGACGTACGCCATGGCGACCTCCCTGCTCGGCTACACCGAAGCCTCCCTGCTCGACTCCGTCATCGACGCCTTCGCCGCCGGCGACGGGGCCGCCGCCTTCGAGGTCGTGGACCGCGTCGTGGAGGGCGGGAACGACCCGCGCCGCTTCGTCGCCGACCTGCTGGAGCGGCTGCGCGACCTGGTGATCCTGGCCGCCGTGCCCGACGCCGGGGAGAAGGGCCTCATCGACGCCCCGGCCGACGTCGTGGAGCGGATGCAGGCCCAGGCCTCCGTGTTCGGGGCCGCCGAGTTGTCGCGCGCCGCCGACCTGGTCAACACCGGCCTCACCGAGATGCGCGGGGCGACCTCGCCGCGGCTCCAGCTGGAGTTGATTTGCGCCCGGGTGCTGCTGCCGGCCGCCTTCGACGACGAACGGTCCTTCCAGGCCCGCCTCGACCGGCTGGAGCGCAGCGGACCCCCGGCCGGGGCGGCCGCCGCGTTCGCGGCCCCGCCCGCGATGGCCTACGTACCGGCTCCCGAGGCGCACGGCATGGCTCCGGCCGGTCCCGGCGGGGGCGTGGCCGCCGCGCGCGCCGCCGTACGCGCCGAGGAAGCGCCCGCTCCGGCCCCCGCGCGGGCCGCCCAGGCCCCCGCACCGCCCGCCGCAGCCCCCCAGGCCCCCCAGGCCCCCGTCGCCCCCACCCCGGCCCCCGGCGCCTGGCCCGGCGCCGCCCAGCCCGGCAGCGGGGCCCCCGGGGCCTGGCCCGGCGCCGCCGGCCCGGCCGCGCCCCCCGCAGCCGCCCCCGCAGCCGCCCCCGCAGCCGCCCAGGCCCCGGCCCCGGCTGCCGGTGCCTGGCCCAGCGCCGCCGCCCCCGGCAGCGGCGCGCAGCCGCCCGCCCCGGCCCCGTCCGCCCCCGCGTCCCGGTCGGCCGCCGCCGCCCCGGCCGCGCCCTCCCCCGGCATGGCCGCCGGCGCGGGTCAGGTCCAGGCGATGTGGCCCGGCGTCCTGGAGGCCGTCAAGAACCGGCGCCGCTTCACCTGGATCCTGCTCAGCCAGAACGCCCAGGTCACCGGCTTCGACGGGACCACCCTCCAGCTCGGCTTCCCCAACCCCGGCGCCCGCGACAACTTCGCGAGCAGCGGCAGCGAGGAGGTCCTGAAGGCGGTCCTGGCCGAGCAGTTCCAGGTCAACTGGAGGATCGAGGCCGTCATCGGCCAGGCCGGCGCCCCCACCCCCGTGGCGCAGGGCTCGTACGCGGGCCCGCCCGCCCCGGCCCACAACCCGCCGCCCGCGCAGCAGCCGCAGGCCCCCGCCGGGCCGCAGCAGTCGTACGAGCAGTCCCACCGGCCGACCCCCGAGCAGCAGCCCCCCGCGCACCAGGCGCCCCCGCCGGTGGCCCCCGAGGACGACGTCGCGGAGGCGGACGATCCGGACCTCGTGGAGAGCGCGCTGTCCGGCCACGACCTGATCGTGCGCGAGCTCGGAGCCACCGTTGTGGAGGAATACACGAATGAGTAGCGCCCCGTAGTTGGGTGGCCGCACGAAACCGGCCGCGCCGTCCGGGCTACCCTGGGCGGCGTGAAGGTCCTCGTCATCGGCGGCGGCGCCCGCGAACACGCCCTGTGCCGCTCTCTGTCCCTCGACCCCGACGTCAACGCGCTGTACTGCGCTCCCGGCAACGCCGGCATCGCCGAGGTGGCGGAGCTGCGCCCGGTCGACGCCCTCGACGGCGACGCCGTCGCCCGGCTCGCCGGCGAACTCGGCGCCGACCTGGTCGTCGTCGGCCCGGAGGCCCCGCTGGTCGCCGGCGTCGGCGACGCCGTCCGCGCGGCCGGCATCCCCGTCTTCGGCCCGTCCGCCGCGGCCGCCCGGCTGGAGGGGTCCAAGGCCTTCGCCAAGGACGTCATGGCCGCCGCCGGGGTCCCGACCGCGCGCAGCCACGTCTGCGCCACCCCGGACGAGGTGGACGAGGCCCTCGACGCCTTCGGCCCCCCGTACGTGGTCAAGGACGACGGCCTCGCCGCCGGCAAGGGCGTCGTCGTCACCGACGACCTGGCCACCGCCCGCGCCCACGCGCTGGCCTGCGACCGCGTCGTCATCGAGGAGTTCCTCGACGGCCCCGAGGTGTCCCTCTTCGCCATCACCGACGGCGTCACCGTGCTGCCGCTCCAGCCCGCGCAGGACTTCAAGCGCGCGCTCGACGGCGACGAGGGCCCCAACACCGGCGGCATGGGCGCCTACTCGCCGCTCCCGTGGGCCGACCCGAAGCTCGTCGACGAGGTGATGGAGCTGGTGCTCCAGCCCACCGTCGACGAACTGCGCCGTCGCGGCACCCCCTTCTCCGGACTGCTCTACGCGGGCCTGGCCCTCACCGGCCGCGGCACCCGGGTCATCGAGTTCAACGCCCGCTTCGGCGACCCCGAGACCCAGGTGGTCCTCGCCCGGCTGCGCACCCCGCTGGCGGGCGTCCTGCTCAACGCCGCCAACGGCACCCTGGACGCCGGATCCCCGCTCGCCTGGAGCGACGAGGCGGCCGTCACGGTCGTCATCGCCTCGCACAACTACCCGGAGACCCCGCGCACCGGCGACCCCATCGAGGGCCTGGCCGAGGTCGCGGAGCAGGACGGCCCCGACGCCTACGTGCTGCACGCCGGCACCCGGAGCGAGGGCGACGCGGTCCTCAGCGCCGGCGGTCGCGTGCTCTCCGTGACGGCGACCGGAACCGATCTGGCGCAGGCCCGCGAGAAGGCGTATAAGGCCGTCGCGCGCATCCGGCTCGACGGATCGCAGCACCGTACGGACATTGCGGCCAAGGCGGCCGAAGGCCGCTGACCGGCACGACAGCGACAAGGCGGGCCCGGGGCGCGAACGGTGCGCTCCGGGCCCGCGCGCATGTCCGCGTGCGACTGCATCCGGCCGCGTTCGAACGCACCCACCTTTACCCAAAGCCATTCCATCGGGTGATCGTCACCCGGACTGCCTGACGGCCGCCCCCGCCCCAACTAGGGTGCGGCGCAAGCATTCCGGCACATGGCCCACCGGCATTGCGATGTCGGTGGCGGGTGTCACAGTGGGGGAGTGAGCTACGCCGCCGCAGGGCAGAGGGGGTGAGGTCCGGCCGTGTCCGGAACAGGTTCGATCGCAGAAGTGGGCGCGCCCTCCGCGCGTTCACGGGCCCTCGCCGTGCTGCGGGTCCGCAGTAGGGCGCTGGCCGCCGTGCTGCTGCCCGCCGCCCTCGCGGTGGTCCTGGTGAGCGCCCGGATGACGGGCCGGCTGGTCGGGGATCCCTGGCCCGCTGTGACCCTGGTCGTCTGCGCGGTCGCCGTGCTGGTGCTGCTCGTGGGCGGAATCTTCGCCGCGGTGGTGCTGCGCGCCGGCCCCGCCGTGACACCGACGGTGCCCCTCTCCGAGGCCGCCGCGCCCGACCTCTACCGGCTCGTGCGCGATCTGGCCGACCGGATGGACGTGCCGGCGCCCTCGGCCATAGCCCTCACCCCGGACTGCGACAGCTGGCTGGAGGACCGTACGCACCCGGCCCACCGCCGCGCCGCCCCGGCTGCCGGACCCGAATCCGCGCCGGGCGCCGCTCCCGTGCTGGTGATCGGCTCCCCGTTCCTGTGGTGGATGCGCGTCGCCGAACTGCGCGCCGTCCTCGCCCCGGTCGTCGCCGGTACGGGCCCCTCCGCGCACCCGGACATAGCCGACGCGCGCGGCTTCGTCCGCGGGCTCGACGCCGCGGTGGACGTGGGCGGGCGTCGCGGCCTCGGCTGGATCGCGCCTCCCGCCCGGCTGCTGCTGCGGCTGTGCCGCACGGACGCCGCCGAGATGGAACGCGGCGTGGCCGCGGCCGCCTCCGACCGCGCCCACGGTGTGGACTACGGGCTGCGCATCATCGCCCAGGAACAGGTCGGCCTCGCCTACGCGGGCTGGGACCGGCTGCTGACCCGCGTCGCCCTGCCCGCCTGGCGGATGGGTCGCTGGCCGGCGCACCTCGACGCCGGGGTGGTCTCGGCCCTGACCGAACTGTCCCGCCGGGACCGGCTGGCCGACGGCTTCACCTCGCGCCTCGGCGACCGGCCCGCCTGCGACCTGCTGGAACAGCCCGGCGCGATCGACGAGGCCACCTCGCTGTTGGCCGCCCGGCTCTTCCACGGCGGCCCCGCCGAGACCGGCCCGGACTGGTCGCCGGTGGACTGGACGGCGTACCCGGAGGAGGTCGTGGACCGCAAGTGGCGTACGGAGGCGGCCCGACTGCACACCGCGCTGGACTCCCTGTCCGTCCCCGCGGGCCCGCCCACGGGCACGCCGCCCACCGACTCCCGGCACCCCGACGAACCCCGTCCCGCCGCACCGCACCCCGCCGAGCCCCGTCCCGCCGAGCCCCGTCCCGTGAGCCCCGCCGCCCCGGTCGGCGTGCCCGCCGGGGCGACCGCGGCCGCCTCCGCCGCCCCGAAGGCGTACGCCTCCGCGACCGCCCCACCGGCGGCCCCGCCGGCCTCCGCCGCCCCCGCCCCGACCCCGACCGGCGACGCCTTCGACGGCCCCACCCTCGAACGGGTCCTGGGCCACCTGACCGACCCGGCCGGCGACTGCGTCGCCGCCGAGGCCCTCGCCGGCCGGCTCAGCGGCGACCTGGCCCGCGAGGAGCACGCCGCGGGCAGCCGCGTCGCGGACGCCGCCAAGGCCCGGGGCGCCGACACGGTGCCGCTGTTCCCGCTCCAGCCGCCGCGCAGCGGCCGGGACCTGCTCGCCGACCACGTCACGGCCCTGGTCTGCTGCGCCGCAGTGGACTCGGCCGGCGCCGGCCCGGGCCTGGACTGGCTGGACGGCCCGGTCCTGCTGGTCGGCGGCGAACGCCGCTCCGACCTCGCCCCCCGGGTGCTGTCCCTCGTGGAGGATGGCGATCCCGGCCCCCTGCGCGACTGGCTCGCCGAACTCGGCGTCCGCCCGGACAAGCCGGTCCGCCTGGTCTGACCCGTGCCCGGCGAACCGCCCCCGGGCCCTGCCCGGCACGGCCCCGCCCCTCCCGGCACGGCCCTGCCCTGCCCGGCCCCGCCCTGCCCGGCACGGCCCGGCACCCGGATCCGTACGACGACGACGTCCCGACGCAGGCCAGAACCCGCCATCGGCCCCCGCGCACCCCGCGCCCGAGCCCGCCGCGTCCCGCCCGCCGGCGCCCCCCGAAAGCCACCCCGACCACCCCAATCCGACCCACCCAAGCGGGGGCAGCCCTTCCACTCCTGCTTTCGGGCCCGTTAATTCGCGACGAACGGTGACGGGCTGCGTGCGTAATGTGATGTGCTGGGACCGGTACCGGCAGGTGTCCGAAAGCTGTCGTGCACCGAGGCGAGGGAAGACGCGTTCGGGGGAGCGAGGGAGGGGAGCGGAATGGGTGCGGACCAGATCCGGCGTTGGGAGTCAGGTGCGCTCGCGCACGCGGTGAACGACCCCTTCGGGCAGGGACCCCTGCCCTGGTTCCGGGGCAGCGAGCTCTACTACGACGACTCCGGCCAGGTCGTCCCCTGGTACGTCGACCCGGCCGTCGCCGCCGGCCAGATCCCGCGCGCCCGCTCCGGCGGCCCCCGTACCGCCGACGACGTGCACCGCCAGATCAAGGGCTTCGCCTCCACCGGAGCCGTCTCCCCCGGCGAGGCCATCGACTTCCACATCACCGTCGACCCGCCCCAGCAGTTCTCGGTCGACGTGTACCGGATCGGCCACTACGCCGGCGACGGCGCCTTCAAGATCACCACGAGCCCGCGGCTGTCCGGCATCGTCCAGCCGCCCCCGCTCGCCGCCGACCGCACGGTCTCCTGCCACCACTGGTGGCTGTCGTGGCGGCTCCAGGTCCCCTCGTACTGGACGGTCGGGGCCTACGTCGCCGTCCTCACCACCGCCGACGGCTACCGCTCGCACATCCCCTTCACGGTCCGCGACGACCACCCCGCCGACCTCCTGCTCCTGCTGCCCGACATCACCTGGCAGGCCTACAACCTCTACCCCGAGGACGGCCGCAACGGCGCCAGCCTCTACCACGCCTGGGACGAGGAGGGCCGGCTGCTCGGCGAGCGCGACGCCGCCGTCACCGTCTCCTTCGACCGCCCCTACGCGGGCGCCGGCCTGCCCCTGCACGTCGGTCACGCCTACGACTTCATCCGCTGGGCCGAGCGCTACGGCTACGACCTCGCCTACGCCGACACCCGCGACCTGCACGCCGGCCGCGTCGACCCCACCCGCTACCGCGGCCTGGTCTTCCCCGGCCACGACGAGTACTGGTCGGCGCCCATGCGCCGCACCGTCGAGCGGGCCCGCGACCACGGCACCTCCCTCGTCTTCCTGTCCGCCAACACCATGTACTGGCAGGTCGAGCTCGGCCCCTCGGCCTCCGGCGTGGCCGACCGGCTCCTGACCTGCCGCAAGCGCCGGGGCCCGGGCCGGCCCAGCCTCTGGCGCGAGGTGGACCGCCCCGAACAGCAACTGCTCGGCATCCAGTACGCGGGCCGCGTGCCCGAGCCGGCGCCGCTGATCGTCCGCAATTCCACGCACTGGCTGTGGGACTCGACCGGAGCCGTCGAGAACGATGAGCTGGCCGGCCTCGTGGCGGGCGAGGCCGACCGGTACTTCCCGCGCACCCAACTCCCCGAGCACCAGGCCCGGATCCTGCTCGCGCACTCCCCGTACCTGGACACCGAGGGCGCCAAGCGCCACCAGGAGACCTCCCTCTACCGGGCGCCCAGCGGGGCCCTGGTCTTCGCCTCCGGCACCTTCGCCTGGTCCCCGGCCCTGGACCGCCCCGGCCACGTCGACGAGCGCGTCCAGCGCGCCACCGCCAACCTCCTCGACCGGATCTGCAAGCGCGACTGACCCCGCGCCGCGAGCGCGACTGACCCCGCGCCGCGAGCGCGACTGACCCCGCGCCGCGAGCGCGACCGACCCCGCGCCGCGAGCGCGACGGACCCCGCGCCGCACAGCGCGACCGACACCGGGCCGCAGAGCGCCACCGACCCCGCCGGTGGCCCCCCCCCGGGCCGGGCACGGGGCCCGGTGCGGGAGAATGGGCACGCGCTCGTACAGAACCACAGGGAGACCCCGTGTCCGGATTCGTCGAAAAGCCCGAGCCGGTCCAGGTGCCCGGCCTCGTCCACCTCCACACCGGCAAGGTCCGCGACCTCTACCGCGACGAGGACGGCCGGCTCGTCATGGTCGCCAGCGACCGCATCTCCGCCTTCGACTGGGTGCTGCCTTCCGAGATCCCGGACAAGGGCCGCGTCCTGACCCGGCTGTCCCTGTGGTGGTTCGACCAGCTCGCGGACCTCGTCCCGAACCACGTGATCAGCACCGAGCTGCCCGCCGGCGCCCCCGCCGACTGGGCCGGCCGCACCCTGATCTGCCAGAACCTCGACATGGTCCCGGTCGAGTGCGTGGCCCGCGGCTACCTCACCGGATCCGGCCTCGCCGAGTACGAGCAGACCCGCACCGTCTGCGGACTCGCCCTCCCCGAGGGCCTCGTCGACGGCTCCGAGCTGCCCGCCCCGATCTTCACCCCGGCCGCCAAGGCCGAGGTCGGCCAGCACGACGAGAACGTCTCCTACGAGGAGGTCGCCCGCACCACCGGTCCCGAGACGGCCGCGCTGCTGCGCCAGGCCACCCTGGCCGTGTACGGACGGGCCCGCGACATCGCCCGCGAGCGCGGCATCCTCCTCGCGGACACCAAGTTCGAGTTCGGCTTCGACGCCGACGGCGTCCTGGTCGCGGCCGACGAGGTCCTCACCCCGGACTCGTCCCGCTTCTGGCCCGCCGACCTGTGGGAGCCGGGCCGCGCGCAGCCGTCCTTCGACAAGCAGTTCGTCCGCGACTGGCTGAAGTCCCCCGCCTCCGGCTGGGACCCCAAGGGCGAACTCCCGCCGCCCGCGCTGCCGCAGGAGGTCGTCGACCGGACCCGCGCCAAGTACGTCGAGGCGTACGAGCGGCTCACCGGCCTGTCCTGGACCTGACCCCTGCTCCCGGACCCGGGCGGAGCCCCGGGTCCGGGCCCGGGGGAGCGCCAAAGGCCCCGAGTACGCCAAGGGCCCCGGGGTACGAGGAAGGCCCCGATCGATGATCGGGGCCTTCGTCAACTGAGCGGACAACGCGACTCGAACGCGCGACATCCACCTTGGCAAGGTGGTGCTCTACCAACTGAGCTATGTCCGCCTGTGCGCCGTGGCGCGAGGACAACTATACCCAACCCCGCTCGCGTGCGAGACGCACGGCCGTGTGCCGGTTCTCGGCTCCCAGCTTCGTCGCCGCCGAGGACAGGTAGTTCCGTACGGTCCCCTGCGAGAGCGAGGCCCGCTCCGCGATCTCGGCGATCGGCGCCCCGTCCGCCGCGAACTCCAGCACCTCGGCCTCCCGGGCCGTCAGCGGCGAGTCCCCCGCGCTGATCGCGTCGGCCGCCAACTCCGGATCCACGTAACGCCCTCCGCCGTGCACGGTGCGGATCAGCTCGGCCAGCCGCTGCGCCGACACCGTCTTCGGCGCGAAGGCGCGCACCCCGGCCGCCAGGGCCCGCTTCAGGTGCCCGGGCCGGCCGTGACTGGTCACGATCATGGTCTTGCAGTCGGGGAGTTCGGACCGCAGCGCTGTGGCCACGCTCACACCGTCCGCCCCCGGCATCTGGAGGTCCAGGACCGCCACGTCGGGCCGGTGCGCCCGCGCCATGGCCAGCGCCTCCGGTCCCGAAGCCGCCTCGGCGACGACCACCAGGTCGTCCTCCAGACCCAGCAGCGCGGCCAGCGCGCCCCGGATCAGGTGCTCGTCGTCCGCCAGCAGTACTCGTACGGGGTTCACGCCCGCGCCTCCACTCGTCGCGCTTCCGGGCCGGGAACCTCGGCCCGCAGTCGGAACAGGCCGCCGCCGGCCGGTCCCGCCAACAGGGTCCCGCCCACCGCCGCGAGCCGCTCGCGCAGCCCGGCGAGGCCGGAGCCGGGCGGCCCGGCCGGGGTGTCGGGCGCCCCGTCGTTCTCCACCAGCAGGGTCACCGGGCCCGCGCCCTCCGGAACCGTCAGCCGGATCAGGCAGCTGCGCGCGTCCCCGTGCCGCAGCACGTTCGTCGTCGCCTCGCGGACCACCCAGCCCAACGCCGACTGCACCTCGCCCGGCAGCGTCCGCCCCCGCGGCCCCAACTCGACGCGGCAGTCCATGCCGGCCGCGCTGAGCACCCCGCGCGCGCCCTCCAGCTCCACCGCGAGGTCCGCCTCCCGGTAGCCGCGCACGACGTCGCGGACCTCCCGCTGGGACTCGCGGGCGATCTGCTGCACCTCGATCATCTGGTCCACCGCCTCCGGGCGCTCCCGCCGCGCCAACTGCACCGCGAGCTCGCTCTTCAGGGCGATCACCGCGAGGTTGCGGCCCATCACGTCGTGCAGGTCCCGGCCGAACCGCAGCCGCTCCTCGGCGACCGCCAGCTGGGCCTGGAGCTCCCGGGCGTGGTCCAGTTCGTAGACGGTCTTCAGCAGCCACCGGGAGAACCCGCAGGTGAAGGTCAGCAACAGGCTGACGATCAGGTACCCGACGGCCAACCCGAAGGAGTCCGGCACTGGTTGCCCGGTCGCCAGACCCATGGCGGCCACCGCGACCCCGCCGGCGGGCGCCAGCAGCAGCATGTGGCGGACCTTGACCAGCGTCAGCGTCAGCGCACCGGAGGCGAAGGCCATCGTGTTGATCACGAGGGTGGGGACGACGTTCTCGTGGGTGATCAGCCCGGCGGACCGCAGGGCCATCATGGCCACGCAGATCGCGGCGGTGAGCGCCACCAGCGCCACCGTGATCCGCAGCGGGCGGTTCCGGCGGCCCAGCGCCCAGTCCAGCGCGCGGGAGGACAGCAGTCCGCACAGCGCGACCTGCGCGGCCAGCGGCAGCGCCAACACGGCGGTGAGTGTCCCGCCGCCCTGGGGCGCGAGCCCCATCAGCACCGCGAAGGCCTCGACCGCCATGAAGAAGTGGAACGACCAGCGCGTGTACAGCTCGACCTTCGCCGCGCTGCTGCGGTCCTTCCACCATCCGGTCAGCTTCGACACGTCGTCCCCACGTCCCCCGTCGTACGCGCTAGCGGCGCGGTTCCCAACGGAACCACCGCTGGACAGCAAACACGGTCACCATGATCCAGGCCACCGTGACGGCCGCGGCCGTCAGGAGGTCCCCGCCCGTCGCGCCGGCGTCCCAACCGGCTCGTACGAGGGTCATCACCCCGCTGAGCGGCAGCAGTTCGCACACCGTGGCCATCGCGTCGGGCAGCGAGTCCAGCGGGACGAACAGCCCCGAGCCGAGCGCGGTCAGCAGGAACAGCGGCAGCGTCGTGATCCCGGCGGTCTCGACGTTGCGGGTGACGGCACTGGTGGCGGCGGCCATCCCGGCGAGCAGCGGCAGCGCGGCGAGCACGCCCCCGACCAGCGGCAACGGGCGGTCCGGCGCGGGCGCGTCGAGCACGGCCGCCCCGGCCAGGGCGAGGGCGCCGATCTGCGCGAGGGCGATGACGGCGGCGGGCAGCGCGGTCCCGGCGAGGATCTCCAGGTCGCCGGCCTCGCCGGTGCGCAGCCGCTTCAGGACGAGCTCCTCGCGCCGGGCGACGTAGGCGGAGACCAGGTTCATGTAGACGACGAGCAGCAGCACCATCCCGATGCCGCCGGTCAGCGTGGCCACGGCCACCGAGCCCACGGTGTCGGCGCTCAGGGTCGAACGCAGGACGAAGACCATCATCACCGGCATGAGCAGGGCCACGCTCAGGGCGGCCCGGTTGCGCACCAGCAGCGTCAGTTCGGAGCGGCCGAGCGCGGTCAGCCGGCCGGGGTTCAGGGTCGGCGTGCTCATCGGGTCCCCGCCATCAGGTCGTCGTGGTTGTGGCCGTGGTTGTGGCCGTGGTCGTCGCCGGCGCCGCCGGCGGAGAACGCCCCGGCCTCGCGCCGGCTCCGTGCGATGTCCAGGAAGGCCTCCTCCAGGGAGGCGGAGCGGGCGTCGAGCCCGCCCAGTTCGACCCCGGAGTCGTGCGCCCAGCGCAGCAGTTCGCCGAGCGCCCCCTGGAGTCGGTCGGTACGGATCTCCACCCGCGGCCCGTCCGCCGCCGCCCGCAGCCCCAGCGGGAGCCGCCCGGCGGGCACCCCGGCCGGCAGGGTGAAACGGATCCGGGACGGCCGGGTCGCCGTCACCTCGGCGGGGGTGCCGGTCAGCACGAGCTCCCCCTCGTGCAGGATCGCCAGCCGGTCCGCGAGGGCCTCGGCCTCCTCCAGGTAGTGCGTGGTCAGCAGCACCGTGGTGCCCTGCGCCCGCAGTTCCCGTACGAGGGCCCAGGTGTCCCGGCGCCCCTCCGGGTCCATGCCGGTGGTCGGCTCGTCCAGGAACAGCACCTCGGGCCGCCCCAGCAGGGCCAGCGCCAGGTCCAGCCTCCGCCGCTCGCCCCCGGACAGCTGCTTGACCCTTACGGAGGCCCGCGCGCCCATCCCGACCAGCTCCAGCACCTCCGCGGCCGGCCGGGCCCCGGAGGTGACCCCGCTCCACATCCGGACGGTTTCGGCGACGGACAGGTCCGAGGGGAAGCCGCCCTCCTGGAGCATGACGCCGGTCCGCGGCCGGACCTCGCTCCGCCGGGCGTACGGGTCCAGGCCGAAGACGCGGACCCGCCCGCCGGTCGGCGCGCTCAGCCCCTCCAGCAGTTCCACCGTGGAGGTCTTGCCGGCTCCGTTGGTGCCGAGCAGCGCGAAGATCTCGCCGCGGGCCACCGAGAAGGAGACGCCCCGCACCGCCTCGAACCCGCCGGTGTAGCCGCGGCGCAGTCCCTCTGCCTGGATCACTGTGTCGGTCATGTCCCCAGCCTCGTGGCGGCCGGCCGGGCCGGTCAGTGCGCGCTGTCACGGCTCCCGATGACATTTGTCATCGCTGGTGATCCACACCACACGGCCCCCGGAACGGGGAACGGGACCGGGAACGGAAGGGGGGTATGACAAAGGCCCCGATCAAGGATCGGGGCCTTCATTCGCTGAGCGGACGACGCGACTCGAACGCGCGACATCCACCTTGGCAAGGTGGTGCTCTACCAACTGAGCTACGTCCGCATGCTTGCACGACACGAGTGCCGTGGGCTGCGAGCATCACTCTACCTGATCCACAACCGTGGCCGGTAAAGCGTGCAGAGCGGGTGACAGGGATCGCACACTGCGCCTCCCCCCTGGAAGGGGGGTGTTCTGCTACTGAACTACACCCGCACGACTTCGGGTTCCGGCCTTCCGGCTGGCCCCTCGGCGTGATCCACACATTAGCCGATCGGTGGGGGTGCTTGGCAAATCCGCTCTCAGTGGGCTGCGTTGTACGCCTCGTAGACCCGCTTGGGGATCCGTCCGCGGGGCGGCACGTCGTGCTGGTTGGCCCGGGCCCAGGCGCGGACGACCGCCGGATCGGGGGCCACCGATGTGTGCCGGAACACCTTCCCGGAACGGGACTGGCGACGGCCGGCGGCCACGAAGGGGGCCAGGCCCTTCCGCAGTTTCTTTGCGTTGGCCGCATTGAGGTCGATCTCGTAAGACTTACCGTCCAGAGCGAACACGACCGTTTCCGCCGCTTCCCCGCCGTCGAGGTCGTCGGAGAGCGTGACTACTACGTGCTGCGCCACGGATATCGGTCCCTTCGTACGCGGTCACCACCCGTTGACGTGCGGTGATGTCGCGTGTGTGGATGTTTCGGTGGAATGCATCAAACCGCCGGAATCCCGGCAGATTCCTTTGTACCGTGATTCTCATTGAATAGCGAAGCCCAGTTAATTCTCCCCGCGTGTCCCGCCGCAATGCCGGGTGCGTGGTTTTCCGGTGGATTTTGCGAAGCGTTGGTGAAGCCGAAACGACGGGATGATCGGCGGCATCCGATATCTACCCGCGTAGAAATTTTGGCCGGGTACGCTGATGGAACCGCCTTCGCACCAACCACCACACGGGAGTGCCAGTGGCACGCGTCGTAGTCGACGTCATGCTCAAGCCGGAGATCCTCGACCCCCAGGGCCAGGCGGTGCAGCGTGCACTGCCGCGTCTGGGCTTCGAGGGGATCGCCGACGTCCGCCAGGGGAAGCGCTTCGAACTGGAGGTGGAGGGACCGGTCGACCAGGCCGCCCTCGACCGCATCCACAAGATGGCCGAAACCTTCCTCGCCAACACCGTCATCGAAGACTTCACCGTCCGCGTCGAGACCGTGAAGGTCGAGGCCTGACGGTGACCACTCGCATCGGAGTCGTCACGTTCCCCGGAACGCTCGACGACCGTGACTCGCTGCGCGCCATCCGCCTCGCGGGGGCCGAGCCGGTCTCGCTCTGGCACCGCGACAAGGACCTGCACCAGGTCGACGCGGTCGTCCTCGCGGGCGGCTTCTCCTACGGGGACTACCTGCGCGCCGGGGCCATCTCCCGCTTCTCGCCGGTCATGGAGACCATCATCGAGCAGGCCAGGGGCGGCATGCCCGTCCTCGGCATCTGCAACGGCTTCCAGGTCCTCACCGAGGCCCACCTGCTGCCGGGGGCGATGCTCCGCAACAACCACCTCCACTTCATCTGCCGCGACCAGACGCTGCGGGTGGAGAACGCGGAGACCGCGTGGACCGGCGACTACGCCGTCGGCCAGGAGATCTCCGTCCCGCTCAAGAACATGGACGGCCGCTACACCGCCGACGAGCGCACGCTCGACGAACTGGAGGCCGAAGGCCGGGTGGCCTTCCGGTACGTGGACGTCAATCCGAACGGTTCGCTGCGCGACATCGCCGGCATCACCAACGCCGCGGGCAACGTCGTCGGCCTCATGCCGCACCCCGAGCACGCGGTCGAGCCGCTGATCGGGACGGGCCGCACCGACGGCCTCCCGTTCTTCACGTCGGTCCTGAAGAAGCTGGTCAGCGCATGAGCCTCGATACCGTCAAGAACGCCACCGGCACCCCGGACGCCGCGCAGCCCTGGAAGGAACTCGGCCTCAAGGAGGACGAGTACGCGCGCATCCGCGAGATCCTCGGCCGCCGCCCCACGGGCGCCGAGCTCGCCATGTACTCCGTCATGTGGTCCGAGCACTGCTCGTACAAGAGCAGCAAGGTCCACCTGAAGCAGTTCGGCGAGAAGGTCCCGCAGAACGACGCCATGCTCGTCGGCATCGGCGAGAACGCGGGCGTCGTCGACGTCGGCCAGGGCTACGCGGTCACCTTCAAGGTCGAGTCGCACAACCACCCCTCGTACATCGAGCCCTACCAGGGCGCGGCCACGGGCATCGGCGGCATCGTCCGCGACATCCTCGCGATGGGCGCCCGCCCGGTCGCCGTCGTGGACCCGCTGCGCTTCGGCGCGGCCGACCACCCCGACACCAAGCGCGTCCTGCCGGGCGTCGTCGCCGGCATCGGCGGCTACGGCAACTGCCTGGGCCTGCCCAACATCGGCGGCGAGGTCGTCTTCGACGCCTGCTACCAGGGCAACCCGCTCGTGAACGCCGGCTGCATCGGCGTCATGAAGCACGAGGACATCCACCTCGCCAAGGCCTCCGGGCCCGGCAACAAGGTCATCCTCTACGGCGCCCGCACGGGCGGCGACGGCATCGGCGGCGTCTCGGTCCTCGCGTCCGAGACCTTCGACGCCGCGTCCGACAGTGCCGATGGCACGGGCAAGCCGAAGAAGCGCCCCGCCGTCCAGGTCGGCGACCCCTTCCAGGAGAAGCTCCTCATCGAGTGCACCCTGGAGATCTTCAAGGAGAAGCTGGTCGCCGGCATTCAGGACCTCGGCGGCGCCGGGCTCTCCTGCGCCACGTCCGAACTGGCCTCGGCCGGTTCCGGCGGCATGCGCGTCGAGCTGGACACCGTGCCGCTGCGCGACGCGACGCTCTCGCCCGAGGAAATCCTCATGAGCGAGTCGCAGGAGCGCATGTGCGCGATCGTCGAGCCGCAGCACGTCGCGCGCTTCATGGAGATCTGCGAGAAGTGGGACGTCATCGCCACCGTCATCGGTGAGGTGACCGAGGGCGAGCAGCTGGAGATCTACTGGCACGGCGAGCTCATCGTGGACGTGCCCCCGGGCACCGTCGCCCACGAGGGCCCGACCTACCACCGCCCGTACGCGCGTCCCTCCTGGCAGGACGCCCTCCAGGCCGACGACGCGGGCAAGCTGCCCCGTCCGCAGACCTCCGAGGAGCTCCGCGCGCAGGTCCTGGCGCTGGTGTCGTCCCCGAACCAGGCCTCGAAGTCCTGGATCACCGACCAGTACGACCGGTTCGTGCAGGGCAACACGGTGCTCTCGCAGCCCGAGGACGCGGGCATGGTCCGCATCGACGAGGAGACCAACCTCGGCGTGGCCATGGCCACCGACGGCAACGGCCGGTTCGCCAAGCTCGACCCGTACACGGGCGCGCAGCTGGCGCTGGCCGAGGCGTACCGCAACGTCGCCGCGACCGGTGCGAAGCCGCTCGCGATCTCCGACTGCCTGAACTTCGGCTCCCCCGAGGACCCGGACGTCATGTGGCAGTTCGCCGAGGCCACCCGCGGCCTCGCGGACGGCTGCCTGGAGCTGGGTACCCCGGTGACCGGCGGCAACGTCTCGCTGTACAACCAGACCGGCGAGACCGCGATCCACCCGACCCCGGTCGTGGCGGTCCTCGGCGTGATCGACGACGTCAACCGCCGCACGCCGATGGCGTTCGCGGAGGCCGGTCAGCTGCTGTACCTGCTCGGCGACACCGCCGAGGAGTTCGGCGGCTCGGCCTGGTCGCAGGTCGTCCACGACCACCTCGGCGGCCTGCCGCCGAAGGTGGACCTGGGTCGCGAGAAGCTGCTCGGCGAGATCCTGATCTCCGCCTCGCGCGACGGCATGGTCGACGCGGCGCACGACCTGTCCGACGGCGGCGTGATCCAGGCGCTCACCGAGTCCTGCCTGCGCGGCGGCAATGGTGCGCGGATCGTGGTCCCCGAGGGCCTGGACGCGTTCACCTTCCTGTTCTCCGAGTCCGCGGGCCGCGCCATCGTGGCCGTCCCGCGCAGCGAGGAACTCCGGTTCACCGACATGTGCGGTGCCCGGGGTCTGCCGGCCGCCCGCATCGGTGTGGTCGACGGCGACGCGATCGAGGTCCAGGGCGAGTTCACCCTCCCGCTGGCCGAGCTCCGCGAGGCCCACGAGGCGACGATCCCGGCGCTGCTCGCCTGATCCCGCCCGCCCGCTCCACGTACGAGCCCCCGTCCGGACACCGTCCGGGCGGGGGCCCGTACGTTCCCGGGGCCACCTGTTGTACGGAGCGCCCCCAACAGCCCGGCCGACGAGGCCCCCGGCCCCGACCCCGCTCGGGGCCTGCCCTTGCCCCGGCGCGGCGTCGACGTCCCGGCCGGGGGCGAGACCTTCGACGCCGGAGCCGGCCGGGCGATCCGGCCGTAGCGATTCCGTGGCACGCCCGGCATCCGCGCCCACGGGGGGCGTCCGCATACTGACGCCGTGAGTGACTTCGTCAAGTACCTGCCGCCCACGGCCATACCCGTGGGCGGCGCCCCCGCATGGAAGGCCGCCGACGCCGAACGCTGGCTCGCGGCCCGCGTCCCCGCCGTCCTCGGGCCCGTCGCCGGAGGCTGGATCCTCCTGCCCCTGATCCTGTGCGCGGTCGTCCTGCTCGCCTGGAACACCCCCGAGGACACCTCCGTCGGCACCGAATGGGCCGGCTACCCGGCGGCCGTCCTGCTGCTGGCCCTCCCCGCCTGGTACCGGTTCCTGCCCGGTGCCACCGCCGTCGCCGCACCGCTCATCGCCCTGGACGCGGTCCTCGTCCTCGGCGAACTCGCCCCGGACGACGCCGCCGGCCGCGCCGGCGCGGGGCTGATCCTCGTCGTCTCCGTCCTCGCCCTCACCGGCGCCCTGCTGCGGCTGCGCTCCCGCGGGATCCAGCGGGCCCTGATCCTGGAGGCGGCCGGCGACGCCCGGAGTCCGCTGCCGGCCGGCCTCCCGGACAGCCACCGCACCCGCGGCCGCACGATGCTCCTGACCGGCGCCCCGCTCTGCGCGCTCGCGGCGGCCCTGCTCCTGACCGCCCTCGCCCAGGACCTCAACGCGCCCCCGGGACAGCCCTACGACGCCACCGGGCAACAGGTCCTCGCCCTGCTGCTGCTCGTCCCCGGCACCCCGTTGCTCGGCCGCGGCGTCACGGCCGGCGGCGCCGCCCGCCGGCTCCACCCGGGCCCGCAGCCCGTGCTGCGCGTCGGCGTCCGCCGCTCCGCGGACACGGTCTGGATCCTCCCCGACGCCCGGACCCCCACCGCCCCGCCGCTGGTCGCCTTCCGCAACCGCTTCGACGACAGCTACTCCGCCGGCCCCGGCCGCATCCTCGTGGGCGGCCCGTCGGAGCGGCTGCGCGCCGAGCACCACGACATCGACCCGGACGCCGAACCGTACGAGGCCCTGCTGTACGGCGTGCCCCGCGAAGGCGCCGAGGTCGTCCTGGAGTACGCCGTCAACACCCACGACGGCCGCGTCGTCACCCGGTACACGGCCGCCCCCCTCATGCCGTTCCGCCGCCACGGCCTGCGCCCGTGGCGACCGGCCGGCGCCTCGTACGCCCAGCGGCGCGAGGAGCGGGCCGCGCGCCGCCGCGAGGAGCGCTCCGCGTCGTCCTCCGGGGGCTGCGGCTCCTCCGGCGGCTGCGGGAGCAGTTGCGGCAGCGGCTGCGGCGGGGGTTGCGGCGGCGACTGACGCCTCCCGGCCCGCGGGGCCGGCCCCCGAGTAGGGTCGGCCCATGCCGCCTGGGAAGAAGAAGCCGCGCACGTACGACCCCGCCAGGATCCGTACGGCCGTCACCACGCAGTTCGGGCACGTCGCCGCAGCCGTACGGGGCCTGACGCCGGAGCAGCTCGCCCGGTCCAGCGGGCTCGGCGACTGGACCGTGGCCGACCTCGCCGCCCACGTCGCCTGGATCGCCGACTCGCTCGCGGCCGGCCTGGCCCGGCCGCCCGCCGCCGTCGCCGAACTCCCCGCCGTCGAATGGCCCTTCGCCACCGCCTCCCTCGCCGGGAAGATCTCCGAGGCCGCCCGCGAAACCCTGGACGGCGCCCCGCTGCCCGAGCTGTACGAGACGGCCGCCGCCCGACTGGCCGCGCAGCTGGAACGCAACGCGGGCAGCCGGGTGCTGGACCTGTGGATCGGCGACATGACCCTCGCCGACTTCCTCGTCACCCGCACCGTCGAGCTGGTCGTCCACACCGACGACCTGAACCGGGCCGTCGGCCTGGACATCCCCCTCGACCGGCAGGCGCTGGCCGCCTGCACCCGGCTGCTCGCCGACGCGCTCGCGGTCAAGGCACCCGGCGGCTCGGTGGAGGTACGGATCCCGCCGTTCGCGGTGGTCCAGTGCGTCGCCGGTCCCCGCCACACCCGCGGTACCCCGCCCAACGTGGTGGAGACCGACCCGCTCACCTGGATCCGGCTCGCCACCGGCCGCACCGGCTGGGCCGAGGCCCTGGACTCCGCGCGGGTCAGCGCCAGTGGGGAACGCGCCGACCTGGCGGCCCTGCTCCCGCTGATGAGCTGACCCGGCGGGCCGGGGGAACCGTCCGGCCGCCCGGCCCGTCCCAGGAGCATGCGTACCCTCAGGCACCTCACGACCGGCCTGGCCCTCCTCGGCCTCGCCGCCTGCGGCCAGTCCGCGCAGAGCGGTTCCGACCCGCTCCCCGACCCCACGGGCTCCTGGGCCGTCGAGTCCCTGACCACCGGCGGCCGGACCCTGCACGCGCCCGCCGCCGCCCGCGTCGACCTCGGCCCCGACGAGGCCACCGGCAACTACGGCTGCAACGGCTTCACGGCCCGGATCGCCCGCGACGGCGCCTCCGTCCTCATCGTCACGCCCGGCCGGAGCACCACGATGGCCTGCGAGAACATGGAGTTCGAGACGGCCTTCGCGAAACTGCTCACCGGCCGCCTCACCCTCGACCGCGGCCCCGACCGGCTGACCCTGAGGACCGCCGACGGGAGCACCATCGCCATGAGCTCCAAGCCCCCGGTCCCCGACGCCCCCCTCGTCGCGACCCACTGGAGCGTCGACTCCCTGATCGACGGGCAGAGCGTGTCCTCCCTCGCCCCCGAGGCGGCGGGCCGGGCCCGGTTCACCCTCGCCGCCGACGGCGCCGCGAGCGGCAACCTCGGCTGCAACCGGTTCAGCGCGCCCGCCACCGTCGACGGCCCCTCGCTCACCTTCGGGCCGCTCACCGCGACCCGGATGGCCTGCGCGGGACCGACCGGCGAGGTCGAGCGGGCGCTGACCGCCCTGCTCGGCAGCGGCCCGCTCGCCTGGAAGGTCCAGGGCACCTCCCTCACCCTCACGGCCCCCGACGGCAAGGGTCTCGGCGCCAAGGCGGTCACGGCCGTCGAGTGACGGCCCGCCGCCCCGCCCGGCGCCCCGCCCGGTGGCTCAGGCCGGGTACGGCAGCAGGCCCGCGTCGGTCTTCTCCCACGCCGCCCGCAGCTGCGCCAGCCGGGCCGGCTCCACGGCTGCCTTGTCGGCCTGCTCCCTGATGTCCCCGGCCAGGTTGAACAGCTGGTCCCGGCCCGACCTGCCCCGGTAGTACTTCCAGTCGCCGCGCCGCAGCGCCCGCTCCCCGCGCACCCGCCAGAAGATGTCCCGCTCGGCCGGCTTCTCGCCCCGCAGCAGGTACCCGGCCAGGCTCACCCCGTCCAGCGGGTACGCGCGGTGCGGGCGGGTACCGGCCAGCTCCAGCAGCGTCGCCGTCCAGTCCGGGCTGAACACCGGGACGTGGCTAACCTGGCCGCCGTCCACCCGGGCCGGCCAGCGCAGGATGTTCGGCACCCGGATCCCGCCCTCCTGGAGCGAGGCCTTGTTGCCCGACAGCGGCCAGTTGTACGAGAACCGCTCGCCGCCGTTGTCGCTGGAGAACACGACCACCGTGTTGTCCTCCTGCCCGGAGCGCTTCAGCGCCCTGAGCACCTCACCGATCGACCGGTCCAGGTCCTCCACCAACTGCTTGTACTTCTCGACCGAACCGCCGTCCTGGTGCCACAGCGCCCGCCCGTCGCCCGCCTTGATCCGCCGGACGATCTCGGTGCTCTCCTTCGTGTCCCCCTCGGCGATCCACGGCCAGTGCGGGGTGGTGAAGTTGAGGTTCAGCAGCCACGGCTTGCCGTCGTGGTCGCGGGAGACGTACTCGCTCGCCCGCTCGGTCAGCACCTTCGTGTAGTACCGCAGGTCCTTGTACTCGGCGTCGCCCTCGTACAGGTCGTACTCGCCGCCCAGACCCAGCTTCGAGTAGTACTCCAGCGCCCCGCCGAAGTTCCCGAAGAACTCGTCCCAGCCCGACCGGGTCGGGCTGTAGTCCGGCAGGTACCCCGCGTGCCACTTGCCGATCAGCGCCGTGGCGTACCCCGACTCCTTCAGCAGCGAGGCCAGCGTCGGGTGCGTCGGCTCCAGCCCCACCGACTTGTCGGCGATCGGCTCGGCCAGCCCGCCCTTCGTACGGGCCGGGTAGCGCCCGGTGTACAGGCTGAAGCGGGTCGGCGAGCAGGTCGCGGAGCCCGAGTAGGCATCGGTGAACCGCACGCCCTGGCGGGCGAGACGGTCCAGGTTCGGGGTCTTGATGTGGGGCGAACCGTACGAGGACAGGTCCGACCAGCCGAGGTCGTCACCCAGGATGAACAGGACGTTCGGGCGCCTCGACCGCCGCCCCCGGGCGGCCCTGAACTCCCGCTCCTCGGGTCCGGCGTGCTCCGCCCCGGCGGCCGCGGCCGGGCCCGCGCCCAGCCCCACCGCGGCGGCGGCCGCGCTCACCCCGACCGCGCCGCCGAAGGCACGCCGGGACAGGTTCGATTCGTACGAAGACACAGGTACTCCAAGGCATGGCCGACCGGCCTGCCCGGGGCGGCGCGGGACGGCGCACGGCACGGCGGGGCGGGCTCGGTCAGGACGGGAGGGCAGAGCGGAAGGGGTCGGCGCGCGGCGTCACAACAGCGGTCGGTGCGACGGGAGGAGCCGGAAGGAGGGAACACGCGCGCCGCGGCGCGCGGCGATGCCTACGCGCAGCCGCGACAGATGGCGCTGGCGACACGGACCAGGTCCACGTGTCGGCGCTCGACGAGGGTGACGGAGCGGTCACCGGAAGGCTGCATGGATCGGAACCTTGTACGAACCCACAGGCACCTGTCAACCAGGGCATTCCGGATGTCGAGACGACCGGAGAAGGCCCACGTCACAGCGGTTTTCGCGGTCACCCTCCGCAGGGGTTACCCGACTGTCCGCACTGTGACTTTTCTGGGTCCTTCTCAATTCGGACCGGTGGTCGATCTCGCCTACACTCGGAGCGTGCCTCGTGGTGATGGACGACTCAACCACGACCTGCTCCCCGGTGAGAAGGGCCCCCAGGACGCTTGCGGCGTCTTCGGTGTCTGGGCTCCGGGTGAAGAGGTCGCCAAGCTCACCTACTTCGGACTGTATGCACTGCAGCACCGCGGACAAGAGTCCGCGGGCATCGCTGTGAGCAACGGTTCCCAGATCCTCGTCTTCAAGGACATGGGCCTCGTTTCCCAAGTCTTCGACGAAACCTCTCTCGGCTCGCTCCAAGGTCATATCGCGGTCGGTCACGCCCGCTACTCGACCACCGGAGCCTCCGTCTGGGAGAACGCCCAACCGACCTTCCGCGCGACCGCCCACGGCTCCATCGCCCTGGGTCACAACGGCAACCTGGTGAACACCGCCGAACTCGCCGAGATGGTCGCCGACCTCCCCCGTCAGGACGGCCGCGCCACCCAGGTGGCGGCGACCAACGACACCGACCTGGTCACCGCCCTGCTCGCGGGGCAGATCGACGAGGACGGCAAGCCGCTGACGATCGAGGAGTCGGCCACCAAGGTCCTCCCGAAGGTCAAGGGCGCCTTCTCCCTCGTCTTCATGGACGAGGGGACCCTCTACACCGCCCGTGACCCGCAGGGCATCCGCCCGCTGGTCCTCGGCCGCCTGGAGCGCGGCTGGGTGGTCGCGAGCGAGACCGCCGCCCTCGACATCTGCGGCGCCAGCTTCGTCCGCGAGGTCGAGCCGGGCGAGCTCATCGCGATCGACGAGAACGGCCTGCGCACCTCGCGCTTCGCGGAAGCGAAGCCCAAGGGCTGTGTCTTCGAGTACGTCTACCTGGCGCGCCCGGACACCGACATCGCGGGCCGCAACGTCTACCTCTCGCGGGTCGAGATGGGCCGGCGCCTGGCCAAGGAAGCCCCCGTCGACGCCGACCTGGTGATAGCGACGCCGGAATCCGGCACGCCCGCCGCCGTCGGCTACGCCGAGGCGAGCGGAATTCCGTTCGGAGTGGGCCTGGTCAAGAACGCCTACGTCGGCCGGACCTTCATCCAGCCCTCGCAGACGATCCGCCAGCTCGGCATCCGGCTCAAGCTCAACCCCCTCAAGGAAGTCATCCGGGGCAAGCGCCTGGTGGTCGTCGACGACTCGATCGTCCGCGGCAACACCCAGCGCGCCCTGGTCAAGATGCTCCGCGAGGCCGGCGCGGCCGAGGTCCACATCCGGATCTCCTCCCCGCCCGTGAAGTGGCCGTGCTTCTTCGGCATCGACTTCGCCACCCGGGCCGAGCTGATCGCCAACGGCATGACGGTCGACGAGATCGCCACCTCCATGGGCGCGGACTCGCTCTCGTACATCGCGCTCGACACGATGATCGAGGCGACCACCATCCAGAAGCCCAACCTCTGCCGCGCGTGCTTCGACGGCGAGTACCCGATGGAGCTGCCCGACCCGCAGCTCCTGGGCAAGCAGCTCCTGGAGACCGAGCTCGCCGGCGGCAAGGACGCCGCCGACGCGCTGCGCCGCCCGTAGCCGGATCCCCCGCGCGGCCCGCTCAACCTGCGCGGGGCCCTGTCTTTCAAGCTTCTCCCGGGGCCCCGCACCACCCGCAGTAACGACACGAAAGCTCTCTCCTGTCATGACAGAGAAGACCACCGGTGCCAGCTACGCAGCCGCGGGCGTGGACATCGAAGCGGGCGACCGCGCCGTCGAGCTGATGAAGGAGTGGGTGAAGAAGACGCAGCGCCCCGAGGTCCTCGGCGGCCTCGGCGGCTTCGCCGGCCTCTTCGACGCCTCCGCCCTCAAGCGCTACGAGCGTCCCCTGCTGGCCTCCGCCACCGACGGGGTGGGCACCAAGGTGGACATCGCCCGCCGGATGGGCGTCTACGACACGATCGGCCACGACCTGGTCGCGATGGTCATGGACGACATCGTCGTGTGCGGCGCCGAGCCGCTCTTCATGACGGACTACATCTGCGTCGGCAAGGTCCACCCCGAGCGTGTCGCGGCCATCGTCAAGGGCATCGCCGAGGGCTGCGTCCTCGCCGGCTGCTCCCTGGTCGGCGGCGAGACCGCCGAACACCCCGGCCTGCTCGGCCCGGACGACTTCGACGTGGCGGGCGCGGGCACCGGCGTGGTCGAGTACGACCGCCTCCTGGGCGCGGACCGCATCCGTACGGGGGACGCCGTCATCGCGATGGCCTCGTCCGGCCTTCACTCGAACGGGTACTCGCTGGTCCGCCACGTCCTCTTCGACGGGGCCGGGATGTCCCTGGAGCAGCACGTCGAGGAACTCGGCCGGACCCTCGGCGAGGAACTCCTGGAGCCGACCAAGATCTACTCGTTGGACTGCCTGGCGCTCACCCGTACGGCCGAGGTCCACGCGTACTCGCACATCACCGGCGGCGGCCTCGCGGCCAACCTGGCCCGGGTCATCCCGGACCACCTGCACGCCACCGTCGACCGTACGACCTGGGCCCCGGGCGCGATCTTCGACCTGGTCGGCCGGGCCGGCAAGGTCGAGCGGCTGGAGCTGGAGAAGACCCTGAACATGGGCGTCGGCATGATGGCCGTCGTCCCGCAGGAGTCGGTGGACGTGGCCCTGACCGCCCTCGCCGACCGGGGCCTCGACGCCTGGGTCGCGGGCGAGATCCTGGACCGCGGCGACCACACCGAGGGCGCGACCCTCACCGGCTCCTACGCTGTCTGAGCAGCACTGAAACCCGGTCCGGGGCCATGCCCCGGACCGGGTTTCGATGTATGTCAGCCGACTCGGACGCCGCTGTGCAGGAGTTCCTGCGCGTCAAGCCCCGCGACGGTGCGCCGACGGACCGGACTCTTCGTCCTCGTCGTCGTCGTCATCGCTGTTGTACAGAGCCGCGTACTTGGCGTACGGGTCGTCGTCGTCATCGTCCTGATCGTCATCGACTTCGACCGGCGCGCTGATAGGCAGCGGCTCTGTCGGCGATGCGCCCAGCTCATTGGCCAGACGCGAGAGGTCAGTCCCGCCGCTGTTGTACTTCAGCTGGCGGGCGACCTTTGTCTGCTTGGCCTTGGCCCGGCCGCGCCCCATGGCTCGACCCCCTCGGTGACGGGGCTCGACGGCCCCAGAGTCTGACACGCGTTCATGGTTCGGAGCGGGCTCTCCGTGGAGAGACCGTCCGTAGGGGTTTAACGGTACCTGCTTCCGCGGCCATACGGTACGCCGCCCGCATGACGCGCCCCGGTGCAGAACCAGCGGGACACCCCGTACTCGCTGGTCAGCTGCGATTTTAACCCTTTCCTGGCGGGCGACCCGCCGAAGTGCAGTGAGTTCCGTCTCGCCGCACCCCGACGGGCCCCTAGTCGGGGCTACTACGCCGTACGCGCGCCGCCCGCCCGGGCGGCGGCGCGGGCCGCGAGCGCCTCGGACATCCGCTGCTCGGCGATCCGGTCGGCCGCGGCGGCCGGCGGGATCCCATCGGCCTTCGCACGTGTGAATATGGCCAGGGTGGTGTCGAAGATCTTCGAGGCCTTGGCCTTGCAGCGGTCGAAGTCGAAGCCGTGCAGCTCGTCGGCGACCTGGATGACACCGCCCGCGTTCACCACGTAGTCCGGCGCGTAGAGGATCCCGCGGTCGGCGAGGTCCTTCTCGACGCCCGGGTGGGCCAGCTGGTTGTTCGCCGCGCCGCACACGACGGTGGCGGTGAGCACCGGGACGGACTCGTCGTTCAGCGCGCCACCGAGGGCGCACGGGGCGTAGATGTCCAGACCCGGGGTGCGGATCAGGGCGTCCGTGTGGGCGACCGAGGTGACCTTGCAGCCGGGGTGCTTGTCGAGGATCTCCTGGACGGACTCCGCGCGGACGTCGGTGATGACGACCTCGGCGCCGTCCTCCAGCAGGTGCTCCACCAGGTGCCGGCCGACCTTGCCGACACCGGCGACGCCGACCTTGCGGCCGCGCAGCGTCGGGTCGCCCCACAGGTGCTGTGCGCTGGCGCGCATGCCCTGGAAGACGCCGTAGGCGGTGAGGACCGAGGAGTCGCCGGCGCCGCCGTTCTCGGGGGAGCGGCCGGTGGCCCAGCGGGTCTCGCGGGCGACGACGTCCATGTCGGCGACGTACGTGCCGACGTCGCATGCGGTCACGTAGCGACCGCCGAGCGATTCCACGAACCGGCCGTAGGCCAGCAGCAGTTCCTCGCTCTTGAGGGCGCTCGGGTCGCCGATGATCACGGCCTTGCCGCCGCCGAGGTCGAGACCGGCGAGGGCGTTCTTGTACGACATGCCGCGCGCGAGGTTCAGCGCGTCGAGGACGGCCTCCTCGTCGGAGGCGTACGCGTGGAAGCGCGTGCCGCCGAGGGCGGGGCCCAGGGCGGTGGAGTGGATCGCGATGACGGCCTTGAGGCCTGAGGCTCGGTCCTGGCACAGCACGACTTGCTCGTGGCCGCCCTGTTCCGTGCGGAACAGGGTGTGCAGGACGCCGTCGGTCATTTCGGTCACGGTGGTGACTCCCATGGAAGAGATGCGGCGGAAAGACGCCCGCCCTGCGGGTGGGGGAGGGCGCGCTGGGAGCAGCGTAAGACCTGTGGGTCGCCCGGGAAGGGCCTGTCCGGGGATCGGAACACTCCCGTGTCACACCGGCCCCGCGGGCCTGTCGGGAACCGTACGGAACGAGGGGTTCCGGGCCGCGCGCGGAGGGTCGCGGGCGCCGCCGTTCGGGCCGCGGGCGCCCCGGAGGTGAGGGAGCCCGGAAAACGGGGAGGTACGACAGCGTGAGCGAATCCCCCGAAGTGCGGCCGCCCTCGGCCCGCCCCGTACCGATCGTCCCGTACGCCTCCTACCTGCGTGTCTACGAGCCATTGGCGGCCTTCTCGGAACCCGAGCGGGCGCACTGGGCGGACTACGTCCGGCGCGGGGTGGTGGCGACGGCGCAGGACGAACTGCGCCGCTCGCTGGTGGACTTGGTCCGCGTCCCGGTGGTGGGGGTGCCGGCGCACGAGAGCGCTGACGCGTTCACGGCCGAGCGGGACGGGGTGGTCCTGGTCTGTCCGTGGCGCACCCGGCTGCGCGGCTGGCTGGCCCTCCGGGAGCTGACGGAGTCGTTCCCGCCGCCGGTGCTGGACGCGGCGCTACCGGCGTCTGCGCGCGAGCGGGCGGCGGCGGAGTACGAGGAGTGGCGCGAGCGGAACCCGGACGCGCGGCCGTGGATCCGTACGGGGGTGTGGCAGGTTCCGCTGCGCTGGTTCGTGTTGGTCGGCGACGAGGAGCGGGAGTACGTGCCGGGCGAACGGCTGCGGTACCGGACGCCGATGGTGCAGGCCCGCCGCCGGCTGGCCCGAGGGCTGCGGACCCTACGGCAGGCGGAGGGGTACGCGCCGCTGGCCGAGGGGTTGGTGGAGGTCGGGAGCTGGCTGGAGGAGTTCCATCCGCGGTCGATGGTCGAACTGGATTACGGGGGGCTGCTGCACGCGCTGCCGGCTGACGACCTCGCCGACGACCGCTCCGCCCGCGACCTCGCGGCCGGGATGGACGCGCTGCGGGCCGGCGACCGGGAGGGCGCCTCGGAGGTGTACGGCGAACTGGCCCAGCGCTGGCGGTCGGTCAGGGAAAGGCTGTTCGCGAACTGATCCACCTGGCAGGGTGTCCTTCGCCACCCCCGTCGGGAGGCCCGCGCCGGGCCCTGGGCGTATCACCCGTATCGGTCGTATCGGCCGATCGGCCACAAGGTGCAGATCAGGGCCTTGATCGGCACATTGGGGTCTTAGTTCCAGGACCTACGTCCCGATACGGGCCATTGGCCCAAGGGTGACGGACCGCACTATCTACACCCTTGCGCCCTTCCCCTACCCTCGTGCCAAAATAGGACAAGGAGTCCGGGGAGGGTTCCTTCCGTCCAACTAAGGGCGGAATGCTCGGTATTGCACTCTATGGGGGGTCTGACGACTCCCGATCGCCCTGTGACTGATCGTCACAGTGGGGTGACTGTCCGCTATGGGGCGGTCCATCGGCTTCCGCCGCTGATGAACACCTCGGAGGGCAATTCCATCGGTTTGGCCCTTGGGGCTGGACGGATGGTGTAGTTGTAGTGCCGAGGACAAGCCGTTCGTCCTATAACCGACTCGGCCTGCGTATGTCCATTTCGGGCAACGCGGGCCAAGGTGCAGAATTTAGAGGAAAGAACCGAGATGGTTCGGTTCTCCCGAGGAGGCCGCTCATGACCGCTCGCACCCCTGATGCCGAGCCGCTGCTGACCCCGGCTGAGGTTGCCACGATGTTCCGCGTGGACCCGAAGACGGTCACCCGCTGGGCCAAGGCTGGCAAGCTCACGTCCATCCGCACCCTGGGTGGACACCGCCGTTATCGCGAGGCTGAGGTTCGCGCACTGCTCGCGGGAATTCCGCAGCAGCGCAGCGAGGCCTGAGGTCGCGCAGTAGTACCACCGCTTTAACGGGTCTGTATCGGGTCCCCCAATCCGATGAAACCCACAACGCTTCAGACGGTTGAGGCTGCCCCAACAGCCTCATTGCCGTTCGATCGCGCTGGACTCCGCCGGGTCCAGCGCGATCTTTTTTTATGCCCGCAGGGGTGGAATCGTCGGGGCGTGCGGGGTCCGACGAGGTAGGTGCCATTGCACATATTAAATCGAGCGGGCGTAGGTGTGCGATAAACGTGCGCGTCTCAAAAACTCGTGCGGTGACTCCCGTCACAGTTGATCACTCTTGTACATCCGGCATTGCGCCCGTAAGGGGATGTCCGCCGCAGAGCGCCTCGACCGGGGAGGGGCAACCGCCCCGCGCGGGCCGCGCGCGGACCGGGCCGCGCAGGCGGCCCGCTGGGGGCTTCGCGGGGGCGGCGAGGGGTTGAGGGGCCGCTAGGGGGTGCCGGCCCCTCCTGGGGGCCTTCAGTGGCTTCGGCGGCCGCCCAATGATCATGGCGCGGGTCCGACTCGGGGCCCGCCCGGAGTCGGAGCCGAACTCCGCCCGGAAGCGCCCGCCGAAGCGGCACCGCGAAACGCGTCGGGAAACGCGTCAGGGCCCGTATCCCCTGAGGGGATACGGGCCCTGACGTTTCTGCGAACCTGACGGGACTTGAACCCGCGACCTCCACCTTGACAGGGTGGCGAGCTAACCAACTGCTCCACAGGTCCTCGTTCGCGGCCGCTTTTCTCGGCTGCGAACGCCACTGTACAGCAGCTCAGGGGGTGGGGTCTAACCCGCTCACGGAGCGAGGGCGTCGACCGCCTTCACGATCCTCTTGTCCGAGATCGGGTACGCCGTTCCGAGCGCGTGCGCGAAGTAGGAGACCCGGAGTTCCTCCAGCATCCAGCGGATCTCGGTGACCTCCTCCGGGACCGGCCGGCCCTGGGGGAGCTGCTCCAGGAGCCACAGGTACTCGTCCCGCATCTCGTGGACCTTCTCCATGCGCGTGGTGTCGCGCTGGGCGCCCGTGGGCATTTGCTGGAGCCGCCGGTCCGCCGCCACCAGGTAGCGCATCAGGTCCGGCAGCCGGCGCAGGCCGGTGAGCGTCACGAAGCCGGCCGGTACGAGCGCGGCCAGCTGGGCCTTCACGTCGGCGACGTTGGCCATCAGGGCCAGGCTGTTGGTCGCCTTCAGTCGCCGCTCGCAGGCCTGCCAGGCGGCCAGCACCTGCTGCACCTGGCCCACCGTCCGTACGGTCGTGTCCACCAGGTCGGCCCGTACCGCGTCGTAGAGCCTGCGGAAGCCCGCCTCGTCCCAGGCCGGGCCGCCGTGGTCCGCGATCAGCTTGTCGGCGGCGGCCGTCGCGCAGTCGTCGAACAGCGCCTGGATGGAGCCGTGCGGGTTCCGCGAAAGGGCCAGCTTCTGCTGGTTGCTGAGCTTGTCCGAGGCGAACTTCGCCGGGTTGACCGGGATGTTCAGCAGGATCAGCTTCCGCGTGCCCAGCCACATCGCCCGCCGCTGCTCGGCCTCGGTGTCGAAGAGCCGTACGGAGACGGTCGTCCCCTCGTCCACCAGCGCCGGGTACGCCTTCACCGGCTGGCCGGCGCGACGGGTCTCGAAGATCTTCGTCAGGGTGCCGATCGTCCAGTCGGTCAGCCCGGACCGCTCCAGGGACTCCCCGCCCGCCCGCTCGGCGGTGGCCGCCGCGGCCTGGGACAGGGCCTGGCGGGCCTTGGGCTTCAGGCGCAGCCGCAGGGCCTCCAGGTCCTTGTCCTCGGCGAGGTTCTTGCGTCGTTCGTCGACGATCCGGAAGGTGATCTTCAGGTGGTCGGGGATCCGGGTCAGGTCGAAGTCGTCGGCCGAGACCGGCACCCCGACCATCCGGTGCAGCTCGCGCGCCAGCGTCACCGGCAGCGGCTCCTGCAACGGCACGACCGTGTCCAGGAAGCGCGTCGCGAAGTTCGGCGCGGGCACGTAGTGCCGGCGGATCGGCTTCGGCAGCGAGCGGATCAGCTCGGTGACGACCTCCTCGCGCAGGCCCGGGATCTGCCAGTCGAAGCCCTCGTCGGTGACCTGGTTCAGCACCTGGAGCGGGACGTGCACGGTCACGCCGTCCGCGTCCGCGCCCGGCTCGAACTGGTAGGTCACCCGGAACTTCAACGGCCCCTGCCGCCAGCTGTCCGGGTAGTCGGCCTTGGTGACCCCGGCCGCCTTCTCGGTCAGCAGCATCTCGCGCTCGAAGTCGAGGAGTTCGGGCTCCTCCCGCTTCTTGTGCTTCCACCAGGAGTCGAAGTGCGCCCCCGACACCACGTGGTCCGGGATGCGCCGGTCGTAGAAGTCGAAGAGGGTCTCGTCGTCCACCACGATGTCGCGGCGCCGGGCCCGGTTCTCCAGCTCCTCGACCTCGGTCAGCAGCTTCCGGTTGTCGGCGTAGAACTTGTGGTGCGTGCGCCAGTCACCCTCGACCAGCGCGTTGCGGATGAAGAGCTCGCGCGAGACCTCGGCGTCGATCCGGCCGTAGTTGATCTTCCGCTGGGCGACGATCGGTACGCCGTACAGCGTGACCTTCTCGTACGCCATCACGGCCGCCTGGTCCTTCTCCCAGTGCGGCTCGCTGTAGGTGCGCTTGATGAGGTGCTGCGCGAGCGGCTCCACCCACTCGGGCTCCACCTTCGCGTTCACCCGCGCCCACAGCCGCGAGGTCTCCACCAGTTCGGCCGACATCAGGAACTTCGGCTGCTTCTTGAACAGCGAGGAACCGGGGAAGACCGCGAACTTCGCGGACCGGGCGCCCAGGTACTCGTTCTTGTCGGTGTCCTTCAGGCCGATGTGCGAGAGCAGGCCGGCCAGCAGCGAGATGTGGACGTGCTGCTCCGGCGCGTCCGCCTCGTTGACGTGGATGCCCATCGAGCGGGCGACCGTGCGCAGCTGCGTGTAGATGTCCTGCCACTCGCGGATCCGCAGGAAGTTCAGGTACTCCTGCTTGCACATCCGGCGGAAGGAGGAGGAGCCGCGCTCCTTCTGCTGCTCGCGGACGTAGCGCCACATGTTCAGGTACGAGAGGAAGTCGCTGGTCTCGTCCTTGAAGCGGGCGTGGTTCTGGTCGGCCTGGGTCTGCTTGTCCGAGGGCCGCTCGCGCGGGTCCTGGATCGACAGGGCCGCCGCGATGACCATGACCTCGCGGACGCAGTTGTTCTTGTCGGCCTCGACCACCATGCGGGCCAGCCGCGGGTCCACCGGCAGCTGCGAGAGCTGGCGCCCCATCGGCGTCAGCTTCTTGCGCGGGTCCTTCTCCGCCGGGTCGAAGGCGCCCAGCTCCTGGAGCAGCTGCACGCCGTCGCGGATGTTGCGGTGGTCCGGCGGGTCGATGAAGGGGAACTTCTCGATCTCGCCCAACCCGGCCGCGGTCATCTGCAGGATCACGGAGGCCAGGTTGGTGCGCAGGATCTCGGCGTCCGTGAACTCCGGACGGGAGAGGAAGTCGTCCTCCGAGTACAAGCGGATGCAGATGCCGTCGCTGGTACGACCGCACCGGCCCTTGCGCTGGTTCGCGCTGGCCTGGGAGATCCGCTCGATGGGCAGCCGCTGCACCTTGGTGCGGTGGCTGTAGCGCGAGATGCGGGCGGTGCCCGGATCGATGACGTACTTGATGCCGGGCACGGTCAGCGAGGTCTCGGCGACGTTCGTCGCGAGGACGATCCGGCGGCCGGTGTGCTGCTGGAAGACCCGGTGCTGCTCGGCGTGCGAGAGGCGCGCGTAGAGGGGGAGGACCTCCGTCAGGCGTAGCTTGCGCTTCTCCAGGGCGTCCGCGGTGTCGCGGATCTCCCGTTCGCCGGAGAGGAAGACGAGGACGTCGCCCGGCCCCTCGGACTGGAGTTCGTCGACGGCTTCGCAGATCGCGGTGATCTGGTCGCGGTCGCTGTCCTCGGAATCCTCTTCGAGGAGCGGGCGGTAGCGCACCTCCACCGGATACGTACGGCCGCTGACCTCGATGATCGGCGCGTCCCCGAAGTGCCGGGAGAACCGTTGCGGGTCGATGGTCGCCGAGGTGATCACGACCTTCAGGTCGGGACGCTTCGGCAGCAGCCGGGCCAGGTAGCCCAGCAGGAAATCGATGTTCAGGGACCGCTCGTGGGCCTCGTCGATGATGATCGTGTCGTAGGCGCGCAGTTCGCGGTCGGTCTGGATCTCGGCGAGCAGGATGCCGTCGGTCATCAGCTTCACGTAGGTGGCGTCCGGGTTCACCTGGTCGGTGAACCGGACCTTCCAACCGACGGTCTGCCCGATCTCGGACTTCAGCTCCTCGGCGATCCGCTCCGCGACCGTGCGGGCCGCGATCCGGCGGGGCTGGGTGTGCCCGATCATGCCCCGGACGCCACGGCCCAGCTCCATGCAGATCTTGGGGATCTGCGTGGTCTTGCCGGAGCCGGTCTCGCCGGCGACGATCACGACCTGGTGGTCGCGTATCGCCTCGGCGATCTCGTCCTTCTTCTGGCTGACGGGAAGGTTCTCGGGATACGTGACCTCCGGCATCCGGGAGGCACGGCCGGCGAGCCGCTCGGCGGCCTTCGCGGCCTCCGCGGCGATCTCGTCGAGCACGGCCTGCTGGGCCTCGGGCTTGCGGATGCGGCGGGCGCCCTCAAGGCGGCGGCCGAGGCGGTGCGCGTCACGGAGGGAGATCTCACCGAGAAGCGTCTGCAGGGCGGCGAAGGAAGTAGACATACCTGATCGAGGATCTCACCTGCGGCCTCCGGCCGGCGAACGCATTTGTGGGCCTCCCCGTACCATTTCGGGACGAGTCCCCCGGCCGTACGAGTGAGAGGCAGCCCACCTTGTCCCGCCGCCACCGTGTGTGCTGCCTGTTGGCGGCCGTCCTCGCGGTGCTGTTCCCCACGGTGACACCGGCTGCGGCCGCGCCGCCGCCGGGGCGCGCGGTTCCGGTTCCGGCCGTACCGGGTGCGGGGGCCGGGGCAGCCGTCCGGTCGGCCGGCGCCTCCGTCGACCCGCGCGTGATCCCGGCCGCCGCCCTGGCCGACCCCGCCGGGCCCCGCGGGCCGTCCTGCGCCCCCGGCTCCCCCGACACCGGCCGGGCCCCGGCCCTCCCGCCGCGCGCCGGGCAGGACCACGCGCCGCTCCCGGCGGCCCGGCCCGCGCCCGAGGAGGGCCGGCCGCACGGCACGATGCCCGTACGGGGCCCCGTACGCGGGCCCGACCGGCCCGCGCCGGGTCCGGTGGAGCTCTCGGTGATGCGGGTCTAGGAGGGGCCGCCCGCCGGTCCCACCCCACCCGTACTCCTGGAGCACCCGCATGCCTTCCCCCGCCCGTTCCCCCCGTCCCGCCCGCACGCCCCTGTTCGCCGCGGCCGGCGTGGCCGTCGCCGCGATCACCCTCGGCCTGGTCTCCTGGCAGGCCACCGCCCCCGACGACAGGTCCCGCGACACCTCCGCCGAAGCCCCCGCGGCCTCCGCCCACGCCGGACCCCGTACGGACGTCGCCCCGGAACTGCTTGCCCTGGCCCGCCGCGACGGCGCCGACAAGCTCGCGACCGGTCGCGCCGACGCCCCCGTCGTGCTCATCGAGTACTCCGACTTCCGGTGCGGCTACTGCGGCAAGTTCGCCCGCGACACCGAACCCGAACTGGTGAAGAAGTACGTGGAGGACGGCACCCTGCGCATCGAGTGGCGCAACTTCCCGATCTTCGGCGCCGAGTCCGAGGCCGCCGCCAAGGCCGCCTGGGCCGCCGGCCGGCAGGACCGCTTCGCCGCCTTCCACCGGGCCGCGTACGCCGACGGCGCCAAGGAGGCCGGTTTCGCCGGGGCGCGTCTGGTGGAGCTGGCCCGCGAGGCCGGGGTCCCCGACCTGGAGCGGTTCAAGCGGGACATGGCCGGCGAGGAGGCCGCCGCCGCCCTGAAGAAGGACCAGGAGGAGGGCTACCGCATCGGCGTCAGCTCCACCCCGTCCTTCCTCGTCAACGGCCGCCCGATCGCCGGGGCGCAGCCCATCGACGCCTTCCGGGCCGCGATCGCCGCGGCGAAGACCGAGGCGACGAAGACCGAGGCGGCGGCGGGCCGGTGACCGGCATCGGATACCTGGCCGCCCTGCTGGGCGGCCTCCTCGCGCTGCTCAGCCCGTGCAGCGCGCTGCTGCTGCCCGCCTTCTTCGCGTACTCGATCGACTCCCGCTCCCGGCTCCTCGCGCGCACCGGGATCTTCTACGCGGGCCTCGCGAGCACCCTCGTACCGCTGGGCGCGGCCGGTTCGTACGCGGGGCGGTTCTTCCACCAGAACCGGGACGCCCTGGTGCTCGCCGGCGGCTGGTTGATCATCGCGCTCGGCCTCGCCCAGATCCTCGGCCTCGGCTTCGCCCCGAAGCGGCTCGCCGAACTGTCCGGCCGGATCCGCCCGACCACCGCCCTGTCGGTGTACGCCCTCGGCGCGGTCTACGGGCTGGCCGGCTTCTGCGCCGGTCCGATCCTGGGCAGCGTCCTCACGGTGGCGGCGGTCGGTGGCAGCCCGGTCTACGGGGGCCTGCTGCTGGCGGTGTACGCGCTGGGCATGGCCGTGCCGCTGTTCCTGCTGGCGCTGCTCTGGGAGCGCTTCGACCTGGGCGGCCGGCGTTGGCTGCGCGGCCGGGCCTTCCGGGTGGGCCGCCTGGAACTGCACACCACCTCGCTGCTGTCCGGGCTGTTCTTCCTGACCCTGGGCGTCCTGTTCCTCGTCTACGACGGGTCGAGCGCGCTGCCGGGGCTGCTCGACGTGGACGACTCGTTCGCGGTGGAGCGGTGGGTGGGCTCCGTCGCCGACGCCGTACCGGACCGGGCGCTGCTCGGGCTGGTCGTGGCGGCCGCGACCGCCGTCGGCCTGATTCGGTGGCGGCGCGCGGTCCGCGCGGAACGGCCGGAACCGGAGGGATGACGCACGGAAGGCCCCGTCCGATGGACGGGGCCTTCCTCTGGTGGCTGGGGCCGGGGTCGAACCGGCGACCTATCGCTTTTCAGGCGATCGCTCGTACCAACTGAGCTACCCAGCCACGAGACCGTTTCCAGCCTCAGCGAACCTGACGGGACTTGAACCCGCGACCTCCACCTTGACAGGGTGGCGAGCTAACCAACTGCTCCACAGGTCCTTGCAATGTGCGAGCACAAGTCTCGCACACAGTTAATGCGTACCCCCAACGGGATTCGAACCCGTGCTACCGCCTTGAAAGGGCGGCGTCCTGGGCCACTAGACGATGAGGGCTAAAGGCCCGCCGGGCACTTCTCAGCGCGTCGGGGACGTGAGAAGCATATGGGATCCGGGGAGCTATCGCCAAAACGGTTTCCCGCGGAGCGACAATGACCGGGTGCTGGAGATGACGCGCGAGGAGTTCGAAGAGCTCGTCGCAGAGGCCCTGGACCGCATTCCGCCGGAGCTGACGCGGCTGATGGACAACGTGGCGGTGTTCGTCGAGGACGAGCCACCGGCCGACGACCCCGAGCTCCTCGGGCTCTACGAGGGGACCCCCCTCACCGAGCGCGGCGAGTGGTACGCCGGGGTGCTGCCGGACCGCATCACGATCTACCGGAACCCCACGTTGCGCATGTGCGAGGACCGGGAGAGCGTGGTCGCGGAGACGGAGGTGACCGTCGTGCACGAGATCGCCCACCACTTCGGCATCGACGACGAACGGCTGCACGCCCTGGGCTACGGGTGAGCGGACCCGCCCCCGCCGGCGAGCCGGACCCCGTCGACCCGGACGTCGACCTCCGGCAGGCCGGGGAACGGGCGCGCCCCCAGGGCCCGGTGCTCGCGGCCGTCGCCGCCGGCGGCGTGCTCGGGGCCTGCGCCCGGTACGGGGCCGCACTGCTGTGGCCCGCCGGGCCGACGGCCTTCCCGTGGACCACCCTGGGGATCAACGTCCTGGGCTGCGCGCTGATCGGCGTACTGATAGCGGCGATCGCCGAGGACGGGCGCACCGCCCACCCGCTGCTGCGGCCCTTCGCGGGCACCGGCGTGCTCGGCGGCTTCACCACCTTCTCGGCCTACGCCCTGGACGTCTCGCGACTGCTGGACGCCGACGAGGCCGGGGTGGCGCTCGCGTACGCCGCGCTCACGGTGGTCGGGGCACTGGCGGCCGTACTGGCCGGCGCGACCCTGACCAGGCGGTTCCTGCGGTTCCCGGCCCGGCGGGGGCGCGGATGAACTGGCTGTGGGTGATCGCGGGGGCGGCCGTGGGCGCGCCGCTGCGTTACCTGACCGACCGCGCCGTGCAGGCGCGCCACGGCTCCGACTTCCCGTGGGGGACCTTCGCGGTCAACGCGGCCGCCTGCCTTCTGCTGGGCGCGTTGACCGGGGCGGTGCTGGCCGGGGCCGCTCCCCGGAGCCTGGCCCTGTTCCTCGGGACGGGGCTGTGCGGGGCGCTGAGCACGTACTCGACCTTCTCCTACGAGACCCTGCGCCTGGCCGAGCGTGGCGAGCCGTTCCTGGCGGCGGCGAACGTCCTGGGATCGGTGCTGGTCGGGCTGGGCGCCGTCCACCTGGGCTCGCAGGTGGCCCGGCAGCTGTTCGCGTAAGGGGCGTGTCTCTTACGGGGTAAAGGGAGTTGGGCAACTTGACCCGCTCATCGCGGACCCCGCCGCCGTGTTCCGGAGGTGCCCCCGTGCGCCAGTTGACCACTTCCCTCAGACTGGCCGTCTCCGCGCTCGCCGTGGCGGCGACGGCCGGCTGCATGAGCGTCGGCGAGGACGCCGCGAAGCCCGGCCCGGCCGCGTCGGCCGGCGCCAAGGACACCGCCGGTACGGGGGCGGCCGCCGGCGCCGGGCGCGGCTCCGGGGCCCACGGCAACGGGCACGGGGCGAAGGACGCCGCCGGGAACCGGGACGGCAAGGCCGGCGAGCCCGGCAAGGCCTCCGGTGCGGCCGGGGCCTCCCCCAGCCCGGGCGCCCCCGCCGGCCGGCCCGGCGCTCCGACGCCCTCGGCGGGCCCGGGTGGCGGCGCGGGCGGCCAGGGGCCGCAGGAACCCTCAGGGGGCGGCGCGGGCGGTGCGGGCGGCTCCGGCTCCGGCGGCTCCGGCTCGGGGTCGGCCTCCGGCGGCTCCGGTGCGGGCGGCTCGGGTTCGGGCTCGGGGTCCGGTTCCGGGTCCGGGGGTTCCGGCTCCGGGGGCTCCGGAGGGTCGGCCACCGTGCCGCCGGTCGATCCCCCCGTCGACCCTCCTGTGACGGAACCCACTCCGACCCCGCCCGTCGACCCGGGCCCCGACCCGACCCCCGGGACGGGCGGCACGTCGTAGTTCCCGCCGCCTCCGGGTGGGTCGGCGGCGCTTCCCCGAGGCACGCTGCGGTGGGATCGTCCCAGGTCAGACGGGTTTCGGCCGGAACGACTTGCCAGACCCCCAGGAGGGTGCGTATGGTTATAGATCGTTTGATCCCATTGCCCGGCGCCGAATCCGAAGAGCGCCGTGTGGCGCGTACTCCCTAGCCGTGGCTGACCGCATTGAGGCGGTCGATTTGCGATTCACGGAGTTTGGGCGCGTGCCGAGACTCCGGAAGGTTTCGCATTTCGCATGTCCATTTCCAGTTCTGACCGTTCCGTCATGCCCGAGAACGACTCCAACGACGAGATCGTCACCGCCGAGACCCTCGCGGTCACCGAGGCCATGGCGGCCATCGAGGCGGAGGAGATCATCGAGGCCCTTGAGGCCGACGTGACGTCCGACGGTTCCCCCTCCGACGACGCCGCCGACGAGGCCGACGCGGAGCCCACCATCACCTTCGGCGAACTGGGCCTGCCGGACGGCATCGTCCGCAAGCTCGCCCAGAACGGCGTCACCGCCCCCTTCCCGATCCAGGCCGCGACCATCCCGGACGCCCTGGCCGGCAAGGACATCCTGGGCCGCGGCCGCACCGGCTCCGGCAAGACGCTCTCCTTCGGTCTGCCGACCCTGGCCCTGCTGGCGGGCGGTCACACCGACAAGAAGAAGCCCCGCGCGATCATCCTCACGCCGACCCGTGAGCTCGCGATGCAGGTCGCGGACGCCCTCCAGCCCTACGGCGACGTCCTCGGCCTGAAGATGAAGGTCGTCTGCGGCGGTACCTCCATGAGCAACCAGATCTACGCCCTGGAGCGCGGTGTCGACGTCCTCGTCGCCACCCCCGGCCGCCTGCGCGACATCATCAACCGCGGCGCCTGCTCGCTGGAGAACGTCAAGATCGCGGTCCTCGACGAGGCCGACCAGATGGCCGACCTGGGCTTCCTGCCCGAGGTCACCGAGCTGCTCGACCAGATCCCCGGCGGCGGCCAGCGCATGCTCTTCTCCGCCACCATGGAGAACGAGATCGGCACCCTGGTCAAGCGCTACCTGTCCAACCCCGTCACGCACGAGGTCGACAGCGCGCAGGGCAACGTCACGACCATGACGCACCACGTCCTCGTCGTGAAGCCGAAGGACAAGGCGCCGGTCACGGCCGCCATCGCCGCCCGCAAGGGCCGCACCATCATCTTCGTCCGCACCCAGCTGGGCGCCGACCGCATCGCCGAGCAGCTCATCGAGTCCGGCGTGAAGGCCGACGCGCTGCACGGCGGCATGACGCAGGGTGCCCGTACCCGCGTCCTCGCCGACTTCAAGGACGGCTACGTCAACGCGCTCGTCGCGACCGACGTCGCCGCCCGCGGCATCCACGTCGACGGCATCGACCTGGTCCTGAACGTGGACCCGGCCGGTGACCACAAGGACTACCTGCACCGCTCGGGCCGTACCGCCCGCGCCGGCAAGTCCGGTGTCGTCGTGTCGCTGGCGCTCCCGCACCAGCGTCGCCAGATCTTCCGCCTGATGGAGGACGCGGGCGTCGACGCCTCGCGCCACATCGTCCAGGGCGTCGGCGCGTTCGACCCCGAGGTCGCCGAGATCACCGGTGCGCGTTCGCTCACCCAGGTCCAGGCCGACTCGGCGAACAACGCCGCCAAGCAGGCCGAGCGCGAGGTCGCCGACCTCACCAAGCAGCTGGAGCGCCTGTCGCGCCGCGCCGTGGAACTGCGCGAGGAGGCCGACCGCCTCGTCGCCCGTTCCGCCCGCGAGCGCGGTGAGGACCCGGAGGCCGCCGTCGCCGAGGTCGTCGAGGCAGCCGAGGCCGAGGTCGCGGCAGCCGTCGCCGCCGTCGCCGAGCCGGTCGCCCAGGAGCGCACCGTCGAGCGTCGCGACGACCGCGGCAACTACGAGCGCCGCGACAACCGCGGTGGCGACCGCGACAGCCGTGGTGGCGACCGTGGTGGCTTCCGCCGCGATGACCGTCCGTCGGGTGGTTTCCGTTCCGGTGGTGACCGTCGTGATGACAACCGTGGTGGCGGCTTCCGTCGCGACGACCGTCCGTCGGGTGGCTTCAACCGTGACGACCGTGGCGGTGACCGTGGTGGCTTCCGCCGCGATGACCGTCCGTCGGGTGGTTTCCGTTCCGGTGGTGACCGTCGTGATGACAACCGTGGTGGCGGCTTCCGTCGC
>NZ_JBVHZI010000004.1:0-21553 GCF_055574495.1 Streptomyces sp. NPDC029836 | reverse complement strand
GCGACGACCGTCCGTCGGGTGGCTTCAACCGTGACGACCGTGGCGGCGACCGTGGCGGCTTCCGCCGCGACGACCGTCCCACGACCGGTGGCTTCCGTTCCGCCGGCGCCGGTGACCGTCCCTACGGCCGCCGCGACGACAACCGTCCCTCCGGCTCCGGCGGTTCCGGTTCGACCGGCTCCTTCGGTGGCCGTCGTGACGACAAGCCCCGCTGGAAGCGCAACGGCTGACGCCTGAGCGTCATCTGACACCGACTCGGCCCCCACAGCACTCCGGTGCGGTGGGGGCCGGGCCGTTTTCCGGCCCCGTCACCCCTTCCACGACCGCCGGCGGAAAACCGCCGGGGCCACACCCGGCGATACCCGATCGGCCAACAGCCCGGCTCCGGCTATGCTCTGGGGTGAGCACATGGAGGGCCATTAGCTCAATTGGCAGAGCAGCGGACTTTTAATCCGTTGGTTGTCGGTTCGAGTCCGACATGGCCTACCGCTCGCGCGGCGGAGGAACCTCCCTCCGACCTGCGCCTCAGCGCCCCATCCGAGTTCTTCGGGTGGGGCGCTTTGCCGTGCCCGGGACGTCGGGTCGTCTGATGCGCGGACCGCGTCCAGGGGGGGCCGTGTCGGCCTCGTGCGCCCCGAACCGCCCACGGAGAAGTACAGCCACGAGATGGACGGCGAGACCACGAACGCCCGGGGGATCCGGCAGCCCGAACCCGAACCCGAACCCGAACCCGAGCCCGCGGCTGTGGTGCGGGCGTCGCGTGCCGACCGACCGCTCAGCGACGCGACCCCGTGGGGTGACGCGTCGCCGGATTCCGGGGTGGGGCTTCGTTGTTCCGAGCCGATTAAACGCCTCTGACCTGCGGTGATGTGTTGCTCGGGGGTGCCCCGGGCGTTAAGTGGTGGGGGGCGTCCCCCGAATGACGTAGAGTTGGGTTTACCGACGCGGGGTGGAGCAGCTCGGTAGCTCGCTGGGCTCATAACCCAGAGGTCGCAGGTTCAAATCCTGTCCCCGCTACTCAGTACGAAGGCCCGGTTCCCTTGTGGAACCGGGCCTTCGTCGTTCCCCGTTGTACCAAGGACACCCGGCGTCACCCGATCGGCGCGGTCCGGTCGCCGGACCGGGGCCGGTACCGCCAGCCTTGAGGGGGCGAGGCGGGACCGGCGGCAGGAGACAGCGTGGCGGGGCTGGGCCGGCAGGACAAGGAGCGCGCGACCGTCCCCGGCGAGGGCGCGGCCCCGCGGGTGGCGCGGCTGCTCCCCGCCCTGCTGATCCTCGTCGGGCTCGTCTTCAACCTGCTGACGCCGCCCAGCTTCACCGGTTCGCCCTTCTTCTCCGCCGCCCCGCTCGTCGCCGCTCCCCTGTTCACCTTCCGGGCGACCGCCCTGATCGGCCTGACCGCCTCGCTGGCCGTCGTCGCCCTGCACGCGTACAGCGGCACCGGGTGGAAGGTCGAGGCGCTGACCGAGTTGGCGACCGTACTCACCGTGTCCGGACTGGCCCTGCTGATCAACCGGGTCGTGCGGCGCAGCGTCGCGCGGCTCGCGTCCGCGCGGGGGATCGCCGAGGCCGCGCAGCGGGCCGTGCTGCCCACCCCGGCCGAACGGATCGCGGGGCTGCACGTCTCCGCCCGGTACGTGGCCGCGCAGGCCGACGCGTTCATCGGTGGGGACCTGTACGCCGTCCAGGACACCCCGTACGGGGTACGGCTCGCGGTGGGCGACGTACGGGGCAAGGGCCTGGGGGCGGTTGAGGCCGTGGCCGTGGTGCTGGGTGCCTTCCGCGAGGCCGCGGACACCGAACCGACCCTGGAGCGGCTCGCCCAGCGCTTGGAGCGGGCCCTGAACCGGGAGGGCGTCCGGCGCGACAGCCTCGACGCGGTGGAGGGGTTCACGACGTGCGTGCTCGGGGAGATCCCGCCGGGAGCCGAGCAACTGCGGCTGCTCAACCGGGGGCACCCCGAACCGTTGCTGCTGCACGCCGACGGGGGACTGGCGGTGCTCGCCCCGGCCGAACCGGCCCTGCCGTTGGGGCTCGGCGAGCTGGCCGTCCTGGGGCCGGCGGACCGGGCCGGGCAGTGGGCCTTCCCGGCCGGTAGCACTCTGCTCCTGTACACGGACGGGCTCTCCGAGGCCCGGGACGCGGCGGGCGTCTTCTACGATCCGGCGGGCCGGCTGCGGGGGCGGGTCTTCCCCGGGCCGGACGAACTGCTCGACGCGCTCAGCAGCGACGTGCGCCGGTACACGGGAGGCGGCGCGAGCGACGACATGGCGCTGCTGGCGGTGGGCCGGCCCGGGGAGGGGCAGCCGGAGCGGAGGCGGACCGTACCGGTGGTGCCGCGGGAGGAGGCGTAGCGGCCGAACGCCCGTCCGTCCGTGACCGTCCGTGGCGAGAGCGGCGCACTGTGCGAGTGTCCTGACGGATCGTCATTTCGCCAATGTGGCTGAAGTGATGACCGAATGCGGTGCTCTTTGCCCCAGTTGATTGTCGATAGTCTCTGATGTCCAGGCCAAAGCCGTGCATGGCGTGGCTGATTGGTGTTAACGATCAATCGCAACAGCTTGGAATCACTCCCCCATGTCTATTACCTTTCGATAACGCATCGCGGTCGTCCCAGTCGTCGCAAGAGGCGACACCGCGTGCGTTCTCGCCCATGAGGAGTGTGCCCCGGTGGCCTCCAACTCGCCTGCCCCTGAAGGCACCGACGTCCAGGAGGCGCCCGGCGCCGGAGCCTGGGGCGAGTGGAACCCCACCGAGGACTCCGTCCGTCCGGTCCGCGGCAAGCACCGCACCTTCAAGCCGCGCGGCGGCCTCGCCCGCAGCTCGACCGTGCTGGGCGTCGGCGTGATCGCGGCGGTCGGCGCGGGCGGCATCGCCACCGCGCAGGACCGGCCCCAGGTCTCCATATCCATGCCCTCGCTGCCCGACCTGATGGGCGGCGAGCGCGCGAGCGCCGCCCCCGCCGAGACGCCCGCCGCCGCGGACACCAGGACCGGGCAGATCCCGCAGCAGGCCGCCGCCCAGGGACAGGGCGACGCGGGTGAGGCGCTGCGCAACCGCATCCTCCAGCAGGCCGAGTCGCAGCAGGACGCCACCGACACGCAGGCCCTGGCCGACGCCGAGCGGACGGCCCGCGAGGCCGCCGCCCAGGAGGCGAAGACCCAGAAGGAAGCGGCCGACAAGGAGGCCGAGACGGTGCGCGCCGCAGCCGAGAAGGCCGCCGCGGACCAGGCGGCCGCCGAGAAGACGGCGGCCGACGAGGCCGACGCCAAGGCCAAGGCCGAGGCGGCCTCCGCGCCGGCCGCCGCGCCCGTCGCGAAGTCGGCGGGCGGCTTCGTCCTGCCGACCTCCGCCTACACCCTCACCTCCCGCTACGGCGCCGCCGGCTCCATGTGGTCCTCCGGCCACCACACGGGCCTCGACTTCGCCGCCCCGACGGGAACCCCGGTCAAGGCGGTGGGCGCCGGGAAGATCATCTCGGCGGGCTGGTCCGGCGCGTACGGCTACCGGATCGTGCTCCAGCTCAACGACGGTACGGAGATCTGGTACTGCCACCTCTCCTCGATGTCGGTGACCTCCGGCGCGGTGGGCACGGGCGAGACCATCGGCCGCGTCGGCGCGACCGGCAACGTCACCGGCGCCCACCTCCACCTGGAGGTCCGCAAGGGCGGTTCGACGATGGACCCCATGGCGTGGCTGAACAGCAAGGGCCTCAGCGTCTAGCACTGACGCGACCGGGGCTCGGTTCCGGCTCCCTGCGCGGTTCTGGTTCCCTGCGCGGCTCCGGCTCCCTGCGCGGGTCCGGTTCCCTGCGCGGCTCCGGCCTCGGCTCCGGTTCTCGGCGCGACGCCGGGCGTTCCGGCCGGCCGGCCAGGTGGCGCCTGGGGGCGGGTACGGCCGCGAGGGCGCCCGTCGGGGGTCGCGCGGAGGCGGACGCGTCCTCCTGGGGCAGGCCCGAGCGGTGCGGCAGCAGTTCCTCCAGTACCGCCGCCCGGGCCAGCGCGGGGGCGGCCGTCGCCCGGCGCAGCCACAGGGCGTGCAGCAACTCCCTCTCCCGCTCGGCGAAATCCGGCTCCCGGCCGGCCCGGCCGCGGCGGCGGGCGCGGTGGCGCAGCACGGCCAGGGCGGTGGCGTCCGCCGCGTAGCGGGACACCGCCCGGGCGGACGGGCGGCCTCCGGCGGCTCGGGCCAGGCCCCTCGCCAGTGAACGGGCCGGCAGCGAAGCCAGGGCCGGCACCTCCGCCGGACTGAGCCAGCCCGCGCCGGCGTACACCGACAGCTCGGCGGCGACGGCCCGCAGCCGTTGGCGCCGCATCCGCACGGCCGACCACAGCAGCAGCCCGAACGCCGGGACCATCACGCAGCCGTAGACCGCGTAGAAACCGTACTCACCGAAGTGTGAGGAGCCGTTCCACAGGGCGTGCGTCGCCATGGCCAGCGTCAACCCGAGCAGCGGCAGGCCGATCCGGCGCGAACGGCGGGCGCTGAGCGAGGCCGCCCCGAAGCCGAGGCCCGTCAGCACGGTGAACAGCGGGTGCGCGAACGGCGACAGCACGACCCGTACGAAGAACGTCGCCGCCGTCACGGAGTCCAGTACGCCGGTGCCGTTGGCCACGTCCTCGTAGAAGGCGTTGCCCAGGTAGAGGATGTTCTCGGTGAAGGCGAAGCCGGTGGCGGTGAACCCGGCGAGCACGAACCCGTCGGCGGGGCCCGCGAAGTGGCGTCTTCGGAAGGCGAACACGAGGAACAGGGCGGCGGCCTTGGCGGTCTCCTCGACGACCGGGGCGATCACGACCGAGCCGAGCTGATCGGCGTCGGAGGGGTCGGCGGTGGCGGCCGCGACCCACTGGGTCGCGAAGTTGTTGGCCAGTATCGCGATCAGCGCCGCGGTGCAGGCCCCCCAGCCGAAGCAGAACAGCAACTGCCGCCAGGGGCCGGGCGCGGCCCGGCCGAGCCACCGGAACGCCGCCATGAGCGGCGGGACCGGCAGCAGGGCCAGGCCGAGCCCCACGAAGAAGCCCGCGGTGCCGGTCTGTTCCCGGACCAGTTCCAGGATCGCGATCCCGGTGGCGGTGAGCAGGACGACGAGCACGCACGTCCGGACCCCGGCCGACGGGCGTGCGAGCACACGGGAGAGCGCTCGGAACACACGATGACCCTACCGAGCGGGTCGGACACCCGGAGTGACGTTGGTCAGTTCGTGCTGGGAAGGGTGGGGTTGGTGAGGCCGATGGGGTCGGTGAGGACGCCGGGAGCGCGGTGTTCCGCGCGGCGGAAGAGGAGGTCGTGGACCACGTGCCCCTTGTCCAGACCTTGGCCCTCGAACCGGGTGAGCGGCCGGAAGTCGGGGCGCGGGGCGTAGCCGCCGTCCTGCTGGGTGTTCTCGAACTCGGGGTGCGCGGTGAGGACTTCGAGCATCTGCTCGGCGTACGGCTCCCAGTCCGTCGCACAGTGCAGGACCGCGCCGGGGGCCAGGCGGGTGGCGGCCAGGTCGAGGAACTCGGGCTGGATCAGCCGACGCTTGTGGTGACGGGCCTTGGGCCAGGGGTCCGGGAAGTACACGCGCAGCCCGGCGAGGGAGTCCGGCGGCAGCATCTCGCGGAGCAGGATGATCGCGTCGCCGTTGGCCACGCGGACGTTGCTGAGGCCGCCCCGTTCCGCGAGGGCGAGGAGGTTGCCCTGGCCGGGGGTGTGCACGTCGGCGGCGAGGATGCCGGTGTCGGGGTCGGCGGCGGCCATCTGGGCGGTGGCCTCGCCCATGCCGAAGCCGATCTCCAGGACCACGGGGAGCCCGTCGAAGAGCCGCTTGAGGTCGATGACCTCGTGGCCGTCGATGTCGAGGCCCCAGGTGCCCCAGAGCCGCTTCAGGGCTTCGCCCTGGCCGGTGGTCACCCGGCTGCGGCGGGGCTGGAAGCTGCGGATGCGGCGCTCGTGGTGCGAGCCGGCCGGATCGGGGGCGGGGCCGTCGGGGAAGCGGGGCTCGGTGCGCCACTTGGGGGGCACGTACGAGGACGCCTCCGGCGCGGTCTCCGGGAGGCTGGGCTGGGGGTTCGGGGACTCAGACACAATGCCGAGATTCTACGACGTGGGGGGTGGGGGGTGCGGTGCCCCGGCCGGGAGGTGGCGGGTGGGGTCGGTGGCGGTGCAGGGTCGGGGTGGGCGGCGGCCCCGGCCGACGCACCCCCCCCGGACCTGCGGTGTGGGGGTCAAGCGGTGTGGAGGGTGTGGAGGGCTCGGGTGGCTACTTCGCGGCCGATGGGGAGGGAGGCGGTCGCGGCGGGGGAGGGGGCGTTGAGGACGTGCACCGTGCGGGGGGCCTCGCGGATCAGGAAGTCGTCGACCAGGGTTCCGTCCCGCAGCACCGCCTGCGCGCGGACGCCGGCCGCGGCCGGGGTGAGGTCCGCGGCGGTGACGGCGGGCAGCAGGCGGCGTACGGCCTCGGTGAACGCCCGCTTCGACAGGGAGCGGCGGATCTCGCCCGCCCCGTACCGCCAGTGCCGCGCGCCCAGCCGCCAGGATCCCGGCCAGGTCAGCTCGGAGCCGATGTCGCGGGGGCGGACGGTGGACCAGCCGTAGCCCTCGCGGGCCAGCGCGGGCACCGCGTTCGGCCCGACGTGGACGCCGCCGCCGATGCCCCGGGTGAGGTGGACGCCGAGGAAGGGGAACGCCGGGTCGGGCACCGGGTACACCAGGCCCCGGACCAGGTCCGGGCGGGCCAGGTCGTAGTACTCACCGCGGAACGGGATGATCCGCATGCCCGGATCGTCGCCGGCCAGCCGGGCGATCCGGTCGCACTGCAGGCCCGCGCAGTTCACCAGCACCTTCGCCCGGACCACCAGGCCGGACGTCGTGCGCACCGCCACCGCCGAGGGCCGGCGGGAGACGAGGTCCACCGCGCCGCCGTAGACGATCTCCGCGCCGGAGGACTCCGCGAGCTGCGCCGCCACCCGCCCGTAGTCGACGATGCCCGTGGTGCCGACGTGGATCGCGGCGAGGCCGTGGACCTCCGGCTCGTACTCGGCGATCTGCGCCGGGCCCAGTTCGCGGACCGGGATGCCGTTCTCCCGGCCGCGCTGGACGAGGGAGTGCAGGCGGGGGAGCTCCCGGCGTTCGGTGGCGACGATCAGTTTGCCGGTGACCTCGTGCGGGATGTCGTGCTCGGCGCAGAACTTGACCATCTCGGCGGCCCCGCGTACCGCGAAGCGTGCCTTGAGCGAGCCGGGGCGGTAGTAGATGCCGCTGTGGATCACCCCGCTGTTGCGGCCCGTCTGGTGCCGGGCGGGGCCGGCCTCCTTCTCCAGGACGACCACGCGCGTCCCCGGGGCCAGCCGTGAAAGGGCATGCGCGGTCGACAGGCCGACGATCCCACCACCGATCACCAGCACGTCGCAGTCCACGCTGACACCTCCCACCCCTGCATACTGCACCCCGCCACCGACAATGCGGCTACGCGGGTGTCACCAGCAGCGGCCGAGCCCGCTCGCGGAGCTCCGCGACGCGCGGTTCGTCCCCGTACGGTTCGAGCCGGTGCAGCAGGTCCCGTACGTACTCGTTCGTCCGGGCCGAGGAGATCCGGCCCGCGACCTCCACCGCGCGGGTGCCGGCCGCGCACGCCGCGTCGAGGTTGCCCGATTCGAGTTCGGCGACCGCGCTGACGACCAGCCGCAGCCCGTGCGAGCGCGCGTACTCCTCGGTGGGGCGGGACAGGGCCTGTTCGGTGAAGCGGCGCGCCTGACGGGGGAGTTTGAGGTCCCGGTAGCATTCCGCCGCATCCGCCGCGAAACGGTCGTACGAGTAGAAACCGAGCCAGGTCGGGTCGCCGTCGCCGTCGCGGGAGCGCTCCAGCCAGCCCTCGGCGGCGCGCAACGCCGTCCCGGCGGCCACCGAGTCGCCCGCCTTCGCGTGCGCCCGCGCCTCGACGAGGTGGAAGAAGCTCATGGTGCGGGAGGTGGCGAGGCCGCGGTTGCGTTCCACGGCGGCCTGGGCGAGGTCCACGCCCTCGTCGGGGAAGTCCCGGTAGGTGGCCTGGAGCGACATGGAGGCCAGGACGTAGCCGCCGAGCGGTACGTCGGCGGCCGCGCGGGCCAGCCGCAGGGCCTGGATGTAGTAGCGCTGGGCCGCCTCCTGCTGGCCGGTGTCGAAGGCCATCCAGCCGGCCAACCGGGTCAGTTCGGCGGTCGCGCCGAAGAGGGCGCGGCCCACTTCGTCGGTGTAGGAGCCGAGCAGCAGCGGCGCCGCGTCCATCCGCAGGCACTCGGGGACCATCGACGAACGCCAGTCCCCGCCGCCGTACTTGGAGTCCCAGCGGCGCGCCTCCTCGGCGGCCTCGCGCAGCTTCGTCACGTCGCTGTGCCCGACCCGCTGCGGGGAACCCTCCGTCGGCGCGGAGCCGGCCGGGGGCGCCGTCGGCGCGGTTTCGCTTCCGGGCGGCGCGGGCACAACGTCCTGCGCGGGGAGTACGGCTGCCGGCCGGGTCGGGGCGGGCTGCCGGGTCGCGGTGGCGGGGCGGGCCGCCGGGGCGGGGCGAGGGGCGCCGGTCGGGGTGGGCGACGTACCGGAATCGGGTGCCGGGCCCGGTTCGCGCGCCACCGAGCTGTCGGCCGGAGATATCAGCCAGCGGGAGGCGGGCGTCGCGTACGCGGAGACCGCGAAGGATCCGGCGAGGGACTGCCAGATCCCGCCACCACCGCGCCGCCCGGCGAGGTCCAGCCGGTAGAGGTCGGTGGCGGAGCGGACGGCCGCGCCGATGTCGCGGGGGAAGGCCAGTCCGACCTCGGGCGCGGGATCCGCGTCCGCCAGTCCGATCTCGTGCAGCGGCACCGGCCGGCCCAGCTTCGCCCCGATGGCGGCGGCGATCAGGTGCGGGGCCGCGCCCTGCGGCACCATCCCCTTCGACACCCAACGGGCGACCGAGGTCTTGTCGTAGCGAAGCGTCAGACCGCGCTGTGCGCCGAGGTCGTTGACCCGCCGGGCCAGCCCGGCGTTGCTGATGCCCGCCAGGGCGAGGACGGCGCCGAGCTTCTCGTTGGGCTCGCGGAGCTCCCTGGACATGCGCCACCCCTCGTCACACGCGGAACGCAGACGACGCCGGGGCATAGGCGCCCGGCATTTCGTAAACCCAGCGTAGTTCCCCGCCTCCCAAGCGTTAAGGCCCCGAGTTCCGTATGGCGGGATTGTTGTCCGCACGCACAGTCGGGGCGGTGTCCGGGTCCGGGGCGCACGTGTCAGTCCGTGCTCCGGCCGTGTGGCCGTGCGCCCGGCCGTGCGCTCTGGCCCGTGCCGGGGCCCGGCGATTCGATGTGCGGTGCGTGGGTCGGCCCGCCACGTGGACCAGGTGGGCCGGGGGATGCCGCTACCCCAATCCCCGCGGGTGGCGGAACGGTCCGGGGGGTGGAACCCGCCTCCCGGACCGCGCCCGCCGCCATAGCCGGCGGCGACGCGCGCACGTACTCAGTACGGTCGAAGAATGGCCGAAACCGACCTATGGGGCGGTGGGAACGGAACGCCAAATACCGTGTGGCCGGGGCGTATTCGTTTACATGTGCGCCCCCCGAAGTCGCTCTCGCACGCCCATCACGTGGCAGCATGGACCCGAGCCACCCGGGGTCCCGCCGGCCGCGCCCTCAGCGACGACAGCGTCGTCCGAGCCGTGCACCGCCCCGGTCATGTGCCCACAGGCTGGGGGAGGCGGCGGTGCGCTGGTTGGTCGGCTGGAGCAGTATCGCCGCGAGCTTCGGCACGGCCGGGCGCGTCACCGGCCAGGGAACGGGCCGGGGGACGGGCCGAGCGACACCGGGTGCGTACGGGGCTTCGGACGCCTACGGGCCTTCGGACGGGCGTGACTCCGCCGCCAACGGCCGGGGCCCGTACGGGGACCGGACCCGGGGCGGCATCGCGGACGCAGCCCACCCCGACGACCCCGCCGCCCAGGACGCCGACCGCACCGTCCACCCCGTCGGCGCCCAACTCCTGTGGGGCGACCCCGACCCGCTGTGGGCCGTCGGCGACTGGCGCCCCGACGAGATCCGCACCGTCACCGCCGACCCCGCGGACCCCTTCACCCGCCTGGCCGTCCTCGGCTGCTGCGGCGCCACCGACGCAGAGCTCAGACGCGCCCTCTACGCGGCCCGCGGCGGCGCCCTGCGCCACCTGACCCAGTGGTCCGGCAGCTACACCGCCGTCGTCCAGGCCGGCCGCCGCATCACCGTCCTCGGCGACCTCGCCGGTGCCCGGCCCGTGTTCTACACGCCCTGGGCCGGCGGCACCGCGTACGCCACCGCCGCCCTCCCGCTCGCCGACCTCATCGAGGCCCAGCTCGACGTGGGCCACCTCGCCGCCCTCCTGGCCTGCCCCGACAGCCCCGAGGCGCTGGGCGACGGCACACCGTACACGGGCGTCAAGCGCATCCCGCCCGGCCACACGCTGATCCTGCGCGAGGGCTCCCGCGAGATCACCGGCTACGAACCCGTGGCCTCCCTCGCCGTGGCCACGCCCGAGGCCGACGCCGAGCGCGCGGTGGAGGGCGTACGGGAAGCTTTGGTCGACGCGGTGCGCGCCCGGCTCACGGCGCCCCGGCATGCTCCCGAAACAGTTGTTCCCGATCCGGGCCCGGTGCCCGGAATGGGACCCGCCGACCGGCGCGCGGCCCGCGGGGCGCCCGCACCCGGCGTGGGCGCCGACCTGTCCGGCGGCAGCGCCTCCGCCACCCTCGCCCTGCTCGCCGCCGGCATGCCCGGCGCACCCGGCACCATCCCCGGCTCGGGCTCGCGGCTGCTCGCCGTCACCTTCAACGACCTCGCCACCCCGCAGGGTCGCGAGGCCGAACTCGCGCGCGCCCACGCCATCGCCGCCGACCCCCGGCTGCACCACGTCGTCGTCGCCGCCGCCGAAGAGGCCCTGCCCTACGCGGAACTCGACGGTCCGCTCACCGACGAACCCGGCCCCTCCCTCGTCGTCGCCGCCCGCGAACGCCGCCGCCTGGCCGCCGGCTCCGCCGACCATTTCGTCGGCCACGGCGCCCGCCAGGTCCTCGACGCCCACCCCGCCCGCATGGCCGACCTCCTCATGGACCGCCGACGCCGGCACCTGCTGCGGCCCGTCGCCGCGCTCGCCCGCTCCGCGTCGGCCTCCGGAGAGTCCCTCCTCGTCCCGCTCACCGTGTACTCCGCGGCCCGCCGCCTCGCCCGTACGCCGTACCGCGCGGGCATCGAGGCCGCCGCGGCCCGGCTGCGCGAAGGGGCCGTCGGGGGCAACGTGAGCAGCGCCGTCGACGCCTCCCTCGCCGCCCTCACCTGGTCCCGGCCCGGACCCGCCGCGGCTTGGCTGACCGGCGAGGCCCTCGCGGAAGTATCGATCCGGCTGGGCGCCGCCGCGGGACGACCGCCGCTCTCCCTGCGCCCCGGCGAGGCCCGCGCCCGCTCCGTGCTGACCCGGCACGCCGCCGACCACCGGGTCTTCGAGCAGGCCGTGGAGGTGCGCAGCCAGCGCCTGCACGCGCCGTTCCTCGACAACCAGGTCGTACGGGCCGCGCGGGCCCTGCCGGAATCCCTGCGGGTGCAACCCGGGGCCCGCGCCGCGATCCTGCGCAGCGTGCTGGCCGCCACCGGCGTACGCGAACTGCCGCCCGGCTGGGGGGTCACCGAGCACGCCCCGAACGAGAGCGCGACCCGCCTCGGGCTGCGCGCCGCCCTCCAGGAACTCCTCGCGCTCTTCGCGGCCCCGCTGCTCGCCGACGCGGGCCTGATCGAAGCCCGGGTCGTTCGTCAGGCGCTGCTCGACGCCGCCGACGGCCGGCCCGTGCCGCTCGACGGGCTCGCGGAACTCGTCTCGATGGAACTGTGGCTGCGCCGCCTCCTCGCCCGTCGCGGCACCTGTTGGACCGGCACCTCGACGCCGCGCCGGCGGGCCGTCCCCGTCCTCGACACCCCGCTCGGCCGCCTCGCCCCCGGCGTTCCCCTCCGGCTCCGACCGGCGGCCCCGGACCACCTGCGCAGGCCGGCGGACCGCTGAACGAACCCCGCCGCGAGGGGGCTGCTCCGCGTACGGCCCCACGACGTGGCTCCCGCGCGCGCCGGGTCGGCGGCCGCGCGAGCGCCGTCTGACGCCGGCCCGCCACCACCGGCGGTCGCCACCTCCCTGCCGGCGCCGGAGGCGCCGCCGACCGGCTCAGCGGCAGCTGATCACCGCGTCGGCCCAGCTCGCCAGCGTCGGCAACTTCCCCCGCACGACCTGCTCCACCACCAGCCGCAACGTCGCGCGCCCGGCCAGCGACACGTTCACCGCCTCGGGGGCGTCCCCGTAGCCGAGGACGCCCGACCGCCACAGCCGTTGCCCGTCGCCGTAGACGGAGAACCGCACCGTGCCGTCGGTCAGCAGCGACAGCCCGTCCACTCCGGCCCGCGCCGAGAAGGCGCTGCACCGGCGGTTCAGGGTGATCTCCACCGAGGAACGGGAGTTGACCGTGATCCCCTGCCCGAAGCGCTGCCCCCCGATCGCCGGCCCCCACCGCTGCCACACCCAGCTGCTGCGCCAGGTCTCCAGCTCCGGGCCACTGTGCGACCCGTACGCCGAATGGCCCAGCCGGGCCAACGGGAACCCCTGCGGGGGCTGCGGCGCCGGGGTGGCCGGCGGGGTCGGCGAGGGCTTCGCCCGCGTCGGCGCGGGCCCCGGCCGGGTGGTCACCGGGGCCGGCTTCGCAGCCGAGGGCCGCACCGGGGCCGGCGCGGAGGCCGCCGGGGCAGCGGGCGTACTCGTACGGCGCGGCGGTACGGAGGCCCGCGCGGCCGGAGCCGGAGCCCCCGCCGGAGTCGACCCCGGCGGCGTGGGCGACGGGCTCGGCTTCGGCACCACCGGCACGGCCGGCGCCGCCACCCCGGGCGCCGGCTTCGCCGGGGCCTGCGGCTCGGGCTCGTCCCCGGCCAGCGCGAACACCACCCCGGCCGCCGCCGCGACCGCGATCCCGGCCGCGATGGCGGCCTTGGCCGGCAACCCCAACCCCTCCGACGCGGCCGCACCCCCGGCGCCGGCGCCCGCACCCCCGGCCCCACCCGCACCGGCACTGCCGGCCCCGGCCGCCGCGCCCGCCCCGACTCCTGCTCCCGCCGACGATCCGCCCGCCGTGGCGGCGGCCGCTCCGGCCCCGCTCGCGGCCACGGCCCCACCGGCCACCACCCCGGCCGCCTTGGCGGCGTACCCGGCGGCGAACCACCCGATGACCGCGACCGGCAGCAGCGCGGGGATCCCGGCGTTGACGTCCTTCAGCTCCCCGGCGGCGACGCGGCACTTGGCGCACTCCTCCAGGTGCTTGCGCAGCCCCCGTTCCGCCCGCATCCGCAGCCCGCCCCGGGCGTACGCGCCCAGCCGGTCCGCGTACCGCGCGCAGTCCCCGCCCGAGCTCAGCGCGGAACTCACATGGGCCTGGAGGTACGCCTGCTTGAGGCCCTCCCGGGCCCGGCCGGCCAGGACCGCCGTCGCGTTGGCGCTGAGCCCGAACAACGGGGCGATCGCACTCGGCGAGGCCTCCTCGACGGTGGTGTGCCACAGCACGGCCTGCCACCGCTCGGGCAGGCTCCGGAAGGCCTGCATGGCCAGCGACTGCTCGGCCTCGTGCATCGCCCGTACGTCCGCGCCCAGTTCGAGGGTGTCGGACCCGCTCAGCGCGGACGCGGACTCGGCTCCCGTCGACTGCTCCGCGAACAGGGCGAAGTCCTCGACGAGCTGCTCCCGCCTGGCGGTCTTCGCCCACGTCGCCGCGACCCGCCGGACGGTGGTGAGCAGGTAGGCCCGCACCGACTGGTCCGGCCCGGCCCCGCCGCGCACCGCCTGCAGCGTCCGCGCGAACACCTCGGCGGTCAGGTCGTCGGCGGTGTGTCCGTCGCGGCAACAGGTACGGGCGTAGCGGCGGACCGCGTCGGCGTGCCGCCGGAAGAGTTCCTCGTACGCGCCGTCGTCGCCGCCGCGCATCCGGGCGACCAAGTCCGCGTCCGACGGGGGGAGATCGGTGCCGCCCGCCACCGGGGCGGCATGTCGGCCGTGTGGTTCGCGCTGGGCCGGGACCTGACGGGCGGGCAGGCTGCCCGACTCGACCTCGCCACCGGCACCACCGCGAGACTCGTCCCGCCCGTCAAAGCTCATCGCGGAAGCCCCCGCACGCCACACTCAACCGGTACACCGATCCAGCGTGGCACACGGCGAAGGCACCCCGACCCGCTCCGGGCGGCATCCACTCATCCGGGCAAGATCAAGCGATTCGCCGCACCGATCCTCACTCGTTCGAGCTACCGCCCGTTCGAGCAACTCCCGTGACGTCCATGGCTGTTCGAACCACCGACCACCTCCCGCGCCCCCACCGCAGCTGGGTGAACCACCCGGCGTCACGTCACATACGACCCAGCTTCGCTCCGCGCAGTCGCCCGGCACACAGCCGCCAACCCCGACGCCGACCGACCGGCCGGGCGAAGCGCCCGAGGCACACGCCTCCGACGCCTCACCCCCGCGCAGCGCCGGAACCGGTCCGTAGTGGCCGAGTGTTGGCCCCGTACCGGCCCGCGTCCCGGTCCGAAACACGCGCGGCCACCACCCGGAAGCACCGCTCCCGGCGACCGCACCGCACATCAGCAGGAAGCGCCACCCGAAGGCACCGCCCGGAAACGCCGCCCGAGGCACCGCCCCGGGCGACCGCACCGCACGTCACCCGAAGGCAGCGCCCCGCAGGCGTCGCCCCCCGGCGACCGCGCCCCCTCACGCTGTCCGGGAACGCAGCCCTTCGAGCAGGATGTCCAGCAGTCGGGCCGAAGCCGCGGCCTGCTGGGCAGGGTCCGGCAGCGCCGGCGCCGCCGTCGCGATGACCAGCAGCACATCGGCCACCGTCACATCCGCGCGCAGCTCACCGGCCTCCCGGGCGCGGTCCACCAGGCGTCCGACGACCTCCAGCAGCGCACCCGCGCCGGAGTCGTCCGCGAGCTCGTCCTCGACGGAGTGCCGCGCGCCCACGACCCGGAGGTCGGGCGCCCCGCCCACGACGGCCTGACGCTGGTGCGGAACACGCGCCGCGGCGACCGGCGCCTGCTCGGCCCCGTCCTCCCCGTCCGCGTCGACCCGCAGGATCTGCGGCGGCAGCAGCCGCCCCGCGCCGGAGGCCACCGAGGTGCGCAGGAAGCGCGACAGCGCCTGCCACGGCTCCTCCTCCTGGCCCAGCGCGGACTTGGCCTGCTCGGTGAGCCGGGCGGTCTCCTCCTCCGCTATGCGGCGGACCAGGACGTCCTTGCTCGGGAACCGCCGGTAGACGGTGCCGACACCGACGCGGGCGCGGCGCGCCACGTCCTCCATCGGAGCCCCGTAGCCCAGCTCGCCGAATACCTCGCGAGCCGCGCGCAGGACGTGTTCGAGGTTGCGCTGAGCGTCCACGCGCAGCGGCGTCGAGCGACCCACCCCGTGGGTCGTCGTGCCCGTCATCACGCGGCCGCCGCTCTCGGCAGACAGAGCGGTGGCAGAACCATGGAAATCGGAAATGTGCATATGTATCCCCCGGTAATCATTTGTCTCCCCCCGGAGACACTCCCCGCCTTCACATCGAGGGGGGCCACGGTCATGAGGGCCCCGGTCCTACTCCTCGACGAGATACGAACATAGTTGAGCCAGAGTCAATTCAGAAGAGGCAGCCCCGGACCGGCCGCCGCCCGATCGGAGCATTGACCCCCACTTTTCCCCAGGAAGCCCCCGGAATCTCCGCCTCCGGACGCCCTGACCTGCGGACCTTCACCCCCTCCAGGCCCCTGCGGCAGTCCCGTCCCGGCACCCCCACCGGTCACACAACTTGTCGGGCCTGTGGACAAACTCCCAGCCACGTTGCGTCATGGGATGGTGAAGGCTGCTAACTCCCGGGGCGACGCCCCCGGTACCCCGCCCCGCACGCGCATCCTCATCGTCGGCGGCGGCTACGTCGGCATGTACACGGCCCTGGGCCTCCAGCGAAAGCTGAGACCCGGCGAGGCCGAGGTCACGGTGGTCACACCCGAGCCGTACATGACCTATCAGCCCTTCCTTCCGGAGGCCGCCGCCGGCTCGATCTCACCCCGCCACGTCGTCGTACCGCTGCGCCGCGTCCTCGACCGCTGCCGCATCGTCATCGGCGAGGCCAGGAGCATCGACCACGCCAAGCGCACCGCGACCATCACCACCCTCGCCACCGCCGAGGAGGGCACCGGCGCGATCGAGATCGAGTACGACGAGATCGTCCTCGCGCCCGGCTCGGTCTCCCGCACCCTCCCCATCCCCGGCCTCGCCGACTACGCCATCGGGTTCAAGACCGTCGAAGAGGCCATCGGCCTGCGCAACCACGTCATCGAACAGATGGACATCGCCTCCTCCACGCGCGATCCGGCGATCCGCGACGCGGCCCTGACCTTCGTCTTCGTCGGCGGCGGATACGCGGGCGTCGAAGCGCTCGGCGAACTGGAGGACATGGCGCGCTACGCCGCCCGGTACTACCACAACGTCAAGCCCGAGGACATGAAGTGGGTGCTGGTCGAGGCCAGCGACCGGATCCTCCCCGAAGTCGGCCCGGAGATGGGCACCTACACGGTCCGTGAACTGCGGCGCCGCAACATCGACGTCCGGCTGGAAACGCGCCTCGACTCCTGCGAGGACCGCGTCGCCGTCCTCAGCGACGGCTCCCGCTTCCCCACCCGCACCGTCGTCTGGACCGCCGGCGTCAAACCCCACCCCGTCCTCGCCGCCTCCGACCTCCCCAGGAACGAACACGGCCGCCTCACCTGCACCTCCTTCCTCACCGTCAAAGACGTCGAACACGCCTGGGCCGCCGGCGACGCCGCCGCCGTCCCCGACATCACCGCCGCCGAACCGGGCCACACCTGCGCCCCCAACGCGCAGCATGCCGTCCGCCAGGCCAAGCAACTCGCCGACAACCTCGTCGCCGCCCTGCGCGACGAGGTCCTCACCGAGTACGCCCACCGGTACGTCGGCTCCGTCGCCTCCCTCGGCCTCCACAAGGGCGTCGCCCACGTCTACGGCCGCAAGATCAAGGGCTACCCGGCCTGGTTCATGCACCGCGCCTACCACCTCAGCCGCGTCCCCACCTTCAACCGCAAGATGCGCGTCCTTGCGGAATGGACCCTCTCAGGTCTGTTCAAGCGGGAGATCGTCTCCCTAGGCTCACTCGAACACCCCAGGGCAGAATTCGAACTCGCCGCAGGCGGAGGCCCGGCACACCACAAGCCCCGCCCCGCCCCCGAACCCCCGCAGGACAGTCAGGACAGCCAAGGCTGACGTTGTCAGTGCGGTCCGCCACACTGGACGTGTGACCATAGGTGCGCTCGCACCTGCACAGAGTGACCGTGCGGTGTCCGCGCACCGCATCTCCCGTCCAGAGACCGACCACGAGCGACACAGCGACCACTTGCGACACCACGAGGCTTGAACGCAGTGAACTTCACGCGCTGGAGCGCCCGGTTTCCCGGAACGCAGCGCCGCGCCGCAGCGCGGAACGAACACGCCGTCGCCCAGGCCAAACGGGGTGAGGGCTCCGTCCCGGCAGCCCGCGGCGCCGCCCACCCCACCAGCCCACCGGAGGGCAGCCCCGGCGACGCCACCGTCTCCGGCACCGGTACGGCGCCGCTCGCCGCCGCCCCCGCCCTCGACGAGCTGTCTGTGCGCGAGGTCCTCGGCCTGCTCCCGGCCCTCGTCGCGCTCGTCCACGGCCCCCAGCACCGCGTCGCCTACGTCAACGACGCCTACACCGCCGGCTTCGGCCCCCGAACCCCCGGCGCCCCCGCCCACGAGGCCCTGCCCGAACTCGGCGAACTCGGCCTCCTCGAACTCCTCGACCAGGTCCAGCGCAGCGGCAAGCCCCGTACGGCCAAGAACCGCACCGCCCCCGGCGGCGGCAGCTCCTACACCGTGACCTGCACCCCGGTCGACTTCCCGAAGACCGACGCCGACGGCCCCGACGATCCGCACCACAGCGGGATCCTCGTCCACCTAGCCGACGTCACCGACCACGCCGAAGCCGTCGACCGGCTCCGCGTGAGCGAGCGCCGCCAGCGCGAAGCCGCAGTCACCCTCCAGCGCTCCCTCCTCCCGCAGGAGCTGGAACAGCCCGACGACCTCCGCGTCGCAGCGACCTACCAACCCGGTGGCACCGAGGCCGCCGTCGGAGGCGACTGGTACGACGTCATCACCCTCGGCGCCGGCCGCACCGCCCTCGTCATCGGCGACGTCATGGGCCGCGGCGTGCGCGCCGCCGCCGTCATGGGCCAGCTCCGCACCGCCGTCCGGGCCTACGCCCGCCTCGACCTGCCTCCGCACGAGGTGCTCCAACTCCTCGACGGCCTCGCCGCCGAGATCGACGCCAGCCAGATCGCCACCTGCGTCTACGCCGTCCACGACCCCAACGAGGGCCTCCTGGCGTACGCCTCCGCCGGCCACCTCCCGATCCTCGTCCGCGACGAGGACGGCACCGTACGCCGCGCCGCCGACCCCACCGGGCCGCCGCTCGGCACCGGAGGCTGGCTGCACACCTCCGGCACCATCGCGCTGGGCCCCGGCTCCACCGCCGTCCTCTACACCGACGGCCTGGTCGAACGCCGTGGCGAGGACATCGACGAAGGCGTCGCCACTCTCGAACGCGCCCTCTCCGGTGCCCAGGGCACCCCCGCCGTCGTCTGCGACCGCCTCATGCGCGCCCTCGGCGTGGACGCCGACCACGACGACGACGTCGCCGTGATGGTCCTCCAACAGCCCGCCCGCACCGGAGCCGACGCCGAGCTGTTCCACAACGCCGCCCTCGAACTCCTCGGCGGCATCGAGGCGGCCCCGCGCGCCCGCGCCTTCGCCCAGGGCGTCCTCGCCTCCTGGCGGTTCCCGGTCGAACTGTGCGACCTCGGTGTCCTGGCCGCCGGCGAACTCGTCGCGAACTCCCTCCAGCACGGCACCCCGCCCATGCGACTGCGCCTGCGCCGCACCGACCGCCGCCTGATCGTCGAAGTCACCGACGGGGACGACCACCTCCCGCGCCGGCGCCGCGCCGAACCGGCCGACGAGACCGGCCGCGGCATCTCCATCGTCGCCACCATCGCCTCGTCCTGGGGCAGCCGCCGCACCCCCGGCGGCGGCAAGGCCGTCTGGTGCGAGTTCGCCCTGCCGGACAAGTAGCCACCCACGCGAAAGGCCCCGGTCCACAGGACCGGGGCCTTTCGCGTACTTCGTGCATCCCTACGTACGACTACACGTGCGCGGGCTCCGAAGCGACGGCCTTCCCCACGCCGACGGCCGGACCGCCCTGCGCCACGACCCTGCTCAGCGACGGATTGTCCTGCACGGGGCTCAACTGCTTGCCGAGCCGCAACGCCAACCCGGCGATCCCCAGCGAGACCACCACGAACAGTCCGATGTAGAGCATCGGGATCCCCGCACCGAGCGGCACACCGAGCGGCCCGAGCGCCAGCGCCATCTGCTTCACCAGGGCGAAGGCCGAGTTGTACTGCCCGACCGAACCCTCCGGCGCCAGATCGGCCACCAGCGGAGCCAGCGTCGGCGACAGCATCGCCTCACCTATGCCGAACAGCGCGTACGTCGTGATGAACGCGGCCGCGGCCATCATCGCGCTGCCGTGCCCGAGCCCGGAGAAGCCGGCGATGACCCACGCCACGGTCCAGATCAGCCCGACCAGCGCGATCACCCGCGACCGACGCCGCTTCTCGACGAGCCGCAGCACCACGAACTGGGCGATCACGATCGCACCCGTGTTGGCGGCCAGCGCGAAACCGAGCGTGGACGGGGATATCCCCGCAGCCTCCGTACCGAAGGCCGCCAGACCCGACTCGAACTGTCCGTAGCAGGCGAAGAAGAGGACGAAGCCCAGCACGCACAACTGCACCATCGCCTTGTGCCCGAGCAGCCGCCTCCAGCCGCCGCCCACCGGGGCCGCGCCCTTCTGCGGCATGGCGTTCTGAAGGCCCGCCACCTGCGGCATCCGCACGGTGGCGATGACCGCCGCCAGGACCAGGAACATCACGGCCTCGATGCCGAACAGCAGGGTGAAGCTGCCGGGCCGGCTCTCGTCGACGATCTGACCGCCGACGAGCCCGCCTATGCCCAGCCCGAGGTTCTGCAGGAAGAACTGCAGGGCGAAGGAGCGCGTCCGCGTCGCCGGGGTCGAGCACCACACGATCATCGTGGCGAGCGCCGGCTGCATGACGGCCTGTCCGGCACCCAGCGCCAATGCCGACAACAGGATCGGCACGACCCCCGTGGACAGCCCGAGCGCGAGCGCACCCACGGAGGCGAGGACGGCCGCACCCATGACCACGGGCACCGGACCACGCCGGTCGATGACCCGTCCGGTGAAGGGCAGCGCGACGAGAGCTCCCAGCGCGAACGCCACGAACGCACTCGTGGCAGCCATGGAACCCAGATCCCGCACCTGCGCCACATAGATGTAGAGGAACGGAACCGTGAAGCCGATGCCGAACGCGGTCAACGCGTTCCCGGCCTGGATCCGCCGCATCGCAGCGCCCATCACCTTGGTCACTTTCACCACCTTGATAACTGAAGCCTGAAGACTTCATCCCTAAAGTTCGATCCTTAACTCTACACATCGAAGGAGTTAGATGCCAATGGGTCTCGTGCCATACTTCGACGCATGGGTGACACCCCCGACGGCACCACGCCCGTCCACGAGCCGAGCCTCGATGAGCAGATCGCCGTCTACCAGCGCGAGTTCCAGGACCTCGACCCCCAGGTCGAGAAGGTGGTGTCGGCATTGAGCCGACTGAACCGCCGCATGAACGTCGCGTACGGACGCCAGACCGCCGCCCTGGGCATCAGCAACGCCGAGTGGGAGGTCCTCAAGGCGCTCGTCATCTCCGGCGCCCCCTACCGGATGGGCCCGAGCGAGCTCGCGAAGCAGCTGGGCCTGACGCCGGCGGCGATGACGCACCGGATCGACCGCATGACCGCGGAAGGACTGGTCACGCGCGAGCGCGACGAGTCCAACCGGGTCCGCGTGATCGTGGAACTCACCGACGAGGGCCGCAGCAAGTGGCTGGACGCGATGCGCGCGGCCACGGTCTTCGAGGAGGACCTCCTCCAGGACCTGTCCACGGCCGAGCGCGCGATCCTCGGAGACGTGCTCACCCGGCTGCTGGACCGGGTGGAAGACCTCCAGTCGAGGCCCTGACCTGAAGGGTTGACACCGACCCCACGGGTCCGTAAGGTTCTTCGAGTTGTCCCAGAGCCGATAGGTTCTGGTGTCAACGATCCCGCCGCCTCGTTGCGGCACCCAACTCAGCAAGATCTCCCACTGGGAACGAATTCGGCATGTCCGAATTCCTTTCCGAAGGCCCGATTATCGGTTGCCGGGGAAATCGGCTAGAGTTCGGGAGTCGGAAGGGCCCAACAGCCCGGAAGACAAACCCCGCTGACTGGGAGTCAGGCCCGAAAGAGTCTGATAGAGTCGGAAACGCAAGAACAGAACAACACAGAACGAAAGCCCGGAGGAAAGCCCGAGAGGGTGAGTACAAAGGAAGCGTCCGTT
>NZ_JBVHZI010000003.1:0-627021 GCF_055574495.1 Streptomyces sp. NPDC029836 | reverse complement strand
CTGTCACCCAACAGCGACGCGGTCTTCAAGTGGTCCGGCAACGGCACCACCTGGCACAAGGTCGGCGGCCCCGCCTCCTTCATCGCGGGCCGGTAACCGACTCATTCCAAGTGGCCCACCGGAGCTGTCCTCCGTCGTGAGGGTTCCGGTGGGCCGCTTCCAGTTCGTCGAGGCACGCCGAGGGGATCGGTTCGGGCCGTGTGGTGGCCGGACACACCCGGCGGTGCCTGATTGTGATGACGAGCACCATATGACGCCGACCTGGGTACTCCTACGTTGTGGCCACACCCGACGCCCCCGTAGACCCCCTGGAAGTGGTGCACATGGTCTCCTCCGGAACCGCCCCGAACGGTCCCTCCGGCATCAAGCGCATCGTCGCCGCGAGCCTCGTCGGCACCACCGTCGAGTGGTACGACTTCTTCCTCTACGGGTCCGCCGCCGCCCTCGTCTTCAACACGCTGTTCTTCCCCTCCAGCGACCCCCTGGTCGGGACCCTCCTCGCGTTCCTCACCTACGCCGTCGGCTTCGCCGCCCGCCCGTTGGGCGGGATCGTCTTCGGGCACTACGGCGACCGGATAGGTCGCAAGAAGCTGCTGGTGCTCAGCCTGCTGCTGATGGGCGGCGCCACCTTCGCGATGGGACTGCTGCCCACCCACGCGAGCATCGGGGTCGGCGCGCCGATCCTGCTCACGGTGCTGCGGCTGGTGCAGGGCTTCGCGCTGGGCGGCGAATGGGGCGGGGCCGTCCTGCTCGTCGCCGAGCACGGCGACGACCGCAACCGGGGCTTTTGGGCGTCGTGGCCGCAGGCCGGCGCCCCGGGCGGCAACCTGCTCGCGACGGGCGTCCTCGCGCTGCTCGCGGCCGTGCAGTCCGACGAGGCGTTCCTCGCCTGGGGGTGGCGCGTGCCGTTCCTGCTGTCGGGGGTGCTGGTGGTCATCGGGCTGTGGATCCGGGTCTCGGTGTCGGAGTCGCCCGCGTTCCTGGAGGCCCGGGCGCGGGCCGAGGCCGAGGAGGCGGCGGGCGAGCGGCGCAAGCCGCCGGTCGTCGAGGTGCTGCGCACCGGCCGGCGCGGCATCCTCACCGCGATCGGGACCCGGCTCGGGGAGAACGTCTCGTACTACATCCTGACGGCCTTCCTGCTGGTGTACGTCACCGTGCACCTCCAACTGCCGAAGAGCGACGCGTTGAACGCGGTACTGATCGGCTCGGCCGTGCACTTCGTGACGATCCCGATGTGGGGCGCCCTGTCGGACCGGATCGGCCGCCGGGCGGTGACGCTCGTCGGGTCGGTCGGCATGGCCGGCTGGGCCTTCGCCTTCTTCGCCCTGCTGGACACCAGGTCGTTCCCGGTGATCGCGGTCGCGGTGACGGCCGGGCTGCTGTTCCACGGGGCGATGTACGGCCCCCAGGCGGCCTTCATCTCGGAGCTGTTCGACACCCGGGTCCGCTACTCCGGCGCCTCCATGGGATCCCAGCTGGCCTCCATCCTGGGCGGCGCCCTGGCCCCGATCATCGCGGTCGAGCTGCTGCGGGAGTACGACTCCTCCCTCCCCGTTTCCCTCTACCTCTGCGCGGCGGCGCTGGTCACGACGGTGACGGTGCTGCTGGCCCGGGAGACCAAGGGCCGCAGCCTGACCGGTACGGACCGCGCTCCTACCGGGGCGGCCCGTCCGGAGTCGGCCCCCGTCGGCCGCTGACCGGACGCCGCCCGTAGGCTCACGCCCGTGACGGACGCGGACGGCCCCGGGACTCGGGCAGGCGTACGGGACCTGCTCGGCCTGCTGGCCCAAGGCGCTCCCGCCGAGGACCTCGCCCGGCCGGTGGCGGACGCCCGAGCCGCCGGCGCCCCTGCGGGGGTGCTCGCCGAGCTGGAGGACGCCACGCGCGCGGCGCTGGACGTCCATCGCACGCTGGCCCAGCACCGGACCCGCGAGGCCGAGTTGACGGCACTGTTCGACACGGCGGGCGACCTCGCGGCGCTGCGCGACCTGGACGCGGTTCTGCGGGCGATCACCCACCGCGCCAAGCAACTGCTCCACACGGACGTCACGTATCTCTCGCTGAACGACGAGGGCGCGGGCGACACCTTCATGCGGGTCACCGACGGTTCGGTGTCGGCCGCGTTCCAGCAGTTGCGGCTGGGCATGGGCGAGGGGCTGGGCGGGCTCGTCGCCCAGACCGCCCGTCCGTACGCCACCGGGGACTACCAGACCGACCCGCGTTTCCGGCACACCCGTCCGATCGACGAGGCGGTCGGCGAGGAGGAACTGCACGCCATCCTGGGGGTGCCGCTGCGGCTCGGGTCGAAGGTGATCGGTGTCCTGTTCGCCGCCGACCGCAGCCCCCGCGAGTTCTCCGCACGGGAGGTGGCGCTGCTGTCCTCGCTCGCCGACCACGCGGCGATCGCCATCGACGGGGCCCGCCTCCTGGAGGAGACCCGCCGGGCGCTGTCCGAACTGGGCGTCGCCTCCCGCACCATCCAGGAGAACAGCGACGCGCTGCGCCGCGCGGAGGAGGCCCACGACCGGCTCACCGGGCTCGTCCTGCGGGGCGGTGACATCGCGGAGGTGGCCGCGGCCATCGGGACGCTCCTCGACGGGGGCACCCTCGTCCACGACGCAGACGGGACTGAGCTGGCCCGTTCCCGGACCGGTTCCCGGCCCGCGCCCGCCGAGGCCGTGGCGGCCTCCCGGGCCGGCGGCCGGGCCGTTCCGCTGGACGGTACGTGGGTGTGCGCGGTGCTCGCCGGTCCGGAGATCCTGGGCAGCGTCACCCTGACCGGCCGTCCGGGGCTCGACGACGCGGGGCGCCGCCTGTTCGAACGGGCCGCGACGGTCGCGGCGTTGTTGCTGCTGCTGCGCCGTTCGGTCGCCGAGACCGAGGACCGGATACGCGGTGAGCTCCTCGGTGACCTGCTCGGTCCCGCGGCGGATCCGGCCGCCCTGGCCGTCCGCGCCCGCCGGCTGGGCGTCGACCTCGCGCGGCCCCAAGCCCTCTTCGTCCTGCACAGCGACGCCGCGCCGCGGCCGCGGCTGCTCGCCGCGGCGGCCCACCAGGCGCGGGCGCGGCGGGGGTTGGCGGGCGTCCACCACGACCACGCGGTGCTCCTGGCCCCGTCGCGGGCGCCCGGTCCCGACGCCGTGGCGCTGGCCTCGGCGCTCGGGCGGGCGGTGGGAGGCCCGGTCACGGTCGGCGCGGCGGGTGCGGACGGCGACCCCGCCGTGCTGCCGGCGGCGCACGCGGAGGCCCTGCGCTGCCTGTCGGCGCTGCGGGCCCTGGGGCGCGCCGGGGAGGGCGGGACGCTGGCCGGTCTCGGATTCCTGGGGGTACTCCTGGGTGAGGGCCCTGACCTGCCGTCCTACGTACGCACCACGCTCGGGCCCCTACTGGAGTACGACGAGCGGCGTGGCAGCGAGCTCGTGCACACCCTACGGGTCTACTTCGCGGCAGGGATGAGCCAGTCCAGGGCGAAGGACCTGCTGCACGTCCACGTCAACACGGTCGTCCAGCGCCTGGAGCGCATCGGCCGACTGCTCGGCCCGGACTGGCAGTCTCCCGACCGCTCCCTGGAACTGCAACTCGCGCTCCGGCTGCACCAGGTGTCGGGCGGGGACGCCTGACGGTTCGACGGGCACGGCCGAGGGCGGACGCGGCGCCCGGCGGCGGTGTCCGGGGCACAGGATCCGTGGGCCTCGTGGGGCAGCGCACGGCGTCCCCGCTCAACGGCGTCCCGGGTGGTCGGCGCGACGGTCCGCGTCCGGTGTCGCGGCGTCGCGGGTGCCGCGGCGTTGGACGACGAGCACGGCGAGGGCGGCGGTCAGGGAGACGAGCCCGCCGACCCACAGGCCCGAGCGGGCTCCCCAGTGTTCGGCGAGCCAGCCGAGCAGGAGCGCCCCCACGGGGGTGGTGCCCTGCATGATCAGCGCGTAGAGGGACATGACCCGACCGCGGAACTGCGGATCGCTGCCGAGTTGGATGCGGTGGTTCGTGGCCTGCGCGAAGGTGATCGAGGCGAATCCGGTGGCGGCCAGCAGGACCAGCGCGGCGGCGAAGGTGGGCGCCAGTGCGGTGAGGGTCTCCAGCAGGCCGAAGGCGATGGCGGACGCGACGACCAGCGAGGCGGAGGGTCGGCCCCGACGCGCGGTGGTGACGAAGGCCGCGAGCAGCGAGCCCACGGCCAGCGCGCTGGCGAGCAGCCCGAACGCGCGCGGGTCGGCGTGGAACACGGTCTTGGCCAGGAGGGGGAGGGTGAGTTGGAAGTTGAAGCCGAACATCCCGACGACCCCCACCAGCACCATGGGCAGCAGCAGGTCCGGTCGGCCCCGGACGTACGCCAGTCCGTCCGCGACGCGGGTGGCGCCGGGTTTCGGGGCGGTGCCGCGTTGGAGTTCGGCGGGCCGCATGGCCAGCAGGCTGAGCACGGTGGCCAGGTAGCTGACCGCGTTCAGCACGATGACGGGGCCGGTGCCGAGGCCGCTGATGAGCAGGCCGGCGAGGGCGGGGCCGACGACGCGTGCCGCGTTGAAGTAGGCGGCGCTCAGGGCGGAGGCGTTGGGCAGGAGTTCGGCGCCGACCATTTCGCTGATGAACGACAGCCGGGTCGGCACTTCCACCGCGTTGACCGTGCCGAGTCCGAGGGCGAAGAGGTAGACGTGCCACAGTTCGGCTCCCGGGAGGAGGACCGCGAGCGCGAACAGCAGGGACAGGACTCCGGAGGCGGCGTTCGCGCAGATGAGGAGTACGCGTTTGTCGTACCGGTCGGCGAGCCTGCCGCCGGTGAGGGTGAGCAGCAGGACCGGAGTGAACTGCAGGGCGGTGACCAGACCGAGGGCCGTGCCCGAGTCCCCGGAGAGGGACAGGACGAGCCAGTCCTGGGCGACGATCATCATCCAGGTGCAGGTGACGGACAGGAGTTGGCCGCCTGCGAAGAGCCGGAAGTTGCGTACGGACAGGGCCTCGAAGGTGCGCTTGAGCCTGCTCGCTTGCGCACCGGGGGCGGTCACGGAGGCTCCTCCTTCGATCCGGTCGGGTACGTGTCGTGCCCGACCGGCAGGTCCCCACGCGCCCGTTCTTGATCGAACCGTACCCACGGGCAGCCATTCGCTGTTTTGAAATGTGCATTCCTTGACATGGAATGCACTTTCCCTGACGGAATTTAACGTTCAATGGCCGTGACGTCGGCCTCCCGGCCGGCTTCGGCGCGGCGCGGATCCGCAGGACGGTCCGTACAAGCGGTGGAGGGCCCGCGCACGGCGAACGGCACTCAATTGACGATCCTCACCCTCCCGAGGCCTGTTTTCCCATGTCCGAATCGACATCCACCGTCGGACGGAAGGGAGCGCTAGCATCACGGCATGGTCACAGCCCGCCCGCACCGCACCTCGCGGGCCCGCCCTCGCGCGGGCCTGCTGCGCCTGCTCGCTCTGACCGTGCTGCTGACGGGCCTGTTCTGCGCGCACGGCACCGCCGCGCAGGACGGCGCCCTCCATGCGGGCCCCGGCGCCCCGGGCGTATCGGTGGCCCACGCCGTCACCCATGCGGCGCCGGCCGAGGTGCCCGACCCGGGCCGTGATCCCGTGCATCCGGCGCACGAGTGCGCCCCGCTGCCGCCGCACCAGGGAGCCGTGTCGGAGGCCTCGACCGCCGCCCCGCACACCGAACCCGGATGCGTACGGGCGGGCCCTCACGACCACTGCGGCGGGCTCGCTCAGGCCGCGCCGGGGCCCGTACCTCCCGTCACCTCGGCCGTCCTGCGGATGTAGGGGCCCCGCCCGGCCCGGGAGGGCGGGGCGGCGGGTCCGGGGTGCCGCGCGCACCGACGCCGAACGGCCGGGCCCGCCCCACGGTTCGAGCCGCCCGATCGCCCCGCCCCGTACGCCGTACGCGCGCGGCCCGGCGATCCGCCGACGGCTCCGCCCGCACCCCGGTACGCCCTCCCGCCCGCCGGCCTCCCGCCGGCCGTCCGCCCCGCCCCGACCGGGGGCAGCCGCCGGCGTTCTCGACCCGGTCCTCCCCACACGGGATCCGCCGCCCCGGCCGATCCCGCAGGACCGTTCGCCCGTGGGAAGGCCCGACGACACCCGCCCGTGCGACCACCGGTTCCATCGACCGAGAGCGGAAACGATGCATCCCCCCATCACCGGCCTCACACCCCCCAGCCGCACCTCCCTGTCCGGGCTGGTCGGCAACACTCCCCTGCTGCGCGTCTCGGACCCGCTGTCCCGGACCGACCGCGGGTTCTGGGCGAAGCTCGAAGGTTTCAACCCCGGCGGCATCAAGGACCGCCCCGGCCTCCACATGGTCGAACGGGCGCGCGCCCGGGGCGACCTCGCGCCCCGGGCCCGGGTCATCGAATCCACCAGCGGCACCCTGGGCCTCGGGCTCGCGCTGGCCGGCATGGTCCACGGGCATCCCGTCACCCTGGTCACCGACCCCGGTCTGGAGCCCTCCATGACCCGCCTGCTGACCGCGTACGGGGCGCGGGTCGACGTCGTCGCCGAGCCGCATCCCGTCGGCGGGTGGCAGCAGGCGCGCCGGGACCGGGTCGCCGAGCTGATGCGACGCCATCCGGGTTCGTGGTGCCCGGACCAGTACAACAACCCCGACAACACCACCGCGTACACCGGGTTGGCCCTGGAACTCGCCGCCGAGCTGGGGCACATCGACGTCCTGGTGTGCAGCGTCGGCACCGGAGGGCATTCGGCGGGCGTCTCCCGCGTCCTGCGCCAGCTGTATCCGGGGCTGCGGCTCGTCGGGGTGGACACGGTGGGTTCCACGATCTTCGGGCAGCCCGCCCGGAACCGACTGATGCGGGGCCTCGGTTCGAGCATCCATCCGCGCAACGTCGCCTACGAGCAGTTCTCCGAGGTGCACTGGGTCGCCCCGGCGGAAGCCGTCCACACCTGCCGCCGGCTCGCCGCCTCGCACTACGCGGCGGGTGGTTGGAGCGTCGGCGCGGTCGCCCTGGTCGCCGGCTGGTTGGCCCGGACGCTGCCCCGCAGCGCCCGCATCGCGGCCGTCTTCCCCGACGGCCCGCAGCGCTACCTCGGCACCGTGTACGACGACGACTACTGCGCCGACCACGGCCTGTTGGACGCCCCGCCGGCTGCCGAACCCGACTCGATCCGCCGCCCGGACGAACGGGAGGTGACCCGCTGGACCCGGTGCGCCGACGTCGTCGATCCGCTGGCGCCCGGTGCGGTGGGCGGGCCGGGGGGCTCCCCCGACGCGGCGGGCACGGCCGGTGCGAAGGAGCGGGCCTGATGCAGGGCACCCTCGCGCAGGTCCGCTCATACGACCGCTGCGTCCAACTGTTGATGGTCAACCAGTTCACCATCAACCTCGGGTTCTACATGCTCATGCCCTATCTGGCCGCGCACCTGGCGGGGCCGCTCGGGCTCGCCGGGTGGACGGTCGGTCTGATCCTGGGCGTGCGCAACTTCAGTCAGCAGGGGATGTTCCTGATCGGCGGCACGCTGGCCGACCGGTTCGGTTACAAGCCGATGATCATCGCGGGGTTGGGGCTGCGCGTCGCCGGGTTCGCCACGCTCGGGCTGGTCGGTTCGGTGCCCGCGCTGATCGCCGCCTCGGCGGCGACGGGCCTGGCCGGAGCGCTGTTCAACCCGGCCACCCGGGCCTACCTGGCCGCGGCCTCGGGCGAACGCCGGGTCGAGGCGTTCGCCCTGTTCAACGTCTTCTACCAGGCGGGCATCCTGCTGGGCCCGCTGGTGGGGATGGTGCTGACGGGCATCGGGTTCCGCGTCACCTGCCTGACCGCGGCGGCGGTGTTCGCCGTACTGGGCGTCGTGCAGATCCGGGCCCTGCCCGCGCGGCGGGGCAACGACGCCGGGGACCGGGCGTCCGGTCCGCGCGAGCGGGTGCTGGTCCAGTGGCGCGGCATCCTCGCCAACCGGTCGTTCCTGCTGTTCTCCCTGGCCATGATCGGCTCGTACGTCATGACCTTCCAGGTGTATCTGGCGCTCCCCCTGGAGGTGCGGCGCCTCGGCGGTGACGGCGGGTTCGGCACGGCCTCGGTGGCGGCCCTGTTCGCCGTGTCGGGGCTGAGCACGATCCTCCTCCAGACCCGGGTCACCGCGTGGTGCAGGGCCCGGATGGAGCCGGGCCGCGCCCTCACCTGGGGGCTGCTCGTCATGGGCGCGGCGTTCCTGCCGCTGCTGGCCGCCTCGCTGGTGACCGTGGAACCGGCCGGAGCGGGGGCGAAGGTGCTGGCCGCGGGGCCGCCGGCGGTGTCGGCGCTGATGCTGGCGCTGGGCACGATGATCGCCTACCCCTTCGAGATGGACACCATCGTCCGGCTCTGCGGGGACCGTCTCGTCGCGACGCACTACGGGTTCTACAACACCGTCTGCGGCCTCGGCATCGCCCTCGGCAACCTGCTCACCGGGGCCGCGCTGGACACCGCGCGGGCCGCGGGCCTGTCGGCGCTGCCCTGGCTCGCGCTCTGCGCCCTCGGCCTGGGCTGCACCGCGGCGGTGTACGCGCTGCACCGCACGGGGCGCCTGACTCCGGTGCCACCGGCGAGGGTTCAGGCGATGCCGACGGTGTAGGAGGCGCGGTAGCCCCTGCCGTCGGCGACGGGCTTCAACGTCATGTCGGCACCGGCGGCCCGGTAGCGGTCGTCGCGCTCGTTGGGGTGCTTCGGGGCCCGCCGGCGGTCGTAGGGGGCGAGGGCGTACGCCCGCAGGAGGAGGTCCTCGGGGAAGAAGAACTGCGAGGTGGTCCCGGCGCCCGCGTCGGGACGCACCTTGAAGTGGATGTGCGGGGCCAGGCCCGCGTACCAGCCGGGCACGATGGTACGGAACACGGCGCGGCCGCCGGCGTCGGTGATCTGCGTCCCGCGCAGGAAGGTGGCCTTGCCGGTCGAGTAGGTGCCCGAGGAGTCGGCCTGCCAGATGTCGACGGCGGCGTCCGCGAGGGGCCGGCAGCCCGCCGACATCCGGACCACCGTCAGATCGAGCCGCACGGGTACGCCGCCCCGGCCCTCGGTGACGTCGGAGCGGACCTTGTCGAGGTCCAGGTAGTACGGGCCTTCACCGGCTTCGGCCGTGAGCACGCAGCCGGGGGCGGTGGAGCCGGCCGAGGGCAGCGCCGCGGGGTCGGCCGGCGTCCGCCGCGCCGGGGACCCGCGGTCCCCGGTCGCGCTCGAACAGGCGACGGTCAGTGCGGCCGCCCCGGCCGTTCCCGCCGCCAGCAGCACGGCGCGCCGGCGGGTCAGGGAGGTGTCGTCGTACTCGGCCATGCGAACCCCTCGCAGCGTTCCGGGACCGTCGCACGCGGACGGCCGCCCACCGCGCCCACGGTGCCGGACGGTGTGCGCCCGCCCCGGCACCGACACGAACGACCAAGCTTTCGGCCCAGGGCGGACGGGGCCCACAGGGGCGACGGCCGGTGCCGCGCGGGCCGCCGGCGGGCGCCCTCAGGTCGGGCTCACGGGAAGGGTTCGTGCGAGGAGCGGAAGCCGTCGCGGCGCATCCGGTCCCGCACCGCCCGCCAACCGTCCTCGGGCGGGGCCGCCGGACCGGCGGCTCGCCGGCCGGTCGGGGGCGCCTCCGGTTCGGCGCGCTCGTGGAGGGTTCCGGCACGCACCACCGCCCGGACCCGGACCGCGTCGGCGAAGCCCCGTCGTGCGGCTCCCCTCACCGGAGCGCCGTCGAACCGACCCCGCAGGGCGTCGGCGACGACGTGCCGAACCCCTTCGCGCGCGCGACGATGGGGTGATGGAGGGCTCCCTCAGCGATGTCAGCACCCCGGGGCGGATCGCGGACGACGGGGAGGGCATCAGCGGGCAGGAGCTCGCCCTCGCCGCCCGCAACCACGGGCTCCCGCTGGAGGCCCTGCGCTACGAGGTCACCCCGGCCGGGCTGCACTACGTGCTCGTGCACTACGACATACCCCTGGCGGACGACGCCGGCTGGCGGCTGTCCGTCGGCGGGCTCGTGCGCAGACCCCTGGAGCTGGACCTGTCGGCGCTGCGCGCCCTGCCCGCCGTCACCCACCGGGTGACGATGGAGTGCGCGGGCAACGGTAGGGCCCGGCTGTCGCCCCGGCCCGTGAGCCAGCCGTGGCTGGTCGAGGCGGTGGGCACGGCGGACTGGACGGGCGTCCCGCTGCGGACGGTCCTCGCGGAGGCCGGGGCGCTGCCGGGAGCGGTCGAAGCCGTCTTCACGGGCGCCGATCACGGGGTCGAGCGGGGCGTGGAGCAGGACTACCGGCGCAGTCTGCCGCTGGGGGTGGCCACCGGCGAGGACCCGCCGGTGCTGATCGCCCACACGATGAACGGGGTGCCCCTGCCGCCGCAGCACGGGTACCCGCTGCGGCTGGTCGTACCGGGCTGGTACGGCATGGCGCACGTGAAGTGGCTGCGGGACATCACCCTGACCGACGTTCCGTTCACCGGCTTCCAGCAGAGCGTCGCCTACCGGTACCGGCAGGCAACCGACCTCCCCGACGACCCCGGGGTTCCCGTCACCCGGATCCTGCCGAGGGCCCTGATGGTTCCGCCGGGCTTCCCCGACTTCATGTCGCGGGCCCGCGTCGTACGGCCGGGCCCGGTGCGGTTGGAGGGGCGTGCCTGGTCGGGCGGCGGGCCCGTCGTACGGGTCGAGGTGAGTACGGACGGGGGCACGTCCTGGGTACGGGCCCGGCTGGCGGCCCGGGAGCCAGGCGGGTGGGCCTGGCAGGCGTGGCGCTGCGACTGGACGACCACTCCCGGCACCCACACCCTCGCGGCCCGCGCCACCGACGCCGAGGGCCGCGCCCAACCCTTGGAACAGCCCTGGAACCTCGGGGGTTTCGGCAACAACCTGGTCCAGCGGGTACCGGTGCTGTGCTGCCGCTGAGCCGCGACGAGGGCCTCCGGGGCGGGCTTGCGGGCAAGGCGGGCCGCTCTACGCGTCGGCCAGCAGCTCGGGGCCGTTGTTGCGGACGTTGTTCACGGCGGTGGACACGGCACGGACGTCCAGCCGGCCGCCGGAGGGGGCCGCGAGGAGGGCGCGCAGGGCGTGCGGGTCCTGGTGGCCGGGATCGAGCCAGGTGTCGTAGTCGGCCGGCGCGAGGGCGAGCGGCATCCGGGGGTGGACGCGGCCGGCGGCGTCGGTGGCCTCGGTGGTGATGACGGTGCAGGTCGCCCACCAGGCGGCCGGGTCGTCCGCGTCGGCCACGGAGGGATCGCGCCAGAACTCGTACAGGCCTGCCATCGCCATGATCCCGCCGTCCTCGGGACGGATGAAGTACGGCTGCTTGTACGCCTTCGCGTGCTCGGTGGCCGCCACGGGCTGCCATTCGTAGAAGCCGTCGGCGGGCAACAGGCAGCGGCGCTTGGCGAACGCACGCCGGTAGGCGGGCTTCTCCTCGACCGTCTCGACCCTGGCGTTGATCATCTTGGCCCCGCTGTTCGGGGCCTTCGACCAGGACGGCACCAACCCCCACCGCAGCGGGCGCAGCTGCCGCTCCCACACGCCGCTCTCTCGGTCCGCTCGCTCCAGCACCGCCCACACCGGGTCGGTCGGAGCGACGTTCCAGCTGGGCGGAACCTCGGAGTCGCCCTCCCACCGGGTGACCCCGAACAGCCCGCTCAGGTCCTCGGGCCCCCGGGTGGCTACGTATCGACCGCACATCCCCCCACCCTGCCACGCCCTCCACCCCCACGCCCCGACCCCGCCGCCCACCGGCGCAGGTTCTTCGGACCCGGCAGGTGCCTCCCCGGGTGGTGGGGGTGGTCACTGGTGCTGTGACCGGAAAGGTCCACCGGGTCGCGGCGCCCGGCACGGCACCTCGCCGCGTTGTCGGACCACGGAAGTACGTCCAGTACGAACCACGACCCTCCGCCTCGCGATGCACCGCACCGAACACCGCGACCCGGCAAACCCTTCCGGCCACAGCACTAGGCTCGGTGGCATGAGTGATGATCTCGGATTCTCCTGCGTCCGTTGCGGCGCGCACCATGCGGAGGTGCCGATGAACTACACGGCGCAGGCTCCGGCCGGATGGGACGCGGCGTTGGCCGACGCGGAGGGCTGCCTGCTCTCCTCGGAGCAGTGCGTGATCAACGCACAGCACTATTTCGTCAAGGGCATGATCGAGATACCGGTCATCGGCAGCACCGAGGTGTTCTCCTGGGGCGTCTGGGTCTCCCTCAGCCCGGAGAACTTCTCCCGCACGGCGGACCTGTGGAACACGCAGGGCCGGGAGTCCGAGAGTCCGTACTTCGGCTGGCTCACCACCGACCTGCGGCTCTACCCGCGCACCACCCTCAACCTGAAGACCCGTGTCCACACCCGACCGGTCGGCGAACGCCCCTCCGTCGAACTGGAGCTCACCGACCATCCCCTCGCCGTCGAGCAACGGACGGGCATCACGTGGGACCGCGTGCGCGAGATCGCCGCGGCCTTCCTCCACCCGACCGGCGACGGCCCGTGGTGACGTCCCACGGAACGGCGATCGCACGGGCCGGGACCGCCCGAGGTCGCCGGCGGGCGGCCGTCGGCGCGGCGAACCCGGACGCCCTCGCGCTCCTGGACGAGCACGGCCGCACGAAGCGGATCCGCGCCACGGCCCGAGCCGGCCTGGGGCGACCGGACTCCGGCGACGCGGGATCCGCAGGTACCCGCCGGGGGCCGGGGGGTGTCCGGATGCGGGGGTGCGGGTGGGGCGGGAGGGTGGGGGGATGGAGCACGCACCGATCGTCGTACACCGCATCTCGCCGTCCGGGGGTCGGCGGGTGACCCTGCGCACCCCGGGGGGCGAGGCGGCCCTCGGTGTCGCGCACGAGGACCGCGACGTGATCGAGTTCCTGCGCCGCGCGGCGGTGCCCGACCCGGACGACCTCGTGCTGGGCGGGGACTCCACCCTGCTGGAGTGGCAGGGCGACGGGCCGCACGTCTACGAGGCCGAGGCCGATCCGGTCCCGTCCGACCTGCCCTGACCGTCGCCGCGTGGGTCTCCGGAGCGGTACTCCCCCGCCACCCGCGCCGGCGGCCGAATTCCGGCCAATTCATGTTGTGCTCATGACATCTCAAGACCCCTGTGGGAATCTCCCTGGCGCACGCACCGCAGTGCACCGCAGTGCGCGCTCCGCACTCCGCACCGCCCTCGCGCCACACCCCCACAAGGACGTGTCAAGGAGGAGCGACATGAAGCACCTCGTGAAATTCGCCGTGACGATGGTGGCCGTCGCGGCCACGGTCGGCGCCGCCACGACCGCCGCAGCGTCCGGTGGCGCCGCCGACCGCAAGGTCGACGGCGTCATCGTCGTAGCGGGCAACACCTGCACCTGGACCAACGCGAGCACCAGCGCCGAACCGCCCGCCGCCCTGACGGTCGACCGGGCCACCATCAACAAGCCGGGCGGCAACCTCGCCTGCGACGGCGGCATCAAGGCCACCCTCAACAACAACCCGGCGTTCACCTTCGACGACGCGGCCGCCACCGCCCGGGCCGACCTCATCGACATCACCGGGCAGGCGAGCTTCATCACCTGTCGCTACAAGGCGTCGAACATCGTCTGGGACCGCGACGGCGCCACCCGCACGTACGTGAACCAGCCCTTCACCGCCACCAAGGCCTCGGGCAGCTTCCTGTGCCCGGGTTCCGTCGCCACCCCGGCCGGCGGCGCCTCCATGCTGTTCCGCTGACCGCTGAACGGCCGATCGTTCCCGGTTCCGAGCAGGACCGCCCCCGCCCGGAACCGGGCCCGGCGACGGGCCCGTACCGCCCCCCGCGGCCCCCCGCCCGCCACACCGGGCTCGCAGGTCGGCGCACGGGGCCGCAGCATGGAAGCACGCGCCCTGGACGAGGAGGCCGGTCATGGCCGAGGAGGACTCCCCTCAGCATGCCGCCGGTCCCCTGGTGGGGGCGGCGACAGCAGGAGGGTTGCTCGACGTCCTCGGCGTGGCCTCCATCGTCCTGGACGACCGGGGCCGGATCAGGCTGTGGAGCCCGCAGGCCCAGACCCTCTTCGGGTACACCGCCGAGGAGGCCTTGGGCCAGTACGCGGCGCAGCTGCTGGTGGAGGAGGGCCACCGCGACGAAGTGCTCACCCTGTTCGCCCACGTCATGACCGGTGAGGGCGCTTGGGCCGGATCGTTCCCCACCCGGCACCGGGACGGCCGGACCGTCATCGTGGAGTTCCGCAACATGCGGCTGGAGGCCGAGAGCGGTCGGCGGTACGCACTCGGTCTGGCGTCCGAGCAGGCCACCCTGCGGCGCGTCGAGCGGGACCTGGCCCTGTCGCTGCGCCTGGTCGACCAGTCCCCCATCGGCCTGGCCGTCCTCGACACGAACCTGCGGTACGTCCTGATCAACCCCGCCCTGGAGCGGATCAACGGGGTCCCCGCGGACCAGCACCTGGGTCGGCGGATCGGGGAGGTGCTGCCCTTCCTCGGCTCGTCCGCCATCGAGGCGCGGATGCGCCGCGTCATGGAGACCGGCGTACCGATGCTCGACGAGTTCACCACCGGCCGGATCCCGGGCGACAGGGGCGATGAGCACGCCTGGCTGGTGTCGATCTACCGGCTCGACGACCAGGCCTCCCGGACCATCGGGGTCGCCGTGTCCGTCGTGGACGTCACCGAACAGCACCGCACGGCCGTGTCCGCCGCGCACGCCCGGCGCCGGCTGTCCCTGATCGCGGACGCCTCCGTCCGCATCGGCACCACCCTCGACCTCGACATCACCGCCCGGGAACTGGCCGACGTCGTCGTCCCGGAGGTCGCCGACATCGCCGCCGTCGACGTGCTCGACACCATCCTGACCGGTACCCGGCCCGGTGAGGCGTCGCGGGACGGCTCCGTGCGGTTCCGTGCGCTGGCGCTGAAGTCGGGCTACCGCAATGCGGCCGAGGACGCCGCGGACCCCGTCGGGGAGGTGACGCTGTACGGTCCGGGCCGGCTGGTGACGCGCTGCGTCCGTACGGGCCGGCCGGTCCTCGTACCGCGGGTGCTCCCCGCGGACCTGCCGCGCATCGCCCGGAACGAGGAGGCGGCCCGGATGCTGGGCGCGGCCGGGCTGCACTCCTACCTGGCGGTCCCGCTGATCGCCCGCGGGCAGGTCCTCGGCGCCCTCGACCTCAAACGGACCCGCAACTCCGCGCCCTTCGGGCAGGACGACGTCCTGCTCGCCTCCGAGCTGGCCGCGCACGCGGCCGTGTCCATCGACAACGCCCGCTGGTACCAGCGCGAGCGGCACACCGCCCTCGCCCTCCAGCGCCACCTCCTGCCGCAGGACCCCCGCACCGCCCCGGGGTTGGAGATCGCCTACCGCTACCAGCCGGCCGGGGCCGCCGACGAGACCGGCGGCGACTGGTTCGACGTCGTCCCGCTCCCCGGGGACCGGACCGCGCTGGTCGTCGGCGACGTGATGGGCAGCGGCATCAACGCCGCCGCCACCATGGGGCAGCTGCGGGCCACCGCGCGGGCGCTGGCCCGCCTCGGGCTGGAGCCCGCGACGGTCCTCACCCACCTCGACGCGGCGACCGCCGACCTCGGCGAGGCCATGGCCACCTGCGTGTACGGGGTCTACGATCCGCACACCCGGCTGTGCCACATCTCGACGGCCGGGCACCTGCCGCCCGTGCACCTGCGCCCCGGCCGTCATCCGCGGCTGTTGCGGCTGAGGACGGCGGTGCCGCTGGGCGTGGGCGGGGTGCCCTTCCACACCACGAGCGTGACCCTCGGTCCCGGTGACGAGCTGGTCCTCTACACGGACGGCCTGGTCGAGACCCGTGACCAGGACATCGACACCCGGCTGCTCACCCTGACCGACCTGCTGGCGGGACCGCACCGCCCGCTGGAGGACACCTGTGACCTGTTGCTGTCGGCCCTGCGCCGCCCCGACACGCACGACGACGTGGCCCTCCTCATCGCCCGCGCCTTGCCGTAGGCCTGCCCGTGGACCGGTCGGCACCGGTCAGCCGTGCGGGGCGCGGGCCCTGACGCGGGCGGCGAGGACGGCGACGTCGTCCTCCGCGTGCCGTGCGTCCAGGCCGATCACGACGGCGTCGGCGACCTCGGCCACTCCCCCGCCGGCCGGGATCCGCAGGGCCGTGAGGCGGTCCAGGGAGGTGTCGATGTCCTCCCCGCGCCGCTCGACGAGCCCGTCCGTGTACAGCAGCAGGGTGTCGTCCTCGCCGAGCGGATGGGCCACGGACTCGTAGCCCCCGAGGCCGGTGCCCAGTGGCGGTCCCACCGGGACGTCGACCAGCCGGCCGACCCCGTCGGCCCCGAACAGCGCGGGCGGCAGGTGACCGGCACTGGCGTACACGGCAGTGCCGCGCGCCGGGTCGACCCGTACGAGGAGGCAGGTCGCCGGTCGGCGGGCCGCGTCCTCGGCGACGAGGGAGTCGAGCTGGCGCAGCACCCGGTGCGGGGGCAGGTCGGTGGAGGCGACCTCGCGCAGGGTGGAGCGGTAGGCGTTCATGTCCACGGCGGCGTCTAGGCCGTGCCCCATGACGTCGCCGACGACGAGCAGGGTCCGGCCGAAGTGCAGCCGTACGGTCTCGAACCAGTCGCCGCCGACGAGGGCGCTCGTCCCGACGGGCAGGTAGCGGCCCGCGACGAGGAGGTTGGGGTGCGGCCTGCCCGGGTCTGCGACGAGGGCCCGCTGGAGGTTCAGCGCGACGCTCTCGGTGGCGGCGAGCCGCCGGGCGTGGCGTACGTGGACGGCGGCGACCCGGGCGGCGAAGTGCAGGACCGCCGCTTCGGCGTCGGTGAAGCCGGTTCCGGAACGGACGGCCAGCAGGGTCCCGTACGAGGCGCCCTGCCGGGCGAGCGCGACGGACAGGCCGTGCACCGGGGCGCGGCCCGGGCGCTGGGTCCAGCTGCGCATCGGGTGTCCGCCGTCGATGGCCCGGACCGCGGGCCGCACGGCGCGCAGGGGGGCGCGCAGCAGGTGGGCGGCCCCGGCGACGGCGACGCGTTCGGTGACGCCGTCGACGGTCAGGTCGACGGCGGCGGCGTCGCCCAGGGTGCGCAAGACGTACGCGGCCAGTTCGCGGCAGGTGGTGCGTTCGTCGTCGGTCGTGCCGATCGCGTCGAGGGTCTCGGTGACGGTAGGTGGGACGTGCGGCCCGCGGTCGGGGGACGGCCGGGAGTCGGGGTGGGGGTGCGCGCCGTCGTGTTCCGACACAGTGCCTCCGCCCGTGGGGCGGCCCCGTGCGGGCCGCCGACCCGCCCATTCCACCAGCCGCGGCGGCGGACGGGCCGGGCAGCGCGCCGGGGTGTCAGTGCCCGGGGGTGAGCCGCTCCCACAGGAAGGTGTGCACGAGGGCTTCGTTGAAGGCCGTCTGCGCGTGGTCGGTGGCGCCCGCGTGGCCGCCGCCGAGGTGTTCGTGGAAGAGCACGGGGTGGCCGTGTTCCCGCAGTCGGGCGGCCATCTTCCGGGCGTGCCCGGGGTGCACGCGGTCGTCGCGGGTGGAGGTGAGCAGCAGCAGCGGAGGGTACGGGGGGCCCTCGGCGCGGATCCGGTGGTACGGGGAGATCCGCTCCAGGTGGGGCCGGTCGGCGGGGTCGTCGGGGTCCCCGTACTCGGCGACCCAGCTGGCCCCGGCGAGGAGCTTGTGGAAGCGGAGCATGTCCAGGAGCGGTACGTGGGCGACGACGGCGCCGAACAGCTCGGGGTCACGGGTGAGGACGGCGCCCATCAGCAGGCCGCCGTTGCTGCCGCCCTCGATGCCCAGTTGGGCGGGGGTGGTGATGCCGCGGGCGGTGAGGTCGCGGGCGACGGCGGCGAAGTCCTCGAAGGCGCGGACGCGGTGGGCGCCGAGGGCGGCCTGGTGCCAGGCCGGGCCGTACTCGCCGCCGCCGCGGATGCCGGCGACGACGTACGTGCCGCCGCGCGTGAGCCAGGTCCGGCCGGTGACGGCGCTGTAGTGCGGGGCGAGGGAGATCTCGAAGCCGCCGTACCCGTAGAGGAGGGTGGGTCCGGGGCCGGGGCGGTCCTCGGGGCCGATGACGAAGTAGGGGACCCGGGTGCCGTCCGCGGACGTGGCGAAGTACTGGTGGACGGTGAGGCCGGTGGTGTCGAAGAGGGCCGGGCCCCGCTTGACGCTCTCGCCGCCGTCGTCGGCGCCCGCGGTGCCGCGGTGGAGGGTGGAGGGCTGGAGGTGGCCGGAGACGTTCAGGAAGTATTCGTCGCCGACGTCGGGGTCGGTGCACACGACGGACGCCGTGGACAGCGGGGGCACCCCGGCGAGGGGGCGGCGCCGCCAGCCGTCCGGGCCGGGGGTGAGCAGCTCCATGCGGGAGCAGACGTCGGCGCGGATGCTGAGGATGAGGTGGTTGCGGGTCCAGCTGAAGTCGGCGAGGGCGGTGCGTTCGTCGGGGGTGAACAGGACGGCGGGCTCGCGCGCGCCGGCCAGGTAGGCGTCGAAGTCGAACGCCAGGAGGCTGCCGGGTGCGTGGCCGAGCCACGGCGAGCGGGTGGTGACCAGGAGCCACCGGCGGTGGACGGAGGCGTGCGCGTCGTCGGGTACGTCGATCCGCAGCGGTGGGGCGTCGCCGTCCTGCGGCAGGAGGAACAGTTGCTGGTTCCAGAAGTCGATCTGCCGGTGGACGAAGTCCCTTTCGAATCCGGGGGTGTCGTCGTGCCAGCCGCTCGCGGAGAGGTCCGTGGGCTCGCCCGTCCAGACGGTCTCGGCCCGGTCGAGGGGGGTGCCGCGGCGCCAGCGGCGGGCCTGGAGCGGGTAGCCGGACGGGGACATCGAGCCGGGGCCGAAGTCGGTGCCGATCCAGACGTGGTCGTGGTCGATCCAGCCGATGCGGGTCTTGGCCTCCGCGACCTCGAAGCCGCCTTCGACGAACTCCTTCGTCTCCAGGTCGAATTCGCGCACCACACTGGCGTCGGCCCCGTCGCGCGAGAGGAGCAGCAGCGCGTGCCGGTGGTCGGGGGCCAGGACGCGGCTGCCCGCCCAGGACCACTTCTCGCCCTCCGCGTCGGCGAGCGCGTCGAGGTCGAGGACGGTTTCCCAGGCCGGGTGCTCGGTGCGGTACTCCTCCAGGGTGGTGCGCCGCCAGATCCCGCGGACGTGGTCGGCGTCCTGCCAGAAGTTGTAGAGGTGCCGGCCGCGGCGGACCGGGTACGGGATCCGGCCGTCGTCGTCGAGGACCTCGCGCACGTCCTGCTCCAGCGGTTTGAAGCCGGGAGAGGCGGTCAGCGCGGCCACGGTTTCGGCGTTGCGGTCCCGGACCCAGTCGAGGGCCGCTTCGCCGGTCACGTCCTCCAGCCAGAGGTAAGGGTCGTTGGGGGCTTCTTCGCTCATCCGCCGATTGTGCCGCAGGCCCGGCCGGGCGACGTGCGCCTCCCGGGCCGGACCGGCCGGAACCCGGCCCGTGCCGGCCCGTCGGCGTCAGGGGTCAGTCGTCGAGGAGTCCGAAGCCCTCGGGGAACTCCTCCAGGAACTCGCGGCGGTCCGGGTCGACCTCGGCCTCGGCCATCGTCCCCAGCATGTCCGCCAGTTCGCCGCGCTGGTCGGCCGACAGCTCGCCCACGAGGTGGGCGACCCCCTCCAGGACCTTGACGGCGTCGTCCGCGTCCATGGGCTCCTCCTCGCTGTCCTCGACGAAACGGATTACGTCGACCAGGGCCTCGGCCAAGGCGTGGGTCAGCGACGGGTACACGGGCATGAGGGTGATCTCCCAGCAGGTTCACGACAATAGAGCCCGCTCATCCCACCACGGACCACCGACACCCCGCGCCCCGGGGCCGGGTTGATCAGGCCTCGCGCCGGTGGAGGCCTTCCAACAGGGCCAGTTCGGACCCGGTCAGGCGCAGGGCGCCCGCCGCGACGTTGGCGACGAGGTGGTCGGGGTTGCCGGTGCCGGGGATGGCCAGCACGTGCGGGCCGCGGTGCAGGGTCCAGGCCAGGCGGACCTGGGCCGCGCTCGCGCCGTGCGCCCTCGCGACGGTGAGCACCTCCTCGCTCTCGGCGCCGCTCGCGCCGCCCTCGCGTCCGGTGGTGGCGATCGAGTAGAACGGGACGAACGCGATGCCCTGCTCGCCGCAGGAGCGTACGAACTCGTCCTGGTCGGGCCGCATCCCTATGCCGTACGGGTTCTGCACGCAGACCACCGGGGCGATGGCCCGGGCTTCGGCGAGCTGCTCGGGAGTGACGTTGGAGACGCCGAGGTGCCGGATGAGTCCGGCCTGTCGGAGGTCGGCGAGGGCACCGAAGCGTTCGGCGACGGAGTCGGTGCCGAGGATGCGCAGGTTGACCACGTCGAGGTGGTCCCGGCCGAGCTGGCGCAGGTTCTCCTCGACCTGGCCCCGCAGTTGCGCGGGGCCGGCGTGGGCGGTCCACGCGCCGGACTGGTCGCGGCCGGGTCCGACCTTGGTGGCGATGACCAGGTCGTCCGGGTAGGGGCCGCCCAGGGCGCTGTTGATCAGTTCGTTGGCGGAGCGCAGCGGGGAGAAGTAGAACGTGGCGGTGTCGATGTGGTTGACGCCGAGGTCGATCGCCTTGCGCAGGACGCCGATCGCCCGGTCGCGGTCCCCCGATACCGCGTCGGCGCGCAGCGCGGCGCCGTTCTGCGGGAGGCGCATCGCGCCGAAGCCGATGCGGTTGATCTCCAGGTCGCCGAGCTTCCAGGTCCCCGAAGCCGATGCGTGGGTCGATTCTGTGGTCATGGCGTGCATGATCACCCATGCGGCGGGACGGTCGCCAACGGATTGACGGGCCGTACGCGGCCGGCCGCCGCGGCGGCTCGACGCGTACGGCCCGCGCCGGCGTCAGCCCCGACGGGAGCGCAGGATGCGGAAGGCGGCGTGGAGGGCGAGGGCCGTCAGGGCCAGGACGGCGGCGGTTTCGATGAGTTGGGTCTGCCAGTAGTGCGCGTACGGGTGGTAGTCGACGTACCGGCCGGTGACCTGGAGGTCCGCGGCGCAGGACGCGAGGTCGCCGGACGAACTGTGGCAGCCCCAACCGGGCATGCGCTCGCCGGTGGCCTTGAGGAGGCCGGATTCCATCAGGAATGCGGATCGGGGCATTCCCATTTCCGGCCGTTCGGCGAGCGGGGTGGTGATGGTCACCGGGGGGAGGACGGACCAGCGCAGGAACCCGAACACCACGACCACCAGGCCCGTGACGGCGCCGGCGACGAGCAGGGCGGGCAGGGTGCGTCGGATCCACTGCCCGACGACGGCTCCGACGCCCACGCCGAGCAGGCAGTAGGCGACGACGACCGGTCCGGTCGCTTCGTAGGTGCCCCGGTCGGCCCAGGAGAGCTGATAATTGCCGGCCACCGGAGCCCAACCGAAGCGGTACACCCCGATCATGGCGGCCGCACAGGCGGCTGACAGCACCGCGGCGACCACGACCTTGGAGGCGAGCCAGGCCTTCGGCGTCGTCGACTGGGTCAGGGCGAGCCGGTACGTTCCGCTCTCCATCTCCCGGGCCAGCATCGGGCCGGCCACGAACGCGGCGATCAGCACCGGCAGGAGCAGCATGCCGCGCCCGGCGCCTTCCAAGGCGCTGGGCCGCAGGTCGTACCAGATGTTCGGATCCAGGGTGCCCCGCGGCGAGGACAGCACGCGCAGGGCGACGGCGACGACGAGGCTCGCGGCGACGGCGGCCGGCAGGGCCCACAGGGCGCGCCGGTGTTGGCGGACCGTGACCCAGTGGGGGCCCTTCAGGGTCAGCGCGCTCATCCCCGCACCGCCTCGGCGCCGGAGGGCTGGAGCACCAGGGGCGGGGCGTCGGGGGCGCGGAGATGCGCGAGCAGGAGTTCCTCCAGGGTCGGGTGCGCCGCGTGCCAGGTGCCGGTGTCGACCGGGCCGACCGGCCGTACGAGGCTGATCAGCTGTCGGCCGGTGGTGCGGGATTCGACGACGGTGTGCGCGGCGAGTTCGCCGGCGGCCGCGGCGGGGCCGGTGAGCAGGCTGTGGGCCGTGATGACGTCCTCGATGGGACCGGAGAGGCGGATCCGGCCGCCGTCGACGAGGAGCAGCTGGTCACAGGCCCCTTCGAGCTCGGTGAGGATGTGCGAGGACATCACCACGGAGGTGCCGTTCTCGGCGGCGTCGCCCATGAGCAGGCCCATGAGTTGCTGCCGGGCGAGGGGATCGAGGTCGGCCATCGGTTCGTCCAGCAGGAGCAGCGCGGGCCGCTTGGCCAGGGCGAGCGCGAGGGCGACGCGGGTGCGCTGACCTCCGGAGAGCGTTCGTATGCGGGCGTCCTCGCGGAGTCCGCCCGCTTCGACGATGCGTGCCGCCTTCGCGGCGTCCCAGCGGTCGGGGTTGAGTTCGTGGCCCATGCGCAGGGTCTCGCCGATGGTGAGCTGCGGGTACAGGGGCTTGTCCTGGGCCACGTACGCCAGCGTCTCGCGGGAGGCGGCGACGGTGAGGGAGCCCTCGGTCGGGCGTTCCAGGCCCGCCGCGAGCGTGAGGAGGGAGGACTTGCCCGCGCCGTTGGGGCCCACGAGCGCGCAGACCCGGCCCGCGGGGAGCCGGAAGGAGCAGTCGCGCAGGGCCCAGGCCCCCTTCCGTCCGTAGCGCAGACCGAGGCCTTCCGCCTCGATCGCCATGTCGTTCACGCGTCGTCCCCCTTGAAGTGTTCGTCGAGCTCGAAGTGTTCGTCGAGTGCCGCGGTGAAGAGGGCGGCCACGTCGTCCCGCGCGAGGCCGGCCTCGCCGGCGCGTCGCGCCCAGTCGGCCAGTTCCTCCCACAGGGGCGAACCGGCGGGCGCGGCGCCCAGGGTCCGGCGGACGAAGGTGCCCATGCCGCGTCGCGCTTCGACGAGGCCTTCGCGCTCCAACTCCCGGTAGGCCTTGAGGACCGTGTTCGGGTTGATGGCGGTCGCCTCCACGACCTCGCGCGCGGTGGGCAGTTGATCGCCGGGTTCCAACAGGCCGAGCCGCAGGGCCTGTTTGGTCTGCTGGACGATCTGGAGGTAGGTGGCCATGCCGCTGCGCCGGTCGATGCGGTACTCCAGCACGCCCTCGCACCACCCTTTCACTAATGAAGTAGTGAAAGGGTGGTACAGGGCAGGGGTGAATGTCAACCTCGCTTTTCAGTGCGGTGAGTTGGTGACCCGATGGAGCGCCGGGTCGCCCCCGGCCGGGTGACGGTTCAGGGGGTGAGCGTCCAGCGCTGGGAGGGGGTGCCGGTGCAGGTGGTGCGGGTGAGCCGGGTGCCGTTGGCGGTGCCGGACCCGGCCGGGGTGAGGCACTGGTCGGCGGTGCGCAGACTGCCGTCCGGGGCGGTCCGCCAGTGCTGGCCGGGACTGCCGTCGCAGCCCCGTACGGTGACCTTCGCCGGGTCGGCGCCATCGAGGCAGACCCCGGCGAGGCCGGTGAGGCGGCCGTCGGGATGTGACGTCCAGCGCTGGTTCGGGCCGCCGTGGCAGGAGTACAGGGTGGGCTCGGTGCCGGGGGTGGTGGCGCTGTGCGGGAGGTCCGCGCAGCGCGACGAGGCGGCGTTGACGAGGGTGACGTCGGCCGGGAGCGGTGCCGGCCGACCGGTCAGGGTGAGTTCGGCCAGGCTGATCCAGGGTCCGCGGCCGCCGGCTTCGGTGAGGGCCCGGAGCCTGACGTAGCGGCCGGTCCGGGGGGCGAGGGAGACGCTCTGCGGGCCCGCGACGTCGGCGAGGGCCCCGGTGGCCGCCGGGATGCCCCAGTCGGCGGTGGAGTCCGATACGTACACCTCGTAACCGCCGATCCGGCCGTTGACGCCGCCGTCCTGGCGGGGCAGCACGCCGAGCCCGTCGACGGTGTGGCGGGCTCCGAGGTCGAGGACGATCTCGTGCGGCAGCGCGGCCGGCGCGCCGGTGGACCACGCCGTGTGCCAATGGGTGGCGGGGTTGCCGTCGAAGGCGTTGCGCGCGGCCCCGTTCTCCGCGGCGGCCTCCTGGCTGTCGGCGGAGACCAGGCTCCACCGCGACGGGTCCAGGGGCGGCGAGCCGGCCGGCACCGGATCGGCCGCCGGGACGGCCACCCCGGCGGCGGTGACGGTGAACGCCCCCGACCTCACACCGGACTTGACCCACAGGATGCCGGCGCGGTCGGCCGGGTCGAAGTACCAGCCCGTCGTGGCCGCGTCGTAGGCGCTCCGGTCGGCGAGGCGGGCAAGGGGGGCGCCGTCCAGGGTGAGGGCGGTGGGTGCGGAGGCCACGTGCAGGCTGAACTCGTAGCCGCGCGAGGCGGGTTTGCCGGTGTAGTGGCCGGTGGGGGCGCCGACGGCGACGGTGACCGAGCCGGTTCCGGTCGTGGGGGCGGTGACGTCCACGCGCTGGCGGGCGAAGGCGCCCGACTCGTGGGCCCGGGTCAGGCCGTCGTCCTCGTAGAGGGTGAAGGTGGAGGCCCCGCGCGGGTGGATGTCGTAGGTGAGGGTGGAGACGGGCTTCTCGCCGGTGTGGTTCATCTGCGGCCACATCGGGACGATCGCGCCGCCCTTCACGAACAGCGGGAGGGTGTCGAGGGGCGCCCGGTAGCCGTTCGACCAGCCCGGTCCGGCGTACGTCCGCCCGCTCCAGTAGTCCGTCCAGGTCCCCGCGGGCAGGTAGATGCCGTCGCGCACCGAGGTGTCGGAGACGACGGGCGCGACGAGGAAGGAGTCGCCCGCCATGAACTGGCCGCTGGTGGCGTTGCCGCGGGCCACCGGGTCGTCGGGGTGCTCCAGCACGAGGGCGCGGGTGCTGGGCACGCCGCTCTCGTGGGCGACGCGGCTCATCGTGTACAGGTAGGGCATCAGCCGCATCTTCAGCTGGAGGTATGTGCGGTTGATGGACAGGTACGGTTCGGCGAACCGCCAGGGCTGCTTGTCCTGGTAGCCGGCCGACGGGCCGGTGGCGCCCCAACCGGACATGGTCATGAAGGCCGGGGTGAAGGCCTTCCACTGGAGGTCGCGGACGTACGTCTTCGGGCTGCCGCCGAAGATGCCGTCGACGTCGCCGGCGGCGTGGTTGAGGGCGGAGAGGCCGGCTCCGGCGAGGGCGGGGACGTGCCAGCGCATGTCGTCCCAGGTGCCGTGGGTGTCGCCGGTCCACACGACGGCGTTGCGCTGGGTGCCCGCCCAGCCGTCGACGGTCCAGACGTAGCGGCGGGCGTCGGAGTTCTTCTCGATGCCCTCGACGGCCTGCCGGACCCCGTCGAAGGCGTACTTGTAGCCGCCGCCGATCCACGCGACGTCCGTCTTGACGCCGCGGCTGCCGGCCTTGCCGACCTCTTCGGCGATGGACCCCAGGCCCGTGGACGTCCACAGGCCCGTCCGGAATCCCTTGGCCGCGAGGGCGTCGACGGTGGACTTCAGGGGTGCGGTGTAGCCGCACCCGTAGCCGTCGTTGGGCAGGAACCAACCCGAGGGCATGTCGGCGGCGCGGGCGTCGGTGGCGTAGCCGACGACATCGGGGGTGCTCTGGTGCCGAAGGCGGTCGTGGCGGCCCTGGTAGTCGGGGTTGGAGGCGTTGAAGCAGTCCGCGTTGCCGAGTTCGAAGCCCCACAGGGGCGCCATGAAGGGTTTGCCGCTGACGTCGGTGTACGCGTCGAGGACGGATTTCAGGGAGTCCCCGGTGAAGTACCAGGCGTCGAACCGGTCCTCGTCATGGGTGAGGGCGGTGGGCGCGTCGAAGGCGTACGAGCCCGGGGCCCAGGTGTTGCGCATGACGCCGTAGCCGTTGGTCGACATGTAGAAGGGGGCCGGGCTGGCGTTGTCGTTCTCGCGCCACTTGTTGTCCACGGCGACGGGCACGGTCTTGCCGCGCAGCGCCCATTCGCCGAGCCGTAAGCCGGTGCCGTAGAACTGTTCGTCGGCTCCCCGGGCCAGGTACTGGGTGGTCTTTCCGCCGCCCCAGCTGGTGGGCCGGGTCTCCTGCCAGATGAGGGTGGAGTCGTCGGCGCGGTGGACCGAGAACCGCAGGGGTGACTTCTCGACGCGGATGGAAACGGCCGCGGTGGTGATCCGGTGGTGGGCGCCGGCGTCGGTCCAGTCGGCGTTCACCGGGCCGAAGTCGGTGGTGGGCGCGAGGTCGGAGCCGGCCGGGTCGTCGGTGAAGGAGCCGTCGGGCGAGATCCGGATCCGGAAGACGTCGGCGCGGGCGATCGTCACCCGGGCCTTGGCCCCGCTGGACGTGCTGATGGTGAAGGCGTTGCCGGCCCGGGTGATCCCGGTGACGTCGCCCGCCGTCACCGTCGGGGCACTCGCGGCCCGGGCCGGTACGGGTCCCGCCGCGCGGGCGGTCGCCGGGCCGACGGCGGCGAGTCCCGCGACGGTAAGGGCGGCGGCCAGCAGGGCCTTGAGCGGGGCCCGACGGCGGGGGCGTGCGCTCCGGCGCGGGGGCCGGGGTGGGGGCGAGGGTGGGGGGACGTGCCGGTCGCGCCTGGTGCTCGGTGTCATCGGGCAGCTCCTCGTGCGGTCCGGATCGCGGACACACCGCTTTGGCATGCTCCCGGCAACATAGCGGTCCCGAGGGTCCGTTTGAAGGAAGTTGCTCGAAGTCGTCTCGTACCACGCACTTTTGAGCACTTCACGCAGACGTGCTCGCCCCCGTCCGCCCCGGGGAGCCGTTGCGACGGCTCCCCGGGGCGGATCGCTCAGGCGGCGGTGACGCGGATCTTGGACTGGCCGTGACCGAGGTGCTCCCAGTCCTCCATGAAGCGGGCCCGCAGACCGTGCTTGGCCGCGAGGTCCACGAGGGTCTGCGTGCGGTAGTAGAAGTCCTCGCGCAGGACCTGGTGTTCGACGCCCTCCGTCCGGTCGAAGGTGAAGTCGAACCGGCCGCCGGGCGCCAGCACGCGCCCCACATGGGCGAGGCATTCGTCGATGATGTGCAGCGGCGAGTGCGAGAAGACGCTGTGGGCGTGCACCACGTCGAAGTGGTGGTCGGGAAGGAAGTCCAGGGTCAGGTCCTGGGTGATCGTCAGGTGCGGCAGTTTGGCCTGGAGTCCGCGGCCCGTCAGGGTCTGCTTGGCGGCGATGAGGATGTCGGGCGATATGTCGATGCCGTAGTAGTGGCCCGCGTCCAGGTGCTCGATGAAGCGCCAACCGGCCCGCAGGTTGCCGCAGCCGATGTCGAGCATCCGGTGCCGGGGCGTCAGGCCGTGCTGCACCAGGTAGTCGAACTGCATCTTGCCGAGCGCCAGCCACCGGTCGTGGCTCTGGCTGCCGACGGCCGCCTCCGGGTTGCGGCCGGTGTCGGAGGCCATGACGGCGCGGTAGTACCCCACGTGGTCGGGGTGCTTGAAGCGCAGCCAGCCGTCCCGGGCGGCCCGCCGGACGTACGGGGCGATGCGGGTCGGGTTGCCCAGCGCGTAGCGGACCTTGTGCCCGACGCCGGCGCGGTTGGCGGTGAGGTTCTTCTTGGTGGCCATGAGGGGTCCCCCCTGGGGTACGGAGAAGAGGTGCGGGGTGGTGCGGCGCACGCCGTGCGGCGGGTCGGGCCGTACGGCGGACAGGTGATGGGGCGGTTCGGGCCGGGCGGTCGGCGACGCGGTCAGGGGGTCGGCCGGTACGAGGGCCCAGCCCCTACCGCGCCTCGGCGCGGGCGGCCGTCAGGCGGTGCGGCGGCGCAGGACGGCCAGCGTGACGGCGATCAGGACGGCCGCAAGGCCCAGGTAGAGCGCGGTGTCGATCCACTGGAAGGTCCAGAAGTCGCTGCTGGGATAGACCTTGTGGTAGCGGCTGGTGAAGCCGTTCTCGTCCATGCACTGCTGGGCGTCCCACCCGGACGTCTGGCACCATTCGCCGATGGAGAACTCCCGGCCGTCCGGCGTGCGGTAGCCGAACTCGCCCGTGGACCAGGCGCTGCCGACGAGCCGCTTGGGCGTCATGCCCGGCGTGATCCGGACCTCCGGGTCGATCCAGGAGGTACGGAAGTAGGTGACGGCGAGCATGGTCGTGCCGATCACGCCGAAGGTCGCTCCCATGGCCGGTAGCACCTTGCCCACGAGCAGCCCCGCGAGGGTGCCGACGGCGAGGGCGAACAGGGCGGTGGCGAGCGGGGCCGGTCCGGTCGCGTTGTAGACGACGGCGTCGTGCCAGTAGGGGCCTTCGAGGGTGTTGGCGATCGGCAGCCACCACCAGGCGACGAGGGCCGCGACGACCGCCGAGGCCAGCAGGGCGAACAGCGCCGCGAGGCCGAAGCGGGCGGCGAACCAACCACGCGGGCCGACGCCCTGGGTCAGGGCCACCTTGAACGTGCCGCTCTCCAACTCCCGGCCGATGAGCGGGGCGCCCCAGAACACGCCGATGAGGGCGGGGATCGTGAACCCCAAGGTGCCGAGCATCCGGATGCCGTCGACGTTGCCGTTCATGATCTCGTAGGTGGCGACGCCCTCGCAGCCGCCGTTCCACCCCGGGCAGGGCACCCACCCGTACTCCTCGATCAGTTGCATCATCCCGGAGCGCTGGTACGCGACCCAGACCGCGCAGCCGAGGAGCAGGGCCGTGGCGGCCAGGATCAACAGCCGCTGCTGGCGCCAGGCCAGCCAGAGGGCGCCCTTCATGCGGCGACCTCCGTCGTCGTGGCGTCGGTGTCGGTGTCGGCGTCGGCGTCGGCGTCGGCGTCGGCGTCGCCGACGGTGGGTCGCGGTGAGCGCAGGTGAGCGAGCAACAGGGTTTCCAGGGAGGGGGTTTCGGCGATCCACCGGTCGCCCGGTGTGAAGGGGGCGCCGGGGGACGTACGGACGAGGGCGGTGACCTGACGGCCACTGGCGGCGGCGTGCACGACGGCGTCGCGGTCGAACGCGCGCGGCAAGCCGTCCGGCTCCATCGGGTCGGCCCGGCCGGTGAGCCAGGTGTGCGCGTCGCAGAGTTCCATCACGTCCCCGGCGAGCCGGACGGCGCCGTCCTGGAGGAGGACCACGTGGTCGCAGACGTCCTCCATCTCGGCCAGGACGTGCGAGGACATCAGGATGCCGGTGCCGCGTTCGGCGGCCTCCGTCATCAGCAGGGACATGACCTCGTGCCGGGCGAGCGGGTCGAGGTCGGCGAGCGGTTCGTCCAGCAGGAGCAGGTCGGCCCGCTTGCCGAGCACCAGCGCCAGGGCGACCCGGGTCCGGTTGCCACCGGAGAGGGAACCGATCCGGGCGCCGAAGGATACGTTCCCCTGGCGTACGAGCCGTTCCGCGGCGGTCTGGTCCCACTGGCCGGGGTTGAGCCTGCGGCCCAGTCCGAGGGTTTCCTCGACGGTGAACCCGCTGTGGAGCGGTTTCTCCTGCGCGAGGTAGGCCGTGCGCCGGCGCGCCTCGCGGGTGCCGGGGGCGGCGTCGAAGACACGTATGCGCCCGCCGGTCGGGCGCATCAGCCCGACGGCGAGTTGGAGCAGCGTGCTCTTGCCCGCGCCGTTGGGGCCGACGAGCGCGGTGATGCGCCCGGGGGGCAGTTCCAGGTCGCACCCGCGTAGGGCCGGCCTGCCGCGGAACTCCCTGCGGAGGTTCGTCGCCCGTAGTGCCGGCGCGTGGGTCGGATCGCTCACGCCGTTTCCTCTCTCGACGTACCGGACCCGTCGGGCCCGGAGGTGCTGAAGCTGTCGTCCACGGCCGCCGCCACGAGCGCCGTGATGTCCTCCCGACCCAGACCCGCCTCGCGCGCCCGGAGCATCCAGGCGGCCAGGGCCAGGCGCAGCGGCGAATCGGCCGCCGCGCCGGGGTGGGACAGGGACCGGCGTACGAAGGTTCCGGCGCCGGGGCGCGGCTCCACGAGCCCCTCGCGCTCCAGCTCCCGGTAGGCCTTGAGGACGGTGTTCGGGTTGATGGCGGTCGCCGCGACCACTTCGCGGGCCGTCGGCAGCCGGTCACCCGGTTCGAGCACACCCAGGCGGAGCGCCTGCTTGACCTGGGTGACGAGCTGCAGATAGGTGGCGACGCCGCTACGACGGTCGACTCGGAATTCCATCAGCTCCACCTCATTCCACTAACACGTTAGTGGAATAGTGCAGGGTGGAACGGTGATCGTCAAACCCCGGCGGCGGAGTATGACCGAACGGTCACAGCTTCCGGCGCGGGGAACGCGGGGGCGGGAACGCACATCTAGGGATGCGGCGGGCTCCGGAGGAGCGCGCCGACGTGTCGGCAAGAACCGGCCGGTTCGGCGCCGCGGGAGCGGCCCGACCGGTCGTGAGCAGCAAGGTGGGCGCTGGAGATGAAGGCGGAATCGGTGGCGGGCGAGGCGACGGCGGCCGGCGGCGACGGAGCGGCGGGTTCGGGGTCGGGGTCGGGGAACGGAACGGCCGCTCCGGCCCCGGACCGCACCCCGCGGGACACCCCGGCGCGGGAGCACGCCGGGGAACGGACCCCGACCCCGGGCCAAGCGGAGAACACCGACGACGGGGCGAACACTTCGCAGGAGCGGGCGGGTTCTCCACGCCGGGAGGACAACGCCGGGGACCCGTCACGGACCCCGACCACGACCCCGACCTCGACCCCGACCGAGGCATCGGCGCGACCGGCTCGGAGTTCGAGCCCGGCCGACGCTTCCGGGCAACCGACCGACGCCGACGACGCGCAGGACACGACCCCGGGCCCCGGTGACGAGGCCGCGCCGGCAAGCACCCTGGAGGCCGACGCCGAGGCGGACACGCCCACCGACTCCTCCACCGCCGGCTCTCACGCGGATGCGGACACAGGAGCCGACCCGGACGCGGGTGCGGACCCGCACCCGAGCGTCGAGCCCGACCCGGGTGCCGACACGGACGCGCGCGGCGACGCGGGCACCGACAAGGCCGCCGACGCCGACGCGAGCGACGACGCGAGCAACCACACAGGCACCGGCACGCCCCCGGATACCGCCACCGACGCGGGCGGCCCTGCGGACGACCGCGCGGGTGGCGACGCGGACACAGAGGCAGAGGCCGACGTCGATGCGAGCGGCGACGCGGGCGCACGCGGTGCGGCCGCAGAGGCAGAGGCCGACGCGATCGCCAAGGCCGACGCCGACGCGAGCGATAACGCGGACGCGGACGTCGACGCAGAGGCCGACGCCGACGCGAGCGACACGCCTGCCGGCGTCAACGCCGACCGGGACGCGGGTGCGCACCCGGACAGCGCCGAGCCGCGCGCGGGCACGCCGGCCGACGCCGACCCGAGCACCATCGCCGCTGCCGAACCGGACCCGAGCGCGAGCGCGGAACCGGGCCCGAGCGCGAGCGCGGACCCGGATCCGGACGCCGCCGCACCGGCGGACGCGGACTCCCCGGAGCAGGCGTCCGGCGGCTCGGCGGACACCTCCCGGGACGGAGCCGGCGAGGCGCGGCCCCCGGTTGAACTGCCGCAGAAGCAAAGGGCGCCGGCGGCCGACTCCGCCACCGCAGCCGGCGCCCGCACCGAGCCCGACGCCGCCGAGCGGTATGCCGACCACGCCGACGCCGCAGGATCGCGCACCCCGGCCGACACCGACGCCCCCACCGACCCCCGCACGGCCCTCCGCAGCCAGAACGACGCCCCCGACTCGACCCCCGCAGTCGATGCCCGGGCCGACGGGACCGACTCCGGCACCCCGAAACCCGAGCCGGAACCCGACCCCAAGGGCACGGACCCCGCCTCCGCGGACGCCGATGCCACCGACCCCGAAGCCGTCGCGGCCGACGCGGCCACCGCCGACCCCGCGCCCGCCCCCGCGCACGAGGCCCCCGAACCCGCCGACGACCCCGAGCGCACCAGCACGTTCCTCGCGCTCAAGGACCACCGCTCGGGCCGCGCACCGGCGGCCCCCGCGCCCGCGCGGCCCGCTGTCGCATCCCCGGCGCACCAAGCGCCCCCCGCGCCGATGCCCCCGCTCGACCTGCTGGCCGAGCTGACCAACACCGCTCCCCCGCCGGAGACCCCGCGTCGCACGATCACGCGCCGCGTCAAGGTGTGGACGCCGATCGTGCTGCTGCTCGGCGCCGCCGCCGTCGGGGGGCAGTTGCTGCGTCCCCTGCCGGCGCCGCAGCTCGTCGCGAACTCGACCACGTACGCCCTGGAGGGCAGCACGCAGATCCCCTGGCCCGCCAAGGGCCAGGCTGCGGTGCGGGTCCCGGGCGCCGGCGACGTCGGCTCGTTCGGCGAGCAGAAGCCCGTGCCGACCGCCAGCGTCGCGAAGGTGATGACCGCCTACGTCATCCTCAAGGGGCATCCGCTGCGCAAGAACGAACCCGGTCCGCGCATCGAGGTCGACGCGGCGGCGGTGGCGGACGGTACCGCCGAGGACGAGTCGCGCATCGAGGGGTTGAAGGCCGGGACGACCTTCAGCCAGCAGGACATGCTGAAGATGCTGATGATCCCCTCGGGCAACAACATCGCCCGTCTGCTGGCCCGTTGGGACACCGGGACCGACTCCACGGACGCGTTCGTCGCGAAGATGAACGCGGCCGCCAAGGAACTCGGGATGAACGACACCACGTACACCGATCCGAGCGGGCTGGACGCCGGTACCGTCAGCACGGCCGCCGACCAGATCAAGCTGGGCGAGGCGGTGATGAAGGAGGAGGCGTTCCGCGCGGTCGTGGCGATGCCCAACGCGACCATCGAGGGCCTGCCGAAGCCGATCAACAACAACAACGACAACCTGCTGCTGGCCAACGGCCTGAGCATCAAGGGCATCAAGACCGGGTCGAGCACGCCCGCCGGCGGCACCCTGCTCTGGGCGGCGTACAAGACGGTCGGCAGCGAGACGCAGCTGATACTCGGCGCGATGATGGAGCAGCGGGTGGACGGCCCGGACCCGAACGCCACGAAGGCGCTGGGGCTTGTGAAGGAGAACAGCCGGAAGGTCATCGAGGCGGTCCGCAGCGCGCTGAACTCCACGACGGTCATCCGCAAGGGCGAGCTCGTCGGGCACCTGTCGGACGGCCTCGGCGGTTCGACGCCGTTGGTGGCCACGAAGGACGTCAACGTCATCGGTGTACCGGGGCAGGAGCTGCGGCTGTCGCTCGCCCCGGGCTCCAAGGCCGTTCCGCACGAGGCGAAGGCCGGTACCGAGGTCGGCGTGCTCACCGTGGGCGAGGGCGATGGGGCGAAGTCCGTGCCGGTCGCGGTCGGGAGCACGCTGGACGGGCCGTCGTTCGGCGCCCGGGTGACGCGCCTGTCCTGATCACCGGGGCACAGGCACTCTCCCTGGCCCCGCCCCCACCCACGGCCGTTCGGACGGCGCGCGCCACGCGCCCGTCCGGACGGCCGAACGCGCCCGCCCCGCCTATCCGTTCGCGATGACGAGCAGGGTACGGGCCGGCGCCGTGCGCCCGCCGAGTCCGCAGCGGTGCGGGATCTCGCCCCGGTGGTGGGCGCTCTGGCCGGCGCGCAGGACGAGCGGTTCCTCGCCCTCGACCTCCAGGACGATCTCCCCCTCCAGGACGTAGAGGAAGTCCTCGCCGGGGTGCTCGAACCAGCCGCGTTCGCCCCGGCCGGCTTCGAAGTGGTGTTCGTAGGCCTCCATCAGCCCGCTGCTCCCACCGGGGATGAGCACCCGGGCGATCTGCCCGGCGGCCTCGCTCACGCGGATGACCTGCGGATCGCTCTCGTGGCTGACGACGCCGGGCCGGTCGGGGCGGCGCAGGAAGGTTCCCGGCGCCACGTCGAGGGCCTCGGCGATACGGTAGATCGAGCTGAGGCTGGGCGTGGCGAGTCCGCGTTCCAGTTGGCTGAGGAAGGGTTGCGAGAGGCCCGAGCGGGTGGCCAGTACGGCCATGGAGACGCGGCGGGCGGTGCGGCAGCCGCGGATCGCCCGCCCGACCTCGATCGCTTCGGGCGTGGGTTCGGGTCGAGACACGCTGGTGAACGTACCCCATCGCCGATCTTCGCCCGGGAGGCCCCGGGAGGTTTCGCACCGCTGCAACACCCCGTTCATAAGCGTGGTCAATTATTGACCTCACTTATCAACGAAGGAGTCCTCGCGTGCAAGCCACCCCCTCACCCGTGGGCCGGGCCCTCGGCCGGCTCGGGCCCGCCCTGGGCGCGGCCGGCGCGGTGCTCGCCCTCTGGTCACTGGCCGCCTGGTCCGGCGCGGTGGCACCGGGGCTGCTGCCCACCCCCGTCGAGACCGTCGCGGCGCTCGTCGACAGCGCCCGCAGCGGGGTGCTGGCCACCGACCTGAGCGCCAGTCTGGCCCGGGCCGGTCAGGGCTTCGCCCTCGGCGCGGTGATCGGGGGCGCGCTGGGCTTCGCGACGGGCTACCTGCCCCGGCTGTCGGCGGCCGTGACCCCGGTGGTCTCCTTCCTCCGGCCGATCCCGGCGATCGCGCTCGTCCCGTTGGCTACGGCCTGGTTCGGGATCGGCGAGAGCGCGAAGAGGCTGCTGATCGCCTACGCCGTCCTGCTCGCCGTCTGGCTGTACGTCCACGACGGGGTGTCCCGCGTCCCGGTATCCCACCTGCGGGCGGCCCGCTCGTTGGGGGCGCCACTGCACCGGCGCTTCACCGAGGTGCTGTTGCCGGCGGCCGCCCCCGCCCTGCTCGCCGCGCTGCGCTACGGCGCGTCCGTGGCGCTGCTGGCGCTGGTCGCCGCCGAACTGGGCGGCGCGGACGCGGGGTTGGCGTACCGACTCCAGGTGGACGGACAGTTCCTGCGGGTGGACAGGATGTTCGCGGGGCTGCTCGTCCTCGGGTTGCTCGGGGTGGCCGCGGACCTCGTGCTCGCCGCCGTGGGTCGCCGCTTCGTGCACTGGAGCGCGTCATGAGCCTGACGGTGCGACTGGAGGGACTGTCGGTCGGCTACGGCGACACCCCGGTGTTGGAACCCACGGACCTGGAGTTCCCCGCCGGTTCGTTCACCGCGCTGCTGGGGCCGAGCGGTTGCGGCAAGTCCACGGTGCTGAACACGGTGGCCGGCTTCGTCCGCCCGGCCGCGGGGCGGGTGACGGCCGGACCGGACACCGTACGGGGTCCGGGTCCGGACCGGGGCGTGGTCTTCCAGCACTACGCGCTGTTCCCGTGGCGCACGGCCCGCGGCAACGTCGAATTCGCTCTCAAGCGGCTCGGGTTGAGCCGGGCCGAGCGTCGCGAGCGGGCCCTGGCAGCGCTGGAGGAGGTGGGGCTGGCCGACGGCGCGCAGAAGTACCCGGCGCAACTGTCGGGAGGCATGCAACAGCGCGTGGCACTGGCCCGCGCCCTCGCCGCGCGTCCCGAAGTCCTACTGATGGACGAGCCGTTCGGCGCACTGGACGCGCTGACCCGGGCCCGGATGCAGGGCCTGCTGCGGGAGCTGTGGCGACGCAGCGGCACCACCGTCCTCTTCGTGACGCACGACATCGACGAGGCGCTCGCCCTCGCCGAGCGGGTCGTCGTCCTCGGCGGCTCCCCCGGCCGGGTCCTGGCCGACCACGCGGTGACGCCCGGTCCGCCCGACCCCGACCTGCGCGCGCTGATCGCCCGGCGACTCGGCGCCGGCTGAGCGCCGCGACGATCCACGCCGCTCCACACTCCCCCTCGGAAGGACCCGAACCATGCCCGCAGCCCGATCCGTTCCCGGAACCCGCGCGGTGGCCGCCGTATTCCTGGCCTCCCTGCTGTGCGCGCTCGCCACCGCCTGCGCCGGCGGGGCCGGCGCCCCCTCGACCTCCGGCGGGCGCCTCGCGGTCACCGTGGCCGGCAGCGACCACCTGGGCGGCGCCCCCGTCCACATCGCCGAGGAGCGCGCCCTGTGGGCCGCCGAGGGAGTCGACGCCACCGTCACCACCCTGTTCACCGGCCGCGACGCGCTGAACGCCGTGCTCGGCGGCCAGGCGCAGCTCGGGATCGTGGGCGACCTGCCCGCCGTGACGGCCGCGTTGAGCGGGCGCGACGTACGGATCGTCGCCGACCTGTCGCGGTTCTCCGACTGGCGGCTGCTGTCCGCGACCGACCGCGGGATCAGCGGTTTCGCCTCGCTGAAGGGCCGCAAGGTGGGGGTCCCCCGCGGCACGAACGTCGAGTACGCCCTGAGCCGGATGCTCGTCTCGGCGCAGCTGACCGCGGCCGATGTGACCGTCGTCAACCTGGCCCCCAACCAGGTCGCGGCGGCGCTGGCGCGCGGGGACGTCGACGCCGGAGTCACCTTCCCCAGCTTCTACGGAGCGGCCCGCACCGCGCTCGGCGGCCGCTACGCCGAACTCCCCTTCACCGGATACACCGCGCGGACCCTGCTCGTCGCGGGCCCCGCCGCGAGCGACGAGGCCGTGACGGCGGTCCTGCGTACGGTGCTGCGCGCCCAGCAGGCATCGACCGCCGACCCGGCGGCCGCCCGGGCGGCCCTGGTGGCCCAGTCGAAGGGCGCCCTCCAGGCCGCGTACGTCGACGCCTTCCAGCCCCGCTACACCTACGGCGCGAGCCTGTCCGCCGAGTTGCTGACGCAGCTGACGCACGAGGCCGCCTGGGCCAAGGCCACCCAGTCCCTGCCCGGCGACGCCGACCGGAACGCTCTACTGGGCCGGTTGCGTCCGGGCCCGCTCAAGACCGTCGACCCGACGGCCGTCACCGTCGGCTGACGGTGACACCGCCCCTCACACCGCCCCACGACTGATGAACACCCACCTCAGGAGCTCCCCATGACCGTCGACCAGAACACGCTGCGCCGCCGCGGGACCGGCCTGCGCGCCCACGATCCCGAGCGCAGCCACGGCGGCTACACCCTCTACACCCCGATCACCGGGAACGGCGAGATCCACCTCGTCGACATCGAGGGCCGCCCGGCGCACACCTGGAAGTCCCCCCACCCGCCGGGCCGCCAGGCCCAGTTGCTGCCGAACGGCAACCTCTTCTACGCGGCCAAGGACACCTCGGGGCCGACCCTCTTCCCGATCTGGGACGTCTACCACGGCGGCATCTTCCAGGAGCTCGCACCCGACTCCACCGTGCTGCGCGAGGTCCGGCACCCCTTCCACCACCACGACGCCTCCGTGCTGCGCAACGGCAACCTGCTCATCACCGTGGTGGAGCCGCTGTCACCGGCCGACGCCGCCCGCGTCCGCGGCGGCGTCCCCGGCTCGGAGGCCGCCGGCGGGGTGATCTACGGGGACGTGGTGTACGAACTCACCTGGGACGGGGAGACGGTGTGGCGCTGGGCCGCCATCGAGCACCTCGACCCCGAGGAGGTTGCGCTCAACCCGCACTTCGCGCGTGAGCACTGGCCGATGGCCAACACCGTCAACGAACTCGCGGACGGCGGCGTCGTGATCGGGTTCCGCAGCGCGTCCACGACGGTGGCCGTCGACCGGGCGGACGGCTCCGTGCGCTGGCGGATCGGCCCCGACGTGCTGGCGCAGCAACACCATCCGCACGAGCTGCCGGGCGGCACCGTCCTGGTCTTCGACAACGGGACGTACCGCGACACCACCTCCGTGCCGTACTCGCGGGTGCTGGAGCTGGATCCGATCACGGGCGAGGAGGTGTGGGCGTACGAGGACAACCCGCCGCAGAACTTCTACAGCCCGTACATGTCCAGTGCGCAGCGGCTGGCGAACGGCAACACGTTCATCGCCGAGGGTTCCTTCGGGCGGCTCTTCGAGGTGACGCCGGAAGGGGACGTGGTGTGGGAGTTCGTCGTCCCGGAGTTCGGCGCGTTCAGCGACGGTACCGGTTTGGAGTCCTCGCGCGGCGCCCAGAACTCGGTGTTCCGCGCCTACCGGTACGGGGCCGAGCAGATCCCCTGGCTGTGAACGGCGCACGGCCGGTCCCGCACCCCGGTCACCCGGGGTGCGGGACCGGCCGGAGCCGGTGCGGCCTCGTCAGTTGTTCGAGCCCACGGTGTTGTCGTGACCGGCGTTGAAGACGTCGTCCGCGGCGAACTGGAGCCAGTCACCGAAGACGAGGTTGTAGCTGGGGCCTTCCGGAACGGTCACGGTCACGTCGGCGCTCGCGGCGGACGCGCCGGCGAAGAGGAGGGCGCCGGTGGCAAGGACCGTGAGGACGGAACGGACAGATCGCATGGATCCACCTTTCGAAAGGGAGGGAACAAGGAGAGAAGGTAGGCAACCGACGCCCGGCTGTCCCGGCGCCCGACCGCGCGGCAGCGAGTCCCATCCGAATGGACCAGCCGTGCGGAAGCCGCTCGGGGGGGGTGGCCGGAAGCAGACCCACCGGGGTGAACACAGGGCTACGGGCTGGTAACTTGCGCGAGTTGATCAAGGCCGGGGGGTCCGGTTGCACCCTGCCGCCCGGCAGAGCCACCCCCCGAGCAAGGAACCACATTGGCCCGCACCGTCCGCACGACGGCCCTCGCCCTCACCCTCTCCGCCGCCCTCCTCCCCGCCGCTCCGGCCTTCGCCTCCGACGCGCCCACGCCCCACCTGGACTCCATCGAGCAGACCCTGCGCCAGGTCTCCCCCGGCCTGGAGGGATCCGTGTGGGAGCGCACCGCCGGCAACCGGCTGGGCTCCTCCGCGCCCGGTGGCGCCGACTGGCTGCTCCAGACGCCCGGCTGCTGGGGCGACCCGTCCTGCGCGGATCGCCCCGGCACCCGCAGGTTGCTCGACAAGACGCGGGAGGACATCTCCCAGGCTCGGGAGAGTGTCGACATATCCACTCTGGCACCCTTCCCGGACGGCGGTTTCCAGGACGCGATCGTGGCCGGGCTGAAGGAGGCCTCGCGCAACGGCAACCGGCTACAGGTCCGCGTCATGGTCGGCGCCGCGCCGATCTACCACGCCACGGTGCTGCCGTCCGCGTACCGCGACGAGCTGGTCGGCCGGCTCGGTCCGGACGCCGCGAACATCACCCTGAACGTGGCGTCGATGACGACCTCGAAGACGGCGTTCTCCTGGAACCACTCGAAGCTGGTCGTGGTGGACGGCGGGTCGGTCATCACCGGCGGCATCAACAGCTGGAAGGACGCCTACCTGGACACCGCCCACCCGGTGAGCGACGTCGACCTCGCCCTGTCGGGTCCCGCCGCGGGCTCGGCCGGCCGATACCTGGACACCCTGTGGGACTGGACCTGTCGCAACAAGGGCAACTGGGGCTGGAGCGCCGCCTGGTTCGCCTCGTCGAACGACGCTGGCTGCCTCGCCACGCTGCCGCGGCCCGCCGCGCCGGCCACGGGGGGCGACGTACCCGTCCTCGCCGTCGGCGGTCTGGGCGTGGGCATCCGACAGAACGACCCGTCCTCGACGTTCCGCCCCGTCCTGCCGACCGCCCCCGACACCAGGTGCGGCATCGGTCTGCCCGACCGGACCAACGCCGACCGGGACTACGACACGGTCAACCCGGAGGAGAGCGCCCTGCGCGCGCTGGTGGCGAGCGCCACCGAGCACATCGAGATCTCCCAGCAGGACGTCCACGCGACCTGCCCGCCGCTGCCCCGCTACGACGTCCGGCTCTACGACGCGCTCGCGCGGAAGCTCACCTCGGGGGTCAAGGTCCGCATCGTCGTCAGCGACCCCGCGAACCGGGGGCCGGTCGGCAGCAACGGCTACTCGCAGATCAAGTCCCTGAACGAGGTGAGCGACGCCCTGCGCGGCCGACTGACGGCGCTGACCGGCGACGAGGGCCGGTCGAAGGCCGCGATGTGCCAGAACCTCCAGCTCGCGACGTTCCGCTCCTCGGACAGCGCGACCTGGGCGGACGGCAAGCCGTACGCCCAGCACCACAAGCTGGTCTCGGTGGACGACTCGGCCTTCTACATCGGCTCGAAGAACCTCTACCCGTCCTGGCTCCAGGACTTCGGCTACGTCGTGGAGAGCCCGGCGGCGGCGCGTCAGCTGGCGAGCGGCCTGCTGGCACCCCAGTGGCGCTACTCGCAGGCCACCGCCACGTACGACTGGACGCGCGGCCTCTGCCAGGACTGACCGGCGACGGCCCGGGGCGGTGGGGCCGTGGGGCCGTCCCGTCCGCTTAGCGCTTGCGCTGCGCGGGGGTGTTGACGAGGAGTGCCTCGGAGACCAGGCGCACGCCCCGTGCCAGTCGGCCGAGCTGTTCGAGTTCGATCGCGTACATCCGGATCGTGTTCTCGATGACCGTCTCGGCCATGCCCATCATGGGCAGCTCCGCCCGACTGGTGTGGAGGGCGACGCGCACGGCCCGCATCTCGTGCTGGAGCTGGAGCTGCACGTGGCGGGCGAGGAGGGCGTGGTGACGGGTCAGGGTCAGATAGCCGCCGTAGCGGGCCGGGAGGAGGTCGCGCAGCCATCGGGTGGCGGTGCGTTCCCAGTCGTGCGTACCGGGGCTCTTGACCTGCAGGGGCCAGTCCGGGCTGCGCGTGAGGGTGGCCGTCTGGGGCATTCTCGTCACTTCCGAGGGGTGTCGAACTCTGATCGAGACAGTGCTGGGGGCGGCCTCGGCCCAGGGGTTGACCGAGGCCGCCGGGGCGCCTTGCGGGATCCGAAAGCCTGACTCGACACCCGGTCGCACCGTGAGGAGGAGCGGTGTACAGGGTGTCCGTTCGAGGGGGACGTGGGGACGTCACCCTTGGCATCTGATGGATCCGGAGCGCCGCCGTCAGTAAACATATATACCGTCGAGTAAGCAAGGGTATGAAAAATTTCATGCACCTGCCGGCACTGAATATTTTTGGTCCGACCGGACCCTAGAGGAAGAAACCGTGCTGGTCGGCGACCTGCTCGTACTGTTCGAGCCGGGCCTGGGTCCGCTCCGGATCGGCGTCGGCCATCGCCTGGAGCAGGGCGGCCGAAAGCATGCCGGGGGCGGCGTACGAGTCGAAGACCAGCCGCGAGCCCGTACCGGCCGTCAGGACCACCTCGGCCTCGTCGACCAGGGGGCCCAGGGTCGGGTCCGTGATCAGGACCACGCGCAGGCCCGTGCTGCGGGCCGCCCGCAGGGCCGCGAGGGTCTCGTTCGCGTGCCGGGGCATCGCGAAGGCCAGCACCCAGCTGCCGCCCGCGGCCCGGGACTGCAGCAGGGCGTCGTAGGCGACGCTGCCGCCCCGGGTGACCAGGCGGACGTCGGGGTGGATGCGGCGGGCCGCGTACGCGAAGTACTCGGCGAGGGAGACGGAGATCCGCAGGCCGAGCACGGTCAGCGGGACGGAGCGGGCCAGCTCGCGACCGATGTCGAGCATCTGGTTGGTGTCGGCGAGCAGCCGGCGCACGTTCTCCAGGTTCTCGATCTCCGCGTCCACGGCCGCCTGGAGCTCGTTCTGGCGGATCTGCTCCCGGCTGTCCGGGGTGCCCGCGACGGCGCTGAGCGCGATCGGTTGCAGGACGTCGCGCAGGGCCGGGTAGCCGCTGAATCCGAGGGAGGCGGCGAAGCGGGTCACGGAGGGTTGGCTCACCCCGACCCGCTCGGCGAGCTCGGTGATCGACAGGAACGCCGCCTCGGTGAGGTGGTCGATCAGGTACTGCGCGATCCGTCGCTGGCCCGGGGAGAGCCGGTGCCCGTCGAAGAGCGCGAGGAGACGGTCGGCCGGCGGCCTGACCTGCTCCGGCGCCCGTCCGCCCGGCGTGATCGCAGCCGCCTGGGCGCGTGCCTGCTGCCCCGATGACACCGGCGGGCCTCCTTCTCACGTCACTCGTGTTCCAACATAGCCCACGCTCCGTGTCCGGTGATCAACTCCCTGGTCGGGTACCGCCGCGCCCGGGGGCGCGGCGGCGTCCGCTCAGGCGGCGGGACGGGAGCCCCCGGGGCGGCCCGAGCCCCGGGTGAGGGTGTGTCCGAAGACGCCCGCGAGGGCGGCGAGCACCCCGCCGGCGGCCGTCCAGATCCAGCGGTCGGACCACCGGCCGCCGGCCCAGCCGTCCTCGGGCGCGCGCGCCGCGCGCTGCTCCTGCGAGGCGCCGGCGATGCCCGGGACCAGCGGTTCGGCGAGGGTCGCGTCCACGGCCACGGCCCCGCCGACGTCCTTGACGTCGGCCTCCACCTGGGCGCGGACCGGCAGGCCCAGGTCGTCCTGGGGCAGGCCGACGACCGTCAGGCGTACGTAGTAACTGCCCGGGAGGGGGTCGTTGGCCCAGGGTTCCGCGCCGGCGCGGACGGTGCGCAGGGTGCAGGAGAGTTCGGCGGCCCCGGCCTCCTTGGCCACCGCCCGGGTCTGCGTCCCGTAGGCGCAGGCCTGGCGGCGGCGCAACCCGTCGTACACGTCCAGCTGCCAGGTGGCCGTGCCGTGCCGCAGCGCGGGCTCGGGCAGGGTCACCGACGCGCGTACGGTGACCTGTTGCCCGGCGTCGGCCGGGAGCACCCAGTAGAGGTAGTCGCCGGTGGAGGCGGCCGCGGTGGCCTTTTGGCCGGGCCGGAAGGCGGTCGCGGTCCGGAAGCCGGTACCGGCCTCGGTCGGGCCGGCGGTGTCGCCGCTCCCGCTCGGGGCGGGGCTGGGCGTCGCGGTCGCCGGTGCCTTCGCCGTGGCCGGGGCGGCGGCACCGACCAGGGCCGGGCCGGCCAGCAGGGCTGTGGTCAAGATACCTGCGGTACGCATCAGTTGGTCCTCCGGACGGATATGCGCCAGCGCGAGATCCAGCCCCGAACGAGGCCCGCGAGCAGGCCGGTGAGGGCGAGCACGGCCAGCGGCCACCAGCCGCGGCCGAGGCCGAAGGCGGCGACGTCGGACGCCTCGTCGGGGCCGTCGACCACGTCGATGGTCAGCTCGACGGGCATGCCCTGTGCGGTCTTGACGGCGGGTCCGGCGGAGAAGGAGTTGCTGACCTGGAGGCAGACGGTTTCGGGCGCGTCGGCGGCGTCGCCGTCGGCGTCGTCCAGGGTGGCCTTGGGGTGGCGCAGGCCCGTGGAGATGACGTCGGTGCGGCCGTCACCGGACTCGGACCCCCGGACGATCTCCCGTCCGTGGACGGTCGTCGCGCGCAGCAGGATCCCGTAGTCGCGGTTGACGGCGCGGTCGGCGCCGATGCTCACGGAGGCGCGCAGTTCCTGTCCGGGGCGGACGTCGACCCGGTACCAGCGGTGCTCGCCGAAGGTCTCCCGGTCGGAGTAGAGGCCGGCCCCGAGCTTCGGGGCGTTCTCGCACCGCTGAGCGCCCTCGGTCGCCACCGGGGTGACGACGGGGTCGGCGGCGCGGTCGACGAGTTGTCTGACCCTGCCGGACAGTTCGGCGGTGTGCTGCACCGAGGTGTAGGTGCCGCCGGTGGCTTCCGCGATGCAGGTCAGCTGGGCGCGGGTCTTGGCGTCCGGGACGAGGCCGAGGGTGTCCACGACGAGGTGGATGCCCTTCGCGGCGATCTCCCGGGCCACTTCGCAGGGGTCGAGCGGGGCGCAGGTGTCCTCGCCGTCGGTGATGAGGACGATCCGGCGGGTGGCGTCGCCGCCCTCCAGGTCCTGGGCCGCGCCGAGCAGGGCGGGGCCGATGGGGGTCCAGCCGGTGGGGGCGAGGGTGGCGACGGCGGTCTTGGCCTCGGTGCGGTTCAGCGGTCCGACGGGGTACAGCTGCGCGGTGTCCTTGCAGCCGAGCGCCTTGTCCTCGCCCGCGTAGCCGGCGCCCAGGGTCCGTATGCCGAGCCGCACGTCCTCGGGGACCGCGTCGAGGACCTCGTTGAAGGCCTGTTTCGCGGCGGCCATCCGGGACTGTCCGTCGATGTCGGTGGCCCGCATCGAACCGCTGACGTCGAGGACGAGTTCGACCTTGGGCGGTTCCTTCCGAGGTCCGTCGGCCGCGGCCGCGGTCGTCGGGAGGAGCCCCGCGCTGAGGGCGACGAGCAGGCCGCAGGCCGCGGCCGCCAGCCGTTTGGTTGTGATCATCGCCGGATCGTAGTGAGGATCCCGCACCGATCCAAAACGGTCCGCGGCGGCCGCCGTTCACCCTGCGCAGGGGGTGGTGGTCGGGACCGGACTACCAGCGCACGGGGAGGTGGGTCGTCCCGTGCATCAGGATGCCGGGGAGCCATTCGAGGGGGGCGGCGGAGGTGTCACGGGCCAGGTCCGGAAAGCGTTCCAGCAGGCCGCGCAGGGCGATGCGGCCCTCCAGGCGGGCCAGTGGGGCGCCGATGCAGAAGTGCAGGCCGTGGCCGAACGCCAAGTGGCCCTGCGGGGCGCGGTGGATGTCGAAGTCGTCGGGCTCCGGGTAGCGGGCGGGGTCGCGGTCGGCTCCGGCCAGGGAGACGAAGACCACGGCGCCCGCGGGGATGACGCTTCCGCCGAGCTCCACGTCCCGGGCGGCGTGCCGGTAGGTGGCGTTCTGCACCGGGCCGTCGTAGCGGAGCGTCTCCTCGATGGCGCCGCCCAGCAGGCCGTCGTAGTCGGCGCGGAGGGCGGCCAGTTGGGCCGGGTGGTCGAGCAGGGCCCGCAGGCCGTTGGCGATCAGGTTGACGGTGGTCTCGTGGCCCGCGATGAGCAACAGGAAGGCCATGCCGATCAGTTCGTCGGGGGAGAGCGCGTCGCCGTCCTCGTCGCGGGTGCGGATCAGGGCGCTGAGGAGGTCGTCCCCCGGAGCCTTGGACTTGGCCTCGACGAGCTCCGCGAGGTAGGCGCCCAGTTCCTGTTGGACGGTCGAGTGCGGGTCGGGGGCGACGGGCGCCACGACGGCGTTGGACCACTGGCGGAAGCGCTCGCGGTCCAGGTCGGGTACGCCGAGCAGTTCGCAGATCACGGTCATCGGCAGCGGGAAGGCGAGCGCCTCGATGAGGTCGGCGGACCGTTCGGGGCGGGCGGCCATCGCGTCCAGCAGTTCGTCGGTGATCTGCTGGACGCGCGGGCGCATCGCCTCCACCCGCCGGGCGGTGAACTCCCGTGCCACCAGGCGGCGCAGGCGGGTGTGGTGGGGCGGGTCGGACTCCAACATGTTGGTGCCCGCCGACGTGGCCACGAGCTCCGGGTACCTCCCGGAGGTCCGCCAGTCCTTGAGGAGGTCGGGGTGGTTCAGCGCCCGGCGGGCCTCTTCGTGGCCGACGACCAGCCAGTTCGTCTCCGCCACCATGGCCATGCCGCTGACCTCGTGCACGGGCCCGGCGGCGCGCAGCTCGGCGTAGAAGGAGTGGGGGTCGGCGTCGAAGTCCCGCGCGGCGGTCCTGATGTCTACTACAACCATCACGCCACACTACGAGAGCCCCGGCCGCCGAAGGCGCGGCAAACCGGCCACTCCCCCGCATGGCGGTGGCCGGTCGGCGCCTACACCGTCGGTTCCGGGTCGGCCAGGCCCTGCGGGAGCCGGCCGGTGTGGACCACGTCGAGGTGCTGGGTGGCCCGGGTGAGGGCGACGTACAGGTCGCTCGGCTGGAAGTCGGCGGGCTCGACCACGATCACGGTGTCGAACTCCAACCCCTTGGCCTGGCGCGGGTCGAGCAGGACCACCGGCCGGGTCAGGTCCGGCTCCTCCCCCACCCGTACGCCGGGCAGCGCCGCGGCCAGCGCGGCGTGCAGCGGGCGCGGCGCGATCACCGCGAGGCGCCCTTCGGCGGGCCGGGCCGCGCGCAGGGCCTCGGTCACGCCGGCGGTGAGGTCGTCCGTCGCGCGGATCCGGGGCGGTGTTCCCGTGGACCGCACCGAGCGCGGCGGCTCGAAGTCGGGGCGGTGGGCGCGGAGCACGGCGGCGGCGACCTCCATGATCTCGGCGGGCGTACGGTAGTTGACCCCCAGGCGCACCCGCTCCCAGCGGTCGCCGACGTACGGCTCCAGGATTCGCCGCCAGGAGCCGCAGCCCGCTTCGTCACCGGTCTGGGCCGGGTCGCCGACGAGGGTCATGGACCGGGTGGGGCACCGGCGCAGGAGCAGGCGCCACGCCATCTCGGACAGTTCCTGCGCCTCGTCGACGATGACGTGGCCGAAGGCCCACGTCCGGTCGGTGGCGGCGCGTTCGGCCGTGGTGCGGTGGTCTGCCTCCTCCTGTCGTTCCGCCATGCGCTGGGCGTCGATGATGTCGTGGGCGGCGAGGTACTCGTTCTCCGCGTCCTCGAACTCGTAGGAGTCCGAGCCCTGGGAGAGGTCGAGGACGCCCTGGGCGTAGGCGATGCGCTCCAGCCGGTCGCGTTCCTCGGCGGCCCGCCGGGCGGTGTCGTCGAATCCGAGGAGTTCGGCGGCCTCGTCCAGGAGCGGGACGTCGGCGGGGGTCCAGTCGCCCCCGGTGCGTCGGATCAGTTCGGCCTCGTCCGTCGGCAGGTGGGTCGGTTCGGCGAGGAAGTCGGCGATCAGGCCGAGGGGGGTGAGCGGCGGCCAGAGGCTGTCGATGGCCGCGTGGACCTCGGTACTGGTGGCGATCTCCTTGCCGAGCTGCGCGACGTCGTCCGGGCCGAGGAGGTTGGGGCCGCCGTAGGGGTCGGCGCCGAGCCGGTCGGTGAGCTGCGCGGTGAGGGCGTCGATGACGGAGAAGGCGAAGTAGGGGCGGGCGAGGTTGTGCGGCAGGCCGGTGCCGCGGGCCCGGTCGCGGGCTTCGTGGGCGATGGCGCGGTCCAACAGGAGGGTGCCGTAGTCGTCGTGGTCGATCTCCAGGGCGGGCTCGGGGACCACGTCGTTGTCCTCGCCGCTGCCCGCCGGGATCCTCTCGGGCAGGGTCTGGTGGTCCGCGACGACCCGGGCCAGGACCTCCGCCATGGCCGCGCGGCCCTTGACGGCCGCGGCGCCGGGGCGGTCGGTTCCGGTGGCGTGGATCCCGGGGAAGAGGTCGCCGGGAGAGGCGAGGAGCACGCCCGTCTCGCCGAGGGAGGGCAGCACCTCCCCGATGTAGCCGAGGAAGGCGGGGTTCGGCCCGACGATCAGTACGCCGCGCTTGGCGAGGAGTTCCCGGTAGGCGTAGAGGAGGTAGGCGGCGCGGTGCAGGGCGACGGCCGTCTTGCCGGTGCCGGGGCCGCCTTCGACCACCAGGACCCCTTGGTGGGGCGAGCGGATGACGCGGTCCTGCTCGGCCTGGATGGTCCGCACGATGTCGTGCATGCGGCCGGTCCGGGCGGCGTCGAGAGCCGCCAGCAGGACGGCGTCGGCGTCGGCGCCCTCGTGGCCGGTGCGCTCGGTGTCGGAGAGGTCGAGGATCTCGTCGTGCAGGGCGGTGACCGTGCGCCCCCGGGTGGTGATGTGCCGGCGGCGGCGCAGCCCCATGGGGACGTGTCCGGTCGCCAGGTAGAACGGGCGTGCTCTTTCGGCCCGCCAGTCGATGACCAGGGGGGTGCGTTCGGAGTCGTCCTGCCTGATTCCAATGCGGCCGATGTGGTGGTCGCGGCCGTCGGTGAACTCCAGTCGACCGAAACAGAGACCGTGTTCGGCCGAGTTCAGTACGGAAAGCAGCTCGGATTGTTCGGCGACGATGACATCGCGTTCCATACGGGCCTGGAACCCGTTTCCGCCCTCCTTCAGGGCCGCGCGCAGCGTGCGTTCGGCCTGGTCCCGTCGGTCTTCGAGGAGCGCGTACAGCCGGGTGATGAATTGCTGCTCATTTTCATGTTCCACGTTTGACAATTCCACTCCCGACGCGATACGATGCCACTGCAAAACTCCCTCACGCCTTCGTCGCACATGATGGTGCACCTATTCGCGAAGATGACGTGAAACAATGAATATACGCAGGCACGCACCCCGGACGTCAATTCGTCCGGGGTAATTTTTTTGCGCCGCGGGCCCACCGGGCCCCGCGCGGGCCGGCAGTACTCTTGCGGGATGACGACGCAGAACCCGGCCGACGTGAACGTTGACGCGATGATCGAGGACCTCAGGACACTCGTCGAGATCGAGTCCCCCTCCCGCGACACCGACGCGCTGGCGGCGTCGGCCAAAGCGGTCGCCGACCTCCTCGACCGCCGACTCGGCGGCCAGGCCGTCCTCGTCGAGAGCGAAGCCGGACCCCACGTCCACTGGTCGGGCGGCGGTGCGCCCCGCGTCCTGGTCCTCGGCCACCACGACACCGTGTTCCCCCACGGCACCCTCGCGCGCCGCCCGTTCACCGTCACGGACGGACACGCCACCGGCCCCGGCGTCTTCGACATGCTGGGCGGCCTCGTCCAGGCCGTGCACGGACTGGCCGCGCTGGACGACCTCTCGGGCGTCGAGGTCCTGGTGACCGCCGACGAGGAGGTCGGCTCCCACTCCTCCCGCGCGCTCATCGAGGAACGGGCCCTGGCCTGCGGAGCCGTGCTCGTCTTCGAGGGCGCCGCCGACGGCGGGGGCCTCAAGACCGGACGCAAGGGCTGCGGCACCTTCCGGGTCTCCATCACGGGCCGCGCCTCGCACGCCGGCCTGGAACCCGCCGCCGGGATCAACGCCCTCGTCGAAGCGGCCCACCAGGTACTGGAGATCGCGGCGCTCGGCCGACCCGAGGTCGGTACGACCGTCACCCCGACCGTCGCCGCCGCCGGGACCCTGGACAACGTCGTACCCGCAGGAGCGACCGTCGTCGTCGACGTACGGGTCGAGTCGCAGGGCGAGAAGGAGCGGATCGAATCCGCCTTCGCCGCGCTGGCGCCCCACCTCGACGGGGCACTGATCGCCGTCGAGGGCGGTATCGGCCGCCCCCCGATGCCAGAGTCCGCCTCGGCCGAACTCTTCGCGGTGGCGCGGGAGTTGCTGCCGGGCATCGAGGGCATGTCCGTCGGCGGCGGCAGCGACGGCAACTTCACGGCGGCGCTCGGAGTGCCGACGCTCGACGGTCTCGGCGCGGTCGGGGGCGGCGCGCACGCCGACCACGAGTACCTCGTCGTCGACGCCATGCCCGAACGGGCCCGGCTCGTCACCGGACTGGTGAACGCGATCCGGGACGCGCGGGCGGGGCGGCAGGCTTGACGGGCGGCGCACGGGTCCCGGCAGGAGCGGACACCCGAAGCCCCGGGTGAGGGACCCCGCGAAGTGACCTCGCGTCGGACGGGGTGGTTTGTCCCGGTTCTTCTAGCATGGGCGTCCCGTCCCGGCTGTCGCACCGAGGAGAGGCGTGTCCCGAGCACACCGGTCCGCCGCACGATCCGCAGGCGTGTTCCTCTCGGCCCTGGCCGTAGCGGCCACGCTGGCCGTCCCGGCCTCGGCCGACCCCGGCGACCACCGGCTCCCGACGACCCACGACCGCTCCCATGGCCCCGCGGCGGCCTCGGCGGCTTCGGCGGCTTCGGCAGCCGAACCCGCGGCCGATGAGGTGGCGCTGCTCGGCGAGGAGCACGCCCGCGCCCACGCCGGCCGGCGCGCGGCCGTCCGGGGCGCCGTCGGGTATCCACAGGCCACCCGCACCGCGAGCCTGGAGTCCCTGCGGGAATCGCAGGCGCGGACCAACGCCGGGTTCGAGCCCTCGGCGTCGGGCCGGTTCACGGACTTCTTCCCCTCCCCCGACTTCGGCGTCCACCTCGCCCAGTTGCCGACCGGCAAGGTGCTGCTGTTCTCCTTCGAACGCGTCGAGACCGACCCCACCAAGGAGACCGGCCCCACCGACCGGATCGGCCCGACGAACGCGGGCCGCGCGTTCCTGTGGGACCCGGCCCGGGGAACGGGAGCCCGCGCCTTCAAGGAGGTCCGGCCGCCGACCGTCCTGATGCCCGACGGCACGCACGTCCCGCGCCCCGCGCCGTTCTTCTGCGCCGGGCACGCCTTCCTGCCGAACGGCATGCTCGCGGTGTTCGGCGGCAACACGGGCGGCAAGGGGGGCAGCGGCGCGAAGCTGTCCTTCGTCTTCGACCCCTGGACGGAGACCTGGTACCGCAACCGCGACATGGCCGCGGGCCGCTGGTACCCCTCGGTGGTCACCGGGGCGGACGGCCGCCAGCTCATCATGTCGGGCCAGTCCGAGCGCGGTACGGGCACCCCCACGCCCGTCGTGGAGCGTTTCCCGGCCAAGCGCCTGCCGGTGCCCTGGCGGCCGTACGACATCCCGCTGGACGTCGCCGCCGAGCGGTTCGGCGTCGACGCGCCCTTCCGCAACGACTACCCGCACCTGTTCTCGCTGCGCAACGGCATGGTCTACGGGCTGGGCCGGGACGCCGACCAACAGTGGTTGTTCGACCCCGTCGCGGAGACCCGCCGCGACCTGCCGCGGCGGCCGGCGGACTTCCGCGGCTACGGCTCCGCGGTACCGCTCCCGGCCGGGTTCCGCGGTCCGGACTCGGTGCTCGTCCTCGGCGGCGACCCGCACGACCCCCACACCTACCGGCTCGCGGGAGGCCGGTGGAACACCGAGGAGCCGAGGGCGTTCGGCCGTACCCAGGACGACACGCTGATCCTCCCGGACGCCACGCTGCTCACGGTCAACGGCGCCCTGAGCACGCGGGACTACGGCAACGGGCCGTTCAACCCGAAGGCCGACCTCAAGTACCGGCAGACGGAACTGCGCGACGCGCGGGGCCACTGGCGGCTCGGACCGGCGCAGCGGCTGCCGCGCGGCTACCACTCGAACGCCCTGGTGATGCCCGACGGCCGGGTCATGGTGACCGGGGACGAGCTCCAGCAGATCGCCAACGACCCCGACATCGGGGACGCGATGGACGGCAGCGTCGAACTCTACGAACCCGCCTACCTGCACCGGGGCCACCGGCCCGCGCTCGACAGGGTGCCCGGCGGCGAGCTGGCCCACGACACGGCGTTCGAGGTGCGCAGCGCGGACGCCGCCTCGGTCCGGCGGGCCGTGCTGTTGGCTCCGACGACGGTGACCCATGCGGTGAACACCAGTCAGCGCCACTTGGAACTGCGTCTCACCGGGGTGCGGGGCGAGGTCGTCGGGCTGCGGACCCCGCCGTCGGCGGCGGACGCGCCGCCCGGCTACTACATGCTGTTCCTGCTCGACGGGCGGGGCGTTCCCAGCGCCGCCAAGTGGGTGAAACTCGGCGTGCGCCAGGACGCCCGGCGCTGACCCCCGTGGCGGTGGCCCGCCACGGCCCCGGCGGCCCGGGCGTGTCGCACGGATGGGTGTGGACGGAGTCCCCCGGCACGACAGGCCGTCGGGGGGCTCGTAGCGTCGTGAGCGTCGGGGCCCCGAGGGCCCGGCCCAGGTGAACTCTCCTGCTGAGAGGCCGTGTCGATGCGAAACGACGCCCCCATATCCAGCCTGCTCCGGGTCCACCGGGGAACCGCCGAACCCGAGGAACTGGCCGCGATCGCGGTCGTGTTCGCCTGTCTCGCGGGGCGGGTCGCCGCACCGCCCGCCGACACCGGGAAGGCCCGGCACCGCCGCCCGCCGCCGCGGCCCACGGGCCACGGATGCTGGTCGGGGTGCTGGGCCTGCGCCTGACTCCTCGCCGTCGGTCAGGACCGCGCGAGCAGGTGCGTCATCGCCTCCAGCAGCGCCGCCCGCGGGTCCGCCGCGGCGCCCTCGGCGCGCCAGGCCACGAACCCGTCCGGGCGTACGAGGACGGCGCCGTCGACCGGCAGCTCGTGCAGCGCGGCCCAGTCGGCCTCGGGTGCCTGGACCAGGTCGGCGTCGGGCGCCGAGCCGATCGTCCAGGCGTCCAGCCGGGCGGACAGCTCGCGCGCCACCTTTGCGGCCGCCTCCTGCCAGGGCGTGCCCGGGGAGCTGAGCAGCACGAACGAGGTCTCGTACAGGTCGAGCGTGGAGATCCGCTCCCCCGCCCGGGTCAGCCACAGGTGCGGGGCGCGGGTGCCGACGTCGCCGGCGAGGCGCATCTTCTCCGGGATGATCGGCCGTGCCCGGTCGCCGCCGATGACGGCGCCCTTCGGGTAGGCGTAGCCCATGGCGGTGGTCAGGACGCCGCTGCCGGGGCCGCCGCCCATGGTGGGGGGCGGTACGTAGCCGGGGTGGCTGTGCTCGGCCGACCGGGCGGAGGCCCGCTCGCTGGTGGCCTTGGCGACCGGCAGGCGCTCGGCCTCGTACGTGTCGAGCAGGTCGGGGCCGGCGGAGCCGTTCAGCACCGCCGCGACCTTCCAGGCGAGGTTGTGCGCGTCCTGGATGCCCGTGTTGGAGCCGAAGGCGCCGGTCGGGGACATCTCGTGCGCGGCGTCGCCGACGACGAAGACGCGGCCGACGCGGTACTGCTCGGCGACCCGTTCGGCGGCGTGCCAGGGGGCCTTTCCGCCGATCTCGACGTCCAGGTCGGGCACGCCGATGGCCTCGCGGATCTGCGCCACGCAGCGCTCCTCCGTGAAGTCCTCCAGGGTTTCGCCGGTCTCCGGGTGCCAGGGGGCGTGGAAGACCCACTGGGTCTCGTTGTCGACCGGCAGCAGGGCGCCGTCCGCGCCGGGGCGCATCAGGTAGCAGACGATGAAGCGCAGGTCACCGAGGAGACCGGCGAGGTTCTCGGACCGGAAGACGATGCTGACGTTGTGGAACAGCTCGCCGTTGCCGCTCTGGCGGATGCCGAGGGCCTCGCGGACGGGGCTGCGCGGGCCGTCCGCGGCGATCAGGTAGTCCGCTCGGACGGTGAGGTGCTCACCGGTGTCGCGGTTCTTGACCAGGGCGGTCACTCCGGTGGCGTCCTGGTCGAAGTTCATCAGTTCGGTGGAGAAGCGCACGTCGGCGCCCTGGGCGCGGCTCTGGGCGGCGAGGACCGGCTCGATGTTGTTCTGGCTGCACAGGCACCAGCCGGTCGGGCTGAAGCGGGCGAGGGCCCCGGAGGGGTCGACCGCCTTGATCAGCCACTTGTGCTCTCCGCCGATCAGCGCGTGGGTCTGCAGGATTCCCTGGTTGGCCTCCAGCGCGGAGGCCTCCTTACGGATGGCGGGCTCGGCTCCCGCCGTCCGGAACAGTTCCATCGTGCGTGCGTTGATCCCTCGTCCGCGGGGGTGGACGGAGGTACCGGAATGCTTTTCGACCAGCAGGTGCCTGATGCCGTGACGGCTCAGGAAAAGCGAGGTGGACAGGCCCACGAGGGAGCCGCCCACGACCAGGACCGGTACGCGAACATCGGCATGCTCTTCCATCAGCTGCGGGCTCCTGTTTCGTCTTGGGGGCAGTGGTCGTTTTATGCCCCCGATGAGTCCCGATGCCGTGGTGATTCGCCGGTTGTCACCCACTTGATCCGGAGATGTAGCGATCCGTACCCGGCCGGATGACGATGAGCGACAGCGGTGGCTCCCCGGCCCCGCCGTCCCCGATCGCGCGGGGCGCCGGCCCCAAACGACCCGGGCAGTTGCCGCCGATGACGCACGTGAGCGCGTTCGCGCCGGACTCCGGGCCCTCACGAAGGAGTGAGCAGATGACAACCACACTGTCCGAACGGGTGTCGCAGTCGGCCTTCGACGGCTCCATGCTCCGCGTCGTCCTGCTGATGGACCTGCACGAGGGGGTCCAGCAGCAGTTCTTCGAGGCCTACGAGCAACTGCGGCACGACATCGCCTCCGTCCCCGGCCATCTCGGCGACCAGCTCTGCCAGTCGTTCGAGAACCCCGAGCAGTGGCTGATCACCAGCGAGTGGGAGAGCGCCCCGCAGTACCTCGCCTGGGTGAACAGCGAGGAGCACACCGAGCAGGTGCGCCCGCTGGGCGCCTGCGTACGGACGATGCGGCCGATGCAGTTCACCGTCCTGAAGGAGACCGGCCGGCGCTACGACGCCCCCGCCAAGGGCTTCGGCGGCCGGCTCCAGACCACGCCCCGGCTGGGCACGGGCGTCGTGCGCCACGCGCTGACCTTCACGGTGAAGCCGGGCACCGAGGCGAAGGTCGCCGAGATCCTGTCCTCCTACTCCTCGCCGGCCGCGCAGGTCGACGAGCACACCCGGCTGCTGCGCACGTCCCTGTTCATGTACGGCAACCGCGTCGTCCGCGCCGTGGAGGTGCAGGGCGACCTGACGGCGGCGCTGCGCCACGTGGCGAAGCAGCCCGAGATCCGGGCCGTCGAGCAGCAGATGGACCCGTACCTGGAACAGGAGCGGGACCTGACCGACCCGGAGTCGGCCCGGATGTTCTTCATGCGGGCGGCGCTGCCGGCGGTCCACCACGTGGCCGCTTCCCGCCGGGAGCCGCAGGAGGTGCGCCGGCACGCGCTGTTCTACCCGGCCAAGGCCGGCTGCGGCCCGCTGCTGGCCCGCTTCCTGGCCCGGCAGGACGAGGCGGCCGCGCAGCGCCCCACCAACCCGGTGGTGAGCAGCAGCGTCTTCCAGCGCGACGACGTCGTGGTCCGGCTCCTGGACGTCACCGGCCCTTCGGACGGTCGGTTCGCGGCCGGGTTCGGCATCGACGGGCCCCGCAAGGCCGCGGTGCTCCGCCGGCTGCTGGCCGGTGAACCCGGCGCCGTGCCGGACGGCGCTCCTCACCCCATGGACCTGATCACCGACCGTCGGGCTCCGGCGCCGTCCTGATCCGGACGGGTCGCGGCATCCGCCGCGCGGCCCCGAGCAGCACGCCCCCACCATCGGCAGCCCACGTTCAGGCTCCGCACCGCCAGGAGGAAGTCAGTCATGACGCAACATCACCCGCGCATCGTCGATCTCAGCGAGACGCAGCCCAACACCAGGCGCGGAGGCGACCTGCGCGCCGTGCTCACGCCGACCTCGGTGGGTTCGACGAGCGGGTTCATGGGGCTGGCCCTGATCGCCCCCGGGGAGTCGATCGCCGAGCACTACCACCCGTACTCCGAGGAGTTCGTGTACGTGGTCAGCGGCTCGCTGGAGGTCGACCTCGACGGGGAGCCGCACCCGCTGCGCGCCGACCAGGGGCTCCTGGTCCCGCTGAACGTGCGGCACCGTTTCCGCAACGTCGGCAGCACCGAGGCCCGGATGGTGTTCCACCTCGGCCCGCTCGCGCCGCGCCCGGAACTGGGGCACGTGGACACCGAGGAGGCTCCGAACCCGGGGGCCACCGCGTGGGCCGAGCGCCCGCCCGAGCGTACGGGTGTGGTCTCTTGACCCGCCGACGGGTGGCCGTCACGGGCGTCGGTGTCGTGGCGCCCGGCGGGATCGGCACCGCCGCCTTCTGGGACCTGCTGTCCAACGGTCGTACGGCGACGCGGGGCATCACCCTCTTCGACCCGGCCGGGTTCCGCTCCCGGATAGCCGCCGAGGTCGACTTCGAGCCGACCGCACACGGCCTGGGCCCCGATGACGCGGCCCGGGCGGACCGGTACATCCAGTTCGCACTGGTCGCCGCCCGCGAGGCGATGGCCGACGCCGGACTGACCCTCGACGGCGAGGGCTCGTGGCGCACCGGGGTCTCCCTGGGCACCGCCGTGGGCGGGACCACCCGTCTGGAGCACGACTACGTCGCCGTCAGCCAGAAGGGCGACTGGTGGGACGTGGACCACCGGCTCGCCTCGCCGTTCCTGCACCGCGCGTTCACTCCCGCCACGCTCGCTTCGGCGGTGGCGGAACAGACCGGGGCGCGCGGACCGGTGCAGACCGTCTCCACGGGGTGCACGTCCGGTCTCGACGCCATCGGGTACGCCGTGCACGCCATCCAGGAGGGCCGGATGGACGTGTGCGTCGCCGGCGCCTCCGACTCCCCCGTCTCGCCGATCACCGTGGCCTGCTTCGACGCGATCAAGGCGACGTCGGCGAACAACGACGACCCGGCACACGCGTCGCGGCCGTTCGACGCGGACCGGGACGGTTTCGTGCTCGGTGAGGGCGGCGCGATATTGGTGCTGGAGGAGCTGGAGCACGCCCGGGCCCGCGGTGCGACGGTGTACTGCGAGGTCGGCGGTTACGCCACCTTCGGCAACGCCCACCACATGACGGGGCTGACCCCGGAGGGCCTGGAGATGGCCCGGGCGATCCGGACGGCCCTGGACCAGGCCGAGGTCGACTCCGCGGAGATCGACTACGTCAACGCGCACGGTTCCGGCACCAAGCAGAACGACCGGCACGAGACCGCGGCCGTCAAGCGGGTCCTGGGCGCGCACGCCTACGAGACGCCGATGAGCTCCATCAAGTCGATGGTGGGGCACTCCCTCGGCGCGATCGGAGCGATCGAACTGGCCGCCTGTGTGCTGGCGATGACCCATCACGTGGTGCCGCCGACGGCGAACTACGAGACCCCGGATCCGGAGTGCGATCTGGACTACGTGCCGCGCACGGCCCGCGACCACACCCTGCGCAACGTGCTGTCGGTCGGCAGCGGCTTCGGCGGCTTCCAGTCCGCCGTGGTCCTGACCCAGGCCAAGGAGGTGCGCGCGTGAACAGCCGTACTGCGGAAGCCGACACGTCGGTGGTCGTCACGGGCATCGGAGTCGTCGCGCCCAACGGGATCGGCGCCGATGCCTTCTGGAAGGCCACGCAGTCGGGCGTCAGCGTCCTCGACCGGGTGACCCGCAAGGGGTGCGAGCACCTGCCGCTGCGGGTCGCCGGCGAGGTCCGGGGCTTCGAGCCCGGGTCCCTCGTCGAGGACCGGTTCCTGGTACAGACCGACCGCTTCAGTCACTACGCCCTGGCCGCGGCCGACCTCGCCCTGGAGCACGCCCGGCTCGGCCGGGGCGACTACGAGGACGATCCGTACGCGGTGGGCGTCGTCACCGCCGCGGGTTCGGGCGGCGGCGAGTTCGGGCAGCGCGAGCTGCAACGGCTGTGGGGGCAGGGCCCCCGCTACGTCGGCCCGTACCAGTCCATCGCCTGGTTCTACGCGGCCAGCACCGGCCAGGTCTCCATCCGGCGCGGGTTCAAGGGCCCGTGCGGGGTCGTCGCCTCCGACGAGGCGGGCGGGCTCGACGCCTTCGCCCACGCGGCCCGGCAGATCCGCCGGGGCAGCCGGGCGATGCTGGTCGGCGCGACGGAGGCACCGCTCGCCCCGTACTCGATGGTCTGCCAGCTCGGGTACCCGGGGCTCAGCACCCGGGAGGACCCGGAGCGCGCCTACCGCCCCTTCACCTCGAAGGCGTGCGGGTTCGCCCCGGCGGAGGGCGGCGCGATGTTCGTCGTCGAGGCGGCGGCCGCGGCCGCCGCCCGGGGCGCGACGGTGCGGGCCGTGCTGGCCGGCCACGCCGCGACGTTCACCGGGCCGGGCCGCTGGGAGGAGTCCGCCGAGGGCCTCGCCCACGCGATCCGCGGCGCGCTGGCGGAGGCCGGCGTGGCTCCCGAGGAGGTGGACGTCGTCTTCGCGGACGCCCTGGGCACGCCGGAGGCGGACGCCGCCGAGGTCCGGGCGATCCACGACGCGCTCGGCTCCCACGGGGCCCGCGTGGCCGTGACCGCCCCCAAGACCGGTACCGGACGGGCGTACTGCGCGGCCGGCACCCTCGACGTCGCCGCGGCCGTGATGGCCCTGGAGCACGGCGTCGTACCCCCCACGCCGAACGTCTTCGAGGTCTGCCACGACCTCGACGTCGTGACCGGCGACGCCCGGGTCGCGCCCGTGCGGACCGCGCTCGTACTGAGCCGGGGCCTCATGGGTTCGAACGCGGCGGTCGTCCTCCGAAAAGGGCCCGAATCGCCCGCCTAGGGATCGGGACCCGCCCGTCAGGGCCGCGGCGTCCTCGGCGCGGCACCCCGGAAGCAGGAAAGAGAGAAGGCAGCCATGTCCGACCGACTGACCCTGGAAGAGCTCGCGGCCCTGATGAAGACCGCGGGGATCACCGTCGACCCCTCCGAGATGGCCAGCCGTCCGGAGTCGCGGTTCGACGACTACGGACTCGACTCGCTGGGCCTGCTCGGCATCGTCGGCGAGCTGGAGAACCGGCGCGGGTGGGCCCTGCCCACCGACGCCGACCGCTGCAAGAGCCCCCACGAGTTCCTCGACCTCGTCAACAACAGCCTCATGACCGGAGCCTGACATGCCTGGACACACCGACAACGAGATCCACGTCAACGCGCCCGTCGACGTCGTGTGGGACGTGACGAACGACCTGCCGAACTGGCCGGAGCTGTTCAGCGAGTACGCGTCGATCGAGATCCTGGAGAACGCGGGCGACACCACGCGGTTCCGCCTCGCGATGCACCCGGACGAGAACGGCGTGGTGTGGAGCTGGGTCTCCGAGCGCACCGTCGACCGCGCGGGCCTGACCGTGAAGGCCCGCCGGGTGGAGACCGGACCGTTCGCCCACATGAACATCCACTGGGAGTACGGCGAGGTGCCCGGCGGCGGCACCCGGATGCGCTGGGTGCAGGACTTCGCGATGAAGCCGGACGCGCCCATCGACGACGATGGCATGACCCGGCGGATCAACCACAACTCCCGGATCCAGATGGAACTGATCCGGGACAAGATCGAGCAGGGCCGGCGCGCGGTGCGCACCCCGGCCGCCGACCGGCGCTGAACCGGCGCCCGCAGCCCACCCAGTGGAAGGCAGTCTCCCGATGCACCAAGCCCTCATCGTGGCCCGCATGGCGCCGGGTTCGGCGCCCGACATCGCCGGCCTGTTCGCCGAGTCGGACGCGGGCGAGCTCCCCCACCTGGTGGGGGTCAACCGTCGCAGCCTGTTCCAGTTCGGGGACGTGTACCTGCACCTGATCGAGTCCGACCAGGACCCGGCGCCGGCCATCGCGCGGGTCATGAAGCACCCCGAGTTCGTCGGCCTCAGCGACCGGCTCGCCACGTTCGTCAGTCCGCACGACCCGCAGACCTGGCGCGGCCCCAAGGACGCGATGGCGCACCGGTTCTACCGCTGGGAGCGGGACGCGAGCAGGTAGTCCGTACGGGTGCCCTTGCCGCCGGCGGAACGACCGGGCGGCCTGGGCACCCAGGACGGTGGCCGTGCTTCACCGCTCGTGACCGGGGAGATTCGGCAGGTAGTTTTTACATGAATACCTGACTGAATTCCCGTCAACAAGATTCCGCCTCATATCTCGATTTGATAACGAGATCCCTTTATTGGCCTGGACCATCTGGGCTCAACGCGCGTAACTCCTTTGATTTACAAGCACGTTGACAGTTCATCAGATTCGATGACCAGGTAACGGATAGATTTCTCGGCCCCCATTCCCGTTTGTCCGAATTCTTCTCGGCGTCCTTCTGGCAAGCTTCCGCGCACCCACCCCCCTCACATCGATTTGAGGTGCGCATGACAGCCAAACGCGCGGGCGGCCGACGCCGCAGACCCCGAGAGGACCGGCCCAAACCCCGCCGACTCATACTCGTCACCGCCGCCGTCGCCGCGGCGGCGGTGATCGCGGGAGGCCTGGCCTGGTCCGGGTTCGGCGACCGGGCCGAGGCGCTCCCGCCCACGGCGGCCGCGGGACCCGCCGCGGACTCCCCCGAGCCGGCCTCCGCACCCGCCCGGGACGCGGAACCCGCCCCCATCGCGGCGAAGCCCGCGAACGAGGGCACTCGCGGAATGGTCTACGACGGCCTGGAGGCGGCGCCCAAGGGCGACACCTGCGCCGGTGTCTACCGCACGGACGCCGGCCTGTGCACCCACGGCCCCGACGCCCCTCCCGGCGGCGTCGACATCAAGAAGGACATCCCGCCGGCCGTCAAGGCGAAGGCCCCGGCCGCCGACCCCGCCGCCCCGGCGGCGGGCGACCCGGCGGCGACGGAAGGCGGCGGGCGTCCTCAGGACGCGCCCGCGGCCGCCGACGCCGGCAGCGCCCAGGCGGCCGCCGCTCCCGCGCCGCCGGCCGCCGGCAGCCAGGCGGTCGCCGCCGGCCCGGCGGGACAGACCGTCCAGTGCGACGGGGACGGCACCACCGGCAACCGCGTGCAGGTCGTGTACGTGCACGCCCCGGGCCAGGACCGCTACGCCGAATACCTCGCCTCGTTCCGCAAGTGGGCCGCCGACGCCGACGTCATCTACTCGGCGAGCGCCAAGGAGACGGGCGGTGTCCGTCACATCCGCTACGTGACGGCCGCCGACTGCACGCCCTCGGTGCTCAGCATCGAACTGCCGCAGTCCGCGCTCTCGGAGTTCAGCGCCACCAACAAGGCGCTCGCCGGCAAGGGACTGGACCGCCGCGACCGCAAGTACATGATCTTCGCGGACGCCAAGGTCTACTGCGGCATCGGCACCTTCAACGGTGACGAGCGGCCCGGCCAGAACAACCTGAGCAACTTCGGCCCCTCCTACGGGCGCACCGACTCGGGCTGTTGGGGCGGCCACACCGCCGCCCACGAACTGGGCCACAACCTGGGCGCGGTCAACAACAGCGCCCCGAACACCAGCCGCGGCGCGCACTGCACCGACGAGTGGGACGTCATGTGCTACTCGGACACGCCGTACTACCCGAAGATGCGCACCGTCTGCGCCAACCAGGCTGCCGAGAACATCCTGGACTGCAACCACGACGACTACTTCCACACCAGTCCGAAGGCGGGCAGTTACCTCGCCAGCCACTGGAACATCGCCGACAACCAGTTCCTGATGCGCGCGGCCGGCGGAGGAGGAGGCGGCACGGACCCCGGTCCGAAGCCGACGCCGACGCCGACCGGCAAGCCCACGCCGACGCAGAAGCCGTCGCCGAGCCCGACGCCGACCGGGAAGCCCACGGGCGGACCGACCGTGACGGCCGGCCAGATCCAGGCCGATTCGGTGGTGCTGAGCTGGCCGAAGACCGAGGGTGCGGCCTGGTACCAGGTCATGCTGAACGGCAAGCACCTCACCTGGGTGCAGTCGACGTCGCTGCGCGTCTACAACCTCCGGCCGGGAACGGCGTACACGGCGGCCGTGTCCGTCCGTGACACGGCCGGGCGGGACAGCGGGGCCGGCAAGGCCGCCTCGTTCCGTACGGCGGACAAGAACGGTGGGGCCATCACCACGCCGGGCGCCCGCTACGTGCTCGGCAACGGCAGCACCGGCATGGCCGCCGAACTGTGGGGCGGCCGGACCGCCGACGGCACCGTCCTCGTCGCCGGGCGCAGCAACGGCTACGCGCAGCAGCAGTGGTACTTCGACGACGCCGGTGACGGGCTGGTCCGCATCCGGTCCGCCGTCTCGGGCAAGTGCCTCCAGCCGGGCGGCGCGCCGGCCGCCGGGATGTGGGTCGCGCAGCAGCCCTGCGGGAGCGCGGGCGCGCAGCGCTGGAAGGTGTCCGCCCGCGACGGCGCGGTGACGGTCTCCGACCCGAGCGGCGGCTTCGCGCTGGCCGTGAGCAACCGGCCCTACTACGGGGACTGGTTGCTCGAACTCCAGCGCGCGGACGGTCGTCCGGCGCAGGTCTGGACGGCCCGCAAGGCGGGCTGAGCACCCTCCGGAACGGGCGGGCGGCCGTACTCCCCTGCGGCCGCCCGCCACCCCGTCCCCCTCTTCGTCCCGCCTCCCCGCCTCCTCCCCCACGTCCCCCTGACGTTCCTCCCCGCCTCCTCCCCCACGTCGCCCTGACGTTCCTCCCCCCCACACGTTCCGCTCCCCTCCCGCTCTCCTCATCCCCTGGAGCACCGTGCCGATGCGACTGCGCGCCGCCGTTTCCCCGACCCTGGCCGGATTCGGCCTCGCCCTGTTGGCCCTAGTCCAGGGCGTGGCCCTCGCCGGGCCCGCCCACGCCCACGGCGACACCCTGAAGGTGGTGGTCACGGGTCAACGCGACGGCCACGTCACCGCCGACGTCACCTGGGAGAACGACGGGGACCCGGTCGACGAGCAGGTCGCCGCCACCGTGAACTCGGTCAGCGCCGACGGCACCCGCACCGAGGGGCCCTGGCGACTGGTCCGCGATCCCGCCAGGCCGGCCGGCTGGACGACCGCCGAATCGCTCCCGCCCGGCACCTGGACCGTGAGCGTCGACACGGGCTTCCCCGCGCTCGGACACGGCCAGGCGGAGGTCGGCGTGCCGGTGGTGGACCCGGCGCCCACGACGGCGGCGTCCGCGCCGGCGCCCGCCCCGGCCTCCGTGCCGGCTCCGACGGTCGCCGGTTCCGCTGGGCCGGCTGGACCCGCCACGCCCGGGTCGCCCGCGTCGACCGGGCCGTCCGCGCCCGCTCCTTCGGCGGCGCGGTCCGGCTCCGCCGCCGACAACACCGGCTGGTGGACCACGGCCGGTGTCGCGGGCATCGCGCTGGCCGGCGCCGCGGCCGGTGTCCTGCTGCGCCGCCGACGTCGCTCGCTGCGCTGACGGAGTGTCTGCGACGCCGCCGCACAAGGGCCTTGCATGGTGGTCGCGGCGGCGGCCGCCGGCCCGGCGGTCGCCTGGACGCGACACGGCTGAGGACGGCGTATGAAAGCAACTGAGGTACTCGCGGACGGCTTCGGGCGGGTCCGTGAAGTGGTGCACGAGGTGGTCGAGGGGCTGTCCGCCGAGGAACTCAACGCCCGGCTCGACCCGGAGGCGAACTCGATCACCTGGCTGGTCTGGCACCTGACCCGGGTCCAGGACGACCACCTGGCCGACGCCGCGGGCACCGAGCAGGTGTGGTCGAGCGGGGGCTGGGCCGACCGGTTCGCGCTCGACCTGCCCGCCGACGCGACCGGCTACGGGCACGGCCCGCAGGAGGTGTCGGCGGTCCGGGTGGACTCCGGTGAGCTGCTGCTCGGCTACCACGACGCCGTCCACGAACGGACCCTGAGCCACCTGCGCGGCTTGGCCGCCGCCGATCTGGACGGGGTGGTCGACGACCGCTGGGACCCGCCGGTCACCCTGGCGGTCCGGCTGGTCAGCGTCCTGTCCGACGACCTCCAGCACGCGGGTCAGGCCGCCTTCGTCCGCGGAGCCGTCCAACGCCGCTGACGCCTGCGGAGCGCGGCACCCCGGTGAGCGACCCCCCGAAGTCCCGGCCCGTCACGCCCATGCGCCCACCCGGCTCACCGCTCCGCGACGCGGTCCGCCCCTTCCGGCCTCCGTCGTCCGCCGGGCCGTCCACGGCCGGCCGGCGGCGGCAGCCGCGCGGCGGGTGCCATCGAGGGGGCGCGGTCGGTAGTCCGGCCGAGGTGTTGACCCGGGCAGCAGGTCGGCGTCGGTCACGTCCCGACGGATCCGCCCGGGCTGCCGGGCGGCGCCCGGCAGCCCGCCCCCGGCCTCGCGCATCACCGCGCACGAGGCGTCCGGTACCGAATCCGGATCGCCGAGCGTGGCCATCGGCGGGGCGGCAAGCCCACGGGCCGGGCCTGGTCAACGGTTTCCCGCACGACGGGCGAGGTTCTCATGGCGCAGGCCACGTCGCCCGGCGGCGCCGGCTGGTCCGAGGACTCCCCGCTCCGGTCAGGGAGCGGACGGGTCGGCGTGGACGCGGCCGGAGCCGGCGGTGAGGTCCAGGGAGTGCGGGGACGCCGGATCGGCGAGGGCGGCGTCGGTCTCGCACCGTCCGGCGTTGCTGCGGCACTCGATGCGGAACCGGGAGGCCGCCGGGACGGTGATGTCCAGGCGCCCGGAGCCCGCGCACCCGGTGACCCGCTCCGGCGGGACCGGGAACTCGACCTCCGCGCGCCCGGAACCCGTACGGATCTCCGCCCGCGCGGACCCCAGCGCGGTGGCGCGCAGCATGCCCGAACCGACGGCGGCGCGCAGGGGGCCGCGCAGCCCGGCCAGGGTGAGGGCGCCGGAGGTGACGTCGGCGTCCACGGCGCCGTCCAGGCCGCTGAGGGAGACCCGGCCGGACCCGGCCGACACCTTCACGGGTGCGTCCCGGGGGACGGTGACGCTCACTTCCACCGAGCAGCGGGAGCCGTCCCCCGCGTCCTGCCGGCCCCCGGGCAGCGCGGGGTCAGCCGCAAGGTGCCGCCGAGCAGGCTCTCCTCGACGGTCGGTGCCGTCCACGCGTCGGTGAACCGGGCCCGGTAGGCCACGTCACGGTCCGCGGCGGGGGTCACCGTGACGACCGCGCCGCCACCGAGGATCTCCACCGCCGTCACCGGCCGGCCCTCACCACCGCCGTACAGGGTGGCCGAGCGCCGCGACGGAGAAGGCGTGTTGCGCCGGGCCCACGCCGACCAGGGGCTGTGCGCCGCGATCCAGGTGTACGTGCGTCGCGGCGCGCCGCGAAGTGCCATGGTCCGTACCGCAATCGGACACGTGGGGGGTGTTTCCACCGCCCTGGCACCCGGTCGGGGGTGTACCTGGCATCACCCCCGGATCGGGCCCGGGTGCCAGTGATCCTCGCCGCGCGCGCCACCAGAGTGGTGGTGTGCCCGGGGGACGGTCCACCGAACAGGAAGGAGTCCGCAGCCATGGCCCTCGTCACCCCGCAGTTCCCGGCCCGCCCGCAGGGCGGGACCACCGCCCGACGGACGGCGGCGAAGCCGCTCGGGTCGCAAGGGGGACCCGCGGGTGTCGCCGGTGGCGGCGGCGATGGCCGCGCCGCGCACGATGGACGCCTGGTTCGACGTCACGACCTCGGCCGGTACGAGCGGCCAGGGCGCGGCGCCGGCCCTCGCGGTCCGGGCGGAACTGCCGCTGGCGGTGGCCTGCGCGGCGGTGGCCGCGCGGCGCACCGCCTGACGGACTGCCGAGGGGCCGGGGCCCGGGTGGTGACTACTCGATGACGAGCTCGACGGGGATGTTGCCCCGGGTGGCCTTGGAGTAGGGGCAGACCTCGTGCGCCTGCTTGACCAGCAGGGCGCCGGTCTCGCCCGCGAGGGCTTCGGGGAGCTCGATGCGCAGGGTGACGGCCAGCGCGAAGCCGCTGTCGTCCTGGCCGATGGAGGTCTCCGCCGTGACGGACACGTCGCTCGTGTCGACCTTCGCCTGGCGGCCGACCAGGCCGAGGGCGCTGGCGAAGCACGCGGCGTACCCGGCGGCGAACAACTGCTCGGGGTTGGTGCCCTGCCCGTTGCCACCGAGCGCCGGCGGCATGGCGAGCGCGAGGTCGATCTGGCCGTCGGAGCTGACGGCGCGGCCCTCACGACCGTTGGCGGTGGCGACGGCGGTGTACAGCGCGTTCATCGGGAGGTCCTTTCACAGGGGCGGGGTCGGCGGCCGACCCTCGACCACCACTAGAGCACACAATTAGATTGTGCACAACTCAATAGCCCGCAAGAAGCCTCCGGTACACTGGCTCCCATGACCGAGCAGCCGACCGATCGCCTCCCCGACCAGGACTTCCTCCGACTGGACGGGCAGATCTGCTTCGCGCTCAACGCCGCGAGCCGCGCCTTCGGCGGGCTCTACCGGGTGGTCCTGAAGGACCTGGGGCTGACCTACCCGCAATACCTGGTGATGCTGGTGCTCTGGGAGCACGGCACGATGCCGGTCAAGCAGCTCGGACAGCACCTGCGCCTCGATTCGGGCACGCTGTCACCCCTGCTCAAGCGCCTGGAGGCGGCCGGCTTGATCCGGCGCGAGCGCAGCACCGAGGACGAGCGGTCCGTACACGCGGTCCTCACGGACGAGGGCGCCGCACTGCGGGCCCGCGCCGTGGAGGTGCCGCGCCGGATCGCGGCGGCCACGGGGTTCGACCTGGCCGAGATCCGCGACCTCCAAACGCGCCTGGGCCGCTTGACGGCCGCACTCGACGCCGCCGCGCCGCAGGACTGAGGGCGGAGACTGAGGGCTGAGGGCGACCGAACCACCACAGAACGGCGGCCCGACACCCCTGAGCAGAACCGCTCGGGCACCGGGCCGCACGTACGTCCCCCCTCAGGCTCCGGAATCACGTTCCAGGGTCGGGCGCAGCCGCTCCAGCAGGGCGTAGAGCGTCGCGCTCTCCTCGGCGTCCAGTTCGTCGAGCGCGCCGTGCGTGGCCTGCATCTCCTCGCGGACCCGACGGATGACCTCGCGGCCGGCGTCGGTCGCGGCGACGTTCTTCACGCGCCGGTCGGCCGGGGACGGCTCGCGCCGTACCAGGTCGCGGGCCTCCAGCCGGTCGACGATCCCGGTGACGTTCGAGGCGTCGCACACCAGCAGGGCGGCGAGCCCGCGCATCGGTACGGGGCCCTCCAGCTGCGCCAGCACCTTGGCCTGGGTGGAGGTCAGTCCGTGACGCGCGGCCGCCGCCGCGAAGTCACGCCACTGGGCGGTGCCGATCGCGGCGAGCAGCTCCAGCAACTGGAGCTTGCTGGGGCGGGGCGTGGTGGGAGCGCTCATACCCCCGAAGCCTACTCAGTTTCGTTGACATTATCAATTGCTTACTTGACCTCCTTAACTATCCACGTCTACCGTCGACGAAGTACTTGATGACATCAAACATCTTCGTCCTGAAGTAGGTCCTCCCCCTCATGAGCTCCGCCGCATCCGCCCCCGCCGACGCCGGGAAGAGGAACGAGACGGTCATCGTCTTCGCCCTGAGCCTGGCCGCCATGGTCGTGTCGATGATGCAGACCCTGCCCGTCCCGATCCTGGGCCTGATCCGCACCGACCTCGGCACCTCGACCGCCAACGTCAGCTGGGTCACCACCGCCACCCTGCTCTCCGCCGCCGTCTTCACCCCGCTGCTCGGCCGCTTCGGCGACCAGCACGGCAAGAAGCCCACCCTGGTGGCCGTCCTCGGCGTCATGGTCGCCGGATCCGTCGTGGCCGCCCTCGCGACCTCGCTGCCCCTCCTGATCCTGGGACGCGTCCTCCAGGGCGCCGCCACCGCGATCTTCCCGCTGGCCCTGTCGGTGCTCCGGGAGGAGGTCCGGCCGCAGAAGTTGCCGGGCGCCATGGCGCTGGTCAGCGGCACCCTCGCGTTCGGCAGCGGGCTGGCGCTCGTCGCCACCGGCCTGCTGACCTCGGGCGCCGACGCGGACTACCGCAACGCCTTCTGGATGGCCACCGGCTTCGCGACGCTGGCCCTGCTCGCCGTCGTCGTCCTGGTCCCCGCCACCCGCCACAAGACCGGCGGTCGCACCGACTTCCTGGGCGCGCTGACCCTCGGCATCGCCCTGCTGCTGCTCCTGTTGCCCATCTCCCAGGGCCACGAGTGGGGTTGGGCCTCGGCCCGGACGCTGGGCAGCTTCACCGGCGCCGCCGTGATGACGTTGGTGTGGGTACTGACCGAACTCAAGGTGCGCGAACCCCTCGTGGACATGCGGATGTTCGTCCACCGCCCGGTCCTCATGGCCAACCTGGCCGGCATCCTCGTCGGCTTCGGCATGTTCGCGAACTTCCTGGGCGTGTCCTACCTCGTCCAGATGCCGAAGGCGATCACCGGCTACGGCTTCGACGCGTCCATCCTGCGCGCGTCGGTCCAGTTCCTGCTGCCCGGCGCGATCGTCTCCCTGCTGGCCTCCCCCATCGGCGGCCAGTTGGTGCGCCACCGCGGGCCGCGCGTCGCGCTCGGCCTGGCGGCCGCCCTCGGCGCCGTCGGCTTCGGCTGGCTGGCCCTGGACCACGGCCACAGCGCCTCGGTGATCGGCGCCGGCCTCGTCGTCGGCGCGGCCGTCAGCTTCGGCTACGCGGCCATGCCCGCCGTGATCATGGCGAACGTCCCGCACCACCAGAGCGGCATCGCCAACGGCATCAACTCGATCTCCCGCTCGACCGGCAGCGCGATCGGCAGCGCCATCGTCACCACGATCCTGGCCTCGCAGACCATCGAGCACCTCCCGCCGGGCGTCCCCGCCCTGCCCGCGGAGTCCGGTTTCACCCTCACCTTCGGGATCGGGGCCGTCGCCTTCGCGCTGGTCGCCCTGATCAGTTGGCTCGGCCTGCGCGGCGGCCAGGGCCCCCGTGCGGCCGCCGCTCCGGCCGCGGCGCCCGCCCCCGTCAAGGAGGCGCAGCCGGCCGGGGCCGTCTGAGCCCGTGCGCCCCGCGAGGACGCCGCCGCCGGTCATCGGACCGGGGGCGGCGTCCTCGTATCACCGCTCTTCCTTGAACTCCACCGGTCCCAGGTCCATCTCGAAGGCGCCGTCGGCGTAGAGCACGGGACGGTTCTCGACGTTGGCTCCGCTGTACTTCTCCACCTGGCTGATCATCACGCCGTCCGGGTGGGTGAAGTCGACGAGGGCGATCGCCGCCCAGTAGGCGTTCTCCTGCTCCGAGAACAGCGGCACGACGACGGTCGAACCCCGCCCGTCGGTCACCACCGCCTTCGCCCCGAAGCTCTTGAAGCTGCCGGTGCCGTTGTCCAGCGCGCTGTAGGCGCAGATCAACACGTATCCGTGGGTGTCCGGACGGTGGACGCGGATCGTCTCGCGGCCCGGGACCGTGGCGTCGCCGTCGAGCGCCAGGTGGGGCCGGTCCTCCAGGGAACCCCGGTTGTTCCAGTACACGGCCCCGGCCGTCGGCGTCTTCCCCGACTCCCGGTCCGCCGCGCGCCGTTCCCTCTGCGTGAGTTCCCGGCGAACCCCGGCGGCGGGCACGAACAAGGCGTACAGGTCGAGGTCGGCCGGGCCCTCCTCGCGGCCCCCGCCGTCCCACTCCAGGGAGGCGGTCACCACCGCGCCCCGGTCGCTCTTGTCGAGCGCGATGGTGGCCGTACCGTTCTTGACCAACTCGATCCGGCCCAGCGCCGACGCGGGCTCGGGCGCGGGCTCCGGCCGTACCTCGGGCTCGGGCGCGGGCTCCGGCCGTACCTCGGGCTCGGGCTCGGGCTCGGCCTCGGGAACGACGCCGACCGGCTCCGCCTCCACCGCTCGCGCCCCGGTCGCCGCCCCCTCCACCGCGACGCCGAAGTCCGCGGCCAGTCCCGCGAGGCCGTTCGCGTAGCCCTGCCCCACCGCCCGGACCTTCCAGCCGCCGTCCCGGCGGTACAGCTCGACGAGGAGCAGCACCGTCTCGCCGTCCGTCAGCGGCGGCGGGACGAAGACCAGGTCCTGGGCACCGTGGCGCACCGACACGCTCGGTGTGGAGTCCGCGTCGAAGGCGGCGTCCGGCCCGTCCGCGTCGATGCTCGCGACGCACACCACCGTCTCGATGGCGGCCGGGACCGCGTCCAGGTCCGCCTCCACGACCTGCCCCGCGACCCGGACGCCGTCCTGTTCGGGGTGGTTGTGGAAGACCAGGTCGGCGTCGTCGCGCACGGTGCCCTCAGCCGTGAGCAGCAGTGCGCAGACGTCCACCGACGCCGGTGTCCGTACGGTCACCGTGACCCGTGCGCCGGGCAGTTCGTCGTTCCCGCCCTTGTCGAGTTCTACAGGTGCCTGTGTCACTGTCCCGCCCCGTTCTGTGCGCTTGACGCTTCGACCGCCCTCATTGTCCACGCCTGCTCCCCCACCGCCCGCCGACCCGTGGCGGACGCTGTCAGTGGCTCTCGCTAGTCTCCCCGCATACCGCAGCTCAGGGGCGTTGGCGCCGTCATGTGGGCTGCGCGGAAACGGACGCGAACAGGCGGAGGGGCACGTTCTGATGGCTTGGTTGGCAGTGGACGAGGGCTACGAGGTCGCCCTCGTGGAAGGGCGGGTCACCGCGCGGCGGCCCGCGGGGCGGCAGTTGAAGGCGCTCCCGAAGGCGCTGCGCGATCACCCCGAGGTGGACCGGTTGCGGCGGCTCGCCGAGTGGCTGGAGCGGCACGAGGCGTCCTGCGCCGCGCAGGTGGACGCGTGGATGGTGTCCTCGCTTCCGGTGCCGACCGCGCTGCTGGCCCGGGTGTGGCCCGACGAGGCCTGGCAGGCGGCGCTTCGCGACCTGGCGATCGTCGGCGACGATCCCGACGAGGTCGGCTTCCTGCGCGACGCCACCGCCGCGGGCGAGCTGAAGGTGGTCAACCTCGACGGCGAGACCGTACGCCTCGCGCCGCGTACGGTGACCCTGCCGCATCCGGTGCTGCTGCCCGACCTGGACGACGTACGGGACTTCGCGGCCGAACTCGGCATCACGCAGAGGGTGGAGCAGATCCACCGGCCGACCTGGGTCCGGCCCGCGGGGCTCGCCGCGACGGAGACCGAGGTGCGGGACTACGCGGGCGGCGTGTTCCCCTCCCGGTTCAGCCTCGCCGCCCGGGCCACCGCCCTGGGCTACCGGGTCTCCGGCGGCTACTCCACCTGCAAGGTCCGCGACACCGGGCGCGCCGTGGAGGCCGCCGTGTGGATCGGCGAACCGTACTGGGACAGCGAGTCGGCCACCGGTTCGCTGAACTGGCACGACGACGAGGGCCGGTCGGTACGGCTCCACGAGGTCGGGCCGGTGGCCTGGTCCGAGGGCATGAGGATGGCCGCGGCACTGTACGCCGGGCGCAGCATCGAAGAGGGCGGGGACGCGTGAACACCACCACCATCAGCAACGGCGGCGAAGCCGCCGCACTGCTCCGGGCGGGCGCGGTACTGCCCGCCGACGCCACCGGCGCGGGCGCCGACGCCGTGCCGTTGACGGCGCGGACGTACCGTCACCCGGCGCTCGGCGACGAACGGGTCGTCGTGCGGATCGCCGCGGCCGAGTTGGGCGCCGCCGAGGACCTCGCGGCCGGGTTCCTGGGCCTCGTACCGCAGGACGCCGAGCCGCCGGTCGTGGGTCTGGGGCGGCGGCAGGCCCTCGGGTTCCCCGAGTGGGTCCTGGTGCACCACCCCGACGACGGCCACCACGCGCTGGCCGTCGTCCCCGAACTGGACCGGATCGCCCGGCAGGCGAAGACGAAGCCCAAGGCGGCGCTGGACGCCTGCCACGAGCTGGCCGGCCGGCTCGCCGCCGCCGTCCCGCACTTCCTGCCCGTCTTCCACGAGCAGGCCGCCCGGCTGTTCCTCGCGGTCGAGAACACCACGTACGCCGCCCAGTTGTTCGGCCGCGCCCGGACCAGCGAGAGCCAGTACGGGCTGAGCGTCGACGAGGACCGGCTGGACGCCGTGTTCCTCGAATTCGCCCTGGCCGGAGCGCTGCCAGTGAAGGTGCTCACCGCCTACGGCAAGGAACTGGCGCTGCGGGTCTCCCCCGCCGAGGCCCTCGACCGGTTCCGGCGGCTGTGCGTGCGCCGCACCGCAGGCGGGCTCCCGCCGTCCGCGCAGGCCGCGGTGGAGCTGCGCCGGCTTGCCCGCGCCGCCGGGCCGACCGCCGGTGAGGCCGAGCAGGAGTACCTGGCGGAGCTGCTGCCGCTGCCCGCCACGATGCGCGCCGCGAACGGCTGGTGGAAGTCCCACCGGGCCGCCCTCGTCGCGCTCGCCCGACGGCTTCCGTCCGTACGGGGCACCCTGCTGGGCCTGGCCCCGACCGGCGGCGCCGCCGCCGGCGAGCTGGCCGCGCTGTGGCTGGAGGTGCTGGAGGAGTCGGGTGCCACCGCCGGGCTCACCGACGCCGACCTGCCCGCCGAGGAGCGCTGCGCCGACGGCGCCGCCGGCTGGCTGGAGCGATTCCACACCGCCCGCCACAGCGGCTGGGGCGCCGCGCCCGTCCTGCCCACGCTGTTGCCGCTGGTGACCCGCTGCGCCGACCGGCTGCGTACCGAACTGGCCTCCCCCGAGCGGGAGGACGGCCTGCGCATCGGCCTGCAGGACGTGGACCTCATCGACCTGCTGCTGTCCCTGGACGTGCCCGTCGCCGTGCCCGGCGTGGGCGACCACCACGGCGGCCACGGCCGGGACGTCGTCCGCGGCCTGGAGCAGTGGGCGAGCACGCCCGACCGCCGTGACCTGCGGGCGCTGTGCGCCGACGAGCGGCTGCGCGCCATCCTGCTGCGCGGCCTCGACGGGTTCAACGGGCACATGTCCGTCGGGCGCACGGTCGTGCGTCTCCTCGCCCGTACCGAGGGCAGCATGCCGCTGGTCGCCGAGTGGGTCCGCCGGGTCGCCGACTCGTCCCGGGCCGCGGCGCTCCCGGAGCTGCCCGCCGCCATCCAGCGCCTGACCTGGCTGCCCGCCGAGGCGCTGGCCCTGGCCCCGGAGGAGGTGGCCCGCGCGGCCGCCGCCGACCTGGCCGAGATCCTCGCCCGGACGCTGCGCGGCGGCCTGTTCGACGAACTGGGTTGGCCGGTCTGGGACAAGGCCGTCGCCGAACTCACGCCCGGCAACAACCGCCACCACCACCGCGTCGTGATGGACGCGTGGCCCCACGTCATCGTCGCCAACTCCGGTCAGGTCCGGGTCCTCGACGCCGACTCGACGGTACTGACCCACGACCTGCGCGTTCCCACCGGACCCCACCAGGTCACCGGCTTCCACTACGTCGACGGCGACCTGTTGGTCTTCTGGTCCTCCTACGACGGGCCCGTGCAGGGCTACTGGCTGAGCGAGCCCGGGGACGTCCTCACCCTGGACTCCAAGGGCGACTACTGGAACCCGCGCTCCGGGCACGTGTCCATGCAGCTGCCCGGCGGCGGCCGCGCCACCGGCGCGCACGTCCTGCACCCCGGGGACACCCGACTCCCCGAGGAGCGGGAGGTCATCTCCGACGGAGTCTCCTACTGGGTGTGGGAACACGCCCAGCACCCGGCCGAGCCCGGCTGGGCCGAGTACGACCCCGCCACCGGCACCACCGGCCGGCGCTCCGCACCCGGGTTCCTCGCCGACGCCCTGAAGGGGCACCCACAGGGCAGCACCCTGCCCGACGCCGTCGGGCAGAACTGGCTGCGGCCGGTACCCGCCGTCGAGGGCTCCGTGCTCGGCGCTCCCGTCGACGGACTGCTCGGCTGGCGCGCCGTGCGCGTCCCCGACCAGGGCTGGCACGGCTCCGACAACGCGGGCCGTTCCGTCACCGTGCCCGTCGGCAACCGCATTCCCCGGCACGCCGTGGAACTGCCCGGCGACGGGCGGCCGCGCGCCGTGGCCACCGATTGGCAGACGCTGTCACTCATCGACCCCGAGGGCGTCGTCACCGCCTCGGTCAGCGCGGACCACCGCACCCGTACCTTCGCCACCCGGGGCGTGGAACTCCCGCCGCTCCCCTACTGGCACTGCCTGCGCGCCCGGGACCCCGAGGGCTCGGCCGTGCTGCGCGCGATGGACCGGGACACCGCGGCGACCCTCCTGAAGGCCGCCGAGGCCGCGAAGCCCGACGAGGTGCCCGCGCTGGTCGCCGCGGCCCTGCCCCGGATCACCGACCCCGTGCTGATCGGCGGCGTCGTCGACCAGGTGCGGGCCGCGCTCGCCCAGCGCAAGGCCCTGGACCGGGTGGCGCGCTCGCTGGCCCCGGCCGAGCCCCGGCAGCCCCGGACGCCGGTGGAACGCGGTCCGGCCGACCGCCTCCTCGACGAAGGCCTGGACGGGCTCGTCGGCTCCGGGCACCACCGCTACAGCGAGGAGTCCGACACGGTCTTCCAGCTCCTGCGCAGGCTCGCGGCCGCCACCGCCGACACCGCGGCCGAGGCCGTGCCCGGACGCCTGCACGTCGACGAGCCCTCCGTCCCCCACTCCGCGCTCCCGTGGACCGGCCCCTTCCTGGAACGACCCGCCGCCGTCGCCTACCGGTCCGTCGTCACCGGCACCACCGACGCGCAACGCACCGCGCTGTGCGCGCTGCTGGCCGAGATCGACACGCTGGGACTCGGCTCGACCGAGCGGGCGGCGGCCCGGTGGCGCCGGGTCCGCGTACGGATCGACCAGGGTCGCCTGCACGGGGCGGACGGCCGTGAGCGCGGCCGCGGCACCCGGCACCGCAGCGTCCTGCCGCTCGGCGGCGGCGCCGCGCTCGGTATGGCCGAGTCCATCGACGGCCGGCCCGGGCGGCGCGAGTTCGCCGCGCTCCTGCACGATCCGAGCGGCGCGTTCACCGTGCCCGCGCCCTACGAGACCTTCGGCGACCCCACGGTCCCGGGCGACCCGGAGCGCGGGGCCGGCTGGCTGGCCGCGTTCCTGCGGGAGGCCGGGACCCGCGGCGCGGCCCCCTGGTTCCCCGAGGCCGCCGAGGAGTTCGCCCGGCTCACCGGGGTCTCCTCCACGACGGCCCGGCTGGTGCTGGCGGGCCTGCCGCACCTCGACTCGTACGACCGCGGCTTCCTGCCCGCCGAACTGCGGACCGTCCTCGGGATCAAGGCCACCGCCGCCGGGCACGCCCGCACCGACCTGAAGGAACTCGGCTTCGACGTGCGCCGGGAACTGGTCGCCGCGCTGCTGCCGGCCGATCCGGTGCTGCTGTGGACCGAGGGCCCGGACGCGGCGGCCGCCGCGCGGGTCTGGAACCGGCGCGTGGGGCGTCGTACGCCGATGCCCGACTGGCTGCCCACCGAGGCCGGCAAGGACGTGCGCAGCAGCTGGGCGTTGCACCGGGCGCTGCCGGCGCTGCTCGACCCGGTGGCCTCCCCGGAGCTGTCCACCGACGTCGCGTGGACCGTCAAGGGCGACCACGTGGAGCCCGTCGTACCGACCGACGGCGCCTTCGACGTCTCCGTGTTGCAGGGGGCGATCACGCTCACGGCGTGGCTGGCGCACCGGTTGCCCGCGGGCGACCCGATCCGGGCGTGCCTGCCGCCGGCGCTGACCGCCGTACGACAGCGGCTGGCCGCGCCCGAACTGCTGCTGGGCATCGGCCACTACATCCGTGCGGCCGACTTCCGGAAGGCGGCCGGCACGCCGACGGAGACCGCGCAGGGCTACGAACGGTACGGCGCGGTGGTCCTGCCCACCGTCGACGGGATGCCCCGGCCGGCGCTGCGCCCGGCGCTGCTGGACTCGACCGGCTCCGACCCGTACCTGCCGCTGCTCCGGGGTCCCGAGCAGTTGCCCTCGGCCGCCGAGACGGCCCTGCGCCTGGCGCACGACCCGCGCTTCGCCGCGCTGCTCGCCGACCCGGGGGCGCCGGCGGCCGGGGCCGCCGACCGGGACGGCACCTGGTGGCCGCAGGACCCGAGCCGGTCCGTTCCCGAGTTGGTGGCCGAGGTGGAGGAGGCGCACGGGCTGGGCGCCGACGCGGCCGCGCTGTACCTGGCGCTGCTGGCGATGCCCGACCCGACGGACCGCAACACGGCCCGCTGGACGGGCTGGAAGCCGGCCCGGCTGAAGGCGGCCCGCGCGGAACTGGCCGCCACCGAGCTGGTCGTGACGGCCGGCCGCAGCCGGGCGGGCCGCACCCTGTTCCTGCTGGGCGGCTGGTCCGACCTGGACTCCCCGGCCCTGCCGGTGGAGACCTGGAAACTGCCGATGTACCCGGTCGTGTCGGGGGGCCGCCCGACGCTGGGCCTGTCGGTGCCGACCGAACCGGCCGCCGACCTGTACCGGCGGGCGTGGGCGCGGGTCCGCGAGGGCGACGTACCGCGCTTCGAGGAACTGCAGGTCAAGCGCACGGCGACCCGCCGCCGCCGCTGACCGGACGGCCCGGACGGGGGCGCGCGCCGGCGCGCGCCCCCGTGTCGTCCTCGACGGGCCCTTCTCCCGGCCCCTTCTCCTTCTTCCTTCTCCTCCCTTTTCCTCCCTTCCCTCCGCACTTGTCGACTTCCAGAACACAGAGGACCCGATGACCGTCACCGATCAGCCCGCACCCGCCCGGCAGGTCATGCCGGCCGAGGAGCGGTACGCCGCCGAACTCGCCTTCCTCGCCGCGCAGGACACCGGCCCCCGGCCGCCGGGCTGGGCCCTGACTCCGCGCGCCGTCGTGACGTTCGTGTGCGGCAGCGAGGGGGCCGAACTCGCCCTGCCCGGGCGTCGGGCCGGCCTGCCGTCGAAGCTGGTCATCGCGGCGAAGTTCGTCGGCGAGCGCGCCCTGGTGGAGCGCTGCGTGGTCACCCTCGCCGGTGAACGCGGACTGCTGCTCACCGGCGAGCCCGGTACCGCCAAGTCGATGTTGTCCGAGCTGTTGGCGGCCGCGGTGTCCGGCACCAGCGCCCTCACCGTGCAGGGCACGGCTGGCACCACCGAGGACGCCTTCCGGTACGGCTGGAACTACGCCCTGCTCCTCGCCCAGGGCCCGACGGCCCAGGCCCTGGTCGACTCCCCGGTGCTCTCGGCGATGCGGACCGGACGCGTCGTCCGGGTCGAGGAGATCACCCGCTGCCTGCCCGAGGTGCAGGACGCGCTCGTGTCGATCCTGTCGGACCGTCGGGTCACCGTCCCCGAACTGACTGCCACCGAGGACGCGTTGGTTTGCGCCGCCCCCGGTTTCACGGTCATCGCGACGGCCAACCTGCGGGACCGGGGCGTGTCGGAGATGTCCGCGGCCCTCAAGCGGCGCTTCAACTTCGAGACGGTCGATCCGATCGCGGACGCCGACGCGGAGGCCACGCTGATCCGGCGCCAGGCCGTCGCCGCCGTCCAGCGGGCCGGCGCCGCCTTCGCTGTGGACGACTCGGTGCTCGACGCGCTCGTCACCGTGTTCCGGGACCTGCGCTCGGGCCGGTCCGCCGAGGGCTGGGACGTGGAGCGGCCCGGCACCGTCATGTCCACCGCCGAGGCCGTGCAGGTCGCGGCGTCGCTGGGGGTGGCCGCCGCGTACCTGCCGGGCGGTGACGCGCTGGACCTGCTGCCGGGGCACCTGCTGGGCGTCGTGCGCAAGGACGATCCGGCCGACCACGGACGGTTGCTGGGGTACTGGGACGGCCCGGTCCGGCGCCGGGCCGAGGACGGCTCGGCGATGTGGCGCCGCCTCTGGGACCTGCGCGGGAGCCTGCGTTGACGGTCACCGACCAGACGGCCGGCCCGGCGGCCGAGCCGCGGACCGCGGTGGCGGCCCTCGCCGCGTCGCGCGCGCCCTACCTGCTGGGCGTACGCCACCACAGCCCCGCCCTGGCGGCGGTGGTACCGGCGCTGCTGGAGGCGGCGGGGGCCGAGGTGGTCTGCGTGGAGCTGCCCGCCGACTTCCAGCCGTGGCTGGAGCACCTCGCCGATCCGGAGACCGTGGCGCCGGTGGCGCTGGCCGGCCTCGGACGCGAAGACCGGCTCGCCTTCTACCCCTTCGCGGACTTCTCCCCCGAGCTGGCGGCGATCCGCTGGGCGCGGGGCCGGGGCGTGCAGGTCGTCTGCTGCGACCTGCCGCTGACCGACCCGGGCTGGTCCGACGCGGCCCCGGAGCCCGGAGCGGCGCCCGGCGACGCGCCGGAGCCCGGAGCCGGGTCCGACGGGCGGGCGGCGACCGGTGGCGGCCCGGCCGGTGCGGGGCCGCCGGAGGCCGGACGCGCCGGAGCAGCGCCGCGGGACGCCGAACCGGCGGACGCCGGACGCCGGCCGGGGGCGGAGACCGGTCACCCGGCCGCCGCCGGGCGGGTCTTCGCGGACGCGCTCGTCGCGTCGGGTACCGGGCGGGAGGGTGAGGACCTGTGGGACCGGGCCGTCGAGGTACTGGCCCCCGGGTGCTCCGCCGAAGCGGTCCGCCGCGCCGCGCTCGGCGTCGGCTGGGCCCTGCGGTCCGACGCGGGGACGGTACCCGCGACGGACCTGGCCCGCGAGGCCCACATGCGACGGGTGATCGCAGAGGCGGGCGCCGGAGGACGCCGGGTGGCCGCCCTCATCGGCGCCTTCCACGCCCCCGCACTGCTCCCCAGCGACCCGGACCACGAGGTTCCCGCACCCCGGCACGCGGCGGACGCGGGTGCGGAGGCGAGCACCCTTCGCCCCGCCGACGCCCCGAACGCCACCGACGGCGCTGGGACCGGACGCTCCGCCGGGCAGGACACGGCTCCGGGTGCGACCGCCACCGAGGCGGACGCACCCGACACGGCCGGGGCCCCGGCGCTGTCCGGGGCCGTTCCAGCCGTCACCGGGACGGGCCGGGGCACGGCGTCGGGCACGGCGTCGGACGCAGCCTCCGGCGTAGCGGGCGCGACCGGCGCAGCCGGGGCGGCGAGCACCGCCACCGGGCCCGCTCGCGCATCGGCCGCGCGCGGGGGCCCGTCCGTCGATGCCGGCGAGCGGCCCGCGAAGAGTCGGCCGTCGGATGTCGGGGACGGCGGGGCGGAGGTGGTGACCTCCTTCGTGGCGTACTCGTACGACCTGCTCGACTCCCGATCCGGCTACCCGGCCGGGATCCGGGACCCGTTGTGGCAGCAGGCCGTTCTGGAAGCGGGCGGTGACCCCGTACGGGTGCGGGAGGCGGCGTCGGTCGCCGTCACCGGCGTGTGCCGGGAGCTGCGCCGCGCCGGGCACACGGCCGGCACCGGGGAGGCGTCGGAGACGCTGCGCCTCGCCTGCGACCTGGCGGTGCTGCGCGGGCTGCCCGCGCCCGGTCGGGGCGAGCTGTTGGAGGCCGTGACGACGGTGCTCGGGCAGGGCGAACCCCTCGGTCGGGGGCGGGCGTTGGCCCGCGCCCTGGAGGCCGTACTGGTCGGCGCGGGCCGCGGCCGCACCACCCCGCACGCCCCGCGATCGGGCCTCGGTCCGTCCGTGGAGGCGGAGCTGGCCGAGCTGAGGCTGCCGTCGCCCGAGGAGCCCGCGTCCCGCGAGGTGCGCCTCGACCCGTTGCGTTCCCCGCTGGACGCGCGCCGCGAGGTGTTGCTCCAGCGCCTGCTGGTCTGCGGCGCCTCCTACGGCGAACCCGTCGCCGTCGCCGCGACCGGTGACGGGGCCGCGCTGGGCAGCAAGTGGCGGCTTGCCTGGACGCCCTCCGTCCCGGCCCGCCTCGACCTGGCCGGCGTCCGCGGCGTGAGCGCCGCCCAGGCCGCCGCCGGCACCCTGCGGGACACGGCGCGCCGCGAAGCCGCCGCGGGCGGCCCGACGGCCGCCCAGGTGCTGGCCGGGCTGGCCGCCGCCGCGCGCTGCGACCTGCCCGCGCTGGTCGACGTACGGCTCGTGGAGGCGGCGGAGGTGCTCCCGGACACCGCCGGGCTCCCGGAACTCCTGGAGGCCGTCGATCTGTTGGAGGCCCTGCGGCGCGGACACCTCCCCGGCGCCTCCGCCGGGGCCCGGGACACCGCCGGGACGCTCATCGGGGACCTGTTGGAGACCGCCGTACGGTCGCTGCCCGGACTGGCCGGCAGCGACGACCTCGCGGACGCCGGCGCGCTGGTGGCCCTCGCCGACCGGGCCGCGTCCCGCCTGCTGGGGCTGCGCATGGACGCGGCCCTGAGCGAACTGGCGGACACCGCATCGCCGTTGATGCGGGGCGCGGCACTGGCCGTACGGGTCCTGCTGGACCTGGATCCGGTGGCGGAGCTGGGCCGGCGGACCGCCGCCTGGGTCGACGCCGCGACCGCCCCCGAGGGGCGCCGGGTCCTGGCCCGACGGCTCGCCGGGGTGCTCGGCGCCGCCGGCCCGCTGCTGGACTCCTCCCCGGCCGCCCTGACCCCGCTCCTGGACCGGGTGGACAGCCTCGGCGACGAGGCGTTCCTGGAGCGGCTGCCCGCGCTGCGCGCGGGTTTCGACTCCCTCGCCCCGGCCGCCCGCGAGCGGCTGCTGGAGACGGTGACGGAGCGGCTCGGCGACCGCGTCGACCTCTCCCTGGACGCGCCGCCCGCGCTGCTCGCCCTGTGGGCGGCGGCCGACGCCGCCGGCGCCGCCGCGCTCAAGGAGCTGCCGCTCCCCGCGCCTTCGGTCGCGGCGCGGGCGCCGGTCCCGGGGGCGCCGGACGCGCCGCGTTCCGCGCCGCCGACGGAGCGGCGCCTGGCCCCCGCCGATCGGTGGCGGCTGCTGCTCGGCCGGCAGCGCGACCGGCTCCCGGCCGACGCCCGGCGCTACGCCCGAGCCCTCGACGAGCTGTACGGGGCGGGTCGGGGCGAGGGCTCGGCGGATCTCGACCGGGGCGGTCGGGGCGGCGGGGACGGGGCCTCCTTCCCCACCGCCCGCGAATGGGCTCACGAGCTGGAGGCGCTCTTCGGCGCCGACCTGCGGGAGGAGGTGCTCGCGGACGCGGCCGGGGCGGGCCGCACCGATGTGCTGGCGCAGCTCGACCCGGCGTCCGTACGCCCCTCCGTGGAGCTGCTCGGCTCGGTGCTGTCGCTGGCCGGCGGCATGCCGGAGAGCCAACTGGCGCGGCTGCGGCCCCTGGTGCGGCGGCTGGTCGACGAGCTGGCCAAGGAGCTGGCGACGCGGCTGCGGCCGACGCTCTCCGGACTGTCGACCCCGCGCCCGACCCGCCGCCCGGGCGGCGCGCTCGACCTGGCCCGCACCCTGCGGGCGAACCTCGCGCACACCCGCCGGCTGGACGACGGCCGGGTGGTCGTCGTCCCGGAGCGTCCGGTGTTCCGCACCAGGGCGTCCCGGGAGAGCGACTGGCGGCTGATCCTGGTGGTCGACGTCTCCGGCTCGATGGAGGCGTCCGTCATCTGGTCGGCGCTGACGGCGGCGGTCCTCGGCGGGGTGCCGACGCTGTCCACGCACTTCCTCGCGTTCTCCACCTCGGTGGTGGACTTCACCGACCGCGTCGAGGATCCGCTGTCGCTGCTGTTGGAGGTCCGGGTCGGTGGCGGGACGCACATCGCGGCCGGCCTCGCGCACGCCCGTTCGCTGATCACCGTGCCGAGCCGCACCCTGGTCGTCGTCGTCAGCGACTTCGAGGAGGGCGGGCCGCTCGGCGGGCTCCTCGCCGAGGTGAGCGCCCTGGCCTCCTCGGGCGCCCACCTGCTGGGCTGCGCCGCGCTCGACGACGCGGGCGCGCCCCGGTACTCGGTGCCGGTGGCCCGGCAACTCGTGGCGGCCGGCATGCCGGTGGCCGCCCTCAGCCCGCTCGCCCTCGCCCGCTGGGTGGGCGACCGACTCCGTGGAGAGCCCCGTTGAGCACCACCAGCACCGCCGCGCCGTTGCCGCCCGTCGCCCCCGAGGTCCTCGCGCGGGCGGTGGAGGACCTGAGCGCCCGGCTGCGCAAGAAGCTCGACGCGGCCGTGGCGGGATGCGCCGGCTCGGCCCGGGCGGAGCCCGACGGGAGCGTCACCGTACGGTTCGGCGAGGACGCGGTGGTGACGTTGCGTCCGGGCGCCACCGGGGTGGTCACGGAGGCCGGGCAGGCCGTCTGCGGCTGCCTGCTGGCGCCGCGCTGCCTGCACCGGGCCGCCGTGCTGGGCGCGGCTCCCCTCGCCGACCCGGCGGACGCACCCGTAGCGGAACCGGAGTCCGTGACCCCGCCCGTGGGGCCGCGGGCGTCATCGGACCCCGACGGCGGAGCCGGGACCGCTTCGGTGGCTCCGAGCGGCGGCGCACAGCCCCTCACCGCCGCCGCACGGGCGGCCGGCGCCGCGCTGTGGACGGCGTCGGCCGAAGCGCTCGCCGCCGGGGTCACGGCCGGGGGCGCGGTGGTCCAGGCCGAGTTGCTGCGGGCCGCCCACTCGGCGCGCGTGGCGGGGCTGCCGGCGGCCGAGGCGGCCGCGCTGCGCGTCGTACGGGGCCTGCGCGCGGCGCGGGACCGCGACGCCGCCCAGGGGCTCACCGACCTGACGGCGGCCTTCGCCGGGCTGCTGCGGGTCGCCGCGCTGCTGGCCTCGGGCGCCGGCGGCCCGGGCGTGACCGACGGCGGCCGGCGGGCGTACGGGGCCGGCGGCAGCCTGCGCGTCCAGGGCCTGTGCCGGGAGCCGGTGCTCAGCGCCACCGGCTACGGCGGCGTGGTGACCCACCTGCTGGGCGCGGACGGCGCCCCGTACTCGGTGTCCGACGTGCGCCCCGGCGGGCTCGCGCGGGCCCGGGGCGCCGGGGCGGCGTCCGTCGCGCTGGGCGGAGGCGTCCTGGACCACGCGGGTCTTGCCCGCGGCGGCCTGCGCGTCGTCGGCGCGACCGTCTCCGCCGACGGCCGGCTCGGCGCCGGGCGCGGCGTCCGGGCGACCCCGGTCCCGGGCCTGACCTGGAACCAGGAGCCCCTCGCGGCGCTCTTCGCCCGGCCGGCCGCCGAAGCCGTCGCCGCGCACCAGGCGAGCGGGGCGCCGGAATCCGGGACGGACCTGCTGGGCTGTGACGTCGAGGTGGCCGGCGCGGCGGGCGAGTACCTCCTGGTACGGGAGCTGTCCGCGGCCGGCGCCGTACGACCGGACGCGCCCCTGCTGCGGCTGCGCCCCGCCCACCCGCACCCGGAGCTGGCGCACACCGCCAACCTGCGCCGGCTGGCCGGGCATCCGGGCCTGGCGGTACGCGTCCTCGGGCGCCCGGACCTGGATCGGGCGGCGACGCTGCGTCCGCTGGCGGTGGGGCCGGTCCCGGGGGCGGAGCACACGCTGCGGCTGCCGCCGGAGTGGCTGGACCGGGCCGACCTCGGCTACGACCGGCTCCAGGGCAGCCACTTCCCGGACGGCGGCTCCCCCGGGGCGCTGCCCGGCTCCTGCGATCCGGGCCCGGATCCGCTGGCCGACTCGCCCCTGTGGCGGGTGCGCCGGCTGCTGGAGGCGGGCGTCGCGGGCGGTCGTCGCGCGGTGGCCGGCTCCGGCCGGGGCCCGGAGCCGCTGCCCGCGTACGCGCCGCTGCGCCGTGCCGGGTTCGCCGCGGCGGCCGACCTGGCGGGGGCGCTCGTCCTGGAGGCGGACCGGCGGCCGCGGAACGCCTTCGGCCGTCTCGGCGATCCCTCCGCCGACGGGTACGCCCGCGCCTGGCTGGCCTGTGCCACCCACTTGGCGGCCGCCCAACGCTCCCTGGTCGCCGCCTCCTGGAGCTGACCGGCGCCCCGGCCGGGTGGCCGGGTGGCCGGAAGTCGGCGCGCCCCCGCACGCCGCGCCGCCGCCCCGGGGCGGCTCAACAGGGCTGCCAATGGACCGACTTGGCCCGCGCGGGCGCAACACGCGGCGACTCGGTCGGCCCGCCGGGGGGTTGGATGTCCGGTTATGGGTAGGCTGCACCGGACAGTGGGCGGAGTCTCCTCGGGGCGGGGTTTCATGGTGCGTCAGACAGGTCTGGGCGTCGCGGTCGTGACCGCGGTGCTGCTGCTCGGCAGCGTCGGATGCGGTGAGCAGGTCCCCGGGGACGGGAAGGGCGGCGACCGGCCGGGCGCGACGGCGACCCCGAGCGCCGCCCCCTCCCCTTCGCGGGCGGCGCCGTCGGGCGACGACGCGAAGCCGGTCGCCGGCGACGTACTGCCGGGCATGGTCAGCGCGGCCGTGGCCCGGTCGCAGCTGGCCGCGCTCACGGTCGGCAAGCCCGGCACGATGGCCGGGTACAGCCGCGACAGGTTCACCCACTGGGCCGAGCAGGGCAGCAAGTGCGACACCCGCGAGACCGTACTGAAACGGGACGGAACGGATGTCGCGCAGGACGCCGAGTGCCGCGCCGTCTCGGGCCACTGGAAGAGCCTGTACGACGGGGCGTCCTTCACCGAGGCCGCGAAGCTGGACATCGACCACATGGTGCCGCTGGCGGAGGGCTGGCGCTCGGGGGCCGCCGGCTGGGACGCGGCCAAGCGCAAGGCGTTCGCCAACGACCTGACCCGCCCGCAGCTGCTGGCGGTCTCCGCGTCCTCCAACCGCTCCAAGGGCGACCAGAGCCCCGACCAGTGGCAGCCGACGGACCGGTCGAGCTGGTGCCAGTACGGGCGCGCCTGGACCACCGTCAAGTCCCACTACGGGCTGACCGTCACCGAAGCCGAGAGGGCCACCCTCACCACCATGATCGACACCTGCGCCGGATGACGGCCCCCGAACCGTGGTGCCGGCAGGACGACGTGCCGGCCGGACCGGGCGGCGCCATGACCGACGAGGTCGGGGTGATCACCGGTCCGCTCACCCTGCGGACCACCGCCGGCGCGGACGGCGAGGTCCGGTTCGCGGTCCAGTACCAGGGAGCGGACGAGTGGTACGCGCTGACCGGCAGCCCGGTCGCGACGGGCGATCCGGCCGCGCTGCACCGCGCGGCACTGGCCGCGATCCGCGCCGGCGGCGGGGCCGAAGCACCCCGTCCGGGCTGCTGAGCGGCCCGGATCGGGGGGCCGGCCGGCAGGCGCGGAGGCAACGCGATGGCCTGAGCGCCGCCCGACTGACAGACTGGGGCAACTTGATCACCCCAGGAGGCAGCCATGTCAGACGAGAACACCACCCCGCAGGCCGATGCGGCGCAGACCGACGCACCGCAGGACGAGACCCCGGCCGAGGAGGCGAAGCGGAAGTTCCGCGAGGCCATGGCGCGCAACGCTTCCCATGCCCAGTCCCAGCAGTCCCACCAGAGCCGGGCCAAGGTACAGGGATCCAGCAGCGGCGCGGGCGGCAAGAACAAGAAGGTCCGTCGCAAGACCGGCTGACCGGGCCGATCGTTGGGCCGCATGGGTGACGCGCGATAACCACCGGCGCCGGACGCAGTTGATCAGGACGTCCCGCCGGGGACAGCTCATGCGACAGAAGGATCAACGATGCTCAAGAAGTTCATGGCCACTGCTGCGGTCACCGCCTCCGTCATCGGCACGGGTGCCGTCATGGCGTCCCCGGCGATGGCCATCGGCAACGACAACGGCGTGAACACCGTCAACGGCAACGGCGCCTCGCAGGTCTACGGCAACCAGTCGACCGAGGGCGCCATGAGCCCGCAGCTCAGCGCGATCCAGGGTTCGCTCAACAAGCTCTGTGTCGGCCTGCCCGCGAAGGTCAACGCCCAGTCGCTGGTCGCGGTCCTCGCCAACATCGGCGTCCAGGACGTCAACGTCCTGTCCAACCCGCAGAACCAGCAGTGCGCCGAGAACTCCACCCAGGCCAAGGGTGACGAGTCGCTGTCCCACCTCGTGGACAACATCCCGGTCCTCTCCGGCAACCTCTCGGCCGGTAGCTGATCCGTTCGGCATCCGAACCGGCGTGACGACCCAGGTCGTCGCGCCGGTTCGGCGTTTGCGGCCCCGCGCGGTCCCCCGCACCGGATGTGGCAGCCGCGGACAATATTTGGTCTAGACCTTGACAGGTCCAGACCACTTCGGTTCAGTGGCGGTAGTCGTCGCCCCCACACCTCGCGACAATTCCCCCCACTTCAGGAGTAGTTACGTGATACGTGCCGCCCGACGCCGCGCCCTCTCCCTCGCCGCAGCTGCCGCGATGACCCTCGGCCTCGCCGTCGCCCTGCCCGCGTCCTCCGCCTCGGCCGCGCCCGCCTGCGCCGGCGCGTGGGCCTCCTCCGCCGTCTACACGGGCGGCGGGACCGTCTCCCACAACGGCCGCAACTGGCAGGCGAAGTGGTGGACCCAGGGCGAGACGCCCGGGACCACCGGCCAGTGGGGCGTCTGGTCGGACCAGGGCGTCTGTGGCGGCGGTGGCGGCCAGGACCCCGACCCGTCCGGCTTCGTCGTCAGCGAGGCCCAGTTCAACCAGATGTTCCCGAACCGGAACCCCTTCTACACCTACAACGGCCTGGTCGCGGCGCTGTCCGCCTACCCCGCCTTCGCCAACAGCGGCGACGAGACCACCAAGCGCCGCGAGGCGGCCGCCTTCCTCGCGAACGTCTCGCACGAGACCGGTGGGCTCGTGCACATCGTCGAGCAGAACACCGCGAACTACCCGCACTACTGCGACGCGACCCAGCCCTACGGCTGCCCGGCCGGGCAGGCCGCGTACTACGGCCGCGGACCCATCCAGCTGAGCTGGAACTTCAACTACAAGGCGGCGGGCGACGCCCTCGGCATCAACCTGCTCGCCAACCCGTACCTCGTCGAGCAGGACCCGGCCGTCGCCATGAAGACGGCGCTCTGGTACTGGAACACCCAGAACGGTCCGGGCACCATGACCCCCCACGCGGCCATGGCCAACGGCGCCGGCTTCGGCGAGACCATCCGTTCCATCAACGGGGCGCTGGAGTGCAACGGCGGCAACCCCGCGCAGGTGCAGAGCCGCGTGAGCAAGTACCAGAACTTCACCCAGCTGCTGGGCGTCACCCCGGGCAACAACCTCACCTGCTGATCCGCACCGGCCGCCGCGCCGCCCGGGCTCAGTGCCCGCGCAGCGCGGTGGCCAACTGCGCGCGGGAGCGCACGTCGAGCTTCTGGTAGATCCGGGTGAGGCGGGCCTCGACGGTCTTCACGCTCAGGAACAGCTTGGCGGCCGCTTCCTGGTTGCTGGCCCCGGCGCCGACGAGCAGGGCGAGCCGGGCCTCCGCCTCGGTCAGGGCCGCCACCCCCGGATGCGGGGCGGCGGCCTCCGGCGCGGTCTCCCGTGTCAGGCCGAGCCAGGGCTTCGCCCCGGCCCGCTCGAACACCTCGGCCGCCGCGAGCAGCGCGGCCCGCGCGGGGGCCCGGCGGCGGCGCCTGCGCTCGACCCGGGCCAGCGCCAGCAGGGTGCGGCCGTGCTCCAACGGCAGCCCGAGGGTCTCGAAGCGCCGCGCCGTCTCCTCCAGCAGGGCCACGGCCGGCTCGGCGTCCCCCCGCGCCGACAGGCACAATCCCCGGGCCCGGTCCAGGGCCGCGAGCACGGGAGTGCGTCCCAGCGCGCGGGCCACCGGAGCGACCCCGTCCAGCAGTTCGGCGGCGCGGTCGGGGGCGTCGGCCGCGACCAGGGCCTCGGCGAGCTCCCCGTGCCAGCGCAGGATCGACGGGTCCACCACCTGTTGGGCGCCCTCCAGCTCGGCGACCCGGCACAAGGTGGCCGCCGCCTTCGCCGCTTCCCCGGTGGCCAGTTCGACGGTGCCGAGCGCGTAGAGGCCCCGGGACAGGAAGACCTGGTCCTGCTCCTCCTCGGAGGCCCGGATGCCGCGGCGGGCGTACCCGGCGGCCCGGGCGAAACTGCCGCCGGCGGCCTCGGCGGTCGCCGCGACGTACCAGGCGGGGCCGGGCGACAGGCCGGCCTCGATGGTCAGCTCCACGGCCCGGCGCGCGTGCGCGGCGGCCGCGGCGCACCGGCCCCGCCGCAGCTCGACCTCGGTGAGGCTGCGCAGCACCTCGAAGACGTCCTCGGCGGATCCGGTCCGTTGGACGGCGGGCAGCAGCGCGAGGAGCTGGCCGTGCGCGTCGCCGAGCCGGTCGTCGAAGAGGGCGTGCCGGACGGCGAGGTACTGGGGCGCGTTGCGCATGCCGAGGGGGACTTCGGGGGCGGGCAGGGCCAGGGCCTCGGCGAGGATGTCCTCGGCGTCGTGGTCCCCGAGGATGCGGCCCATCCTGGCCCGTACGGTCAGCGCCATGGCCTCGGCGACCTGGTCGCCGCCCGCTTTGGCGAGGGCCCCCGCCTCGGCGGCGGCGTCGCGCGAGCGGACGGGGTCCCCGTCGCTCAGGTTGAGCTTCCAGGCGATGCGGAGCTGGACGGCGGCCCGGAGCGAGGGGTCGCCGGCGGCGTCGGCGACCGCGTTGGCGAAGGTTTCGTCGAGGTCGGCCAGGGCCTGGCCGGCGGCGTCGATCACGGCGAGGCGGGCCCGGACCCGCTGGGCGGGCGAGGCGTCACGGGCCAGCACGGCGCGGGTGGCCCGGCGGGCGAGGTCGGCGCGGCCGGCCCACCCCGCGTCCTCGGCGGCGCCGACGAGGCGGGCCAGCTCCTCCTGGGGCAGGGCGGCGGGCGTGCGTTCGGCGGCGAGCAGTCCGAGTTCCGCGGCGAGGGCGCGTTGGCCGCGGCGCCGGCAGGAGTCGGCGGCGGCGGTGACCTCGGCCGCGAGCCGGGCGTCGGGGTGGTCGACGGCGAGCGCCCGGTGGCGGACGGCCTGCACCGGGTCGTCGACGGCGTCGGCGAGGGCCGCGTGCCCGGAGGAGCGTTCGGGCCAGCCGGAGTCGGCGGCGAGCACGGTGGCGACGGCGCCCGCGGTGAAGGCGACGGCTCCGTCGGCCCCGACGGTGACCAGCCCGGCGCGTTCGGCCTCGGCGAGCTCGGCCTCCGCGTCGGGTCTGCCGGCGCGGCGCAGCAGCGCGGTGGTGGGGCGGGCGGTGAGGGCGGCGAGGAGCAGGGTGCGGCGGGCCCGGGCGGGGGCTTCGGCCAGCAGCCGGCGGGCGACGTCGCGGGCCTGGCCGGAGACGGGCAGGGTGTCGGCGTGGTGGGCGCCGCCGTCGCGGGTCCCGGCGGCTTCGGCGAGGGAGTGTCCCAGTGCCAGGGCGAGGCGCGGGTTGCCGCCGCTGGCCTGGTGGATGCGGCCGGCGAGCCGGGCGGGCAGGTCGTGGCGCAGCAACAGTTCGGCCACTTCGTCGGCGCCGAGCGGGGGGACCCGGACGGCCGGGGTGCCGGGGCCGCACAGGGGTTCGGCGACGGGGGTTCCGGCGTGCACGCACTCGGCGGCGAGGACCCGTACCCGCGGTGGGGTCAGGCGCAGGGCGAACCGGAGCAGATCGGTGGTTTCCGCGTCGAGCCACTGGGCGTTGTCGAGGACGAGGAGGACGGGCCCGGAGGCGGCCAGGGTGCGGAGCACCTCGACGAGGGCGAGCCGCAGCGCGACGTGGTCGCGGCCCGCTCCGGTCGCGACGGTCTCGCGGCGCAGGAGGGCGATGGCGGTGCGCTGGGGTCCGGCGAGCCGTTCCAGGGCGGCGCGGGGCACGGTGGCGAGGAGGGCGGCGGCCGAGGCCTCGGGTATCCACCGGTCCGCGGCTTCGGGGGCGAGCCTGAGCACGGTTTCGCGCCGACCCTCGGCGGCGGCCGCGACGGCGCGCGCCACCTCGGTCTTGCCCGCTCCGGCCGGTCCGACGAGGACGGCGCGGCCGTGCGTGGTGAGCGCCCGGTCGACCGCCTCGATCAACTCTCCGTGTCCGACGTTCGCGTCAGCGTTCCCCGTCGCCGCCACGCCACCAGCCTTTCGGTCCCCGGTCCTGTGCCTTTCCTGTGAGACGCGACAATACGAGGTCGGCCGCCGGACGGACCCGGATTGTGACGCAGAATTCAGTCGGGCGACAGGAAAGCACGACGAACCTGCCGGTACGGGAGGTACCGGCAGGTCCGCGCGCTGGGATGGTCCGTACCATCGGCCCGTCAGAACGGAGTTGGGGGGCTCCGCGGGGGCCGGGGGGACCGGGGTCCGGTGCGGGTCAGAAGCCGAGGCTCCAGGAGTCGATCTTGCCGGTGTCGCCACCGGCGTTGTCGTTGACGCGCAGCTTCCAGGTGCCGTTCGCGACCTCGGAGGAGGCGTTGACGGTGTAGGTCTGGTTGATGTTGTCGGTGCTGCCGCCGGCGCGGTTGTGGACCGTGTAGACGGAGCCGTCGGGGGCGACGAGGTCGACCTTCAGGTCACCGATGTAGGTGTGGGCGATGTTCACGCCGACCTTGAGGGCGGCCGGGGCGTTGCCCGCGACGCCGGTGACCGTGAGGGAGCTCTCGACCGTGGCGTTGTCACCGATGGCGACGTCCGTGGTGTTCTCGAAGGACGGGGTCGTGGGCGTCGTGGAGGTCACGGCGTTCACGGTCGCGGTCGCGTCGGCGAGACCGGCGCCGCAGCCGCCGGTGCAGGTGCCGGCCAGCGGGCGGGCGTTGGCCTTGATCGCGGCCTCGATCTGGGCCGGGGTCAGGGAGGTCTTCGCCGACTTCATGAGGGCGGCGAGGCCCGCGACGTGCGGGGCGGCCATGCTGGTGCCCTGGTACGGCTTGTAGGACTCGGCGCCGGGGGTGGTGGTGCCGGCGTTCAGGGTGGAGAGGATCGCGTTCTCGGGGGTGGTGACGGTGCCGGGCGTGTCGGTGGCGCGGCGGGTCTCACCGCCCGGGGCGGCGATGTCGATGATCGTGCCGAAGTTGGAGTAGTACGAGCGGTCGCCGGCGCGGTTGCTCGACGCCACATTGATCACGTTGTTGCAGCTGGCCGGGGAGAAGCCGGACGCGTTCGCGTTGCTGTTGCCGGCGGCGACGACGACGGTCGTGCCGCGGCCGACGGCCGCGTTGATGGCGTTCTGGTAGCTGGAGCCGCAGGTGCCCGAGCCGCCGAGGCTCATGTTGATGACCTTGGCCGGGGTGGCGTTGGCCGGGACGCCCGCGACGGTGCCGCCGGAGGCCCAGGTGATGGCGTCGACGATGTCCGAGGTGGCGCCGCCGCACTTGCCGAGCACGCGGACGGGCTGGATCTTCGCGCCGTAGGCGATGCCGGCGACGCCCTTGGAGTTGTTGGTGGCCGCGGCGATGGTGCCCGCGACGTGGGTGCCGTGCCAGGAGGAGGTGCTGGCCTTCGAGCCGACGCCGCACTCGCCGTCGGTGGCGTTCCAGTCGCCCTCGTCGGCGGGGTTGTTGTCCCGGCCGTTGCCGTCACGGGCCTCGGAGGACGTCGAGATGAAGTCGTAGCCGGCGACGGTGTTGGGGGCGACGTCCGAGTGGGCGACGTAGCCGGTGTCGATCACGGCGACGGTGACGCCGGAGCCGGTGGTCTTGTCCCAGGCGGCGGGCACGTTCATGCCGGCGGTGGGCTCGAAGAGGTCCCACTGCTTGGCGTACTCGGTGTCGTTCGGGGTCACGGCCATGGCGTAGGCGCGGGTGTCCGGCTCGACGTAGGCGACGTCCGGGTCGGCGCGGAACTGGGCCATCACACCGGCGGCGTCGGCCGGGGCGACCGATCCGCCCAGGTTGACGAGGGCGGCGCCGGTGCCGAGGCGGCGGTCGAACTTCGCCTTCTTGCCGGCCTTCTTGCCCTTCGCGGTCGCGTCGTCCGCGGCCGCGGTGTTGGAACTGGCCTCGGAGGCCGAGGACTTGTATCCGACGATGAGGTTCTCGACCGGCGCACCGGCGGGCGCGGCGGGGGCCGCGGCGGCCGGGAGGGAGGTGGCCGGGTCGTTCTCGGCGGTCACGGCGACCGAAGCGGTCGCGGAGCCGGCGAGGAGGGTGACCGACATGGCCACCACGGATATGAGCCTGCTGCGTCTGGATGCGTGCACGGTGTTCCCTTTCGAGGGCCGTTTCCGGGCAGGCCGGAGCGGCCGGTCGGTGCAGTGTGGGAGGTGAACCGGCGGCCGCGGGGTCCGGGGCGGACTGGTCAGTCCCCGCCCCGGCCACCGCCGCGCGCCGCGTCGCCCGGCCGCGACGGCGGGGCAGGGCAACGGCGATCCCGGCGATCCGCGTTCCCCTCGCGCTTCACACCATGTGGGGTTGGTGCGGGGGCGGTTCGGGTCCGGTGGATCGCCGGTGGGCAGACAGTAGGCAACGCGGAGATGAACCCGATACGGGGAAAACCCTTGTCCGGACCCCTACGCGCCCGCCCCCGCCCCCGGTGCGGCCGGGGACGGGGGCGGGTGAGGGGGCGGGTGAGGGGGCGGGGTACGGGACCGGCGCGGGGCAGGGCCCGCGGGGGTTCACCGCGGGTTGAGCCGGCGGAAGTAGGTCCAGCTGGACTCGTTCGGCTCGGTCCACTTCTGCGGGGCCGAGGCGAATTCGGGGTGGCGGGCGGCGATGTGGTCACGGGTGCGTTCGGGGACCTCGTCGTACGAGCCCAGCTTCGCGCCGCGGCAGTGGAAGGCGAGCCCGCCGGGGCGTTGTCCCTGCTCCATCCAGGGGAGCCACGGGGACATCCGCGTCCAGGACATGGTCGCGGGCACGCTCGGCGCGTCGCCGGCGAGGGCCGCGGCGGGCGCGAAGAACTGGAACAGCTCCAGGGCCCGGTAGGTGTCCGAGGCCGAGTTCAGCGGGTAGTCGGCGACGGACAGCGGCGAGGGGTAGGCGAGGGGGATCTCCAGGCTGAAGCAGACCTGGTCGCCGAGTTCGGTGCGCGGGACGGGGAAGGGCCGCAGCGTCAGGTTCGCCGGGTCGTTCCACACGTGGACCACCGGCTTGTCCTGCCAGGTCTCCAGGATCTCCCGAGTCGTCGGGTCGAGGTAGAAGGCCGCTTCGCGGGAGAGCAGCCGGTAGCCGCCGCTCTCCTCGTCGGCCTCCAGTCGGCTGACGTTGAGGCCCTCGAAGCCGAAGATCCTGCCGTAGGGCTCGTCGGGGGCCCAGGAGTGGACGTCGCCCGTCCACCGGAAGGTGACCTCGGCTCCGTCGAGGGAGGCGCGGGTGCGGGCGAAGTCGTGGAGGAGTTCAGCCGGTGTCATACGGAGAACTCTGCGCGGCCGCCCGGCGGCCCTGCAAGGCACTCTCCGGCCGTCCGGGTCCGCCCGGGAGGGTCCGGGACCGGCGAGCGGCGTACGGGGGGCGCGGGGGCCGTCCGGGTGGGTGTGCCGTCGGGGGTGCGGGCCGGGCGGCGCAACGTCGGGCGGGACGGTCCCGGCGACTTCGGGAGCGGCCGGACCGCGCCTACAATCACACCGGGCTCCCGGCGCGAGGACGCCCCGTTGACGACCGTACGGAGCACCGGCAACCGTGACCGCCATGGGGAATGAACACCGCCTGCTGTGGCCCCTCGTCTGCCTGGTGCTCGGCACCGGCCTGGTCGCCGCCGTGCTGGGCGCCTCACGGGCCGCCGCCCCGCAGCACGGAGAGGTGGCGGGGGCGTACGTGGACATACGCGAGGTGCCGCGCGAGGCCGCGCCCCCTACCCCGACGGGCCCCGAGGGCTCCGCGGGGAGGGTGACGGTGGACTGCGGCCGCAACGCGGAGGGCCACTGGAACGAGGACAACCTGGTGGTCTCGCCGGGCCTGCGGGCCGGCGCCCACCACACGCACGCGTACGTCGGGAACCTGTCCACCGACGCCATGTCGGACGACGCCTCGCTGGCCGCGGCCGCCACGAGTTGCTCCGGCGGCGACCGTTCCACCTACTACTGGCCGGTGCTGCGCCGCCTCGACCGGCCGGGGACCCGCGCCCACGAGGTCTCGGCCGGACACGGCAACGCCGGCGAGATCCTCCCCGAGGCCGCGGTGGGCGTCGAGTTCCGCGGGAGTCCGGTGAGCAAGGTGGTACCGATGCCGCGCTTCCTGCGGGCGATCACCGGTGACGCCGTCGCGTACACGGCCGGCAAGGACGCCGACGTACGGGCCCGCTGGGGCTGTACCGGCTTCCCCGACCGCTCGACCACCGACTACCCGCGCTGCCCGGCCGGCAGCCTGCTCACCCGGACCCTGGTCTTCCCCAGTTGCTGGAACGGGCTCGACACCGGCACCCCCGGCCACCGCTCGCACCTGCGCTTCCCCTCCGCGCAGGGCGTGTGCCCGCAGGGCACCTTCCCCGTCCCCGAGCTGCGCCTCTCGCTCTCCTACGCGGTGGCGGCGGGCACCCCGGTCGCGCTCGATTCCTTCCCCGAGCAGCGGCACAGTCCGCGGACGGACCATGCCATGTTCGTCGACGTGATGACCGACGAGCGGATGCGGGAGGTCGTCGGCTGTCTCAACGAGGGCCGCGTCTGCCGGACTTGAGCGGCCCTCCACCGGTCCGCGCGAAAGTGACGCACCTCACCTGAACCATTCGTCCGTCCCCGGCGTGTTCCGACCGCACCACGTAACACGAGGAGGACGGAGAGGGTCAGATGGCCGGACCACTGTGGCCCCGCACTCGGCGGGGCTCGACCGACGAAGCACTGATCAGGACGGTCTACGAGGACCACGGCCACGCCCTGCTCGCGTACGCGACGCGGCTGACCGGGGACCGGGCCGCCGCCGAGGACGTCGTCCAGGAGACGCTGATCCGGGCGTGGCGGCATTCCGAGGTCCTCGTCAACGGGAAGGGCTCGGTGCGCGGCTGGCTGCTCACGGTGGCCCGCAACATCATCACCGACCGGTACCGGGCCAAGGCCGCCCGGCCCGCGGAGGTGTCCGGCTCGTCGGCCGCTCCGCCGGTGGAACTCGACCACGCGGACTCGGTGGTGGACTCCATGACCGTGCTCGGCGCGCTCGACCGGCTCACCCCGGAACACCGGGACGTGTTGACGGAGTTGTACTACCGGCAGCGCAGCGTGACCGAGGCGGCCGACCGCCTGGGGATTCCGGCGGGAACGGTGAAGTCGCGCGCGCACTACGCCCTCAAGGCGTTGCGCGAGGTGTTCTCGGACAGCGGCAGGGACGACAGCAAGGACAGACGATCAGCCCGGCCGCCCCAGCAGCCCGGCGGACTGCGGGAGGTGGTGGCATGAACCGGCAGCGGCACGAGGAGGAACTGCTCGGACCGTACGTGCTCGGTGTCCTGGACGAGGAGGACGTGCGGCGGGTCGAGGAGCACCTCGGCACCTGCTCGGGGTGCCGTGAGGAGGTGACGGCTTTGCGCGAGTTGGAGAGCGTACTGGGCGAGGTGCCCGAGGAGGCGTTCCTCGACGGTCCCCCGCAGGGCGGCGACCTGCTGCTCCAGCGGACGCTGCGGCAGGTCCGCGGCGAACGTTCCACGGCCTCGCGGCGGCGGGTCGCGCTGGTCGCGGTGGCGGCCGCGGCTTCGATGGCGGCCGTGTTCTGGGCCGGTACTCGGCTCGCGGGGGACGCCGGTCCCGGCGTCGCGTTGCCTCCGCCGCCGTCCCCGACCGTGTCCGCGGCGCCCTCTCCCCCGGTGGCGGGCACCCGGGTCGCCTCGGCGACGGACCGGGGCACGGGCGCGCGGATGACCGTACAGGTGACGCCGGCGCCGAAGTGGGTGCGGGTGCACGCGGCGGTCACCGGAGTGCCGCCGGGCGAACGCTGCCGGCTGGTCGTGGTCGCCCGGGACGGTACGCGGACCATCGCGGGCGGCTGGGTCGTGGGCACGGCCGAGCACGGCGAGGGCAAGGGCGCCTCGCTGGACGGCACGGCGGCGGTCGATCCCGCGCAGGTGCGGGAGGTCCTCGTCGAGAACGAGGCGGGACGGACCTTCGTGTCCGTGCCGGTGCCCGCGCCGGCGTAACGGGCCCGGGACCCCGCCCGTCGGGCCGGGGACGTGACGGAGCCCGGGAGCGTGTCCAGCTCCCGGGCCCCTGTTTGCCACCCGATCGCGGCGGGGCCGGGTCCGTCCGAGCGCTACGCGGTCAGGTGGACCGGCAGGTCGAAGAGGTCGTTCTGGGTCAGGATCGGCTTGTTGCGCAGTTCCTCGCGGGACACGGCCAGGCGCAGGTCCGGGAAGCGGGCGTACAGAGCGGGCAGGGCCACCAGGGCCTCCAGGCGGGACAGGGCCGCGCCGGGGCAGACGTGGGGGCCGTGGCCGAAGGAGATGTGCCGGTTCGGGGTGCGGGTGACGTCGAACTCGCCCGCGCTCTCGCCGTGCTGGGCCTCGTCACGGCCGAGGGCGCCGAAGGAGACGATCAGGCCCGCGCCGCGCGGCAGGATCCGGTCGCCGACCTCGATGTCCTCGGTGGCGAAGCGGATCAGGACGTGCGAGGTCGGGGTGGACCAGCGCAGGGTCTCCTCGATGACGTTCTCCCACGGGACCTCGCCCTTCAGCACGAGGGCGCGCTGCTCGGGGTGGGTCTCCAGGGCGACGACGGCGTTGACGATGAGGCTGATCGTGGTCTCGTGGCCCGCCGCCACCATCAGCTGGAGGGTGTTGGTGATCTCCTCGGTGCTGAGGTGGTCGCCGTCCTCGGAGGCCGCGATGAGGGCGCTGGTCAGGTCGTCGCCCGGGTTCTCCCGCTTGGACTCGACGATCCGGGAGAACAGCGCGCCGAGGTCCGCCATCATCTGCGGGACTTCCTCGGGCAGGGTCTGGGTGGAGAAGAACTTCTCGAAGAGGGCCTTGAGGCGCGGGTGTTCGGCGGCGTCCACGCCCATGAGCTCGCTGATGACGTTCATGGGCAGCGGGTAGGCGAAGCCGGCCTTCAGGTCGACGCTCTCGCCGGCGGGGCGTTCGGCCAGCGCGTCGAGCATCCGCGTGGTCAGCGCCTCGATGCCGGCGCGCAGCTCCTCCACCCGGCGGACGGTCAGCGCCTGGGCGACCAGGGTGCGCAGCCGGCGGTGTTCGTCGCCGTCGACGGTGAGCATGGAGCGGCCGGGGTTGGCGAGGCCGATCAGCGGCCAGTCGGCGGGTATCTCGCCGCGCTGCCAGGCCCCCCAGGCGTTGATGTCCTTGACCACTCTGGAGTCGGTCAGGAGTCTTCTGGCCTCGGCATGGTGCGTGACCGCGTACACGCCGACACCGCCCGGCAGGACGACGGGGACCAGCGGACCGGCGGCGCGCAGCGCGGCGCTCTCGGCGTCGAGGTCGGTGACGAAGGGGTCCAGGACGAGGGGGGCGGGGCCGGTGTGGTCGATCGGGCAGGTCATCGGGTGGCTCCAAGCGCGGGGGTCGGGGTGAAGGTCACGGGGAGGTCGGTGAGTCCGCGCAACCAGGGCGACGGCCGCCGGGTGAGTCCGTCGGCCGGGCCGGCCAGGTCGACGTCCGGGAGCCGGTCGAGGAGGACCTCGATGCCGGTCCGCGCGATGACCTCGGCGACCTCCTGGGCGGGGAAGGGGCACCGGTGTTCGCCGTGACCGAAGGAGAAGAAGGCGTTGTTCCCGCCCGTGAGGGACCCCGCGTCGGTGCGTACGTGCGGGTCCCCGTTGGCGGCGGCCAGGCCCAGCAGGACCAGGTCGCCGCGGCCGATGTGCTGTCCGCCGAGCTTGGTGTCGCGGGTGGTCCAGCGTCCGGCGACGTTCTGGGTGGGGGTGTCCTCCCAGAGGACTTCGTTCATGGCCTCGCCGACGCTGTGCCGGCCTCCCGCGAGGGAGGCGGCGAAGCGGTCGTCGGTGAGCATCAGGCGCAGGGTGTTGCCGATCCAGTCGGCCGTGGGTTGGTGGCCGGCGGCCATCATCACCATGAGGTCCTGCGCGACCTCGTCCATGGTGAAGCCGGCGGTGTTGGCGAGCATGCGGGAGGCGACGTCCGGGCCCGGGACGGCCTGCTTCGCGGCGAGCAGCGCGTACATGGACTCGCCGAGGTGGCGCTGGCCCTCCAGGGCGCCGGCCCGGCCGTTGATCATGTCGTTCATCGCGGTGACGAGGCCGGGGCCCTGCTCGTCGGAGAACCCGTAGAGGCGGGCCAGCACGCGCAGCGGCAGGAGCATGGCGTACTCGCCGACGAGGTCGCAGGATCCCCTGCCGCACAGGCCGTCGATGAGTTCGTCCGCGAAGCGTTCGGCGTGGCCCTTGAGTTCGAAGGGGTCGACGGCTTCGAGGGCGCCGGAGATGACGGCGGCGCGTTCGCGGTGGCGTTCGCCGACGGTGTAGAGGATCGACGGCTGCTTGCGGCCGATCATCGGCAGCAGCGGCCAGTCGGCGGGGATGCGGTCCCACTGGTTCCACAGGTCGGAGTCGCGGGAGAAGAGCTGCGGGTCGCTGGTGACCTGGTGCAGTTCGCGGTACCCGAGGACCAGCCAGGCCGGTACGTCGCCGTCGAGCACGACCGGGGCCACGGCGCCGTGGTCGCGGCGCATCTCCCGGTACAGCTCGATCGGGTCGGTCTGGAAGCGGGGGCCGCCGAGGTAGACGGGCTGGGGCTCGGGGGTGGTCACGGGGTGGGCTCCGGGATCGTGTGCGGGACGGCCGTCTGGTGGCGCTGGAGGTGCTGGAGGTGCTGGACCAGGGAGATCAGCACCTGCTGGCTGGAGCCGCGCGAGCGGGCGTCGCAGAACAGCAGGGGCACCTGGGCGGGCAGGTCGAGCGCCTCGCGGATCTGCTCGGGGGTGTGGGAGGGGCCACCGAAGTCGTTGCAGGCGACCACGAAGGGGGTGCCGTGGTGTTCGAGGCGGTCGATGGCGTACCAGGAGTCCGCGAGTCGGCGGGTGTCCACGAGGACGACGGCGCCGAGGGTGCCGGAGAACAGTCGGTCCCAGAGGAACCAGAACCGTTCCTGCCCGGGAGCGCCGAACAGGTAGAGCACGTTGTGGGCGTCGAGGGTGATGCGGCCGAAGTCGAAGGCCACCGTGGTGGCGGTCTTCGCGCCGACCCCGGAGGTGTCGTCGACGGCCTCGCCCGCCTTGGTCATCGTCTCCTCGGTGTTCAGCGGACGGATCTCGCTGACCGAGCGGACCATGGTGGTCTTGCCGACCCCGAACCCACCCACGATGACGATCTTCAGGCCGTTGTCGGCGGTGGCGCTGAGGGTCTGCCGGGTCGTGCCCCGGTCAGAGGTTGCGGAGTCCAACGAGCACCTGCTCCAGGATGTCGAGGTCGGGAAGGAGGTACGTCGAACGCGGGTGCCGGGCGCTGATGCGGCCGGTACCGAGCAGGTCGGCGAGGAGGATCCGCACGATGGACACCGGCAGCCCGAGCTCGGCCGCGATCTCCACGACGGCGGTCGGGAACCGGCACATCCGCAGGATCGCGGCGTGTTCGGACTGCATCCCGGGCACGGGGTCGCATTCCGTGACCACCAGGGTCACGAGGTCGAACGCGTCCGAACCGGAGCTGCTGCGGCCGCCGGTGAGGGTGTAGAGCCGGTCCGGGGAGTCGTCCCGGCCCGGCCTGCCGCGGCTCAACCCCGGGGCCTGGCGATCAGGTGTTCGCTCAGCTGCTCGACCAGTTCGGACATGTTGTGGCCGACGAAGCCCGCGTCGGCCTCCTCGTCGGCGACCAGCGCGAGGTGCGCGCCCTCGCCCGCCTCGACGATGAAGAGGATCCCGCCGTAGAACTCGGCCATCGCGGAGCGCACTCCGCCGGTGCCGTCACCGAACTCGATGGACGCGCCGTGCGACAGGCTCTGGATGCCGGCGGCTATGGCGGCGAGCTGGTCGGCCTGGTCGACGGACAGCTCGGGGGTACGGCACAGCTTCAGCCCGTCCCGGGACAGCACGAGGGCGTGCCGGGCGCCGGGGGTGCGCTCCAGGAGTCCTTCCAGGAGCCAGCTGAGCGTCTCGTCGGTGGTGCCGGTCATCGCGTGTTGCCTTCCGGGTGCGGGGGGTTCGGGGGCTGCTGCGCCGCGTTGCCGCGCACGGCCTGGCGGAAGCTGCCGAAGCGGGCGGCGGATCGGGAGGCGCCGGTGGGCGCGGCCGGGTTGCGGGCCGCGGCTCCGGCGGCGTCGGGTCCCTCGGGGTGGGCGGCGGCCAGGGTCCGGCCGCGCCGCCGCCGGGGCAGTCCGCTGTCGCCGATCACCGGGTCCCGACCGGCGGGTTCGGTGTCCTGTGCGGCGGCGGGGGCGGCGGCGGCGGCCGGTCCCTCCGTCCGGGGGTCGTGCTCGCGGGCGGGCGTCGGCGCGGGCCCGGCGGGGTCGTGGCCGGCGGGCGCGTGGTCGGCGGGGCGGCCGCCGTGGGCGGGCTCCGCTTCCGGGACGGCCGCGGGCGCCGCCGCGAGGGCGGGAGCCGGGGCGGCCACGAGCGCCGGGGTGGGCAGGGCCTCGGCCGCGGTGCGGCTGATCAGCTCCTGCGGCAGCATCATGAGCGCGCCGGTGCCGCCGCGCGCGGAGGGCCGGAAGGAGACGGTCAGCCCGTGCTTGTGGGCCAGGCGACCCACCACGGCGAGCCCGAGGCGGGTGCCGGAGAGCCCGGCCAGGTCCAGCGATTCGGCGGTCACCGCCTGTTCGGCGCGGCGCTGTTGGACCTCGCTCATGACGAGTCCGCTGTCCTCGACGGTGATGATGACGCCGGCCGGGACCTCTTCCACGTAGACGTGGACCTCGGCGTTGGGCGGGGAGAAGTTCGCGGCGTTGTCGAGGAGTTCCGCGAGGGCGTGCATGACGCCCTCGGCGGCGTGCCCGGCGACGGCGGCCTCGCTGGTGGAGTGCAGCCGGACGCGCTGGTAGCCGCCGATGCGGCCCATGGCTCCGCGCAGGATCGATTCCATGACGATCGGCCTCGCCCAGCGGCGGCCCGAGCGGGCTCCGGTGAGGACGGCGATGGAGTCGGCGAGGCGGCCGGCCTGGGCGGTGCGGTGGTCGAGGTGGAGCAGGTCCCCGAGGACGTCCTCGTCGGCGTGCCGGTGCTCCATGTCCCGCAGGTCGGCGAGCATGCCGGTGGCGAGCGCCTGCATCCGGCCCGCGGCGTTGGCCGCGGCGGCCATCGCGGCGGCGCGGCCGGAGCGGGCGCGTCGCAGCTCCTCGCCGAGGCGTTCGCGGGAGGCCAGTTGGGCGGAGGTCATGCGGTCCAGTTCGGCGGCGTGCGAGGCCGTCAGGTGCTCGCGGTCCGCGGCGCGGGCCGCGGTCAGCCGCTCCACCTCGGCGACGTGCTCGGCGACGAGGCGGGTGCGCTCGGCGGTGCGGGCCGCCGTCTCGCGGGTCGCCTCGGCGGTGAGGCGGGCGAGGTGCGCGTCACGGTCGGCGAGTTCACGGCCCAGGGCGGTGAGTCGGCCCCGCAGCAGCCGGGACGCGCGCGTCGTCCAGGTGAGGGCGCAGGCCGCGACCGAGAGGGCCAGGGAGCCGGACGCCGAGAACCAGCCGAGTGGTTCGCGGACGGACGACGGGGCCGCGGCCACCGCCGCCATGGAGAGGGCGCCGGTGGCCACTGCTGTGATCAGCAGGGCGAGCACAGCGGGGCGAAGGGGGGAAGGCGACGCCGTCATCAATCAAAGCCTCAAACCGGGCGTATATGGAAGAGAGGGTTCCTGTGGTAACGAGGGACAACTATATGAGGATTGCTGATCGTTTAGGAAAGGTCTCGGCGGAAGTTACGCTGCGTAGCGCCCACTAAGGACAGGTCTGGAGCGGTTTCGGGGCTATGACATGGCATCCTGTGACGTCACAACTCGCCGGACTGGATCGGCGGCGGACGTCCGGGGAATATGGGGAAGGTCCATGAGGCTCTGCTTCCTGGTGGAGGAGCACTACCGCCACGACGGCATGCCGAACGAGGTGATCCGGCAACTGACCGCCTGGGGCCACCGGGTCGACGTCGTTCGACCGGGCGGGTCGCTGCTGCGCATGGCCGAGGTCGTACGGACCGGCGTGCACGACGCCTGGGTCCTCAAGACCGTGTCCGGAGGCCCGGGACTCACCCTCCTGGAAGCCGCCGCGGCCACCGGCGCGACCACGATCAACGACGCCCGCTCGATCCGCGGCGTACGGGACAAGGCCCTCGCCGCCGCCCTCGGCAGCGCGCACGGCCTGCCGGTGCCGCCGACGTACGCGGTGGCCCGGCCCGAACTCCTGGCGGAGGTACCGGACTGCGAGTACCCGCTCGTCGTCAAGCCCGCCGACGGCAGCTCGGGCCGCGCGGTGCACCTCCTGCCGTCACCGGACCGGCTCGCGGCACTGCTACCCGAACTCGCGGGCGAGGGCATGCTCATCGCCCAGCCGTACGTGCCGAACCCCGGCACCGACATCAAGGTGTACTGCGTCGACGGGGACCTGTTCGCCACCGAACGTCGCTCCCCCCTGCACCCCGACCCGGCCGTGCGCGAACGCCGGGTGCCGCTGCCCGCCGAGGTGGCGGCGATCGCCGCCCGGGTGGGCGAGGTGTACGGGTTGGACCTGTACGGGGTGGACGTGCTGCTGGGTCCCGACGGGCCGGTGGTGGTCGACGTGAACGACTTCCCGAGCTTCCGTCAGGTCCCGGACGCCGCGGCCCGGGTGGCGCGGGCCGTCCTCGCGCTGGCCGGCGCGGGCACGCGGCCGGTCGCGGGCCCGTCGGCCGAGCCCGGGGCCGCGCGGCCCGGCCTCGGAGCGTCGCTGCCGGCCCAGTCCGGGCCCGGGGCGTCCCCGGCCACGCGGATCGTGCCCGGGACGTCCGCGGTGCCGCGGTCGATGCCGTCGATGCCGGGGACTTCCGGGGCCGCGTACGCGGCGCTCCCCCTGACGCTCCCCGCACAGGTCTCGGCCGGGGCGGGGGACGGCGCGTGAGGGTAGCCCTGATCGCCCCCGACCCGCGGCATCCGCTGCTCGCGGCCACCGCCGAGCTGCTCGCCGCGGAACACACCGTGCTGTCGCTGGACCCGGCGGCGGGGGCCGCCGGCGCGCCCGGGGCGACGCCCGACGTCTGTCTGCTCAAGGCGCGGACCCCGGCGGCGCTGGAACTGGCGCGGGAGCTGGAGCGGCGGGGCTCCGTGGTGCTGAACTCCGCGGCGGCCACGGAACGGTGTCAGGACCGGATCGCCATGGCGGAGCTGGCCCGCGCCGCGGGGCTGCCCTTCGCCGCCACCCGTGCGTTCGCCAGCCTGACGGAGTTGGTGTCCTCGGCGGCCGGCCGGCCGGAGCGGCCGCTCGTGGTGAAGAGCCGGCGCAGCCGCAAGCACGACCTGGTCGCCCGCGTCGACGGATCCGAAGGACTGCGGGCCCTGGAGCCGGCGTGGGGCCAAGAACCCGTCGTCGTGCAGGACTTCGCCCCCAACAACGGCTGGGACCACAAACTGTGGGTCGTCGGGGACCGGGTCTTCGCCGGCCTGAGACGCTCCGAACTGGCCACCGGCACTCAGGGACCGACCGCGATGCGGGACGAACTTCCCCCGCGCTGGAAGGAGTCGGCGCTCCGGGTGGGCGAGGTCTTCGACCTGGAGGTCTACGGCGTGGACGTCATCGAGACCGTTGACGGCACACCGCTGATCGTGGACGTCAACGCCTTCCCGGGGATCCGGGGTCAGGCCGGCGCGCCGCCGGCCCTGGCGGACCTGATCCTGCGCAGGGCCAGGGCTACTTGATGACCTCGACCTTCTTGTCCCCGGCGGCGGCGACGGCCCGCGAGGCGGCGCCCAGCACGGTGACCACGACGAACAGGACGGCGGAGAGCCGACGGGCGGCTACTCCGCGTAGGGCTGGTCGGTTCCCCGGTCGCTGTGGCCGAGGCTCCAGATGTAGCCGTCCGGGTCGGAGAAGGTGCCGCCGTAACCGCCCCACGGCAGGGCGCCGGCGGGCTTGAGGACCGTGGCGCCGGCCTGCTGGGCCTCCGCCATGATCTCGTCGACCCGCCTCTCGCTGCGGACGACGTAGGTCAGGACCAGTCCGCTGAAGCCGCTGCCCTCCTGGTCCGTGCCCACCTGGTCGGCCAGGCCTTCACGGCTGTAGAAGCCGACGGGCGAGGCGCCGTCCGAGGCGAAGAACACCGAGATGCCGAAGTCGTTCTGGATCTTCCAGCCGAGCCCCTCGGAGTAGAACCGCTTGGCGCGGTCCATGTCCCGGACGCCCAGAAGGATCGAGCTGACGTGCGCCTTCATGTCCTGCTCCTTGTTGTGTACGGGTGTGCGGTCCGGCGTCCGGGCATCGGCCCGGGTGTCGTGTGGGCGCGTGTTCGTCGGTCACGGCGCGCGCCCGCCGGTCGATCGGTGGGACGGGGTGGGGCGTCAGGACGACGTGGGGGCGGGCGACTCGGCGCCCTCCCAGACGAACCCGTCCGGGTCGGTGAAGGCATCGGCGGTGCCGCCGAGGACGATGCGGTGCGAGCCGGCGCCGTCGACGGGGACACCGAGGTCCTTGGCCAGGGCGCGACGCTTGTACAGCGCCATCTTGACCGGGCCGGCCTGACCGGGGGCGAACTCGACGTACTTGCCGCCGAAGCTCTTGGCCACGGTCAGGCCCCGGCCGACGTAGAACTCCTTGGTGGCCTTCACGGCCTCGACGCCGAGCAGCAGGACGAGTTCGTCGACCTCACGGGTGTCGGGGCCGGTGTCCTTCTTCGCCGAGGTCGCGATCTTCCAGATCGTCCCGTCCGGGGCCTGCACGACGCCGCCGTAGCCCCACAGCGACTTCGCGGCGGGCTTCAGGACGGTGGCGCCGGCGTCCACCGCCGCGCCGAAGAAGCCGTCGACGGTGGCCGGCCCGGACACCGTGAGCCCCAGCGTGAAGCCGCGGAATCCGGTGGAGGGCGCCGCGGAGGCCCTCAGACGCAGGTGCGCGTCCACGCCGAAGGCGCGGTAGAAGCGACGGGCGGCTTCGAGGTCGGCCACCTCAAGGGTGACGGACGCGAGGGACGTGACGGCTGCGGTGGAAGCGGTGGTTGCCATGACCATCACGCTAGGGGCTGCGCGGCGGCCGGGGCTTCTCGATTCCTGACCGGTCTGGAGACCTGCTTCGCCACGCACGCCGGCATTCCCTCCACGTTGATCGCCGGCCCCGCCCCGCGGGCGGTGCCCGCGGCACCGACGTGGTCGGCCGCCGCCTCCGCCGCCGTCTCCGCCGCCCGCCGCCGGAAGGCCCCGGGGGGCATGCCGACCAGTTCGGTGAAGCGGGTGGTGAACGTGCCCAGCGACGCGCAGCCGACCTCGAAGCAGACCTCGGTGGCGCTGAGGTCGCCCCGCCGCAGCAGCGCCGTCGCCCGCTCGATGCGACGCGTCATGAGGTACGCGTACGGCGACTCGCCGTACGCGGCCCGGAACTGCCGGCTCAGGTGCCCGGCGGACATGCTCACGTCCCGGGCGAGCGCCTCCACGTCCAGCGGCTGCGCGTATTCCCGGTCGATCCGATCACGGACGCGGCGCAACCGCGCGAGATCGGCCAGGCGCTGCGCCTCGACGCGTGCCCGGCGCCATTCGGGCTTGCACATGAGGACCCTCCCCTTCGTCTTTCATCGTCCCCTTCCACCGACGGACGCCGACGGACTCACGGGCGCTCGCGGTGCCGGCCCGCACGGCCGCGTCGCTGCCGGCCCGCCCGCATCGATGCCGGTACGGCTCAGCGCAGTTCCTGGATGCGGATCAGGTTGCCCGCGGGGTCGCGGAACGCGCAGTCGCGGACGCCGTACGGCTGCTCGGTCGGCTCCTGGACGACCTCGGTGTCGCCGGCCTGCACCTTCTCGAACGTGGCGTTGAGGTCCGGGGTGGCCAGCAGGATCCACCCGTAGGTGCCCTTGGCCATCATCTCGGTGATCGTGCGGCGCTCGTCCTCGGTGATGCCGGGATCGGCGGCGGGCGGCGCCAGCAGGATCGACGTGTCCGGCCGGCCGACCGGGCCGACCGTGATCCAGCGCATCCTGCCCTGCCCGACGTCGCTGCGGACCTCGAAGCCGAGGACGTCGCGGTAGAAGGCGAGCGACGCGTCCGGGTCGTCGTGCGGAAGCGACGTCGTGTGAATGGTGATGTCCATGGGGGCAGGCTAGAGCGACTTCGTGCGGCGCGCTTCTCCATTCCTGATCGACGCGCACGCACCAGGATCCGTCCGCACCCCCGCTGTCGCACTCCGCCAACTTCCGTACGGTTCGGGCCGGTTCCGCTCCGGCCGGTGACGCGCGCGGTCCCGGTCCGGTCCCGGCCCGGTCGGGATCACAGGGTCCGCCCCATGCACACGCGCGGCCAGCGGTCCAGGCCGTGCCGGGCCTCCTGTCGCCGGATCTCCCGCAGGCCGGGGCCGAGTTCCTCGTCGGCCAGGATCCGGAAGCCGCAGCGCAGGTAGTAGGGGGCGTTCCAGGGCACGGCCGTGAAGGTGGTCAGGGTGAGCGCGTCGTGGTGGCGGGCGAGAGCGCGGAGCGCGGCGTGCTCCAGCAGGGCCCGGCCCACCCCCTTGCGGGCGGCGGTGGGATGCACCGAGACCTGCTCGACGTGGAGTGCGCCGTCGACGGGTTCGGCGATGAGGTAGGCCAGCGGACGGTCGTCGGGGCCGGCGGCCACCCAGGCCAGGCCGGTGTCGGCGTAGCGGGCGAGCTCCTCCGGGGGAAGCGGATCGTCATCGGCGACGGCGGGCATTCCGATGTCGCGGAAGCATTCGCCGGCGGCCCGTTCGATGTCCTGGCAGACCGGAAGGTCCGCGAGGACCGCTGCTCGTATGCGCATCCGGTCAGTGTCGCCGGGGCGGGGCCCGGTGTGCCAGGGTCCCGCCGCCGCCGGGACCGTCCGGTGCGTACGCGGCCCAGCGCCGGTCCGGGGAGCGTCGGCAGGGGACCGTGCGCGCGTCGTCGGGCCGTCGTCATCAAACTGCGGCCGTTCCGTGCCCCGGGAGTGGCCGTGGCCGGGACGCCCGGGGGCCGGCGGATCCCATACTTGTGGCTCATGAGAGGAATGGACAAGCCGCGCAGCAGCCCACTGGTGCCCGACGCCGTGAGCGACGAGATCCTCCGGCACGACTGGGGGTCCGTCGATTGTGGCTGCGGTCGTCCGGCGGAGCATCTGGAGGAGACCCTGTGGAACGCCGCCGAGGGCCATCCGGCGGCGTTCCACGCCTTGGAGGGCCACGTGTTCGCCGGGTCGCGGCTGCGGGCGCCGGCGCCGGCCGCGTGCGGGGTGCTGATGGCGGTGTGGGCGGCCGGACCGCCTCGGCTGGCGACCCGCGAGGCGCTGCTGTGGACGCTGCTGGCCCTGCTGAACACGGAGGACGACGGCTCCTCGCACGAGGCCGGCCTGTACGGCCAGTGCGCCGCCTTCATCCGTACGGGCCTGCCGGGGCTGCACCGCGAGCGGGCGGCGGCCCCGGGGTCGGTGGCCGCCGCCTACGCCGACGGGATCCTGGCGCTGCTGGACCTCTCCGCCTGATCCCCGGCTCCGGCCCGCCCGCAGGCGCGCAGCACGGCCGGGGTGACGTCCTCCAGGGAGACCGGGAAGGTGCGGGCCGGCGTGCGCGGCACGTCGAGCTGCGAGGGCACCACGAGGACCGCGCAGCCCGCCGCCTCGGCGGAGGCCGCGCCGTCCGGGGGAGTCCTCCACGGCGACGCACTCGCCCGGCGCCAGGCCGAGCCGGGCGGCGGCCGCCCGGTACGGGTCGGGGTGCGGCTTCGTACGGTCGGCGTCGTCGGCGGAGAGGGTGAAGGCGAGCCTCAGCCGGGAGCTCCCTTCCGCGGGGTGCGCAGGCTACGGAGGTGGTCCTGCGCCGCGGTGGCCGCGTCGCGGGCCTCCTTCGCGGCCCGACCGGCGTCGCGGTGGCGGGCCTCGGCCTCGGTGACCGCCGCGTAGGCCCGGTCCCGTACGTCCCTCGCCCGCTCGGCCTCCCGTCCCAACCGGGTGGCCTCGGCGTCGGCGTCGGCCGCCGCGGACACCGCGGTCCGCCGGGCCCCGTCGGCCTCCCGCAGCTCCTCCTCGCGGGCGACGGCGGTCTCTTCGGCGTCCTCGGCGGCGGCCCGCGCCGCCGCCGGGCGCCCGTCGTGGTCGGCGTCGGAGGCAGCGCCGGCATCGGTCCCGCCACCGCGGTCGGCCCCGGCGGCCGCCGCCGCCCGTACGGCGTCCGGGTCGGCCTCGGGGAACCGCGGCTCGGGCTCGGGCGTCCGTACGAGCCGGCCGGAGGCCCACTCCGCGGCCGCCTGCGGTCCGGCGAGGACCGCGTACAGGATCCGCTCCACCTCGCGCACCACCGGCTCGGAGATCGGCGAGCCCGCCTCCCCGGCCAGCCGGCCGGCCTCCCGGGCGAGGGCTCCGATCACCACGTGCTGCTGGTGGGACAGCGCCCGCAGCCGCTCTCCGTCCAGCGTGTGGTGGGCGGTGCGCAGGGCCTGCCCGAGTTGGAGGAACTGCTCGGCCTCCTCCGGCTGGGAGCGTACGAGCAGGTTGCAGGCCCAGGCGGCCAGGGTGGGCCGGCGCAGGGCCGTGAAGCGGCGCGCGGCCTGCGGTCCGTCCTCCTTCTTCGCCCGGGCCGCGGCCTCGGCACGCGCCGCAGTGAAACCCGATGGGTGCGCCGCGTACAGCGCGTCGATGACCTCGTCCACGTCCACGCGCCCCACTGTCGGCCATCACCGGCCGGCCGCGCGGTACCGCGTCCGCCCCGCGCCGCCGGGCGGGCGCACGGGTGACCCGGGCGGGTGAGGAAGATCGCCGGAACGGGTCAGCGGGGCGCCCCGCGCGGGTGAAGTGTGCGCCGGGGCCGCTTCCCCGACCGGGGGACGGCCCGTTGGAGCGGGCGTGAACCCTCCCATAAACGCCCCGATACTGCCCGCAACCCGCGCTCTGACCGCCCCGTCCGCACCGACCGCCTCAGCCGCCCCGTCCGCCCGGACCGTCCCACCCGGTCCGCCGGAACCCCACGATCCGCGCGCACCGGCCCGGTCGGCCGAAGCGGAGCCGGACGCCGGTCCGGACCCGCTCCCCCGCATACGCTCCGCGCTCCGCGACGGCGTCCTGGCCGTCACCCTGGCCGGCGAGTTCGACCACTACACCTGCGCCCCGTTGCGCGGGCTCCTCGACGAAGGGGCCGTACGCGGCGCACGACGCCTCCTCCTCGACGCGACCCGGGTCTCCTTCTGCGATTCGGCCCTGCTGGACGCGCTGGACCGGTGGGTCCTGAGCGGCCGCTCCTGGGAGCTGGCCGGAGCCTCCCGTTCCGTCCGGCTCCTCTTGTCACTGGAGGAGCGGATCCGGTCGGTGAACGGCGTCCCTCAGGGGGTGGGACCGTGACCTTCGCGGCGCTCACCCTGATCCCGCTGCTGCTGGCCCTCGCACTGGCACGGCAGTTGCCGGCGCCGCCGGAACGCGGGAGGCCGGCCATCAGTCCGTCGGCTCCGTCACGATCCGCCCGTCACGCAACTCCACCACCCGGTCGGCGAGTTCGATCATCGTCGGATCGTGGGTGGCGACCAGTGCCGTGACTCCCTCGCTGCGCACCACGGCGCGCAGCAGCCGCATGATGGAGCGGCCGGTCTCGGCATCGAGTTGGCCGGTGGGCTCGTCCGCGATGATCAGGGCGGGCTCATTGGCCAGCGCGCGGGCCACGGCGACGCGCTGCTGCTGACCTCCGGAGAGTTCGCCGGGCCGTTGCTCGGCGTGGTCGACGAGGCCGACCAGGGCCAGCAACGTGCGGACCCGTTCCTCGCGCTGCTTCGCCGGGACCTTGCGCATCCGCATCGGGATGCCGATGTTCTCGGCGGCGGTCAGCACCGGAATGAGTCCGAAGGACTGGAAGACGAAACCGATCCGGTCGCGGCGCAGGGCGAGCAATCCGTCCTCGTCCAGCCCGGCCAGGTCGGTTCCGTCGAGTTCGACGGTGCCGCCGGTCGGGGTGTCGAGTCCTCCGACCAGGTTGAGCAGGGTGGTCTTTCCGGACCCCGACCGGCCCTTGAGGGCGGTGAGTTCACCGCGTCGGGCCTCGAAGGTGACGCCTCTCAGGGCGTGTACGGCGCGTTCTCCCGTGCCGAAGCTCTTGCGCAGGTCGCGCACCACCATCATGGACGTCGCGGTGGCCGCGTTCTCCTGTTGCTTCATGGTGGACTTCCCTCCGGGCCGGCTCACTTGCGCACCTTCGATTCCGAATATGCTCATCTGTCACGTCCCGCACGCAAGTCCCTTCCACTGTCGGATCGAATCTGACAGCATCGTCCGCTATCCGGTGCCCATGGTCCGGATGGGGGGAAGGAAGGCACATGATCGGCTTTGTCGTGCGCCGGATGCGCGGGCGACTGCCGCTCGCGGCCGCCGCGTTGCTCACCGCGCTCATCACCACGACCACGCTGACGGCGCTGCTCGCCTTCACCCGCAACGTGGACGACGCGGCGACGCGGCAGGCACTGACCGGCCCGGGACACGCCAGGACCTCGGTCCTGCTCTCCGCCGAACACGCCCTGGGCACCCGCGCCGGGGACGACGCGAACGCGCGCGCCTTCGGCGCCGCGCTGTTCGGGCCGCTACCGTTCGGCGTCGAGAGCGTGGCGCGCAGCCGTTCGTACGGGTTGCCCGGCGGCCGCGGCGCGGCCGGTGGGGACGCCGACCTGACCGTCCTCGCCGCGCTCGACCAGCAGCGCCTACGCCTCCTCGCGGGCCGGTGGCCCGAGGCGGTGGCCGGAGGAACCGAAACCGCGGCCGGGCGGACCGAGCGGATACCGGTGGCCGTGCCGCAGACGGCGCTGAGCCGCCTGCGGCTCGACCCGGCGGCCCTGCCCGCCGAGGTCCGCCTGGACGACCGCTACGGCGGCGCCCCGCTGACGGTGCTGGTCACCGGCGTCTACCGGGCCATCGACCGGAGCGCCCCCTACTGGCGGCTCGACCCGCTCGGCGGCCGCGAACTCCAGGTCGCCGGCTTCGCCACCTACGGTCCGATGCTCGTCCACGACTCCGCCTTCACCGCCGGCGCGCTGGTGCAGAACAGTCGCGCGACCCTGCTGACCGCCGACTTCTCGCAGGCGAGCGCCGCACAGATCGAGGGGGTCCGCGAGCGCGCTCCGACCCCCGGCGCGAAACCGTACGGGCTGACCCCGAGCACCGAACTACCGGAGTACCTGCGGGGGCTCGACACCGCCCGGCAGGTCGCCCGGTCCACCCTCGCCGTCGGCGCGCTCCAGTTGGCCGTACTCGCGGCGGCGACGCTCCTCCTCGTCTCCCGGCTGCTGACGGAACGTCAGGAACCGGAGCGGGTCCTGCTCACCGCGCGCGGGGCCTCCCGCCGCCGCCTCGGGATGCTCACGGCCACCGAATCGCTGCTGCTCGCCCTGCCCGCCGCCGCCCTGGCCCCGCTGCTCACCCCGCCGCTGCTGCGCGTCGCCGCCGGTCACGGCCCGCCGGCCGGGACCCCCTTGGAGACCGGGGGCAGCTGGGTGCTGTGGCCGGTCGCGGCCGGGTGCGCGCTGATGTGCGTCCTGCTGACCGCGCTGCCGGCCGTGCTGCGCGGCGCGGCCGCCGGGCTCCTCGCCCGCGTCGGGGGCCGCCGCGCCCGGGTCTCGGCGGCCGCCCGCTCCGGACTCGACCTGGCGGTGCTCGCGCTCGCCCTCCTCGCCTACCGGCAACTCGACCGGTACGGCGGCTCCGGGGCCGCCGGGGGCGGGACCTCCGGCGGGCTCGGCGTGGATCCGGTCCTGGTCGCCGCCCCCACCCTCGCCCTGTGCGCGGGCACCCTCCTCGTCCTGCGCGTGCTGCCGTTCGCCGCGCTCCTGGGCGGGTGGCTCGCGGCCCGGGGCCGGGGCCTGGGCCGGGCCCTCGTCGGCTGGCAGCTCGCGCGCCGCCCGGCGGCGGCCACCGGGCCCGTCCTGTTGCTGGTCCTCGCCGTGTCCAGCGGGGTCCTCGCGCTCGGCCGGCACACCGCCTGGTCCGACTCGCAGCGCGACCAGGCCTCCTTCAGCACCGCCGGCGGCCTGCGGATCACCGGCAGCGACCTGGCGCCCCTGGGGCAGGGCGGCCGGTACGCGGCCCTGCCCGGCGGCGACCGGGCCACCCCGGTGCTGCGCACCCGGCACGCGCTGCCGGACGCCGGCGTCGGCGAACTCCTCGCGCTGGACTCCGCCGCCGTCGCCCGGGCGGTGCCGCTGCGCTCCGACCTGCGCGACGGACGGCCCATGCGGGCACTGTTCGGGCCGCTCGCGGTGCCCCCCGAAGGCGGCGCCGGCATCGAACTGCCGGGAACGCCCGGGCGGATCGACCTCGACGTGTCCCTGCGGACCCGCGGGAACAGTGGCGACCCCCGGCTGGGCGTGCTGCTCCGGGACCGCTTCGGGCTGACCCACCGGGCACCGGCGGTGGCCCTGACCGAGGGCGAGGGCACCGTCTCCGTGGACGTCGCGGCCCTGGCCGGCGCCCCGTTCGGGTCCGTCGCCCCGCCCCTGACGATCGCCGGGTTCACACTGGCCTACGGCACCGGACCCGGGTACTTCGCCCCCTCGGACGCGAGCGAACCGGTCACCGGGGAGGTGACGCTGCGCCGGGTGTCGGTGACCGACTCCCCCGGCGGCGCCGCGACCCCCGTCACGGCGCCCGCGCCCGCCTGGGACCTGGCGACCCCGATGCCGGCCGACGGCGCTCCGGCGGGCCGGCCGGTGCCGGCCGAGGAGGCGAACGGGGCCCTGATGGGCCTGCGCTACCAGGGCGGTACCGCGACCGGCGCCCTCACCCTCACCCTGACCCCGGCCCGCGGCGCCCCCGCCGAACTGCCCGGCCTCGCCACGGTCGCCTACCTGCGCGGGGTGGGGGCCAAGCCCGGCGATGTGATCCAGGTCCGGCTGGGCATGGACGTCCTCCCCGTCCGGATCACCGGAACCGTCGCCTCGCTGCCCGTCGCGGGCGAATGGGCGATCGCCGTCGACCTCGCCGCCGCCGGCCGGCTGCTCGCCACGATGGACGGGCACGCCCTGCCCGCCCCCGACGAGTGGTGGCTGCCCGCCGCCTCCGCCGACGATCCCGCCCCGGCCCGGGCCGCCGCCGAACTCCGGGCGTCCGCCGGGTCCCAGCAGGTCCTGCTGCGCGAGGACGTCACCGCCGACCTGCTCGACGACCCGCTCAGCGCCGGTCCGCAGACGGCCCTGGCCGCCCTCGCCGTGGCCTGTGCGGTGCTGGCCGCGATCGGGTTCGCCGCCGCCGCGACCGCCGCCGCCCGCCGCCGTGCCAGGGAGTCCGCGATCCTGCTGGCCCTCGGGGCGCCCCGGCGGGCCCTGGCCGGGGCCGCCGCGGCCGAGGGTTGCGTCCTGGTCGGCCTCGGTACGGCCGTGGGGCTCGGCCTGGGCGCGTTCATCGTGCACACGACGGTGCCGCTGATGGTCCTGACCCCGAGTGCGGAGCGGCCCGTCCCGCACGTACGGGTGGACCTGCCGGAGTTGCGGATGCTGGCCCTGGCCGCCGCCATCGCCGTCGTGCCCCTGCTGTCGGCCGTGCTCGGTGGCCGCCGCGATCGAGGAGTGGCCGCCCGGCTGCGCCACGTGGAGGAGATGTGACCAGCCCGCCCGCCGGCTGCCCGGAAGAGCGGCCCGAACCGGCCCCCGCCACGGCCGCGCACCGCCTGCGGGAGACCCCGTGGGTGTGGACCAGGCTGCGGGCCGCTCCCGCCGCCACGCTGCTCACGGCCGTCCTGGCGTTCGTGTCCGTACTGCTGGCCACCGCCCTGCCGCGCGCCCTCGACCGGGGCGCCGACCTGGCGCTGCGGGAGTTCCTGCGCGCCGCCGGCCCCGGCCCGACCAGCCTGTACGCGACCGCCACGTCACCTCCGGCGAAAGCCTCGCAGCAGGACCTGGAGGCCTCACTGGGTACGCTGCGCGCCCGCACCGGGGGCGCCTTCCGCATCGCCGACTCCGGCCCGGTGTACGGGGCCCGGGGCACGAAGCCCCGCGCCCTCGCCAACAAGGAACTCGCCGTACTCGACGAACTCCCGCCCCAGGTGGGCCTGTTGTTCCTACCCCAAGCCGGTGCGCACGCCCGGCTGGTGGAGGGCCGCTGGCCGGGGGGCGGCGCCGCCGACGGGCCGGTCCCCGTCGCCCTGTCCAAGAGCGCCGCCGACACCCTCAAGGCCCGGATCGGCACCGTCCTGAAGCCCGCGGACACCCTCTCCGCGCCGATCACCGCCGAGATCGTCGGCCTCTACACCGTCGACGACCCCTCGGACGTGTTCTGGACCGACCTCAACTGCGCCACCCGGGCCTGCTACCCCAACAACGGCGGCTGGCTCACCTCCGCCCTGGTGGGCCCCGACGCACTCGACCGGCTCGCCTCCTGGGGCAGCGGCTCCGCCGACTTCTGGCGCCTCCCCGTGGACACGACCCGACTGCGCGCCGATCGGCTGTCCGACGTCGGGCGCGAGGTCTCCGCCTACGTGGCCGGCCCCACCGCCACCGCGCTGTCCCAGGACACCGGCCGCGTCGATCTGCGGGTCACCTCGGAACTCCCGCGTCTGTTCGCCGAGTTGCGGGCCCAACAGCAGGCCGCCGCCCCGCTCGCGGCGATCGGACCGGCCGGGGTGGCCGGCGTGGCGCTGGTGGTGTTCGGGCTGGCCGCCGGGCTCAGCGGCGACCGGCGCCGGGCGGAGCTCCTGCTGTTGCGGGCCCGGGGTGGTTCGCGCGCCGGCATCGTCCGCCGCCTGCTCGCCGAGGGCGCCGTCACCGTCCTGCCCGCCGCCTTCCTCGGGGCCGCGGCGGCCCTGCTGCTGTTGCCGACCCCGCGGCTGGGCGCCGCCCTGGGCGCGGCCCTGGCCGTCACCCTCGTGGCGCTGGCCGCTTTCCCCGTACGGGCGTTCGTCCTCCTGTCGGCCCCGCGGGGGCCCGCTCCGCGCCGCCGGCTGGTCGCCGAGCTGCTGGTCGTCGCCGCCACGGCCGCGGCCGTCACCGAGGTCCGGCGGCGCGGCGTCACCCCGACCGGGGCGGGCCCGGACCCGCTGCTGATCGGCGCCCCGCTGCTGATCGCCCTGTCCGGGGCGCTGCTGCTGGCCCGGGTCCAGCCCCTGGTGGTGCGGGCGCTGGCCGCGGCCGGGGCGCGGCGGGCCGGCGTGGTCGGCTTCCTCGGTCCGGCCCGGGCCGCCCGCGGCTCCGCGGGCCGTGCCCGGCCCTCCGTACTGCCCCTGATCGCCCTGCTGTTGGCCGTCACCACGGGCGGGTTCGGGGCGGCGGTGCTGACGGGCGTGGACGACGCCCGCACCCGGGTGGCGCGGGCCGAGGCGGGCGGCGACCTCCAGGTGGTCGCCCCTCCGGGGGAGTCGGTGCCCCCCGAGTTCGCCCGGGCCGCGGGCGCGCTGCCCGGCGTCCGGACCTCGCTGGGCGTGTGGATCGACGGGGAGGCCGCCGTCGTCGACGCCGGCGGCGTCGCCACGCCGGTGACCGTGATCGTGGCCGAGCCGGGGGCCTACGCCGAACTCGCCCGTACGGTGGGTCGCGGCGGGTTCGACGCCGCGCTCCTCGGCGGCGCCGTCGGCGGGAGCGCGCCGGTTCCCGCCCTGGTCAGCGGGGACCTGCCCGGGCGGCCGCCGGAGGGCGGCCACCGGGTGCGGCTGCGCGACGGTACGGACCTGCGGGTGCGGCCGGTGGCCGTGGTCGACGGCACTCCGGCGCGGCCGGGGGTCGCGTCGGCCACGATCGTGCTGCCGGCCGGTCCCGTCACCGCCCGGGTACCCGGGGTCGCCGACGCCACCCACTGGTTCGCCGTCGGCCGGGCCGACGGGGACCGGGTGCGCGAGCTGCTCCGTACGACCGCGCCCGCCTCCGCCGACCGCTACCTCGTCCACACGAGCGCGGAGGTCTTCGCCCGGCTCGACTCCAGCCCCCTCCAGCGGGCCGCCGGGCGCCTGTTCGGGGTCTCCGTGGCCGGCGCGGCCGGCTTCGCCCTGCTGGCCGTCCTGCTCGGGCTGGTCCGGGCCGCTCCCGAACGCGGGGCGCTGCTGGCCCGGTTGCGCACGATGGGGTTGCGTCCCCGAGAGGGCGTGGCCCTGGTCCTGACGGAGTCGCTGCCGCAGGTGTTCGCGGCCGCGCTCGGCGGGATACTGACCGCGGCCGTCGCCGTCCGCCTGCTGGGCGGCTCCGTCGACCTGTCGGCGCTGGTCGGCGCGACCGTACCGGTCGGGCTGCCGCCGGCCGCCGCGCCGGTCCTCGTCCCCGCCCTGGCCATGGCGGCGCTGGCGGCGCTGGTCGTGCTCGCCGAGGCCGCCGTGTCCGGACGCCGCCAGATCACCACCGAGTTGAGAGCGGGAGACCAACGTTGAACAGCGAAGCGCCCACCTACGAGGAGCTGCGCCGGCAGGCGGTGGCCGCCGCCGAGCCGCGCGCCCGGGACGCCGGTACCGCCATCGTCTGCGACCGTCTCGTACGCGTCTTCAGCTCGGACGGCGTCGAGGTGCAGGCGCTCCAGGGGCTGGAGTTGACGGTGTCCCGGGGTGATCTGGTGGCCCTGGTCGGCGCCTCCGGCAGCGGCAAGTCCACCTTGCTGAACATCCTGGCGGGCCTGGACGTCCCGACGGCCGGGAAGGCGGTCGTCGGCGGCTACGACCTGCTGGAGATGTCGGCCCGCGACCGGTTGCGCTACCGCCGCGAGGCGGTGGGCTTCGTCTGGCAGCAGACCTCCCGCAACCTCCTGCCGTTCCTGACGGCCGCTCAGAACATATCGCTACCGATGCAGTTGAAGGGCGGCGGGCGCAAGGCGGCGGCGGGGCGCGCACAGCGGGTGGGGATGTTGCTGGAGGCCCTGGAGATCGGTGGGCTCGGGGACCGGCGCCCGGCCGAGCTGTCCGGCGGGCAGCAGCAGCGCGTCGCGATCGCGGTGGCCATGGCCAACGACCCGGCGGTCCTCCTGGCCGACGAGCCGACCGGCGAACTGGACTCCGAGACCCGCGCCACGGTCTTCGAGGCGTTCCGCTCGGTCAACCGGGAGCTGGGCGCGACCGTGGTGATCGTGACGCACGACCCGATGGTGGCGGGCGAGGTCCGCCGTACCGTGGCCATCCGGGACGGCCGGACCAGCAGCGAGGTCCTGCGCCGCACCGTCACCGACGAGCACGGCGCGGAGTCGATCAGCGAACGCGAGTACGTCATGCTCGACCGCGGCGGACGGGTCCAGCTGCCGCCCAAGTTCCTGGAGGCGCTGGGCATGGAGGACCGGGTGGCGGTGGACCTCGCCGCCGACCACATCGAGGTCCGCCGACACGACGCGCAGGAGGCGCCGGACGCCGGAACCGAAGCCGAAGCCGCATCCGAAGCCACATCCGGCTCCGCGCCGCGGTAGGGCCGGGGCGCGGTAGGGCCGGGGCGCGGTAGGGCCGGGGCGCGACGGTCCCGTTCGGTCGCCACCGCGCCCCCGGACCGCCCCTTCCCGCCGTCGCCCGCCCCCGCCGACCTGCGGCGACGGCGGATGCGTCACTTCCTCGGTCCGGGTGTCGTTAGGCGCACGGGGTTGACTCGGGGGCGAAGGGATGACGGAATGCGGCAGTTTCCTCTGGATATGCACGACGTGGCGCCGGGGCGAGTGGTCGAGTGGCGGTTGCGGTCCACTGCGGCGCCGGCCGGGGACCGGAGCGACACGGCGGGCAGGAGGGCCTCCTTCAACCAGGACAAGCACTTCACCGTCGCCGAGGCGAGCCGTGCGGCCGACGACCCGGTCGCGTCGTGGGTCGCCGTGACGTTCGAGATCGACGGGATCCTCGACGAACCACACCTCGCACAGGCTCTGTTGGGTTTCGTCCAGCGGCACGAGGTGCTGCGGTGCGAGTTCCGGCGGCTCGCGGGCGAGCTGGCGTGCGAGCCCATCGCGCCCGACGAACTCGCCCTGGAGGCAGAGCACATCGCCTCCTTCGACGACGCGGTCCTGGTGAGGGACTTCCTCGTCGAGCGGTTCAAGCGGAGCATCGACACCCTCTCGTGGCCGCTGTTCACCATGGGCGCCGTACTGCGCCCCGAGTCGGCGACGGTCTACCTCGCCTTCGACCACATCGTGTGCGACGGCATGTCGATGCCGATCGTCGTCAACGAGGTGCTGACCGCCTACGAGGCCCTGCTCGCCGGCACGGAGGCCGTACTGCCGCCCGCGCCCAGCTACCTCGACTTCGCCGAGGAGCAGCGCCGCCGCTACCTGTCCATCGACGCGGGGGACGAACGGCTGGACTACTGGAAGTCGTTCATCGAGAGCAACGGGGAGTTCTTCCCCCGGTTCCCGCTCGATCTGGGCGTGGAGCCCGACCGCATGTACCCGATCGTCAACGAGGCCTCCTCGTTGCTCGACGCGGCCGAGGCCGAGGTCTTCGAGAAGGTCTGCCTGGAGGCGGGCGCGAAGCCGTTCATGGGGGTGTTGGGCTCCGTCGGCGTATGTCTGCGCGAGGCCGGCGGACCGGGCGTCTACCGGGGGTTCATGCCCGTCAGTGAGCGCGGGCGCGAGGCGTGGAGCGACTCGGTGGGGTGGTTCGTGAACACCATGCCGATCGAGTTCGACGCCTCGCCCGGGCTGGACTTCGCGCAGGTCATGGCCTCGGTCCGAGCCGGGTTCGGCGAGATGATCGGGCACATCGACGTGCCGTTCGTCAGGGCCTGGGAGCTGCTGGCACCGCAGGAGTTCGCAGCCCGGGCGTGGCCGTACCCGGTGAACTTCTTCTCGTACATCGACATGCGCAGGTGTCGGGGCGCCGAACGCCACGACGAGTGGCGGCCCACCACGCACGTGTGGTCGGCCCGCGCCAACGGCGCCTGTTCGTGGTTCCAGCGGGACACGGACGGGCTGCACATGAACTCGCTGTACGTGGACACCCCGGCGGCGCGGCGCACGATGGGCGACTTCCAGGAGGCGCTGCGCCGCACGGTGCAGACGGTCGCCCGCTCCGGCGGCTTCGGCCGGCCGGTGGCCCTCACGGCGCCCCGCCGGCCGGAACCGGGCCGCGTCAGGGTCTGAGGCGGCCCGTCGGCGGGCCCGGGGGCGTCGGCGCGGCGCACCGGTTCACCGCGGCGCCCCGTTCACAGGGCGTCGGCGCGGCGCCGCAGCAGGTCCCGTTCGCGTGCGTTGCGCGTCAGGGACGCCGCCCTCAGGAACTCGGCGCGGGCTTCGGGTCCGCGTCCGAGCCGCTCCAGCAGGTCGCCCCGTACGCTCGGCAGCAGGTGGTACGAGCGCAGCGCGGGTTCCTCGGTGAGGGCGTCGACGAGGGGCAGGGCGGCTCCGGGGCCCTCGGCCATGGAGACGGCGACGGCCCGGTTCAGCTCGATCACCGGTGACGGGATCAGCTGGACGAGGCGTCCGTAGAGCGCGGCGATGGCCGTCCAGTCGGTGTCCTCGTACCGGACGGCGGCCGCGTGGCAGCCGGCGATGGCGGCCTGGAGGGAGTACGGGCCGCTGCCCGCCCGGTGCAGGGCGTCCACGCCGCGCCGGATCAGGAGCCGGTTCCAGCGGGCCCGGTTCTGGTCGGCGAGCAGGACCGGTTCGCCGTCGGGGTCGGTCCGGGTGGCGATGCGGGAGGCCTGGAACTCCAGCAGGGCGCAGAGCCCGTGCACCTCGGGTTCGCCCGGCATCAGCCCGGTGAGCACCCGGGCCAGGCGCAGGGCGTCCTCGCACAGGGCGGGGCGGACGAGGTCGTCCCCGGCGGTGGCCGAGTAGCCCTCGTTGAAGATGAGGTAGATGACCTCCAGTACCGAGGCGAGGCGTTGCTCGCGGTCGGCGCCGTACGGGACTTCGAAGGGCACGGCGGCCTTGGCGAGGGTCCGTTTGGCGCGCACGATGCGCTGGGCGACGGTCGGTTCGGCGGACAGGTGGGCGCGGGCGATCTCCTGCGTGGTCAGGCCGCCGACGAGGCGCAGGGTGAGCGCGATGCGGGCGTCCGTCGCGAGGACCGGGTGGCAGGCGGTGAAGACGAGCCGCAGCAGGTCGTCGTCGATGTCCTGTGGGTCGACGGGTTCCTCCGGGGCCGGCACGTCCTCCAGGGCGCGGCCGACCTCGGCGAGCTTGCGGGCGTAGGTCTCCTTGCGGCGGACGAGGTCGATCGCGCGGTGTTTCGCGGTGGCCATGAGCCAGGCCCCGGGCCGGTCGGGGATGCCGTCGACCGGCCACTGTTCGAGTGCCGTGACCAGGGCGTCCTGCGCGAGTTCCTCGGCGATGCCGACGTCACGCACGATGCGCGCGACACCCGCGATGATCCGCGCCGACTCGATCCTGAACACCGCTTCGACCGCTCGGGTCGTACTCACTGCCGTCACGGCCACCCATCAGAGCAGCCGTGACGAGGCAGGGCAAACGCGGCGCGGGGCCGCAGGGATCACCTCACGTCGACGGGGATCACATCTCGTCGATCTGGCGGACCTCGGCGCTCACGTTCCAGTGCGCGGGGTGGATCTCCAGGAAGCGCCGGGTCCACTCGACGGCCTCTTCCTTGTCCTTGCACTGGCTGAGGGAGTAGCCGCCGACGACCTCCTTGGTCTCGGTGAAGGGGCCGTCGGTGTAGCTGATCTTCCCGTCGGCCCAGCTGACCCGGGTGCCCTCGGAGGTGGGCAGCAGGCCGGCGGTGTCGAGCATGACGCCCGCCTTGGTGATCTCCTCCAGCAGGGCGCCCATGCGCTCCTGGAAGTCGGCGGGGAACTCCTCCGGCGGCAGGGCCTGCTCGTTGATGCGGATCATCGTCAGGAAGCGCGGCATGGTGACTCCTCGGTCGCGGGAGCGGGGACTTTCCCCGCCTCTCACCTGTGCGTCGAACGGGAGGCGCCCGGATCGACAGCTCCGGAGGAAATTCTTCGGAGAATTCTCCGGAGCGGCCACCCGACGCGCTGCGGCCCGCCCCCCGGGACCGTGCCCAACGGGCCTACCGGCGAGTAGGATCACGGCCCCTGGCCACTCCGAGAGGACTCCCGATGCCCCGCACCCCCTCCTCACCGATGCTGCTCGCCGGTCTCCTGGCCGGGTCCGCGGTGTTGCACGCGGTCGCGCCGAAGCCGTTCGACGCGATGGTCCCCGCGTCACTGCCCGGTACCCCGCGAGGGTGGACGTACGCGAGTGGCGCGGCGGAGCTGGCGCTCGCCGTGGGCGTCGCGCACCCCCGGACCCGCCGGGTGGCGGCGATGGCCGCGGCGGCGTTCTTCGTGGGCGTGCTCCCCGCGAACGTGAAGATGGCCGTCGACGCCCGCCGGGGCTCCCCCGCCCACCTCGCCGCGGCGATCGGGCGGTTGCCGCTCCAGGTCCCGCTGGTGCTGTGGGCGCGCAAGGTCAGCCGTACGGCGACGGCCGGCTGACCCGCTCCCGCCCGTCCTCCTCCGGGGTCGGCCCCGCACCGCATCCGATCGGGCGGGGACGGCGGAAGAACGGTGCGGAGCCCCCGGTCGCTCGTCGGCGGACCGGGGGCTCCTGCGCGCCCGGAGCGCGGGGCGACCTGGCGTCAGGTACGCCCGTGGCGGATCAGGAACACCAGAAGAACAGGGTGTCGTGGACGCGGTCGCCCCCCTCGCCCCCCTCGCCCCCCTCGGCCGCCCCGGCCGCCTCCCATTCCTCGGCTTCGAAGCGCATCGCCTTGATGAAGTACTCGGCGGTCTCGCGGACTTCCGGCTCCACCACGTCGAGCACGGCCTCGTGGGCCGCGACGAACGCGGCGGCGTCCGCGGTCGGGAAGGTGCCCATCCACGGGGTGCTGTCCCCGGGGTGGGGCAGGCGCACCGGTGGTCCGGACATGAAGATCTCCGAGATGCCCAGGTGGGACGGGACACCGGCTGCCGAGAACGCCTCGTCGACCGTCGCGAACCACGACTGTCTCGCCCAGTACCCGAGGTCGTGGGTGTCCGAGAAGTGCGCGGCGATCAGCTCGTGCAGGGCGTAGGTCCACTGCGGCCCCATCTGCCCGCTCACCTCTCCGTCGAGGAGTTCCTCCAGCGCCGCCGCCACGGAGACGTCGAGTTCCACGCCCTGGCTCCGCAGCCGCCCGTCCTCGCGCGCGCATTCCTCGCGGATGCGGCCGAGGCGACGCTCCTGCTCGGGCGTGCGCTCGACGGCGGTGAGCAGCCTCATCGCGTTGCGCATGTCGCCGGTACTCATCACCAGGTGACCCACGGGTACTTCCTTCCCCACATGACGGATCTCCATGATCTCCGAGAGCCGTCCCCCGACCGAATCCTCCCCGCGACGCCCGTAGGGCCCGCCGGTCGCTACGGGCTGTCCCCCGTCCAGTCCCAGCGCCCGGGGTCGCCCCTGCGGCGGCGGTAGTGGGTACGACCGCCCGCCCCGTAGCGCCCTATCTCGGTGTGCAGTCGGGCCTCCTCGGCGAGCTGCGGAGCGCTCCAGCCGGTGACGTCGAGGAGGAGACCGTCGAGGGGGCCGCCCACGAGTTCGCCGTAGGCGTGACCGGGGCGCGGGCCCGGATCGGGATCGTCGTGGTCGGCGCCGTAGACCCGGCGCCGCAGCATCCTGTCGTCCATGGGGCCCAGCTTCACAGGCCCCACTGACAACGGGGTCCGGGCCCGGGACGGCCGGGACCGCCTACGCTGTCGATCACCGCACCGCGAACTGAGGAGCACCACCCATGGCCCGTCGGGTACACCGGCCGCTGGAGGACCAGGAATTCGACTTCATCGTCGGCATGACACCGGGCCCGGTCCTCGCCTACTTCACCGGCACCTGGCCCAAGGTCGTCGAGGCCTGCCGGACGATGGACGTACTCGTCGCGGAGTTGGCCGAGGAGTACGGAACGAGGCTGACGGCCGTCCGCACCGACATCACCCGCTGCCCCGGGCCCGTCCGCCGCTTCGGCGTGACCGGCGCCCCGACCGTCGTGCTCGTCGAGTCGGGCGAGGCGGTGGCCTCCCACGCGGGGCCGCTGGACCGCGAGGGGTTCCGCGCCTTCCTGGACGCCCACCTGTAGGACTCCGAGGTCGCTTCGGCGCGGCCCGCGCGCCCGCCGGGGTGGTTGCGGGCGTGGGTCCCTGCGGGTGAACCCGGGCAGTGTGGCCGAAAGTGGCATAGGTGGGATAGGTGCCTCAGGCATGTAATGGAGTCCGTCGCGACGGAACCATCGCTTGCGAGGTGTTGTTCTCATGTCCGAAGCCCTCTCCGAAGCCACGTCAGAAGCCACGCCCGGAGCCACGCCCGGAACCGGCCCCGAAGCCGGCCCCGAGGCCCTCGCCTTCCCCCAGGACCGGACCTGCCCCTATCACCCGCCCACCGCCTACGCGCCGCTGCGCGGGGCACGGCCGCTGTCCCGGGTGACCCTGTTCGACGGACGCTCCGTGTGGGTGGTCACCGGCCACGCCGAGGCCCGCGCCCTGCTCTCCGACGGACGGCTGTCCACCGACCGCACCAACGCCGCCTTCCCCACCCCCACCCCGCGGTTCAAGGGCCTGCAGAACCGCCGCACCGCCCTCCTCGGGGTCGACGACCCCGAGCACAACGCGCAGCGCCGGATGCTGATCCCCAGCTTCAGCCTGAAGCGGACCGCGGCCCTGCGCCCCCGCATCCAGGAGACCGTGGACCGGCTGATCGACGCGATGGTGGCCAGGGGGCCGGAGGCCGAACTCGTCTCCGCCTTCGCCCTGCCGGTGCCGTCCACGGTCATCTGCGCCCTGCTGGGGGTGCCGTACGAGGACCACGAGTTCTTCGAGGGACAGTCGCGGCGGCTGCTGCGCGGCCCCGGACCGGCCGACGTCGAGGACGCCCGCGAGCAGCTCGACGCGTATCTGGAGGCGTTGATCCGGCGCAAGCGCGCCGATCCCGGCGACGGCCTGCTGGACGAGCTGATCGCGACCCGCCTGGAAACCGGCGGGACCGATGTCGAGGAACTGGTCGCCCTGGCGGTGATCCTGCTGGTCGCGGGGCACGAGACGACGGCGAACATGATCTCGCTCGGCACCTTCACCCTGTTGCGGCACCCGGAACAGCTGGCCGAGCTGCGCGCCGACCCGTCCCTGATGTCGGAGGCGGTGGAGGAGCTGATGCGGTTCCTGTCGATCGCCGACGGCATGCTGCGGGTGGCGACCGAGGAGATCGAAGTGGGCGGCGTGACGATCCGCCCGGACGACGGGGTCGTCTTCGCCACCTCCGTCATCAACCGGGACGGGTCGGTGTTCGAGGAGCCCGACGCCCTCGACTGGAACCGCCCCACCCGGCACCACCTGGCGTTCGGCTTCGGCATCCACCAGTGCCTCGGGCAGAACCTGGCCCGCGCCGAGATGGAGATCGCCCTCGGGACCCTGTTCGAGCGGCTGCCCGGGCTGCGGCTGGCGGCCGATCCGGACCGGATCCCGTTCAAGCCCGGGGACACCATCCAGGGCATGGTCGAACTGCCCGTGGCCTGGTGAGCGGCGTGCGGATCTCCGTCGACCACGACGTCTGCATCGGCGCCGGGCAGTGCGCGCTGACCGCACCGGAGGTGTTCACCCAGAACGACGACGGCTTCGGGGAGGTGCTGGCCGGCCGCGAGGACGGGCACGGCAGCCCGCTCGTCCGCGAGGCCGCGCGGGCCTGCCCGGTCGCGGCGATCTTCGTCCTCCCGGTGCGGGAGGGATAGGGGGCCGGGCCCAGGGCGGGCGGACGCGCCGACACTGCCTCGATTTCCTGTACAGTTGTCCAGGAAATCGAGGCCGTCGGGGACGCCGGGGGCCGCCGGGACGGAGTGGAGGTGGCCGTGCACACGGTCGCTCAGGTTCTCATCGGCGTCGTCGCCGCACTGCACGCGTACTTCCTGGTCCTGGAGATGTTCCTGTGGCAGCGGCCGCCGGGCCGCGCGCTGTCCGGGTTCGACGCGGACACCGCCCACCTGACCGCCCCGCTCGCGGCCAACCAGGGGCTCTACAACGGCTTCCTCGCCGCCGGCCTGGTCTGGAGCCTGGTCATCGACTCCCTGGCCACGCAGGTCTTCTTCCTGATCTGCGTGATCGTCGCGGGGCTGTACGGCGCCGCCACCGCCAACCGTCGAATCCTCCTCGCCCAGGCCCTGCCCGGCGCGCTCGCCCTGGGCGCCGCGCTCCTCGCCGCGTGACCCCGCCGGACCCGCGCCCCGAACGGGGCCGCGCCGAGGACCCCCGGACCGCGCGGACCAAGGCGCGGCTGCGCGAGAGCCTGCTCGCCGAGTGCGCGGCCGGCCGCGAGCCGACCGAGGTGAGCGTCTCCGCGGTGGTGCGCCGGGCCGGCGTCGGTCGCGCCACCTTCTACCTGCACTACGAGGACCTGCCCGCGCTCGCGGTGGACGCCTGCGCCGAGGTGGCACACGCGGCGGTCGACGCCCTGCACGCCTGGCAGACCGGCCCGGGCTCGCTCGCCCCGCTCCGCCCGCCGGCCGCGCTGGCGGAGTACCTCGCCGAGGTCGCCGATCGCGCGGCCCTGTACCGGAGCCTGCTCCTGCCGGGCGGCGGCGGCCCGCTCGGCGAGCGCCTGCACCGGGAGCTACGGGCCCGCGCGCGGGCCGAGCGGTCGGCCGTCGGCGCCCCGCACGCGGACCTCGTCGCCTCGGCGGTGGCGGCGGCCTTCACCGGCGTCCTCGCGGACTGGCTGCACGGGCTGGTTCCGGACACCGGACCGCCCGTACTCGCCGACCGGGTCTGGGCCCTGCTGCTGGCCCTGCACCGGGCCCTGCCCCCGACCGGTTGATCCCGCCGGACACCGGCGGGGGCTCCCGCACGTGCGGGAGCCCCCGCCGGTGTCCGGCGGGGGCTCCTCGTCACGGGCTGGGCTCGCGAAGCGGTGTTACAGCGCCACCACTTGCTCGGCCTGGGGCCCCTTGGGGCCCTGCGTGACGTCGTACTCGACCTTCGCGCCCTCGGCCAGCTCCTTGAAGCCGGTCGTCTGGATCGCGGAGAAGTGCACGAACACGTCGGGGCCGCCGTCGTCCTGTTGGATGAAACCGAACCCCTTCTCCGAGTTGAACCACTTCACGGTGCCAGTTGCCATGGGTACTGATCCTTCTCAACGTTCCACGCGGGCCGCACGTGCAGCCGTCTCGATAGTGCCCACCCGCCGCTCGCGGCACACGCCGAACGCGGCCAACCGTGGCACTTCGAACACATGACCGCATCGCGCGGGGCTCACATCGCGCCGTCCCCGACGGGCAGCTGCGCTGCCGGTCGGGGGACGCGCGCGACGGCGGCCCGGCGGGGACCCCCGACCCGACAGCCCAGGCAGTGCGCGTGCCCGGCGCGGGCCGTGGTGTCCCGGGTGCGCCAATCCCACTCGGCGCGCGACCTGGGGCCGCTCGGCTTGCCCCAGCCGGCGAGGTGGAGCAGCCAGGTGACGATCCCCGCCACCGGGATCAGGCCGAGGCCGAGCCGGATGCCGGGCGTCCAGGCCGCGCAAAGGGCCACGCCCGCTCCCGCGCAGCCCAGCAGGGCCAAGGTCGTTCCGGTCCAGCCGGCCACGGTGTGGCCGAGGTCGACATCGCCGTGCGCGCTCATGATTCTCCCTGGGGGTACGGGCGCCAGTACGCTCGGAGCAGGATCTTTTATCTCACGAGCTAAGTAACTTAGATACTAAGGAGTATGTGGGTGCACGGCAAGTCCCGCCCCCCGGCGACGGCCGGCGAGGCCATCGCGCGCATGGACCAGTACGTGGCCCTCGGCCTCATAGGCCAGCAGGAAGTGGCCCAGTTGCTCGGCCTGAACGTCACCGACCTCACCTGCCTGGGCCACGTACTGGGCGCCGGGGACGCCCCGCTCTCCGCCGGTGACCTCGCCGAACTGACCCACCTGACGACCGGCGCCGTCACCGGGGTGATCAACCGGTTGGAACGCGCCGGGTACGCGCACCGCCGGCCGGACCCCACCGACCGGCGCCGGGTACGGGTGGTGGCCGACCCGGCGGCGGCAGTGCGGGTCGTCGCGGTGTACGAGCCGTTCTACGCCCGGCTCGGGGCGTTGTTCGCCGACTACTCCCCTGCCGAGGTCGCCGTCATCGCCGACTGGTTCGGGCGGGCCACGGCCGAGATGCAGGCCCACCTGACCCGCGTACGGGCCGGGGAGATCGGCCCCCCGCCCGCGGAGTGACCGGCTGGTAAAATGGCCGGGAAACTTGAGGCGCGGGGTGTTTCCACCCGATGCGGACGCGTACGACGAGCCGGGACCCGTACCGAAGGGGTACGGACCCCGGCTCGTCGCCGTTCCCCGTCCCGTTCGACCGCCGCGCTCGCTCACCTCACGGAAGGTTCTGCATGAAGAACCCGTCAGCTCACGGGCGTTTCGGCATCAAGGCCGGAGCGAAGGCCGGCTCCAAGCCCGGAGCCAAGGGCGGCGGCAAGACTCCCCGCACCCTCGGCCCCCAGGGCGAGTTCACCATGCCCCGGACCGTCACCCCGGCGCTGCCCCCGGTGACCTCGTTCGAGGAGCTCGACCTGCCCGCCGAGCTGCTGAGCACCCTGGCCGAGCAGCAGGTGCGCGAGCCGTTCCCGATCCAGGCCGCGACCCTGCCGAACTCCCTCACGGGCCGCGACATCCTCGGCCGCGGCCGTACCGGCTCGGGTAAGACCCTGGCCTTCGGCCTGTCCCTGCTGGCCCGCACCGCGGGGCAGCAGGCCGACCCGAAGCGGCCGCTGGCCCTGATCCTCGTACCGACGCGCGAGCTGGCGCAGCAGGTCACCGAGGCACTGTCCCCCTACGCGCAGGCCCTGAAGCTGCGCATGGCCACCGTCGTCGGCGGGCTGTCGATCGGCCGCCAGACCGGCGCGCTGCGCACCGGCGCGGAGGTCGTCGTGGCCACCCCCGGGCGGCTGAGCGACCTGGTCGGGCGGCGGGACGTGCACCTGGAACGCGTGAAGATCACGGTGCTGGACGAGGCGGACCAGATGTGCGACCTGGGCTTCATGCCGCAGGTCACCGAAATCCTGGACCAGTGCCACCACGCCGGGCAGCGGATGCTGTTCTCGGCCACCTTGGACCGCAACGTCGACCAGTTGGTGCGGCGGTACCTGAAGGACCCCGTCTCGCACTCCGTGGACCCGCAGTCGGCGTCCGTCGGCACGATGGACCACCACGTGCTGCACATCCACGCCGCCGACAAGATCTCGGCGGCGACCGAGATCGCGGCGCGCGAGGGCCGGGTGCTGATGTTCCTCGACACCAAGCACGGCGTCGACCAGTTCGTGAAGCACCTGCGGGCCATGGGCGTCCGGGCGGAGGGGCTGCACAGCGGCAAGTCCCAGCCGCAGCGCACCCGCACCCTCGGGCAGTTCAAGGACAGCTTGATCACCGTCCTGGTCGCGACGAACGTCGCCGCCCGGGGCATCCACATCGACGACCTGGACCTGGTGGTCAACGTGGACCCGCCGGCCGACAGCAAGGACTACCTGCACCGGGGCGGCCGGACCGCCCGCGCGGGCGAGTCCGGCAAGGTCGTCACCCTGGTCACGCCCAACCAGCGGCGGGACATCGTCCGGCTGATGGCCGACGCCAAGATTCGGCCGACGATCACCCAGGTGCGCTCCGGTGAGGCCGCGCTGAGCCGGATCACCGGCGCGAAGGCGCCGTCCGGGGTTCCGCTCTCGGGGGCCGCGCCGACCGACGCGAAGGGTCGGCCGAGCGGCTCCGACCTGGGGTTCCGCGGGATCGGCACCCGCCCGGGCCGCCCCGGCAAGGGCAAGGAGTCCCGCAGGACCATCGAGGCGCGACAGGCCGCCGAGGCCCGCCGCGCGGCCCGGGTCCGCAAGGGACTGTGACGCGCGGGCGCCGGACCCGCGGGGCGGGACCGGCGTCGTACCGCGCCGCCGTCAGGCCCGGCGGCGCCGTCGGGCGACGATGGCGCGGGTGACGATCGGCGGCAGCAGGTCCTTGACCAGCTTGCGCCGGCGGGCGCCCGGTCGCGGCGCGGGCCGGGCGACCGGCGGCGCGGCGACGACGACGGGTTCCACCGGCTCGGGCTCCTTCAACGGCTTCGGCTCGGGGGGCGCCGTCGCGGTGTCGCCGCCGATCCGCACCAGCGGCTCGCCGTGCACGATGTCGACGCCGTGCCACAGGTCGGTGCGGCCCTCCAGCCAGGACAGCATGGCCTTCCGGTGGGGCTCGGGGTCGCCCCAGGTCGCGTACAGCTTCAGGGCCGACACGGCTATCACCCGCAGCTCGCCGGTGGCGACCGCGGCCCAGACGGCGGCGGCGACGCCCGGGCAGTGCTCGGAACGGTAGTCGTCGAAGACGACCACGGCACCCTCGCCGGCGACCAGCCGCGAGGAGTCGATGTCCTGGACGACGTGCTCGTGCAGGTGCGAGGCGTCGATGTGGACGAAGCGGCAACTCCCGGGCCGTACGCGGTCGGAGACCACGGAGGTCGGCGCCTGGATGACCGTGGGCAGCGCCTCGTGGAAGGCCAGGTAGTTCGTCTCGAACCCGCGCCGGGTGAGCGTCGGGTAGGAGTCACGCGTCTCGGCGAGGTTGAAGTCGTCGGGCGCGGGGGAATCGAAGAGGTCGCAGACGGTGAACTCCTCACCGTCGCGCAGGTATCCGCCCAGGAAGATGGCGCTCTTACCCATGAAGGCGCCCAGTTCGAGGATGTCGCCCGGGGTTTCGGCGTCCTCGTTCTGACGGGTGAGGAACCAGTCGAACAGGACCTGGTCATGGGCCGAGAACCAGCCCTTGACCTCTCCGAACGTTCGGGGGACGGGCGGTGCAGGCTCGCCGTCGGGGGTGGTGACGGGGGCCTGTGAAACGTGCGACACGGAGAGTCATCCTCCAGTGGAGTGGCATCGGTTCAACGCTGATACCTGGCCAGGTATGGAGGACCATAAGCCCTCGTACTGGCGTCTGACGAGACTTCGCGGCAGGCACTGCCTCCACTTCGCCGGCGGCGCCGCGCCGCGCACACTGTTCGCAGGCCTCAGAAGCCGCCCCCGCAGCCGCCGCAACCCGCGCAGCCGGCTCCGAGGGACGGGGGGGTCCGCGACGTTGTCCGCGGCTACCTCACGCGGGGGTCGGTCGGCAGGGCCAGGCGGCGCAGGCGCTGAGCGGCGACGTTGCGTGCGCGACCGGTCCGTGCGGAGGTCGCGAGGACGGCCAGCGCCTCGTACGGGGCCGGTGAGAGGGCGGCGGCGTGCTGGCACCAGTCGGAGGCGGCGACCAGGTCGTCGGCCGACCACGGGCCACCGGCCTCCATCGCCTTCAGCAGGGTCCACTCCCGCAGTCGGCGGGCCGGGAAGGGCCGGCCGGCGACGGCGGGTCGCAGGGCGCCCGCCCAGTCGGCGAACGTGGCGTCGGCGGGGAGCCGCACGGCCCGCCGGTCCAGGTGGGTGACGACGGCGCTGTCGGCCATGACGGGGTCGGGGTCGCTCAGCACGGCGGCCACCGCGTCGGGCTCGGCCCGGGTGCCCGAGGCGGCGGCGAGGCGGTCGAGGTGCCCGGCGTAGCCCGAGCGGCCGGGCGCGGGCCGCGGCGGGACGGGCGGCGCGGCGCCGGCCCGGAGCGGTCGCCCGGCCTGGTCCGCCGGGTCGCCGCCCTGCTCCCGGATCGTCTCGTGCTCGCGTGTCCCCATACGGCCATTCCACACGACCGGGGTGAACGGATCGCGCGCAGGGTCCCCGGGGGCCGCCCGGCACCCCGGCGGTTCACCCGCCGCGGGCCTCGTGGCCGCCGGAGCCCTGTTCCTCGTCGTGACCGGTCTCCGGCAGCGGGGCGCCCGTCTCCAGCAGGGTCTTGAGGCTGGACGCGAGCAGCGGCCAGGCCCGACCGCACATGCCGATCAGGGTGCCGCCCGGCAGGAACCCCTCGTGGTGGACCGTGAGACGGGCGAGGGTGTCGCCGACCGGTTCGATCTCGTACGTCACCCGGGTGCGCGGCTGCTCCGCCAGTTCGGCGCGCAGTTCCTCCTCGATGCCCACGGTGGCGGCCCACTGCGGGGTGAAGGTGTGCCAGGTGTAGGAGAGCCGGCGGTCCGGTACGCAGTCCAGGACCACCTGTTCGGGGTCACTGGTGCGCGCCCCGCGCTCGACCCAGGTCATGGGTGAGCCCACCGCCCAGTCCGTCTCGAAGCTCAGGCCCCAGTAGCGGCGGGTGAGGGCGGGCTCGGTGAGGGCCTGCCAGACCCGGGCGGGGTCGGCCTGGATGTACAGGGTGTAGTTGATGTCACTGTCGGTCATGGGCCCATGCTGCGGGACCGGTCGCCCGCGCCGGCGGATTGGTCGGGTCACGGCGGCGCCGTCACCAGCGGACGCCGCGCTCGGGGAGTTCCGTCGGCGGGGTGCGGGGCGGGGCGGGCAGGGCGAGCCGGGCGCGGGCCGCGTGGACGGCCGCGAGTTCGTGGTGGCCCGCGGGGCCCCAGTCGTTGAGCTCCCGTACCTGTTCCGGGGTGGCCAGCAGGCGCGCGTACGCCGCGTCGGCTGTCGGGCTCACCGCGGTGAGCCGGGCCGCGGTGCGGGTGAGGGCGCCCCGGTCGGTGTGGCGGTAGCCCAGGGTGAGGGGAGCGACGGCGGGTTCGGCGGTGGGTGACGGCAGGTGTACGGCGCCGGTGGCGCGGGCGACGAGGAGCAGGACGCGGCCGTCGGGGGCGAAGAGCCACCCGGAGCGTTCCCGCACCGGCAGGTGCGCCGGGACGGGGGCGGGGATCCAGGCCCCGTGCTGCGGGGTGCGGCGGGTGCGCAGGACGCCGAGCCGGTCGAGGGCGGTGGGGGTCGTGGGGCGTCCCGCCTCCAGGAGGGCCGGTCCGCCGCCGCCGATCCGGGCGCGCAGGGCGGACAGGGCGCGGCGGGCGTCGACCGGCTCCATCAGGGCGGTCAGGTCGGCGGGCTCGGCGAAGTCGATGCCGGTGACCTCCTGGGCGGGGAGCCGGACGGACCGGATCCGCTCCGGGGTCCAGGTACCGCCGTCGTAGACGTGGAGGATCTCGCCGGGGAAGCCCATCTCGGGCGGGAAGCCGGGGGTGTCCGCCGGGATCCAGTCCACGGCGAGGCCGTGCGGGTAGTGGCCGTCGACTCCGAGTTCCTCGCGCACCTCGCGGGCGGCCGCGGCGGCGGGTGACTCCCCCGCGTCCACGGCGCCGCCCGGCAGCAGCCGGTCGGGGCGGTAGTCGACGCTCTGGACGAGGACCCGGCCGTCGGGGTCGGTGACGAGGACGACCGCCGCGGTCCAGAGCGTGGCGCGCGAGGCGCCGTACTCCTGCGGGGTCATCCGGGTGCCCGCCCGTCCGGGATCGTCGGTCAGCTGCGGCATCGGAACTCCGTTCACCGTGGGTGGGCCCGCCGGGTTGTGCAACAGCGGGTGCGGCCTGCGGGTTACGGCGCACACCGGGCGGACCACCCGGATCGGCTTTACCCTCGCTATACCTCCTTATGACCTGGTTATGTCGATCTTGATACCGTCCGCGGTGCGGGCTGGCGGTGTGAAAACCGCCGGTCCGACCACGTACCCGGACCGAAGGAGACAGCACCGCCATGCGACGCGCACCCCGTACGGAGACCGGCGCGGCCACCGGAAAGCGGTGGACCGCGCCGATGGTCGTCGGGGTCGCGGGAGGCGCCGCGGTGCTCGCCTTCGGCGGGTTGTACGCGGCCGGGCTGCTCCTCGCCGGGGAAGAGGTCGCGCCGGGCACGAAGGTGCGTGGCGTCGACATCGGCGGGATGTCCCGCGCCGAGGCCCGTCAAGCCCTGGCCCGGAACCTCGGGCCGTCGGCGACGGCCCCGCTGGGGTTGCGGGTCGGCGAGCGCACCGAGCAGGCGGCGCCGGCGAGCCTCGGCCTGTCGCTGGACACCGCCGGGACCGTCGACCGCGCCGCGCGCGCCGGCTCCGACCCGTTCACGGTGATCGGTCGGCTCTTCGCCTCCGGTGACCCGGACGTGCGGCCGGTGGTCCGCTTCGACGAGAGGGCGGCCCGCGCCGCGCTCGACGGCATCGGCGAGAAGACCGGCCAGGGGGCTCGCGAGGGCGCGGTGACCTTCGAGAAGGGCAAGGCGAAGGCCACGGCACCGGCCGCCGGGATCGCCCTCGACGTGGACCGCTCGCTCGACGCGCTGCGGGCCGCGTATCCGCGCGCCGCGGGCTCGGCGGCCGACGTGGAGCTGCCCGTGCGGCGCACGGAGCCGCGCGTCGGGCAGCAGGAGACGGACCGGGCCCTGAAGGAGTTCGGCGAGCCCGCCATGTCGGCGCCGGTCACCCTCACCGTGGCCGGCAAGCGCGTACCCGTCGCCCCGGCGGCGCTGGGCAAGCACCTGTCGATGAAGGACGACGGCACGGGCCGGCTGGCGCCGGTCCTGGACGAGAAGGCCCTGCTGGCCGATCCCGCCGTCGGCGGTCCGCTGCGCCAGGCCTCCCCCGGGCCGGTCGAGGCGAAGCTGCGGGTCGACGCCGCCGGGCAGGTCACCGTCGCCGAGGACGGCCGGCCGGGCCGGCAGGTCACCGCCGGGACCCTGGGCAAGGCCGTGCTGCCGCTGCTGACGCGCAGCGGGGCGGCGGCCCGTACGGGCGAGATCGCCACCGAGGAGGTCCAGCCCCGGCTGACCCGGGAGAGCGTGGCGCGGCTCGGGCTCAAGGAGCAGGTGTCCTCGTTCACGGTGCCGTTCGAGCGGGCCGCGTACCGGACGACGAACATAGGCAGGGCCGCCGAGCTGATCAACGGCTCGGTGGTCATGCCCGACGAGACGTGGAGCTTCAACCAGCGGGTCGGCGAACGCACGAAGGAGAACGGCTTCGTCGACGGCATCATGATCAACAATGGCGTGTACGAGAAGGCCGCGGGCGGCGGCGTCTCCGCCGTCGCGACGACCGTCTTCAACGCGATGTTCTTCGCGGGCGTCAAACCCGTGGAGCACGGGGCGCACTCCTTCTACATCGAGCGCTACCCGGAGGGCCGTGAGGCCACGGTGGCCTGGGGCAGCCTGGACCTGAGGTTCGCCAACGACTCGGGCAAGGCCCTGTACATCCAGGCCGAAGCCACCGACTCCTCCGTCACCATCACCTTCTTCGGGACGAAGAAGTACGACGAGGTGAAGGCGGAGAAGGGGCCGCGCACGAACGTCAAGCCGCCGGCGACCCGCACCGGTACGGGCCCCAAGTGCGAGCCCCAGTCCCCGCTGGAGGGCTTCGACGTGGCCGTGGACCGGATATTCGTGAAGGGCGGGCAAGAGGTCAAGCGCGAGACGCTGAAGACCCGTTACACACCCCGTGACACCGTCACGTGCGGTACCTGAGTCCTTCGGGTCGGGGGGCGCTCGCGCCGCTTGAGCCGAGGGTGCGTCGTCCGTTCTGGATCTCACCCATCAGTGTGACGGGAAAGGTCCCGGCGTGTGCCGGTGCGGCAGGCTGGGCGGATGCAGCCGCGCCGAGTCCCGCCCCTGTCCCCGATCGCACCCCTGCCCCTGTTGCGGGCCCGGCCCCGGTCCCTGATGCCGCTGCTCCTCGGGGTGGTGCTGCCGGCCGCGTTGATGCTGGCGACGGGATGCGTGACCGTACGGCCGCCCGCTCCGAGCGGGGTGCCGGGGACTGCCGCGTCCAGCCCGGCGGTGCGGCAACCAGCTCCCGTCGGTTGGCCGTTGGGGCCGCTGCCCGAGGTCGGGGCGACGCCGACGCCGGCTCCCGACGGGGCGGCGGGGACGGCGGCCCCCGCCGGGCGCGCCGTCCCCGCCGCCGCACCGGAGCGGCCCGCACCGCGCCGAGCCGTGGACCGTCCGCCGCGCCGGGCCGCCCCCGAACGGCCGGTCCGACCCCCGAAGGCCGTACGCCGGGCGCCCGCTCCCGCCCCGAAGGCGCGTCAGCGCCAACTGCCGCCCCGCCAGGGGCCGGTCCCGCAGCGCACGTTCGCCATGGCTCCGCTGTGCGCGGCGGCCCGCGGCCGGGTGGACCCGAGCATCGTCGCCCTGTGCCGCTAGTGCTGTGGCCGGAAAGGTTTGCCGGTGGACCTTTCCGGTCACAGCACTAGACCACCCGGGCCGGCCGGCGGGTGGGCCACGCGGTGCGGACTCCGCGCCGGTCGAGGCCTCCGCTTCCCCCGCCCGCGGCGCGGAACGCGCTGATCACCGTCGGCGGTGGATGGGCTGCTGCTGGAGTACCTCCGGCCGGCCCGACGGGCGGTGGCCGGACCGGACTTCGCCGGTCAGGTGCGCCACGACCCCGCGCGGCGCCGGGCATCCCTGGCCGCGGCCCCGCCCCGTGGCGCGGTGGTCCGGAGCCGCCGGTCCGCTGCTCGCGGCGGCCGCCGCGGAGCTGCCGGAGGGGGCGTACGCGGCGGATCTGCGGGCGACTCCGATCCCGAGCGAGGTGCGCTTCCCCCCGGGCGCCGGAGCGGGGGTACGGGGCCCGTCCCGACCCGGCTGCTGTTCCCGGCGGGCGGCCGACTGGCGGTGGCCGTCCCGGTGGTCCTCCCGGTCGCTGTCCCGGTCGCCGTCCCGGTCGCCGCCCCGGGTGCGAGTCGCGAGGGAGTCGACCCCCGTAGGCACCCCGGGGGCGGTTATTCGGGTGGATTCACCCGATCCGGATACCTAGAGTGACCGCAGGACGTCGTCGAGCAGGAGCCCAACATGCGCACCCACTACCCCCGTACGGCGCACCTGCCCTGGTCCCCCGGTGCGACCTCGGACGACGTACGGGCCCGCGGGACCGCCGCGCTCGCCGGGCGCGAGGTGGTGGTCACCGAGAAGCTCGACGGGGAGAACACCACCCTGTACCCGGACGGCCTGCACGCCCGCTCCCTCGACTCGGCGCACCACCCCTCGCGGGCCTGGGTCAAGGGCCTCCAGAGCCGCGTCGGCGCCGGGATCCCGGCCGGTTGGCGGGTGTGCGGGGAGAACGTGTACGCCCGTCACTCGCTGGCCTACGAGGACCTCGACAGCTGGTTCTACGGGTTCTCGGTGTGGGACGGCGACCGCTGCCTGGACTGGGACCGGACCGTACGCTTCCTGCGCCGGCTCGGCGTCCCCACCCCGCGCGTCCTGTGGCGCGGCGTCCACGACGAACGCGCCCTGCGCAGGCTCCGCGTCGACACCACCCGCCAGGAGGGCTGGGTCGTCCGTACCGTCGCGGGTTTCGAACGCGAGGACTTCGGACGGTACGTGGCCAAGTGGGTGCGCGGCGGCCACGTGCGCACCGACACCCACTGGATGTACGCGCCCGTGGTGCCGAACGGACTCGGCCCGGCGGCTCCGCTGTGGGCGGCCGCTTCGGGGTCCGAGCCGGACGTACCGGGCCTGCTGGCCGCCCTGGGCGAAGGACCGGAGCCCGCGCCCGGGGCCCGGGAGGCCGCCGCCGAGGTGGCGACGCGGCTCGACGGGGCCGGACGGACCGGGGAGACCCGGCTGACGGGGGTGTTGGCCGCCGTACTGCACCGGGAACCGCGCGGGGCCCTCGCTGCGCGGCTGGCCGCGGGGCCGCTCGGCATGGCCGGGGCGCGCCGGGTCGCGGACCTGGTGGGGCTGTACCCGGCGGTGCGGCAGCCGTTCCCGGACGAGCGACGGCGGGCCGGGTTGGTGCGCATGGCGACGGCCGCCGACCTCGGGGTGTTGCACGCGCTGGCGCTCTCGGTGCCCGGCGGTGCGGACGGGGCGGCGGGGCGGGACTGCGCGCAGTGGTCCGCGCTGCACGCCGAGGAGGCCGGGTTGCTCGGCGCGGACCCCTTGGGCGACCTCCGGACCGGTCTGCGCCGAGCCCTGGGGGGCCTTGACGGGGACGCGGCGGACCGCTGCTGGGCCGAAGCCCGGGAGGCCTTCGGGCGGGGCGGGATCTCCACCGCGGCGGAGGCGGTGGCGGCGACCTGGCGCTGGCGGGACGCGGCGTCCGGGCCGCGGTTGGTGCAGCTGTGCGGGCCGTCGGGCAGTGGCAAGAGCACCTTCGCCCGGGGCCTGCCGGGGGTGTCCGCGTACGTCGGCCTGGACGATCTGCGCGCCGAGCGGGGTGCGCGCGCCGACCAGCGGGCCAACGCCGAGGTGCTGCGCGAGGGTCTGGACCGGTTGGACCGGGCCTTGGCCGCCGGCGGGACGGTGGTGTGGGACGCCACTTCGCTGACCGAGCAACAGCGCGGCCTGGCGGGCGCCGTCGCGCGGCGGCGGGACGCGCTGGTCACGCACGCGGTGGTGCTCGTCGGGGAGGCCGAGTTGCGGCGCCGCAACGGCGTACGGGCGCATCCCGTACCGGATGCCGTTCTGGTCGGGCAGGTGCGCCGGTACAGCCCGCCCTATCCGGGTCAGGCGCACCGGACCTGGTACGTCGGCGCGGGCGGCACCGTCGAGGACACGGCGGGCGGATTGGGCGGCCCGGGGGACGGACCGTACGGGAGCGGGGTCACGGCCTCGGGAAGCGGCGGCGCCGGCACGGTCCCGGCGGGCAACGACACGGGAGAGTACGTCTGATGCGGACCAGTGAGCAGCTCTACCACCAGGTCCGCTGGGACCCGCGGTTCGATCCGGCGCGGTTCACGCTCGGGCTGCACCAGCGCGGGGCCGCGCCGAAGCGGGTGCCGTTGCCGTCGTTCGTGCCGGGGGGTGACATCCCCTGGCACCGGGTCCTGTTCGTCGAGGCGGACGGCGAGCTGGTGTGGGACCGGGCCGGCGGCGTGGACCTGATCGACACGAGTCCGGCCGGGCGGGTGCGCGAACGGCGCCTGCTGGAGGCCCCCTTCTTCGGCGCCCGGACCCCGCACGCCTGGGACCCGGCGGACGGGGGTGCCTGGCGGCCGGTGCGGTCGAGCCCCGTCGATGCCGCCCCGCGGCGGGTCCGGCTGCTGACCTGGAACACCCTGTGGGACCGCTACGACGCCCCCCTCATCTCCACCGCGCTGCGCAGGCCGCTGCTGCTGGCCGACCTGGCGGCGGCCGACGCCGATGTGATAGCCCTCCAGGAGGTCGAACCCGCCCTGCTGAAACTGGTGTTGGCCGCGCCCTGGGTCCGGGACGGGTACGTCCTGGGCACCGATCCGTACGGCGGCGACGTGTCCGGGTGCGGGCTGCTCCTGCTGAGTCGGCTTCCGGTGCGCGAGGCCGGGCTGCACATGCTGCGGCGGCACAAGGGGGTCGCCGCCGTCACGGTCGACACCGCGGCCGGGCCGCTCGTCGTCGCCGCGACCCACCTGACCAGTGACCACACCGAGAACGGCGCCGGCCGGCGCGCGGAGGAACTGGCCCGGATCGCCGAGGGAACGGCCGGCCTCGACGCGGACCTGGCGCTGCTCGGAGACTTCAACGACGGCCGGTCCGGGGCGGGTCCGGCGACGACGCTGGGCCTGCGGGACGCGTGGAGCGAGGTGCACGGCGCGGACGACGACACCCCGACCTTCGATCCGGTGGGCAACCCCTTGGCCGCGGTGGGTTCCCTGACGGGCCGGCCGGGTCGGCTGGACCGGATCCTGTTGCGGTCGTCGGCCGCGCGGGTACCGGCGGCGGCCCTGCGCGGTGACGCGCCGGCGGCGGAGGGACTGTTCATCTCGGACCACTACGGGGTGGAGGCCACCCTGGAGTACCCCGCCGCGGGCGCGGGCGAGCGGCTCGACGTGACGGCGACGGCCCGGACCGCGGTGGCCTGGTTGCCGCCGGAGGATCCCGCGGTGGCGGAGCTGCGGCGGCGGCACGATCCGGCGTACGGGAGGTGGCCCGCGCACGTGAACCTGCTCTTCGGCTTCGTGCCGGAGTCCTCCTTCGACGCGGCGCTGCCGCTGCTGTCGCAGGTGGCGGCCGCGACGGAGCCGTTCACCGCCCGGCTGGAGGGCGTGCACTCCTTCGGGTACCGGGAGGACGCCACCCTGTGGCTGGACCCGGCGGCGGCCGGCGGGGCCCCGTGGCAGGAGCTGCGGCGGGCGCTGGTGGAACGCTTCCCGGGATGCGCGGGACGGGCCCGGGGCTCCGACTGGACCCCCCACCTGACGCTGGGCCGCAGCCGTGATCCGCGGCGGGCGGAGCGGGAGTTCGAGGCGCGCCTGACCGGCGGACGCGGTGCGACGGTCGGGCGGCTCGCGGTGCTGTCGCGGCGCGGCGACGGGCCGATGGTGGTACGGGCGACCGTGGAACTCGGCACGGGCGAGGTCTGCCCGCTGCCCGAGCCGTCGCCCCTGGCCGCGTACCGGACGGACCTGCGGACCGGGGCGCGGCCGGAGCGGGCCGGGGCACGGTCGGGGCGGGCGGGCTCGCCGCCGGATCGGGACACGCCGTCGCCGGACCGGGACAGGCCCTCGCCGGATCGGGACACGGCGTCGTGGCCGGATGGGGACATGCCGTCGCCGGATCGGGCCGCGCCGTCGCCGGACCGGGCCGCGCCGTTGCCCGAGCCGGCCACGTCGCGGGAGCCGGCCGCGCCGCGGTTGCCGAAGCGGCCGCCCCGGGGAGAACGGCCGTGGTCCGTGGCGGCGATCGTGGTACGGGTGACCGCGGCGCTCGGCGAGGGGGCGGTGGTGCGGGTCGCCGGGTCGCGGCGGATGGCGTGCGCGCCGCCGTGGGCGGACCTGGACCTGGTGGCGACGGTGCCGGGCGCCCCCGGCACCGCCGGGCTGCGGGAGCGGGTCGCGGCCGCGTTGCCGGAGGCCGAGCGGTTGCGGGAGGTCACCGGTGCGCGGGTGCCGGGGCTGCGGTTGCGCCTCGGGCAGCGGGACGTGGACCTGGTGGTGGTCGCCACCGGCGGGACGGACCCCGACACGGCCGTCGCGCGGCGGGCGGAGCTCGGCGGGGCGGCCGCGGTGGCGCTCAGCGCGCTGAGCGACGCGGACGCCGTACGGGAGTCCGTGGGCACGCGGCGGGCCGCGTTCTCCGGACTGGCGCTGGAGGTGAAGTCCTGGGCACGGGTCCGCGGCCTGGACTCGGCGCCCTTCGGCGGGCTGCCGGGGCTGGCCTGGGCGGTGCTGGCCGCCAGGACCGTACGTACGGCCCGCGACCTGGAACCGGCGGCGCTGCTGCGGGAGTTCTTCGCGACGTGGGCCGCCTGGGACTGGAACGAGCCGGTGGCGCTGCGGCCCTCCGGGGCGTCCGGTCCGCTGCCCGCGCGGGCGGGGCCCGGACGCGCCTACGCCGTAGCGCCAGGCGGTGCTGCCGCCGGGGGCGAAAGCGGCCCCGTGCCGGATCCCGACGGCCGGTGCGGTGAGGGGCCCGCGCCGGTCACCGTGCTGACCCCGTCGGAACCGGTGCGCAGCTGCACCGCCCAGGTGGGGGCCGGGATGCGGGACCTGCTCGTGCGGGAGCTGTACCGGGCGTGGGAGGTCCTCGACGCGGACCCGGGCGGCTTCGAGCGGCTGCTGTCCGGCCCGCCGCTGCACCGTCGACACGCGGCGTGGGCCGTGGTGACCGTACGGGGCGACGGGCCGCGGGAGTTCGAGGAGAACCTGGGCCGGGCCCGGGGCCGGGTGCGCGCCCTGCTCGGCGCGTTGGAGGGGGCCGGGGTGGCCGACGTACACGCGTGGCCGCGCCCCTTCGAGCGGGCCGCGACGCGGGCCCGCTACGCGGTGGGGCTGGGGCTGGGGGTCGGGGCGGGCGACGCGGGCCGCCGGGAAGCGCTGACGGTCGCGTGGGCGGCCGGCCTGCCCGGTGTCGAGGTCGCCCTGGTCGCCGGCGGCGAGGTGCCGGATCTCACCTGACGGGCTCGGCGGATGGCGACGAGTAGCGAACGCATGACGCCGTCCGCCTCCTCCGTACGAACACTTCCCGAAACCGGACCGGGTCCGGACCGGGTCCGGACCGGGCCGGACCGACGCCGGCACGAACCGGGGACGAACCCGGGACGAACGCGGCCGAAGCCTGCCCGAAGCCCCGTCCCGCCGTCGCGGGCGCGGCGGAACGGAGCGGTCAGGAGCCTCAGTAGAGCCTTGCCGGGATTTTTCGTCAACACTTTTCACAAGGATTGAAGAAACCCCAAGTTCACAGGCCTGCAGGCCAATTGACATGCCGATGGGTCTTCGGTTCATGAACGCTGAACCCCTTGACGGCCTCCCTGTCGGGCAGTTCACTCACGCTTCGATCCCCCCGGATCCACGACGTCAGGAGTGCCCCCATGCCACGCCTCTCCGATCATCCGCCCCGACTGACGGTCGCGGCCCTCGCCGCCGCCCTGGTCGCGGCCCTCCTCGTGCTGCTCCCCGGCACCGCCGCCACCGCGGCGCCCACGCTCCTCTCCCAGGGCAAGCCCGCCACCGCCTCCTCGGTCGAGAACGCCGGCACCCCGGCCGGCGCGGCCGTGGACGGCGACAACGGCACCCGCTGGTCCAGTCAGTTCGCCGACCCGCAGTGGATACAGGTCGACCTCGGCGCACCCGCCCAAATCGGCCAGGTGGTGCTGCGCTGGGAGACCGCCGCCGCCAAGGCCTACCGGGTCGAGCTGTCCAACGACGGCAGCACCTGGTCCACCGCGTACTCGACCTCCGCCGGCGTCGGCGGAACGGTCACCCACGACATCACCGGAACGGCCCGGTACGTGCGCGTGCACGGCACGGAGCGCACCACCGGGTACGGCTACTCCCTCTGGGAGTTCCAGGTCTACGGCACCGACGGCACCGGACCGGTCATACCCGGCGGCGGCGACCTCGGCCCCAACGTGATCGTCTTCGACCCGTCGACGCCGAACATCCAGGGCAGGCTGGACCAGGTCTTCGCCCAGCAGGAGTCCGCCCAGTTCGGCTCCGGCCGCTACCAGTTCCTCTTCAAGCCGGGTACCTACAACGGGCTCAACGCGCAGATCGGCTTCTACACCTCCATCTCGGGCCTCGGCCTGAGCCCCGACGACACCACCATCAACGGGGACGTCACCGTCGACGCGGGTTGGTTCGGCGGCAACGCCACCCAGAACTTCTGGCGTTCGGCCGAGAACCTCGCGCTCAACCCGGTGAACGGCACCAACCGCTGGGCCGTGTCGCAGGCCGCGCCCTTCCGCCGCATGCACGTGAAGGGCGGCCTCAACCTGGCCCCGAACGGCTACGGTTGGGCCTCCGGCGGCTACATCGCCGACTCGAAGATCGACGGGCAGGTCGGCAACTACTCGCAGCAGCAGTGGTACACCCGCGACAGCTCCATCGGCGGCTGGTCCAACGCGGTGTGGAACCAGGTGTTCTCGGGGACCCAGGGGGCGCCGGCGCAGTCGTACCCGAACCCGCCGTACACCACCCTCGACACCACCCCGGTCTCCCGGGAGAAGCCGTTCCTGTACCTGGACGGCAACGAGTACAAGGTCTTCGTCCCCGCCAAGCGGACCAACGCCCGCGGCACCTCGTGGGGCAACGGGGCGCCGCAGGGCACCTCGGTCCCGCTGAACCGGTTCTACGTGGTCAAGCCGGGCGCGAGCGCGGCGACGATCAACCAGGCGCTGGCCCAGGGCCTGCACCTGCTGTTCACACCCGGCGTCTACCACGTCGACCGGACCATCCAGGTGAACCGTCCGGACACCGTGGTCCTCGGTCTCGGCCTGGCCACGATCATCCCGGACAACGGGGTGACCGCGATGAGGGTCGCCGACGTGGACGGGGTGCGGCTCGCCGGCTTCCTCATCGACGCGGGTCCGGTCAACTCCCCGACGTTGCTGGAGGTCGGCCCGGCCGGCTCCGCCGCCGACCACGCCGCGAACCCGACGACCGTGCAGGACGTCTTCATCCGGGTCGGCGGGGCCGGCGCGGGCAAGGCCACCTTGGGCATGGCGGTCAACAGCCACGACACCATCGTCGACCACACCTGGATCTGGCGGGCCGACCACGGGGACGGGGTGGGCTGGGAGACCAACCGCTCCGACTACGGCTTCCGCGTCAACGGTGACGACGTCCTGGCCACGGGGCTGTTCGTCGAGCACTTCAACAAGTACGACGTGGAGTGGAACGGCGAACGCGGCCGCACGATCTTCTTCCAGAACGAGAAGGCGTACGACGCACCCAACCAGGCCGCCGTCCAGAACGGCGCCACCAAGGGCTACGCCGGCTACAAGGTGGCCGACTCGGTGAACACCCACGAGGGGTGGGGCCTGGGCAGCTACTGCTACTACAACGTGGACCCGACTATCCGTCAGGACCACGGTTTCCAGGCACCGGTGAAGCCGGGCGTGCGCTTCCACGACCTTCTGGTGGTCTCGCTCGGCGGCAACGGCCAGTACGAGCACGTCATCAACGGCGTCGGCGCCCCCACCTCCGGCACCTCGACCGTCCCGTCCACGGTGGTGTCGTTCCCCTGATCCACCCGCACCACCCCTGACCCCCATCCCCTCCCCCCGCCCCCCGGAAGGCGCGGGGCGGCCCGGCGGCCGCCCCGCGTTTTCCGGGCCATTCGACAGGCCGCGGCGACGGACTCCGAGGGCGACCCGCTCGCGTACGAGGTGCCGTGGGGCGGCACGCACGTGGACGGTGGCGGCGGGCTGGTCTCCGTACCGTCCACCCACCTCGGCGGCGGCACGCCGAAGGCCACGGCTCCGGCGCGGACCGGGGTGTGGAAGCCGTACGTCAGGGTGACGGACGGGCGGGGCAACGTGGGCGTCGAGCAGCGGTCGGTTCGGGTGGTGCCGCCGCCGGCGGCGGGCCCGGACGGGGCCCGCGGCCGGCCGACGACCGCCTCGACCCATCAGAACGACGGGTGGGGCGGCTGCCCTGCACCCCGCAGTTGGCCACGGACCGCCGTACGGACACCCGGTGGGCCGGCACCCGGGCCGATCCGCAGTGGCTCCAGGTGGACCTGGGCTCGGTGCGGCGGCTGCGTCACGCGCGGTTGGTGTGGGGGTCCGCGTACGGGAAGCGCTGGGTGCGGCTGGAGCTGACCGAACGCGGCTCGGGCTACGGGTACTCGCTGTTCCACTTCGGCGTCCACGCCTGACCGCCGCCCCGCCCACCCTGCGCGTCGCCCGATCCCTGCCGGGCGGCGCGCGGTCGTGCGTCGGGACGGTGCGTGGGGCGGTTGGTGGGGCGGCAGCCGCGGGTGGGCGACGGGGCTCAGACTTCGATGACGATCTTCCCGGCGGTGTGGCCGTCCTGGCTGAGGGCGAAGGCGGCCGCGAGTTCGGAGAGCGGGAAGGTCTGGGCGACGGTGACCGTGAGGCGGCCCTCGTCGGCGAGCCGGCCGAGGGCGGCGAGGTCGGAGCCGACTGGGCGCACCCACATCCACTGGCCGCCGGCGCCGACGACCGTCTGGTCGGCGATGGAGGCGTGCCGGCCGTCGTCGGCGAGGACGACGCGGGTGACGTCGAGGACGCCGCCGACGAAGTCCGCGACGACGTCGACCCCGTCGGGGGCGAGGCCGCGGACCCGGTCGGCGAGGCCGTCCCCGTACGCGACGGGCTCGCAGCCCAGCTCGCGCAGTCGGTCGTGGTTGCGGGGGGAGGCGGTGCCGATGACGCGGGCGCCGAGCGCGCGGGCGATCTGCACGCCGAGGGAGCCGACGCCGCCGGCGGCTCCGTGGATGAGGACGGTGTCGCCCTCGCGAGTGCCGAGGCGGGTCAGCAGTTGGAAGGCGGTGAGCCCGGCCAGCGGCAGGCCCGCGGCCTGCTGCCAGGTCAGGGAGGTGGGCTTCGACGCGAGGGCGCGTACGGGCACGGTGACGAACTCGGCGAAGGTACCGCCGTGCACCCAGTCCTTGCGGGCGTAGGCCATGACCTCGTCGCCCGCCGCGAACTCGGGGGTGTCGATGCCGACGCGCTCGACGGTGCCGGCGACGTCCCAGCCGGGGACGACGGGGTGGACGACGTCCATCAGGGCGTCGAGGCCGCCTGACATGATCTTCCAGTCGACCGGGTTGACCGACGCGCAGCGGACCCGGACGAGGACCTCGCCGGGGCCGACCTTGGGGACCGGCAGCCGGGTCTCGGTGAGCACCTCCGTGCCGCCGTACGTCTCGTACGTCATCGCCCGCATGGTGTCCTGGCCGTGGTCGGACATGCGCCTCGCCTCTCCGCTTACCGGTGTGGGGGTCCCTTCCGCATCCCACCACGAAAGGCCGTACCCGCCCCGGCAGGCGGGGCGGGCGCGGCGCGGCGCGGCGCGGCGCGGCGCGGAAGCACGGGGGTCACAGGGCCCGGTGGGCCGCTCCGCGCAGCGGCGGCCGCTGGACTTCACGGTGCGCCGCTGGGTCGGGCAGTCGACGTGGACCAGGCCGAAGCGCTCGTCGTAGCCGTAGGCCCATTCGAAGTTGGGCGGGTCGCGGCCGGTGCGGAGGCGGGGGCGGGGGCGGGCTGGATCGCTGCTGCCGGCGGGTGGGCTCCAGGCATCGGATTTCCTCCGGCCGCGCGAAGTGACCAGCGGGTACACGGCGGTGCCCAGCAGCAGGAAGAGCAGCAGGAGGACGGACATGGCCGAGCCGGTGCCGAAGTTCCAGGTGAGGAAGCTGGACTGGTGGTTGTGGAGGGAGATCAGGTCGGCGGCCTCGGGGGCGGACTTTGCGTGACGGATCGGCCTGCTTCGGCAGGGTCGTGGGGGGCCGGTGAGCGGGGCTCGGGTGTCGTCCGCCCGGCACCCCGCCGGCACCTGTTGCGTCCAGGCTTTTATTTAAGTCGTGAGTTAAGCCTCGGGGAGCGGTCGCGTCAAGGGGTCGCGCAGAGGTATGTTGCGAACCATGTCACGGCGGAAGGGGCCAGATGACCACGGGGCGTAGCGGACGTACGGTGCGGGACCTGCGGCGCGGCAACCGCAGCGCCGTGTTGCAGCGGTTGTACTTCGGCGGGCCGATGAGCCGGCAGGAACTGGGGCCCGCGACCGGGCTGAGTTCCGGATCGGTCAGCAACGTCGTCGGTGAACTCGTCGCGGACGGGCTGCTGGAGGAGGCCGGGATCGTCGATTCCGACGGCGGCCGGCCGCGCACCCTGTTGCGGGTGGCCCCCGGCAGCGCGCACATGATCGGGGTGGACGTCGGCGAAACCCGGGTCCGGGTCGAGCTGTTCGACCTCACCCTCACCGAACTCGCGCGCACGGAGCTGCCGTTGCTGCCGCGCGGATGTTACGACGTCGGCCCGATCGTGGACCACGTAAGGACCGGCATCGCCACCGTCCTCGCCGAGGCCGGGGTGGGCACCGAGCGACTGCTGGGCGTCGGCGTCGGCGTCCCCGGGATCGTCGACCGCGAGGCACCCGGTGGGACGGTGGTCCACGGCCAGACCATCGGCTGGGACGCGGTGCCCTTGGAGGCGCTGCTCCGCGCGACGAAGGCCGTGCCGGAGGAGGTCCCGTACCTCATCGACAACGGTGCGCGGACGCTCGGCCAGGCGGAGATGTGGTTCGGGGCGGGTCGGGGCGCGCGGGAGGCCGTCGTGGTCCTCTTCGGGTCGGGCGTCGGCGCGAGCCTGATCACGGACGGCTCGGGCACAGCCCTGGAGTGGGGCCACCTGACGGTGTCGGTGGGCGGCCGACGCTGCCGCTGCGGGGCGCGGGGCTGCCTGGAGGCGTACGCCGGGGCGGAATCGGTCCTGGCCCGCTGGACGGAACGCGGCGGCGGGGTGGTCGGGGTCGGTGGGATCGGCGGGGGCGGTGGGGCAGCTCGGGACGGCGGTGCCGACGGGACCACGGTGACCGGGACCGGCCGCTTCGGCGAGGTGGACGAGGCCGACGAGGCCGACGAGGAAGAGGCGCTGTCGGCGCTGCTCGACGCTGCGGTCGCGGGGGACGCGCTCGCCCTGGCCGTGTTGGAGGAGACGGCGGAGTACCTCGGCGCCGGCCTGTCGGACGTGATCAACCTGTTCCGGCCGGAGCGGATCCTGATCGGTGGCTGGGCCGGCCTGCTGCTGGGCCCGCACATCCTGCCGGCGGTCCGGGAACACGCCACGCGCTACTCGCTGCGGCACCCCGCCGCACGGGTCTCGATCGACCTGGGTTCCCTGGGCCCGGACGCGGTCACGGTGGGCGCGGCGACGCTCCCGCTGTCGGCGTTCTTCGCGGCGGGCGGCCGCCGCGCCCTTCCGGAACCCCCGGCCGAACAGCCGGGCTGGCAGACCGCCCTGGAAGTCCGCGGCGGAACGCACCGGGCCCGGGGTTGACACGTCGCGGCCGGGCGCGCACGCGACGAAGCGGCGCGACGGGCACCCCGGGACCCGGCACCGGCGGAACGGCCCCGCCCGCGCGGCCGGCGCATCCGTACGAGGTCGGCCGCGGTGCGGGCCGTCGGGGATGCGGCGAGGGGCGCAGGGGTGGGGGCGCTCGGGTCAGGTGGAGGCGCGGATCACCAGGGTCGGGGTGAAGAGGACTCCGGTCGGTTCCGGGGGCCGTCACCCGTGACGCGGTCGAGGAGCAGACGAACCATTTCCGCCGCCATGTCCTCCACCGGCTGGCGCACCGTCGTCAGCCGCGGCCGGCCCGCCGCGGCCGCGCTCGAATCGTCGAAGCCGACCAGGGCCACGTCCTGCGGGACCCGCCGCCCGTGCTCGCGCAGCACCAGGCAGGCGCCCCGGGCCATCAGGTCGCTCGCCGCGAACACCCCGTCCAGGTCGGGCCGTCCGGCCAGCAGGCGGCGCATCGCCCGCTCGCCCCCGCCGTCCGCGCCGCCCTCCCCCAGGTACGACACGACCTGCGCGCGGTCCCGCGCCGAGTCGGCGAACATCAGTACCGGGTACACCCCGCCCGGCCGCAGGGCGCGTACCACTCCGGTGACCACCCGTCCGAAGAACGGATCCTGGAAGAACCCGGGCGCCGCGTCCTCGGCCGCGCCGTCCGGGTCCGCCTCCATGTCCAGTTGCGCGTCCGCGTCCGTCGCGGCGTCCGTGCCCGACTCGGAGACCACCGGGGCGACCGCGCCCGAGCGTCGCGTGACGAGTGAGCGGGTCGCCCGGTTCGGGACGTACCCCGTTTCGGTGACGGCCCGTCGGACCGCCTCCCGGATGCCCGGGTCGACGTTGCGGACGCCGTTGACCACGCGGGACACCGTCGCCCGGGAGACGCCCGCCGCGCGGGCCACGTCCTCCAGCGTGGGGGCCGTCCCGGTTCCCGCTCCCCTGCGACCCCCCTGTGTCCATGGCCGCACTGTAGCCGTCCGGGGTCAGGCGTCGAGCCCCGCCCGCAGCGGGAGGTCGCCGGCGCTGCGCCCGGCCAGGAGGCCGCGTGCACCCCGACCACTGCCAGGCTGCCGAGCGCGGCGGCGTCGAGCGGCCACCCGCCGGCCCGGTTCTCCAGCAGCACGAAGCTCGCGGCGGCACTCTCCCGCAACAGGCGGCGGCGCCGCTCGGGGTCGCCGCAGGTGGCAGGGCGCTCTCCCAGATGATCCCGACCACCCGGTTCCGCTGCCAACGGGCAGGAGGGCAAGAGGTGTTCGACGAACACCACCCGCCCGAGCCGCGAACCCGCCGAGAACCGGCCGAACGCCGACCGGGGCGCCGACCGGGGCGCCGAGCGCCGACCACCGCTCATCGATCACCGATCACCGGTGATTCCAAGCCTGTCGCTTTTGGGTGCTTTCGACCGACCCCGACCCACGAGTTCACATAGCTGACCACCTTCTGCGAGAAGCGGTATCGCATCGAACCCAAACCACCCGTCAGGGTGATAACCAGTTGATTCCGGAACCATCGGGTATGTCCAGTTAAGTGCTGCCGGAGCACCCTTCCGCGCTGGAACGATGCGGACCACCGGATCGCCGGACCACCACACCGCCGAGCCACCACACCGCCGGACCACCCCGGCGCCGGCCCGGCACGACGAGAGGACGTTTTCGTGAGCCATCCGCAGGAGGACGGCGCGCTCAGCGCGGTTACCGCAGCACACGTGCACCGCGTCGTCCAGGACGGCGTCTACGCCTCCCCCACCGCGCTCAACCCGGCCGCCGCCAACCTGGCCGAGGCGCTGGTCGCCACGCTCAACGGCTCCGCCCGGACAGCCCTGTTGCCTCCCGACCTCCAGCAACTGACCGAACGGGTGCGGCAAAGGGCGACCATCGGTTTCCCCCGGATCACGTCCGCCCTGGACGGAGTGCGGCTCTCCGCCCACACCATCAAGCTCCACACCACGGAGCCCCGGCCCGTGGTGATCGTGCCCGCGGGCTGGACCCCCTTGGGCTGGGCCCTGTTCGAGTACGCACATCTCCAACTGGCGCTCCGCGGCTACCACGTGCTGGCCTACACCCCGCGCGGCATCGGCACGACGGTGGCCCTTCCGGGCGGCGGCTACGTCGACGGTCCGTTCACCTCCGAAGGCACGATCGACGTCGCCGGCCCGGCGGACTGGGCGGACGGGTCCAGCGTCATCGACTACGCCGAGCGGTACTTCGAACCGAGCACGATCGCGTTCCTCGGCGAGTCGTACGGCTCCGGCATCAGTCAGCTCGTCGCGGCGCACGACCCGGCCGGACGCGTCGGGGCGGTCGTCGCGCTCAGCACCTGGGGCAACCTCGCGAGCAGCCTCTACCAGAACGACACCCGGCACCTGGCAGCGGTGAAGGCCCTGGTCGGCTTCACCGGCGGCCCGGTGGAGCGCAAGTTCGACGCGGCGACGCAGCAGATCCTCGCGGACTTCGACAACGGGCACCACCTCGACGAAGTGGCCGCATGGGGCACGGAGCGGGCCCCGGCGACGTACGTCGGGGCGACCAACGCGCGCGGCGTCCCCACGTTCTTCTCCAACACCTGGCACGAGACGCTCTTCCCCGCCAACCAGGTCATCGAGCACTTCGACCGCCTGACCGTGCCCAAGCGGCTGAACCTGTGGATCGGCGACCACGCCGCCCCCGAGGGCGCCGGTCTGACCGCCCCGTTCAGCGGCCCGAACGTACCCGTCGAGGAGGCGTTCGCCTGGCTCGACCACCACCTGCTGGGAGCGGACAACGGGGTACCCGACTGGTCCGCGGTCAGCACCCAGATCATGTTCACGTACGGCACCCGGGCCGACCCGGAGACCGGCAAGGACGTGATCACCGAGCCCGCCGTCCGCGAGACGAAGCCTTCCTGGGCGGATGTCACCCTCTCGACCGAACGCTGGTACCTGACCGCCGCCGCCCCGGGCGGTCGCGACGGCGGACTCGGCCCGGAGCCGGAGAGCGGCTGGCAGCGGGAGTTCGCCGCGGGACAGCTCACCGAGGCCGTGGCGGTCGACGCCCCCATCACCACCGGTCAGGCCGAGTGGAAGGGCAACCCGAAGACGTACCCCACCGGCAAGTTCGACCGTCGCCACCTCGCCGCCTGGACCAGCGCGCCCCTCGAATCCGCCCGTCGGATCCGCGGCGTTCCCGAACTCTCCCTGACCGTCCGCAGCTCGGCCGGTTCCGCGACCTTGGTCGCCCTCCTCTTCGACCTCGCCCCCGACGACACCGCCCGCATCATCACGCACGAACCACTCAGCCTGCTGGACCTGACGGCCGACCAGGAGCGGGACGTCTCCTGGCGGCTCCAGGCCGCGGGCTACGACGTGGCGGCGGACCACCGACTCATGCTCGTCATCACCGGCAAGGACCCCCTCTACTCCGACGCCGGCGTCGACGGCAGCACCACCACGATCACCTCCGGCGGGGGCGACCCCGCCCACCTGGTCCTGCCCCTGGGCTGACACCGGGGGCCCGGGGCCGGGGCACCGCGACCGGTCACCTTGCCGCAGCGCCGACCCGGTCGGCGTTGCGGCGTCGCCGGCATTTCGGCGTTTCAGCCCGTGCGCAGCCAGTCCTCGTAGCGGGTCGGGGCCGGGCGGGCGTGGGGACCGGCGGTGAGCACGTCGCCCTCGACGACGGCGAACGTGCCTGCCTGCGCGTCGGTGACGACCGTACGGTCGTCCTGTCGGGCCGCGAGGGTGAGGCGGCCGAGTTCGTCGAGGGCGAAGACGTCGGGGCCGGCGACGTCGAGGACACCGTTCAGCGGCGGGGCCGTGGTGACCTCGGCGAGGGCCGTGACCACGTCGGCCGTCGCGACGGGCTGCACGGGGGTGGCGGGCAACCGTACGTACGCCGCCCGCCTACCCCGCGTCCGCCTCCTTCCCCGTCCCCGCCCCCGCCCCCGTCGCCGGCGCCGTTTCCGCGCGCCGGAGCAGCAGCAGGGCGATGTCGTCGGTGCGCGGGGCCGTGTGTTGGGCGTGGGCGACGAGCGCTTCGGCCAGCGCGCCGACCGAGTGATCCTGGGTGAGATGGGCCGCGGCTTCGCGGACGCAGACGTCGAGGTCGCGTCCCGGGGTTTCGACCAGGCCGTCCGTGTAGAGCGCCAGGAGCGTGCCGGGCGGGAACGGGATCTCGGTGCTGTCGTAGACCGCGTCGGGATCGATGCCGAGGAGGAGGCCCGGGCGCAGGTCCAGGGTCCGGGCGGGCCCGGTGGGGTGTTGGAGGAGCGGCGGCGGGTGGCCGGCGGTGGCGAGGCAGGCCGTGTGGCGGGCGAGGTCGATCTGGACGTACAGGCAGCTCGTGAACAGTCCGGGGTCGAGGTCGGTGAGGAGCCGGTTGGTGCGGGCGAGGACCTCCCCGGGGGGCGCCCCGGCGGTCGCGTGGACGGCGGTGCGGACCTGTCCCATCAGCGCGGCGGCGTTCACGTTGTGCCCCTGGACGTCCCCGATGGTGGCGGCCACGGTGGTGCCGTCGATGCGGATCAGGTCGTAGAAGTCCCCGCCGACGTCGAGGCCGTGGGCGGCGGGCAGGTAGCGGGCGGCCACGTCCAACCCGGGGACGCGGGGCAGGGTGTGCGGCAGCAGGTTGGTCTGCAGGCTGCGGGCGAGCCGGCGCGTGGAGTCGTAGAGCCGCGCCCGGTCCAGGGCTTGGGCGATCAGGCCGGCGAGCGCGGTGAGGACGGCGCGTTCCCCCGGGACGAAGGGGTGCGGGTGCTGGTAGGCGAGGACGAGCGAGCCCACGGGGCGGCCCGAGGCGATCAGCGGGAGGAAGGCCCAGGCGGACATGCCGTCCTCGATGGGCGCGGCCGGGTACGCGGCCAGCAGTTCGTCGGGGGTGGCGTAGAAGAGGGCGCTGCCGGTGTGCAGGACGCGGGTGGTCGCCCTACCGGAGGCCATGGGTTCGCCGTCGAAGCGAGCCATCAGTTCGGCGGTGTAGCCGCGGTGGCCGACGATGCGCAGCCGCTGCTCGTCGACGACGAGCAGCGCCATGGCCTCGGCTCCGAGGGCGGGAACGAGCTGGTCGGCGGCTTGGTCGACGACGTCCTGGGCGTGCGCCGCCTCGGTGAGGGTGGCGGCCAGGTGCATCAATTGGTAGAGGGCCGTGGCGCGGCTCGGCAGGTGCGGTCCCCCGTCGGCGGCGGCGTCCGGGGCGTGCGCCCCCTCGGCGTCGGCGGCGGTGATGCGGACGCTGATGCCCGAGCCGTCCGGGTACAGCTCGAAGCGCAGGGTCCGGCCGGGTGGGCGTACGGCGAGGAAGGTACGGGGCATGCGGCTGATGACGGCGGCCCGGTAGTGGTCCTCGATCACCGGGGTGTCCATCCAGGGCAGCGCCTCCCAGGGCAGGGCTCCGATGAGGTCGGCAGCCGGAGCGCCGAGCAGGGCGGCGGCCTCGGTGGTGAGGAAGGTGATCTTCCCGTTGAGGTCGAGGGCGCAGCTGCCGCCGGGGAGGCGGCGTACGAAGGCCAGTCCGGCCGCCGCCTCCACGGGCCCGGGGGTGGGCGGGGGCGGCGGCTTCATGATCACGGGCTGGGCGGCGGCGGTGATCGGACGCCCGGCTTCGGCGGCCTCCCGCAGTACCCGCGCGATGCTCCGGCAACCGGCGTCGATGGCGTCCCGCTCGGCGGGGGCGAGGAGGGGCGGGTGCGAACCGGGCCACAGCAGCACCAGGCCGGCCGGGGCGGGCGCCTCCACGGTCGGTGGCGGCTCGGGCGGGCCCGGCTCCGGCGGGCCCGGCTCGGGTGCGGCCTGTCCCGGCGTCTGGGCGACCGGGAGCGGCCCGGACCGGATCGGCGCCGTCGGGATCGGCGCCGTCGGGATCGGGGCCGCCGCGAGGGTGAAGGCGTACGGCAGGACGAGGGCGAGGCGGGGGTAGCGGCGGGCCGTTTCCTCGCGTCCGCCGAGCCATACGAGGCGCCCGTCGCGGGCCGCGTCGGCGACGGGGATCCGGTCGTCGAGCCATACCCGTGACCAGGGGGCCGCGAAGTCGCGGGCGACTCCGCAGGTCAGGGCGAGGTGGAGGACCCGTCCGGTGGGTTCGGCCAGGTAGAGCATGCCGGTGGACGCGCGCGTGGCGCGGACCACGGCGTCCAGGGCCGTCTCCAGTGGTCGCCCGGCCGCCGGATCGTCGCGGCCGGCAGGCTTTTCCGGCACCCTTCCATGGTCTCCCACGATCTCCGGGTCGGTGTGCCGGAAGCGCTCGGGCCGCTCCCCACGCGGGCGGGACCGGGCCCCTGGGCCCGGACCGGCAGCCCTTCGGCCGGTTTCCCCGGCTCAGGCCTTCAGGGCGCGTCCCGCGACCGTCAGGGCGAGGCGGCGGGGCGCGAGCCCGGAGGCCAGGGCGGACAGCCGGTTGCCGAGGCCCGCGACCACGCTCGGCGGGGTCGTGCCGCGCTCCAGGGCGCGGCGGGCGGTGGTGACGACCTGCTCGGCCGTGGCGACCTTGCCCACCATGGCGTCCCGGCTGCCGACGACGTCGAAGAACTCGGTGCTCGTCGGCCCCGGGGACACGGCGAGGACGCGCAGGGGGGACCGGCGGGTCTCGTACGCGACGGCTTCGGTGAAGCTGAGCACGAACGCCTTCGTCGCTCCGTAGACCGCCATCGCCGGGGTCGGCTGGTAGGCCGCGACGCTGGCGAGGGTGATCAGGGCGCCCCGGCCGTCGGCGACCAGATCGGGCAGGAAGGCGCGGGTCAGGCCGGCCACCGCGGCGACGTTCAGTTGGATCATGCGGTCGACCTGCGCCGGGTCCTGTTCCAGGAGGGCGCCGTGACTGCCGAAGCCGGCGTTGTTTATCAGCGTGTGGACCCGGATGCCGCGGCCTTCGAGCTCCGCGTGCAGGGCAGCGCCCGCGCCGGGCAGGGCCAGGTCCGCGGCGATGGGCGTGGCCCGGATGCCGTAACGCTTCTCCAGGTCCCGCGCGAGTTCTTCCAGCCGGTCCAGGCGCCGGGCGACCAGTACCAGGTCCGCGCCGCGCTCCGCCCATTGGCGCGCGAACTCGACACCGAGTCCCGCGCTCGCCCCGGTGACGAGGGCCACCGTTCCCCTGTAGGTCATCGACATGTCGGTTTCTCCGGTTCCGGTGCGTGGAAGAGGTGCGCCATAATCAATGTAGGCATCGCCACCATTGTAGTCAATGACAACATTGGCTCATCGGGGCGCACACCCCACCGGGAGAGGAGACCGTCTTGGCCGTCGACGGGTCGTACCACCACGGCAACCTCAGGGCCGCCCTGCTGGAGCGGGCGGAGGTCGTCCTCACCGAGTCCGGAGCGGAGGGCCTCAGCCTGCGCGGTCTGGCCCGCGACCTCGGCGTGAGCCATGCGGCGCCCTCCCGGCACTTCCGCGACCGCCAGGCCCTCATGGACGCGCTCGCCGTCAGCGGTTTCACCACCCTCAACGCGCGGATGAACTCGGCCGCCGACTCCGGCACACCCCGCCCGATCGGTGCGCGCATGGCCGAACTGGGCCGCGCCTACGTGGACTTCGCCGTCGGGCACACGGCGCTGCTGGACCTGATGTTCACCGTCAAGCACGCCGACGGCTCCAGTGCGGAACTCCGGGAGCTGGGCCGGGAGAGCCTGCTGATCGTCGCCCGGCTCCTGGAGGAGGGGCAGCGGACGGGAGCGGTCCGTACCGGAGATCCCGTCCGGCTCGCCCAGGTCGCGTTCTCGACCGTGCACGGGCTGGCGACGCTCGCCGTCGCCGCCCTCCTGGACGACACCCCGCTGTCCGAGGCGACGGACCTGGCCCTGGACGTCCTCCTGACGGGCTTGCGGCCGCCCGCCTGAGCGGGAGCGCGCACGCGTTACCCCCCGGACGGATCGTCGCAGAGGTGATGAATCCGGCACTGCGGGGAAGTCGGTACGGGAGTGCGGCACCGAAAACCGCACACCGGCAGGCCCCACCGCGCGCGCGATCGCGCACCACCGCAGGCAAGGCAAGGCAGGTACAGGCGTGCTCATCGACCTCTCCGGCAGGACCGCACTGGTCACCGGATCGACGCAGGGAATCGGCGCGGCCATCGCGTCCGGACTGGCCGGCGCGGGCGCCCGGGTGGCGGTCAACGGCCGCAGCCGGAAGTCCGTGGACGAGGCGGTGGCACGCCTTGCCGAGCGGGGCGGGGAGTTCGTCGCCGCCCCGGGTGACATCTCGACGGAGGAGGGGGCCCGGGCCGTCTTCGAAGCGGCGCCGGACGTCGACATCCTCGTCAACAACCTCGGGATCTTCGGCGCGCGGCCCGCGCTGGAGATCCCTGACGAGGAGTGGCGGCGCTACTTCGACGTGAACGTCCTGACGGCCGTCCGCATGACCCGCCACTACCTGCCGGGCATGATCGAACGGGGTTGGGGGCGCGTCCAGAACATCGCCAGCGACTCGGCCGTGGTCATCCCGGCCGAGATGATCCACTACGGGATGTCCAAGACGGCCCTGCTCGCCGTGGCGCGCGGATTCGCCAAGGAGGCCGCCGGCACGGGGGTGACCGTCAACTCCGTCATCGCGGGCCCGACGCACACCGGCGGCGTCGAGGACTTCGTGTACGAGCTGGTCGACCGGGACCTCCCCTGGGAGGAGGCCCAGCGCGCGTTCATGCGCCTGCACCGGCCGCAGTCGCTGATCCAGCGCCTGATCGAGCCGGAGGAGATCGCCCACATGGTGGTCTACCTCGCCTCCCCGTACGCGTCGGCCACCACGGGCGGCGCACTGCGGGTCGACGGTGGGTACGTGGACTCGATCCTGCCGTAGCGGCGGCCCGGCACGGGAACCCGTACGGGCGGGGCACCTCGGGACGGGCGGGCTCGCCCGCCCCGAGGACCCCCCGAACCCCGGCCGGCTACCGGTCCTGGGAGAGGCGTACGAGCTCCGCGAAGGAGCCGTCCCGGCGTACGAGTTCCTCATAGGTGCCCTGCTCCGCGATCCGACCGGCGTCCAGGACGACGATCCGGTCGGCGAGCCGACAGTTCTCCATGCGGTGGGTGACGATCACGGTGATCCGGTCGTCCTTCATGTCGCGCAGGCCCGAGAAGACCATGTGCTCACCGCGCGGGTCCATCGCCGAGGTCGGCTCGTCCATGACCAGCAGACCGGGCCTGCGGTGGAACGCCCGGCCGCAGGCGAGGCGTTGCCACTGCCCGCCGGAGGGTTCGTGGCCGCCCCACAGCGAGCGGGCCAGCAGGGTGTCGAGGCCGTCGGGGAACTCCTCGACGTGGGCGCGCATGCCGACGGCGTCCAGGGCGTCCCAGACGGCTTCCTCGCCGCGCGGGTCGGGGCGGCCGAGCGTGATGTTCTCCCGGGCGGAGAAGGGCCAGTGCCCGTACGACTGGGTGACGAGACCGACGTGCTGCCAGGCGGTGCGCTGGTCGGCCTCCGAGGTCGGGACGCCGTCCCAGGCGACCCGACCGGACGTCGGCGCCGTCAGCGAGGTCAGCAGCCGGATCAGGGTGGACTTCCCGGCGCCGTTCTCCCCGATGACGGCGACGACCTCACCGCGCGACAGGGTGAGGCTGACCGGGCCGAGTGCGGGCCTGTCCTTGCCCGGATAGGTGTAGGTGGCCTCTTCGAGCCGGATCTCCTCCGGGGCGTTCGCCATGACCCGCGGTCCGCGCGGGCCGGACTTCTCGGCGGCCTCCTTCACGAAGGAGGTGTAGTCGCCCAGGTAGAGGGCGTGCTGGAACATGGCCGCCCCGTAGACGACGAGTTGGGAGAGCGCCGCGGTGGAGGTGCGCATGGCGACGATCGCCGTGCCGGCCGCCGCGATCGCCATGTACCCGCCGACGACGAGCCCGGCGAGGGCCCCGTACGTGGCGACGACGAACACCCCGGACGCGGCGGCGGCGACCAGGTACACCGTGAGGTAGCGGGGCGCGGAGGCGACCATCCTGGAGTCGATGCGTTCGCAGACGGCCGCGTACCAGTGGTGGGCGTACGGCCGCATGCCGTTGCCGCGCAGCTCGTCGGCGAGCTTCGGGGTGGTCAGGTGCCAGCGCATCATGTGCTTGATGTTGCGGGAGGCGATGGTCTGGTTGTGGAGGCGGTAGTCGAGCCGGGCGGCGTGCACCGAGCCGAGACCGCGGGGCACCACGGACAGCAGGAGCAGCGGCAACAGCACGGGATGGACGACGGCGAGGACGGACGCGACGGCGACCATGTCGATCAGGCCCCCGGTGAAGCCGAGCGCGTCCTGGAGCAGCATGGCGGAGCGGGCGGATCCGGTCTCGGCGGCCTCGGAGCGCTCGGTGAAGTCGGGGGCGTCGTAGGCGGCGAGTTCGACGTCCATGTGGGCGTCGACCATGGCGAGGTCGGCGAGGGTGGCCATGCCGGGGTTGAGGCGGCGGGCGGCGCTGCCGGCGGTGATGGAGGCCAGGGCGCCGAGCGCGGTCATCGCGGCCGCGACGACCAGCGGCCAGGCGGCGGCCGAGATCCGTTCCTGGACGCCGGCGCCGGTCAGGAGCGGGACCATCGCCCGGGAGATCGCGGCGAGGGCCGCCGCCGTACAGATCCCGCCGAGGATCTGGGCGGCGACGAGGACGTGGAACGCGGTGCGGTTGACGGCGAGCGCGAGCCGCGCGGTCTGTCGCAGGGCGGACGGCACGCGGCGGGCCATCTGCCCGAGCGACAGCGCCTCCATGGTGCCGCTGTGCCGGCCCCAGGTGTACGTGAACTCCGGCGGGGCGGGGGCGACGGGCGCGGCGGTCTCGGGCGCCGGGGGTGCGGGGGCGGGCGCCGGGGGTGCGGGGGCGGGTGGTACCGGCTGGGGTGGTACGGCGGAATTCGCTTGCGCGGCCTGCTGCTCGGACATGCCCGATCTCCTTCAACTGGCGTGCGATGGAGCCCGGTTCGGGCGGCCGCGGGCATGCGGGGAAAGCCCGGGTCCACGGTGGCGTGGAAGGGCGGCTGCGCGGTCGCGGGAACTGGAGGAGTGAGTACAGCGCAGGCCGGCGGCCGGAGCAGCGGGATCTGGCCGACCTCGCCGCGACGACCCCCTTGGCGCCGCCGCTGATCACGTCCGGACCCCGCCGTGCTGCCGGGCCGCCCGACTCGGGAGGTTGGCCGGAACCGACCGCTACGGGGGTCCGCCTTCCGGAAACCACTTGCGACGCGGCGCCGGGGCGCCGGCCGTCGGCGGATCGGATGCGACCGACCACCCCCCGGCGGGGTTTCGCGTTGGCTACCGTGTCGGCCCATGACGGTTCTGATCCTGGGCGGCAGTGGTTTTCTGGGCACCGAACTCGTCCGCCAGGCCGTCGGGGCCGGGCACGAGACGGCCGCGACCTTCACGTCGCGTCCCCGCACGGCCGCGGGGGTCGCCTGGCACCCTCTCGACCTGCGCGACCCGTCGCGGGTCGCCTCGGTCATCGCGGACATCGCTCCGTCCGTCGCGATCAACGCGTCGAGCGGTCAAGCCGATTGGGCGGTCACCGCCGACGGCGCGGTGCGCGTGGCACTCGCCGCCGCCGACGCGGGGTGTCGTCTGCTGCACGTCTCCAGCGACGCCGTGTTCTCCGGCGCGCGCGTCCACTACGACGAAACCTGCCGGCCCTCTCCCCTCACCCCGTACGGGGCGGCGAAGGCCGCAGCCGAGACGGCGGTCCGGGTGCTGTCCCCGGAGGCCGCGGTCGTCCGTACCTCGCTGATCATCGGGCACGGCCGTTCGGAGCACGAACGGACCGTCCGCGCCCTGGTGGCCGGCGCCCGCGACGGGGTCCTGTTCACCGACGACGTCCGTTGTCCGGTGCACGTCGAAGACCTGGCCGGGGCCCTGTGGGAGATCGCCCTGTCCGACCTGACGGGCACGTTCCACGTCGCCGGGCCGGACGCGCTGAGTCGCCACGACCTCGGCGTGCTCATTGCCCGGCGTGACGGGCTCGACGTGGCCCGGGTGCCCGCTGGTCGACGGGCGGACACGTCACTGCCGGGGGCCCTCGACGTCCGCCTCGACAGCCGCGCGACCCAGGCCCTGCTGCGCACCCGCATCCGTGGCGCCCGCGACTTCCTCCACGCGGACCCGGGCGAGAGGAGCCCGGCGCCCTCGGGAACGACCTGACGCACCCGCCGCGTCGCGGCGGCGGGTGACCGCGCCGCCGCGGCTCACTCGAACTCCGTGCCGCCCTTACGGGTCAGGTAGGCGGGGCTGATCGCCTTCGCCATGGCTCGGCCGCCGACCACCGGGCTGTAGCGCTCCGGGACCGGGCGGACGACGACTCCCTCGCGCAGGTGCAGGTCGCGGCCCGAGACCGTCTCCCGGCCGGAGGCAAACGCGAGCACGGTCTCCGGGGCGTAGGGGCCTTCGAAGAGCCGTGGGACCAGCGGTAGTTCACCCTCCTCCAGTACCCGGGCCGGATCCAGCCAGCGCACCTGCCCGTCGATCTCCGCCGACACGTCGTACACGGCGTAGCCGGGCGGCGCGTCCGCGGCGTTGCCCCGGGCCCCGTACGGCAGGTCCTGTACGCCGGTGCCGTAGACCTCCGCGAAGACGCCGACCCGGCTCGCACCCAACCGTTCGGCCAGCCGGGCCGCGACCTCCGGCACGCCGTGGCCGCGTACGGCACGCCAGTACAGGTTGCGCTCGTCCTCCCTCAGCGCGAGCCCCTTCGAGCCGAAGCCCTTGGAGGACACGATGACCCGCTCCCCCTCGACGACGTACGTCAACAGGCAGGCCGTGCCGTGGAGTTTCTCGGTCAGGACCACGGTCTCGCCCGGCTCGAAGAGCTGCGGGTAGCGCTGGAGGTTCTCGATGTCCACCCACGGGAGCAGGTCGGGGGCCGCGTCCACGTCGCCGTCCATCGTCGTGGGGACGGGCGGCGACCATTTGACGATGCCCAGCAGCTCGGCGAAGTCGGTGCCCTCCTTCGCGGCCGCCGGGAGGTCCACGCCGGCCAGCACCCGGGGCCGGCACACCAGCCCCTGCGAGAGTTCGCCGCGCAACCGCACCGCCTTGACCCGGTCGGCGGAGCTCCCGGCGAGCCGCCCGGTCAAGCCCAGCTCTTCTATCAACTCGGCCGGGAGCACCGCCTGTTCGGGTATGTAGAGCGCGAAGTCACCTGTGCGGTAGGCGCCCTTGGCGACGACGGCACGGTAGAGGCCCACTTGGGCCAGTTCCAGCGCATCGGCGTTCGGATGGTCGTGGACGGTCAGCTCTTCGACGGTGACGCGCAGCGTGGACATGGGACGACTCCTCGGTTCCGGGTCGGATCGGGTCGGGGCGGGGCGAGGCGGGTCGGGATGGTGCGCGCGGGCGGCCCGGTGCAAGCGCGTCGGGATCGTGCTCCGCCCGCCCCGCCGCACCACTCTCCACGCCGCCATTCCCGCTGGTCCAGCGGATATCCGGGTGTTAGCCTGCGCCGCGCGCCCGGGCTCGTGGCTCCGCACGGTTCACTCAGGAGGTTCGCATGACACGTCGTCCCGTCACGGTCGTCACCGGAGGCAGCCGCGGCATCGGTGCGGCGACCTGCCTACGGCTCGCGGGCGAGGGCCACGATCTGGTGCTCGGGTACGCCCGCGACGAGGCCGCGGCGCAGGCCACGGCCGAGCGCGTACGAGCGGTGGGGGCGCGGTGCGTGACGGTGCGCGGGGACGTCTCCGAGGAGTGCGCCGTGGAGCGGCTCTTCGACATCGCGGGTGCCGAACTGGGTTCGGTCACCGGCCTGGTGAACAACGCCGGGGTGACCGGGCCGTTGGGTCGTCTCGTGGACGCCCGGACGCAGGACCTGCGGCGCGTGGTGGAGGTCAACCTCCTCGGGTACCTGCTCTGCTGCCGCCGGGCCGCCCGGGACATGGCGGAGAGCGGCGGCGGGGCCATCGTGAACGTGTCCTCGGCGGCGGCGACCTTGGGCGGCCCCGGCGACTACGTCCACTACGCGGCGACCAAGGCCGCCGTCGACACCCTCACCATCGGCCTGTCCAAGGAACTGGGCCCGGACGGGATCCGGGTCAACGCGGTGTCGCCGGGCATCATCGAGACCGACATGCACGCGGCCATGGGCGACCCCGACCGTCCCGCCCGGGCCGCCGCCGGGATCCCGTTGGGCCGGGCCGGGCGGCCCGACGAGATCGCCGGGGCCGTCGCCTGGCTGCTGTCCGCGGACGCCTCGTACACGACGGGCGCCGTCCTGCGGGTGGCCGGCGGCAGATGACCGGCGGGCTATGACCGGCCGCCCGGGGCCCCGGTGCGGGGCCCCCGGTTCGGGGTGATCGGGCCGCCCTATGCTGCGGGAATGATCAAGCCCATTGAACTCGTGATATTCGACTGCGACGGCGTTCTGGTGGACAGCGAACGCATCGCCGTACGCGTCCAGGTCGCTCTCGGAGCGGAGCTCGGCTGGCCGCTGACCGAGGACGAGGTCATCGACCGGTTCATCGGCCGTTCCGGTGTGTCCATCCGCGAGCAGGTCGCCGCACGGCTCGGTGAGGAGACCTCCGTCCTGTGGTGGGACCGGTTCGAACAGCTCCACCGGGAGGCCGTGGACACGGCGTTGTCCCCCGTCGAGGGGTTGCCCGAGGCGCTCGACGCGATCACCCTGCCGATGTGCGTCGCCTCCAGCGGCTCCCACGAGAAGATGCGCCACACGTTGGGCCGCACCGGCCTCCACGACCGGTTCGCGGGGCGCATCCACAGCGCCTCGGAGGTGTCCCGCGGCAAGCCGGCCCCGGACCTGTTCCTCTACGCGGCGCAGCGGATGGGCGTCGACCCCGCCGCGTGCGTGGTCGTCGAGGACAGCCGGCCAGGCGTCCTGGCGGCCCGCGCCGCGGGCATGCGCTCCTTCGGCTACGCCGGCGGGCTGACCCCGCCCGAGCAGCTCGAAGGCCCCGACACCATTGTCTTCGACGACATGCGCGACCTGCCGGGCCTCCTCGCCGGGCGGTGACCACCGCGTGGCCGGGCGACCGCCGGTCACCGCGCCGGTCGGGCGCCCGTCGGGGGCGGCGGCGCTCGGCGCGTGAGCGGGGGGCGATGCACCGGGAGCGGTGGAACGAGCGGGACCCTGGGGGCGTCCCGCAGCCCCACCCCATCGCCGGCGCCCTGTCGACGCCGCACCACCACGCCCCGTGCGGCACCGGAGCGCCCGCACCGACCGCGTAGGACCGGCGGCCGGCGGCGGTCAGCCGAAGGCCGCGCGGGTCGCCGGGCCGTAGACGCCGTACGGGTCGCCCTTGATGCTGCGGTCCCGCTGCAACTGGGCCACGCCGCGTTCGGTCCGGGCGTCGTAGACGCCGGTCGTCGAGACGTACGTGAACCCCTGCCCGTGGAGCCGTTCCTGAAGGTTCCGCACCTCGGCCCCGCAGTCGCCCGGGCGCAGGGTGCCCTGGGTCGCGGGCGTCGGCTTCACGGCGGGGAGGGGCGCCGTCGGGGGCGCCGTGGGGGCGGGGGTGGGCGGCGGCGCGGGGGGCGTCGGCGTCGGGGATCCGGCCGGGGTGGTGGCGGGTGCGGGGGCGGGGGTTCCGGACGCGGAGCCGGAGGGGGCGGTCCCGGCGGGGGTGTGCGGCGCGGGGGTGTCGTCGGTACCCGGGCTGCGGGCCGGCAGTACGGGTACGGACAGCTCCGGCGGCGGGACGGCCCGCGCGGGCTCCGGTTCGGGGGAACGGAGCAGCACGACCAGGGTGCCCGCGGCGGCCAGCGCGAGCAGCGCCAGCACCATCAGCGGTCGCCGGCTCCCGCGCCGCCCCTCGACGGGGGACGCCTGCGCCACCGGAGCGCCCGCCGGGGCCGGCGCCCGTACCGGAGCCGCCGACGGGCCGAGCGGCCAGGCGGGGGTCGTGAAGGGGGCCGGGTGCGCGGGCGGGGTGACGTACGGGCGGACGAGGAGACGGTCGTCGGGAACGATCCCGCTCTCCTCGGTGTGGTGCGACACGCTGGTCTCCGGACTAGGGGGCGTCTTGCCGACGTGCCGACGGGGGCCGGCCGCGGGCGTGGCCCGGGCGGCTGCCCCGGCGGCGGGGGAAAGGGGAACGAAGGAGAAGGAGGACGGGGGTCGGCGCGGCGGTGCGGTACCGACCCCCGTCCGGCCGGTCAGGCCCTGCGCCGCCGGGCGACCAGGACCATGGCCGCACCGGCGGCCAGTACCGCGGCTCCGCCGATGGCGAGGGGCACCGCCTTGCCCGCGCCGGTCAGCGCGAGACCACCGTCGGCGCCGCCCGGGCCGGCGGCTCCGGTCGCCGGGACCGCGGAGGGGCCCCGGTCCCGGGTGCCGGTCGGGGCCGCGGGAGCGTGGCCCGTCGGCGCGTCGGAGGCGGCGACCGTGGCGCGGGGCGCGGGGACGGGCGCGGCGGTGGGCGTGGATGTGGGCGTGGGTGTGGGTGTGGGCGTGCCGGTCGGCGGGCGCGGCTGGCCGGACTCCACCCGGCCGCGGTTTCCGCCGCCGTCGGGGGCGGGGCCGGGGGCGGTGGGCAGGCAGCCCGTGAAGGGGTGGTGGCGCGTCTCGGCGGAACCGTTGCCGCTGAGCGAGCGGGCGATGAGGCCGCCTTCGAGCGGGCCGCCCTTGCCCAGGTCGACGGCGGCAAGGGGGGCGAGGACGGTACCCGGCCAGGGGTTGGCACCGCGCTTGACGATCTTCGTGGCAGCGGGGAAGTTCCACAGCAACCTCGACCGGACCGGATCCGTCCCGCGGTCGGCCCCGGCGTCGGTGTCGGCTTCCGCTTCCCCCGCCGCGTCCGCGCTCTCGTCCAGGAAGAGGAAGCCGCCGGTGCCCGTCGCGCCCTGGTCGTACGTCGCCCCGGTGACGTTGACCACCGTGACCGCACCCACCGGGACGTCGAGGTGGACCTTCCGGGTCTTCTCCAACTCGGCGGTTGGGAGCGAGAAGACGTTGTACCGCGCGTCCGTTCCGGTCAGCCACAGGTGTCCGCCGTGCGGGCTCGGACCGACCGCGTCGGAGCGCACCGCGGCCAGCGCTGCCGAGGTCTTCCGCAGGGCGGTGAACTCGGCGGGCGAGGGGCCTCGGGCCGGACCGATGGCGTGGCCCTCGATCAACTCGGCGTGGAATCGGGCCGCTCCGAGCACATCGGGGCACGGGGCGCCCGCCCGGACCGCCCGACCGGTCCCGTCCGAGGGGGTGGCCGCCCGCGCACCGGTCGGAGCGAGGACGAGGGAGCCGCCGAGGAGGGTGGAGGTGAGTGTGGCACGGACGGATATCGACATCTGGAGTATCTCCGGGTCAGCCCTTACGGCGGTTCTTGATCGGACTCTTTCCCTCCGGGACCACTCCGGTCAAGCCGGATGCCCGATCCACCCGTTTCATCCGTTGTGTGGGGGACGGGCCCGACTCCGCCACCTGCCGTCAGCGCCCCGATTCGGCCCCCCGGACGCGCAGTTGCCCGCGGCCGACGGGGTTCCTCGACGGTCGGCCGGCGAGGCCTTGCCGGGCCGCTCGCGCACCGTATCGGCCGCTGCCCCGAGCCGGTGGTCGGGGACCTCGGCCACGGGGGCCGCCGGGTAGCGGCAGGCCGCCGCCACGGTGAGGGCCGCGAGCAACATGAGGGCCGCCCCTGTCAGCGGGGCGGCGGCGACGGAGACGCCGTCCACCGCGAGGCCGCCGGCGAGCGCGCCCGCCGCGATGGCGAAGTTGAACATGGCCACCATCAGGGAGGAGGCCGCCTCGGACGCTTGTGGCGCGGCCTTGGTCATCCAGCCCTGGAGGCTCACGGAGACCCCGCCGTACACGAGGCCCCAGACGAGCAACAGGCCCGTTCCGACGGCGGCTCCGGGCAGCAGGGCGATCAGCGTGAGGACGACGGTCAGGGTGGCGCTGACGACGAGCAGGGTACGACGTGGATCGCGCGGACCGACCAGGAAGTTCCCGGCGACCCCCGCGACCCCGTAACCGAGGAGCAGGGTACTGACGGAGCCCGACGCGACGCCGGAGATGTCCCGCAGCACCGGGGTGACGAAGGTGTAGGCGGCGAACTGCCCGGTGACCAGGAGGAAGGTGACGACGACCCCGGCGCGGACGCCGCGGTTGCGGCGGAGCAGGGCGGGCAGTTCGGCCAGGGCGACGGGCCGGGTCGGCGGCAGCGCGGGCAGCAGGAGGAGCAGGGCGGTGAGGGTGACGACGCCGAGTGCCCCGACGGACGCGAAGGCCGTGCGCCAGCCGCCGAGTTCGCCGAGCAGGGTCCCGGCGGGCACCCCGAGCACCGAGGCGGTGGGGACGCCGCCGAAGATCACGGCCATGGCCCGGCCGACGTGACGGGCGGGAACCAGCCGGACGGCGAGTCCGCCCGCCACGGCCCAGAATCCGCCGACGCTGACGCCGACGAGCACCCGGGCGGCCAGCACCGCGGCGAAGTTCGGCGCGACGGCGGCGACCAGGTTGGCGACGGCCATCAGGGCGATGAGCAGGCACAGTACGTGCCGTCGGTCGACGCGGGCGGCGCCGACGGTGACGAGCGGGGCGCAGAAGCCGGCGACGAGTCCGGGGACGGTGACCATCAGTCCGGCGGTCCCGTCGGACACCCCGAGCGCGTCCCCGACGGGGGTGAGGAGGCCGACGGGCAGCAACTCGGAAGTGATCAGTCCGAAGATCCCTAGGGAAACGGCCGCCACGGCCGCCCACCCCTTCGCTCCCCCGACCCCGCCGGCACCCACGCCGGCGCCGCGATCAGGGCCGGAGCCCGCATCCGGACCAGTGCGGCAGCCGGGGCCACGGTCGCTGTCACGGTCGGCGTCGGCGTCACGGTCGGCGTCGGCGTCCAGGCGGGAACCGGAGTCGGCCTCACCAGCAAGGAGGCCCGCATCCGGGCCGGGGCGGACGCCTGAATCGGGGTCCACGCCGGGGCCAGGATCGGCGTCAGGGCCGGAACCGGAATCGGACCCGGAATCAGGGCTGTTGGGCGCGGCGGCAGCGAAGGGCATGGGCGGGGCTCCGTACGGGTGGGCGGTCCGGCGGGGTGAACGCGGTACGGCGGCACCGGGCTCGGGGGGTCGCGCCTCCCCCGTCGCCCGCGCTGCCCTGCCGTACCGCTCGCGTTCGGGGCCATTCTGCGATGACCGCCACCGATTCGGGCAACACGGTGCGGAATCGATTCAGCAACGCCTCTCCGCCGGAGCCCCGTCACCCCGTCCTGCACCCCGCGTCACCCGGACGCGTGAGGTTCGGCTTCGGCGGCCCGCCGACTACGGCATGGTGGTCGGATGCAGTTACGCCGGGCCGCCCTGCCCCTCTCCCTACTGGCCCTCCTCGCGAGCGCCGGCTGCGTCTCCGTCGGCCCGGAGTCCGGCGCCGCCGACCCCGTACGCGGCTCCACGCCGCCGCTCGGTCGGCAGGACGCCGCCGAGGGGAGGCTCTCCGACGGCGGGCCCCCGGAGCGGCCCCTGCCCCTGAGCGTGCTGCCCGACCCGGAGTCCGAGACCCCGCCACCCGGTACCGGGCCGGGCGACCGGCAGCAGCGGGACGCGTCGGACGACGGGCCCGACCACACCCGCGACGCCCCGGCGGCCGCCCCGCGCGCCCGCAAGGCGGACCCGCCCGCCCGCCGGCACGCGAAGCCGCCCGCGCCCCGGCGGGTGCGGCCCGCGAAACCCACCCCGCCGCGCGTTCCCCGCCCGGCGGCGCCGCGGCTGCCCCGGGGCGAGGAACTGTGCGCGGCCGCGGAGGGCACCGTCCCGCCGTCGGTCGTGGACCTGTGCGTCCGCCAGTACGGCCACTGACCGACCGCACCCCGCCCGGCCCACGCGTCCGCCATCACGCCCGCCCCGCAGACTTGACCCTCACACCGTGTCAGGCCGTGCAGTGGGAGACGTCATGTTCACCATCGGAGACTTCGCCAAACACGGCCGGGTATCGGTCCGCATGCTGCGTCATTACGACGCCCTCGGACTGCTGCGCCCGGCACGTGTCGACCCGTCCAGCGGCTACCGCTACTACGAGGCGGGCCAGCTGGCGCGCCTCAACCGCGTCATCGCGCTGAAGGACCTCGGCTTCACCCTGGAACAGGTGGCGGCGGTCCTCGACGAGAAGGTGACCCCGGAGCAGTTGCGCGGCATGTTGCGGCTGCGCCGGGCGGAGCTGGAGAGCGCCGTGGCCGAGGCGACCGCCCGGCTGAACCGGGTCGGGACGAGGCTCCGGACCATCGAGAGCGAGGGAACCATGCCCACCGACGAAATCGTCGTCAAGAGCCTGCCGCCCGTCCGGCTGGCCGAGCTGACCGGGGTGTCGGCGAGCTACGCCCCCCAGGACATCGGGCCGGTCATCGGCCCCCTGTACGGGGAACTGTGCCGCCGCTTCGAAGGCGCCGGCATCACCCCGACGGGCCCGGGCCTGGCCCGCTACGAGGACGCCCCGGACGCCGAGCCCGGCTCGGTCCTGGTGCGCGCCGGGCTGCCCGTGGCGGCGGGCGTCCGCCGTGAGGACCTCGGGGACGGGGTGCTGATCGTGGAGCTGCCCGGGGTCGAGCGGGCGGCGACGGTCGTGCACCGGGGCGCGATGGACGGCGTACTGCCGACCGCACAGGCCCTGGCGCGGTGGATCGACGCGCACGGCCACCGCTCGGCCGGGTACGCCCGCGAGCTGACCCTGGCCTGCCCGGACGACCCGGAGCAGTGGGTCACCGAGCTGCAGGAACCGCTGGCCTCCTGACGGGACGGCGGCGGTCGCGGACGGAGGCGCAGCGCCGGGCCGTCCCTTCGCGGGCGGTCCGCAGCCGGCGCAGCGCCCCGTGCCCGCGCCGCCGCCACTCGGTGACCGGCAGCCCCGCGCGCTGCCCGCCTCCGCTGATCAGCGCGTTGACGGGGGCGTGCGGATCGGCGGCGACCCCCTTGGCGACGAGCACGCCCACCACGAGTGGTACCAGTGCCACGGCGAGCGCCGAGCCGGCGGTGGTCACGTGCCGCATGCGGGGACGCCAAACGGCGATCGCGGCGTCCGAAGGGGGTGCTGAGGTCATGCCGTCATTCCATCAACGGCGGCGCTGCGGGGAATCGGGGCGGATACTCAGGCCGTTGCGCGTGAGGTACTCATTCGGATGCCGGCGGAAAGACGCGGCGGGAAAGGGGGGTTCGATGGCGGGTCCGCACGGGGCGGGCTTCGAACCGGCGAACGGTGACGGTCCGCCGACGGATCCACGGGCGCGGGCGGGCGAGCTGCGCACCGCGTACGAGGGGTTGTTGCAGATCCGCCGCCTGCTGGGCGACGGCCCGCACTCCCCCGCCCCCTGGGAGGTGCGGGCCGTGCCGCGTGCGGTGGCCCTGGTGCTGGAGGCGGCGGGTTTCCCGCCGTCGGCGGTGGACGCCGAGGGTCGGCGCAGCCGCACGGGCTACCGGGTCGCCGACGGCACGGACGCCGCCGGCGCCGGCGGCCGGGCCTCCGCCCCGATGACGGTGACGGTGACCTGGACCGGTCCCCCGGGTTCGGGCGCCGCCGAGGAGGAACGGGAGCGGCTGACGGCCTGCGCGGCGGAGCTGGAGCGGCACGGCTGGGAGTGCCTGCTCTACCGGGGGCCGCGCGGCCGGCGCTTCCTGGAGGTCGAGCCACCCCGCTGACCGGCGGCCCGCGGTCTCCAGGACCACCGCGGGCCGTGCGGCGCAGCCTGGTCACCCTTCGTGACCTTGGCCTGCGGCGAGAACGCGAAGGGGCGGGAACGCGAGGGGGCGGGGACGGGCGCGGACCGGATGGGTCCGCGCCCCTCCCCTCACCGCGGGGCGGCTACGGCGCGCCGAAGGTCAGCGTCAGCTGCGGCGTCCCTTCGTTCGCCGCCGCCTCCGAGGACCACAGCCACAGCGCGTCACTGCCGGCGGCGGTCAGCGCCAGGTCGTAGCCGCCGCCGAGCGCGCCCGCGACGGTGGCCGTGTCCAGCCCGGTGGTGTGCACGGCCGAACCGTCCGGGATCCCGGCGAAGGAGCCGAGCGCGGGGGAGCCGAGCGCCGGACGGTTGGTGTACGTGGTCCCGCCCTCCGTCCACGCCCCCGTGATCGGGACGATCGCGACGGCGTCCGCGGTGCCCGCGCCGGCCATGGTGCTGGTCTTCACGCTGAGCGTGGCCGCCTTGAGCACCGTGCCCGCGGGTGCGGCCGGAAGGTCGAAGCGCAGGTAGCTCGCGTACGCCGAGGACCCGCGCACCGCGAGGGAGCCCGAGGCGCCGTAGTTCGTGCCCGGGGCGCCCGCGTTGGCGTACGTGTCCTCGGCGGCGGTCACCCGGACCGTCGAGTCCGCCGGGGCGGATGCGAGGGCGTGGTGGTTCTGCACCTGCGCCGCGCTCAGGACCGTCGGGTACACGGCGGTCTCGTCCAGCCGGCCCGCCCAGTGGTCGCTGGTGGGACGGTCCGGCCAGCCGCCGAGCGAGTCCCCTCCGACGCGCCAGAAGCCCGAGAAGTTCTCGTGCGTCGTGACGTTGAGGGTGCCGCGCTGGACGCCGTCGACGTACAGGGTCATGCCGCCCGGCCCCTGGGTGGCGACGACGTGGTGCCACTGGTCGTCGTTGTAGGCGCCGGGGGTGGTGATGGTGCGGGTGGCACCCGTGTACACGCCGAAGACCAGCCGGCCGTCATTGGTCATGTAGACGTGCTTGTCGTACTGGCCGCTGCCGTTGGTCTGTTGGTTGCCGAAGCCCACGACCTTGCCGCCGCGGGTGGTGTTCGTCCTGAACCAGGTCTCCACGCTGTACGTGCTGCCCACCGACTGCCGCTGCTCACCGTGCACCTGGGCGTTCGTGCCGTTGAAGCCGATCGCCGTGCTCGCGCCGGTCACCGCGGCCGGCGTCTGGCGCAGGGCCGGCCCGTTCAGGTGCACGCCGGCCTGGTTGCCGCCGTCCGAGGAGTCCGCCACGTAGGGCGCGGCCGATTCGTCGTAGCGCCAGTACAGCTGGGCGCCGTCCGCGCGGACCCGGCTCGGGTACGCCTCCGCCGACGTCGGGACCGTCACCGCCGCCGTCGCCGACAGGGCGCTGGTGTTGCCCGCCGCGTCGGTGGCGGTGACCCGGTAGGTGTACGACTGGCCGGCCTGGGCGGTGGTGTCCGTCCAGGAGGCCTGGGGCCGCCGGAAGAACAGCGAATCGGCGTTCACCGTCGCGATCGGCGACGCGGAACCGTTGCGGTGTATCCGGTAGGTCAGGGCGCTGTCGTCCAGGTCGAGGCTGGTGCGCCAGCGCACCTGGACCCCGCCCGGCCCGAAGGCCGAGGCGCTCGCGACGGGCACCGTCGGAGCGCCGGTGTCGCCGGTTGAGGAGAAGCGCGTCAGGCTCTGCTGCGCCGCCCCGTTGACGGTGGTGAACTCACCGCCGACCCACAGGTACTGCGCGCCGCCCTTGGAGCCGACCGTCAGCACGCGCGGGCCGATGCCCTCGCCGATGCCGTCGTTGGTGTCCGGCGCCCAGCCCAGTTTGCCGACGGAGGTGGTGGGCTGCGCCAGCAGGTGGTGGCGTTGGCCGTCGGGGAACTCCCCGACGGTGGCGCAGTCGTGGGCGTGCGAGGCGCTGTAGAGCACGCCCTGGTACGGCAGCACGGCCTGGGTGGCGCCCAGGCAGGTGTCGCGCCAGCGCTGGCCGAAGCCCGCGAGGTCCAGGGCGATGCGGCCGTCGAAGACGCCGCCGCCGGTGCCCTCGTTGGCGGTGTAGAAGCCGGTCCCGTCGGTGGCGATGTCCTTGACGACCGAGTTGGTCTCGATGAAGCCCGCGTAGGACCTGGTGAGGGCGCCGCTGTCGGCGTCGACGACGGCCAGCGCGTGGGTGTTCGTCCCGTTGACGGTGAAGAAGTCACCGCCCAGCAGGACGTTCTGGCCGTCCGGGGTGACCTCGACGGCCCGACCCGGCTCGTCGGCGTCGGCCGTGAAGGGGCGCAGGGCGCCGTCGGCGGCGGCGACGGCCGCGAAGCGCTGCCGGGACTGGCCGGCGACGGTGAGGAAGTCGCCGCCCGCGTAGACCGTGTCGGCGGTGACGGCGATGGCCCGTACGGTGGCCGCGAACGCGGGGCGGAAGGACTGCTTCACCGTGCAGGTGGCCACGTCGATCGCGGCCATGCTGGAGACCGGCGTGCCGTTGACGGCGCCGAAGTAGCCGCCCGCGTAGAGGGTCTTCCGGTCCGGCGAGACGGTGAGCGCGCGGACGGTGGCGGTGCCCGAGCCGACCGTGAACGACAGGTTGCAGGCCGTCGGGGCGCCGGTCGCGGCGTCCAGGGCGGCGAAGTTCACCACCGGTTTCTCGCTGCCCCCGGCGCCGGCGGGCGGGCGTACGGCGGAGAAGGTGCCGCCGACGAACACCGTGCCGCCGGCCTCCGCGAGGGCCCAGACCACACCGTTGGGCTGCCAGGTGGGCAGCGCGTCGGCGGTGAAGGCCACGGGCGGGGTGACGGCCGCGGCCGGCGGGGCGAGCCCGAGACCGACGAACGCCCCGGCACCGGCCAGGGACAGGGCGAGAGCGGCCGCGGGTCCTCTGGATCTGCGCATGAACCCCCCAGTTCGTTGTGCGTGGCACTGCCCGTGCGCCGCGCGGGGTGCCCGGCGGACGGCCGTACGCCCGCGTGACCGCGTACGGGTGGGCGGACGTACGTACGGGCGCACCCTAGGGCGAATCCGCGAGCCGGTCACCAGGATTGACCCATCACGCGCAGAACCGGTCGAAAATCCTCAGCCGCGACCCGCCCCGGACGCCTTCCCGGCCCGGACGGGGTCACCCCACGGAGAACGACCGGCCCGGCGGCGGACCCCGCCGATCCCCGGGCGGGCGCGCCCTGTGGTGCTCGCCGGCGGGCTGTGGGACGCGTCAACCGCGCGAATCGCGGGCCACCCCTTCGCACACGGTCACCCGCCGAAAACAGCCCCGCGCCGCGCGCCGCCCCTCTACGGTGCCTCAAGGCGGGGGACGGGCCATGGCACCGAAGGGCGGGGCGGATGGACGAAGAAGAAGACATGCGGCTGGCGAGGATGACTCCGGAGATCTCCCGGCGCACCCTCACGATGCTGCGCGGCCTCGCCGGGCTGGAGCCGCCGGAGCAGGTGCCGGAGGACGCCATGATCGTCGCGGACGGCATCCTCGCCGATCACGGCACCGACGGCCTGCGGGTGCTGGCGATGACCCTGGCCGCCTGGGCGACGGCACAGATCGAGAACGTCGCCGAGCTGAGCCGGCGCAGCCACGAGGCGGTGCTCGACGCCATGGAGCTGGCCTGCCTGGAGGCCGCCGCCGAGGAGTAGCCGAGGGTGACGGCCCGCCGCCCGCGGTGGCCGCGGCCCCGCCCGGGCGGCGGCCGGCGCGGGCCCGCGCACACCCGCCGCGCCGCGTCGGCGCCATCCTGGCCCGCTTCGGCGACACTGGGATGAGCAGCAGGCTCTGGGGGGTCGTGATCGGAGGCCGTCGTGAGCACACCTTCCCCTATCCGAATCGCCGCCGTCCTGTCCACCGAGTACCGGGGACGGTTGATGTCCCACGCCCGGGAGGTCAATTTCCGCGAGGGTGCGCGGATCTTCGACGAGGGCGGCCGGGCCGATTCCTTCTGGATCGTGCGCTCGGGCACGGTGACCCTCGAGATACCGATGCCGGGTCAACGCGCCGCTTCCGTGGAAAGCCTGGGACCCGGCGAACTCGTCGGCTGGTCCTGGCTGTTCCCGCCGTACGTGTGGCAGTTGAGCGCGGAGGCGATGACCCCGGTACGGGCGTACGAGTTCGACGGACCGACCGTACGCCTGCTCATGGACGCCGATCCCGCCTTCGGCTCCGCGGTCGGGCACTGGGTCGGACGCGTCCTCGCCGTCCGTCTCCAACAGACCCGCACCCGGCTCCTGGACCTCTACGCACCGCGCACCGGTGCGACCCGATGAGCCTCCGAAACCCGTAGAAGAAAGGTTTCAGGGTGGGTGTTCGGGCCGATTCGGCGAACCGCTCCCCCACAGGTCACGCGCACCCGCACCGCTGCGGAGTGCACACACACACTTACGATCAGTGACGAGAAATGGGGGTACGCACGGGCGTTCCGGTCGCGGATGGGCAAGACTCCCGTCCGTTATCCGAAACGCCGACCCGAGGAGTGTTCGAAATGCGGTCCACCACCAGGAGTCTGGGGCTGGCCTCCGGCGCCATGGCGCTCACCGCCGTCACCGCGCTCGCCGGAACGGGCGCCGCGGGCGCCGCGCCCGCCGGCACGCAGAGCCTGTTCGCCCCGTCCGCGCTCGTGGTCAGCCTGACGGCCGGCGAGGACGTGGACAGCGGTACGGTGCTGCGCGCGGCGACGCTGACGTGCTCGCCGAGGCCCGGCGGCACGCACCCCGACCCGGCTGCCGCATGTGCCGAACTGCTGGCGAACGGACCCGTGTTGGACGCGCTCGCCGAGCCCCGGCCGGACGTGGCGTGCACCCGGGAGTGGAACCCGATGACGGTCACCGCGGTCGGGGTGTGGCAGGGCCGCAAGCTGAACTACACCTACACCTTCGGCAACCCGTGCAACCTGCGCGCCAGCAACGGCGTGCTGTTCGGGATCTGAGCCCGGCCGGGGATGCGGACCGGGGCCGACGGGGCCTGCTCCGGCCCGACCCCGGCCCTCAGCCCAGTTCGAGGCTGGTGATCCCGTACAGGTGGGCCAGGTCCAGCTCCGGTACCGGGCCCGTGTACATGCGGGCGGTCTCGAACACCGGGGTCAGGGCCAGTCCGGCCGCCAGGGCGGTCGCCGCCGGGTTCACGTCGGGTACGTCCAGGACGACCTCCCCGTCCGGGGCGTACCCGGCCAGCCGCCGCACCAGGGCGGCGGCGACCTCCGGGGTCTGCGCGTAGAGCGGTCCGATCCGCGGGGCGCCGGAGCCGCACGGACGGATCACGCCGAGGCCCTCGATCCGCCCGTCGCGGACGGCGGCGCGGGCGGTGTGGCCGGGTAGTCCCGTCCATAGCGCGAGGAAGGCGTCGCGGGGCTCGGGGAAGAACCGGCGGTCGTAGTCGGCGAGCCGGGCGAAGGGCAGGGTCGCCGCGTCGATGATCTCGATGTCACCGCCACCGCCCGCGACCCGCTCGTCACCGCCGCCCGGCACCCCCTGGTGGCGCAGGTTGGTCCATGCCGAACGGAAGCCGGACGTCCGGTAGTTGTCCTGCTGTTCGACGACGCCGTCCAGGCCGACCAGCCGCCCGGCGAGCCGGGCCGTCGCTGCCCGCCACAGCTGGATCCCGTAGCCCTGCCCGCGCAGGTCGGGGCGGGCGATGTAGAAGCCGATGAAGCCGAAGCCGGTGCCGTAGCGGACGGCCGAGACGCAGGCGGCCGGCTCTCCGTCGAGCCGCCCCACGAGGAAGCCCTCCGGGTCCGCCGCCGCGAAGGCGAACCGGTCGTGGTCCCCCGGGTTCCAGCCCTCGGCGTCGGCCCAGGAGCGCATCAGTTCCATGTCGGCGGCGCCGGCGCCGGCGATCTCGAATCCCGTCATGCCCGGTGTTGTACCAGAGCGGCCCGACCCCGAAGCGGGAACCGGCCGGCCCCCGGCCGCACCCGGCGGGACCGGGCCGCGCCAAATGGGGTCGCGACGACGGGCGGGCGCTGCGTAGGGTCGCGGCATGGGAAAGCCGCTCGTCGCAGTGTTCAGTGGGGCCGGAATGTCCACGGATTCCGGGATTCCGGACTACCGGGGGCCGCAGGGGCTGTGGCGGCGCGACCCCGACGCCGAGAAGCTGGTGACGTACTCGTCCTACATGGCCGATCCGGAGATCCGCCGCCGGTCCTGGCTGATGCGCGCCGAGGTGTGGGCCGCCGCCCCGCGGCCCAACGCGGCGCACCTGGCCGTGGCCGAACTGGAGCGCGGCGGCACTCCGGTCCGGGTGATCACGCAGAACGTCGACGGGTTGCACCAGCTGGCCGGGATGCCCGCCCGCAAGGTGTTCGAGCTGCACGGGACGGCCCGGTCGGTGGTGTGCACCGGCTGCGCCGCCCGGTCGGAGGCGTCCGAGGTGCTGGCCCGGGTGGCCGCCGGGGAGCCCGACCCGGCCTGTCCGGCATGCGGCGGGATCCTGAAGACGGCCACCGTCATGTTCGGGCAGCGGCTCGACCCGGAGGTGCTCGGTCGGGCGGTGGCCGTGGCCAAGGGCAGCCAGGTCTTCATCGCCGTCGGCACCAGCCTCCAGGTCCAGCCCGCCGCCTCGCTGACCGGGATGGCCGCCGAGGCCGGGGCCCGGCTGATCATCGTGAACGCGGAGGAGACCCCGTACGACGCGCTGGCGGACGAGGTCGTCCGCGAGCCGATCGGCACCGCGCTGCCGGCACTGCTGGCCCGGATCGGCGCCGAGAGCGCCTGAGCCCGCCGGCCCCGGCCTGGGGCGCCGCCGGCCGCGGACGGCGGCGCGCGCCGTCAGCCGGCGTCGGCGGCCCGGCGCATCTCGGCGACGTCGAGCTTCTTCATCCCGTACATGGCCTCCATGGCCCGCGCGGCCCGCTTGGGGTCCGGGTCGGAGACCAGGTCCAGGGCCTCGGTCGGCGTGACCTGCCAGGACAGGCCGAACTTGTCCTTGAGCCAGCCGCAGGGCCCCTCCTCGCCGCCGTCCTTGGTCAGCTCCGCCCAGTAGTGGTCCGTCTCGTCCTGGTCGGCGCAGTGGATCTGGAAGGAGACGGCCTCGCTGAAGGTGAACTGCGGGCCGCCGTTGAGCCCGATGAACTTCTGTCCGTTGATCTCGAACTCGACGACCATCACCTCACCGGCCGTGCCGGGACCCGCGTCGGTGTAGCGGCCGATCCGGCCGAGCTTGCCGTCCTCGAAGACGGACAGGTAGAAGTCGGCGGCCTCCTCGGCCCTGCCGTCGAACCACAGGCACGTGGTGAAACCCTTGGTGACCATGACTGTCTCCCGTCGCGGTGGGCGGGACCTCGCGTCCCACACCAAGAGACCGGCCCCGCGCCCGAAACTCATCGGTGGGCGCGGGGCCGGTCTCTTGGTTCACTCCTGTGGGTTACTTCCCGAGGGCGGGTCGTCCCCTGACGGCTACTTCCCGAGCATGCGGTCGACGACCTGCTCGGCCGCCCGCCCCTTGTCCAGGTCGCAGAACTCCTCGCGGAAGGCCTTCCGCGCCGGGGCGTACTCGGCGCCCACCGCGTCGGCGTTCCGAACGGCCGCGATCAGGCTCGCGGAATCCCGGAGCAGCGGACCCGGCGCCTTCTTCTCCAGGTCGAAGGTGAAGCCGCGCAGGGTGTCGCGGTAGTGCTCCAGGTCGTAGGCGAACAGCAGGATCGGGCGGTCCGTGAGCGCGAAGTCGCAGATCGCGGAGGAGTAGTCCGAGATCAGCACGTCGGCGACGAGCAGCAGGTCCGTGGTGTCCGGCCAGTTGGCCACATCGACGACGAAGCCGTCACGGACGCCGTCGCGGACCTGTTCCGTCACCCGGTAGTGGCCCCGGACGAGCAGGACGTGGTCCTCGCCGAGCTCGCGCCGGGCCTCGTCGAGGTCGATCCGCAGGTCGAGCTTGTAGCCACCGCTCCAAGCCTCCTGGTTCTCGCGCCAGGTGGGGAGGTAGAGGACGACCTTCTTGCCCTCGGGCAGGCCCAGTCGGCTCCGGACGGCGGCCGCCCGCTCCGCGTCGGGCCGCACGAGGGCGTCGGTACGGGGGCTGCCGACCTCGATGATCTCGCCGTCGTAGCCGAGGGCGCGCTTGAGGACGGTGGTGCCGTAGGAGCTCGGGGAGGCGAGCAGCGTCCACTGGTCGCTGTCGTGCCGCAGGCCGTCCAGCACGTCCGGGCTGGTGTAGTAGTCGTGGACGAAGTCGTAGCCGATCTTCTTCAGCGGGGTTCCGTGCCAGGTCTGGACGACGGTCTGGCCGGGACGACGCCGGAAGTGCTTCGGGACGCTGTCGTTGACGACGTAGTAGCGGGCGCGGGCCAGGACGTCCCAGGCCTCCAGGCTCTCGTGCTGGACGGCGCGCGCCGTCGACGGGACCTCGACGCGACCGTCACGGACCAGCCAGACGTGCTCCAACTTCTCGCCGCGGCGCACCAGTTCCTCGTGGATGGCGCGGGGCGCGTCGCCGGCGCCGTGGCCCTGGAAGACGTCGTAGACGACCATGTCCTTGACCGGCAGGTTCCGCTGCGCCGGGTAGGTCACGTCGCGGGCGATGCGCTGCGCGTAGCGGGAGCGGTCGTGCGGGCTGAGCAGCTGGTCCACGACGAGCGCCATGCGGTCGTGGAAGCGCGCCTCGACGCGCATCCGGCGGCCCTCGACGGTGATCGGGTGCGGTCCGGAGCCCAGCGCGGGCGCTACCAGCTGGACGGGGGCGCCGCGCTCGACGCCGAGGAGCCCGGCGGTGGCGCCGCCCTCGCTCACCGGACGCAACGTCGGCCACCAGCGGCCGTGCGGGATGGTGGTGCGGCCCGCGTACGGGACGGGCAGGACGGGTTCGAAGGAGGCTTCGAAGCGGTCGCCGTCGCGGGTGACGGGGTAGCTGAACTCCACGCCGTTGTGGTTGTGCAGGACCAGCTCGTACGGCTCGTCGGCGGCGGACGCGGGCAGCCGGTAGGTGCCGCCCAGCGTCAGGATGCCGTCCTTGGCGGTGACGGAGTCGACGAGCGGCGGCGAGACCTGGACGGAGAGGATGAGGTGTCCGCTCACCGCGCGCTTGGCGAACACGGCGCGTCCGGCGGTGTCCCCGGGCAGCGTGGCGACCAGGGCGGTGAAGCCGCCGCGCTCGTCGTGCGCCAGGGGGTGGCTGGTTCCGTCGGCGCGGACCACGGTCAGGGTCCAGGGCTCCGGGGTCCATTCGCCGGGCAGCCGGTCGGGGGCCGGTACGGCGCTCAGCCGGTCCAGCGGGATGGCCGCGGTGAACGGGATCCGGCCGCCGGGACGGGCCGTGCCGCCCTCGGGGCTGGTCAGCGGGACGGTGAGGACGGTGCCGCTGATGGCGTGCTCGGCGTGCAGCGTGGCACCGGCGCCGACCTCGGCGGCCAGTTCGCCGGCCACTTCCAGGGTCGCGTCGTCGAGGAGGCGTACGTCCAGGGCGCGGGCCCGGACCACCTCGACCTGGACGGTCAGCGAGCGGGAGATGATCGGCAGGATGCGCACGTCGGGGGTGACCCAGTGCGCGGGCGGGGTGTGACCGCTGTCGTGGTCGCCACCCTTGAGGCGCGCCCGGTGGAGGCCTCCGGCGCCGGTGACGGCGATGGAGGTGGACCATATGCCGTCACGCCAGGTGCCGCCCGACTGGAAGACCGTGGGGTCGACGACGGCGGTGAAGCCGGCCCAGTCGGCGTGGCGCAGGGCCAGGTGCGGGGCGTTGACGGAGGCCATCGGGGAGGCGACCGTGCGGGTGCTGACGACGTTGCGGCGGCGCTTGCCGCTCTCGCGGAAGACCAGCACCTTGCGGGTGCCCAGGCGGCTCTCGGCGCCCAGGTGGCCGGGCAGCGCGTAGCCGCGCAGCAGGAGCTTGCCGTCGGCCCAGGAGGCGTGCTCCAGCCGGCTGACGACGCGGCGCTCGCGCGGGCCGAGCGTGAGCAGCTTCGGCGGGACGGGTGCCTTGAGGAAGGGGTAGTCGGCCTGCGGGCGGGCCAGTCCCTTGACGGGCACGCTGTGGCCGTAGTCCCGCTGGTGGTGGAGGAGACCGATGAACTCCTCGACGCGACCCTCGCGGGCCAGGTACGCCTTGAGCCGGTCGGCGACGGTGAGGTCGCGCCAGGGGCCGGTGCCGATTTCCCGGACGAGGCCGCCGACCTCCTTGACGAAGGCCGCGCGGAAGTCGGGGCCGCCCTCGTCGACGTACTTGTAGATGAGGGGGAGTTCCTCGGCCAGTACGTTGTGGTCGTAGTCGCGCAGGTAACGGGCGTACTTCTCGCCGGACTTGCCGAGGAGCGCCTCGCGGACCAGACGGACGGAGGTCACGCGGTCGATGACGGACACCGGGTCGGTGGAGCGCTGGGTGATGGAGCGCTCGCCGGTCTCGCGGACCCGCCAGTGGTAGACCACGTCGCTCAGGACGTCGACGCTGGTGGCGAAGTAGTGGGCGGGGATGCTGACGGGAGCGTCCTCGTAGAGGATGCCCTCCGGGTACTGGAAGCCGTGCTCGTCCCAGAAGGTGCGCCGGTAGACCTTGTTCCACGCGGTGCGGTCGGTGACCAGCGCCGGGAACTTGGAGATGTGGGTCTTCAACCTGTTCTTCGAGAACGCGGCGCGGTGGCCCCAGGACTGCTGCTTGCCGACGGAGCGGAAACGCTCGACGTTGCCCGCAGCGAAGTCCGACCCGGTCTCGTCGAGGGTGTCGATCATCCGCTGGTAGGCGTCCGGGGGCATGGTGTCGTCACTGTCGACGAAGGCCAGGTACTCGGTGCCGTCCGACGCGTGCCGGGCTCCCACGTTGCGGGCGGCGCCCAGCCCCGCGTTCTTCTGGAGGACCAATCGGAAGCGCGCGTCGCGAGCCGCGAAGGCCTCGGCGATCGCCGCACTGGAGTCCGTGGATCCGTCGTCGACGAGGACGACCTCGAAGTCGTCGAACGTCTGAGCGGCGATGGATTCGAGGCACTCGTCGAGATAGAGCTCGACGTTGTAGACGGGGACGACGATGCTCAGGCGCGGGGGCATGGGTGGCGGGTTCTCCAGCGTTTTTTGCTCTGTTGATGAGTTGTTGATCAGCCGATTACAGCATCTTACTCTGTAACGGGATGATAAATTCAGCCCATTCCGGACATAACCCGGTCTCCGCCGGGGCGGACGGCAAAGAATTCAACCGCCCGCCTCCGCAACGTCGCGGCCCTCCCGGGCCGCCGTCACACTTCCAGTTCGAGTTCGATCTTCTTGAGTTGGTGCCGGGCCATGGCGAGGTTGGCCCGCAGGCGGTCCAGGGCGAGGTAGAGGAAGAAGCCCTCCGAGTTCCGTCCCTTCATCAGTCGGATGAGGTGGTACTGGCCGCCGAGCGTGATCAGGATGTCCTCGATCTCGTCCTTCAGGCCGAGCATCTCCATGGTGCGCACCTTGGCCCGCACCACGTCCGTGTTGCCGGCGGCCGCGACGGCGAGGTCGAGGTCCTTGCCGCCGCCGACGGTGCCGAGGGCCATGCCGCTGCCGTAGTCGACGAGGGCCGCGCCGAGCGCGCCGTCGATGGTGGTGAGGGCTTCCTTGAGTGCGGTCTCCACGTTGGCCATGACTGTTCCTCTTTCTTCTGTGACGTCGGCCGGTGCCGGTCGCTCGTGTGCTTTTGCTTACTGCTGGGGGGAAGGCGGGGGCCGGACTGCGCCGGTCACGGCCCGGGGGCGCCGGAGGACGGCGCCGCGGGGCCCCGGCGGCCGAGGCTGTGTTCTATGAGTGCGGTGATGTGCAGGCTGGACCGGCGGGCCTCCAGATGGAGGCGGCCGACGTTGACGCGGGTCTCGGCGATCAGGGTGAGGACGGCGGCCTCGCCGGCGGCGTACGTGGCCACGTACCCGTGCTCACCGCGGACGAGGAGTTCCCGGAACGCGCCCTGACCGGTGCTGTCGCTGAGCCGCTGGGCGACACCGAGCGCGGCCGCGGTCAGGGCGGCGACGGATTCGGTCTCGGTGGCGGCGCTGTCCTGGGCCAGGACCAGACCGTCGGAGCTGGCGGCGAGGGCTCCGGTGAGTTGGGGGAGGCGCGCCCGCAGGCGACGGAGTTCGGCGAGTATCTCGGCCTCGGCCTCGGCCGTCACCATCGACGGGATCATGTCGCCCTTCCTCCCTTCGGGCTGCCTTCGGTCGGGGCGGTCGGTGCGCAGGACCGGCCGCAGCGGGAGCCTCACAGGCTTGCCTCCAGTGCGTCGCGTAGCCGGCGGAGCAGTGCCACGTCCGGGGATTGGGCCTGGGTCATCCAGTCGGGCAGGGTCGGGGCCGGTTCCGGGACCGGCGCCGCGTGGGGGGTCTCGACGAGCCCCGCGGCGGCGAGTCTTCGTACGTCGAGCAGGGTGTGGAAGGCGGGCCGGCCCAGTACCCAGGCCAGGTCCGCAGGGGTCCGTATGCCGTCCGCCCGCTGGAGGAGGAGGCGCTGGCGGGCGGTGACCGTCTGTCCGGGGGCCGCGGCCCGGGGCACGACCGGTGCGGTGTCCAGCAGCGGGTAGGGCCAGACGGCGTCGAGCAGTTCCCGGCGGCGGCGGGTCTCGCGCTCGACGGCGGCGGCCGCCACCGAGCGGACCGAGCCGATCCAGTGGGTGGCGCCCCGGCGGAACCGGGAGGGGCCGCTGCCCGGGGAGAGCGCGAAGAACGCGGCGTCGAAGATGGCGGCGAGGTGGCATATCTCCAGTTCGCCGCCCGCCATGCCCCCGCTGTCCACCAGGAAGCGGGCGACCTGGCGGCGGGCGCCGGCCGCCGTGATGGCCTCGTTCCAGCGTTCGGGCGCGAGGCCGCCGCCCGTGGTGAGGAGTACGTCCAGCCCGGGGGTGGAGGGACTCTCGGCGTGCACGATCCTGCCGTCCTCCAGGAAGAGGGTCCCCCGGTCGCGCAGGAGGGCGCCGGTGGCACGTTCGGCCGCGAGCCGGGTGAGCAGGGGGGATACCGCGGTGGTCATCTGAGCACCAGTCCTTCGGCCAGTGCGCGGAGCCTGAGCCGTGCCAGGGCGAGATTGCCGTCGGCCCTGTCGAGCCACAGGTGGAGGAATACGCTGCTGTCGAAGCTGGTCTCGACGAAGCGCAGGACGTGATATCCGGTACGGGTGGTGACGATGAGGTCTTCCACGGGCGGGCCGGAGCCCGGTCCGCCGCTGTCTCCCGGCATACCGTCGGCGGGGGCGAACGACTCGTACTCGGCCGCCGCCCGGGCCAGTTCGGCGGTCTCGGCGGCGGTGGTCTCGTGATCGCCGACCGGCGAGTCCCCGGCGGTGCCGAGGGCCAGTCCGCTGCTCCAGTCGACCAGCGCGGCCCCACGCGCACCAGGCAGGGCCATGGCTTCGAGCAGGCATTCGTCGATCCCGGGCACGCGGGCTCCCCTCCCGGCCGGACGTGCTGAGTGCACGGTCGTGCGGCGCGACAGGAGGGAACTTACTCAAGTTCCACAGTGCGAAAGGGCGTTCTGGCATTTTCCGCTGGAACATGCGCGGTCCCGGGTGACAGCTTGGCTGGAACCTGTTCGTTTCTGATCAAGCGTGTATGCAGTGGTCGCTGGATTCGATCGTGAAGGGCAACTCGCCGCGACCGGTCCGCTACCGGGTGCGCGTCACGCCCGCCGGGGACGGCGCGCCGGCGACCAGGTGACGGAGGCCCGGGGCCGTCGGTCAGTCGGCCGGGCGCTCCGGGAGCAGCCGGTCCACCATCAGCCCGAGGAGCCGGTCCGTCCCGGCCTCGTCCAGCATCGCCGGAGCGGTCAGGTCGTCCACGATCAGGCCCAGCATCGCCAGGTAGAGCAGGACCACGCCCTCACGGTCCCCGGGCAGACCGGCGTCCAGGTGCCAGGTGACGTTCGCCGCCAGCTCCAGTTTCTGGAAGCCGACGAGCTCCGCCTGGAGTTCGGGGCGGCGGGTGCCCTCCAGCCGCAGTTCCAGCATCGCGACGTGCACGCTGCGCTCGCGCCGCATCCGCTCCAGCAGCAGCCGCATGAGCATCTTGGTGTCGAGCGGTCCGGCCAGGTCGGCCGGGTCTGGGACCAGCCGCTCGCGGGTGCGGTGCAGGATCTGTACGAGCAACTGACCGCGGTTGGCGAAGTAGTTGGAGGCGGTGCCGGTCGGGACACCGGCCTCCGCGTCCACCGCGCGCAGCGTCAGACCGCGCGAGCCGTCGCGGGCCAGCACTTCGATCGCGGCGTCGAGCAGCGCGGCGCGGCGTTGCGGGTTCTGGCGCATGGGGTCCCCGGAGTGTGGGCGGCGGTCTTCCGTGAGCACTGCACCTGCAGTGCTCAGCACACGCTAGCCGACCTGCCGGCTCCGGCCCCTCCCCAGCGCCCCCTCCCCCGTGTCACGCTGCGGTTCATGGAGCGGATCATCGAGGAGATACGTGAGGACCTGGACCGCCGGATCGCCGTCGCGGCCGACCGGCTCGCCGACCGGACCGTGACCGAGGACCCCGCCTACGCCGCCCTGCTCGGCCGCGGCGAACTGCGCGAGCGCATCCACCACACCCTCCGTCAGGCCGTCGACGGTCTGGTCCGCGGCGCGCGGGGGTTGCCACCGGACCTCTCCGACGCCCGGACCACCGGCGCCCTGCGCGCCGAGCAAGGAATTCCGCTCGCCTCGTTGCACCGGGTCTACCGCGGCTGCGGCCGGGTGTTGTGGCAGAGCCTGACCGAGGCGGTGGCCGCGCACGACCGGGCCGCGCTGCCCCGGCTGCTGCCCGGGGCGCCGGCCCTGTGGGAGGTGGTCGACCGGATGACGGACGCCGCTTCGGAGGGGTACCACCGGGCCGAGGGGGCGCGGGGCGAGCGCGAACGGGAGCGCCGCGCGGCCCTGCTGGACGCACTGCTCGACGGTACGGGGACGGCGGCGGAGGCCGCCGCCCACCTCGGGCTGCCGGCGCGGGGCCGGTTCGCCGTGATCGTGCTCGGCGAGGGCGCGGCCGAGCCGGGCGGACCGGGCAGACCCGGCAGACCCGGCGGGCCCGGCGGCCCCGACGGGCCCGGCGGGCTGCCCGCCGCCCCGCGCGTCCTGTGGCGGCTGCGCGCCGACGGGGAGACGGGCCTGGCGGAGCTGGGTCACCATCCGCTGGAGTCGCTGCGCGAACTCCTCGGCCCGCTCGCGGTGCGCGCCGGGGTGAGCCCGGTGGTGACCGACCTCCACGAGGTGGCCGGGGCCCGCCGGCTGGCCGGGCTCGCCCTGCGCACGGCGCCCCGCTCCGGCGGGCCGGGTACCGCCCTGCTCGACGAGCGGCTGCCGGGGGCGCTGGTCGCTGCCGACGCGGAACTCGCGGCCCGGCTGCGCCGGGTGGTGCTGGGGCCGGTGCTGGCCCTGCCCCCGGAGGACTGCCGGATCCTGCTGACCACCCTGGGCACCTGGCTGTCCTGCCAGGGCTCGACGACGTACGCCGCGCAGCGGCTCTACTGCCACCGCAACACGGTCTCCAACCGGCTGCGCCGCCTGGAGCAGCTCACCGGACGCGCCCTGTCGGATCCGGCGCACGTGGTGGAGCTGGCCCTGGCGCACGCCGCGGTGACCCAGCGGCCTACCGCCCCGGTCCCGCCGGCTCCCGGGGTGAGCCCGGATCCCGGGGTGAGCCCGGATCCCGGGGATCCCGCGGGGACCGCGGCGGCCGCGGTCCCTCCGGCCCGACATGCCGGGCCGACTCCAGCAGGTACGGCACGTCGATCACCGCGACCCCCGGGGTGAACAGCAGCCGCGCCTTGAGCCGCAGCGCGTTCTGGTTGTGCAGGGGTTGCTCCCACCAGTGCCCGACCACGTACTCCGGGATGACCACCGACAGCATGTCCGTCCCCTCGGCCGCCGCCTCCGCCTCCAGGTACACCAGCACCGGCCCGACGACGTCGCGGTACGGGGAGTGCAGCACCTTCAGCGGCATGCCCGGGTCGTGTTCCGCCCAGGCCCGGCGCAGCCGCTCGGCGTCCTCCTCGTCGGCGGCGACGGAGAGTGCGGTCAGGGTGTCGGGCCGCAGGCCCTGCGCGTAGCCGAGGGCCTTGAGGGTGGGGGCGTGGACGTTCGCGACGAGGACGACCACGTGGTGGCGGGCCATCCGGCGGGGTGTGACGCCGGGGGCGACGGCGACCTGTCGGGCGACCTGGTCGTAGTGGCGGCGCACCCCCTTCATGCCCAGGAACAGCGCGGGCATGGCGATGACGACGAGCCAGGCGCCGTGGGTGAACTTGGTGAGCAGGACGATGACCAGGACCACGGCGGTCATCACCGCGCCGACCGCGTTGATGGCGAGCCTGCGGTGGATGTGGATCCGCTCCTCCTTCGGGGTCGCCGGCGAGGCGAGTTCCCTGCGCCAGTGCCGGACCATGCCGGACTGGGAGAGGGTGAAGGAGACGAAGACGCCGATGATGTACAGCTGGATGAGGCGGGTCAGCTCGGCGTCGAAGGCGACGATGAGGGCGATGGCGGCGAGGGCGAGCAGTACGACGCCGTTGGAGTAGACGAGGCGGTCGCCGCGGTTGAAGAGCTGGCGGGGTGCGTAGCGGTCCCGGGCGAGGATCGAGGCGAGCATCGGGAAGCCGTTGAAGGCCGTGTTCGCGGCGAGGATCAGCACGCCCGCGGTGGCGGCCTGGAGCAGGTAGAAGAGGAAGTGCCAGCTGCCGAAGGTGGCCCGGCCGATCTGGGCGAGGGCGGTGGACATCGGGGTGCCGGGGGGCAGGCCCAGTTCCGTGGGGTCGGCCGCGACGTGCACCTTGTAGGACATCGCGAGGACGGTGATGCCGACGAACATCGTCACAGAGAGCACGCCCATCACGGCGAGGGTGTTCGCCGCGTTCTTCGCCTTGGGCTTCTGGAAGGCGGGTACGCCGTTGCTGATCGCCTCGACCCCGGTGAGGGCGGTGCAGCCGGAGGCGAAGGCGCGCATCGCGAGGAAGACCAGGGCGAGGCCGGTGTAGGTGCCGGTGGCAGTGATCGGCAGGTCGGCCGACTCGGCCCGGATGGTGTCCCCGGTCGCGACGCGGACGGCGGCGAAGGCGAACATGACGTAGATGACGAGGACGAAGCCGTAGGTGGGGATGGCGAAGACGCGCCCCGACTCCCGTACGCCGCGCAGGTTCATCAGGGTCAGCAGGACCACGAAGGCCACGGACAGGCCGACTTCGTGGTCGTTGAGGGCGGGCACCGCCGAGGTGATGGCGGCGACCCCGGAGACGACGGAGACGGCGACGGTCATCACGTAGTCGACGAGGAGGGCGCTGGCGGCGGTCAGCGCCGCGGTCGGCCCCAGGTTCTCGGAACTGACGACGTACGCGCCGCCGCCGCCCGGGTAGGCGTGGCATGTCTGCCGGTAGGAGGCGATGACGACCACGAGGAGGAAGACGATGGCGGCGGCCGCGTACCACGTGAGGTGGAGGAGCGCGACTCCGCCGAGGGCGAGGATCAGCAGGATCTCCTCGGTGGCGTAGGCCACGGAGGAGAGCGGGTCACTGCAGAAGATCGGCAGGGCGAGCCGTTTCGGCAGGAGGGTCTCGCCCAGGCGTGCGGTGTCGAGGGGCTCACCGACCAGCACGCGTTTCGCATTGATACGCCTCATTCCGGCATGATCAGCCATTTTGACCCGTTTTTCGGGGAAGCTGCCCGATCGTCCGTTCCGGTGGCGATCTTGAAGGGCCGCTGCGATGGTGATCACGTCGACCGCCGCGGGCAACGGACGCGAGCGGTCGCCCGAACGGAAGGAGGACGGCCGTGGACGGATCCGTCTATCTCGCCTACGACTACCCGGTGCTGGGCGCGTTCTGGACCGTGATGTGGATCTTCCTCTGGGTGATGTGGATCGTCCTGCTCTTCCGCATCGTCGTGGACCTCTTCCGCGACCACGAGATGAGCGGCTGGGTGAAGGCGGCCTGGCTGCTGTTCCTGATCATCATCCCGTTCCTCGGCGTCCTGGTGTACGTGATCGCCCGGGGCCGGAACATGGGCAGGCGCGAGATCAAGCACGCGCAGGAACAGCAGGAGGCCTTCAACGCCTACATCCGGGACGCGGCCGGCACCACCGGCAAGAACACCACGGACGAACTGGCGAGGCTGTCCGAACTCAAGGCCAAGGGTGACCTGAGCGAGGCCGAGTTCCAACAGGCCAAACAGAGGCTACTGGCCTGACGCCGGCCCCACGGAGCCGTCGTGAGGGGGCCGGCCCCGACGGGCCGGCCCCGCGGTCGTTCCTCACATCCTGGCGGCGGCCCTCACATCCTCGCGGCGGCGCTGCGGATGGCCTCACGGATGCGGAAGTACGTACCGCAGCGGCAGATGTTGGCGATGGCGTCGATGTCCTCGTCCGTCGGCTCCGCCGTCCGCCGCAGCAGGGCGACGGCCGCCATGATCTGGCCGGGCTGACAGAACCCGCACTGGGCGACGTCCTGTTCGAGCCAGGCCTCCTGCACGGGGTGCAGTACGTCCCCCTCGGCCAACCCCTCGATGGTGGTCACCGTCCGGCCCGCGCAGGCGGAGACCGGCACCACGCAGGGGCGCACGTCCACCCCGTCGAGGTGGCTCGTGCAGGCCTTGCAGACGTCCACCCCGCAGCCGTACTTGGGCCCTTGGACGCCGAGCAGGTCGCGGAGCACCCACAGCAGGGGCAGGTTGTCGGGCGCGTCGACGGTGACGTTGCGCCCGTTGACGATGAAGGTGTGCGAGGGCACGGCGTACTCCAGCGGTCAGCGCGGGTAGGGGGTGAAGTCGACGTCGAAGTCGAGCGGGAAGCTGCGCGGCTTCGAACCGGTGGCGCGGGCCCAGGCGTTGGCGATGGCACCGACCGCGGCCGGCACCCCGAGCTCACCGGCGCCGCCCGGCTCCGCGCCGGTCGCCCGGAACACGAAGACCCGGACGTCCCGCGGGGTGTCGCGCTGCCGCGCCCAGTGGAACTGGCTGTAACTGCCTTCCAACGGCAGCCCCTTGTCCAGGTGCAGCCCGGCCCGCAGGGTGGTGGAGATGGCGTCGGTGAGACCGCCGATCATCTGGGCCTCCAGCCCGCGCGGGTTGACGGGCAGGCCGACGTCGACGGCGATGACCGCCTTGGTGACGCGGACCCGCTCCCGGTCCCGGGCGTCGATCTCCACCAGGCACGCCGTACGGGACTTGTACTCCTCGTGGAAGGCGATGCCCTGCGCGCAGCCGGCCGGCAGGGCGCGGCCCCACTCCCCCTCGGCGGCCACCTTGTCGAGGACGGCACGCTGGGCGTCGGTCTTCAGGAAGGTCCGGCGGAAGCGGTACGGGTCCTTGCCGGTGGCCGCCGCGAGTTCGTCGACGACGATCTCCTCGGCGCCCCTGGTGTTGGCCGAGTAGACGGAGCGCCAGGAGGCGGTGGGGATGCCGGTCGGCACCTCGGTGAGGGCCTGGGTGGTGAGCCCGAAGTGGTAGGGGCTCTTGACCGTGGTGTGGAACAGGGTCTGGGCGAGGGTGGCGTTGCCGAGGCCCGTCGGCAGGCTCGCCGCCGTCGCGGTGATGATCTCGCCGAGGCCGTGCCGGAAGTCGGTCTCGGCGGCGGCGACCCGGTGCTCGAAGCTCAGCACCTCGCCCAGCAGGTGGGTGGCCCGGATCCGGTGGTGGGTGGCGGGCCGCATCCGGCCGTGCCGGGTGTCGTCCACCCTGGTCCACATCAGCTTCACCGGTCGGCGGCAGGCCTTGGAGATCCGGGCGGCCTCCAGCGCCGCGTCGAAGAACAGCCGGCGGCCGAAGGACCCGCCCGCCTGGACCACGTGCACCGTCACCTTGTCCAGCGGCAGCCCGAGGTCCGCGGCGATGGACTGGCGCGCGACGATGGGCGACTTGAGTCCCGACCAGATCTCCGCCCGGTCGTCCCGCACGTCGGCGATCGCGGAGTTGGTCTCCATCGGGGCGTGGCTGACGAAGGCGAAGTCGAACGTGGCGTCCACGTACGGGGTGAGCAGGGGCGGCACCAGCAGCGGTGGGACGGCGGCGCGCAGCTTCGTCCGGATCTGCGGGTCCGAGAGGTGGTCGGCCGGTCCGGGTCCCCAGGTGACCTGGAGGACGGACTTGGCGTCGATGGCCTGGCCGAAGGTCTCGGCGATGACGGCGACACCGGTGGGGACGGTCACCACGTCCAGCACCCCCGGCATGGCCAGGACGGCCGCGCGGTTGCCGACGGCGCGCACGCCGCCACCGAGGGTGGGCGGGCGGCGCACCACGCAGGGCTTGGCGCCGGGCACGTCGAGGTCGAGAGTGTAGCGCTGGGCCCCGGTGACCATGGCGCGGGCGTCGACGCGGCTGGTCGGGGTACCGACCAGGGTGTGTTCAGCGGCGGGTTTCGGGGCGGCCCCGAGGACGATCAGCGCGGGTGAGGCGGCCGCGACGGTGAGGCTGCCGTAGCTCGCGGTGCGGCCGTCGGGCGCGCGGACGGCTCCGTGCGCGGTGCTCAGTCGGGAGGCGGGCAGGCCCCAGCCGGCGGCGGCCGCCGCGACGAGGCGGGCCCGGGCGGTGGCCGCGGCCTGCCGCACCGGCCCGTAGAGGGAGCGGACGGAGTTGGAGGAGCCGGTCAGCTGGTTGAAGAGCAGCTCGGGGCGCGCGTCGTCGAGTTCGACGCGGACGCGGGCGAGCGGGGTGTCGAGTTCCTCCGCGACGAGCATGGCGACGGCGGTGGTGAGCCCTTGCCCGACCTCCTCGCGCGGCAGGCGGAAACGGACGGTGCCGTCCGGGTCCACGGCCAGGGCGAGGAGGGCCGACGTGGGAGCGCCGGCCAGGATGAACAGGTCTCCGAGGTCCACCAGGTCGGCGAGGGCGGGCAGGCTCGGGATCACGGCGTGGGCGGATTGCGGCGCGAGGACGTCGGCGCCCGCCCGGGTGACCAGGGCCAGCGTGGGCGCGGCGACGAGGTGGGTGAGGAAGGAGCGTCGGGTCCGACCGGCGGAGTCCGGCGCGCGGGCGCCCTCGTCCGCACGGTTCTGCGCTGTCATGTCGTGCTGTCCCCCGCCCTGCCCCGGGTCCGCCGGTGCGGACCGCCCCCGGCTCGTTACCGACGCGTAGCGTAGCGATCACCGAGGGGGGTGGGAAGCGCCGCGACCGGCGAGCCCCGTCATCCCCGGGCAGGGGGGTCCTTCGTTCGGGGGGTGACCCGGAGGTGCGTCCGACACTTCGGGCGGGGCGCGCCCGTCCGCATGCGGCTCGCACAACTCGACCGCACGATCGAACCCTCCCGTCCCGAAGGCCGCTTTCCGGCCGGTCCGCCGACGCCCCGACCGGTTTCGTTCGCACACGGCACGGGGTCCCGGATCGCCGCTGGCATATGCCCGTCGCAAGACCGCTACGGATGTTGCCAAACGCCTTACAGCCCAACTCGCCCTGTGCAACAGTCGTAACCGGTCCTTCTTTCAGACCTGGCCGCGCCGCGCCTGTATCGGAGTTCTCATGCCGTCCCACCTGTACGCGGACCTTCCCGCGCAGCCGCCCGAGCCGGGATCGGTGGACGCGCTGATCTCGCAGACGCGCCGACTGCGGGGCGAAGTGGACGCGGTGCGTCGTGACACCGTCGTGGACGACGACGACGCCCAGGGGCGGTGGCAGCGCGCGCTGTGCGACCTCGCGGTACACCACCTCGACGACCTCCGTCAGCACCTCGGCCAGCTCAAGGAGGGCCTCCCGCCGGCGCCCGAGCCCGTAGCAGCGCCGCAGGCGGCCCCCGAGACCACCGCCGAGGACCGTCCGACGCGCGTCGGCAGCGCCGAATGGAACCTGCTGACCGACGAGGTGACCTGGTCCGAGGAGCTCTTCCAGATCTTCGGCCGGTCCCCCGAGGCGGGCGCGCTCACCCTCGACGAACTGGGCTCCACCCTGTTCTCCGAGGACCAACCGACGTTGACCGCGATGGTCACCGACTGTCTGGTGGACGGCAAACCGATAGACGGCGAATTCCGCATCGTCCGGGCCGACGGCCGGGTACGGACGCTGCACATGAGGGGCGAGCCGGTACTCGACTCCGACGGCTGCACCGCCTCCATGTGGGCCGTGCTGCGGGACGTGAGTGAACTGCGCCGGAGCCAGCGGGCGGTACGCGAGTCGCACGACTCGCTCCAACGCCGGCGGGAGATCGCGCAGACCGAGCACCGGTTGGCGGTCGAGCTGCAGGAAGCCGTGCTCCCCCCGTGGCGCGGCTCCCTGCGGTTCCCGCACGACAACGCGGGCACGCTGGACGTCGCCGCCCACTACCTGCCCTCCGCGACCAGCGCGCTGATCGGCGGCGACTGGTACGACGCCCTGGAACTCCCCGACGGACGCTCCCTCCTGACGGTCGGTGACCTGACGGGCCACGGGGTCAGCGCGACCTCCGGCATGGCGATGATGCTCGGCGCCCTGCGCGGCATGGCCATGGCCGGCATCGAGCCGGGACCCCTGATGGGCTGGCTCAACCAACTGCTGGAGACCTCCGTCCAACCCGCGCTCGGCTCGGCCGTCTGCTGCCGCTACGACCCGGTCCGGCGCGTCCTGTCCTGGGCGCAGGCCGGCCACCCCGCCCCCCTGTTGTTCCGCCGGGGCCAGGGCCGCCCGTTGCTCCCGCCGGAGGGCGTCCTGCTGGGCGCGACATCCGGCGCGGTCTACGGGCAGGCCGAGGAACGTCTGGAAGCGGGCGACGTACTCGTCCTGCACACCGACGGACTGACCCCGCGCAGCATCGGGTTCAGCCGGGCCGACGGGACCGAGCGGCTGCTGGCCCTCGCGCCCCGGTTCTCCGCCGCCCGGTCCGCGCGCGACTGCGTGCGGATGGTGACGGAGGAGTTCGGCGAGAACGAGCGCGAGGACGACGCCTGCATCCTGGTCGCCCGGATCGGCGACTGACCGACACGGTCGGTCCGGATCGGCGACCGGCCGACTGCGCCGGTCGTGTGATCGGGCGTGTGAGGAGCCCGCCGCGCCACGGGTACGTGGGGCATCAGGGGCCGCGCCGAACGGCGCGGCCCTTCTCGTCCCCGGGGTCCGACACCGGCGTCCCCCTCAGACTCCGGTGCCGCGCGGGGCGCGCGGCGCCGGGCTGTCGGGGAGGGCCAGCTCGATCTCCTCGCGCAGGTCCTCGATCCGCGCGTACCCGGCGTACTGGCCGGTGAGCCGGTACATCTCGCGCAGCCGGTCCCAGGTCCGGTGCGAGGAGGTCTCGTTCATCGAGACCAGGGCGAGGCGGGCGTAGCGGTCGGCCTGCTCCGGATCGTCGGCGATGAAGCAGGCCGACGCCAGGGAGATGTAGTCGAAGGTCTGCGAGCGCTGGTAGCCGTCTCCGCGCAACCGCAACGCCGCCTTGGCGTGGCGCGCGGCGACCGGAGCCGCCGTGGCGTCGTGGTCGGCCAGCGTCCGGTAGGCCAGGGCCTGCATGCCGTGCAGGTCCGCCTCGTCGAAGTGCTGCATCCAGGAGGGCGGCGGAACGTCGCCCTTGTCGGAGACGAAGAGGTCCTCGGCCTCGCCCAACGTGCGGCGCATGGCCTGGCCCTTGCCCATGGCGGCCTGCGCCCAGGCCTCGATGGTGTGCAGCATGGCCCGGGTGCGCGGCAGGGTCTGCTCGCCGGAGCCGGACTTCGCCAACTTCATCAGGTCCAGGGCCTCGTGGGGCTTGCCCAGGTGCACCATCTGACGGGCGGCCCGGGACAGGGCCTCGCCGGCGCGCGGCCGGTCGCCGCCCTCGCGCGCCGCGTGCGCGGCGATGACGAAGTACTTCTGGGCGGTGGGCTCCAGGCCGACGTCGTGCGACATCCAACCCGCGAGCACCGCCAGGTTCGCCGCCACCCCCCACAGCCTGCGCTGGAGGTGGTCCGGGTGGTGGTAGGCGAGCATGCCGCCCACCTCGTTGAGCTGCCCCACCACGGCCTTGCGCTGGAGTCCGCCGCCCCTGGAGGCGTCCCAGGCCCGGAAGACCTCGACCGACCGTTCCAGGGCCTCGATCTCCTGGGAGCCGATCGGCGCGGCCTCGTAGCGGTCGTAGCCCGCCGGATCGGCGTGGTGGGCCTCACCGCCGAAGCTCCGCGCTTCCTTCGCGGCGGCGGGGTCGGTGTGCAGCCAGTCGTACATGGCGTTGCTGAGGGCTGAGCCGGCGGTGAGCGCGGCTCCCGCGCCCATCAGACCGCGACGGTTGAGCATGAGGTCCATTCCCGTGAATTCGGTGAGGACCGCGGCTGTGCGTTCGGGCGCCCAGGGCACTCCGTCGGGGTTCTCCTTCGCCCCGTCCGGCTGCCGTTTCGTGGCGCGCCGTTGCCGTACGAACCCGAGGTCCTCGATGGTCACGACACGACCGAGCCGCTCGGTGAACAGGGCTGCCAGTACCGTGGGAACCGGTTCGCGCGGGGTCTCCCCCATGTCGATCCAGCGCCGCACCCGCGAGGTGTCGGTCGCCAACTGGTGGTGGCCCATGGAGGCCGCCTGCCTGTTGACCATCCTCGCGAGTTCGCCCTTCGACCAGCCGGCCAGGCCGAACAGGTCGTTCAGACGGGTGTTTGGTCCCTTGCTCACGTCAAGCCCCCAGGTTCTCGGCTGAGTTGACAGTAGCCCCCCGTCAGATGCCCAGCGACTATTCGCCAGGCTTCGCCAGGGCACGCCCGATGGTTCGCCATGGGCCACCCGGTGTCAGGTAGGAATGCGCCTCCCCGACCCGGTCACCGGCGGAACTCCCCAGGGTGAAGCCGGGATCGGCGGGGTGGCGTACGCAACTCGTCGGCGCACGAAGGGAACCGTAAACGCCATGTACGCAGCCACGTCCTCCGTGTCCGCCCCGGTCCGGCCGCACCGCACGCTCCAGGCGGGCGGCGGCCCCTACCTCGATCCCGCTCGTCCCACGGCCCCGGCGCAGGGCGCCCTGCGGGCCCGGCGGATGCCGGGGGCCGGGTCACAGCCGCTCAGCGGACGGATCGACCTGTCGGGGCCGCAGGGCGCGCAGTTGCGCACCGCGCTCGCGTCGGTGCAGCGGATCTGTCCGGAGTTCACTCCCGTCCAGGTGCTGCGGCGCAGCGGACGGTCGGTCCTGCTGGTCGGGACGACCGGACGGATGACCGCGGTGGCGAAGGTATTACTGGATCACTCGCCCGAGTGGCGCGAGCGGTACCGGCACGAAATAGCGACGTACCGGACGTTCGTCCGGCACCGCCCGCCGGTCCGGGTGCCCCGGCTGATCGCCGCGGATCCCGAGAACTGCGTCCTGGTGGTCGAGCGGATGGCGGGCCGGGTGGCGGCGCTCCAGCGGCACCCCGTGGAGGCCCCGCCGCGGGCCGATGTACGGGCCGCGTTGGGCGCGGTGTGCCGGGTGAACCAGTGGCGGCCGCCGACGGAGCTGTTCGGGCAGCCGGTGGACTACGCGCGGCGCATCGCGCGGGACCACCAGTTGGGTCTGCTGACCGACCGGGACTTCGGGGACCTGCAGAAGCTGCTGCACGGGCTCCGGCCGGCGAGCACCCCCTGGCAGTTCAACCACGGTGACGCCCTGCTCTCGAACCTGTTGCTGTCCCCGGCCGGGCCGGTGCTGCTCGACTGGGAGCACGCGGGCTGGTACCTGCCGGGCTACGACCTGGCCACCCTGTGGACCGTACTGGGCGACGCCCCCGCGGCGCGCAGCCAGATCAGTCGGCTGGCCCAGTCGGCCGGCCCGGCGTCCCGGGACGCCTTCCTGGTCAACCTGATGCTGGTGCTGACCCGGGAGATCCGGATGTCGGAGACGGCGGTGCAGCGCTCGATGGTGGCGACGGCCCCGAGCCGGCCGCTGCCGGTGGGGGCCCTGTCCTCGGGCGAGGAGCAGCGCCTGTTGCTGCGCCGACTGCACGACGACGCCGGCATGGCCCGCAGGGCCGTCCGCGCGGCGGTCGGCACGCGCTGACCCGGCGCCCCGGATCCAGCCGCGATCCCGTGTCCCGCACCCCGTGTGCGGGCACGGGATCGCGTGCGTGCGCGCGGGCCCGGTCGGCGACCTCGCCTCAGTCGGTGACCTTGGCGAGGAACGCGGCGAGGTTCGCCTCGGTCCGGGCGATCTTCTCCTCCCGCGTGAGCGACTCCTGGAGCCGGCCGCCGACGCCCGCGTCCTTGCGGCCCCGCAGGTAGAGCGAGCAGGCGAGGTCGTCGCACATGTAGACGCCCACCGAGTTGCCCTGCTGGCCGGCCTTGCCCGCCTTGGGCGCCACGAGCAGGGACACGCCGCCGGTGTGGGTGGTCAGGCAGAGCGTGCACATGCTGCGCCGCGCCTGCCCCGCGCCGCCGCCCGTCGAGGCGCGCAGCTGGACACCGACGGGCCGGTCGTCGAGCAGCGTGACGAGGTAGGCGCGGTCGGGGGCCTGGGGGTCGCGCCATCCCAGGAAGTCGAGGTCCTCCCAAGGCCGCTCGGCCAGGTCACGGGGGATCGACAGGCGCTTCGCCTCACCCTTGGTGCAGTTCACGAAGGCGGTGCGGATCTCTTGCTCGGTCAGCGGCTTCATGACCGACACGCTAAGTTGCCTAAACGAATTAGGCAAACACATAATGTCGATAGGCGCTGTCGGCGAGCGGTGGCGCGGAAGCGGAGGTCGGACATGGCGGCGCGGGCGGAACGGGTGGGACTGACCACGGAACGCCTGGTCCGGGCGGGAGCCGAGCTGGCCGACGAGATCGGCTTCGAGCAGGCGACCCCCGCGGAACTCGCCCGCCGCTTCGGGGTCAGGACCGCGAGCCTGTACTCGCACGTGCGCAACGCCCACGACCTGAGGACCCGGATCGCCGGGCTCGCCCTGGAGGAGCTCGCCGACCGGGCCGCGGACGCCGTGGCCGGCCGGGCCGGCAAGGACGCCCTGACCGCCTTCGCCCACGCCTACCGCGACTACGCCCTCGCCCACCCCGGCCGCTTCGTGGCTGCCCGTTGCCCGCTCGACCCGGACTCCGCCGCGGCCGGCGCCGCCGTCCGGCACGCGCGACTGATCCGCTCGGTGCTGCGCGGGTACGGTCTGGCCGAGCCGTACGAGACGCACGCGGTGCGCCTGCTGGGCAGCGTGTTCAGCGGCTTCGTGACCTTGGAAGGCGCCGGCGGCTTCGACCACAGCGCGCCGGAATCCCGGGAGAGCTGGACGGAGATCCTCGACGCGCTCGACGTACTGCTGCGCCACTGGCCCACCACCCCCCTGACCGAAGTGAGCGGGACATGAACGGACGAGCCGGCTGGACCACCACCCCCGTCACCGCTGAACTGCTGCGCGGCGCAATCGACTTGGAACACACCGAACGCGGCGTGCTCCCGCACCGGCTGCCCCCGCGGGCCCGGCTGCAGATCCCGGTCGGCGGGCCCGCCCTCGCGGAGGCGCAGCCGTCCGGTGTGCGGATCGTCTTCCGCACCCGGGCCACGACCGTCGAACTGGACGTGGTCGCCACCAAACGCGTCCACCCGGGCATCGCACCCGCTCCCGACGGCGTGTACGAGCTGCTCGTGAACGGCCGGCTCGCGGGCACGGCCCGCGCACCCCACGGCGACGTCCTCACCATCGACATGGCCGCCGGGACCGCGGTGACCCGACCCGGCCTGATGGCGACCCTGCGGTTCGACGGGTTGAGCGGCGCCGACAAGGACGTGGAGATCTGGCTGCCGTACGACGAGAGCACCCGCCTCGTCGCCCTGCGCACCGACGCCCCCGTCCGGACCCCGCCCCCGACCGGCCGCAGGGTGTGGCTGCACCACGGAAGCTCGATCGCACCCCTCGACCCCGCTGCTCGTCGTGTCGCCGCTCCATTGCGCCCTCCACGAGCGCACTCCGGGTCCCAGCGCCATGAACGTCGAGGGGGCGACCGAGGGGCGCCTTCGGTTCACGGCCGCGGGTGATCCCGCCGAGGTCGCCGCCGGAAAGTTGACGCTGCGGGTCGTCCGGGAGGAACTCGCCCGGATCGTCCGGCAACGGGCCTCCGAGGACCCGCACCTGCACCACCTCGACGGGCTCGCCCTCTACGGCGAGGCCGACGAGGCCGCGCTGCCGATGCCCGACGACCTCCATCCCGACGCCGCCACGCACCGCCTCATCGGGGAGCGCTTCGCCCGCGCCGTCTTCGGCGCCGGCGGGCCGTTCACCGCCGACTCCCGCTGAGCGGGGCCGCGTTCACTCGTACCACTCCCCCGATTTCCGACGGTCGGGGGCGCCGGCGGCGGCGCATCCCTTGACATCACATGATCCCCCTAACACCTTTTCTGACTCAGCATCAGAAATGCTGGAGCCGCCCTCCTCCCCTCCCGCTGGAGCCCGCCCATGACCGAAAGCCCCGCCCCTTCCCTGCCCTCCCGCACCGCCTCGCCCTCCCTGCCGTCCCCGCCCTCCCTGCCCTCCCGCCGGACCGTCCTCGCCGGGACGGGCGCGGGGGTGCTCGCCGCCACCGTCCTGCCGGGGACCGCGCGGGCCGACGGGGCGCCGCTCGGCGAGTACGACGTCGTCGTGGTCGGGTCGGGGGCCGCCGGGATGACGGCCGCCCTGACCGCCGCGAAGCGGGGCCTGAGCGTCCTGGTCGTCGAGAAGGCGCCGACCTTCGGCGGTTCGGCGGCCCGCTCCGGCGCCGGGATATGGCTGCCGAACAACTCGGTGATCCTGGGCGCCGGGGTGCCGGACACCCCGCAGAAGGCGGCGACGTACCTCGCGGCGGTGGTGGGCCCCGACGTGCCGGCCGACCGGCAGCAGGCGTTCCTCGCGAACGGGCCCCGGATGCTGGACTTCGTCATGGCCAACAGTCCGCTGCGGTTCCGCTTCATGGACGGCTACAGCGACTACTACCCCAACCTGCCGGGCGGTTTGCCGAACGGCCGCTCCATCGAGCCCGACCAGATCGACGGGAACGTCCTGGGCTCCGAGCTGGCGCACCTGAACCCGGCGTACATGCCGGTGCCCGCCGGGATGGTCGTGTTCAGCCAGGACTACAAGTGGCTCAACCTCGCGGCGGTCAGCGCGAGGGGGCTCGCGGTGTCCGCCGAGTGCCTGGCGCGCGGCACGGCGGCGGCCCTGCGCGGGGAGAAGCCGCTCACGATGGGGCAGGCGCTTGCCGCCGGGCTGCGCGCCGGGCTGCAGCGGGCGGGGGTTCCGGTGTGGCTGAACAGCCCGCTGGTGGACCTCGTCCAGGAGGGCGACGCGGTCACGGGCGTGGTGGTGGAGAAGGCGGGCGCACGGGGCGTGGTGCGCGCCCGCAAGGGGGTGGTGATCGGCTCCGGCGGCTTCGAACACAACGCGCAGATGCGGGAGCAGTACCAGCAGCAGCCGATCGGCTCCCAGTGGTCCGTCGGCGCCAAGGAGAACACCGGCGACGGCATCCGCGCGGGCCAACGGGCCGGGGCCGGGCTGGCGTTGATGGAGGACGCCTGGTGGGGACCGTCGATCCCGCTGCCCGGGGAACCGTACTTCTGTCTGGCGGAGCGGACGCTGCCCGGCGGCTTGATCGTCAACCGGGCGGGGGCCCGGTTCGTGAACGAGGCGGCCCCGTACAGCGACGTGGTGCACGTCATGTACGACAAGGACCGCGGCGCGGCCGGTTCGCACATCCCCGCCTGGCTGATCGTGGACCAGCACTACCGCAACAAGTACCTGTTCAAGGACATCCTGCCGACCCTGCCCTTCCCGGACTCCTGGTACGAGGCGGGAGCGGCGAAGAAGGCGTGGACCTGGGACGCCCTCGCCGGCCAGATCGGGGTGCCGGCCGGCGCGCTGCGGGCGACGCTGAACCGGTTCAACGCCCAGGCGTGGAACGGCACCGACGCCGACCACCACCGGGGTGACACGGCGTACGACCACTACTACACGGACCCGAACGTGCACCCGAACTCGTGCCTGGCGCCGGTCTGGGTGCCGCCGTTCTACGCGTTCAGGATCGTGCCCGGTGACCTGGGGACGAAGGGCGGCATCGTGACGGACGCACGGGCCCGGGCGCTGCGCCCGGACGGCTCGGTGATCCGCGGTCTGTGGGCGGCGGGCAACGCGAGCGCGGCGGTCATGGGCCACAGCTACGCGGGCGCCGGATCGACGATCGGGCCCGCGATGACGTTCGGCTGGGTGGCGGCGAACGACATCGCGGACGCCTGACGCGGACCGGGCCGCCGCGACCCTCGCACCGTGCGGTTCCGGCGGGCTCAGCCCTGCTGGAACAGCTCGGCGGGGAGCGGCTTGAGCAGCGCGTACAGGTCGTCGGTGATCGGCCGGTCCCAGCTGGCGATGGTCACGAGGACGTTGTCGCTGCGGTCGAACTGCACGCAGGAGATCCGACTCTCGGAGAGCTTGACCTTGCGGACGATGAGGAGGTTGTCGCCCTGCATGACGGGGCAGTCCTCCGAGCCGGTGACCTCCACCTCCTCCTCGTTCTCGAGGGCGTCGAGGAGCTGGGCCACCTCGAAGGGGACCTCGCCCTCGGCGAGGTCCCGGGCCGGGGACCCCTCGGGGAGGTTGCCGATGATCATCGCGGGGCCGCGGCCGCCGAACAGGTCGTAGCGCAGGAAGACGCCCTGGCAGCTGCCGTCGGGGGCGGGGAGCAGCCCGGCCCCGAGGTTGCCCGGCCAGTCCCCCGGGTCCATGGCCAGGACGTCGAAGTCCGGGCCGGCGGGTGTGGCGGCGCGGTGGCGGCGGAGGAAGGACATGCCGCCATGGTACGTGGCCGCGCGCGTTTTCCGGCGCGGGGGCCCCGGGGCCCGGCCGGGCCCCGGGGGTCGCGGATCTGCGGGTACGGACCTTCGGAGGAATCCGCTCCTTACCGGAGACGGGCGCTCGCGCCGCCGGGCCCGGCGGCGGCCCGGACCTGCGGGGACCGGTGTGCACGGGTGGGGCGGGAATGGCGTTCCCGGGGCCGGTCGGGCGCCCTCCTCGGGTGCCGGCCGCGCGACGGAGGGTGCGGTCCGGGTGGGCGGCCCCCGTCAGCGCCGGGGTGGCTCACCCCGCGCCGCGGGCGAAGGAGGCGAGCGCGTCCGCGAGGCCGGCCGGGTCGGTGCCCAGCTTGCGGCAGACGGCGGAGAGTTCGGGGCCGGCCTGGGAGGGGACGCCCTCGATCACGGCTTCGGCGGCGCTCAGTTCCTCCGGGGTCGGCTCGTCCTCCCAGGAGGAACCGCAGGGCAGCTCCCCACCGAGGGTGAGCAGCCGGCTCGCGAGGGTGGCGGTGAGGGCGTCCGCGCCGCATTCGCGGCTGGTGAGGAGCGCGCGGGTGAGGACGGCCCGGTCCTGGAGTTCGGTGCCGAGCGCGGCCAACGCGAGGGCCAGTTCGTAGCCGGCCGGGGAGGCCGCCAGCAGGGTGACCGCCTCCCGCAGCAGCGGCAACCGGTCCTGCGGGGCGGCGACCTCGGCCGAGACCCGCAGGGCCTGCCCGATGCCGGAGGGGGCCCCGAAGGCGCGGGCCCGGCGCAGGGCCTCGGCGGCCAGCGCCCGGGCCCCGGCCGGGTCCTCGGGTGCGACCGCCCGGGCCAGGTGCAGCTGCCAGGGGCACCAGGACGGGTTCTGGATGCCGCGCGGGGTGAGCCGTCGGTCCACGGCTTCGAGTTCGGCGGCGGCGGCCTTGCGGTCGCCGCGGGCGAGCAGCAGTTCGGCGTACACGGTCTGGGAGTCGGGGAAGACCACGGCGGCCGGGAAGGGTTCCCCGTAGTCGTGGTCGTGGGCCAGTTCCCAGGCTTCGTCGGTCCGGCCGCGGGCGATGAGGGTGGTGACGAGGATGGCGATGGCGTACCAGTGCACGGGCGTACGACGGCCCACGCGTTCGGCGAGCCGCAGGCCGGTGCGGGCCAGTTCCTCGGCCTCTTCGAGCCGGCCGCGGCGGTAGCGGACGTAGCCGCGCAGGCTGTGCGCGAAGGAGAGGTGGGCGCCGTACCAGCCCTGGCGTTCGAACTCGGCGGTGCCCGCTTCGAAGAGTTCCTCGGTGCGGCCGGGCCGGTCGGCGTACATGTGGACCATGGCGGTCAGGACGGGGACCTCGAAGCCGCGGTCCTCGTAGGCCCAGCTGAAGTGCTCCTCCAGCACGCGGTCCGCGTGGTGCAGGACCACCTCGACGGGTTCGCCGCGCAGGCAGGCGTCCCAGGCGCGCAGCCCGATGATGTAGCGCTCGGTGAGGTCGCGGCCGGTGAGGTGCTCGGCGAGTTTGGTGAGCCGGCGGGAGCGGGCCGGGGAGTCGGGTTCGGCGGCGTTGAAGGCGTCCCACATGAACTGTTCGGACTGCAGGCGCAGTCGGGCGCGGGCGTCCTGGGTGTGCGGGATCTCCCGGGCGAGGAGTTCGGAGGCCTCGGACAGCAGGTCGCTGTGGGAGAGGACCTGGGCGAGGCGGATGACGATGCCCTGCCGCAGGGCGGGGTCGTCGAAGGGCTCGGCGAGGGCCGCCCGCAGGTGGTTGACGGTGTTCGCGGGTTCGGTCAGCAGGGAGGCGCAGCCCAGTTCGTAGAGCACGGCGGCGCGTTCGTCGAAGTCCGGGGGTTCCTGGAGGGCGCGGGCGAGTTGGCGACGGGCGGCCTCGGGGGCGCCGGCCCGGAGGTTGTCGGCGGCGGCCTCGCGCAGGGTGCGCACCACCCAGGGGTCGTTCTCCGGCTGGGTTTCCAGCAGGTGGCGGGCGGCGGCGGAGGAGCCGAGCCCGGCGTCGACGACGGCGGAGGCGGTCTTGCCGTGGAGGGCGACGCGCAGGGCGTCGGGTATGCCGCGGTAGATGGCGGTGGCGATGAGGGGGTGGACGAACTCCAGTCCGACGTGCTCGCCTTCGGGGGCCGCGGACAGGATGCGGGCGTCGCGCAGTCGTTGGGTGGCGTCGGCGGCCTCTTCGGCGCCGAGGCCCGCGACGCGGGCGGCGATGCGTTGCGGGATGGCGGTGCCGAGGACGGAGCAGGCCCAGGCGAAGCGCACGGTGGAGGGCCCGAGGTTGTGCAGGCGGGCGACGAGGCCGCTGCCGCGCTGTGCGGCGACGAGGTCGCGCAGCAGCGGGGCGCTGGCCTCGACCGGGGCGAGGCCCTTGTCGCGGACCTTGGCCGTGAGTTCGACGGCTTCGAAGGGGTTGCCGGTGGTGACGGTCCAGGCCTCCTGGCAGAAGGCGTCGTCGGCGTGCTCCCCGACGGCCTCGCGGACGAGGGTGGTGACGGCGGCGGCGCTGAGCGGGGCCAGGGTCAGGGGGCGCTGTCCGGCCCGGCCGGGGAGGGTCCGGAAGGACTCGGCGTGCGCGGGCAGTTCGTCGGGGCGGTAGGCGACGACGAGGAGCAGCGAAAGGTGCTCGGCGCGCGGGGCGAAGGCGGCGAGCCAGCTCAGGGATTCGGCGTCGGCCCAGTGGGCGTCGTCGAGGACGAGGACGACGGGGGCGCGCTGGACGGTGAGGTGGGTCAGGACCCAGTCGAGTCCGTCGCGCAGGCCCTGGGGGTCGGGCGGGGCGCCCTCGGGGGCGCACAGGCCGAGGGCGGGGCCGACGATGGCGTACCAGCTGCCGAGGGCGTCGCGCAGGGCGGCTTCGGAGCGGCCGGCCAACTGGGGCTGGATGAGCTGGCGGGCGACGTGGAAGGGCTGGCTCTGCTCCTGTTCCCCGCCGCGGGCGGCGAGCAGGGTGCAGTCACGGGCGAGCGCGCGGCGGCGCACTTCGGCGAGCAGGGTCGTCTTGCCGAGGCCGGCCGGGCCGGAGAGGGCGAGCAGGGCGCCGCCCGCGTCCGGTCCGGAGTCGGTGAGCCGGTCGAGGGCCTCGTCGACGGCGACAAGTTCCGCTTCGCGTTCGAAGATGGTGCGCCGCGTCCGGGTCCGGCGGTCCGTCATGGCTGGTACCCCCCAGGCCTGTTCGGAGGATCAGCGTACGCCCGCGCGTGCGCCGGGGGAGGGCCTGAGCTCGGGAAAGATCGGAATGTTTTCCGGATTTCACCATCGCGCCGAACGCGTGGCGAGTTCCTCCAGTACGGCGACCGCTTCGGCGGCCCGGTCGGCGGCCACGAACAGGTGGTCGTGGTGGTGGCCGGCGATCACGTTGCAGCTGAGTCCGTGGGCGGCCAGTTCGGCGGCGAAGGCTCCGGTCAGGCCGACGGCGTCCAGGGCGGAATGGATCCGCAGGGTGATCCAGCCGGCCGTCCAGTCGTAGGCGAGTCCGGCCGCGTCGGCGTCCTCCTGGCGCAGGACCAGGGTGAGGCCCTCGGGCTCCAGGACGGTGGCGACGGGAGTGAGGCCCTCGGGTGCGCGCGTGGAGGTGGGCAGGGTGCAGAAGACGTACCGCCCGTCGTTCAGTTCGGGTCGCATGCCGCTCAACAGTCTGCGCAGGTCGCTCTCTCCGCTCATCCGACCACCCTACCTATCATCCCGATATGACCGAATCCGTCGCCCCGGTGGCGAACGAGCCGGGGGAACGGCACGCCGATGTTCGGCATGGCGGTGACGGCGGCCTCGGTGCACGGGGTGCGCGAGGACAAGGCGTGGGCCTTCGCGCTCGCCTACATCCAGAAGCACGCGGCCGGCTGATGTGGACGCTGGTGCCGGCCGTGGGGTGGCCGCTCCTGGTGGAACGGCTGCGCCCGTCGCCGCCCCCGGCCCGGGTGTCCTCGTAGAGGAAGACCGCGCCGCGCCGGGCTCGGGCGGGCCCCGGGAGCGGCGGATTCCGCTCGCGGGGCCACGGCCGTGCTCCGGATCAGGTCGGGCCGAAGCGGCCGACGCCCGCCTGGACGACGAACTTGCGCCACTCGTCCGGCGCGAAGATCACCGAGCGGGCTTCGGGGCGCTCCCTGTCGCGCATCGCGATGAACCCCTCGACGAAGGCGATCTGTACGTCGCCCACCCCTCGGCCGCCCGGCCGCCAGTCCGCGCCGCTGAGATCGAGATCGGGCCTGCCCCAGCCTGCGAGGGGTCGCGAAGTCATGCTCTCGGCCACGTGCGTGCTCCTCCCGGTACGTCGTCCGGCCGCCCAGGGTAGCGACCGCCGCGGGTGCCGCACAGGCCGCCCGCGGAACCCGGTGACCGGGCCGCGGTCCGCCGTCGCGCGGCCACCGGGAGGCGACCCGCCGGCCATCACCGACCGCCGACAGGCCCGCTCCGCCGGTGCGGTCAGGAGTTCGGGGGCTCGGACCCCACCAGCCACATCGCGAAGAACTGCGCGCCGCCGCCGTACGCGTGGCCCATCGCCCGGCGGGCGTCGGGCACTTGGTGCTCCCCGGCCCGGCCGCGGACCTGGAGCGCCGCCTCCGCGAAGCGGATCATGCCGGAGGCGCCGATCGGATTGGTGGACAGGACCCCGCCCGACGGGTTCACGGGGAGGTCCCCGTCGAGTTCGGTGACCCCGGCCTCGGTGAGCTTCCAGCCCTCGCCCTCCTGCGCGAAGCCGAGGTTCTCCAGCCACATCGGCTCGTACCAGGAGAACGGGACGTACATCTCCACCGCGTCGATCTCCCGCCGCGGGTCGGTGATCCCGGCCTGCCGGTAGACGTCGGCCGCGCAGTCCTTGCCGGCCTGCGGGGAGACGAAGTCCTTGCCCGCGAACAGGGTCGGCTCGCTGCGCATGGCGCCGCCGTGCAGCCAGGCCGGCGGGTGCGGCGAACGGGCCGCGCCCGCCCGGTCGGTGAGGATCATCGCGCAGGCTCCGTCGGAGGACGGGCAGGTCTCCGAGTAGCGGATCGGGTCCCACAGCATCGGCGAGGCCCGGACCTTCTCCAGGGTGATGTCGTGCTCGTGCAGGTGGGCGTACGGGTTCTTCAGCGCGTTGCGCCGGTCCTTGTAGGCGACGAGCGAGCCGACCGCGTCGGGCGCGCCGGTGCGCCGCATGTACGCGCGCACGTGGGGGGCGAAGAACCCGCCCGCGCCGGCCAGCAGCGGTTGCTGGAAGGGGACGGGCAGGGACAGGCCCCACATGGCGTTGGACTCGGACTGCTTCTCGAAGGCGAGGGTGAGGACGGTCCGGTGGACGCGGGCGGCGACCAGGTTGGAGGCGACGAGGGCGGTCGAGCCGCCGACGGAGCCCGCCGTGTGCACGCGGAGCATCGGTTTGCCGACCGCGCCGAGGGCGTCCGCGAGGTACAGCTCGGGCATCATCACCCCCTCGAAGAAGTCGGGGGCCTTGCCGATGACGACCGCGTCGATGTCGGACCAGGTCAGTTCGGCGTCCGCGAGGGCGCGGGTCGCGGCCTCGCGGACCAGTCCGGCGATGGAGACGTCGTGGCGGGCGGCCACGTGCTTGGTCTGGCCGATGCCGACGACGGCCACCGGCTCCTTGCCCGTCGTGCGCGTCGTACTCAACGGGGGTCTCCTTCCAGGACCGCGACCAGGTTCTGCTGGAGGCAGGGTCCGGAGGTGGCGTGGGCGACGGCCCGGTCGGACGCGCCGCGGTGGATCCGGGCGGCGGCCTCGCCGATCCGGATCAGGCCGGCGGCCATGACCGGGTTGGCGGCGAGCGGGCCGCCCGAGGGGTTGACGTCGACGGAGTCGCCGAGCCCGAGGGCCTTGCGGAGCACGACTTCCTGGGAGGAGAACGGCGCGTGGAGTTCCGCCGTGTCGACGGGAGCCTCGAAGACCCCGGCGCGTTCGGCGGCGAGCCGGGTGGACGGGGAGTCGGTGAGGTCGCGCAGGCCGAGTCCGTGGGCCTCGATGCGGTGGTCGATGCCGGTGATCCAGGCGGGGCGTTCGCAGAGCCGCCGGGCCACGTCGCCCGCCGCCAGGATCACGGCGGCGGCGCCGTCGCCGATGGGCGGGCAGTCGCCGGTGCGCAGCGGCGCCACCTGGTAGTCGCCCGGCGGGACCTCGCCGGTGAGCTGGGCGTGCGGGTTGGCCGCGGCGGCGGTCCGGCTGCGGGCGGCGATGGCGGCCAGGGCGGCCTCGTCGGTCTCGCCCGCGTCGATCAGCGCCCGGGCCTGGAGGGCGGCCAGGGCCACGGAGTCGGGCCAGAGCGGGGCGAGGTAGTAGGGGTCGAGCTGGCGGGTGAGGACGTCGCGCAGCGGGCCCGGGGAGGACTTCCCGTACGAGTACACGAGCGCGGTGTCCGCCTCGCCGGTCTGGATCTTGACCCAGGCCTCGTAGAGGGCCCAGGCGCCGTCCATCTCGACGTGCGACTCGGAGATCGGGGGCCAGGCGCCGACCCCGTCGAGGGTCATGGTGAAGGAGAAGGCCCGGCCGGCGAGGTAGTCACTGGAGCCGGAGCAGGTGAAGCCGATCTCGCCGGCCTTGAGGCCGGTGGCGGCGAGCACCTGGTGGAGGACCGGCATGACCATCTCGACTTCGCTGAGCTCGTCGGTGCGGCGGCGGTGGTCGCTCTGCGCGAAGGCGACGACGGCCACCTCGCGGGCGTACCGCTGCGCCCGCCGGGGCCCCTGCGTGCTGGGCGTGCTCGGCTTGCTCGGCGTGCTCGGTGTGCTCGGTGTGCTCGGCTGGGCGGGCATCAGATGAGCTCCTTGTACGCGTCGTAGTCCGCGTCCGGCTCACCCGTGGGGCGGTAGTGGTCGGGGTGACCGCCGTCTTCCCTCCACACCGGTTCGACGCGCAGGCCCATGCGGACCCGGTCGTACGGGATGCCGCCGATCCGGCCGTGGAGGGCGAGGTCGGCGCCGTCGAGGGCGATGTGGGCGTAGACGTAGGGGACTTCGATGTCGAGATTCTTGGCTTTGATGTTGACGATGCAGTACGTGGTGACCGTGCCGGCCGGGCCGACCTCGACCCGGTCGGTGGTCGCGACCCCGCAGGTGGGGCAGGCGCCGCGCGGCGGGACGTACACCTTGCGGCAGGAGGGGCAGCGCTCGCCGACGGTCCTGCGCTCGGAGAGGGCGGCGATGTAGGCGGTCTGGGCGCGGCCGGGGCTGTACGTGTAGTCCAGGCGGGCCTCGGCGACGATGCCGGTGACGGCGTCGTCGAAGAGCCCGTCGTGGGGGGTGGCGCGGCGGCCTTCGGTGGGGGCGCCGTCCGGAAGCTCGGCCGGGCCCTCGGCGGGTTCGAAGCAGGCGATGTCGGTGATGGCGCCGGTCCGCCGCTCCGCCCAACGGACGCGGACGCGCATGCCGGTGGTGACGGCGTCGGGACCGGGGGCGTCGAGGGCGTGCAGGATCGCCGTGTCGGCGCCGTCGAGCCGGACGAGGACCCAGGCGAACGGGGTGGCCAGGGGCTGCTGCGGGCGGGGTTCGCCGTTCCAGGCCCAGGTGGTGACGGTGCCGGTGGCGCCGACCTCGACCAGTTCGCGGATCTCCTCGGCGGTGACGGGGTCGTACTCGGTCGGCGGCACCATCACCCTGCCGTCCGAGGTCCGCACCCCGAGGACGACGCCCTCGCGCAGCCCGGTGAGGAAGGCGCTCTGGACGGGGCCGAGGGACCGGGTGAAGGGGAACTCTACGACGAGGGGCGCGCGCAGCACCTCGGGTGGGGACGCGGCGGCTGTCATGGGGGTCTCCGATTCTCCGGAACGGGTCGGGCGGGGAGGGAAGGGCGCGGGGGAAGCGCGGGTCGGACGGTCAGGCGCGGCGGTACACCGGCGGGCGCTTCTCGGCGAAGGCCCGGGCCCCTTCCTTCGCGTCGGCCGTGTCGAAGACCGGCCAGCCCCGGACGAGTTCGGCCGCGAGGCCCTCCGTCTCCGTCAGTTCGGCGCTCTCGTAGACGGATGCCTTGACGGCCTCGACGGCGAGGGGCCCGCACGCGTTGATCCGTTCGGCGATCTCCAGGGCCGCCTCCAGGGCGGTCCCGTCGGGCACGACCCGTCCGATCAGCCCGATCCGAGCGGCTTCCTCCGCCGGGTAGGGGCGGCCGGTCAGCAACATCTCCAGGGCGTGGGTGCGCGGGATCTGCCGGGGCAGCCGCACCGTCGAGCCGCCGATCGGGAACAGGCCGCGCTTGACCTCGAAGAGTCCGAAGGTGGCCCCGGCGCCGGCGACCCTGATGTCGGTGCCCTGGAGGATCTCGGTGCCGCCGGCGACGCAGTACCCCTCGACGGCCGCGATCACCGGTTTGCGCGGCCGGTGGTGGCGGAGCATCGCCTTCCAGTGCAGGTCCGGATCGGCTTTGAGCCGGTCGCGGTACTGGTCGCCGTCCATGCCCTTGCCGGCCAGGGCCTTGAGGTCCATGCCGGCGCAGAAGTCCCCGCCCGCCCCGGTCAGCACCACCGAGCGGATCGTGTCGTCCGCGTCCGCCTCCAACCAGCCGTCGTACAGCCCCACCAGCAGCGGCAGCGAGAGCGCGTTCTTCGCTTCCGGTCTGTTCATGGTGAGCACCAGTGTGGCGCCGTGGCGTTCCACTGTGAGGTGTTCCGTCCCACCCATTGCCGTCCTCCCGTCTCAAGACCTAGAACAGGTTGCAGTAGGGGCGGGTGCAGTTCAATAGTTTTCTGACACTCAGTCAGTTTTCTTGGGCGACTCCCTTCCCACTTCCGTGCGGCGGCGCTGTAATGACCGCCGAAGCGGACCGGCACGGGCCCGGGAACGGGCCCGGCACCAGATGTCACCAGGGTCAGGAGGAACGGTGGAGTACAACCTTGCCGACCTGTTCGAGTCGGTCGTGGACGTGGTCCCGGACCGCGAGGCCCTCGTGTACGTGGACCACCCGGGGACCGGCGCGGAGCGTCGGCTCACCTACGCCGAACTGGACGCGGCGGCCAACCGCGTCGCCCACCACCTGCTGGACAGCGGGCTGGAGGCCGGCGAGCACCTGGGCCTGCACATGTACAACGGCGTCGAGTACCTGCAGACCGTCCTGGCCTGCCTCAAGGCCCGCCTGGTGCCGGTGAACGTCAACTACCGGTACGTGGAGGAGGAACTGGTCTACCTCTACAACGACGCGGACCTCGCCGCCCTCGTCTTCGAGGGCGAGTTCACGGAGCGGGTCGCCGCCGCCCTGCCGCAGACGCCGAAGCTGCGCCACCTGGTCCGGGTCGGGGAGGCGCCCGCGGGGGCCCCGCGGCCGACGATCGAGCCCGTCGCGTACCGGGACGCGGAGGCGGCCGGCTCCCCTGACCGCGGATTCCCGGCGCGCAGCGCCGACGACCTGTTCATCATCTACACCGGCGGTACGACCGGGATGCCCAAGGGCGTCATGTGGCGGGCCGAGGACCTGTTCTTCGCCGGGCTGTTCGGTGGCGAGCCGACCGGGGAACCCGTGAAGCGGCCGGAGGAATTGGCCGAGCGGGTCGCCTCGCGCGGCGCCGGCCTCACCTTCTTCCCTGCCCCTCCGTTGATGCACGGCACCTCGACGTTGACCTCGTTCATCGCCTTCAACTACGGGCAGCGGGTGGTCATCCACCGCAAGTACGTCCCGGAGGAGGTGCTGCGCACCATCGAGAAGGAGAAGGTGTCGAGCGTGTCGCTGGTGGGCGACGCGATGTTGCGGCCGCTCATCGACGCCCTCAACGGGCCCTTGGCGGGGACTGACCTGTCCTCGCTGTTCAGCGTCTCCTCGTCCGGGGCGATCATGTCGGAGACGGTGCGCGCCGAGTTCCAGCGCCTGGTGCCGAACGCGATGCTGCTGAACAACTTCGGGTCGTCGGAGTCCGGTTCCAACGGCAAGGCGACGAACGACTCCGGACCCGAGCGGGGCTTCCGGCTGGAGGTCAACGACCGTACGCGGGTGGTGGATCCGGTGACGTACGAGCGGGTGGCCGTGGGGGTTCCGGGCCGGCTCGCGCAGCGCGGACACGTCCCGCTCGGCTACTACAACGACCCGGCGAAGACCGCCGAGACCTTCTTCCGCAAGGGGGACGAGCGGTGGGTGCTGCTCGGCGACATGGCGACGGTCGACGAGGCGGGCATCGTCACGGTCCTGGGCCGTGGTTCGCAGTGCATCAACACGGGCGGCGAAAAGGTGTACCCGGAGGAGGTCGAGCAGGCGCTGAAGTCGCATCCGGACGTGTACGACGCGCTCGTCGCGGGCGTCCCGGACCCGACCTGGGGCAGTCACGTCGCCGCGGTGGTGCAGGTACGGGCCGGGGCGGCGGAGCCGACACTGGACGCGATCCAGAGCCACTGCCGGACCCGGCTGGCGGGGTACAAGATCCCGCGCCAGTTGGTCATCGCCGACGCGATCCAGCGTTCGCCGAGCGGCAAGGCGGACTACCGCTGGGCGAAGACGGTGGCGACGGAGGCGGACGCGGCGGGCTGAGCGGCCCGCCGGCGCGCCGAACCGACGGCGGCTCCACGCACGACACGGGCCCGGGGGCGATCCCGCCCTGCGGGCCCCCCGGTGTGCGCGAAGTGGCGCGTGGGCGGGCGGCGGGTGACCGGCCCCGGCGCCCACCCGACCGGCGTCCGTGGCCGCGGCGCGCGCATCGGACGTCGGCGATCGGAAACCGCGGGCGGAGTTCAGACCTGCGCGCGGAGTTCGGCCGCGACGCCGCGGGCCCAGCCGGCGAGTTCGGGGCGGCCCGCGCCCCGGCCCAGCGTCTCGACCTGGGCGTCGGCGAACCGCTGCGGACCGGAGTCCTCCAGCAGGTGCGCCACCTCGGCCAGCAATCCGGCGAGCCGGCGCGCTTCGGACGCGCTGAGCCGCACCGATACCGCGGGGTCGATGACGGACATGCCCGTCGCCTCCCTTCGCGCCTCCTCCGGCGGGGGCACCTCCTTCGACCGTACGCCGACGCCCGAACGGGCGCCGCCCAGGGGCCGGTCGGGTGCCGGTCTGGAGCAGGTCTGGAGCAAGTCGTAACGATCACTCGTTCGAGTCATTGATTTACCCCGCCGGGTCCGGCACTCTACCGAATGAACGTTCGGTTGGTTCTCGGTGAGGTGACGACATGACGGCGTACGCGGATCTCCACGACGAAGGCGAGCGGCTGGGCGCCGACGAGCTGGCGGCGCTCCAGCTGAAGCGGTTGCGCGCGACCCTGCACCGCGCGTACGAGCGGGTGCCCTTCTACCGGAAGGCCTTCGAGACGGCGGGGCTGCATCCCGACGACTGCCGCTCCCTCGCCGACCTGGCCCTCTTCCCGATGACCACGAAGGCCGACCTGCGCGGGCAGTACCCGTTCGGGATGTTCGCCGTACCCCGCTCCGAGGTCCGCCGCATCCACGCCTCCAGCGGCACCACCGGCCGCCCCACCGTGGTCGGCTACACCGACGGGGACCTGTCCACCTGGGCCGATGTCGTCGCCCGCTCGCTGCGCGCGGCGGGCGCCCGACCCGGCCACCTGGTCCACGTCGCCTACGGGTACGGCCTCTTCACCGGCGGCCTCGGCGCCCACTACGGCGCGGAGCGCCTCGGCTGCACGGTCGTCCCCGCCTCCGGCGGCATGACGGACCGCCAGGTCAGGCTCATCCAGGACTTCCACCCGGAGGTGATCATGGTGACCCCCTCGTACATGCTCACGCTGCTGGACGAGATGGAGCGCCAGGGCATCGACCCGCGCTCGACCTCCCTGCGGACGGGCGTCTTCGGCGCCGAACCGTGGACGGAGGAGATGCGCCGTGAGATCGAGGAACGGCTCGGCATCGACGCGGTGGACATCTACGGCCTCTCGGAGGTGATGGGGCCGGGGGTGGCGCAGGAGTTCGCCTCCCACAAGGACGGCCTGCACATCTGGGAGGACCACTTCTACCCGGAGGTCGTGGACCCCCTGACCGGGGCGGTGCTGCCCGACGGCGAAACCGGCGAGCTGGTGTTCACTTCCCTCACCAAGGAGGCCATGCCGATCATCCGCTACCGCACCCGGGACCTGACGCGGCTACTGCCCGGGACGGCCCGACCGGCCTTCCGACGCATGGAGAAGGTGACGGGCCGCAGCGACGACATGATCATCCTTCGCGGGGTGAACCTCTACCCGACCCAGATCGAGGAGATCCTGCTGCGCTCCCCCGCCCTCGCCCCGCACTTCCAGCTGCGGCTGACCCGTGAGGGCCGGATGGACGCCCTGACCGTACGGGTGGAGGCACGCCGCGAAGCCGGTGCCGGGCAGCGTGAGGCGGCGGCAGCGGAGGTGGTCCGGGCGGTGAAGGAGTCCGTCGGGGTGTCCGTCGCCGTGGAGGTGGTGGATCCGGAGACCCTGGAGCGCTCGGTCGGCAAGATCAAGCGGTTGAAGGACCTCCGCGAGGTCGGTGATCAGGGAGGGGAGGCCGCCGCGCCGCGCTGACGCGCATCCGAAACCACCCCTTCGGGCCCATTTCGGTGCCGCTGCCGGGAGCGGGCGGGCCGACCCGGGTAGTGCATGAGGCGTGACCTCGATCCTGCGGCGGCTCTACGACCGGCTCCAGGGCTCCCCCGCCGGGCTGGCCTGGAGCCGCGGCCGGGAGATCGAGCTGATGCACCGCGCCATGGGCTTCGCGGCGCTCGGGTTCCTGACCCTGGTGCCGCTGCTGGTGGTCGTGTCGGCTGCGGCGCCCGGCAGCGGCTCGGGCTTCGGCCGCTGGCTGGGGCAGGCCCTCGGGGTGACCGCGTCCTCCCGCGCCCGCGTGGAGGCGCTGTTCGGGGCCGCCGACCTGGCCCTGGAGCGGACCACCGCCTTCGGTCTGGCCGCCCTCGCGGTGTTCGGCCTGACGTTCGGCTCCGCCGTGCAGACCGGGTACGAGAAGGTCTGGGACGTGCCGACCGCCCGCTGGCACACCATGTGGCGGCACGTCGTCTGGCTCGCCCTGCTCGTCTGCTACCTCGCGCTGCTCGTCGGCATCCCGGCCCCCTCCGACGACGCCGTCGGCGCGGCGCTCGGAACCGTCGGCGACGTGGTCGGCACCTGCCTGTTCTTCTGGACCTCGGGGCGGCTCCTGCTGGGCGGTCGGGTCCGCTGGCGGGCGCTGTTGCCGGGCGCGGTGGCCACCAGCCTCGGCCTGCTCGGCCTGCGGGTCTTCTCGCAGCTGGTGTTCTCCCCGCTGATCGCCTCCAACGCCGTCACGTACGGGCCGTTCGGGACGCTGCTCGTCGTCCAGTCCTGGCTGGTCGGCGTCGGCTTCGTCGTCTACGGCGGAGCCCTCGTGGGCCGCCTCGTCCACGAACACCTCACCCGGCGCCGGCTGTTCCACAGCGGGGTCCTGACCACCGATAACGCGCCGCCGCCGGATCCCGGAGAACCCGCTCACTGACCGTCCCGACGCGAGGGGAGTTCAGTCGGTCGGCGGCGTGGGGCGGTCGCGGAGTTCACGCTTGAGGATCTTGCCACTGGCGTTGCGCGGCAGGGTCTCGGCGAACACCACCCGCTTCGGGGCCTTGAAGTGGGCCAGCCGCTCGCGGGCGTGGGCCATCAGCTCGGCCTCGGCCACCTCCCCGCGCGGCACCATACGTAGCGGCCGGGAGGCCGTTGGTGGCCCGAAGGAATCCGCTCGCTTCCGCATTCGAGAAAGTCACGCCAACTGCGCCTGCCCTTGCGTCACCCCGCCAAACGACGCGAGCATAGCGCTGCCGAGTCAGTGACCCGCGCGCTCCGAGAGAGCCGAATGCCCGAACTGCAGGGCGTCCGAGAGAGTGAGAGCGGTCAGGGCGCCGGTCACCGTGCGGGTGGCTTCGGGCCAGATGGCGCGGGCCCCGGTAAAGGTGGTGACGATCCACACGCTCAGGCAGAACGGGCAACTGATCAGCTCGCCCACCGTCCTGCGACCGGGATCCTCGCGCGGGGTCTCATTCAGCTCCGCCGGAGCACCGGCGCCGTCCACCTGCGTGAACGGGGCACGAACGGGCCGAGTCACCGTGGCCTTGCCGATCAGCCGACTCAGCCGGAACGTGGCAGTGGCAAGGAGAGCGAGGTCCCAGGGTCCGGGTGAGGGGGGCCGGGGCCGGCCGCTCCGGCGCTGCAGCACCGTCCAGCCGGCCGCATACCCGGCGAACCCGGCCATCGCACACAGATGTCCGCCGTGAGATCGCAACCCCTGGAGCATGCCCATGTACCTACCTCGTTCCGCCCGCTCGGCGACCGTCGCGGCGCCGTCGCCGTGATCGCAGCCAGTGGGCTGTCAAGGCAGCGCCTACCCGGCTCCCGCCAGGGAACGCCCCCCGCCCGCACTCTTGAGTTCCAGCGCGGGAGGCACTCCTCGAGGAGCCCGAGCCCACGGGAAGCTTCGAGGGGAGCGAGCGGGGATCGAGGAGGTTTCGCCCGTCGGCCATATCCCGGTAAGCGGGAGGCAGGGTCGGCTGCGCACTGGATCCACTGCGCAGCCGGCTGACGGGGGGGGTGTCCTGAAGCGTCCGGGTCGGTGTCCTTGTCCATCCCCTTGTCCATCCCCTTGTCCATCCCCTTGTCCATCCCCTTGCGGATGGCGTCGCGTGTCCGGTCCACCACGGCGGCCGTCGGGCCGAGCGGCACGTTGGCTGCAACGCTCTCCACGCCCGGATGAGGACGAGTCGGAGCCACCTTCTCCGGCGCTCGAACCGCCTTGGCCATGGTCATGAGGTGGGCCGGGAGAACTGTTGCGGCGTAGCAGGGCGAATTCGCACCGTTCCTCGGCGCGGGCGTGCAACAGGACGGCGTCACGCAGGGAAAGCAGCACTGGCACGAACCTCGGATCTCCGGTGTCCATCCCTTCCAGGTTCGCCGGCATCTCCTTGACGGCGTTCTCCTCGGCGAGGCGTTCCTGCACGACGTCGTCGCCACCTTCGAACGTTCCGCGGGCGGGGGGTGCACGACGCACGAGGAGAGCCAGCACGTCCTCGCCGGCCGCGGCGTCCCAGACCTGCTTCTCGTCATCCTGTCGTCTTTCACGACATCCTCCTGGGGATAGGGGTGCGCTTCCGCGTCACGTTGGATGACGGCCGGTCTCGGCCCGCTGTGCGGAAGGTCCGGTTCACGCGCGTTGCGCGGGGTCGGGGTGGGGGCTCTCGGTTTCTACGCGGTAGTCCCGCCCGAACATCTCCTGGTGCTGCTGCATGACCCGGTCGCTGGGCGCTGCTTCCCCGCCGTGGATCGTTGCCTGCATCTCCTCGAAGTGCTCGTGCGTCTCCCGGACATAGCCGGCGCCCAGGGTGGTCAGGTCGATCTGGTGGCGAGCAGTTCCCGCAGGTAGGCCTCCTTGGGTTCGAACGCGAGGACGTTCGGTAGCTCGGGGGCGAGGTTCTCCCGCGGCTCGCGCCCGTCATGGCGACATATCAGGTCGCCATGCGATCCGCAGGTTCTCCAGCGCCATGTTTAGGTGCAGCTCCCATACGCGGGCCCCGACTGTCCTCACAACGCAGAGAGCCCTGCGGCGCGGTGTGAAATGCGGACCGGAAGTGACCATGAGACGGATAAGCGGACACGCTGGTCCGGATCGGCGCCGCGCCGCCGACAGCGGCAAAGCGGTGCCTGCGGCCTGGCCCACAAGGCCTGGAAATACAGCATCGCTGAAGAATCAGCTGGATCAACTCCCGCCGTCCGCCCGGTGATGCCGACGACTCGGTACCTGCTGGAGCATTGCCGCGCACGGCCTCCCCCCGGGGCGGTTCAGAAGCGGCAGAGGAGGATCAGGACGGCCGTCCACAGAGCCAGAACTCCTACCGCCAGGCCGGTCGCGCGCCGGCACAGCCGGCCGTACCGGTATGCGTACTCGCCTCGGAGTTCCGCCGCCCGAGCCACGGTCGCGGCCAGTATCTCCCGGCGCAGGCGCAAGTGGTGCTGGGCGAATCGTTCGCTGATCTCGGCCTGTTCTCCGGGTCCGAGCCAGGTCAGGGCGCGGACGAATGCCTGACTTTCCGTATGAGCCTCCTGAAGGGCCGCCTGGCTCATCAGGTACCCCTCGATCCGGGCGAGCCCGGCCGCTGTTTCCTCGGAACGTTCACTCATCAGCCGTGGCCCCGGTCTGCTACTTGGGCGGGGTCGGGCCTGACCCGGGAAGGGATCCGCGGGGACCGGAAGCCCCGTCCTGGTCGACGACGTCGCGTTTGTGGTCGCCGACGTAGTCGAGGGCCGCGATGTCCGGGTGGTGGAGGTCGAAAGCCGGCGATTCGGAGCGCACCCGGGGCAGGGTGACGAAGTTGTGCCGAGGTGGGGGGCAGGAGGTGGCCCATTCCAGGGAGCGGCCGTAGCCCCAGGGGTCGTCGACCTCGACGCGGGGTGCGAACTTCGCGGTCTTCCACACGTTGTAGAAGAACGGGAGGGTGGAGGCGCCGAGGAGAAACGCGCCGATGGAGGAGAAGGTGTTCAGCGCGGTGAATCCGTCGGCCGCGAGGTAGTCGGCGTAGCGGCGCGGCATGCCCTCGGCGCCGAGCCAGTGCTGGACGAGGAAGGTCATGTGAAAGCCGATGAACAATGTCCAGAAGTGAATTTTCCCGAGGCGTTCGTCGAGCATCGTCCCAGTCATCTTCGGCCACCAGAAATAGAATCCGGCGAACATCGCGAAAACAACCGTCCCGAAAACCACGTAATGGAAGTGCGCTACCACGAAGTACGAGTCCGTGACGTGGAAGTCCATCGGGGGCGAGGCCAGAATGATGCCGGTCAGGCCACCGAAAAGGAAGGTGACAAGAAACCCGATCGCCCACAGCATGGGAGTCTCAAACGAAATCGAGCCCTTCCACATGGTGCCGATCCAGTTGAAGAACTTGACCCCGGTCGGTACCGCGATCAGGAACGTCATAAAGGAGAAGAACGGCAGAAGGACAGCTCCGGTGGCGAACATGTGGTGCGCCCACACCGTCAGCGAGAGGCCGGCGATCGCGATGGTGGCACCGACCAGGCCGAGATATCCGAAGACCGGTTTGCGTGAGAACACGGGAAAAATCTCGGTGACGATCCCGAAGAACGGTAGCGCGATGATGTAAACCTCGGGATGCCCGAAGAACCAGAACAAGTGCTGCCAGAGAAGGGCTCCGCCGTTCTCCGGGTCGAAGACCTGCGCGTTGAAACGCCGATCCGCCTCCAGCACCAGCAGAGCGGCGGCCAGGACGGGAAACGCGAAAAGCACCAGGACCGAGGTCAGCAGAATGTTCCAGGTGAAGATCGGCATCCGGAACATCGTCATGCCCGGCATCCGCATGCAGATGATCGTCGTGACGAAGTTGACCGAACCGAGGATCGTGCCGAACCCGGAGAGCGCCAGGCCCATGATCCACATGTCACCGCCCACGTAGGGGGTGCGCTCGCCGCCGCTGAGCGGAGTGTAGGCGGTCCAGCCGAAGTCGGCCGCTCCCTGCGTGGTGAACAGGCTGGCCACCACGATCAGCCCGCCGAAGAGGAACAGCCAGAAGGCGAGCATGTTCAACCGCGGGAACGCCACGTCCGGCGCGCCGATCTGCAGGGGCATGATCGCGTTGGCGAAGCCGGCGAAGGTCGGCGTCGCGAAGAACAGCAGCATGATCGTGCCGTGCAGGGTGAAGACCTGGTTGTACTGCTCGTTGGAGATGATCTGGAGGCCCGGCCGGGCCAACTCGGCCCTCAGCAGCAGTGCCATCACTCCGCCGATGACGAAGAAGCCGAACGACGCGATCAGGTACAGGTGCCCGATCTTCTTGTGATCCGTGGTCGTCAGCCAGGAGATCACCACGGATCCCCCTGAGCGGCCCCGTACCGGGATCGGCGTGACGGGCTCGGTCGAGGTCGCCATGGGCGATTCCTTTGCGTCGGACACGGTGATCACAGATGGACGTGCGGCTACCCGTCATAGCGAGTCTTACGCACGGTTCACACATCTACTACGGAACGTGACGGCAGGCCATATTCGCAGTCGTACGGCAACCCGATTGGCCCCCAGTCGGTCCAGGGTTCTGCCCGAGCTGTCCGTTCCTCGTCGGGGCACCGCACGGCATGCGGCCACGCCACGGGGTGCCTCGCACTCACCGGTCGGTCCGGGCATTCCAAACGGGGTGCTCAGCGAGCGACGGGGTAGGCGACGGTCAGGAGGATGTCATGGCCGTCTACCACTCACACCACACCGCAGTCCCACCGCCTCAGGCACACGCATTCCGCCGGGGCATTCACGACCAAGTTCTCGGGATCGTCATGTTCGCCGCCTCCGCGGCCCTGTGGATATTTCCGATGGCGACGCACGACGGAGCGAAGGACGCGCAGGTCAACGAAGCGGTGGTCGGGACCTTTCTGATGTTCGTCGTAGGCCTGCGGCTCTACCGCGGCAGCAGTTGGCGCTCCGATGCGATCGTTGGTCTGGCCGGCGTGTGGATGATCGTGTCGCCGTTCGTCCTGGGACTGCAGGACGCCGCAGTCGACAGCGGCAGCACGGTCCTCGACATCGCCGTCGGCTCCGTGCTCGTGACCGCCTCGCTGATCTCGTTGCTGATTCTGCGCGCCGACCGCCGCGCGGAGGCCGTCGAGTCGGCCCCCCGCCCCTGAGCGTTTTCACGGGTGCTGTCACGCCCGGCACTGCCCACTGCGGCCGGCGCGATCGGCCAAGAACACCCGCCATCGATATCACCCAGGTCCCGGTCTACCCGGCCTGACCTCGTCGCGAGATCAGCGCCGATACGGGTCCGTCCACGGTTGTGTCTACGGGGATCCGGTCCGGTAGGTGCGCCGGGGCGGGACCGACGATGACATGCCCGGGTTCGGCGGGCAGGCCGCGAGCGCGGGGTCACAGCCACGGCAACCGAGGCTCAGGTCGTGGCCGTGCGCCCGCTATGTGGAACACGGGCCGGTGAGGCAGTTCGCGTCCTGAGCGCGTTGTGCGCGTTGCTCGATGAGACGACGGAACCCGGCTACGCCGTAACGCTCGCCGGTGGAGGAGCCGGGGCCGGGAATGCCGGCGACTTGGGCCATGAGCTGCTGGGGCTGGGCCTGCCAGCCGATGGCCAGGACGCGCAGGCCGAGGCATTCCGCACGCCGGTGCAGGTCCAGGAGGTGGAGCAGGCCGCAGGCATCCATGGCCACCACGCCGTGAAGGTCGAGCACGAGGTCCCGTGCGTCGACGGAGACGTCGTCCAGCGCCTTCTGCAGCACCGCCCCCGCGTACTCGTCGAGTTTTCCCTCGGCACCGATCAGGACCGAGCTGCCACCGTGCCGAACGTCCGTGGTGATCATGCGATCTCCTTCCCCCGGAGGCGTCAAGGCCAGCGGGGCCCCCATCCTGGCCCGCCGCGCCCCCGCGCCGGCGTCAGGCGCGCTGAACCGTGGCCGTGGACCGTGCGTCCCGCTCGCCTTCATCTTGGGACGAGCGTTCCGAGCGCGGGTTCCGGCCACCTGCAGGCCGTCGGCCCGGAACGGGGGGGGCGCTGCCGGTGGCGCGGACCCTGCTGACGTACGGCCGGTCGGCGAACGCGAACTCGGCGTCTTCGCCGACCACGACCGCCTGTTCTCCCAGGAGCGCCGGGTGACCTCGCGGTTCTGCGAGCGGTTCTGCGAGCGGGACATCCTGAGCTCGCCGAAGCGCAGGGTGGTGTGGCCGGCGAGTGGCGCTGACCGCCGGCGCGGTCCGTCCGGTGGGGCCGGGACTCCCGGCCCCACCGGGGCGCGTACGAGGCGGTCGGCTACGGGCTGACGGCCAGGAACAGGTAGGCGGCCAGCAGGACGAGGTGCACGCCGCCCTGGAGCAGCGTGGCGCGGCCCGGCACGATCGTGAGGGCGCTGACGACCACGGTGAGGGCGAGCAGCACCATGTGGATGGGGCCGAGGCCGAGCATCAGCGGTCCGGAGAGCCAGATCGAGGCGAGGGCGATGGCCGGAATGGTCAGGCCGATGCTGGCGATGGCCGAGCCGTAGGCGAGGTTGAGGCTGGTCTGGACCCGGTCACGGCGGGCGGCGCGGACGGCCGCCAGGGTCTCGGGCAGCAGTACGAGCAGGGCGATGATCACACCGACGACGGCGTTGGGCAGTCCCGCGTCGGCGACGCCCTTCTCGATGGTCGGGGAGACGGCCTTGGCGTCGCCGACGACGGCGATGAGCGCGACGAGCAGCAGGCCGAGGCTGATCAGGGCGGCCTTGGAGCTGGGCGGTTCGGCGTGCTCGTCCTCCTCGCCCGCGGCGGCCGCGGCGGCGGCGCGGGCGGCCTCCTTGCGGATGCGGTGGGTGTCGACGGGCAGGAAGTAGTCCCGGTGACGGACCGTCTGGACGGCGATGAACAGTCCGTACAGGGCGAGCGAGGCGACGGCCGCGAAGGTCAGCTGGGCGGTGGAGAACTCGGGGCCGGGCTTGCTGGTGGTGAAGGTCGGCAGGACGAGGCTGAGCGTGGCGAGGGTCGCGACGGTCGCCAGGGCGGCCCCGGAGCCCTCGGCGTGGAACACGGCGACCCGGTTGCGCAGGGCGCCGACGAGCAGGGACAGGCCGACGATGCCGTTGCAGGTGATCATGACGGCGGCGAAGACGGTGTCCCGGGCGAGGGAGGAGGTCTTGGGGCCGCCGTCGGCCATCAGGGTGACGATGAGCGCCACTTCGATGACGGTGACGGCCACGGCGAGGACGAGGGAGCCGAAGGGTTCGCCGACGCGGTGGGCAACGACCTCGGCGTGGTGGACGGCGGCAAGGACCGCGCCCGCCAGGCAGAGGGAGACGAGGAGCACCGCGAGTCCGGGCAGGTCACGTCCCCAGCTGAAGACGAGCGCGACCAGCGCCACCACGGGGACCACGACGGTCCAGTCGGTCAGGGGGGATCTGTGGGTTGCCGTACTCATATGTGCCAAGTTGCCAGAACTGTTCCCCCGGTGCGGTGTGCGGCGCGGATCACGGGCCCCCACGTGGCCCTTCTCACGAAATGTTTGGTCGTGGCGGGCGACGAGGGCGCCCGGGGCTTTCGCGCGGGCACCGGTCCGGTCCATGATCCGGGGATGGAGAGCGTACGCAGGAGAGCGGGACTGTTCACCGGCGCCGAGGACGATCCCAGGTTCACCGCCCCCGCGACCGGGGCGGAACGGCTGGTGCTGGCCGGTGTCCTGGCCGCGCAGCGGGCGACGCTGGAGTTGAAGTGCGCCGGGGTGGCGGAGCTGTCCCGGCGTTCCGTGGAGCCGTCGACGCTGTCGCTGCTCGGGCTGGTGCGTCACCTCGCCGATGTGGAGCGCCGCTGGTTCCGCCAGGTGCTGGCCGGTCGGGACGCGCCGCCCCGCTTCTCCTCGCCGGCGGATCCGGACGGGGACTTCGAGGGCGCGCGGGAGGAACCCGGGGCGGCGGAAGAGGCGTGGGCGGCCTGGCGCGAGGAGGTGGCCTTCGCCGACCGGTTCACCGAGGAGGCCCCCGACCTGGACGTCGAGGGGTACGACGGCTGGCGGGGGACGGTGTCGCTGCGCTGGGTGCTGATCCACCTGGTGGAGGAGTACGCCCGGCACAACGGCCACGCCGATCTGCTGCGGGAGCGGATCGACGGGGCCGTCGGCGTCTGAGCCCTCCCGGACGCGACCGGAGCGCCGGCGCACCCGTCCGGCCCGTCACAGCGCCCGGTCGCGGCCCTCCCAGTAGGGGTCGCGCAGTCGGCGCTTGTAGAGCTTGCCGTTGGGGTCGCGGGGCATCGTCTCGATGAAGTCGACCGACTTGGGGCGCTTGTAGCCGGCCAGCTGCCGTTCGCAGTGGTGCAGGATCTCGGCGGCCAGCGCGTCGCCCACCTCGAACCCCTCGGCGGGCTCGATGACGGCCTTGACCTCCTCGCCCCAGGCGTCGTGCGGGATGCCGAAGGCGGCGGCGTCGGCGACGGCCGGGTGGGTGAGGAGGGCGGACTCGATCTCGGCGGGGTAGATGTTCACGCCGCCCGAGATGATCATGTCGATCTTGCGGTCGCGGAGGAACAGGTAGCCCTCCGCGTCGAGCACGCCGAGGTCGCCGACGGTGAAGAAGTCCCCGATGCGGTTCTTCTTCGTCTTGCCCTCGTCCTTGTGGTAGCTGAAGCCACCGGTGTTCATCTTGATGTAGACGGTGCCCAGTTCGCCGGGCGGCAGCCGGTTGCCGTCATCGTCGAAGACGGCGAGTTCGCTGATCGGCCAGGCCTTGCCGACGGTTCCCGGCCGCTTGAGCCATTCCTCGGCCGTCGCGAAGGCGCCGCCGCCCTCGCTCGCCGCGTAGTACTCCTCCACGCAGTGGCCCCACCAGTCGATCATCGCCCGCTTCACGTGGTCGGGACAGGGCGCGGCGCCGTGGATGGCGTGCCGCATCGAGGAGACGTCGTAGGCGTCCTTGGTCTCCTGCGGGAGGGCCAGCAGGCGGTGGAACTGGGTGGGGACCATGTGGGTGTGCGTGCAGGCGTGCGCGTCGATCAGGCGCAGCATCTCCCGCGGCGTCCACTTGTCCATCAGCACGAGCGGGTGCCCGATGTGCAGGGACGCGCCCGCGAACTGGAGCACGGCGGTGTGGTAGAGCGGCGAGCAGACGAGGTGGACGTCGTCGCCGAAGGGGCGGATCCCGAAGATGCCGAGGAACCCGCCGAGGTACGTCTCCTCCGGGAGCTTGCCGGGCAGCGGCCGGCGGATGCCGCGGGGGCGGCCGGTGGTGCCGGAGGTGTAGTTCATCACCCACCCGAGGGTGCGGGCGTCGGGCGCCGAGGCGGGTTGTCCGTCGAGGAGTTCGGCGTACGGGCGGAAGCCGGGGACGGAGCCGACGCCGTAACGGCGCTCGGCGGGCAGTCCGGCCTCGTCGGCGGCCGCGCAGGCCGCGTCGGCGAACCGCTCGTGGGCGACGAGGACCTTCGCGCCGGAGTCGGACACGATCCAGGCGATCTCGGGGCCGACGAGGTGGTGGTTGACCGGGACGAGGTAGAAGCCGGCCTGGGAGGCGGCGAGGTACGCGGTGAGGAACTCGACGCCGTTGGGCAGGACGACGGCGAAGACGTCGCCCCGTTCCAGCCCGGCGGCGCGCAGGCCGTGGACGAGGCGGTTGACGTCGGCGTGCAGCCGGCCGGCGCTCCACTCCTCGCCGTCGGGGGCGACGAGGACGACGCGGTCGGGATCGGCGGCCGCCTGGGCCCAGAAGCCGTTCGGGGGCTGGCCCTGCTGCTGGTCGGTCATGCTGCTGCTCGCTCCTCTGCTCGCTCCGGTGGGTGCTGTCCTGCCCTGCCCTGTCCCGTTCCGTCGTGTCCTGTCCGGGCGCCGAGGGAAGGGGGTGCCCGGCCGTCGGCGCCGAACGGTCAGGGGTGGCCGGCGATCCGGTTCATGCGGGTGATGGCGCGTTCGAAGCCGGCGGTGAGTTCGTCGAAGACGACCTGCACGCCGCGTTCGCTGTTCATCCGGCCGACGATCTGGCCCACCGGGGTGCCGAGCAGCGGCCGGACCTCGTGCTTCTGGATCCGGGAGACGGCTTCGGCGACCAGCAGGCCCTGGAGCGGCATGGGGAGCGCCCCGGGGCCGTCCGGGTCGTCCCAGGCGTCGGTCCACTCGGTGCGCAGTTGGCGGGCCGGTTTGCCGGTGAGGGCGCGGGAGCGGACGGTGTCGCCGGAGCCGGCGGCGAGGAGCTTCTCGGTAAGGGCGCGGGAGTGCAGGTCGGCCTCGGTGGTGGTGAGCCAGAGGGAGCCCAGCCAGGCGCCCTGGGCGCCGAGGGCGAGTCCGGCGGCGATCTGTTCGCCGCTGCCGATGCCACCGGCGGCGAGGACCGGGAGCGGGGCGACGGCCTCGACGATCTCGGGCACCAGGACCATGGTGGCGATGTCGCCGGTGTGGCCACCGGCCTCGTAGCCCTGGGCGACGACGATGTCGATGCCCGCCTCGGCGTGCCGGCGGGCGTGCTTGGCGCTGCCGGCGAGGGCCGCGACGAGGACGTCGTGGTCGTGGGCGCGCGCGATGACGTCGGCGGGCGGGGAACCGAGGGCGTTCGCCAGGAGTTTGATGGGGTAGTCGAAGGCGACGTCGAGCTGGTTGCGGGCGACCTGCTCCATCCAGCCGGTGATCCGCCAGCCGGAGGCCTCGCCCTCGGCCAGTTCGGGTACGTGGTGCTTGGCGAGGGTGTCGCGGACGAACTCCCGGTGTGCCGCCGGGATCATCGCCTCGATGTCGGCCTCGGAGATGCCGTCGACGGCCTTCTTGGCGGGCATGACCACGTCGAGGCCGTAGGGCTTGCCGTCGGTGTGCGCCTGCATCCAGTCGAGGTCCCGCTTCAGCTCGTCGGGGGCGGTGTAACGGACCGCGCCGAGCACGCCGAGGCCGCCCGCGCGGGTGATGGCCGCGGCGACCGCGGGGAAGGGCGTGAAGCCGAAGATGGCGTGCTCGATTCCCAGTTTCTTGCTCAGCTCCGTCTCCATGGGCGTGAGGATGCCGCAGGGCGGCGAGCGAGGGAAGGGGTTTTCTGATGCAGCGTCAGATTCTTTGCGGGCCGGTCGGTGCGGAGGGTGCGGGGTGGGCGGGCAGATACCCAGTAGCGTGCGCGGGCAGGAACAGGAGGGCCGGACATGGGCGGTACGGCGACGGGTGACGGGGTGGCTCGTGGCACGGTTCCACGGGGCACGGTTCCACGGGGCACGGATCGCGACGACGGTGCGCGGCAGGTACCGACGCCCGCGGGCCCGTCAAGTGGAGTCGGGGCGCGACCTCTTGGGAGGCGGGCGGCGTACGCGGTGGGGCCGGCCGCAGGCCCTGACGGTGGTGGCGCCGGCGGCTTGAGTCGGCGGCGGCTCGGGGCGCGACTGCTGGCGCTCGGCGGGGTCCTCGTCCTGCACGCCGCACTGCCCGGCGCGGGGGCCGGGGCCGCGGGGAACCCGTCCGAGCGGCGGGCCCTGCAAGGGCTGCGGCTGCGGTACGGGTCCGCCCGGCAGGCCGGGTTGCTGGAGAAGCACCTGGAGGGCGTCGCCGACGAGGCCCGGCGTTTCCTCGGCCCCTCCCCCGAACACCCCTACTACGCCGGGGCGGTGGTCCTCGCCGGGCGGGGTCGGACGATCGCGCTGCACCGGGCGATGGGCGACGCTGTCCGGTACGCGGACTACGACGGGCGGACCGACCGGCCCCGCGAGTTCCCGGCCGCCGAACGGATCGCGATGGCCGAGGACACCGTCTTCGACCTGGCCTCCCTGAGCAAGCTGTTCACCTCCATCCTGGCCGTGCAGCAGATGGAGCGCGGCCGCCTGGACCTGGAGGCGACCGTGGACCGCTACCTGCCGGAGTTCACCGGCGGCGGCAAGGAGGCCGTCACCGTCCGGCAGCTCCTGACGCACACCTCGGGGCTGCGCTCGTGGGCGCCGTTCTACCAGGAGCCCACCCATGCGGGGCAGTTGAGGCTGCTGTGGTCGGTGCGTCCCCAGGAGACGCCGGGGACGGTGTACCGGTACTCGGACCTCAACCTCATCGCGCTCCAACTGCTCCTGGAACGCATCACCGCTCGCACTTTGGACGTCCTGCTCCACGACGAGATCACCGCTCCGCTCGGGATGCACCGCACGCGCTACAACCCCCCGCTGTCCTGGCGCCGGGTCACCGCCGCGACCGAGGTGCAGCGCCCGCCCTGGTCGGGACTGGACCGGGGCCTGGTGTGGGGCGAGGTGCACGACGAGAACGCCCACGCCCTCGGCGGCGTCGCCGGCCACGCCGGCGTGTTCGGCACCGCCTGGGACCTGGCCGTCCTCGCCCGCGCCCTGCTCGACGGCGGGGTCTACGCGGGCAAGCGGATCCTGCGCCCCGCCTCCGTGGAACTGCTCTTCACCGACTACAACACCGCCTTCCCCGGCGACGACCACGGCTTGGGCTTCGAGCTGTACCAGCACTGGTACATGGGCGCGATGGCCACCCCGCACTCCGCCGGGCACACCGGCTTCACCGGCACCTCCCTCGTGCTCGACCCGACCACCGACTCCTTCCTGATCCTGCTCGGCAACTCCGTGCACCCCGTGCGGACCTGGCGGGCCGGCAGCGCGCCCCGGGTCGCCGTCGGCAACCGCTTCGCCCGGGCCGTGCCGGTCCGTACGAAGCACGGCGGTCCCGCCTGGTACTCGGGCATGGAGACCGGCGGCGCCGGCACCCTCACGCTGCCGCCGCTGACCCCGACCACCGGCAACGCCCGGCTGCGCTGCGCCGTGTGGTGGGACACCGTTCCGGGCGCGGGCGCGTTCCACTTGGAGGTGTCCGCCGACGGGGCGACCTGGGAGCCGCTGCCCTTCACCACCGTACGGACCACGGGCGGCGCCCCCGAGCAGTGGCCGTCGGGCTCCGCCGGCGGCTGGTCGGGCCGCATGTGGCACCGATTGGAAGCGCCCCTGCCCGGCCGCCCGGGCCAGGAGGTCCGGCTCCGGTTCCGCCACGGGGCGACCGGACGCTACGTCGGGCGGGGGGTGTACGTGGACGTCCTGCGCGTGGCCGAGCCGGCCCGTCTGCTGTTCGCCGAGGACCGCCCCGCCGACGCGGCCCGCCTCGAAGCCGCCGGCTGGACCCGATCGGCGGACTAGGCCGTCCCTTCCGGATCGCGTGCTCGCCGGCTCGGAGCGCGACGTGACCGGTGGCCGGGCCGGTCGGACTCGGCTGCCGGAGAACCGTCGTGGTTGCCGACAGTCGGCAGCCACGCCCCCTCCAGGGTTGCGACATCAGGGCATGAACGCCGGGACGTGGACGTCATACCGTTCGTGGGGTACGGAGGTCGACGCGGTCCACGCCCAAGACGGGGCGTGCCACCTCGGCTCCAACCGAGGCGGGGGCGATGAACGTGAACGACGCGGCCGACACGACGGATGCGGCGGACGCAGCCGCATCCGGCACGACCGGAATCCGCGTGCCCTCCCGTAGGACCCGCATCCTGGTGATGGCCTTCGCGCTGCTCCTGGGCGCGCTGTCATGGTGGGTGCTGCTGCCGCAGGCCCAGCACCTCCGCTCGCTCCGTGACGGTGTGCGGGCCGAAGCGACACTGAGTACGAGCGGTTCGTGCGTGCTGGGCTACTGCGAAGTCGAGTTCGAGGTCGACGGGCGGACGGTCGTGGCGGACCTCCCGGCAGGCAGCGGTGGCGGCAAGTCCGCTGCCGGCACCCCGCTGACCGTCCGGTACCGGGCGGACGATCCACAGGTGGTCGCAGCTGAAAACGACGTCGATGGCGGCTTCCCAGTCGTGTCGGCGGCGATGACGGGTGGTTCCGCCGTACTCTTCCTGACGCTCTCGGCCCTGTCCACGATCTCGCAGGCACGGCGGCGCCGGCGCTCCGCGTCCGGCAAGGCTTCTGGCGCCGAGCAGTGACGCGCCGGTGCCCGGGCCGCTTCGGGGACGTCGCCGGGGCGACCGCTCCGGGGGACGAGCCGGGACGTCAGGCGGGAGCTGCGTCGAGGAGGTCCAGGTAGGGGCTGAGGCGGCTCGCCGCGTCGAGCATGGCGCGGCCCCGGGCGGTGAGGCGGCGTTGCCAGTCGGCGAGTGCGTCGGACAGCGCTTCGGTGCTTCCCGCGCCCCTGACCTGCTGGACCACGGTGGCGATGTGGTCCAGCGGGTAGCCCCCGCGCCGCAGCAGGTGGGCGAGTTCGGCGTCGCGGACGTCGTCGGCCCGGTAGGCGCGGTACCCGGTGGCGGGGTCCCGCGCCGGGGTGAGGATGCCGAGGCCCTCCCAGGTGCGCAGGGTGGCCGGGGTGACGCCGAGCCGGTGCGCGAGTTCGCCGATGGTGCGGGGGCCGGGGCCCGTCGCCGGGTCGCCCGGCACGCCGTCGGGGTCCGCGGCCAGGTGGTCCACCGCCCGTTTCACCGCGTCGAGCGTGTCCCGGTCGCGGAGCAGCCCGCCGTGGCCGCGGTCGATGAGGCTCAGCGCCTCGTCGGGGCCGGCGGGGCCGCCGCGGTGGAGCGCGTTCATGATCCGGCCCGCGTCCTGGTGCCCGTACGCGGGGACGAGCGCGAGGTAGGCGCGGAGCGCGGCCGCGTGGCGCGCGGTGTAGATCCGGTAGCCGCCGGGTGTGCGCGCGGCGGGCGGGAGGAACCCGTCGCGCTCGTAGTTGCGGACGGCCTGGGTCGAGATGCCGTGCTCGCGCGCGAGGTCGACCGGTCGCATGCGGGTGAGCCCCTGTTTGAAGGTTTCGGAACCGGATGCGCCCCGGTTCCCGGGAGGTCAGGTGAAAGTCTCCATCGGGCTTTCAAGGATACGCTTGTGGCACATGACTCAGGACATCCGAGATTTCGTGGCCCCGTCGTGTGAGCTCCTGGCCCTGGGCGAACCCACCCACCGGGCGACGTCCTTCGCGCGGGCCCGCAACACCCTCTTCGCCCGGCTGGTGGGCCTCGGCTTCCGGTCGATCGCCCTGGAGACCGACCGGGTGACCGCGTTCGCCGTCGACGACTTCGTCCGGGACGGCGTCGGAACCCTCGACGCGGTGATGGACGAGGGCTTCACGCACGGCTTCGGCGCATTGGAGGCGAACAGACGACTGGTCGCCTGGATGCGCGCGTACAACGAGGACCGGCCCGCGCCGGAGCGACTGGCCTTCCACGGCTTCGACATCCCGACGGAGATGACCGGCGCACCGAGCCCCCGCCCCCATCTCGCCCGCGCACGAGCGTACTTGGGCCTCGGCCACGGACAGCGGAACCTCGATCCGCACGCCCCCGATCCGCACGCCCCCGATCCGAGCGGCCTCGCTCCGGACGCCCTCGACCTGGACCACCTCGCCGGCCCCGACGAACGGTGGAGCGCTCCCGAGACGGCCCCGGAGGCGGCCGCACCCGTCGGGGCGGGCGCGGAGGCACGGGAGTTGCGGGCGTTCGCCGACGACCTGCTCCTCGCGCTGCACGCCCGCGCACCGGAACTGATCGCGAGCACCTCGCGCGCCGCCTGGTTCCGGGCCGAGGCACACCTCACCACCGGGATCGGCCTGCTGCGCTATCACAGGACGTCGGCGCTGCCCGGCGGCGGCAACGCCCGGTTCACCCGCCAACTGGCCGCCCGGGACGCCCTCATGGCGCAGAACCTGCTGGCCATCCGCACCATCGAGGCGGGGCGGGGTCAGACCCTGGTCTTCTCACACAACCTCCACCTCCAGCGGAACCCGAGCCGCTGGCACCTGCCCACCGGGGACCTGGTCTGGTCGGGGGCCGGCGCCATCGTGGGTTCCCTGCTGAGCGAGCGGTACGCCTACGTCGCCGGCAGCCTCGGCCTCAGCGAGGAACTCGGCCTGCCCGAGCCGCAATCGGACACCTACGAAGGCCTCCTGCAATCCCGCGTCGACAGCTGGGGCCTGGCTCCGACCTCCGCTCTCGGCGCCGCGCACACCCGCACCGACACCCTCCCGGAGCAGGGCTACTCCCCGCTCGACCGGGCGACCGTCGACGCGTCGGACGCCGTCCTGCACATCGGCGCCGACACGCCCCGGCTCGCCTTCCCCTTCCCGTAACGGGGGCCGCCCGCCCGGGGTTCGGAGCCCTCAGTCGCTGATCAGGCAGAAGGGGTGCCCGGCCGGGTCGGCGTAGACGCGCCAACCCTCCTTGTCACGGCTCGCGTCGAGGAGGGTCGCGCCGAGGGCGAGCACCTGCTCCTCGGCACGGTCGAGGTCGGCGACGGCGAGGTCCAGGTGGACCTGTTGGGGGCGGGAAGGGTCGGGCCAGGCGGGCGGCTGGTGGTCCAGGGCCTGCTGGAACGCGAGGACGGCCCCGGTCGGGGTGTGGAGGGTGGCCCACCGCTCGTCCACGGTCCACCGCCGGTCGGGCTGGTTGACGGCGCCGCCCAGCAACGCCGCGTAGAACTCGGCGAGTCGCAGCGGATCGGGACAGTCGAGCACCACGCACTGCAGTTCAGCGATCATGCCGGGATCCTAGTGCTGTGGCCGGAAAGGTTTGCCGGGTCGCGGTGTTCGGTGCGGTGCGTCGCAAGGCGGAGGACCGCGGCTCGTACTGGACGTACTTCCGTGGTCCGACAACGCGGCGAGGTGCCGCGCCGGGCGCCGCGACCCGGTGGACCTCTCCGGTCACAGCACTGGACGGCCGGCCGGTGGCCCGGCCCGCTCACGGTGCCAGGACCGCGTCGAGCATCCGCCGTACGGTGGAGGTCAGTTCGGCCTGGTCCGGTGCGGGGCGGGAGCGGGCCAGGGAGCCCGCGAGGCGGTCGTAGAGCAGGCCGTCCGTCCAGGCCGCCAGCAGTTCGGCTGACTCCTGCGGCCGGGCCGCGCCCAGGGCCGTGAGGACACCGGCCGCGCGGGACCGCGCGTGCAGGCCGGCCCGGTGGAGCTCGGGCTCCAGTCCGGGGTTCCGGGCGGCTTCCAGACTGAGTTCGAAGCGCGCCAGTTGGCGTGCGCGGCCCTCGGTGAGCCACCGGTGCAGCAGGGCGCCGAGGGCCCGTGCGGCGGCGTCCCGGTCGAGCGGGCCGGTCGGAGCGCCCCCGCCACGCCCCTCGCGACCTTCGCGGCGACCTTCGCGGCCTCCGACGTCGCTGCGGCCTTCGATGTCGCCGCGGGCTCCGAGGTCTCCACGGCCTTCAAGGCCTTCGAGGCCTTCGAAATCTTCGAGGTCCAGCTCGGCGAGCCGCCCGTAGCAGGCGCCGATGAGCGCCGTTCGCGTACGGAAGTAGTACGAGGTGCTGCCCGCCGGGAGCCGCGCGGCCCCGTCGACGGCGCGGTGCGTGAGGCTTCTCAGCCCTCCGGCGGCGACCAGGGCGATCGCGGTGTCCGCGATGAGGGTCCTGCGGTCGGAGGCGGGCGGCCGGGTGGCGGGGGTCGGCATGGTCTCACTCTACAGGTGTAGAGTGAGACCATGCCCTCTACGGATGTAGAGGGCCGAAGCGCTTCGCCGCGTGGTCATCGAGCAACCGGAGGCCGTCCATGCCCGAACACCAACGCCGGGCCGTCATCGCGGGTGGCGGAATCGGCGGGCTCACCGCCGCCCTGGCCCTGCACCGCAAGGGCTGGCACGTCACCGTCTGCGAACGGGCCGACGGGCCGTCCGCGGTCGGCGCGGGCATCGTCCTCGCCCCCAACGCCCTGCGCGCCTTCGACGCCGTCGGCTTCGACGCCGGCCGGGCCGGCGGCGGGGCCGCGCCGGCCGCGATGGGGCTGCGCCGGCCGTCGGGCGTCCGGCTCAGCCGCGCCGACACCGCGACCATGACCGTCCGCTACGGCAGTCCGCCGCTCGCGGTGCACCGCGGCGACCTCGTCGCCGCCCTGACCGCGGCCCTCCCCGCCGACGCCCTGCGGTACGGCGCCGCCGTCACCGACGTCGCCGCCGCGGACGGGAACCGGCCGGTGGTCCGTACTTCCCGCGGGGAGTTCCCCGCCGACGTGGTGATCGCCGCCGACGGCATCCACAGCCCGCTGCGCCGACGGTACTTCCCCGCCCATCCCGGCCTGCGCTACAGCGGGGAGACCGCGTGGCGCACCGTGCTCCCTGCCGGCGGCGCCGTCACCGAGGCCACCGAGACCTGGGGGCGCGGCCGACGCTTCGGGGCGGTCCCCCTCGCCGACGGTCGGACCTACCTCTACGCCACCGCCGTCGTGCCGGCCGGGTACCGGCCCGAGGACGTGCGTACCGAACTGCTGCGCCACCACGGCACGTGGCACCACCCGATCCCCGCCCTGCTGGAGCGCGTCGATCCCGCGGCCGTGCTCCAGCACGACCTGTACGACCTGGCCGGCCCGCTCCCCCGGCTGCACGACGGCCGCATCGCCTGGATCGGCGACGCCGCGCACGCCATGACCCCCAACCTGGGTCAGGGCGGCTGCCAGGCCGTCGAGGACGCCGTCGTCCTGGCCCACCTGCTGGACGCGCTGCCCCCTCCGGCGGCGCTCGCCGCGTACTCCCGGGCCCGTCTCGCCCGCACCGACGCCATCCGCGTCCGCGCCCGTCGCGCCGGCCGGATCGCGGCCCTCACCCACCCCGTGGCCGTCGCCGCCCGCGACCTCGCCCTCCGGGCGGTACCCGCCCGCGCGGCACTGCGGGCCCTGGACGACCTCTTCGACGGATTCACCCTCCCGGGCGGCCCTGCGGAGCACCCGGCACAACCGGCGTGCCCCGGGGCGCCGGCCGTCGTTGTCGAGCGCGTTGACCGTCGCGCACGAAGGCAGGCGAACCCATGACCACGGACATCGACTGGGACCACCCGAGCGACCCCCGGGAAGGTACCTGGCAGTCGGACCACGTGAAGCTGTACGTGGGCTCGGGCGGAGCGGAGGGCCAGTACTGGAACGGCACCCGGACCCTCCTGCTGACCACCCTCGGCCGGGTCTCCGGCAAGCCCGTCCGCACCCCGCTCATCTACGGTGAGGACGGCGGCCGTTACCTGGTGGTCGCCTCGAAGGGCGGTGACGACGCGCACCCGCTGTGGTACCGGAACCTCACCGAGCACCCCGAGGTTCGCGTGCAGGTCGGCCCGAAGGTCGTGCAGGGCACGTCCCGCACCGCGACCCCGGAGGAGCGCGCCGTGTTCTGGCCGATCATGGTCGGGCACTGGCCCGCGTACGAGGAGTACCAGGCCAGGACGGACCGCGAAATCCCCATCGTGGTCATCGAACCGTCCGCCTGACCCGCGCACGGCACCCGTCGCCCGGCACCCGGCCGCCGCCCGCCCGCACGACCGCGCGTGTCAGCGGCCCAGGGCCGCCATCGCCGCATTGTGGCCCGGGATGCCGCTGACGCCGCCGCCGCGGGCGGCGCCCGCCCCGCACAGCAGGACGTTGGGGTGGGCGGTCTCCACACCCCAACGGCCCGACGCCCCGACGCCGGCGTCAACGTCCGCGTACGGCCAGGACAGGTCGCGGTGGAAGATGTGCCCGCCGGGCAGGCGCAGTTCCCGCTCCAGGTCGATCGGGGTCTTGGCCTCGATGCAGGGCCGGCCGTCGGCGTCGAAGGCCAGGCAGTCGGTGATCGGCTCGGCCAGGTGCGCGTCCAACTGGGCCAGGGTCGCGGTCAGCAGGACCTCACGCGTCTGCCGGTTGTCCTTCTCGAACAGCCGGGCCGGGGTGTGCAGTCCGAAGAGGGTGAGCGTCTGGTAGCCCTGCTCCACGAGGTCCGGGCCGAGGATCGACGGGTCGGTCAGCGAGTGGCAGTAGATCTCCGAGGGCGGTACGGAGGGCAGTTCGCCCGCCGCCGCCTCCGCGTGGGCCCGCCGCAGTTGCTCGTACCCCTCGGCGATGTGGAAGGTGCCGCCGAAGGCCTCGCGGGGGTCGACGGCGGTGTCCCGGAGCCGGGGCAGCCGGCTCAGCAGCATGTTGACCTTGAGCTGGGCGCCCTCGGGGGCCGGCCCGGCGCCGGGGTCCTCGCCGAGCAGGTCGGCGAGGGCCCGGGGCGAGGCGTTCACCAGGACGGTACGGGCGGCGACGCTGCCCTCCCCCGCCTCCGTGCGGAAGGTGACCTCGGCGGGGGCGGAGCCGTCCGGGTGGACGCGCAGCACCTCGTGCCCGGTGACGATCTCCGCGCCGGCGGTCCGCGCGGCGTCGGCCAGCGCGTCGGTGAGCGCGCCCATGCCGCCGACGGGCACGTCCCAGTCTCCGGTGCCGCCGCCGATGACGTGGTAGAGGAAGCAGCGGTTCTGGGCGAGGGAGGGGTCGTGGGCGTCGGCGAAGGTGCCGATGAGGCCGTCGGTCAGGACCACCCCGCGCACCAGGTCGTCCTCGAAGTGGCGCTCCACGGCCCGGCCCAGCGGCTCCTCGAAGAGCATCCGCCAGGCTTCGTCGTCGCCGATCCGGGTCCGTAGTTCCGCGCGGGTCGGGAGGGGTTCGGTGAGGGTCGGGAACACCTTGCGGGCGACCTCGGCGGTGGTCCCGTAGAAGGCGCGCCAGCGCTCGTACTCCTGGCCCGAGCCGGTGAGCCGGGCGAAGGACTCCCGGGTGCGTGTCTCCCCGCCGCCGACGAGGAGGCCCCCCGGACGACCGGCGCGCTCGACGGGCGTGTACGAGGACACGGTGCGCCGGCGGACCGCGAACCGCAGGCCGAGATCGCGGACGATCTTCGCGGGGAGCAGGGAGACGAGGTACGAGTACCGTGACAGCCGGGCGTCGAGTCCGACGAAGGGGCGGGTGGAGACGGCGGCCCCGCCGGGGTGTCCCAGTCTTTCCAGGACCAGCACCGAACGGCCGGCCCGGGCCAGGTAGGCGGCGGCGACCAGGCCGTTGTGGCCCCCTCCGACGATGACCGCGTCGTACACGTCGTGCGCGAAACCGGTGGAGCCCGTGGTGGCTGTCATGGCTCTTGGTAACACACCTGGCCCAGTCGCTCCAGACAGTGTGCCTCGTCGGCGTGGGCGAGGGCGGTGTCGGGATGTTCGTCGCCGAGGGAGCGTTCGCGGATGCCCGAGAGGTCCCGGTAGATGGGCAGCGCCTCGTCCCAGCGGCCCAACCGGCCGAGGCCCACGGCGAGTTCCCGACGGCTGATCAGGGTGTCGGCGTGTTCCGCGCCCAGGGCGGAGGCCCGGGCCGCGCCCACCTCGCGGGCCTCGGCGACGGCCTCCTCCCAGCGTTCGAGGCGGCCCAGGTTGACGCCGAGGACGTGGCGGGCGCGCAGGGTCTCCGGGTCGGCGGCGCCGTAGGCCCGCGTGCGGTCGGCGACCAGGGCCCGGAACACGTCGAGGGCTTCGGCGGGACGGCCGGTGCGGCCCAGCGCGATGCCGGTCTCGTAGCGGGCGGCCAGGGCGTCGGGGTGGTCGCGGCCGAGGACGCGTTCGCGGGCGGCGGCCACCTGCCGGAAGCCGGTCAGCGCCTCCTCCCAGCGGCCGAGGCGGCCGAGGGCGTAGGCGGCTTCGTAGCGGGTCAGCAGGGTGTCCGGGTGCTCGGCGCCGAGTACGGTCGCCCGGTCGGCGGCCACCTCGACGGCGGCGGCGTGTGCGTCGGCGTGCCGACCGAGGGCGCCCAGGGCGCAGGCGAGGTTGTGCCGGCAGCGCAGGGTGTCGGGGTGGCGGGGGCCCATGCCGCGGGTGCGGGCGGCGAGGACGGCGCCGTAGATCTCGTACGCCTCCCGGTGGCGTTGCAGCCGCGACAGCTCGTACGCCTCCTCCTGATGGGCGGCGAGGGTGTCGGGGTGGTCCGGACCCAGCACCTCGGCCCGGCCGCGGGCCACGGCCGCGTAGACGGCGAGGGCCTCCTCGTTGCGGCCGGCCCGGCTGAGGGCGAACGCGCGGGTGTGCCCGGCGGCCAGCGCGTCGGGGTGCCCGGGGTCGCCGGCGGCGGGCAGCGGCGCGCGCGGCAGCCCGTACACGTTGGTCAGCCGGGGGTCCTCGGCGGGCGCGGGCCGCGTGATGCGCTGCTCGCCGGAGATGTGCGCGGTCCGACCGGCGGGGCGGGCGGCCGTCCAGGATCCGGTGAGGACGGCCCATGCGCCGCTGGCCGGCCGGGCTTCGATGCCGGCCTTGCGGCCGGCCGTCATGCCCTCGGCCCACGCGGGCAGCGGGGCCCGGACGGCCGCCGGGCCGACGGTCCCGTACCGCGCCTCGACCAGCCGGCGGTGCAGGTGCCGGGCATCGCCGGGGCGGTCCTCGGGGCGCTTGGCGAGGAGTTCCAGGACGAGTCCCTCGAAGTGGGCGGGCAGCTCGGGGCGGTGTTCGCGCAGCGGTACCGGCGTGTTGTCGCGGTGGCCGACGAGCACGGACCAGGAATCGCCGAGGTCGAAGGGCGGGGCGCCGGTGGCGATCTCGTAGAGGACGCAGCCGAGGGAGTACAGGTCGCTGCGGTGGTCGACCTCGCCGCCGGCGATCTGTTCGGGCGACATGTAGTGCGGGGTGCCCATGGCCATGCCGCCGCCGGTGAGCTTCGCGGTGAAGCCGATGTCGTGGGCGAGCCGGGCGATGCCGAAGTCGCAGATCTTCACCGTTCCGTCGGTGAGCCGCATGATGTTGGCGGGCTTGAGGTCGCGGTGGACGACGCCCTGGTCGTGGGTGTAGCCGAGGGCGGCGGCCATCTGCTCGGCGACGTCGAGGACCACGTCGACGGGGAGCGGGCGCGCCTCGTTGTCCTCCATCAGCTGGCTGAGGTTGCGGCCCTCCAGCAGTTCCATGACCAGGTAGAGGGGTCCGCCGGCCGCGCTGTCGTCGCCGAAGTCGTGGACCACGGTGACGCCGCGGTGCTGGAGGGAGGCGGCGACCCGGGCTTCGCGGCGGAAGCGCTCGCGCAGGACCTGGGTGAAGTGGGCGTCCTGGTCGTGCCCGACCGGCTTGAGGCACTTGACGGCGACCTGCCGGCCCAGCGATTCGTCACGGGCGCGCCACACCTCGCCCATGCCACCGCGCCCGATCAGATCGAGCGACCGGTACCGGCCCTGGATCAGTCTGGACTCCGCCATGTCTTGAAGTCGCCCCCGTCGTCGTCCCACGCCCTCCCCGGCCGGTCCAGTATGGCCGCTGATGTACGCAGTGTGTACGCGGAAGGGCGGCTCCCGGGGCCCAGTCGTCGCATCGCCTTCAAGATGTGACCTGGCGGCAGCCGCCAGCGCAGACCTGCGGGAATGCTGCGCAGCATGCGACCCGTGCGACGCAGGCGTCGGGTGGTGCTGCGCGGGGGCGGCGCGGGTCTGCCGTAGAGCGCGTGCGCCCAGGGCGGTAGCGAACCGTAGGCGATCGCGGCGAGGGGGCCCCACAGCAGGTTTCGGCCAGGCACCAGAAGGGGATGGACGGGCGGCGCGCGCAGGAAGTCGTCGACGGCGCGGGCATCGGCGCCGGCGGCGAGTTGGGGGCGGATCGTCTCGAAGTACGCGGCCAGCTCCGCCCTGTCGGCGGGTACGTCGGCCGGGTCGAGGCCGACGAGGCGGGCGTTCACCCGGTTCTCGTCCACGTACCGGTCGGCCTGGGCGGGGGTCAGCGGGACGCCGGAGCGGAGCAGGACGTGGAGGAAGCTGTCGATCTGGGCGCAGTGCACCCAGAGCAGCAGGGCGGGGTCGTCCACGGGGAGGCGTTCGCCGCCGGCGGGATCGGTGAAGGAGAGCTTGCGGTGGATGGCGCGGACCCTGTCTCCCGCCGCTTCGGCGGCCTCGGTGGTGCCGTAGGTGAGGGTGCCGACGAAGTCGGCGGTGCGCAGCAGCCTCCCCCAGGCGTCCGCGCGGCCGCCCGGACTGTCGAAGGCGGCGCTGTTGGCCATCACGCCGCGTACGGCGCGGGGGTGCAGGGCCTGGAGGTAGAGCGCCCGGACCCCGGCGATCCACATGACCGGGTCGCCGTGGCACTGCCAGGTGACGGACTCCGGACCGTAGAGGCCGGGGTCGGCGTCCCCGTACGGATCTGCGTCCATGGCCCGCCTCCCGCTGCGCCCACCCGGCCCGTTCCGGGGCTGGGAGCCTACCCGGCGGGGGCCGGGCTCAGGCGTGGGGCGCGGCGGATGCGGGCGGGCGGGGTGGGCGGGCCCCGCGGTGATCGCCTCGGGCATCACGGCGCCACACCGGGGGCGCCGCGGCCCGCCCCGGTACGCCGTCGCGCGGTCGCGGCCGGGGCAGGTCGGATCAGGTCAGGTCAGGTCAGCGGCGGACTCGGGGCATGCCCAGGCCGATCCAGGAGATGATCTCGCGCTGGATCTCGTTGTTGCCGCCGCCGAAGGTGAAGATCACGGCGCTGCGGTAGCCGCGTTCGAGTTCGCCGTGCAGGACCGCTCCGGCGGAGCCGTCCTTGAGGGAGCCGGCCGCGCCGACCACCTCCATCAGCCAGGCGTACGCGTCCCTGCGCGCCTCGGAGCCGTAGACCTTGACGGCGGAGGCGTCCTGCGGGGTGAGGGCGCCGGACTGCACGGCGTTCACCATCTGCCAGTTGAGCAGCTTCATGGCGTCGAGACGGGCGTGGGTGCGGGCCAACCGGCCCCGCACCCAGGACAGGTCGATGACCCGTCGGCCGTCGGCGAGTTTGGTATCCGCCGCCCAGCGCTGTACGTCGTGCAGGGCGCGGATGGCCATGGTGCCGTGGGCCGCGAGGGTGACCCGTTCGTGGTTGAGCTGGTTGGTGATCAGCCGCCAGCCCTTGTTCTCCTGGCCCACGCGGCGGCTCGCGGGGACCCGGATGTCCTCGTAGTAGCTGGCGGTGGTGTCGTGCGAGGCGAGGGTGTTGATCAGGGTGCAGGAGTATCCGGGGTCGGCGGTCGGTACGAGGAGCATGGTGATGCCCTTGTGCGCGGGGGCGTCCGGGTCGGTGCGGACGGCGAGCCAGACCCAGTCCGCGGTGTCGCCGTTGGTGGTCCAGATCTTCTGTCCGTTGACGACGTAGGTGCCGCTCTCCTCGTCCCCCTCGCGCACGGCCTTGCACTTGAGCGCGGCGAGGTCGGTGCCGGCGTCCGGCTCGCTGTACCCGATGGCGAAGTCGATCTCGCCGGACAGGATCCGGGGCAGGAAGTACGCCTTCTGCTCCTCGCTGCCGAACTGCATGATCGTGGGGCCGACGGTGTTGAGGGCCATCAGCGGTAGCGGGACGACCGCCTGCGCGGCCTCGTCGAAGAAGATGAACTGGTCCATGGGCGACATGCCGCGCCCGCCGTACTCCTCGGGCCAGCCGACGCCGAGCCAGCCGTCCGCTCCGAGCCGGCGGATGGTTTCCCGGTAGAAGCGCTTCTGGGCGGCCGGGTCCTCGTAGCGGGCGTAGACGTCCTGCGGCACGAGCTCGGCGAAGTAGGCGCGCAGCTCGGTGCGCAACTGCTGCTGCTCAGGCGTGTATTCGAGGTGCACGGCCCCTCCGGGAGTCTCGCGGTCCAACCGGTCGCTGTGATGGCGGCGGTCAGACTAGAACCCGTTACAAGAATTCGGAAGGGGGAGGCGGAGGTGGCGTCCGGGCCCCCGACCCCCGCCTCTCCGGTGACCAGTGCCGCGGCGTCGAGGCGGCCGTCGGCGAGGCGGGCCGGGGTGGCGCCGAACTCCAGGGGCGGGTACCCCGGAGGAAGCCGCCCGGATGTGCCGCTCCGGCGCGCCACTCAGGTGTGGCGCTCAGGTGTGCCGCTCAGGTGTGGCGCTCAGGTGTGCAGGAGGACGACGTCGAACCAGACGAGGTCGCGGCCCGCGTCGAGGCGGTAGGTGCCCGACGGTGCGACCGAGGGCCCGGGTCGGTTCGCGGCCGCGTCGAACCCCGGGCTGCCCTGCCACCGCGCGCCGGCCGGGACGTGGGCCCGCAAACGGGCGGGCGGGTCCGGGAGTTCGGCCGGCCCGAAGGCGTGGCCGGAGCCTTCGACGATCCGCGCGGCGGCTCCGGGCCGCATCCGGGCGATGCCGACGAGCCGGATCCGGGAGTCCGGGCCGGGAAGGAAGCGGTCGGCGGAGGAGGCGTCGATGTCGTAGCCGAGCCAGTGCGGGTCGGCGAGCGGTCCGAGGGCCGGCTCGAAGCGGCTGTTCAGGGGTGCGGGGTCGGTCCGCACGCGCTGCCGGTCGGGCTCCGACCCCGACTCCGACCCCGGGTGCGGGTCCTGCTGCGGGCCGGGCCACAGGGCGGCCGCGCCGGCGGCGGTGAACAGCAGCGCGGCCCCACCGGTGAGGGCGAGGAACCGGCGGCGGTCGCCCCGGCCGGGGGCGCGGCCCCGTTGGTCGTCCATGGTCCCCGCCCCCGCTCCCCCGCCGCCGGCCGCAGGTCCGGGGCGGCCGGGCCCGCCCGGTGCCCCGTCCCGTCAGTTCAGGGCGCTGATCATAGCCTCGGCCGTGTCCGCCATGGCGGTGCGGGCGGCCGTGAGGTAGGGCCGGGGGTCGGCCGGGGTCAGGTGGGCGCGGATCGCCCCGGTCATGGCGACGTTCAGGGCGGTGCCGATGTTGACCTTGCGGATGCCGCCGGCCACCGCGGCGGCGAGTTCGGTGTCCGGCAGGCCGGAGGAGCCGTGCAGGACCAGGGGTACGTCGACCGTCTTGGCGAGTCGGGCGAGGAGTGCGTGGTCCAGGGCGGCGGTGCGGCTGGTCATGGCGTGGCTGCTGCCGATGGCGACGGCCAGGGCGTCCACGCCGGAGTCGGCGACGAACCTGCGCGCCTCGTCCGGGTCGGTACGGGCGCCGGGCGCGTGCGGGTCCAGCGGGGCGGCGCCGTCCTTCCCGCCGACCTCGCCCAGTTCGGCCTCGATCCACAACCCGTTGACGTGGGCCCAGTCGGCGGCGGAGCGGGTGGCCTCCAGGTTCTCGGCGTACGGCAGGTGCGCGGCGTCGTACATCACCGACCCGAACCCGGCGTCCACGGCGCGGCGCAGCAGGTCGGGGCTCTTGACGTGGTCGAGGTGCAGGCCGACGGGCACCCGGGCGGCCTCGGCGCAGGCCGCGGCGGCGCGTGCGATGGGCAGCAGGGCGCCGCCCCGGAACTTCACGGCGTTCTCGCTGAGTTGGAGGATGACGGGGAGCCCGGCGCGTTCGGCGCCCTCGACCACGGCTTCTGCGTGCTCCAGGGTGATGATGTTGAAGGCGGCCACGGCGCGGCCGCCGGCGGCGGCCTCCGCGACGAGGGTCCCGGTGGTGGTGAGGGTCATCGGACGGCTCCCTCGGCGTGGGTGAGGACGACCGAGCGGGTCAGGTTGCGGGGCGCGTCGGGGTCCAGGCCGCGGTGCGCGGCGACGGCGACGGCCAGCCGGTGGACGCGGACCAGTTCGGCGAGCGGGTCGAGTGTGCCGGCCACCCAGGCGGCGCCGGTACCGAGGACCTGCTCGGCGATGCCGTCGGGGGCGTCGCCCAGTGACCAGGTGACGGAGCCGGGGCCGGTGACGCTGACGGGGCCGTGCCGGTACTCCATGGCCGGGTAGGCCTCGGCCCAGGACAGGGCGGCCTCGCGCATCTTGAGGGCGGCCTCGTGGGCCAGTCCGACGCTCCAGCCGCGGCCGAGGAAGGTGAACTGGCCCCGGGTTTCGGCGCCCGCCGGCAGCGGGGCGCCGAGCGCGGTACGGGCGTCGGCGACGGCGGCCGGGGTGTGCGCGCCGACGTGGGCCCGGAGCAGGGTGAGGGCGGTGGTGGCGAACCGGGTCTGGACGACGGAGCGTTCGTCGGCGAAGTCGAGGACGACCAGTTCGTCCGCGAGGGCGATCACCGGGGTGTCGGGGTCCCCGATGACGGCGGTGGTGGGCACCCCGGCCTCCTTCAGCCCGGCGAGGAGGTCCAGTACCTCGGTGGTGGTCCCGGAGCGGGTCAGTGCCACCACCCGGTCGTAGCGCCGGTGGCGGGGGAACTCGGAGGCGGGGAAGGCGTCGGTCTCACCCTGTCCGGCGTCCTCGCGCAGTGCGGCGGCCGCCTGCGCCATGTAGTACGAGGTTCCGCACCCGACGATAGCGGTGCGTTCTCCGGGCTTCGGCAGTACGGCCCGCCGGGACGGGGCCAGTTCGGCGGCCCGTTCCCAGCAATCGGGCTGCGTGGCCAACTCGTTCGCGACGTGACTCATGCGGGCTCCCTGCGCCGTGGGTGCGTGTTCCTGCAAGGTAGCGGGCCCTTTCGCGCAACTTCAAGCATCTTCGGGGTGGCGGCCTGGGTTAATCTCGACGACGGGGCCGAAGCGGCGGCCAGGGGAGAACTCGGGAGGGCGCCATGACCCGCAAGGAACGCTGGCAGAGACTGCTGGACCTGCTGGTGGAGCGGGGCGGGCTGGAGGTGGAGCCGGCCGCCGAGCTGCTCGGCGTGTCCGCCGCGACGATCCGGCGCGACCTGGACCAGCTCGCGGAGCAGCAGCTCCTGGTCCGCACGCGCGGCGGGGCGGTGCCGCACGGGGTGTCGTACGAACTGCCCCTGCGCTACCGGACGTCCCGCCGGGCCGCCGAGAAGCAGCGGATCAGCGAGGCGGTCGCCGCGCTGATCGCGCCGGGCGAGGTGATCGGCCTGACCGGCGGCACCACGACCACGGAGGTCGCCCGCGCGCTGGCGGCCCGCCCGGACCTGGCCACGGGCTCCCCCGCGCTCACCGTGGTCACCAACGCGCTGAACATCGCGAGCGAGCTGGTCATCCGGCCCCAGTTCAAGATCGTGCTGTCGGGCGGGGTGGCCCGGCCCCAGTCGTACGAACTCACGGGCCCGCTGGCCCAGGAGACGCTCGGCCGGCTCACCGTGGACACGGCGGTCCTCGGGGTCGACGCCTTCGACCCGGCGGACGGGGCGGCCACCCGGCACGAGGACGAGGCGGCGGTGAACAGCCTGCTGTGCGAGCGGGCGCGCCGGGTGGTGGTCGCGGCGGACTCCTCGAAGCTCGGCGTCCGCGCGTTCGCCCGCATCTGCCCGACCGCCGCCGTGGACGTCCTGGTCACCGACACCGGCCTCCCGCCCGAGGTCGCGGCGGAGTTCGAGGCGGCGGGAGTGCAAGTGGTCCGCGTCTGACACCGGGACGCGGGGCAGGCCCCGCCCGGGCGCCGAGCACGCCCCAGCACGCCCGGGCGCCCACCGAACGCGCCCCCGCCGGACGCCGGGCACGCCCGCGCGGACGCCGACCGCATCCCACCGGACGCCGAACACGCCGCCGGGGAGGGCGAGTCCGCCCGCGCCGACGCCGCCCCCTCCCCCGGGAGCGCGGCGGGGCAGCCGTCGCCCGCTGCGGAACGCGCGGACCTGCTGCGCTCCCGGGTCGACCTCTGGGGCGAACCGGAGAAACTCGCGCGCCGCACGGACGACCTCGCCGCGGCCCTGGAGGACGCAGGCGTGGTCGTCGCGGGGAGGTGGCGGGGGGGGTTGCGGCCCCACGGGGGACACCGCGCACTGCCGCGGCACGCCGCGACCCTGCTGGCGGTGGCCGACCGGCCGGCCCGGGACGGCCGGGTCGGCGCCGGCCTGCCGGCCGCCGCCCTCGTGGCCGGGACGGGCACCGTGCTGAGCCGGCCCGAGGAGTGTGGGGTACTGCTGCGCGCGCTGCGCAGGCATCCGCGACCCGACGTACGGCACGAGGCGTTCCGCGTCCTGACGGAGGCGGAGTGAGGACGGCAGCCGGCTGAGGCCGCGACCGGCGGCGCCGGCCGATCCGCGCGGGCGGCCGGGCGACGGCTCCGCCCCCCTCCGGCCCGCCCCCGCCTCAGTGCGCCGGCAGCCGCTCCGCCTCGCGGACCAGGGCCGCGAGGACCGGGGCGATCAGCGGATGGGACGCGGCGCCGCGTCGGGTGGCGGCGAAGACGCGGCGGGTCGCGGCGGGCCCGGCGACGGGCAGGACCCGGGCCTCCTTGAGGTCCATGCCGCGCAGCGCCGAACGCGGGACGAGGGCCACGCCGGCCCCGGCGCCGACCAGGGCGGTGACGGCGCGGAAGTCGTCGGAGGAGTGCGCGAACCGGGGCTGGAAGCCCGCCAGTTCGCAGGCCAGCAGGGTCACGTCGTAGCAGGGGTTGCCCGGGTGCTGCCCCACCCAGTCGGCGTCGGAGAGGTCCGCCAGCGCCACGGTGGGCAGGTCGGCGAGCGGGTGCCCGGCGGGCAGGACCGCGTCGAAGGGTTCGGCGTACAGCGGGACGAGCGACAGCCGGGCGTCGTCGGCGCCGGGTCCGCCCCGGTACTCGACGGCCAGGGCGACGTCCGCCTCCCCGTCGAGCAGCATCGGCAGGCTCTGGTCGCCCTCCGCGTCCCGGACGCGGAGCCGGATGCCCGGGTGTTCCCGGCCCAGCCGGGCGAGGGCGGGTGCCAGCACCTCGGCGATGCCCGTCGCGAACGCGGCGACGGTGACCTCGCCCGCCGCGCCGCCCGCGTACGCGGCGAGTTCGGCCTCGGCGCGCTCCAGCTGGGCCAGCACCTCGTGGGCGTGGCCCAACAGGATCTCCCCGGCGGCGGTGAGCCGCACGCCCCGGCCGCTGCGGGTGAGCAGGGTGTGGCCGGTCTCCTGTTCCAGCGCGGCGAGCTGCTGGGAGACGGCGGACGGGGTGAGGTACAGGGCTGCGGCCGCGGCGGTCACCGTACGGTGGTCCGCCACGGCCCGCAGGATGCGCAGCCGGCGGGGGTCGATCACGCCCCCATGATGTCAGCCCCGAGCAGCGGCGAGAGCCGCGCGGGCGTCCACGAACGCGGCCACCGCGCGCTCCACGTCGGCCGTCGAGTGGGCCGCCGAGAGCTGCACGCGGATGCGGGCCGCGCCCAGCGGGACGACCGGGTACGAGAAGCCGATCACGTACACGCCGCGCTCCAGGAGCAGCTCCGACATCCTCGCCGCCTCGGCCGCGTCGCCGATCATGACGGGGGCGATGGCGTGGTCGCCGGGCAGGATCTCGAAGCCCGCCTCCGTCATCTTCGAGCGGAACAGCGCGGTGTTGGCCGCGAGGTGCTCGCGCAGGTCACCGGCCGACTCCAGCAGGTCGAGGACCTTGAGGGAGGCCGCCGCGATGACCGGGGCGAGGGAGTTGGAGAAGAGGTACGGGCGCGAGCGCTGGCGCAGCAGCGCGACGATCTCGGCGCGGGCGGCCACGTAGCCGCCGGAGGCGCCGCCGAGGGCCTTGCCGAGGGTGCCGGTGATGATGTCGACGCGGTCCATGACCCCGTGGAGTTCGGGGGTGCCGCGGCCGCCGGGGCCGACGAAGCCGACGGCGTGCGAGTCGTCGACCATGACCATGGCGTCGTAGCGCTCGGCGAGGTCGCAGATCTCGGCGAGGGGGGCGACGTAGCCGTCCATGGAGAAGACGCCGTCGGTGACGACGAGCTTGCGGCGGGCGCCGCCCTCGGTGGCTTCCTTCAGGCGGGCTTCGAGCTCGCCGAGGTCGCGGTTGGCGTAGCGGAAGCGGCGGGCCTTGGACAGGCGGATGCCGTCGATGATGGAGGCGTGGTTGAGGGCGTCGGAGATGACCGCGTCCTCGGCGCCGAGGAGGGTCTCGAAGACGCCGCCGTTGGCGTCGAAGCAGGAGGAGTAGAGGATCGTGTCCTCCTGGCCGAGGAAGGAGGACAGCCGCGCCTCCAGCTCCTTGTGCACCTCCTGCGTGCCGCAGATGAAGCGGACCGAGGCCATGCCGTAGCCCCAGCGGTCCAGCGCGTCCTTCGCGGCCGCGACGACCTCGGGGTGGTCCGCGAGGCCGAGGTAGTTGTTGGCGCAGAAGTTGAGGACCTCGCCCGGGGCGCCGCCCGCGGTCACCGCGACGGCGGCGTTCTGCGGGGTGCCGATGACGCGCTCGGGCTTGTGCAGGCCCGCGGCGCGGATCTCGTCGAGGGTGGTGCGCAGGTCGTCGCGGACGGACTCGAACATGTGCGGTGCTCCTTGTGCGGCGAAGGGGGGCCGGGCCCCGCGGAGGGGGGAGGGTGTGCGGGGCCCGGCCGGAGGGAGATGGTCGGGGGGACCGGTCCGGCGTTACGCCGTCCAGTCCAGGATGATCTTGCCGCTGCGGGCGGTGGCGGCCTCGTCGAAGGCGGCCTCGAAGTCGCGGTGCGAGTAGCGGCCGGTGATGACCGGGGACAGGTCGAGCCCGCCCTCCAGCAGCACGGTCATCGCGTACCAGGTCTCGAACATCTCGCGGCCGTAGATCCCCTTGATGGTGATCATCGAGGTGACGACCTTCGCCCAGTCGACGGCGAACTCCTGCGCCGGCAGGCCCAGCATGGCGATGCGGCCGCCGTGCGTCATGTTGTCGATCATGTCGCGCATGGCCTCGGCGCGGCCCGACATCTCCAGGCCGATGTCGAAGCCCTCGCGCAGGCCGAGCTGCGCCTGCGCGTCGGCGATGGAGGAGTCGGCGACGTTCACCGCGAGGGTGGCGCCCGCCTTGCGGGCGATCTCCAGCCGCTCCGGGCTGACGTCGGTGATGACCACGTTGCGCGCGCCGGCGTGCCGGGCCACGGCCGCCGCCATGATGCCGATCGGGCCCGCGCCGGTGATCAGGACGTCCTCGCCGACCAGCGGGAAGGACAGCGCGGTGTGCACGGCGTTGCCGAACGGGTCGAAGATCGCCGCCACGTCCAGGTCCACGGACGTCCGGTGGACCCACACGTTCTGCGCGGGCAGGACGACGTACTCCGCGAAGGCGCCGTCGCGCCCGACGCCCAGGCCGACCGTGCTGCGGCACAGGTGGCGGCGGCCGGCCAGACAGTTGCGGCACCGTCCGCACACCAGGTGGCCCTCGCCGCTGACCAGGGCGCCCAGCTCGATGTCGCGGACGTCCGCGCCGAGCGCCGCGACTTCGCCGACGAACTCGTGGCCGAGGACCAGGGGCGTCTTGACCGCGCCCTGCGCCCAGCCGTCCCACGAGCGGATGTGCAGGTCCGTCCCGCAGATGCCGGTCCGCAGCACCTTGATCAGCACGTCGCCGGGGCCGTACTCGGGCTCGGGAACGTCCATGAGCCACAGCCCGGGCTCGGCCTTGTGCTTGACGAGTGCCTTCATGGGGTGGCTCCAGGCATGCGGGAGGGGGCGCCGGGGCCGGTGGGGCCCGGGTGGCGTCGTTGACGTGCACCAATGTGCCGATTCGGACGGTGATCAGTCCATCGAGACTTTCTTAAGCGGGTCGACAGCGCAGCTTCACGCCTATGCTCCTCGGGTGACGGGGCAGGGGCCCGGGACCGGGGTCCGGGGCAGGGGAAAAGGGGAGGTGAGGGGCGTGCCGAGTCTGCGCAGCAGGGCGCTTTCGGCCGCGCTGATCGCGACGGGGCGGCGAAGACGGTTCGCCAGTGCGGAAGCGGTGCGGGCCCGGGTGGCGGAATCCGCCCGCCGGCCGTCTTCGCACCTGCCGCCGCGGTCGCTGGGCCGGGTCGCCGAGGTCTCGCGGACCTTCGTCGGAGCCTGGCCCGTGTACGACGTCTCCCCGCGCGGGGAGGAGCCCGTGACGCAGGTGTTGTTCGTGCACGGCGGCGCGTACATCAACGAGTTGGTCCGGCCCCACTGGTCGATGATCCGCACCCTGGTCACCCGGGCGGGGGCCCGGGTCGTCGTACCGGCGTACATCCTTGCCCCGCGCGGCACCGCCGACCGGACGGTCCCGGTGGCCGCCGACCTGCTGAGCGGTCTGATCGAGGGCGGTGGCGCCGGCGGGACGGTGCTGATCGGGGACTCCGCGGGCGCCGGACTGGCGTTGGCCGCCGCGCAGCGGCTGCGGGAGCGCACCGGCGCGCAGCCGTCCCGGATCGTGCTGATCTCCCCCTGGCTGGACCTGACCATGAGCCACCCGGGCCAGGCCGCGATCGAGCCGGGCGACCCGATGCTGGCCCGGCCGGGCCTGGTGGAGGCGGGCCGGCTGTACGCGGGCGTCCTCGCCCCCGACGATCCCCGGGTCAGCCCGCTGCACGGCTCCTTCGCGGGACTCGCGCCGATGACGGTGTTCACCGGCACCCGGGACGTGCTGACGACCGACAGCCGGGAGCTGCTGCGCCGCGCCCGGGGGGCCGGGGTGGAGGTCGAGTGGCACGAGGAGGCGGGCCTGCCGCACGGCTACCCCCTCATGCCCATCCCGGAGGGCCGGACGGCCCGGGACCGGATCGTGGAACTGGTACGGGCCTCGGCCACGGACGGCTCTCCTTGACCCGGTGCCGCCGGGACGCGGCCGGCGGACGGTCGTCGCGTCAGGCCGTGCAGGTCATCAGGGAGCTGACCGGCCAGGCGCGGTAGGCCGTCCAGTAGGCCTCGTCGCGGGAGGAGTCGGCGGGCGGGGTGCGGCTGGGCTGCCAGCCCACCGTGGTGAAGCCCGCGTCGACGGCGGCTTCGGCGAAATCGGCGTGCGCCCATTCCCGGTACTCGAAGTGCAGCGGCGGTTCGGTGAGGAACTGCGCCTTCAGCAGCGCCGGCGCCTTCCCGTCCGGCACCCGGTCCAGGATGCGCATCCCGTACGGGGACCAATCGACGCGCGGGAAGGCGCCGGGGTTGCGGACGAGGGAGAGCAGCCGACCGCCGGGTCGCAGGTTGGCCCGGATCCCGCGGAACATGGCGTGCAGGGCGGTCCGGTCGGGGGCGTGGCTGAACAGGTAGACGGCGGTCGCGAGGTCGAACGGGCCCAGGTGCGGCATGGCGGCGGCGTCGGCGACGACGTACTCCACCGGGCCCGGGGCGCCCGCGCCGTGCCGCTCCCGGGCCAGCCGGACGCGGTCGGGGCAGTTGTCGACTCCCACGGTCCGCCGGGCCCCGCCGCTCGCCAGCAGTCCGGCGGAGCCGCCGTGGCCGCAGCCGACGTCGAGGGTGTCGAGGTCACGGACCCCGCCGAGGGCGTCAAGGGCGGTGCGGAGCGTGAAGGCGTCGGCCGCGGAGAAGGCCGTGCCGGGTGCGGGGTGCGCGAGGGTGTCGTACGGCTGGTGCATGCGGGCATGCCTCCCCGCCGCCGGCCCGGGTGACGGCCGGGGTACCGGGTGCGTCCCTCGGACGGGGGAGGCGTTCGGGTCAGTCGGTACGGCGTACGGGGCGGGGTGCGCGCGGCCGGGGCTGTACCCGGTGTCCGGTCGGCCGGTGTCCGGGCGGGGCGGCGTGGGGTCGCCCGTCGGGGTGCGGGTCGCGGCGGCGGGGGCGCATGCTGACTGTGTGACGGCGAGACCGGACAGCGGCGGCCCACCCCCCGGCGCCACGGCCGGGGTGCTGGCGCGTGCCACCGTCGGGGCCGTGGCGGACCTGGGCGGGTTCGCGGGCGGGGTGTACCTGCGTACGGACAGTGAGGGCCTGCTGCGGATGGCCGTGCTCGCCGGACTGCCCGGACAGCTGTTCCGGCCCTGGTGGCGGATGCAGGTGAACCGGCCGTACCCGGTCGCCGAGTCCTACCGCTCCGGCCAGTCGGTGCACCTGCACGACGGCGAGGCGTCCATGCGGCGCTTCCCCCAGCTGATGGCCGGCCTGCCGTTCACCTTCGCCTCCCTGTACGAGCCCGTCACCGCGGGGCCGGAGCGGTTCGGGGTGCTGATGGTGCTGCGCCCGGCGACCCCGGGGGTACCGGTCGGGACCGAGGACCGGGAGCGGCTGCGCAGGGCCGCGGACCGGCTGGCCAGGGACCTGGCCGCGCTGGCCGCCGACGGCGAGCGGGTGTCCTGGAACGCCGACCCGATCTGCCTGCCGTCGCCGCCGGCGCCGGGTGACGCCCGGGAAGCCGTGGACCGGCTCCCGCAGGCGGTGCTGTCCGTGGACCGGCAGGGCAGGATCGGCTTCGCCAACACCGCCGCCCGGCAGTTGCTCGGGCCGGGCGAGACACCGCTGCGGGGGCGCGTCCTGTGGGAGGCACTGCCGTGGCTCGGCCACCCCGGGTACGAGGACCACTTCCGGGGCGTGTTCCTGTCCGCCGACCCGGTCCACTTCGCCGCCCGGCGCGGCACCGACCCCGAGCAGGAGTGGCTGTCGGTGAGCCTGCTCCCCGGTCCGGGCGGGCTGACGGTGACGATCGGCTCCGCCGAGAAACCCGCCTACGCGCCCGCATCGGTGGCCAACCCCGGCTCCGGGTTGGGTTCGCCGGCCGACAGCGCCTCGGCCCTGTACCGCCCGGTGGCCCTCGCCATCGCCCTGACCGAGGCGGTCACCGCGCGCCAGGTGTCGGCCGTCGTCACCGACGAGCTGCTGCCCGCCTTCGGGGGCCGCCAGCTGGCCATCTACCTCCTCGACGAACGGCACCTGTACCTCGCTTGGGAGACCGGGTTCCCCGCCGGCTTCCTCGACCGCTTCGACGGGGTCTCCCTCGGCGTCCGGCTCCCCGGGGTGGAGACCCTCACCTCCGGCCGGCCGCTGTTCTTCGAGTCGATGCAACACCTGGCCGCCGCCTACCCGGGCATCCCTATGGACGCGGACGTGGGGGCCCGCGCGTTCCTCCCGCTGATCGCCTCCGGCCGACCGGTGGGCTCCTGCATCCTCGGCTTCGACGCCCCGCGCGGCTTCAGCCCGGAGGAGCGTACGGTCCTCACCGCGCTGGCCGGACTGATCGCCCAGGCCCTGGCGCGGGCGCGGCGCTACGACAACGAGGCGGCGCTGGCACGCGGGCTCCAGGCCGCCCTGCTGCCGCACCGGCTGCCGGTGCTGGCGAACGTCGCGACCGTGGGCCGCTACCTGCCCGGCACCGACGGCATGGACGTGGGCGGCGACTGGTACGACGTCATCGCCACCAGGGCGGGGCCGCTGGCCCTGGTCATCGGGGACGTCCAGGGCCACGGGGTGTCCGCCGCCGCGACCATGGGCCAGCTGCGCAGCGCGGTACGGGCCTTCGCGCTCAGCGGCAACGCGCCGGAGGAGGTCATGCGGGGCACGAACCAGCTGCTGATCGATCTGGACCCCGGCCAGTTCGCCAGCTGCTGCTACGTCCTGCTCGACCCGGAATCCGGCCGCGCCCTGGCCGTCCGCGCCGGCCACCCCCAGCCCCTGCTGCGCCACGCCGACGGCCGCACCGAGGTGCTGGACCTGCCGGGCGGGGTCGTCCTCGGCATCGACGCGGGCGGGGAGTACCCCGTGACCGAACTGCGCCTGGAGCCGGGCGCGGTGCTCGCGCTGTACACGGACGGGTTGGTGGAAACGCCGGGTACGGACATCGACGCGGGCGTGGAGCGGTTGCGGGCCGCCCTGGCGGCCGCCCGGCCGTCCCCGCTGACGGAGATGGCCGACCGGCTGGTCGGCGAGGCGGGCGACACCGCGGACCGGCCCGACGACATCGCCCTCCTCCTCGCGTCCCGTACGCGGGCTCCGTAGGGCGGCGGTTACGGTCGCTGTACCGAGGTCGTCGGCCCGGCCGCCGGGGCCCTCAGCGTGTCGGGCGGGCTCGGGACGGTCCGGGGGGCGTCGGCGCGGGCCGTGGGCTGCGCGGCGCCGCACAGGGCCCGGTCGAACAGGGCGGTGCGGGCCGCGTCCACGGGGTGCGGCACGGAGTTGCCGTCGGGGTCGGTGCGCTGGTAGCCCGTCAGGTTGAAGCCGGCCGCGAACTGCCGTTCGCCGTCGGCGGTGGACATCGCCGTGGTCTCGGCTCCGAAGACGCCTCCGTCGTGTCCCCAGACCGGGCCGCAGGGGGTGTCCACGGAGTAGATGCCGAGTCCGTAGCGCAGCAGGACCGTGCCGTTCTCGTCGCGGTAGGGCACGGTCGTGCGCATCTCGCGCAGTTGCGCCTCAGGCAGCAACCCGCCCTGGAGCAGGGTCCGGTAGAAGGTGTTGAGGTCCTGCGGGGTCGAGATGAGCGCGCCCGCCGTGCCCGCCATGGTCATGTTGTACTCGCTGAAGTCGCGCGGCGGGGTGAGGGCGCCGCCGAAGCTCTCGTACATGCGGGAGTGCGGACCCCTGATCCGCGGGTCGGTCCCGGGGAACCAGGTGTCGCGCAGGCCGGCGCGGCGGATGACGTCGCGGGTGATGACGCGTTCCGGGTCCTGGCCGGTGACCTTGCGGAGCACTTCGCCGAGCAGGATGTAGTTGGTGTTCGAGTACGACCAGGAGGTTCCCGGTTCGAACAGCGGCGGGAGGTTCACCCCGTACCCGGTCAGGGTGGCCGGGGAGACGGTGCGGTGACGGAACTCCTCCAGGCTGCTCGGCGATCCCTCCTTCACCGACGGGAAGGCCTCCGCGATGTAGTCCGCGATGCCGCTGGTGTGGTTGAGCAGCATCCGTACGGTGATCTTCCGGCCGCGCTCGCCGGGCACGAGTTCGGGTACGTAGTCGCCGACGGGCGCGTCGAGCCGGACGCGGCCGGCCGCGCTCTGTTGGAGTACGGCGACGGCGGTGAAGGTCTTGGTGACGCTGCCGACCCGGTGCCGCAGGTCGGGGGCCGTGCGGCGGCCCGTGTCGATGTCGGCGAGGCCGGTGGCGCCGTTCCAGCGGGCCCGGCCGTCGCGCACCGACGCGTACGCGCCGAACATGCCGGCCGCGTGCACCGCGTCGAGGCGCTGGGCGAGCGCCCGGCGGTCGAGGCCGGTGGGCCGGGAGGCGGCGGCGGGGTCGTCGGTCCCCGCGGCGGGAGCCGCGGAGGCCGTCCCGGCCGCCCCGGCCAGGAGGGTCAGCACGATGGCGCCGGCGGCCGCGCCGACGCCTAAGCGGCCGCGCGGGCCGTGGTGTGAGTGCACAGGATCTCCCCGAGTACGGGCGGCCCGTAGCGGGGCCGCCGTTCGACCTTGTGCCTCGATTCTTCCGGGCCGGCGGGGTCCGCCCATCGTCCCGGTGGACGATCCGGGGGCCCGTCGCATGGGCCCTCGGTACCAGGGCCGGCTCCCCCTTCCGGGGCACTTGACGTCGGGTGGATCCGCCCGAAGGCGACGCCGCCGGACGTCAGCGGGGCGGGATCACTGGGCCACGTCCCGCCCGGCCAGGGTCAGGGCGCTGTTCACCAGGCCGACGTGGCTGAACGCCTGCGGGAAGTTGCCGAGTTGGCGTCCGGCGACGGGGTCGTACTCCTCGGCCAGCAGGCCGACGTCATTGCACACGCCCAGCAGCCGTTCGAACAGTTCGCGCGCCTCCTCGCCGCGGCCCGTCATGTGCAGGGCGTCCACCAGCCAGAACGAGCAGGCCAGGAAGGCCCCTTCGTCCCCGGGCAGCCCGTCCACGGACGGACCCTCGGTGCTGTAGCGGCGGACCAGGCCGTTGCGGCCCAGCTCCTCGCGGACCGCGTCGACGGTGCCGATCACGCGCGGGTCGTCGGGCGGCAGGAACCCGACACGGGGAATAAGCAGGGTCGCCGCGTCGAGCTCGCGGGAGCCGTAGTACTGGGTGAAGGTGCCCCGTTCGGCGTCGAAGCCGTGCTCGCAGACGTCGGCGTGGACCTCGTCCCTTATGGCCCGCCAGCGCTCCACGTCACCCGGGATCCCGGGGTCCCCTTCCATGGTGCGGACGGCCCGGTCGGCGGCTACCCAGGCCATCACCTTGGAGTGCACGAAGTGCCGGCGGGGTCCGCGCACCTCCCACAGGCCCTCGTCGGGCCGGCGCCAGTTCTTCTCCAGGAAGTCGAGGAGGGCGAGCTGGATCCGCCAGGCGTGCCGCTCCGCGGGGAGTCCGGAGGACCGGGCGAGGTGGAGGGAGTCGATGACCTCCCCGTACACGTCGAGCTGGAGTTGGTCCACGGCGGCGTTGCCGACGCGCACCGGCGCGGAGGAGGCGTAGCCGCGCAGCCACGGCAGGTCGGTCTCCGGGATCCGTCGCTCGCCGCCGATCCCGTACATGATCTGGAGCTCGGACGGATCACCCGCCGCCGCCCGCAGCAGCCAGGACCGCCAGGCGCGGGCCTCGTCGAGGAACCCGGTGGCGAGGAGCGCGCCGAGGGTGAGGGTGGAGTCGCGGAGCCAGCAGTAACGGTAATCCCAGTTGCGGACCCCGCCGAGCTCCTCCGGCAGGGAGGTCGTGGCGGCGGCGACGATGCCGCCCGTCGGCGCGTACGTCAGTCCCTTGAGGGTGATCAGGGAGCGGGTGACGGCCTCCTTGTAGGGGCCCTCGTAGTGGCATTGGGCAGCCCACTGCCGCCAGTCGGCGAGGCTCTGTTCCAGCGCCGTGTACGGGTCCACGGGCTCGGGGCGCGGCTCGTGCGAGGGATGCCAGGTCAGCACGAAGGCGACCTTCTCCCCCGCGCCGACGGTGAACTCCGAGCGGGTGCTGTTCTCCTCGCCCCAGGTCCGGACGGGGGGTTCGCTGCGGAACCAGGCCGAGTCGGGTCCGGCGACGGCGACCCGGTCACCCTCGCTGCGCCGCACCCAGGGGACGACGTGTCCGTAGTCGAACCGCAGGCGCAGCGTGCTGTGGAGGGTGACCCGGCCGGACACGCCTTCGACGATCCGCATCACGTCGGGTGCGGTGTCGCGCTGCGGCATGAAGTCGATGACCTTGACCGTGCCGTCCGGGGTCTCCCAGTAGGACTCCAGGATGAGGGAACCGTCGACGTAGGCGCGGCGCGTGCACGGTTCTCCGTCGGCGACGCCGCTCGGGGCGAGCCGCCAGTGGCCGTTCTCCTGGTCACCGAGGAGGGCGGCGAAGCAGGCGGCCGAGTCGAAGCGGGGCAGGCACAGCCAGTCGATGGACCCGTCCCGGCCGACCAGTGCGCTGGTCATGAGGTCGCCGATGAGTGCGTAGTCTTCGATCGCCTGTGTGGGGTGCGTCATTCATCCGCTGTTCCCCCAATATCCCGGGGTCAATCAGTCCGCGCGATCAGTTGCGGATCAAGAGCGTCACGGCCGCGAGGACGACGCCCAGGGCGAGGGCCAACGCCCCCTGCTTCAGGCCGTGGGAGCGCAGGGCGGCCACGGGCAGGAAGCGGTCGACGGCGAGGCGGCCGGGTCCGGTGAGGGTGAGGGCGGCGGCCGCCGCGGTCAGCAGCAGTTCGTACTCCATGCCCTCGGGCGCGAAGAAGGATCCGGTGCCGTGAACGGCGATGGCGTTGATCATCGTGCCGGTGACGGCCGCGCCGGCCAGCGGGGTGAGCAGACCGGCGGCGAGGCCGAGGCCGCCGAGGGTCTCGGTGAGGCCGGCGACGACGGCCATGGCGTCGCCCGCCGGGTAGCCGACGGAGGTGAAGAACTGGCCGGTGCCGTCGATCCCGCCGCCGCCGAACCAGCCGAAGAGCTTCTGGGTGCCGTGGGCGGCGACGGTCAGGCCGAGGACGACGCGCAGCAGCAGGAGGCCCGCGTCGTAGGGCGCGGTGGCGGTCGCCGGGAGTGCGGCGGCCCGCCGCTCGGCCGATGCGGTGGCCGGGGCCTTCGTCGAAGTGGCGGAGGCGCTGGTCATGGGGGTTCCTTCCGGTCGGGCCGGCTCGGCAGGAGTAGTTCAAATTCGAACCGGCAGTCCCGACCCTAGCCACTGATTCAAATTGGAACAACCCGTGTAGGCTGGGGCCGTGGACGGGACGAGATGGCTGGACGAGCGGGAGATGCGGGCCTGGAACGGCTTCCTGGCCGCGTCCGCCCTGGTGAATCGACGTCTCGACCAGCAGCTCAAGGACGACTCGGGGCTCTCGCACCCGCAGTACGAGATCCTCGTGCGGCTCGCCGCGGCGCCCGACCGCGAACTGCGCATGACCGAACTCGCCAACGGGCTGATCAACTCGAAAAGCGGGCTGACCTACCAGGTGACTCAGATGGAGAAGGCCGGACTGGTCCGTCGCCGCAGCTGCCCCTCCGACGTCCGCGGGGTCTTCGCCGTCCTCACGGACGCGGGCCTTACCCGGCTGGAGGAAGCGGCCCCCGGGCACGTGAGCACGGTCCGCGAGATCCTCGTCGACGTCCTCACCCCCGAGCAGCTCGACGCGCTCTCGGCCGGACTGGGGGAAGTCGGCCGCCGATTGCGGGAGCAGGGCGCCTGAGCGGGTAAGGGGATCCCATGGACGGAAAAGTCTGGCTGGTCATCGCGGCGGTCCTCGCCGCCGCCCTCGCGATCGTGGCCGCGGTACTGCTGGTACGGGTGTTCGCGGCCCGGAAGCTGCTGCTGGACGCCGGGATCCCGCTGCGCGACAAGGCCCTGTTCTGGGTCGCCGTCGTCTACACCATCTCGCCGGTGGACCTGATCCCCGACCCGGTCTACCTCGACGACGTGGGCGTGCTCCTGCTCGCCCTGCGCTCCCTGCACGCGGCGGCCCGGGCCGCCGGACGACCCGCCGACCGGATCGCCTGACGGCCCGGGACCGCACCCTCGCCCGGCTCGGAGCCGGACGGAGGACGCTGCGCGGCCCATTCCCCGGGACCGCGCAGCGTCCGTTCAGGTGCGCCCCTCGGGGCGCGTACGCGCAGGCCGTACTACTTCGGCATCAGAACGGTGTCGACGATGTAGACGGTCGCGTTGGCCGTGGGCACGTTGCCGCAGACGACGGACGAGGTGCCGTTGACCTTGTAGGCCTCACCGGAACCGGCCGTGGTGATCTTGCCGGTCTCCAGGGTGTCGAAGGAGCCGTTCTCCAGCTGGCGCGGAGCCAGCTTCTGGCCCACGACGTGGTAGGTGAGGATCTTGGTCAGCATGGCCTTGTCCGCGAGGACCTTGTCGAGGTCGGCCTTCGGGATCTTGGCGAACGCGTCGTTGGTCGGGGCGAAGACGGTGATGTCCTTCGCGTTGTTGAGGGTGTCGACGAGGCCGGCCTGCTTGACGGCCGCGACCAGCGTGGACAGCGCCGGGTTGTTCGAGGCGGCGGTGGCGACCGGGTCCTTCGCCATGCCGTCGAAGCTGCCCGCGCCGTCCTTCGGGACGCCGGCACAGGCCGGGCCGAAGGGACCGTCCGCCGCGGCGGACGCCTCGGGGGTGGCCGCCTGGGAGGCGGTGGTGTCCGCCGCCGGGCCGGAAGCGGAGTCCTTGCCGGACTCCGAGCAGGCGGCGAGGGCGAAGGGAAGGACGACGGCCGCGGTGACGGCGACGGCGGTACGACGGAACTGACGGGTGTTCATCACGGTTCTCCTATGGACTTTCTCGATCGGAAAGGAATGGTCTGGAAGGGAAGGAAGGGAAGGAAGGGAAGGAATCGGGAGAGGGAGCGGGACAGGTGGTTCGGAGGGCCGGTCGGTCCCGGCGTTCAGGCGACGCTCACCACGACCGAGTGCCATCCGCTGGCGCCGTCGGGTATGGTCCGGGCCCGTTCCTCGGTCTGGACCGCGCCCGTGCCGTCCGTGGCGCGGACGGTGACCGTGTGGCCGCCGGGCGTCGCCTGCCAGGGGTGGGACCACTGGCGCCAGGTGTCGGTACCGGCCGCCGCGGCGAGATCGGCGTACTGCCAGGGGCCGTCGTCGATCCGGACTTCCACGTGCCGGATGCCGCGGTGTTGCGCCCACGCGACGCCGGCGATGGTGACGGTGCCGGGGGCGGGCCGGGCGAAGGGCTTGGGGGTGTCGATGCGGGTCTGGGTCTTGATCGGCGCCTTGCGGGCCCACTTGCGCTTGACCCAGTAGGGGTCGTAGGCGTCGAACGTGGTCAGTTCGAGGTCCGTGATCCACTTGCAGGCGGACACGTACCCGTACAGACCCGGGACGAGCATCCGGACGGGGAACCCGTGGGTGAAGGGCAGCGGTTCGCCGTTCATGCCGACGGCGAGCATCGCGTCCCGACCGTCCATGACGTCCTCGACGGGTGAGCCGAGGGTCATGCCGTCGACGGAGCGGGCGACGAGTTGGTCGGCGGGCCCCTTGCCCGAGGGGGGCCGGACCCCGCATTCGCGGAGCAACTCGCCGAGGGGGACGCCGAGCCAGCGGGCGCTTCCCGCGTACGGGCCCCCGACCTCATTGGACACGCAGGTCAAGGTGATGTCCCGTTCGATCAGGTCACGGGCCAGCAGGTCGGCGTAGGTGTAGGTACGAGGACGTGTCACGCCCTTTCCGTGGACGCGCAGGCGCCACGTGTCGGCGTCGACCTTCGGGACCACCAGCGCGGTGTCGACGCGGTAGAAGTCGGCGTTGGGGGTGGTGAAGGGGGTGATGCCCGGGACGCGCAGGGATACCGCGCGGGGCAGTGGGGTGGCCGGCGAGGCGGGGGCGGGCAGCCGGACAGCGGCCCGGGACGCCTCGGCGCCCCGGCCCCGCGAGGAGTTCAGCTGTCGACCGAGGGCGCCCGCCGCCGTCGAGGCCAGCGCAGCGGCCCCGGCGGCGACGAGGAAGCCGCGGCGGCTCCAGCCGTCCGCCCCGACGCTCTCCTCCCGTACGGCGATCAGCCGCCCGACCAGGAAGTACAGCAACCCGGCGCCGACCAGCGCGCCCACCACCGAGGGCAGGGCGTCGGACGGGCCGGCGGAGTCCGGTCGGTTCAGGGCGGCAGCACCACCGACGAGCCCGAACAGCAGGACCCCGGCCGCCCCGGTGCGCCGGTGGCGCAGGGCCAGCAAACCGAGTCCGACCGCGAGCAGGCCCAGGGTGGCCAGGATTCCGAGCTGGAGGACCAGTTTGTCCGCGGTCCCGAACTGGCGGATCGCCCAGTCCTTGACCGCGGCCGGGGTCCGGTCGATGGCCGCGCCGCCCACCGCCGTCACCGGACCGGCCTCGGGGCGCACGGCGGCCGAGACCAGCTCGGCGACCGCCAGGGCCGCGTAGCCGGACAGCAGACCGCTCAGCGCCGCCGAAGCGGTGCGGGCGAGGGTGTCGCGGTTGATGCTCACACCCGGTCTTCGGTGCCGGCCGGTCGGCGGATTGGCCATTCAGCCGCCCGAGTGACATCCGACCCACCGTTGACGCGTGAAACACCTGCTCAGCGGGGTTGATCGACCCCTGAACGGATGGTCGCCCGGGGCGAGGAGCTCGAAGCCGGACGGGCCGGTGGGACGGAATCCGAGCCCGCCGTACGCGCCGGAACTCCCACCGGGGCCTGGTAGGAGGACCCCGGTGGGAGGTTCGGGTGCGCCCCGCGGCCGGACGGGCTCAGGGGGCGGCGGGCTCCGCCGGGGCGGAGCCGGGACCGTGGCCGCCGGCGTCGTGGCCCTGGGGGGCGGGGGCTACGGGGGTGGGGGCCTCGGGGGCGGGGGCCTTGGCGGTGGGGGCTTCGGCGGCGGGCGTCTGCGCCTCGGCGCCCGCGGCGTGGCCCTCGGCTCCGTGGCCTCCGGCGGCTTGCTCCCCCGGCCGGGCTTCCGTCGGCCCGGCGGGCGCGGCGTGCGAGGTGCCGTTCGTGACGGTGCCGCCGAGGCGTTCGCGCAGGGGAGCCAGGGCCTCGGCGGTGGCGGCGGTGACGACCCAGCGGTTGCCGACGAGGTAGGTGCCGCCGTACATCGCGGATTCGGCGAGCCACGCGCGCTGGCCCTGGTCGGCGGTGAAGGTGGTCATGCGGTAGGAATCCGGCCCGGCCCCGCAGGCCGCCTCCTTGAGCTCCTCCGCGTCGACGGTGACCTCGGCCGTGCAGCCGAGGACGGCGGCGATCTCCTGGAGGGTGGCGGTGCGGGCGGTGGACACCGGGCCGAGGTCCGCGGGTGCGTCCTGGCGGGTGGCCGCGGCGCCCCGGTCCGTCTTCTCCTGTTGTCCGGCGCAGCCGCCGCACAACAGGGAGGCGAGCAGGACGACGGCACACGGCAGGAGGTGGCGGGCGGTGATGCGGGGTGAGTCGGACACGTCTGCCTCACTGGGGTCCGGCGCGGACTGGTGGACACCTCCGGCGGGGCCTACTGGACCGGCGCGACCTTCTTGCCGGCGTCGTTGACCGCGAACCAGAGGTTCTGCTTGCCGTGGCCGTTCGTCTGCCCGGGAGCGGTGTCACCGGTGAACGTGTAGACCGGCCAGCAGTCGATCGTCAATTGCATGCTGCCGTCAGGTCGTTTCACCGATCCGATCCATTCCTGGGGAATTCCCGACACCTTCGTCTTGTCCACGACCGGTGCGGGCTTCCAGGTGTCGAGGCAGGCCCCGAGGCAGCCGAGCTTCATCGGCCACGCGCTGTCCTTGTCGAACCGGTAGAGGGTGTTTCCCTTTCCGTCGACGAGGATCCTGCCGAGCTTTTCGTTGGACGCGACGGCGAGTTCGGCGGCCGCCGCGGGCTTCGCCTCTTCCGCGCCGCCGGCCTCCGGCTTCGCCGCCTCGCCCGTCGTCCCGCCCTCGGCGTTGCCGGCCGCGTCGTCCGCCCCTTCGCCCGCGGCGCCGCCCTTCGCGTCGCCCTTCGCGTCGCCCTTCGCGTCGATGGCCTTCTTCCCGTCCGGCGCCAGCGCGTGCCACGTGCCGCCGACGCCCTCGCCCTTCGCCTCGCCCGGCTTGGTGTCCTTGGCGTAGCGGTAGACGGGCCAGCCCGCGAGGGTCAGCTGGCGACTGCCGTCGGTACGGGTGACCTCGCCGAGGAGGCCGGCCTCGATGCCCTCGGCGGCGGTGGCGTCGTCCGCCGGGACCGGCGGCCACACCGTGGCGCAGTCCCCGTCGCAGGAGGACTTGGGCGGCTTGGGCGTGTCCTTGTCGAAGCGGTAGAGGGTGGCGCCGGCGCTGTCGGTGACCACGCTGCCCACCGAGGCGATGGCCCGGACCGCGAGCTTCCCGGCGGCGCCCGCCTTCTCCGCGGCGGAGCCCCCGGCCGCCGATCCGGACCCGGAGCCCGAGCCGGCCGCGGCGTCCGATCCGTATCCGCCCGATCCGTATCCGGAGTCTTTCCCGATGGCTTTTCCGTCTCCGACCGGCTGTACGGAATTCACGTTTCCGGTGGCGTTCGTGCCACCCCCGCAGCCTGCCGCGAACATCAGTACCGCGGCCACCGATCCGACAGCTATCGCACGACGCTTGCTGATCACGATCACTCCTTCGGTTTCCTGCCCGGCGCTTTTGCGTCCTCGGTCATTCATAGGGCCTGCGGTGTCCGTCGAATTCGAATGGCCGCGAATTTGTCAGATCGCGCTAACGCCTGAACTCCGTAACGCGGAGCACGTTCACAGCGGGCTCATTCCTGAATGCGCAGGGCGAGGGCCGGGCAGCGGCGCACGGCGCGCAGGGCCTTCGGGCGCAGCCTTCCGGGGACCGGCATGACGGCTTGTGACGGGTAGCCGTCGGCGTCGAGCCGTACGACCTCGGGCAGCAGGTCGACGCACAGGCCGTGCCCCTTGCAGAGCGTCCAGTCCACGACGAGGCGTTCGGGGTTCTCGTCGGCGGGCAGCGGCAAGGCTCCCAGGACGCGGCGCCCGCAGCCGCTGCCGAGGGCGTGGTCGCGCAACTCCTCGGGGAAGGTGGCGAGCGCGGACGCAACGAAGGAGGAGGTGCCGTCGGGGTGGCTGCACGCGCCGCGACCGCGTACGGCACGCATGCGGGCCTCCACGGCTTCCAGGGCGCCCCGGCCGCCGCCACCCACGAGGGTGTCCACCGCGTCGGCGAGTGTGGGCAGCCCGCGGACGCAGGGTCCGCACTGGCCCGCGGATTCGTCCGCCATCCAGCGGGTGACCCGGGCGATCTCGCCCGCCGGGCAGGTGTCCTCGGGCAGCGGGAGGACCGCGCCGGCCCCCAGTACGGCGTCGTACGCGGCGAGGGACTGGCGGGACAGCGCCACCGAACGGGCGGCCGCCGGGGGCAGCCAGCGGCCGTGGTAGCCGCCGACGAGGACTCCTTGGCCGGGATCCGACCCGCACAGTTCCAGTACGTAGGCCAGGGAGGTTCCGGTCGGCACCTCGACGGCGGTCGCGCCGCCGACGGTGAGCATGATGGTGCCCGGTTCGGCGGGTGTGCCGACTTCGCGGTAGACGTCGGCGCCGAGCCGGGCGGCGACGGCGAGTTGGGCGTAGGTCTCGGTGTTGGAGAGCAGGGTGGGCAGGCCGCCGAGGCCCCGGTCGCTGGTGCGCACCTTGCGCCCGGACGGGAGCGCGGGGCCGCCTTCGATGCCGTTGATGAGGGAGGTCCCCTCGCCCGTCACGAAGCGTTCGGGGAGGCGGGCGACGCGGACCCGGCTGCCGACCGGGCCGCGTTCGGCGACGGCGGCGCGCAGCGACTGCTCGACGTCGTCCCGGGTGACGCCGACGACGACGTCCTCCGCGCCCAGGGCGGCGGCGGCCAGCAGCGCCCCGTCGAGCACCAGGTGCGGGACGTGCAGCAGCAGGGCGGTGTCCTTGAGGCAACTGGGCTCCCCCTCACTGCCGTTGACGACGACGGCGGTACGTCCCTCGCGGCCGGCGGCGGTCCGGGTGACGGCCCGGAGCTTGCGGGCGAAGGGGAATCCCGCTCCGCCGCGGCCCCGCAGGTCGATGCGCTCCGCCAGGTCCGTGAGCTCGTCGGGACGGTAGGGGGGAAGCGGGCCGTGGACGCTCAGGTGGGCCTCGCGGTCCAGGCGGGTGGCGGTGTCGAGTCCGGCGAGCAGGCGGGGCTGTCCGACGCAGCCGAGGGCCGGCCGGGTGACGCCGGTCATGCGCGTCCCCGTCCGCCGTCGAACGGGGTACCGGGGCGGTCGTTCGCGGTGGTGGTGGGGCCGCCCGGGATGAACATCATGGCGTAGGGGGCCGCTTCGGGCCCGGCCGGCGGAGCCGCCCGGGCGGCCACCACGGGGCCGACGGCCCCCGTCGGTATCAGCAGGGTGTCGGCGAGCGGGTCCGCACCCTGGGAGAGGATGCCGGGCAGCGGGATGACCGGGGGCACGGCGAACTGCTCCCGCCCGACGGGCTGTCCGGCGAACGAGGGGGGCATGCCCGGAGCGCCGGCGGGCGGCGGCACGGACCCGGCGGACGCGAACCCCGGCTGGGGGAAGCCGAACGGCCCGAAGTCGCCTTGGCCCTGGCCCTGCTGACCGAAGCCGGGTTGCCCGAGACCGGGTTGACCCGCGTCGGAAGGCCCGAAGTCGGGTTGCGCGGAGGCGGACTGGCCGAACGCGGACTGGCCGAACACGCTCTGCCCGAAGGCGTTCTGGGCGAAGGCGCCTTGACCGAACGCGTTCGGCACGAAGGTGTTCGGCACGAAGGCCGGCGGGACGGATCCGGCCGGCGCGAAGGCGGGTTCGACGGGTGGGGGTGATTGCGGGAAGGCCGTTTGCGCGAACAGCGGTTGGGGGACCTCGGGTTGGCTGAACGGGACCTGTGGAGGGGTGCCCGTCCCGGTGGCGGCCTCGGCGTACGCGGGTCGGATCGAGGGCATCTGGGCGGTGGCCGCTTCGGCGAACGCGGCGAGCACGGCTTCCTGTTCGGCGGCGGGCGACCCGGAGCGGCGGTCCGACTGCCGCGCGAGGCGGGCCGTGAGGCGTTCCCCGGACTGCTCCGCCGGCTGGCGCACGAAGGGCTTCGGGTTGCGTGGCGGCGCCTGCCCCGGTGCCGGGGCGGCGGTGGGCTGCGCGGCGGGGCGCGCGGGGGTCGCGCGCAGCCGTGCCCGCATCCGCAGGAAGAGCACGGCCGCGACGCCGGCCAGGCACAGCCCGTAGGCGACGGTCACCCAGGCACTGGCGGGGCGTCCCGCCTTCAACCCGTGCAACAGCGAGGCCCCCCAGGCCGGGTACGCGCCCATGTGCAGGGCCCGCCACCACATGGACCGGCCCTTGGTGGCGAAGGCGCTGCGCACCGCACCGGAGACCGCGACGGAAACGAAGAGGTAGCCGGCGAGGGTGCCGAACCCGATGAGGACGGGCTGTTCCGGGTCCGTGAACGGGACGAACGCGGCGGTGGCTTCGGTCTGCGACTCCGCGATCTTGACCCACACGTGCAGGGCGAGGAAGCCGAGGCCCGAGACGGCGAGACCGCGGTGGGCCCCCTGGGCGAGGATCCGGTGACCGGAGGTCAGCAACGTACGGTCCGTGGCCGCGAGGCCCCACAGCACGGCGGAGGTGAGCGATACGAGGGAGAGGACGCCGGCGCCGTAGTCGAGGAAGTCGAACAGGCGCGTCAGCGCGCCCGCCCTGGCCGCGACGGCCAGTACGAGCAGGGCGGCGAGGGCCGCGGCGCAGACGGCCGCGGGGTGCGGACCTCCGGCAGCGGACAACAGGGGCGGGCGCCGGAAGGCCCTTCGGCCACCGGCCTCCGCGGGGGCCGCACCGGCATGCCGTCTGGTGCGTCGGGCCCGGTGAGAACGTGGCATACGGGTCTGGGACAGGGGCATCGGGTTCTCCCATACGCCCGGGCCCGAGCACTCCACCTCGCACTCGGCGCCCGGGGGTAGTCGTCGGAACTGCTCCGCGGCGGGCGGGAGATGGATGCCTCGCCGGCCGGGAGCGGGGGCCGGAGTGCAGAAGCATCGTGGAGGTTCGCAATCCCTCCACAGTATTTATCTAATCGTGACAACTTCTCGCGGCCACGGCATCATCAGCTCGAACACCCCCGGAAGATTCCCTTCCAACGGTGCGGTGCCGACCGGGCTCACGTCTTGTCGGCCGCCACACCTACCCGTCGGCAAAATCGAGGCAAAGCCGCGGGACTGCAAGTGGATGGCAGTCTCCTGGAGGGAGTAGAGGTGCTGGACTCCCCTTTCGGCACTGGCGCCGAGGGGGAGGGAGGCAGCTTCCACGAAGCTGGTCACCCTCCACGGGACAGGCCGTACCCCGGCATGAACGAGGTAACAAATGTGCGAACTTCTGAACCGCATCTGGTCCCGCCCTCGCGGCGAATGGACCCGCGTCCTACGAAGGGAACTACCCGCGCTGGCCGCCGGGATAGTGGAGGAACTCCGGGAAGGCATCCCCGGATTCGCCGAGCTGGTCGACGAGGTCGGCGAGGAGGTGGTCAGACGGCAGGTGGAAGCGGGCCTGCTCACCACCCTCGGCTACCGCGAGTCCACGGTGCCCGCTCACGACCGACCGGCGGAAGGGGGCGGAGCGCAGAACGCGTGCCCCGGCCCGGAGTCCGACCTCGCGGCGGCCACGGACTGCGGACCACCCGTGCCCGTGCGCACCCGCTCCGGCGGCGGGCCCGGCGAGGCCCCCGGACCGGACTCCGACCCGGACGAGGCGGGGACGCCGCACGGGCGCGGCCGGTCCGCCCCGCTGACCGTCGTCCCCACGAGCGGGCCCGGTCCCGCCATCGAACGGGCCCGGCGCGAGCTCTTCGCCGCTCTCACGGGTGACATGTCCATGTCTGACCTGGCTTTGGCCGAACTGGCCACGGCCGCCAACTGGCCCCTCCCCCCGGCCGTCCGGGCCATCGCCATGACCACCATCGGCGAGGTGCAGCAGTTGGCCGCCGCGTTGGACGACGGGCTCCCCGGGCTGGCCGGCGCCCAGCCCTGCCTGCTCGTCCCCAGCCCCGACCCCGAGGCGCGCACCGCCCTGGAGGCCGTGCTGCGCGGCCGGGTCGCCGCCGTCGGGCACCCCGTCGCCGTACGGGACACCGCGTCCTCACTGCGCTGGGCCCTGCGGCTCCTCACCCTCACCCCCGCCCGGGCCGGCCTGGAGGCACGCGCGGTGTTCGTCGACGACCACCTCTCGACCCTGCTGCTCCTGCAGGACGAACCACTGGCGCACGCCCTGGCCGCCCGCTGGCTGCGACCGCTGGCCAGCCTGACCCCCCGCCAGAGCGAGCGCCTCGAAGTGACCCTCCTCGCCTGGTTGGAGGGCGGCGGGGCCCCGGAGGCGGCCAAGGCCCTGAGCGTGCACCCCCAGACGGTCCGCTACCGCATGCGTCAGCTGGAGAAGCTGTTCGGGCCCGGACTGCGCGACCCCCGTACCCGCTTCGAACTGGAACTGGCCCTGCGCAGCCGCCGCCTCATGGCCCAGGTCCGCCGCCAGCACTCCCGGGTCGGCCGCCGGGCACGCGCCGTCGCCACCGATTTCGGACCGCTCGGCGTGGGCCGCATGGCCCGCGTGAACGGCCTGTAACCTCCCCCACACCGCTCCCCCCTCCCCTCCCCCCACAGACTTCCCGGCGCCCGGCCCCTCCCCCGAGGGACCGGGCGCCGACGCGTTCCCGCTCCGCGGGGGAACCCGAGGTGGGACGTACGGGGCCGGTGGGGCGCGTGCGCCCGGCAGGAACGGGACGGAGGACGTACGGGGTCGCCAGGGGCGCAGCGGCACGGCCGGGGCCGTGGCAGCGGTACGGAGACTCCGCTCGACCGGCGCCCGCCGGTCCGGCGCACCGGATCCCCGGGAGAGCGCGGCGGCCCGGACGGCCGACGGCACCGGAGCGGCCCGGACGGGACGCAGCCCGGCAGCCCACCCGGCGGAGCCACGACCCCGGCCCCGCGGCCCGGGCGCGCCCACGCCCCCTCCCCCGCGCGGACGCGCAAACGCGCGGTGCCGGTCCGAAGTCGGCTTCGGACCGGCACCGCTCTCGGGGTGACGCGGGGGAGGGGAGGCGTGCACCCCGAGGTTCTCAGCGGCAGGTGCGCCCGCCGTTGATGCAGCGCACCGCGCCCGCCATCAGACCGTCGGACATGACGTTGATGAAGTCACCGTGGTCGGTCACCGGCTTGTGCAGTTGCTCGGGGAAGCTGTCCACGGCGAACTTCGCGCCGGGCTGCACCCCGTACACGATCCGCTGCACGAGTTGCGGGATGGCCTTGAAGCCGTTCGGGCAGGAGCCGTTCTTGTCCGCGAACGCCACGTGCGTACGGTGGTTGGCGCTGTCGGTGTTGCGTCCGTCCCAGCAGCTCTGGAAGTTGAAGGTGCGCACGACGTCGCTGCCCTTGGGGCAGATCGGGTACTTGTCCTTCAACTGCCGGTTCTCGAAACCGGTGCAGCTCCACGAAGCGTTGGCGTTGGCCGTCCCGTTGGTGAACGCCTTGGCGTCCCCGGTGATGATCCGCAGGAACCGCGGCATGGCGGTGACCTTGCTCGCGGGGCTGCCCTTGAAGTCGATCGTCACCTGCTTCGGCTGGAGGATCGTGCCGACGTTCCCGTCCTGACCGCCGCCCGGCGCGGCGGCGTCCCGTTCCTTCTGTCCGTTGCGCAGCCGCAGCACCGGCCAGTAGTAGGTGGACTGGTCGCCGTTCGTGCAGGTCGTTCCGGACGCGGCGAGGCTGTTGTTGGTGGAGAACGCGTCCGTGGTCCTGTTGCCGACGTAGTCGTGCATGTGGTGCGCGCCGTTGCTGACGCCCGGCGCGACGATGACGTTGTCCGGGTTGAAGTGGCCGTTCTCGTTGCGCCCGCACTGCACGGAGAAGGTGCCGGTGGACGCGCCCCCGCGGGCGGCGGGCTTGCGCACGTTGGGTCGTACGGTGCCGATGGCGACGAAGTCGCTGCGCGCGGGCCCGCCGCCGCCCTTGTTCGCGGCCGGCGCGGCGCCGGCGGCCTGGGCGTTCTTCACGTCCGCGGCGTCGGCGGCCGGGGCCTCCTGCATCGAGCAGGCGCTCAGCCCGTCCAAGCCCTGGGGGCGGGAGCCCGACCTCGCCATCGCGTCGGAGAGGCGGCCGATGGTGCCGCCGCGCTGGTTCTTCAGTTCGCCGAGCAGGGCGTTGCCCTTGGCCCGGCCGGAGGAGAGCTTGGCGTAGGCGTCGGCGACCTGGGTGTCGAGCTGGGCGAGGTTCTCGTCGACCTCCTTGCGCGCCTGCTCGGGGACGTCGCGGAGCTTGTCGCCGACGTCGGGGCAGTCGATGGTGGCGGTCACCGCCGCCTTGTCGTCCTGCCCGGCGGAAGCGCCCTGGGCGAGGAGACCGACCCCGCCGCCGCCCATGACGAGGGCGGCCACCACGGCGAGGGCCTTGTGGGCGGGTCGGAGACGGCGTTTGTGGCCCTTTTGACTCATGCGATCACTTCACTTCGTCGATCGGGGAACGGTGGAGGGAGCCGGTGAGGCGTCCGCGAGGCCGTCGAAATCGACCAGCCCGGTGTCCTCCAGGACCGAGATGTGGTCCAGAACGGTGGCGTTGGCATCGGTGGCCAGGGCGCGGACCATGGAATTGCGGGTCTGGGACCTGATCTGCGCCACGAGGGCGAAGACCTTGCCGTGGGCCCGGCGCAACAGTTGCGCGAACAGTCGTTCGTACTGGGCGCCCTGGGCCTGGTCGAGCTGGTCGAGCCAGTCCTGCTGCTGCGGGCTGGGGCGGTCCGGCAGTTCGACGCCGAGGGCCTGCCCCACCTCCAGTACCCGGCGGTCCAGCTCGGTGTGGCCCTCGACGAGGTGCTCACCGGCGGTCTTCACCGTGGGGCGGGTGGGGCGTTGCTGGGCCTGCCGGCCGGCGGGGAGTTCCCACAGGCCGGCGAGCCGGACCTTGCGGACGAAGTCCCGGTCCGCGGGGGTCAGCGGCCCGAAGGCCGTGCTCAGGGTTCCGGCGCCGTCATCGTCCGCCGCGGCCGTGGCGGCGGAGGCGGACGTGCCGCCGAACTTGTCCACGGGGATCAGCAGGGCGATCAGGGTGAAGGCGAGGGCACCGATGACGATGGCCGTCCCGATCACGTGCCTCGAAGCGAGCGACATGCTGCCGACGGACGACCGACGCAGTGACGGCACAGTACCTCCTTGCTCTGGGGGCCAGGAGGGCTGCGGGCCGCACCGGCGGCCGTGTCGGGCCGGCCGGACGCATCCGCACTCCCGGGTGCCAAGGGACGCTAGTGCCGCTCGTGGTGACGGAACATCAAGGCAATCACCATCGGATAGACATCCGGGCAACCCCTCGAAAGGCTGGTACCGTGCCCCGGCCGCACCCGGGTCACCGCCGGCTCCGCCCGTGCGCGCCCTCCCCCGCCCTGCCCGCTCCCCCGCCCGTACCCGCGTCCCCGAGCCCGGCGCTGCGTCGCGGTCGCCGGACGGGGCCCCGGTCGTAGGGTGGAGGGGACGGGCCCAGGCGGGTACGAGGCGAGGCGAGGAGACCCGGTGCGAGACGCAGACTTCTTCCGGCGCTGGATGGACGCCACCGCCGACGCGGTGGAACGCGAGGCGGACCGACTGACCGAACTCGACTCCCCCATCGGGGACGCCGACCACGGGAGCAACCTGCTGCGCGGGTTCGTGGCCGTACGGGGCGCCCTGGCCGGCGCCGATCCGGCGGCCCCGCCCGGCGCGCTCCTCCAGCTCGCCGGACGGACCCTGATCTCCACGGTCGGCGGCGCGTCCGGGCCGCTGTACGGGACGCTGCTGCGCCGCACCGGCAAGGAGCTCGGCGAGGCCGCCGAGGTCTCCGACGAGGAGCTGCATGAGGCCCTGTCGGCGGGGGTGGCCGCGGTGGCCGGGCTGGGCGGCGCGGCGCCGGGCGACAAGACGATGCTGGACGCGCTGCTGCCGGGGGTGGCGGCGCTGGGCACCTCGTACCGGGCCGCCGCGGATGCCGCGGAGAACGGCGCCCGGGCGACGGTGCCGTTGATCGCCCGCAAGGGCCGGGCCAGCTACCTGGGCGAGCGCAGCGTCGGGCACCAGGATCCGGGGGCCACCTCGTCCGCCCTGCTGCTGGACGCGCTGGCCGACGCCGCGGAGGGCGCCGCGTGAGCGCCGGGCCGCTGGTCGGCATCGTGCTGGTGTCGCACAGCGCCGCCGTCGCGCAGTCCGTGGCGGAGCTGGCGCGGGGGCTGGCCGGGGGCGGGACGGTGGCACCGATCGCCCCGGCGGGCGGTACGCCCGACGGCGGGCTGGGCACGAGCGCGGACCTGGTCCTGGCGGCCGCGTCGGCGGTCGACGGGGGCGCGGGGGTGGCGCTGCTGGTGGACCTCGGCAGTTCGGTGCTGACGGTGAAGTCGCTGCTGGAGGAGGACGAGCTGCCGGCCGGGTGCCGGCTGGTGGACGCGCCCTTCGTGGAGGGCGCGGTGGCGGCGGTCGTCGCCGCCTCGGCCGGGGCGGACCTGGAGGCGGTCGTGGCCGCCGCCGGGGAGGCGTACGCGTACCGCAAGGCCTGACCGGCCGGAGGCCGGAGGAGCCGAGGCCCGGCCTGACCGGCCGGAGGCCCGGCCGGTCGTGGCGGATCGCGGCGGACCGGGGTCGGCCGGGGGGCGGCCTCGGCGGACCGTGCCGGACCGGCCCCGCCCGGGGGCGGTCGGCGGGTGCGGTGGGCGCGTCAGCGGCCGCGCAGGTTCACGATCTCGCGGCGGTCGCGCTTCGTCGGTCGGCCGGTCCCCCGGTCTCGGATGCCGACCACGGCGGCCTCGACGGGGGTGGGCGGCGGGGGGCTGTTGTCGATGAAGCACTCGGCGGCGACGGGGGCGCCGACCCGCTTCGCCACGGGTCGCCGGACGACCACGATGCGTTCGCGGCCCGCGTGGAAGAGCCGTACCTCGTCGCCCGCGCGCACCGTCTGCGCGGGCTTCGCCCGCTCTCCGTTGACCTTCACGTGGCCCGCCCGGCAGGCGGTCGCCGCGACGGAACGGGTCTTCGTCAGCCGGACCGACCAGATCCAGGCGTCCACGCGGGCGCTGCCCGCGTCGGCCGGCCCCGCCGGGACCGGGACCGCGACCGCTGCCGTTGTGGACGGCTCCTGCGTCTTTTCCTCAGCCATGCCCCGACTTTACCGAGCGCGCCGGCCGGCAACGGAATGGATTTTGGCGGATGACACAACAGGCATGGCATCTGCGATGGGGATCATCCCAAATGAATTGCAAATGCGCGAGCAATGCCCCTACCTTGTCGCTCATGCAGTCCTACACGATCGGACAGGCGGCGCGCCTGCTGGGCGTCAGCCCGGACACGGCACGTCGTTGGGCCGACGCCGGCCGGGTGGCGACCCATCGCGACGAGGGCGGCCGTCGCCTGATCAACGGCCGGGATCTGGCGGCCTTCTCCGTGGAGATGGGCCAGGGCGCGCACGTCGAGGACGAAGAGCCCTACACCTCGGTGCGCAATTCCTTTTCCGGCATCGTCACGGCGGTCAAGCTCGGTGACGTGTCCGCCCAGGTCGAGATCCAGGCGGGTCCCCACCGGCTGGTCTCCCTGTTGACCCGCGAGGCCGTCGAGGAACTGGGGCTGGAGGTCGGCATGCGGGCCACCGCCCGCGTGAAGTCCACCAGCGTGCACGTGGACCGCGCCTGATCCGGCACGGCCCGTTCCGCGTTCCGCTCCAGTCTCCGCTCTGCCCGTTCTTGTCCTCCGCCCGTGTTCTCCGTTCTTCCTCCCGCTCTCCCCAGACCTCCCCACCCGCTCCGCCCGTCACCGGCGCGGGTCACCACCACGCGGTCCCGGCATCCGGCCGACCGCCGACCCGCCCGAGGAGCACCCACCATGTCCGCGATACTGAACCGTCGCACCGCGGCCGCCGCGCTCACCGCCGCCCTTCTCGTACCGCTGTCCGCCTGTGGCGGCAGCGACGACGAGAAGACCGACACCGGCGCGTCCGCCTCCGCCTCCACTTCGGCTTCCGCCCCGGCCGGGGCCGCGAACCTGACCGTCCTCGCCGCGTCCTCGCTCACCGACGCCTTCAAGACCGCGGGCGCCGCCTACGAGAAGGCCCACCCCGGCACGAAGGTCACGTTCTCCTTCGCCGGCTCGCAGGAACTGGCCGCCCAGGTCAAGCAGGGCGCCCCGGCCGACGCGCTGGTCACCGCCGACACCAAGACCATGGACGGCCTCAAGGCCGAGACGAACGACGCCTCGGTGATCGCGAAGAACCGTCTCGTCATCGCGACGGGCAAAGGCAACCCGTTCAAGATCGACGACCTGAAGGACCTGGCCGACACCAAGCTCAAGGTCGTCCTCGCGGCGCCCGAGGTCCCCGTCGGCCGCTACAGCAAGCAGATCCTGGACGCCCGGAAGGTCGAGGTGAAGCCGGTCTCCCAGGAGCCCAACGTCCGCGCCGTGCTGAGCAAGGTCGAGCTCGGTGAGGCCGACGCCGGTCTCGTCTACAAGACCGACTCCGCGAAGTCCGGCGACAAGGTCGTCACGGTCGACATCCCGGACGACCAGAACGCCGTCGCCTCCTACCCGGCCGCGACCCTCAAGCAGTCGAAGAACGCCGAGGCCGCTGCCGCGTTCGTGACCTGGCTGAACAGCCCCGAGGCGCAGAAGATCCTCCAGGACGCCGGTTTCCAGCAGCCGTAACCACCGACGCCGTACGGCGCCGAGGGGGCTGCCCGGTCCGGGGGGACGGGCAGCCCCCTCGGCGTCGCACGGCCGCGGGCGCGTCCGCGCCGCGACCACCGTTCCCGTGGCCGGCGGACCCGCCGCCCGGGGCCGCCGTCCCCGGGGTGCGTGTCCGCGTGGCCCGTACTTCGTACGCTCGTCCCCGGCACCTTCCGGTACCGGTCCCAGCAGCTCCAGCCAGGAACCCCATGAGCAGACTCCGCACCCGCAACCGGCCGCCCGTGACGCTGGCGCTTCCCGCGCTGCTCGCCATCGGGTTCCTGTTGCTGCCCCTGATCGGCATCCTCACCCGGACCCAGTGGGGCGAACTCGGTACCCACCTCACCAGCCCCGGCGTCGTCGAGGCCCTCAAGCTGTCGCTGGTGGTGTCCCTCTGGGCGCTCGGGCTGTCGCTGGTCCTCGGCGTGCCCCTCGCCTGGCTGCTGGCCCGCGTCGAGTTCAAGGGCAAGGCCCTCGTCCGCTCGCTGGTCCTGCTGCCGATGGTGCTGCCGCCGACCGTCGGCGGTGTCGCCCTGCTGCTCGGCTTCGGGCGGCGCGGACTGCTCGGGCCGTGGCTGGAGGAGACCTTCGACATCACGCTGCCCTTCCACACCTCGGGCGCCGTCGTCGCGGCCACCTTCGTCGCGATGCCCTTCCTCGTCATCAGCCTGGAGGGCGCCCTCGGTGGCCTGAAGCAGAGCTACGAGGAGACCGCCGCCTCCCTCGGCGCCTCGCCGGTCCGGGTGTTCTTCACCGTGACGCTGCCGATGGTGGCGCCCGGGCTGATCGCCGGCGCGGCCCTCACCTGGGCCCGCGCGCTCGGCGAGTTCGGAGCCACCATCACCTTCGCGGGCAACCTGCCGGGCACCACGCAGACCCTGCCCCTCCAGGTCTACCTGCTGCTCCAGGACCAGCCCGAGGCCGCCACCTCGGTGTCGCTGCTGCTGCTCGCCATCGCCATGGGTGTCCTGATCGCCCTGCGCGGCCGCTGGACCGGCGCCCCCGTCGCCCGCAGCGCGGCGGACGTGCCGCCCGTGGCGGAGGAACCCGCCGCGCCGAACCCCGACGTGCCGGGGACCGCTGCCGGATCCGACGGGGCGAAGGCCGCCGGCGGGGCCGAGGATCCGACCGGGGGACGCTGGCCGCTGCACGCCGAGGTCACCGGCTTCAACGAACTCACCCTGGACGCCGCGCCGGGCACCACCATCGCGGTCGTCGGCGAGAACGGCGCGGGCAAGACCACCCTGCTGCGCGCCCTGCTCGGCCTGACGCCCCGCGCCCACGCCACGCTCAACCTCGGCGGCACGGACGTCACCGCACTGCCCCCGCACCGCCGGCAGGTGGCGTGGGTCCCCCAGGACGGCGCCCTGTTCCCGCACCTGACCGCCCTCGCGAACACGGCGTACGGACTCCGCGCGCGCGGCACCGACCGGGCCGCGGCCCGCCGCGAGGCGCAGGCCTGGCTGGACCGGCTCGGCGTCGGTCACCTCGCCCGGCGCAAGCCCGCCCAGCTGTCGGGCGGGCAGGCACAACGCGTCGCCCTGGCCCGGGCGTTGGCCGCCCGCCCCCGACTGCTGCTGCTCGACGAGCCGCTCGCCGCCCTCGACCAGACGACCCGGGCCCGCGTGCGCCACACCCTGCGCACCCACCTGGCCGGCTTCGGCGGGGTCTGCCTCATCGTCACCCACGACCCGGTCGAGGCGGTGTCGCTGGCCGACCGGGTCCTCGTACTCGCCGACGGCCGGACCCTCCAGGACGCGGCGCCCGCCGAGGTCACCCGGCATCCCCGCTCCCCCTGGGTGGCGCGGATGCTCGGCCGCAACGCCTGGCCCGGGACCGCGTCCGCCGACGGCCTCGCCCTCGCGGGCGGCGGCCGGTTGGTGGTCGCGGATGGCCTGCCCGAGGGGGCGCAGGCCCTCGCGATCATCGCCCCCGAGGCGGTGTCGGTGCACCGCGACCGCCCGAGCGGCAGCCCGCGCAACGTGTGGCCCGGCACGGTCCGGGAGATCACCGCGGTGGGCAGTCGGCTGCGCGTGCTGATCGCCTCGGGCGAGGCACCCGACCTGGTCGCGGAGATCACCCCGGAGGCGGCCGCCGAACTCGGCGTGATCGACGGAGCGTCCGTCTGGACGAGCGTGAAGGCGACCGAGGTCACCCTCGTCCGGCTGTAGGCCTCAGCACCCGGGGGGGCAGCGGCGTTTCACAGGCCTGCGCGGGACAGGAGTTCCTCCACCTCCGCGAGGGAGGGCCGCGGAGCGTCCGGGACGGGCGGCGTGCGCGGCGGACAACCGTGCAGCCCGAAGGACGCCGCGTAGCGGGCCAAGTCCTCTTCGGTCGCCGCTGCCGGGTCCGCCAGGAAGCGGTCGGCGCCTGCGCGCAGATCTGCCTCGATGGACCGTCGTACCGTCGGCGTGGTCTCCCGTCGCCGGGCGATCACGGCGCGGACGTTCGGTTCCGGGTCGGCGGCGAGGAGGTCGATCAGGGAACGGGGCAGCTCCGGGTGCAACCGGGCCAACTCGGCGCGTACCCCCACGTCCGGGTCCCGGGCCAGACAGGCCGTGAGGTCCGGGTCGAGTTCCAGGTGGCGGAGGACGTCCCGCCGCGTCCGCGGGTCCGCGAGCAGGTCGGGGACGAGAGCGGCGGGCGGCACGTACGACCGGCAGGCCACGGAGCGTACGACGGGCTCCGGATCGCTCAGCAAGGCGACGCGGATTTCCTCAGGGGCATCGCGCTGCCACGTGGCGAGCTCCGAACGGACCTGGGGATCGGGGTCCTCGACGAGCCGTACGAGGACGGGCCCGGGCAGGGAACCGTTCATGGCGAGGAAGCGCCTGACGAACGCGGACGGGTCGGCGACCAGACCCGCGAGCAATCCCGGCGGGTCGTCCGGAGCGGACGCGGCGAGCGCGGCACGCACCACTTCCTGCGGGTCGGCGGCGAGCCGGCGGCGGACCGCGGCCGGCAGGCTCGCGTTGAAGGCGAGCGGCCGCGCCGATCCCAGCGCGATGATCTCCCCCGCCAGTTCCTCCGTCAGGTCCCGCCGGACGCGGGCCGCCTCCCGCCGGGCCTGCGGATGCCGCAGGAGCCGCCGGAGCAGCGGTGGTGGCAGCTCCGACGCCCCCGCCAAGGCCACCAGTCGCCGGTCCACGTCCTCCGGGTCCAGCTTCACGTCAACGTCCACCCGAGCATGCTAGGTCGCCGTGGTACGAGGGACCAGGGAGGCAACAGGGTTTCCCGCGCCGCGGGTTCCGGACACGATCTACGGGCGTTCCTGACGTACCGACAGCCACTCGTGGCCGGGCGGCGGGAAGGCGTCGACGCCGAACAGGGTTCGGGCCGTGCCGGTCGTGGCGACGGTCGGGACGCCCTCGCTGCGGCCGACGGCGAAACGGGGCGCTCCGGGGGTGATGAGCACCGCGTTCTTACCGGTGCCGCGCCGGAACTCCGCGAGGCGCCCGGCCAGCAGGGCCGCTTCCTTGCGGTCGACGGTGTGGGGGGCGTACGGCGCCACGACGACCAGCGCCCCCGTCCAGGTCTCCCGGGCGGCGGCCGTGAGCGCCGCGGTCAGGGCGCGCGTCCGGGCGAGGCCGCCGCCGTCGAGGGTCCGGCGGGTGGTGTCGAGCGGCAGGAACCGTACGCCGCGGTGGACGAACGGCCGCTGCTCGGCGCCGGTCAGCACGAGGTCCGCCGTCCCGGCCGGTACGGCGGTCCCCGGGGCGGCGGCAGAGGCGACGGCGAACCGCCAGGACCGGGCCCGCACCTCGGCGGCGGAGGCCAGGGCGGGGTCCGGACGGACCGGGCCGGGCACGGCGGGCCCGGTGGGCGGGGTCGGGGCGGTCAGGGAGTCCAGGACCAGCCGGCCGGGGCGGGGCCCGTCGGCCGAGAGCCGGGTGAGGGCCAGGGGTCGCTCGGCGTCGGCGGGCAGCGGCAGGGTCAGCTCGCGCCAGCCGTTCCAGTCCACGGCGGGCCCGCGCAGGGTCACCAGGGCCCCTTCCGCGTCGACCAGTTCGAGGGCGGGCCGGGATCCCGAGGCGTCCCCGTGGACCCACAACGCCACCGACCGGGCGAGTTCCGGCACGGGCACCGACCGCGGCGGCGCCGCGCCGGCCGCCCGGCCGGGGCCGGGCTCCAGGGCGAGCCCCCGACCCGAGCGCCCCGCGGCCGGCGCCGCCCCGGTACCGCGCCACGCGGCAGCGTCCTCCAACCCGGCGAGCGGCCGACCCACGACCCCGACACCGAGCGGCACGTCGACGGTGACGGCACGGACGGGGGCGGAGCCCGAGCCGAAATCGGAACCGGAACCGGAGGGGGAACCAGAGGCCAGGGTCACGAACGAAGTCGAGGGGGAGGCGGGACCGAAGGACGGCGCGGAACCTGATCCCGGGCCAAAGGCGGTAGGGGAAGCGAGGGCGGGCGCCACCCCGGAGCCGAACGCCGAGCCGGGGCCGGAACCGAGCGTCGGCTCAAGGACGGAGCCGAGAGCAGTGCCCGAGCCGACGGCCAAGGCCGAGGTCGGGTAGGAGGCGGGGCGGCCGGGGGCCGGGGCGGAAATCGAGCCCGAGCCAAAAGCGGAAGCGGATGCGGAGGCAGAGGCAGAGGCAGAGGCGGAGGCGGAGGCAAGGGCGGGGCCCGCTCCGGCGCCGAGGGCCGAGGAGGGGGCGAAGGTTGAGTCAGAGCCGAAAGTGGTCGCGGGGGCAGGGGCGGGGTGCGGGACCGGCGGGCGGATGGTGGCGCGGACGTGGCCCGTGGCGTGGGGGGTGAGGGCCTTGACGGTCCAGCCGCCGAGTCCGTTCTCGGTGACGTGCCAGTGGTTGCGGTCGTAGTGCAGGGCGACATCGCGGGGTTCGACGGGGGCCGCCGCGCCTTGGTCGTCGTAGCCCGTGAGGGTGAACGTGGCGCTCTCGTCGCGGGTCAGGAGGCCGATCCGGTCCGGGGTGGACCGGAGCCGGGCCGGCGGGCCGAGGACGTCGAGGCGGAGCGTGCCGAGGGCGGTGCCGTGTCGGGCTTCGACCGCGACGGGACCCGGCCGGCCGGCGCGGAGCACGGCGTCCGGGCCGATCCGGCCGCCGGTGGTGGTCCAGCGCGGGGTTCCGGCGGCGGGGCCGTACGCGGTGTCGTGGCCGGTGGCGGTGAGGGTGCGGGTCAGGCCGGGGAACAGCCGGACGGCGCCGCCGCGCGCTTCGACCCGGTAGCCGGCGAGCCGTCCGGATCCGGCCGGAGCGGTGAGGACGATCCCGTTGGGGACGGGCCGGGGCCGGCCGTCGGACGGGGAGTTCTCCGTGGTGAGCACCGACTCGCCCCGGCCCGCCGCGAGGAGGGTCGAAGAACCTCCACCGTCGAGGTTGAGGGCCTCGTGGGCACCGAGACGGTGCAGGAGCCGGCCGAGGCCGGTGAGGGTGAGGCCACCGCTGTCGCGCTGCCGGCCGTCCACCGTGACGAGCCGCAGCCGGCGGCCGTCCTGCGAGAACGCGGCGGCGGTGCGCGGGGCGGCGGTGTCGTTCGGCCGGCCGGTGTGGTCCAGCGGCTTCCCGTCGACGACCAGGGCCTCGCGGCCCCCGACGGCGACGACGGGATCCGGCCCGGACGCGGGTACGGGCCGCGCCCTGACGCTCACCCGGTCGCCCGGGCGCAGGGCGGCGAGGGCGGCCGTCTGCCGCTCACCGCTCGCGAACAGCAGGGTGGTGCCGGGTGCGGGGCGCTGCGGCCGGGCGGAGCGCAGCGGGCTCCGGGCGGGCGCCGCGACGACGCCGTCGCGGAGTTCGACCAGCGCGCCGGGTCCGGGGGCCGGGGCGGGCAGGGTCGTACCCGACCAGTCGGCGGTGTAGGCGGCGAAGCCCTCCGCCGGGGGCCGGGCGGCGTTGAACCCCGCCAGGGGCCGGGCCGGACCGCCGGGCAGGGTGACGTCGCCGGCCGCCACGAGGCGCAGCACCCGGCCCGTGCCGTCCGCGCCGAACCCGACGGCGGCGCCGCCTCCGGGTCCGGGCGAGGCGGAATGCAGCAGCCGGCCCCCGCGAACGCCCGGGCCGAGGGGGGCTCCGGTGGCCCCGATGTCGAAGAAGTCCCCGTTGACGGCGGCGACGACGCGCCGTCCGGGCCCCGCGTCATGCCGGGCGGCGGCCTCGGCCAGGGTGAGCGGGCCGGCGCCGCCCAGGTACTCGGCCCGCACCCCGCTCCCCGCCCCGAGGTCCGCCACCAACTCGTCGATCCGCAGCCACCGGTCCCCCTCCAGCCGGTCGTACGACTCCAACCGCACCCCCGGCGCCACGGCCCGCCCGACCCGAGCGGTCTCCACCCCGTCGCCGGGGACCGGGGGCTCCACGGGGCGCGCGGGGGCCGCCAAGTGGGCGGGAGCCGCCGGGAACGCGACAGCCGCGGAGTACGGGGGCCGTCCCGGGACGGCCCGGAACGCGGAACCACCGGTCAGCGCCGCAAACGCCGAGGGCGCCCGCGACGCGGCAACCGCCGGGTACCCGAGGAACCCCGGGACGGGCCGGTACGCATGAACACCGGGCAACCCCGGAACCTCCGGGTACCCGAAGAGCCCCGGGGCGGCACGGTAAGCACCGGGCGCCGCCGAGAACGCCGGCGGCAGCGGGAGCACCGGTCCCATGGGAATCGGCGGCTGTCCCGGGAGCTGTGGGTGCAGGAACAGCCCGTGGGCCGCCGCGTGCGGGAGCCGGTCGGGATCCGTCGTGGCAAGCGGAGCCGCGAGACGCGCCGGATCCGACGCCCGTGCTTCGGAGCCCGCCGCGTGGGCGGGAGCCGCGAGGGCCATGGCGAGCAGGGCGGGCAGCAGAGGGCGGAGGCTCGGCATCCAGGCAGCATCGATCACTTCGTAGGACGATCGGGTCGTCCGGCCGCCCCGTGGTGGCGTGTTCAGCCATTTGCCGTCGAACCGGCGCGGCCACCCGAAGCCAGGACACACTCACTCCACGCAGCCCACCCCCGGCACGCCTGACCGCCCCACCGAACCGGCCAACCGGCCAACCGGCCAACCGGAGCCAGGACACCCCCAGCACGACCAACGCCGCACGCCGCACGCCGCAGCGAACCGGCCCTGAGCGGAACGGGGTTCAGTCCCCCCACGCCACCCGCGATGTCCCCGTCGGCCCGAGCGAGGGCTCCGGTTCGGGTCGCGCGAGCCCCGGACCCGCCACCCCCGCATGCGGGCCCCGCCCCGAACCCGGCACGGGCCCCGCCTCCGGCTCCGTCCGCGCCGGTGTCGGGGACGGCGCCGGGCCCGGTGGCGGGACGTCGAACTCGCACCACACGCTCTTGCCGCTGCCGCGCGGCTCCACGCCCCAGTCGTCCGCGAGCCGGTCCACCAGCATCAGGCCGCGGCCCGACACCGCCCAGTCACCCGCCTCCCGGCGCCTCGGCAGGGCGCTGCTCGTGTCCTCCACCTCGATGCGGATGCGGCCCCCCACGGTCAGCCACATGCCGACGTGCCCGCCGCCGTCGGTGTGGACCAGGGCGTTGGTCATCAGCTCGTCCGCCGCCAGCTCGATCTCGTCGGCCCGCTCCCGGGCCCCCCACGCGGCGACCGCGGCCCGGATCAGGTGGCGGGCCATCGCCGGCCCGTCGGGATCGCCTGGCGCGAGCCGCTGGTGCAGCGGGCCGCCACCGCGCGGGGCGGCGGCGCCCCGCCGACGCAGCAGGAGCAGGGCCATGTCGTCCCCGCCGCCCGCGTCCCCGACGAGGTCGCACAGCACGTCGGCGAGTTCCTCGACGTCGGCGGGGCCCGCGCCGGCGGTGTCCATGAGCTGCCGCATGCCGGCCTCGGGATCGCGGCCGGGCCGCTCGACCAGGCCGTCCGTGCAGAGCAACAGGGTGTCCCCGGGGTGCAGTTCGAGGGAGGTCACCGGGTAGCCGGACCCCGTGCCGTGCCGCTCGCGCGGGGGCAGGCCCAGCGGGAGGCCGCCCGCGACCTGGACGCGGTGGCAGCTGCCGTCGCCGCGCCGTACGACGGGGTCGAGGTGGCCGGCCCGGACCATGCGCATCATGCCGGTGTTGAGGTCGACCTCGGCGTAGGTGCAGGTGGCGAAGCGGTCGGTGGCCAGTTCGCGCAGGAACGCGGAGGCGCGGGCCATCGCCGTACCGGGGGTGTGGCCTTCCAGCACGTACGCGCGGAGCACGATCCTCAGCTGGCCCATGACGGCGGCCGCGTCCGTGTCGTGGCCCTCGACGTCGCCGATCATCACGCCGACGCGGCCCGCGCCGAGCGGGATGACGTCGTACCAGTCCCCGCCGATGTCCCGGCCCATCCGGGCGGCCCGGTAGCGCACGGCGATCCGCGCGCCCGGCACCTCCGGGATGCGGCGCGGCAGCATGGCCCGCTGGAGTCCCTCGGCGAGGTCGTGCTCCTGTTCGAACAGCATCGCCCGCTGGAGGCTCTGCCCGATGCCGCCGGCGAGGGCGACGAGGAGGTTGCGTTCCTCGGCGGTGAAGTCACCGTCCCGGGTGTACAGCAGCCCGAGCGCGCCGACCGGGCGTCCTTGGGCGATCAGCGGCAGGTAGACGCCGCTGCGCACGGAGAGCGGTTCGGTGTACGGCCACAGTTGCGGGTAGCTCCGCTGGAACTCCTCGCGGGAGGAGATGTAGACGGGCTGCAGGGTGCGTACGGCCTCGCTCATGGGGAGCTGGGCGTCGATGCGCGTGTACTCGATCTCCGGTACGTACGTGCCCAACTGGCCTTCCGCGACCAAGTGGATCCGGCCGCCGTCGACGACCCCGAGCATGACGCTGACGGCGCCGAGGTGGCCGAGGGCCTCGCGGTCCTTGAGGACGTCGGTCACGTCGTTGACGGTGCGCGCGTGGGCGAGGATCGCGGTGGTCCGTTCGACGACGCCGGTCATCCGGCGCCGGCCCTCGTCCCGCTCGCCTGCGGCGCCCGGCTCACCGGGGTCGCGCGCGGCGTCGCGGAGGATGCCGATGATCCGGTACGGGCGGTCGTCGGGGTCCCGAAGGATGTGGCCCTGGAGGTGGATCCAAGCGGTGTCGCCGTCCGCGCGGAGGGTGCGGAAGTAGACCCCGTAGTGGCTGCGGCCGTCCTGGAGGGCCTGCACGACGCGGCTGTCGTAGCGCTCTTCCTCGCCCGGGGCGACGCGGCCGCGCAGCCCGGCCGGAGTTCCGTCGAACTCCTCCGGACACAGGTCGAGCACCTCCAGCGCGGTGGCGTCCAGGTGCATGCGCCCGTTGTCGAGATCCCAGTCGAAGGTACCCATGCGGTTGAGCGCGAGGCTCAGATCAGGCCGCGCGGGCCAATCGACCTCGGGGTTTCGTCCCCGTTGGTCCATGCGACAAGGGTCTCACTGTTACCCCGCCCCCGGCATGCGCAGCAGGAGCCGGCCCACCCCCCTGCACGAGCCTTACGAGGTGCGCGAGCCGCCGACCTGCCCGAACCCGGCACCCCGCACGCGCCCTCCCACCCGGGCGCCGCCGAGCGGGTCAGTCCCGGGAGGGCGGGAGGGTCGCGGTACCGCTGCCGGTCGGGGTGCCGCTACCGGGGGCGGTGGCGGTGCCGCTGCCGGGGGCGGTGGCGGTGCCGCTGCGGGTCGCGGTGCCGGTGACCGTCGGGGTGCCCGCCCGCTCCTGCTGCGGACGGTCCGGCGACTGCGACTGCGGCGTTCCCGTCGGGGTGCCGGAGTCGTCGGTGAGCCCGGGTGCCCGGGACCGCGTCGACGGCCCGTCGGGGGTGTCCGGGGAGGATCCGTCGGGCGAATCCGCCGGGGAGCCCTCGGGCGAGGCCGGGGACTCCTCCGAGGGCGTGTCCCCGGGGCTGTCGGAGGGCGTGTCCCCCGGACGGTCCGAGGGCGAGCCGTCGGGGCCGTCCGAATCGGTGACGGGCGGGGACGTCACGGGCGGGGACGTGACCGGCGGGGAACTGTCCGACGCGGGCGGCGTGACCGGCGGACTCACCGGCGGAGTCGTGTACTTCGGGGTGGGGATGACCGGCGGTGGGACGGGCCTGTCGGGTCGCGGGTCGGCGCCCCGTTCGCGCTCGAACCAGCGGCGCTCCTCGTGGTCGTAGATGACGATCTTGTTGACGACGGTCACCGACGGGGCGATGACCACCACGTCCTGCGGCTGGTACGACTTCCACGGCTGTCCCTGCCGCTTCGCGTCGGCCGACAGCGCGACGGCCGCCCCGAGCGGGTTCCCGCACGCGCAACGCACCCGGGGCACGCCCCGGTCGTTCACGAGGACAGCCGTCCCGGACTGGAGCACCGCCTGGTACGGGGTGGCCCGGCCGTCGCGGAAGCCGTGGTTGGTGACGCGGGTGTCCAGGGCGAGCCGTACGGGGGTCAGCGAGCGCAGGTAGGCCGGTACGGCGGCCGGCCGCAGGCCGAGCGCGGAGGCGAAGGCGGCGTTCTTGGCGGGCTCCGCCGACAGCACCGCGACCTGCTTCTCGACGTCGCAGCTGGCCACGTTCTCGGTGCCGCCGTACAGGCCCGGGGTGGACCCGGTGACGCTGCGGATGCCGACGGGAGCGCCAGTACTCCGTGTGGGTGACGTGGACGGCTCCGGCGGTCGACTCGGGGGCGGCACACCGCCCCCCGCAGCGGCCGTCGACTCGGTGAACGGGTCGGGTCCGGTGGCGGCGGCCGGCTGGAGGAAGACCTCGGCGCCCGCCCGGTCGGGGGTGGGCGTGCCCCCGCCGCCCGGCCGGGTCAGCACGACGACCAGGGCCGCGACGGCGGCCAGCGCGACGGCCGCCGCGACGGCCCCGCGCCGGGACCGCCACCAGGGCTTCCCGGAAGGACCGCCGCCGGCCGGCGGGCCCTGCGGGGGCGGCGCCCCCTGCCCGCCGCCCGAAAGCGGCCCGGACGGAGGTCCCGACGGGGAGCCCGGACCGCCCGGGGAAGCAGCCCCCGACGTCGGCGACGCCCCGGACGGCTGCTGGTTCGGCTGCTGGTTCGGCTGCGGCGGACGTTCGCCGGAGGGTTGCGTGGTCACAGGCTCTCTTCCCAAGCGAACAGGCCGCCGACGAGCGGGAGGTATCCGGACTTTTCGCACTTCTGTCCACCATTGTCTGCGTCGTTCGGGTGGTGGCCGCAAGCCGGGGGTGCCTACCGTTGCAGGGTGATCCGTACCTCTCCGAGGGTCTGGCGGGACGCCCTCGTCGCCGTCGTGGTGGGCTTCGTGGTGATGGCGACGGTGGCCGCGGCCGGCCTCGCCTGCGCCGGCGCGGGCGGCCTGCCGGACGGGGCGTTCCCCCGGGTGGTGGCCGCGGTGGTGGTGATGGCGGCCGGTGGCGCGGTGGAGGTGTCCGGCGGGGCCGGGTTCCTGGCCGAGGCGGACGCGAGCCTGTCCGTGCTGCCGCTGTCGGTCGCCCTCGCGGGCGCGCTCACGACGGGCGCCGTGTTCCTGCGCCCCCTGCACAACCGGGCGGTCGCCGGCCCGACCGAACTCCTCCTCCGCGCGGCCCGTCTGACGGTCCTGTGGCTGCTCGCGCTGCTCGGCCTCGCCCTCCTCGCCCGCAAGGACTTCGGCCTGACCACGGGCGACTCCGCACCGGGCGAAATCGGTGAGGTCGGCGACCTCGGTGAGATCGGCGACCTCCTCGACTCCGCGCCCACGGTGGGGTTCCGCGCCGACCTGCCCGCGACCCTCTGCTTCGGACTCCTCTGGATCCTGGGCCTGCTGCTGGTCTCCCTGCTCGTCTCACGCCGCGCACCGCTGCCGGCCGGGCTGGTCCGTTTCCACGCGGCCGTGCGCCCGGCCGCGTTCGCCACGACCCTGTTGCTCCTCGCGTACGTGGTCCTCGGCCTCGGCGTCGGCGTGGTGGTCGCCCTCACCCAGGGGCACGCCGACCGGACCCTGGCCGTGCTCCTGCTGGGCCTCCCGAACCTCGTCTGGCCCGCGCTGACCCTAGGCTTCGGCGGGGCTTGGCGGGGTCGGGCCGAGGGACCCTTCGGGCTGCCGATGCCGCGCCTCCTGGACGAGGCACTGCGCGGGCCGGAGCTGTCCACGGTGGACGTGGCCTCCCTCGCCGAGCGGGACGCCCGGGCCTGGTGGCTGGTGCCGGTGGCGGCCGTGCTGCTGCTCGGCGCGGGCGTGCTGGCCGCCGTCCGCTCCCCCGTCCACGTACGTCCCCGGCAGCACGCCCTCCACCTGGCCATGGCGCTGGCCCTGGGCACCCTGACCGTGTGCCTGCTGGCCCGCGTCCAGGCGCAGTTCGGGCTCTCACTGCTGGGCATCGGCGCGGGCGACGCCCTGGGCGGCACGGTCGCGTTCACGCCGGTGCTGCTGCGCACCGTCGGCCTGGCCCTCCTCTGGGGTGCGGTGGCCGGGTTCCTCGGCGCCCTGTCGGCCCGCCCGCTGCGACGCCGGGCCCCGGCCGGGGCGCCCGACGCCTCATGAGGGTCGGGCGGGCCGATCCCCGGACTTGCCGAACACCGGCAGCGCCCAGGACGGCGGCGCGGCGGGGGCGTCCCGAGCGGCATCCCCGGCGACGTCTCCGCCGGGCTCCGGCCGCCGCCCGCTCCCCGCTCCTCCGGCTCCGGCGGCGCGCAGGGCCGTGATGAACTCCAGACAGCCGTCCCAACGGTCCTCGGGCGCCTTCGCGAGCGCCTTCGCCAGCACGGCGTCGACCTCCGGGGACAGCTCCGGGCGCTCCGCCGACGGGGGCGGTGGCGGGTCGTACTGATGGGCCCACAGCAGGGCGAGGTCGTCGTCGCGCCGGAAGGGCGGCCCGCCCGTCAGCATCTCGTGGACCACGCAGCCCAGGCCGTAGACGTCGCAGCGGCCGTCCACCGGCTTGCCGGAGATCTGCTCCGGGGCCACGTAGTCGAGGGTTCCGACGAACTGTCCGACGGTCGTGAACCCCGTGAGCGACAGCGACTTCTTCGTCAGTCCGAAGTCCGTGAGGTAGACGTGCTCGGGGTGATCGCCGTCCGTGCCCTCCGCGACGAGGATGTTGCCGGGTTTCACGTCCCGGTGGACCAGGTCGTGGGCGTGCGCCGCGTCCAACGCCGACGCGACCTGGCCCGCGATCCGCACCACCGTCGGCACGGGCAGCGGGCCCGTCCGGTCGAGCAGGGCGCGCAGGTCCTGTCCGGCGACGTACCGCATCGCGATGTACAGGAGCCCCTCCGCCTCGCCGGCCTCGTAGACCGGCACGATGTGCGGATGGTCGATGGCCGCCGCGGCCTTCGACTCGTGGGCGAAGCGCCGCCGGAAGGTGTCGTTGCGGGCCAACTCGGGTGCCAGCACCTTCAGCGCGACCGTCCGGTCCAGGCGCAGGTCCCGCGCCCGGTGGACGACGGCCATGCCGCCCCGGCCGATCTCGTCCTCGACGAGGTACCCGGCGATCCGCCGACCCGGCAGCCCGGGGGGCCCGCCGCGCGCGGCGTCGGCGGCGCCCGTCACGGCCCCGCCCCGTCAGGCGTCCCGGTGACCCGGGTCGGCGGGTGCGGCACGTCGCGTACGTCGGCTCCCGCGCCGGGGTCCGGTCCGGGCGGCGGGGGCTCCGGAGCGGGCGGGGTGCCCGGTTCCGCGTCGACCGCGTACGTCGTCGGGCGGCTCCCGTCCGCGTACAGCCACCGCCCCGCCGCCTCGTCGTAGACCCACAGCCGGTCCCCGTCGAGGACGACGCCGGCCCGCAGCCCGAGCGTGGCGCGGCGGACGCCGTCGGCGTCGAGGCGACCCGCCGCGAGGTCGGCGGCGGCCCGGCGGACACGCTCCAGCGCCTCGGCGGTACGGGCGAGCAGCGGCGCGGGGTCCTCGGCCCGTTCGAGGGGCCGGCCCGCCGTCGGGGGCGGCCGCGGCACCGCCACCAGGAGCCGTCCGTCGACCCAGGCGGACCAACCGTTGGAGCACAGCACCTGCCCCCACTCCCCGTGCCGGGACAGCAGTTGCACGGGGAGGAAGGCGTCGAGGGCGGCGGTCGGCCGGCTGGGGTCGGGGGCCTCCCAGGCGGGCAGTCCGTCGCCCGGGACGACGTGCGTGGGCCGGAATCCGGCGCCGGGGGTGTCCGGTGCGCTGTTCACCGGCGCCTACTTCCGCATGATCGCGGGCTCGTGCCGGCGCAGCAGCCGGGAGACCAGGACCCCGAACAGTACGGACAGGGCCAACAGCATGCCGACGTCGAGCAGCCAGACGCCGGCGGAGTGGGCGAACAGGGGGTCGTCGGTGAGCGGGCCGGGCACGATCCGGGCGAGGTCGAGGGTGGCGGCCATCGCGCCGAGCGCCCAGCGGGAGGGGACGAGCCAGGCGAGCTGTTCGATGACGGGGACCCCGTCGAGTTGCAGGAGCGCCCCGCAGAAGACCACCTGCACGATGGCGAGGAGGACCAGCAGGGGCATGGTGACCTCCTCCTTCTTCACGAGGGCGGAGACGAGCAGTCCGAGCATCATCGCGGTGAACGACAGCAGGGCGACGGCCACGGTGATTTCCAGGAGGGGCGGCAGGAACACCCCACGGCCGCCGGGTGCGCCGAGTTCCACGCCGAAGAGGCCGACGAGGGTGAGGACGACGGCCTGCGCGACGGTGATGGCACCGAGCACCACGACCTTGGACATCAGGTAGGCCGATCTGGAGAGGCCGACGGCGCGTTCGCGCTGGTAGATGACCCGTTCCTTGACGAGTTCCCGGACCGCGTTGGCGGCGCCCGTCAGGACGCCGCCGACGCACAGGATGAGCAGGGCGTTGATCGCCGAATCCCTGGTCAGGGTGGAGCCGGCGAGGGCGCGGGCCATGGCGCCCATCACGAACGGCAGCGCGATCATGATGGCGAGGAAGGTGCGGTCGGCGCCGAGGGCGGCGGCGTAGCGCCGGATGAGCGTGGAGAGCTGGGACCCCCAACTCTGCGCGGTGGGCGGCGGTGCGACGGAGGCGGCGGGCCGGGTTCCGTCGGGCAGCAGGGGGCGGACGGTGCCGGCGACGTACCTGCGGTGCTCGGGGGAGGCCGCGTACTGGCCGGCCCAGTCGCGATCGCGGTCGTTCTCGAACGCTTCGAAGGCCTCGGGCCACTGGGTGAAGCCGAAGAAGTCCAGGGTCCGCCCGGGCGGCCCGTAGTAGGCGGTGCGCCCGCCCGGCGCGAGGACCAGGAGCCGGTCGCAGACGTCGAGGCTGAGCACGCTGTGGGTGACGACGATGACGGTGCGGCCGTCGTCGGCGAGGTCGCGCAGCATGTGCATCACGGAGCGGTCCATGCCGGGGTCGAGGCCGGAGGTGGGTTCGTCGAGGAAGAGCAGGGAGGGCTTCGTCAGCAGTTCGAGGGCGACGGAGACGCGTTTGCGCTGGCCGCCGGAGAGGCTGTGGATGGGCTGGTCGGCGCGCTGTCGGAGACCGAGTTCGCCGATCACCTCGTCCACCCGGGCCCGCCGTTCGGCCTTGGCGGTGTCCTGGGGGAAGCGGAGTTCGGCGGCGTAGGTGAGGGCCCGCCGGACGGTGAGTTGGGCGTGCAGGATGTCGTCCTGGGGGACGAGGCCGATGCGGCTGCGCAGTTCGGCGTAGTCGCGGTAGAGGTCGCGGCCGTCGTAGAGGACGCTGCCGTGGTCGGCGGGGCGCAGGCCGGTGAGGGCGCCGAGCAGGGTGGACTTGCCGGCGCCGCTGGGGCCGATGACGGCGAGCAGGCACTTCGCGCCGACGGGGAAGGAGACGTGGTCGAGGAGGGTCTTACGGCCGTGGTCGACGGTGACGGCGAGGTCCTGGACGTCGAGGGAGACCTCGCCGGTGTCGACGTACTCCTGGAGCCGGTCGCCGACGAGGCAGAACGCGGAGTGCCCGATGCCGACGATGTCGCCTTCGGTGACGGGCGCCCGTTCGACGGGGGCCCCGTTGAGGTAGGTGCCGTTGTGGCTGCCGAGGTCGACGATCTCGTAGCCGCCGTCGACGAGGGCGCGCAGTTCGGCGTGTCGGCGGGAGACGACGAGGTCGTCGAGGACGAGGTCGTTGGCGGGGTCCCGGCCGATGGTCACCGCGGTCCGCGCGGGTACCGGCCGGACGCTGGTGGGCCGGCGGAAGGTGCCGGTCAGGGCGGGGGCGAAGACGCCCGAGGGCTGGGCGGGGGCGGGCTCGGGGGGCGTGCGCCCGGTGAGGACCGCGCGCGGGCCGTCCTGGGGGCTGCCGAAGCGCAGTTCGCTGCCGGGGCCGATGTGCCGGGCGTGGACGCGGTGGCCGTCGGCCCAGGTGCCGTTGGTGCTGCCCTCGTCCTCGACGGTCCAGTGGTCGCCGTCGGGGCGCAGAACCGCGTGGTGCCAGGAGACGCGGGCGTCGTCGAGGCAGATCTCGCAGAGGGGGTCGCGGCCGACGTGGTAGGTCCGCTCCGGGCTCATCTCGGTGGAGCCGCGGGCGGTTTCCAGAACGAGTTCGGGTGGGGTCGGCACACCGGGGCGCTGGACCATGGACAGATTTTCCCATGATCCTGCGCTGCTGGCATAAGGGCAGGTCAGGGGCGCGTTAAAGGGAATGACAACGGTCCCCGTTGCAGCCTTTGCCGATCTCGTCGCGGTGCGCTTCACTTCACGCGTCGGAACCGAACAAACTCGGAACCGAACGAATGGCGAACCGAACAAACGGCGAACGAAGACGGGGGAAGCGATGAGCGCGCACGAGCACGCGCACGAGCACGGGCACCCGGGGCGCGGCGGCCGGGAGGGCCGCGGCCCCGCCGGGCGTGAGCACGCCGAGCACGGTCAGGGCGCCCACGCGCACGGCCCGGGCGGGCACTCCCACGGGGTCGACCCGGACGCCGACCGGCGTTGGTTGGGCATCGCCCTGGCGCTGATCTGCGGGTTCATGGCGATCGAGGTGGTCATCGGCGTCATGGCGCATTCGCTGGCGCTGATCTCCGATGCCGCGCACATGCTGACGGACGCCGTCTCGCTCGTGCTGGCGCTGATCGCGATGCGGCTCGCGGCCCGTCCGGCCCGCGGCGGATTCACGTTCGGCCTCAAGCGTGCCGAGATACTTTCGGCGCAGGCCAACGGGTTGACGCTGCTGCTGCTGGCGGTCTGGTTGGCGTACGAGGCGGTACGGCGTCTGTTCGATCCGCCGCCGGTCGAGGGCGGGCTGGTGCTGGTGACGGCGCTGGCGGGCATCCTCGTCAACGTCGCGGCGGCCTGGTGCATCTCCCGGGCCAACCGGTCCTCGCTGGCCGTGGAGGGCGCCTACCAGCACATCCTGAACGACCTGTTCGCGTTCATCGGGACGGCCGTGGCCGGTCTGATCGTGCTGACCACAGGTTTCCGGCAGGCCGACTCCATCGCCTCGCTCGTGGTGGTCGTCCTGATGGTCAAGGCGGGCTACGGGCTGGTCCGCGAGTCCGGGCGGATCTTCCTGGAGGCGGCGCCGGCCCATCTGGACCCGGACGCGGTGGGTGACCGGCTCGCCGGGCAGCCGCCGGTGACGGAGGTCCACGACCTGCACATCTGGACGATCACCTCGGGACAGGCGGCGCTGTCCGCGCACGTGCTGGTGGAGCCGGCGGGTGACTGCCACGCGGTGCGCCGGGACCTGGAGGCGCTGCTGGACAAGGAGTACGGGATCACCCACACCACCCTCCAGGTGGACCACGTCCAGGAAGCACTGCTCTCGGTCGGCCGGGCGGGCGAGGATCCGGCGGGCGACGGGCACTGCGCCGACGCCCACGGCCCGGTGCACCGGCAGGGCCCGCACCCGCACTGACGCTCACCCCGCCCCGATCACTGAGCGCGGCCGGGGCGGGGCATGGATGGGTCCATGACGGAACCGAAACGCCACAAGCGCAGTGCCGGACTGCTCCTCTTCCGGCGGACCACCGGCGGCGCCGAGCGCGCCGCGACGGATCCCGGGGACGGGATCGAGGTGTTGTTGGGCCACATGGGCGGTCCGCTGTGGTCGGGGCGCGACGCCGGGGGCTGGGCCATCCCGAAGGGCGAGTACGGGCCGCAGGAGACGCCGCGGGACGCGGCCCGCCGGGAGTTCACCGAGGAGATCGGGCTGCCGCCGCCGGAGGGCGAGTACCTGCCACTGGGTGACGTACGACTGACGAGCGGCAAGCTGGTGACCATCTGGGCGGTGGAGGCGGACCTCGACCCCGCGCTGATGGTGCCCGGGACCTTCACGATGGAGTGGCCGCCGCACTCGGGTCGCGAGGAGGAGTTCCCCGAACTGGACCGGGTGGCCTGGTTCACTCCCCCGGTGGCCGAAAAGAAGCTGATGGCCTCTCAAATCCCGTTCCTGGAGCGACTGTTGATGCTCCTGAAGGGTTGACCCTACCTTTACTTGCCAACAAACCCCACCTGCATGGACATTGCACATATGACGAACGTCGTGCTGGTGGGAACCCTGGACACCAAGGGTGTCGAGTACGGCTGGCTGCGCGAGAGGCTGTCGCGCGCCGGCGTCGAGGTGATCCTGGTCGACACCGGGATCATGGGAGAACCGAAAGTGCCCGCGGACGTGCCGCGCGAAGCGGTCGCCCGGGCAGCGGGTACGGAACTGTCGCGACTGCGCGCGGCCGCCGACCGGGGTGCGGCCGTGACCACGATGGCCGAGGGGGCCGAGGCGACCTTGTTGCGCCTGCACGCCGAGGGTCGGCTGCACGGGGTCCTCGCGATCGGGGGCAGCGGCGGCACCTCCATCGCGAGCCGCGCGATGCGGGCCCTGCCGTTGGGCGTGCCGAAGGTGATGGTCTCGTCGATGGCGTCCGGGGACGTGTCCCCGTACGTCGGATCCTCGGACCTCACGATGATGTACAGCATCGTGGACATCGCGGGGATCAACAGCGTGTCCGCCCCGGTACTGGCCAACGCGGTGGAGGCCGTCGCGGGGATGGCGAAGGGGTACGCCCGCGGCAGCCGTGACCCGGCCCGGCGGGGCCGGCTCGGGTCGGGTCCCCGGCCGCTCGTCGCGGCCAGCATGGCGGGCGTGACCACCATCGGGGTGGACGCGGCCCGGGAGCGGCTGACGGAGCTGGGCTACGAGGTGCTCGTCTTCCACGTCAGCGGCTCCGGCGGCCGCACCCTGGAGACCCTGGCCGGTCAGGGCGTGTTCGCGGGCGTGCTGGACCTCACCCTCAGCGAACTCGCCGACGACCTGTGCGGCGGCATCCTGACCGCCGGACCCGACCGGCTCACCGCGGCCGGGCGGGCGGGGGTTCCGCAGGTGGTGAGCCTGGGGGCGTTGGACATGGTGAAGTTCGGGCCGCTGGAGAGCCTGCCGGAACGGGCCCGCTACCGCCGCGTCCGCGTCCACAACCCCTCGATCACGGTGATCCGCACGAACGAGTCCGAGTGCGCGGAGCTCGGCCGTCGGGTCGCCGCCAAACTACGGGGCTCGACGGGGCCGACGGAGATCTGCGTCCCACTGCGCGGACTGTCGACGCTCGGCGCGCCGGGCGGGCCCTACCATGACCCCGGCGCGGACCGGGCCCTGTTCTCGGCGCTGCGCGAGGGATTGCGGGGCAGCGCCGCCCGGATCCACGATTACGACACCCACATCAACGACCCGTCCTTCGGCCGGGCCGCCGCCGACCGGTTGCACGCCATGATCGGCGCGCTCGCGGCCGCGGCCTGAGCGGACAGCACTTCGAGACGCCCCTCCCGGTGGGGAACCAGCCGTGGCGGAAACGTGTCCCTGGTGGTGGCCGGTCGGGTACGACGGGCGGGGATGCGGCGATGCCACGGACGGGGGGCGAACGATGAGCGGTGAGTGGACGGTACCGGGATACAGCGAGGTACGGGAGCTCGGGGCGGGCGGCAGCGGGCGGGTGGTGCTCGCCGTCCACGACGCGACGGGCACCGCGGTCGCCGTGAAGTACCTGAGCGACAGGCTGCGCGAGGACCCCGCCTTCGTCCGGGAGTTCCGGGCGGAGGCGCGGCTCCTGGGCGGCCTCGGCTCGCCGTACGTCGTGGGGCTGTACGAGTACGTCGAGGCGCCGGGCGGCGCCGCGATCGTGATGGAACTGGTCGACGGGATCTCCCTGCGCGCGGTCCTCAAGCAGTCCGGACGCGCCGAGCCGGAGGCCGCGCTGGTGGTGCTGAAGGGCTCCCTGCTGGGGCTGGCGGCCGCGCACCGGGCCGGTGTCGTCCACCGCGACTACAAGCCGGAGAACGTGCTGGTCTCGGCGGACGGCTCCTCCAAGCTCGTGGACTTCGGGATCGCCGCGGGGCGCGGCACGACGCCCGGCGTCGCGGGCACGCCCGCGTACATGGCCCCCGAGCAGTGGCAGGGTCGACCGGCATCGCCGACGGCGGACGTGTACGCGGCGACGGCGACATTCTTCGAGTGCCTGACCGGGCGCAAGCCGTACGACGGGGAGAACTTCGCGGAACTCGCCGTCCAGCACATCGAGGCGCCGGTGCCGGAGACCGAGGCCCCGGAGCCGGTGCGCCCGCTGATCCGGCGGGGTCTGGCCAAACTGCCGGAACAGCGTCCGGAGAACGCGGAGGCCTTCGTCGCCGAGTTGGAGGACGTCGCGCTGGCCGCCTACGGGCCGCAGTGGGAGGAGCGCGGGCAGCGCAAGCTGGCCGCGCTGGCCGCCCTGTTGCCGTTGCTGTTCCCGTCGGCGGGGGCCGCGGCGGCGGGCACCACCGCGGTGGCGGGCACCACGTTCGCCGGCCGGTCGGGGTGGGCTCCGGGGCGAGCCGGCTGGCTGGCGACGGGGTTGGCCCTGGTGCTGGGCGCGCTGCTGGTGCTCACCACCGACGCGATCGGCGGCACCCCGCCGAACACCTCCGCGCTCAGCGACTTCGCCACCACGAGCCCGGCCCCGCCGGGCGGCGCCCCGCCGCTTCCGGCCCCGTCGGCGACGGTGTCGGCCGGCCCGAGCCCGTCGATGTCCCCGAGTACCTCCCCGTCGGCCTCGGCCTCGCCGTCGCCGTCGCCTTCCGCGACCCCGTCGCCCTCGTACTCGGCGCCGCATCCGCCGAGTCCGAGCGTTTCGGTGACCCCGAAGCCGACGGTGACCTCGTCGCCGACGCCGACGCCGACCCCCACCCCGACGCTGCGGGTGACCAAGGTCGACGTGTCGCTGGCGCCGGGCATCTACCGCGGCGACGCCACGGTGTCGGTCGCGGCGCAGGGCACCGGCCCGGTCACCGTGGTGGTGGAGTGGTTCCTCGGCACCGCGCCGGGCGCCCTCAGCACGGCCGACGGCAGCGAGACGTTCGTCGTGCAGGCCGGATCCCTCGCCCCGGTGGTCCGCTCCCACGCCTTCAGCCGCGGCAGCGGCTGCTACGGCGGGGTGCGGGTGACCACCAAGCCCGCCGCCGGGAACTCCTCGGCGTCCGATTCACAGTTGCTGCGCCGCTGCCAGCAGCCGGAGCCGCCGCGATGAGTGAGCCCCGCGCACCGCACGCCGATGACGAGGAGTACAGCGCCACCGTCCTCGGCAGTCACTGGTTCACCGGTCCCCCGGCGCCCGCCGACGCGGCCCCCGACCGGGTCGAGGGCTCCGTACTGCGGTTCGGACCCGGGGTGACGGCCGCCATACCGGCCCCGTTCCCGCTGGTCGCGGCGCCGGTCGCGCGGCCCGCGCGCGGGGGCGGCGGCCTGCGCCGGTACACGCTCGCCCTCGTGGTCCTGGCGCTCGTCCTCGGCTACCTGGGTTGGCAGCGATTCGGGCCGTCCATCGAGGTGCGGGACGTGAGGGTCAGCACCGACCCACAGGGCCCCGGCTGCGACGCCGCAGCCGACGTGGTGGCCTTCGTCTCGACGAACGGCCGGCCCGGCACCCTCGTCTACCGCTGGGTCCGCAGCGACGGGACCAGCTCCCAGGAGCTCACGGAGCGGGTGCCCAGCGGTCGCGATCAGGCCGCGCTGCACTTGCTGTGGACGTTCCACGGCACGGGGAGCCACCCGGCGAAGGCCGAACTCCAGCTGATCGAGCCCGTACGGCGCACCACGTCGGTGGAGTTCACCTACCGCTGCCGCCCGTGACGGCGGGCCCGACGGGCGACCGTCCGGGCAGTCCGTTCCCGAAGCCGGCCGGCCGGAAGGGACGGCCCCGGGTCCGTGGCCCGGGGCCGTCCTTCCGGCCGGCCGGACGTGGCCGTCCGGCCGAAGCGGCGCCACTCCCCGCGCTGGTTGACTCGGAGGTGTGGACGAGGGCGTGCAGGACGCCCTCGGGCACCCTGCGTGCCACGTTCCAGCCGGCGACACACCCCCAACCGGAACGTGGCCGTCCCGCGCGGATGCCGAGTCCGTGCGGGGAGGCCCGCAGCCGCTTTGGGGAGTGGCTGCGGGCCGCTTCGTTTCCGTCCCCCCGCCGCAACCGGGCGGACGGGGTTCAGAACCGGGCGTGGGCGGTGATGTCCGCCTCGAACTCGCCCGTCATCGCCGGCGTCACCGTCGGCCGGCACTGGGCGATCGCCGCCAGGTGGTCCGCCGTGGTCGCGCCGAGCTGCGCGGCCGCCGCGCCCCGCGCGCCCACCGCTTCCAGGTCCCGCTCGAAGGACACCTGCGCCGCGATCCGCGCCGCGTGCTCGATGTCGGCGGGGGTGAACAGTTCGGTCGCCGCCACCAGCGCCGCCACGTCGACGTCGGCGCGTCCGGCCGTGTACCGGGACCAGATCGCGGCGCGCGCCCCGGCGTCCGGGGTGCCGATCGGGATCAGGTAGTCGAAGCGGCCGGGCCGCAGGAACGCCGGGTCGAGCGAGCGGACCGAGTTCGTCGCGCAGACCAGCAGCCGTTCGTCGCCCTCCCGGAAGCCGGGTATCAGCTTGAGGAGTTCGTTCGTGACGCCGTGGATCCCGCCCGGCTGGGCGGGCTCGGTGCGCACCGGCGCGATCTCCTCCACCTCGTCGATGAAGACGAGCACCCGTTCCAGCTCGCCGATCCGGGCGAAGGCGTCGCGCAGCGCCGCCGCCAGATTGCCCTCGTCCGCCAGACGGGAGGGCAGCAGTTCCACGAACGGCCAGCCGAGCCGGGAGGCGATGGCCCGCGCGAAGGTGGTCTTGCCGGTTCCGGGCGGTCCGAAGAGGGTGATGGCGCGCGGCGGGCGCACGCCGTGGGAGGCGGCCCGTTCGGGTTCGGCGAGCGGCAGCACCACGCGCCGCTCGATGAGGTCCTTCTCCTTCTCCATGCCGGCGACCTTGTCCCACAGGTCGCTCGGCAGGAACCGGCCGCCGAGGTCGTCGAGGAGGCCGGCGGCCGGTCCGTGCAGCGGCTCGGTCTTCTCGAAGTAGGCGACGGCGGGCTGCCGGGTGTAGCCGGCGTTCAGGAGGCCTTCGCCGAGCATGTCCTCCTCGGGCAGGACGTACGCGATCCGGCCGACGCGGGCGGCGATGAGCCGGCGTTCGAGCTCGACGAGCAGGGCGCTGGCCAGTCCCCGGCCGCGCCAGCCGGCGGCGATCGCGAGGCGCATCACCCAGGCCCGCTCCCCCGTCACGCAGGCGAGGGCCGCGCCGATCGGGACGCCCTGGTGGACGGCGACCACGCAGGGCTGCCGGTCGGTGAGGGCGCTGATGCACTCGGCCAGGGAGAAGACGGACTCCTGGCCGAGTTCGGCCGTGGTGTCGATCAGGTGGACCACCGCTGCGAGATCGCTCTCGCGGTAGTCGTGGATGAGCCAGTTCACCGGGTACCGCCCCTCGTTCGTGCTCCTGCGGCGAGGCTAGGGGCCAGGGGGCCGGGCGATCACGCTCCGTCGTGCACAACACCGCCTCCGGAAACCCTCCGTGTCGTCCATAGACTGGTGTCTTCCACCGACGACCCGTACCGAGGATCCGCGCGCCTTCATGACATCCCACATACCCGGCGCCGCGCCGGCCCGCCACCGTCCGTTCCTCGTCCGGGTGGTGCCGGTCCTGTGGACCCTGGCGCTCGGTCTGTGGGGGCTGTCCCGGCAGGACAGCGTGTGGCGGGACGAGGCGGCGACCTGGCAGGTCGCCGGGCGGTCGGTGGGCGAGATCTGGGCGATGCTCGGCAACGTGGACGCGGTGCACGGCCTGTACTACCTGTTCATGCACGGCCTCTTCGAGGTGTTCGGCGCCGGTACGACGACGCTGCGGCTGCCGTCCGTCCTCGCGGTCGCGGCGGCCGCCGCCTGCGTTGCCCTGATCGGGAACCGGCTGTCCGGGCCCGCGGTCGGGCTGGGCGCCGGACTGGCCCTCGGACTGCTGCCCGCCGTGCAGTTCTACCTCCAGGAGGGCCGGCCCTACGCGCTGGTCGCCGCCGGGGCCGCGCTGTCGGCGCTGCTCCTCGTCGCCCTCCTCCGGGAGGCCCCCGGGCGGCGGACGTGGCCGCGCTGGACGGCGTACGGGCTGCTCGTGCTGGTCTGCGCCCTGCTGAACTGGCTGTCGCTCCTGGCGCTGCCCGCACACGCGGTGACCCTGTGGTGGGTGCGGGCCGGGCGCGGGGTGTGGCTGCGCTGGGCGGCCGCCGGGGCGGGCGCGGTGACGGGGGCCCTGCCGCTGATCCTGTTCAGCCGGGGCCAGTCCGACCAGGTGTCCTGGATACCGCCGCTGACCTGGCACATGATGATCGGGCCGGGCATCCTGCTGGCCGTCGGGGCGTTCGGGGCCTGGGCGGACCGACCGGCCCGGGGCCGGCTCACGGTGGCCGCCGTGGGGCTGCCGCTGCTGGTGGTGCCGCAGCTCGCCCTGATCGGACTGTCCCTCGTGCAGCCCCTGTTCCTGGACCGCTACGTCCTGTTCAGCATGCTCGGGCTGGCCCTGCTGATCGGCGCCGCGCTGGGCGCGGGCGTCCGGGCCCTGACGCCCCGCCTCCCCGGGGCCCGGGCGCTGTTCGTCCCGGCGGTGGCGGGGGTGGCGGTGCTCGCGCTGCTGCCCGTGGAACTCGGCAAGCGGGCCCCGGCCAGCCGGGTCGACGACGTGCTGGCCGTGGCCGGGGAGGTGGCCCGGCTGGGACGTCCCGGGGACGCGGTGCTCTTCGTACCGGCGGCCCGGCGCGACACCGCCCTCGTCTCCCCCGGCCCGTTCCGGGACCTCGCGGACGTGGCCCTGGCCGAGAGCCCGACGGCCTCCGCCACCCTGAAGGGCGAGGAGGCCGACCCGTCCCGGATCCGCGCGGCCCTGCTGGAGCGGCGCCGCGTCCTGCTGGTCACGGACGCGGACGCGGTGGCCCGCCCGCCGAGCGCGGAGCGCGACAAGGCCAAGGCGGCGGCCTTGCGCGAGCACTTCACGGTGGTCGAGGACCAACAGCTCCGCGGCCGCCGCGTCACCGTCTGGGAACGCCGCGGCTGACCCGGCGTTGTCCCGCGCGGGTTCAGCGGGTGCTCGCAGGGGGCGGGCGCTGGTTCAGCGGGCGCTCGCCAGGGGGCGGGCGTGGGTGCCGAGCCAGGTCAGGGAGGCGGTCGCCAACTCGGGCCAACCGGGGTCGACGACCAGGGAGTGACCCCGGTCCTCGAAGCACTGGTACTCGGTGACGGCCGGGGAGTGCCGGTACTGCTTGTACGTGGACCGGGTCAGCACGTCGGGGATCATGTGGTCGAGCCGGCCGGACATCAGGAGCAGCGGGCCGCGCGAGGCGTTGTCGGTGTTCACCCGGGCCGGGGAGTGCGGGGTGAAGTTGCCGAGGGCGAGCTGGAACAGCGGCCGGGCGGGGCTCGGAATGGTCCAGGCGTCGAAGAGCGCCTCCGCGTCCGCCTCGGAGACGGCGTTCGCGAAGGCGTAACGGAACTGCTCCCGGCTGAGCGAGACCGAACGGTGGATGTTGCCGGGGTCCCGCAGGACGGCGAACGCGGACTTCGCCTGGGCCGGGGCCGGCGTCTTCACCCCCTTGATCTGGCCCGGGGCGATCGCCACGGCCGCCGAGGCCAGCCCCTCGCCGAGCAGGTGCTGCGCGACGAACCCGCCGACGCAATGCCCGACGAGCACCGGCGGGGCGGAGAGCGTACGGATCACCCGGGTGTACGCCTCGGCTATGTCCGCCAGACCCACGCCGCCCTGCGGCTCGGGCAACCGGCGGGCCCCGGTGACGGTATCGGGCACCCCGGGCCACTCCGGTATCAAGGGCTCATATCCGGCGTCGTGGAAGCGGTCGGCCCAGCCGTGCCAGCTCGTCGAGTGCAGCCACATGCCGTGGATGAAGATCACCGGTGTGCGCCGTGTGGTCATGACGGGACCTCCCGAAGGCCTGGGCCCCCCTGAACAGCACCTCTGCCAGTCTCGCCCCGCGGGCCGGGTCCCGCCTGTGCGACCGCCTGCCGGGCCGGCCCTCGACCGGTTCCGCCTCCGCCCGGGCCCTCCTCCCGGATTCACAGCTGATTCATATGGAATTTCTGGCTCCGCACACGGTTTCGACGGGGAGGCTCGGAACATGATCCAAGGCATGTTCCCCCGACAGGCCGGCCGCCCCCGCACCCGGCGAGCGTCCCGGCTCCTGCTCGCCCTGAGCGCGATGGCCGCCCTGCTGGGCGTGGACGTCCCCGACCCGCCGGCCGCGCCGCCCCCGGGCTTCACCGTCGCGGCCCGCGCCGGGGCGGTGGCGGACCGGGTGGGCGCGCTGTTCGCGGGCGGGCTGGACGGCGGCCACTTCTGCACAGCGGCCGTGGTGCGCAGCGAGGGCCACGACCTGATCGCGACGGCGGCGCACTGCCTGGACGACCCCGACACGGCGGTCTTCGTCCCGGGCTACCGGGACGGTGGGGCCCCGTACGGGGTGTGGCGGCTGACCGGCGTGTACGTCGCCCCGGGCTGGCAGGACGGGAAGGACGCGGACGCCGACATCGCCTTCGCGACGCTCGCCCCGCTGGACGGCGCCCGCGTCGAGGACGTCGTCGGTGGCTTCGCCGTGGCCGGGCAGCAGCCGGACGACGTCCCCGTCACGATCCTCGGCTACCCCAGCACCCGGGAGACCCCACTGAGCTGCACCAATTCCACCGAGCTGTTCTCCCCGACGCAGCGCCGCGTCGACTGCCCGGACCTCAGCGGCGGCACCAGCGGCAGTCCCTGGCTCGTGGACGGGGAACTGGCCGGCGTGCTCGGCGGGTACGAGGGCGGCGGCACGGTCCCGGAGGTCTCGTACAGCGCGGTGATGGGCGAGCGGGCACTGGCGCTGTACCGGGAGGCGTCCGCGCCGGGAGCCTTCGCGACGGCCCCGCGGTCCGCCGGCTGAGCGTCACCGGGGGTGCGCGTCATCGGTGGCCGCGGTGGGCGCCGGTCGATATGGGCGTGGGCCGGTGTGGGCGTCGGTCGATGTGGGCGCCGTCGGTGTGGGGGTCAGTCGCCGTCGGTCGCGGCCGGCGCGAACCAGGTCGGTTCGTCGAGGAGGGCGCGCCGGACGCGTTCCAGGGCGAACCGCTCCAGCGGCGGCAGCTCCGCCGCTTCGAACCAGGCGACCTCCAGCAGCTCCCCGTCGTGGGCGCGGGCCTCGCCGCCGGTGAAGCGGCAGCGGAAGGTGATGTCCTGGAACTGACAGACGTCCCCGTTGGGATACACGACGGGCGCCAGCATCTCAACGAGGACGACCCGCTCGGGGACGCACCGCACGGCCGTCTCCTCGTACACCTCACGGACGGCCGTCGTCGCGGGCTGCTCCCCCGGTTCGGCGATCCCGCCGATGACCGACCATCGCCCGGTGTCGGCACGGCGGCCGAGCAGGACGCGGTCCGCGTCGTCGACGATCACGGCCGTGACTCCGGGCAGCAGGAGGAGTTGCTGTCCGGCGCCGGCCCGGATCGCCCGGATGAACTCGGGTGTGGTCATCCGACGACCCTACGGGGCCCGGCGGGCGGCGTCGTCACGCGGCCCGCCCGGCGCGGATCCGACGGACCAGGACGCCGGCGAGCCCACCGGCGGCGATCAGCAGCAGCACGTACTCGGGCAGCGGACCGAAACGGGTGGCGGGGGTCTCGGTGGAGCGCAGCGGGATCTCGGTGACCAGCGCGTCCGCGGTGAACAGCTCGGTCCGCTCGCTGATCGACCCGTCGGGCCGGATGACGGCGCTGACCCCGCTGGTGACGGGGACGAGTACCGTCCGGCTGTGCTCGACCGCGCGGATCTGGTCCATGGCGAGCTGCTGGTAGGTCATCTGGCTCCGGCCGAAGGTGGCGTTGTTGCTGGGCACGGCGATGACCTGGGCGCCGGCCCGGACGGTGGAGCGGACGGCGTCGTCGAAGGCGGCCTCGTAGCAGGTGACCATGCCGACCCCGCTGCCGTTCATGTCGAACACCCCGGGGTCCTTGCCCGGGCCGAAGTCGCGGCGGACGCGGTCCACGTCGGCGCTGAAGAGCCGGACGAAGGACCGCATGGGGATGCGCTCGCCGAACGGCTGGATCTTGCGCTTGTCGTAGGTGTCCACGGGGCCCTTGACCGGGTCCCACAGGATCATCGTGTTGCGCAGCGGGCCCGTTTCGGGGGCCAGTACGGAGCCGATCGCGACGGGCACGCCGATGGCCTTCACGGCCCGGTCGATGACCGCGTAGGCGTCGGGCTGGGTGAAGGGGTCGATGTCGGAGGAGTTCTCCGGCCACAGCACGAAGTCGGGCTTGGGGGCCCGGCCCGCCTTGACCTCCTCGGCGAGCTGGATCGTACGCTTCGCGTGGTTGTCCAGGACCTGGCGGCGCTGGGCGTTGAAGTCGAAGCCGAGGCGCGGGACGTTGCCCTGGATGACGGCGGCCACCGCCTTGCCGTCCTCGGCCGCGTCGGAGACCAGGGGACGGGCGGCGAGGGCCGCCCCGACGGGCGCGGCGACGGCGAGCGCGGCGAGCGCGGCGGTGGCCTGCCGGGGGTGCTCGCGGGTGGTGCGCAGGACCTCGTAGAGGCCGAAGCCGCACAGCGCGACGCCGAAGGAGAGCAGCGGGGTACCGCCGAGGGCCGCGAGCGGGACGAGGATCCCGTCGGCCTGACCGAAGGCGAGCTTGCCCCAGGGGAATCCGCCGAAGGGGGCGCGGGCGCGCAGCGCCTCGTCCGCGACCCAGACGGCGGCGGCCCACAACGGCCACCCGGGCAACCTGCTCACGAGGGCGATGCCGAGGCCGGCGAGTCCGATGAAGAGGGCTTCGAGGGTGACCAGGGCGATCCACGGCACCGGGCCGACGCCCTCGCTGGTCCAGACGAGGAGCGGCAGCAGGTAGCCCAGTCCGAAGAGGAACCCGAGTCCGAAGCCGGCCCGGGCGCGGCGGCCGCGCAGGCACCCGGCCAACAGGGCGAGGGCCAGGGGCGCCAGCCACCACAGCGGGCGGGGCGGGAAGCTGAGGTAGAGCAGCACCCCGGCGAGGACGGCGAGTACGGGCCGCACCAGCCGGGCGGCCCACCGCGACAGTGCGCCGGATCCGGGCGCGTCGGCGCCGGCGGTCCTCGCTTCGGCTGTTCCGGGGGTGGTGGGGGGCGACGGGGAGGGGTCGTTCCCGGCGTCGCGGGTGACACTGCTGCTCATCTGGCGGAGTGTACGTCCCCGCACGCCAAAGGCGGGCAAGGCCCGGGGGCGGGGGCCCCTGACGGGCGGCGGGCCGCGGGGCCCGGGCGGGGGTGAGGGGCTCAGCCGGCCAGGGCGCGCAGGTGGGCGCGGATGACGCGGACGGCGTTCTCGGCGTCGTCGACGGTGACCGTGAACAGCTTGCCGTCCCCGAGCCGCAGTTCCACGCCCTCGCCGCGGCGGACGATGACGCCGGTGCCCTGCTCCGGACGCCAGCGGTATCCCCAGCCGCCCCACTGCTGCGGGGTGATGCGGGGCACGAACTCGGCGGAGGTGACCTCGGAGAGCGGGATCTTCCGGCGCGGCAGGCCCAGGTGGCCGCAGCGGACCTCCAGGACCTGGGAGTCGACGGTGACGGCGACGTGCACGAAGGCCAGGGTGCCGAAGAGGATCAGCAGGCCAGCGGCGAGGCAGCCGACCACGGACATCAGCAGCGGGGCGATACCGGAGGTCCAGGAGCCGTCGACGGCGAGCTCGATGCCGAGCGCCAGGCACGCGGCTCCGGCGGCGGCGAGGACCCACTGCACGCGGTTCGAGGCTCGGCCCGTCCAGAGCGGCCCCGGTGGATGACCGGTCATGGGTGCCAGCGTACTCACGTTCCGCATGGACGCCACCGCCTCTCGCCCGGTCGGCCGACGGGGCCGGTGGCTCGTCCGCGCCCGCCCGGCGCGTGGAGCGTCTGCCCTCCCGCCCGTTCGGGAAACCCGACCCGGCCGGCCGCACAACCGGGCACCTGGATACCTCATGTGTGGTACCGCATCCGTGGTACCACGTGCGTGGTTATCCTGACGGGGTGAATCAGGACCGGCGGGACCGGCTGCGCGACGCCGCCGTGGACGTACTGGGCGGGGCGGGTGGGCGCGGGCTGACGCACCGGGCCGTCGACGCCGCCGCCGACGTGCCGGCGGGGACGACCAAGAACTACTTCCCGACCCGCGAAGCCCTGCTGCGGGCCGTCGCGGAGCGTTGCCTGGAGCAGTACCGGGCCGTGGCCGCGGCGCTCGGCCCGACAACGGTCGCCGGAGCGGCCGACACCACGACGGCGTCGGGCGCCGGGGTGGAAGCCGTGGCGGGATCGGGCGCCGGAGCCGCACCCGGGCCGTCCGGGCGGGCGGAGTTGGCGGCGTTTCTGGCGGGACGGCTGCGGGACCTCGCCGGGCCCGGCCGGTCGCGGATGCTCGCCTACCTGGAACTGCGGGCCGAGGCGGCCCGGCGGCCGTGGCCGGCCGCGCTGATCGACCCGATCGGCGCCGGCGACTTCACCGCGCACCGGCGGCTGTGGGAGGCGGCCGGGCTGCCCGAGGGGTCCGACGGGGCGCGCGCCCTGACCCTCGCGCTGCACGGCGCGATCCCGCACCTGCTGGCCGGCGCCCCCGCCACCCTGGCGGCGGCCGGCCTCGACGACCTGGACGCCTTCACGCTCCGCCTGCTGAACACCGTGTGCCCCGAGGAGACCCCGTGACCACCCGACTCGACCGCGCCGTGGGCGCCGTACTCGGCTCGGCGGCGGGCGACGCCCTCGGCGCGCCCTACGAGTTCGGCCCGGCGGGCCAATTGACCGCGCGGGGGCTGGAGATGCGGGGCGGTGGCGGCTGGGATCCCGGCGAGGCGACCGACGACACGCAGATGGCGGTGCTGGTCGGGGAGTCCTTGCTGGAGCACGGCGGGCTCGACCTGCCCGACGTCTTCGCCCGCTTCCAACGGTGGGCCGCCGGCCACCCCAAGGACATCGGCCTCCAGACCGAGGACGTCCTGACCAACGGCGAGGCCTGGGACCTGGCCGCCGCCCTGCACTTCCAGATCAACGCGCGGGCCGCGGGCAACGGTTCCCTGATGCGCGCCTCCACCTCGGCCGTGTGGTTCGCCGCTGCCGGACGCGAGGCCACCATGGACGCCGCCCGCCGGATCGCGGCCCTCACCCACGGCGACCGGGCCGCCTGGGAGGGCACGGCCGTACTGCACGAGCTGGTACGCGTGGCCCTGGACGGGGACGACCCGCTGGCCGCCCTGCCCGACGCCCTCGACGCGGTGCACCCCGATCACCGCGAGCGCTACGCCCGGGTGCTCGACCCGGCCTGGCACCCGGGCCTCGCCACCGAGTTCAACGGAGCGGTGTGGCCCTGCCTCGGCTCGGCTGTGTGGGCCCTGCGGACCACCACCGACTTCGCGTCGGCCGTACGGGCCGCGGTGGACCTGGGCGGCGACACCGACACCGTCGCCGCCGTCACCGGGATCCTGGCCGGCGCGGTCCACGGCCGGGACGCCGTCCCTGCCGAGTGGACGGAGCCGCTGCACGTGCCGCTACCCGGCCACGGAGACCGGGTGCTGGACGCGCGGGCCCTGTGCGCCCTGGCCGAACGCCTCGCGGCGCCGACCGGCTGAGCGCCGACCGGGGCCGCCGGGACGGTCGGGGTGATCGGGACGGTCGGTCATGGGGCTGACGGGACGCTCCCGGTCAGCCGCACCCGCATCCGCCGCAACCTCCGTCGCCCCCGCAGCCGGACCCGCCCGAGCTGCCTCCGCAGCCGCCCGCGGTCTCGTTGGTGCGCCCGTCGCGGCGCTCCCGGTCCTTCTCCGCCCGCGACCGGGCCTGCTCCCGGCGGCGTTCCTCCGCACGGGCCCTGATCCGCGCCGTGCTCTCCCGGTACGAAACGCCCGCCGGGACCCACGCGTCGAGCCCGTGCCGGCGGCGTGGCAACAGCACGGCCGCCGTGAGGCAGGAGCTGATCGCGTAGCCGCGGTCGCCGTGGACCGCGTACTCCAGGACGACCTCGGCGCCCTCGCGCGGCACCCCGTACAGCACCGCCTCGAAGGGTTCGCCGCGGGCGTCGACGTCGTGCGTCGCGCGCCCAGCCCCCGCCGTCGGCCCGCCGGCCAACATCCGTACCTCGGGCCGGGTGTCGACACCGCGCGCCCGGAAGGCTATCAGGGGGCGCCCCGCCATCTCGTCGGCGTCCGGGTACAGCCAGTGATGCCCGGACCGGGAGCTCCGGACGCCGACGACCACGGCCGGCACGAAGGCGTCGCGCAACCGCCGCGCCGCCCGGCCGGCGCTCGCGCCGCGACCGAGCAGGGTGGCGCCGAGCACCAGGAACGGCGCGGCGAACCACTGCTGGCCCACGGCGTCGTACCCGAGCGCCGCACCGTGCGCGCCGACGTCCCGTACCAGGCCGTCGAGCAGGATCCCGCCGCCCACGAAGCAGAGCAGCGCGCCGAACAGAACCGCCGGGAGGCCGCGGCGACGGTGCCCGTCGGGCAGCGGTCCCGGTACGGGGAACCGGGCCGTCCCGGCGGCCGCGAGGGCCCGTTCCCCCTGCCGGCGGCGGGCCCGCAGCCGCAGCAGCGCCCCGGCCAGCGTCCACAGCGCGGCGAGGCAGACGAGGCCGAGGCCGAACCGGGTCCGTACGGCGCCGGTCCCCCGGCCGGCGAGGGCGGCGGCGGACTCCAGGGCGATCAGCGTGGCCGAGACGGCGGCCGCGCCCGGCAGGTACCGGAACCACAGGGGCAGGGCCGCGAGGAGGAGGGTCGACGGGTAGGCCCGCCACGCCGTGCCGACCGCACCGTCCGGTGCCCCGGTCCAGAGCACCGGCAGGAAGGACACGATGACGAGGGCGCCGAGCGCCAGGCTCCCGCCGCCCGGGGTGAAGAAGAGCGGCACGCGCTCCTTGAGCCAGCTCTCGGCACCCGGAACACCCCACGTACGTACGCCGGTTGCGGGTATCACCCCGCTCGGCACGTGCTTGGCGTAGGCAGTCACGGCTTCAGTATGCGAGCGCTCCCGGCGCCGCGGAACGGGCGGTGAGGAAACGATCGGTGACGGGAACGAGGCCTGGCGGGGCGTCCCGCGCCGGACGGTTCCACCGGGCCCCGCCGGACGCGCGGGGCCGCCCCGCCGGGCTCAGACGGACGCGTTCCGCGCCGGCTCGGCGAGCAGTCGGCCCTCGGCGTAGCCGAACGCGGCGCGCGGAAGGGCGCCGGGCCGGCCGCTGAGCATGACGGTCAGCCCGCCGGTGCGCGCGAGCCCGGGCCGGGGTTCGACACCGACGCGGCGCAGGGCCTGCAGGGCGACGGCCTCGGCGGACCCGTGGAAGGCGAACGGGGTGCCGCCGGTGCGCGCGTCGACGGCGGCCCGGATCAGCTCCTCGACGAGTTCGTAGTGGGTGCAGCCGAGGACGACGTCCGTGACGTCGGTCGGGGTCAGCGCGGCGGCCGCGGCGACGGCCCGTACGACGGCGGCCTCGTCGGCCGCTTCGACGGCGTCGGCAAGCCCCGGGCAGGGCACCTCGGTCACCTCCGCGCCGGCGGCGAAGTCACGGATCAGGCCCCGCTGGTAGGGGCTCCCGGTGGTCGCGGGGGTCGCCCAGATCGCGACGCGCCCCCCGGCCGCCGCGGCGGGCTTGATCGCCGGGACGGTGCCGATGACGGGGATGGCGGGCTCCAGTTCGCCCCGCAGGGTGTCCAGACTGTGCACGGAAGCGGTGTTGCAGGCCACGATCAGCGCGTCCGGACGGTGCGCGGCGGCGGCCCGGGCGACGGCGCGGGCCCGCTCGGTGAGGTCGGCGGGGGTGCGCGGCCCCCACGGCATTCCGTCGGGGTCGCAGGACAGCACCAGATCGGCGTCCGGTCGCAGCCGACGCGTTGCCGCGGCCGCCGCCAGGAGGCCGATTCCCGAGTCCATGAGAGCGATCTTCACCTGGCCACCTTAGTCGACCCCCCGTCCCGGACCCCTCCCGACCGCCCCCGCCGGGCCCGTCGAGCGGCCCCCTCGCAACCCGCGTCCGCGCGGCCCGGACGCGGGACATCGGGATCGCGTTTCGGCAGACTGCGGGGCATGGGCCTCCTCCTGATCGCCGCCTACGCCTCACTCGCCGCCTGGCTCTGGCTCACCCTGGCCCAGGGCATGTTCTGGCGCACCGACGTCCGGCTCCCGCCGCGCACCGCCCCCGCCCGCTGGCCGTCCGTGGCGATCGTCGTTCCCGCCCGGGACGAGGCCGAGGTCCTCCCCCGGAGCCTGCCGTCGCTGCTGGCGCAGGACTATCCCGGCGCGGCCGAGGTCGTACTGGTCGACGACGGCAGCACGGACGGCACCGCGGCCCTGGCCCGGAAGCTGGCCGCCGAGCATCCGGGGCTCCCGCTGACGGTGGTGTCGCCCGGCGAGCCCGCACCGGGGTGGACCGGCAAGCTGTGGGCGCTGCGGCACGGCATCGACCACGCCCGGACCTGCCGCGCCGCCGAACCCGAATACCTGCTGCTGACCGACGCCGACATCGCGCACGCGCCCGACAGCCTGCGCGAACTGGTCTGCGCCGCGACCAGCGCCCGGCTCGACCTGGTGTCCCAGATGGCCCGACTGCGCGTGGCGAGCGGATGGGAACGGCTCGTCGTGCCGGCCTTCGTGTACTTCTTCGCGCAGCTGTACCCCTTCCGCCGGATCAACCGGCCCGGCGGCCGGACCGCCGCCGCGGCCGGCGGCTGCGTACTGCTGCGCACCGAGGTGGCGGTGCGCGCCGGGGTGCCGGACTCCATCCGGCAGGCGGTGATCGACGACGTCTCGCTGGCCCGCGCGGTCCGCGCGTCGGGCGGCCGGATCTGGCTCGGGCTGGCGGAGCGGGCGGAGAGCGTGCGCCCGTACCCGGCGCTCGGGGACCTGTGGCGGATGGTCTCGCGCAGCGCGTACGCCCAACTTCGCCACCGGCCCCTGCTGCTGGCCGGCACGGTGGCGGGGCTCGTGCTCGTCTACCTGGTCCCGCCGATCGCGTGCGTCGCGGGGCTCGCGGGCGGTCGGCCGGCCGTCGCCCGGGCGGGCGGGCTCGCCTGGCTGCTGATGGCCGGGACCTACATGCCGATGCTGCGCCACTACCGGCAGCCGGCCGTCCTCGCGCCGTCACTGCCGTTCACCGCGCTGCTGTACCTCCTGATGACCGTCGACTCGGCCGTCCAGCACTACCGGGGTCGCGGGGCCGCCTGGAAGGGCCGGACCTATGCCCGCCCCGGCGACGCCTGAACACGTCCGGTGAACCCGTCCGGCGAGCCCGTCCGGCACTCGGTGAAGGGGCGTCATCCGAGGTCATCGCGTTGTGACGCTGCGTCAGCACCACATAGGTGCAAGGGTCAACCAGTGAGTACGAGTACGAACAAGGCGGGGCGGAAGTGGTGAAACGGGGCACGTGAACGAGAAGTGAAAGCTGTGGCCCTGACCTGCGAATATGCAGGTCAGAGCGGGGTTGACGGCACCTCGCTATGGACCCCGTGAAGTCGTGGGCTTAACTTAGGTCCCATGACCTCCCCCCGCTCCACTTATGGCGGCGGTTACTACTCCGCGCCCTCCTTCACGGACACCCCCATCTACGACTCCCTCGTCGCCGAGCGCGGCACTCCGCAGATCGCCCCGATCCGCGTTCCGGCCGCCTACGAGTCGCCCAGTGCCGGTTACTCGAGCGGTGGTTACCTGCCGGCCCTCGCCTCCTCCATGCCCGCGCTGCCGCCGGCCATGCCCCAGCAGCAGCACTCGCAGGGCTACGGGTACCCGTACCAGCAGCAGGCGGCGCCCGTACAGCAGATGCCCGTGCCGCTCCAGCACGCGCCCGCGCCGTACATCCCGCAGCAGCAGCCGGTCGCGGCCTTCGCGGGCTACGTCCCGCAGCACCAGCCGCAGCAGCCCCGTCCGATGGCCGCGGCCACCGGGTACGAGGCCATGCGCCCGGCCGCACCCCGCCCGGTGCAGGGCCCCGCGCAGGTCCCCTCGTACGAGGACCCGTACGGCCGCCCCTACCAGGGGCGCGGCTACTGACGGGCGGCCGTCCGTAGGGCGTCGCGCGCACGGTAATCGCGGTGCCCGGCCGGGGGGAGGCCGGCAAAATGCCCCCATGCCGAACTTGTACGTCCAGTCGCTCCACGTCCACCCCGTCAAATCCGCGGCGGGGACCTCTCCCGACGAGGTGGCCGTGGAGCCGTGGGGCCTGGTCGGGGACCGGCGCTGGGCCGTGATCGACGCCGAGGGCACGGTCATCAGCCAGCGCCAGGAGGCGCGCATGGCCCTGGCCTCCTCGCGCCCGCTGGCGGGAGGGCGGGTGGCGCTGTCGGCCCCGGGCATGCCGGAGCTGGTCGTGGAAGTCCCCGATCCGGGCCCGCGGGAGCCGGCCCTGCACTTCGGGACCAAGATCGACACCGTGGTCGCGGCACGGTCCGCGGCCGACTGGTTCACCGCTTTCCTCGGCCGTGACGCGCGGCTCGTGCACATGGACGATCCGGAGGTCCGCCGGCCCGTCGACCCGCACTACGCGCTGCCCGGCGAAACGGTGAGCCTCGCCGACGCCTACCCGCTGCTGGCCGTCACCACGGCTTCCCTCGACGCCCTCAACGAGCTGATCGCCGGGGGCGACCATCCGCAGGAGGGCCCGCTGCCGATGGACCGGTTCCGGCCGAACCTGGTGGTCGCGGGCGCCGACGCCTGGGCCGAGGACGAGTGGCGGCGCGTCGCGGTGGGCGGGGCGGTCTTCCGCGGGGTGCGCGAGTGCGGCCGCTGCGTCGTGACGACCACCGACCAGCGGACGGCGGAGCGCGGCCGGGAGCCGCTGAAGACCCTGGCCCGGCACCGACGGATCGGGAAGTCCCTGGCCTTCGGACGGCACATGGTGCCGGTGGTCCTCGGCACGGTGCGCGTGGGCGACGAGGTACGGGTCCTGGAGTGAGGCGCGGCCCGCGGGGTCCTCACCCCGATGGGGTCCGGGGCCGGATGCCGCCGTGGGCCCGGCCAAGGCCGTCGGCCGCGGCGAACCGCCCCGGCCGGGCGATGGAATGACACCTTCGAGGGGCTCGGGCCCTTCTCCGGAACCAACGGGCCACGCGGCGCCGTTGGTGATTTCGGGACGTGTGACAGCCCTCCGGAATCGACCACCGGATCGGTGCCACGGGTCTCGCGCGTCCCGGAATGCGCGTCCGCGGGACGTGCGCCAGGCTGGGACGCGCAAGCAGTCGAAAGCCGGCGAAAACGGGGGGAGCCGAACCGTGCGGACAGCAATGGGTGTGTGGCGCTGGCGGCGCAATCCGCTGCGCCGGCGGACCGACCTCTTCGAGGCGTGGGTGGCCTTCGCCGCGCTGGTGTGCGTCCTGTTGGTGGCTCCGGCCGTGGGCACGGTCGCGGGGCTCCGGGTGGACGGGACGCTCCAGCGGGCCGCCCAGGCGCAGCGCCACGAGCGCTACCTGGTCCCGGCCGTGGTGGTCCGGCCGGCGGCGCAGCCGCCCCCGGGTGCTTCGACGGATCCGTCGGCGCGGCGCCAGTCACCGGAGCGCAGTCGGATCGTGGCCGCGTGGACCGCTCCCGACGGCAGCAGCCACGAGGGGACGGTCCCGGCCGCCGAGGAACCGCCGGTCCCCGGCGAACGGTTCCGGATATGGACCGACATCCGGGGGCGGTTGGTGGGGCAGCCGCTCGATCCGTCCGCCGCCTCCTTCCACGCCGGTCTGGCCGGGCTCGCGGCCGCGCTCGCGGCGGGCGCCCTGGTGGAGACGGTCCGGCGCCTGGTCGTACGTCGGCTCATGCATCGGCGGTACCTCCGTCTGGACCGCGCGTGGGCGGCGGCCGGGCCGGACTGGGGCCGGGCGGGGGCGGGCAACTGACCTGGCAACTCGCCGGCCCCGCGCGCGCTACGGTGGGGCAAAGCCGGCTCGGATCGCTTCAGCCGCTTCGAACGACTTGATTCACTTCGGCCGCTCCGGCGGCGCGAATACGAGGGTGGGGGCACGACAGCACCATGGCTCAGGGCACGGTCCAGGTGACGCACGGCGGAGCTTCGCGGTGGCGGCGCCGCTCGGGTGAGTATCCGACGCTGAGCGCCGCCCTCGCCGTCGCGGGCGACGGCGACGTGCTGTCGATCGCTCCCGGCACCTACCGGGAGAACCTGGTCCTGCACCATGCCGTCACGCTGCGCGGGCCCGAGGGGAGCGCGATCGGCTCGGTGCGGATCGCCCCGCTCGACGGGGTCGCGCTGACGGTGCGCGCCTCGGCCGTGATCCAGGACCTGTACGTGGAGGGGGCGGACCGGGCGGCGCCCGCGGTCCTCGTCGAGGACGGCTCCCCCGAGTTGACCGACCTGCGCGTGAGCACCCGCTCGGCCGCCGGCATCGAGGTGCGCGGCGGCGCCCGCCCGCTGGTGCGCAGGTGCACTGTGGAGAACCCGGCCGGCGTCGGCATCTCCGTGCTGGACGGCGGCGGCGGGGTGTTCGAGGAGTGCGAGGTCGTCGCCGCCGGGCAGGCCGGGGTTTCGGTGCGCGGCGGCGGGCACCCCCGCCTGGAGCGGTGCCGGATCCACCACGCCACGGGCGCGGGCATCGGCGTCACGGGTGAGGGTTCGGGCCTGGAGGCGTTGGGCTGCGAGGTGTACGAGATCAAGGGCGCCGGGGTGCGGATCGCGGCCCGGGCCGCGGCCCGGCTCACCGACTGCTCCGTGCACCGCACCTCGGCCGACGGGGTCACCCTGGACACCGATGCCGTCCTCACCCTGACCGGCTGCGACATCCACGACATCCCGGAGAACGCCGTCGACCTGCGGTCCCGTTCGGTGCTGACGCTCAGCCGCACCACGGTCCGCCGGTTCGGGCGCAACGGCCTGTCGGTGTGGGACCCGGGTACCCGGGTCGATGCCGAGTCCTGCGAGATCCACGACAGCACGGGCGACTACCCGGCGGTGTGGGTCAGCGACGGCGCCTCCGCCTCGCTGGATTCCTGCCGGGTCCACGACGTGCCGGACGCGCTGTTCGTCCTCGACCGGGGTTCGCGCGTCGACGTCGTCGACAGTGATCTCTCGCAGGTGCGCAACACGGCGGTCTCGGTGAGCGACGGCGCCACCGCGCAGGTCGACGACTGCCGGATCCGCGAGGCGGGCACCGGGGCGTGGTTCCGCGACCACGGCAGCGGCGGCACCCTCGCCAACTGCACGATCGACGGGGTGCAGACGGGCGTGATCGTCACGAAGGGCGCCGACCCGTCGCTGGAGCGGTGCACGGTCGCCAACGCGACCGAGGCGGGCTTCTACGTTTCGGCGGGCGGCCGGGGCACGTTCCGGTCGTGCCGGGTGACGGGCAGTTCCGGTTTCGGATTCCACGTCATCGACGGGTGCCGCACGACGCTCACGACCTGCCACACCGAGCGCTGCGAGCGCGGGGGCTACGAGTTCGCGGAGGACGGCCCGCAGGCCGAGGGGTGCACCAGTGACGAGTCCGGGCCGCGACTGGCCGCCCGGTCCGGGGCCGGCAGCGCGCCCTCGGGGGCGCAGGCGGGAATCCGTACGGTGACGGCGGCGCAGGACACGACGACACCGGTGGCCGTGGTGCCCGCGGCGCGGGGGGGGGGGGGGGGCGGCGGCGGCGGGGGGGGGGGGGGGCACCGCGGGGGGGGGGGGGGGCGCCGCCCCCCCCCCCCGGGGGGGCCGCGCCGCGCGAGTCGGGCGAGGTGCTGGGGCAGCTCGACGCGTTGGTCGGGCTGGACAGCGTCAAGCGGGAGGTCCGCGCCCTCACCGACATGATCGAGGTCGGGCGCAGACGGCAGCAGGCGGGTCTGAAGGCGGCCTCGGTCCGTCGACACCTGGTCTTCACGGGCTCCCCGGGCACCGGCAAGACCACCGTCGCCCGGCTGTACGGGGAGATCCTCGCCTCCCTGGGCGTGCTGGAGCGGGGCCACCTCGTGGAGGTGTCGCGGGTGGACCTGGTCGGCGAGCACATCGGATCGACGGCGATCCGCACCCAGGAGGCCTTCGACCGGGCGCGCGGCGGGGTGCTGTTCATCGACGAGGCGTACGCACTGGCCCCGGAGGATTCGGGGCGGGACTTCGGCCGTGAGGCGATCGACACCCTCGTGAAGCTGATGGAGGACCACCGGGACGCGGTGGTGGTGATCGTCGCCGGATACACCGCCGAGATGGACCGGTTCCTGACCGTCAACCCCGGTGTCGCCTCCCGGTTCTCCCGCACCATCACCTTCGGCGACTACGGGCCCGAGGAGCTGCTGCGGATCGTCGAACAGCAGGCGGAGGAGCACGAGTACCGGCTCGGCGAGGGCACCACGAAGGCGTTGCTCACCTACTTCACGGAGTTGCCCAAGGGGCCGGCCTTCGGCAACGGCCGGACCGCGCGCCAGACCTTCGAGTCGATGGTGGAGCGGCACGCGGGGCGGGTCGCGCAGCTGGCCGAGCCCAGCACCGACGACCTCACCCTGCTGTTCCCGGAGGACCTCCCGACCCTGGCCGCGCCCTGCTGAACCGCGCGCCGTGCGGGCGGACTTCCGGGGGGGGTGCGGTCGGACGCCCCGGTTTCGCCGTACCGGTGCACCGGTACGGACATCCGGCGGGCCGCCGGTTAGGGTGACGCGCGGCAGGCACCGTCCGGAGCGTGCCGACCGGACTTCGTCGCGTCGCGCTGTAGGGGGTGTAAACGCCATGGCCCGTCGACTCCGCCCCGTGGGGCTGGACTTCACCGAGACCGCCCCGGTACGCCTGGTCTTCGTCGCACGGGCCGCCGCCCCGCCCGAGGCCGTGTACCGGGCGCTGGCGCAGGAGGTGACCGGCTGGCCGCAGTGGTTCGGGGCGGTCACGCTGGCCCGGCCGACGCGCGACGGCGCGGGTCGGGAGATCGGGCTGGTCGGCGGGATCCGCTTCCAGGAGACGGTGATGGCGGCGGACCCGGACCGGCGCTACGCCTACCGGGTCGACGAGACCAACGCACCGGTCGTCAGCGCCCTGCTGGAGGAATGGCACCTCACCGCCGTCGACCCCGGTCCCGCCAACGCCACCGGCGCCGGTGCCGGTGCCGGTGCCGGTGCCGGTGCCGGTGCCGGTGCCGGTGCCGGTGCGGCCGGCGGGACGCTGGTCCGCTGGACCTTCGCCGCCGACGGCCCGGCGCCCTTCCGCCTGGCCCTGTCCGCCGCCCGCCCCGGCCTCGGCCACTCCTTCCGCAGGGCGGTCCGCGCCCTGGACGCCCGCCTCACGTCCGCATCCCGCTGACGGCCTCGCGGCCACCGGGTTCGGGCGGCCGGTCGACGGCTTCGCGGGGCCACCGGGGTCAGGCGGCCGGTTCCCGCCATTCCCCGGTGTCCAGCAGGGTGTCGATGGTCTTCGCGTACGGGCTGATGTCCATGCCCTGCATCGCCAGCCAGTCGTCCGAGTAGTACTTGTCGAGGTAGCGGTCGCCCGGGTCGCACAGCAGGGTCACGACGCTGCCGGTGCGGCCCTCGGCCACCATCTCCGAGATGATCTTCAGCGCGCTCCAGAGGCCGGTACCCGTCGAGCCGCCCGCCTTGCGCCCTATGGCCTGTTCCAGGGCCCGGCACGCGGCGACGCTCGCGGCGTCCGGAACGCGCATCATGCGGTCGATGGCGCCGGGTACGAAGCTCGGCTCCATGCGCGGCCGGCCGATGCCCTCGATGCGCGAGCCGCAGTCGCTGGTGGCGTGCGGGTCGTTGGTGGTCCAGCCGTCGAAGAAGCAGGAGTTCTCCGGGTCGGGGACGCAGATGCGGGTGTCGTGCTGCATGTAGTGCACGTAGCGCGCGATGGTCGCGGAGGTACCGCCGGTGCCGGCCGTCGCCACGATCCAGGTCGGCTCCGGGTAGCGCTCCAGGCGCAGTTGTTGGTACATCGACTCGGCGATGTTGTTGTTGCCGCGCCAGTCCGTCGCGCGCTCGGCGTAGGTGAACTGGTCCATGTAGTGGCCGCCGGTGCGGGCCGCGAGTTCGGCCGATTCCTCGTACATCTTCATCGAGTCGTCGACGAAGTGGCATTCCCCGCCGTGGAATTCGATGAGCCGACACTTCTCCGGGCTGGTCGTGCGCGGCATGACGGCGATGAACGGGACGCCGATCAGCTTCGCGAAGTACGCCTCGGAGACGGCCGTCGAGCCGCTGGAGGCCTCGATGACCGGGCGGCCGGGGCGGATCCAGCCGTTGCACAGGGCGTAGAGGAAGAGCGAGCGGGCGAGGCGGTGCTTCAAGGAGCCCGTCGGGTGCGTGGACTCGTCCTTGAGGTAGAGATCGATGCCCCAGGCCTCGGGGAGCGGGAAGAGCAGCAGGTGCGTGTCCGCGGAGCGGTTCGCGTCGGCCTGGACCTTGCGGACGGCCTCCTTGAGCCAGGCCCGGTAGTCCGCGTCGCTGCGGTCGACGTCGACGGTCGTCCGCACGGGCGTCGCCCCGGTGGTACCGGTGGTACTCATGCGCCTTGCTCCTTTGTCCGTTCCGTGGCCCCCGCTTTCGAAATGTACCCCCCTCACCTGCACAAATGGTTACTTTGGGTTTCCATGCCGATCGCTTTCGGTCGCATTCAGTTGCAGAGCGCGGCACGGTAGGTGACGCTGGTGGTGTTTCACCGAGGCACCGATGGACCGCCACACCGAGGTACCGAGGGCGCAGCACCCGTAACTCACTTGTCGGGGAGTCGCAGCCGTGATCAGTCATTCCCGCAGGCACTGCGTCGTCGAACTGCAGGCCCTGCCCGCCCGGATCGGTCAGGTCCGCCGCATCGTTTCCGCTCAACTGCGCCATTGGCAGCTCGATCCGCTCATAGACCGGGCCGCGCTCGGTGTGACGGAGCTGCTCAGCAACGTCCACCGGCACGCGCAGCCCGACCATACGTGCTCCGTCGAGATCGAGTTCCGGCTCGGCCGGCTCACCGTCGCCGTCTACGACAGCGATCCGCGGCTGCCCGTGCTGCGGGCGGCCGGATCGTCGGAGACCTGCGGTCGGGGGCTCGCGCTCGTCGCGGCCGTCAGCGAGGCCTGGGGGGCGCGGCAGCGGCCGGACGGCCCCGGCAAGATGGTCTGGTTCTCGCTGCGGGCCGCCCCCGAGCCGGTGGGTCGGCGGGCGACGGTCGTCATCGGCACCGAGAGCGTACGAGAACTCACCCGGCCGGTGTTCGTCGCCGTCGACGCGCAGGCCCTCACGAGCGGCCTGTCGGCAGCGGTCCCGGCCGGTACCGGGCCCGGCTGACCCCCGCGGCCGCGCCCACCGGATCCGTACCGCCCCGAACGGCGGCGCCCCGTCGGCGGGGGTCGCGGGGGCGGGCGTCGCGGAGGCGGAGGTCGCGGGGGCGGGCTGCGGGCCGGCCGGGATCAGGCCGCGGCGCCCAGAGTGCCGAGCGGGTCGTCCAGCACCGGTTGCCAGGCCAGCTCCGCCGCCCCGACCAGGCTGTTGTGGTCGAGGGTGCACGGCAGGATCGGCACGCCACCGCTGCGCCCCCACAGGCTGCGGTCCGCGACCACCGCGCGCAGCCGCTCCGGGTCGGCGTGAAGCAGCTCCCGGTGCAGGCCGCCCAGGATGATCCGGTCCGGGTTCAGGATGTTGACCAGGCCCGCGAGTCCCAGCCCGAGCCGGTCGATCAGTTCCTCGGAGGCCGCCCGGACCATCGGGTCGGCGTACTCGCCGCGGAGCAGGTCGCGGGCCTGCTGGAGCAGGGACACCTCAGGGCCCGGCGTGCGGCCGGCCGTGGTGAGGAAGGCCAGCGGGTCGGCCTCCACGTCCAGACAGCCCCGGCTGCCGCAGTGGCAGGCCCGCCCCTCCGGGTTCACCGTCAGGTGGCCGACCTCCAGGGCCAGGCCGGCGCTGCCGCTGTGCAGTCGGCCGTCGAGGACCAGCGCCCCGCCCACGCCCCGGTGCCCGGTGGCGACGCACAGCAGGTGCTGGGCGCTGCGGCCCGCGCCGTGTCGGTGCTCGGCGAGCGCGGCGAGGTTGACGTCGTTGCCGGTCAGGGCCGGTCCGTCGATCCCGGCCGCCTTCACGCACCGGGCGAAGATGGCCCGTACGGGAGAACCCGCCGGCCAGGCCAGGTGCAGCGGGTTGAGCGCGGTGCCGTCGGGTTCGGCGACCGCCGAGGGCACCGCGAGGCCCGCGCCGATGCAGCGGCGCCCGGATGCGGCGAGCAGTGCGGCGCCCGCCTCGACGACCGCGCCGAGGACCTGCGCCGGGTCGGCGGAGACGGTGACCTTGCCGGGGGCGGTGGCCACGATCCGACCGCCGAGTCCCACCAGCGCGGCCCGGAACCCGTCCGGGTGGACCTGCGCGGCCAGCGCCACGGGGCCGTTCTCGTCGACCGCGAGCCGGTGCGAGGGCCGGCCCTGCCCGCCGCCGGCGCCGCCGGGGCGCGAGTCGACCCGGATCAGGCCGAGGGCTTCGAGTTCGGCGGCGACCGCGCCGGCGGTGGCCCGCGTGACCCCGAGTTCGGCCGTCAGGACGGCCCGGGTCGGGGCGCGACCGGTGTGGACGAGTTCCAAGGCCGGGCCCAGGGCGCCGCGGCCCCGCTCCAGCTTGGTCCTCGTGGACGCCGTGGCGGCCGTGGCGGCCGTGGTGGTCGTGGAGGTTTCGGACGCCGTGGACACCGTGGTCCCGTCCCCCACCCGCGGCGGGGCCCCGTTGCCGTTCATGACATGGATCCTCGCATGATCGGGAGGTACCGGACGCCCGTCTACGGTCCCAGGCCGCCGACCCGCAGTGTGATGTTCAGCCGCCCGTCGAGCCCGAGGTCCGGCGGCGCGGTGCCGGGCAGGACCTTCGGCACCCCGTGGTAGGCCCGTCGGCTCGGGCCGCCGAAGACGAACAGGTCCCCGCTGCGCAGCGGAACGTCCCGGAACGGACGTCCGCGCGAGGCGGTGGTGCCGAAGCGGAAGAGGCAGGAATCACCCAGGCTGAGGGAGACGACCGGGGCGGGCGACCGTTCCTCGGCGTCGCGGTGCATGCCCATCCGGGAGTCACCGGCGTAGAAGTTGATCAGGGCGATGTCGTACTCCTCCGCCTGCTCGGGGGGCGTTCCGTACGCGTCGGACACCGCGCGCCGTCCGAGTGCGGCCAGCCATCGGGGCATCGGCTTCACCGGCGCCCCGTCCCCGTCGACGGCGGTGGGCGCGTAGCCGTACGGGTACCAGTGCAGCCCCAGGCACACCTGTCGGGCGCTCATCGTCCCGCCGCCGGGGGTGTGCACGGTCCGTAGGCCCGCGGGCGGCCGGGCCCACTCCCGGCAGGCGGCGAGCAGTTCCCGCTGGCCCCGCGGGTCGAGCCAGTCCGGCAGGTGGACGGCGCCCGGGGCGATCTCGGCGCGCTCGCGCGGGAAGAGTTCTGCGTCCATGTACCCCATGGTGCGGCCTGCCGGCAGACTCCGGGGCATGAAGATCAGCGAGTACGTGGACACGCTGGCCCTGGAGGGCGAGCTCCTCGCCGGGGCGGCCGAGCAAGCGGGTACGGACGCACCGGTGCCCACCTGTCCGCCGTGGCGGGTGACCGATCTGCTGCGGCACGTGGGGGCGGTGCACCGCTGGGCGACCGGGTACGTGGCCGACGCACAGGTGGAGCCGCGACCCTTCCCGGAGGCACCCGAACTGTCCGGGCCCGAGCTCCTCGACTGGTTCCGCGCGGGGCACGGGACGTTGGTGGACGCCCTGACCCGGGCTCCGGACGACGTCCTGTGCTGGACGTTCCTGCCGACGGCACCGCCGTCACCGCTGGCGTTCTGGGCGCGCCGGCAGGCGCACGAGACGACCGTGCACCGCTTCGACGCGCAGGCCGCGCAGGGAATCGCCTGCTCCCCGGTGACGCCGGAGTTCGCGGAGGACGGCGTCGACGAACTGCTGACCGGCTTCCATGCCCGACCGCGCAGCCGGGTGCGTACGGAGGAGCCGCGGGTGCTGCGGGTCCGGGCGATCGACACCGGCGCGGCGTGGACGGTCCACCTGTCGCGGGAGCCGGCCCGCACGGTGCGCGGCGACACCGCGGACCGGGTGGACTGCGAGGTGAGCGGCGAGGCGGCGTGGTTGTACGCGGCCCTGTGGAACCGGCACCCGCTGACGGGCCCCGGGGTGACGGGTGACGTGTCGCTGGCCCGGCTGTGGAGCGACACGGCGGGCATCTGAGCCTCCGGTTCGGGCGGCCGGGTGCGGGCGCGCGCTCGTACCCGGGTCCGAGCGCGTGCCCGCCCGCAGGTTCGGCGGAGACACTCTTGAGGAGCTCTTGTCACCCGCGGTGCCCGCTGTGAGACTGCGCGTATGGGGCAACGGACACAGGCGGAACGGGACGCGGTCACCGTCGAGATCGGCTACGCCTTCGTCAGCGCGTGCTTCGTCGCCGCCCTGGTCTTCGGGCTGGTCTACGGCGCGGCACCGGTTTTGGACCTGTCCCCCGCCGCGCACCGGACGGCGGCGGTGACGGCCGGCGCGCTGGCCTCGGTGGCGTTCCTGGCGCGCGTCACCCACGTGCTGTGGCGCTTCGGCCACCGCCGGCGGCAGGACGTACGGGATCCGTCCGAAACCTGAGCCCCGGCCCGGCCGGGGCCGCTCAGCCCACGCCGGCCGCGTATGCGGTCTGGCTGCGGTAGCGCCAAGCGGGTCCGGTGTTCCAGGGGTTGGGCATGACGGTGTCCGTCGCGTAGGCGTAGCCGGCGCCCCGTTCGAAGGCCGTGCGCAGGGTGTCCCGCATGGTCGCCTCGTCCGGGACGTCGTGGACGAGGTGCCAGAACGCGGTGCCGCTCGGGTCGTACTCGGATCCGCCCCGGTAGCCGGTGCGGGCGTTGAACACGTTGCCGCCGGGCCAGCCGTCGGCCGTGTACTCCGCGTAGGTGTCCTCGTAGGTCACGTACGTGTCGGCGGTGCGGTGGCCGGGCTCCAGGTAGCAGTCGGCGATGGCCGTGCCCGGATTGTTGACGACCAGGTCCGGGGCGTTCGGGTCGACGGCGTGCATCGCCTCCTGGACGTAGCGGCGCAGTTCGGCGTAGTAGTCGCGGGTGGCGTTGCCCGGGCCGCAGTCGCGGCTGACGACGTCGAAGAAGATCCCGTCGACGTGGAGCCGGCCGTCGCCACCGTCGGCCGGTCTGAGGTAGTTGTCGACGGAGGCCTTCGCGGCGGCGATGTCCCGGCTGCCGTGGTCGGTGTGGACGTACCCGAGGACCCTCGTGCGCTCGCCGGTGGCGGTGACCCCCGTGCGCAGGGCGTCGGCGCGGGCCCGCCAGGGCGCGTCGAAGGGGGAATCGCCGTTGCCGGGGTTGAGGACGACGACGGAGGCGGCCGGCCCGGTCGTGGTGAGGTCGGTCAGCATACGGTCGTCGGACCAGACGTAGGCGGGGACGGCGATGTCCAGGCCCCGCACCCCGGGCGGTCGGGGCGTGGGGGTGACCGTCGGGGCGGGCGGCGGGATCGGGCTCGCCGGCGGGGAGGACGCCGGACCCGAGGGCGGCGCGGTTCCCGCCGGGCGCCGGGCGTGGGATCCGTCGGCCGCGGCCTTCACGACGGCTGCCGCCACGGCGAGCAGGACCGCCAACAGGACGGCGTACAGGGCCTGCGCGGCTCGGGCGGGGGCCATCACTGTTTCCTCCGGCTACAGGGGTACGACCCGAGGAACACTAGGCGTGCGGCAAGTCGATGAAAGCCGAACCACCCACTTTGATGTGAGGAACAGAAAAGCTATCTGTCACTCCATCATGTGAATTACCATCAGATTTCGGCCAGGGCGGTCCGGTTCACGGCCCGACAGTCCGGTGCGCGGCCCGGGTGGCTCGGTTCACGGCGCGACAGTCCGGTTCGCGGCCCGGGTGGTTCGGTCCCACGGTGCGGCAGTCCAGTTCGCGGCCCGGGTGGCTCGGCTCACGGCGCGGCAGTCCGGTTCGGGCCCGGGTGGTTCGGTCCCACGGTGCGGCAGTCCGGTTCGCGGCCCGGGTGGCTCGGTTCACGGCGCGGGCGGTCCGGGCTACAGCGCGTGGTTCGGTCCCACGGCGCGGGCGGTCCGGGCTACAGCGCGCGGCCCCCTTCGCGCCGCGGGGAATCCCCTTCGGGCCGCGGGCGTCCGCCTCACGCCGCCGGCAGTCCGACGCCGTGGGCGAGTTGCCCGGTGGCATGCGCGAAGAAGGCGGCCCGTTCCTCGACGACGCGCTCGTACTGACCGAACAGCTCGAAGGAGACCAGTCCGACGAGCTGCGCCCAGGCGGCGACCAGGGCGGCCGTCACCTCGGGCGGCAGGCCCTCGGCGAAGTCCGAGGTCATCCGGCCGGCTTCGTGGCGCAGGCCGGCGGGCAGCGGCGGCAGGGCGAGCCCCTGGCCCGCGTACGCGGAACGGAGGATCCCGATGAGGGAGTTGGCGACGCGGGAGGCGGGGCCGATGGTGTCCTGCGGGGCGCTGTAGCCGGGGACCGGGGAGCCGTACACGAGGGCGTACTCGTGCGGGTGCGCGAGCGCCCAGGCGCGGACCGCCTCGCAGACGGCGATCCAGCGGGCGCGGGGCGGGGCTCCGGCGGCGAGGGCGGTCCGGTCGGCGTCCTCGGCGGCGGCGCCCAGGCTGTCGTAGGCGTCGATGATCAGCGCGGTGAGGAGGTCGTCGCGGCTGGGGAAGTAGCGGTAGAGCGCGGAGGAGACCATGCCGAGTTCGCGGGCGACGGCGCGCAGCGAGAGTTTGGCGGCGCCCTCGGCCGCGAGACTGCGGCGCGCCTCGTCCTTGATGGCGGCGGTGACCTCGACGCGGGCCCGTTCCCGGGCTCCTCGAACGGTACTCATGCGGTTCAGTGTGCCATGCGACCGGAGCAGTGCCCACAAAACAGAGCACCGCACCTTTTCAAGAGCAGTGCTCTTGCTTTGGTGCACCGCTCCGGCGCAGACTGGTGGCGAGCGAGAGCACCGCTCTCCAACTCCGCCGGAGGCCATCGTGAACGCGCCCGCCCCCTACTACGCCCAAGGCGGCCCGTTCGCCATCCGCGTCAACGCCCTCTTCGGAAAGCTCGCCCGACTCGGCATCAGCCTCGCCGGCACGGCCGAACTCTCGGTCCGCGGCCGCACCTCGGGCAAGATGCAGCGCATCCCGGTCAACCCGCACCGCTACGAGGGCTCCCAGTACCTGGTCTCCGCCCGGGGCCACTCCCAGTGGGTCCGCAACATGCGCGTCGCGGGCGGCGGGGAACTCCGCGTCGGCCGCAAGGTGCGCCCGTTCACGGTCACGGAGCTCACGGACCCCGCGGAGAAGGCGGCGGTACTGCGCGCGTACCTGGAGAAGTGGGGCTGGGAGGTCAACCGGTTCTTCCAGGGCGTCACCGCCAAGTCCTCGGACGCCACCCTCCAGGCCGCCGCCGCCGACCACCCGGTCTTCCGCATCACCGTCACGAGGTGACGAACCGCCCGCCCCGCCCGGGCGGGACGGGGCGGGGCATCGGCGGCCGGTGCGTCAGGTGCGGTTGCTTCGGGCCTGGCGGGCGTCCACGAGGTGCAGGGCCCTGCGGGCCAAGGGGTACGTACGCACCATGTCGGCCAGCGTCATCGAACCACGGGTGATGCGGGCGAAGGCGAGCCACGCGGGCCGCAGCCCCGTGATCGCCGCGTGGAGGAAACCCGGTCGGGTCTCGAACACGTTCAGCATGCGCTTGCCGACGCCCATCTCGACACCAAGGCCGGCCTTGATCGCGAAGGCGTAGTTCAGCGCCTGGCGCCGCGCGTCCACCGCGTCCTGGGCCTCGGAGATCTTGACGGCCCACTCCCCCGCGAGCCGGCCCGAGCGCAGGGCGAACGAGATGCCCTCCCGGGTCCACGGCTCCAGCAGTCCGGCGGCGTCTCCCGCGACGAGCACCCGGCCCCGCGACAGCGGGGAGTCGGGCTTGCGGCAGCGCGTCAGGTGCCCCGAGGAAATGGTCGGCTCGAAGCCCGCCAGGCCCAGCCGGGCGATGAAGTCGTCCAGGTAGCGCTTGGTGGCGGCGCCCTCGCCCTTCGCCGAGATCACGCCCACGGTGAGGGTGTCGCCCTTGGGGAAGACCCAGCCGTAACTGCCGGGCAGCGGGCCCCAGTCGATGAGCACCCGCCCCTTCCAGTCCTCGGCCACCGTCTCCGGAACCGGGATCTCCGCCTCCAGGCCGAGGTCGACCTGGTCCATCTCCACCCCGACGTGCGCGCCGATCCGGCTCGCGCTGCCGTCGGCGCCGACCACGGCGCGGGCCAGCACGGTCTCGCCGTCGGCCAGCACCACGGCGACGGTGCGCCGGTCGGGAACCGCCGCGCCGTGTTGCTCGACCCGGGTCACGGCCGTACCCGTACGGAGGGTCGCGCCGGCCTTCTCGGCCTCCGCGACCAGGGCGGCGTCGAACTCGGGCCGGTTGATGAGTCCGAAGAGCATCCTCTTCGAGCGGCGGGTCCGCGTCAGCTTCCCGTTCATCGAGAAGGTGACCGCGTGGATCCGGTCCTTGAACGGCAGTACGAAGCCCGGCGGCAGGGCGTCGCGCGAGGGGCCGATGATGCCGCCGCCGCAGGTCTTGTACCGGGGGAGTTCGGCCTTCTCCAGCAGGAGGACGCTGCGACCGGCGGTCGCCGCGGCGTACGCCGCCGAGGCCCCGGCGGGGCCGGCGCCGACCACGATGACGTCCCAGACCTCGCCCGTCCCGGCCGCCGCGGCAGCGGGCTCCCGCACCGCCACCGCCTCGGACGCGCCGTCGGACGCGGTGTCGGACGCGGTGTCGGACGCGGTGTCCGCGTCGACTCCCGCCTCGACGCCCGGCTCCACGCCCTCCTCCGCCCGCTCGGCGCCCCGACCCGCGTCGGCGGCCTTCGCCGCCGCGCCCGCCGCGTTCGCCCCGCCCGTCACGCCCTCCGCCCGCCCGCCGGTCGGCTCGTCCGCCGACCCGCCTGTCGGCTCGTGCGTCGTTCCTTCGCCCGCCCCCTGAGCGGCGGCCTGCCCTGCGCTTGCGCCGTGTACGTCGTCGTCGCTGCTCACGATGTGCTGCTGCTCCTGATCACGCTGTTGCTCGGATGCCGTGGAAATCCTACGGCGCGAGTCCGCCCGGCCCTTTGTGCGAGGATCGGAACTGTCTTTCGCCTTGCGTTCGCCGTACCCCGGCACTTGTCCAACGTCGCACCCACGAGGAGCGTGCCCATGTCCCAGAATCCGATCGCCGAGACCATCGCCTCGCTGATGCCCCGCGCCAAGACGGAGCTCACGGAGTTGGTGGCCTTCCAGTCGGTGGCGGACTGGGCGCAGTTCCCCCGGAGCGAGAGCGAGGCCGCCGCGAACTGGGTGGCCGACGCCCTGCGCGTCGAGGGCTTCCAGGACGTGGCCCTCCTCGACACCCCCGACGGCACCCAGTCGGTGTACGGGTACCTGCCCGGCCCCGAGGGCGCCCCGACCGTCCTGCTCTACGCGCACTACGACGTGCAGCCGCCGCTGGACGAGGCGGCCTGGGTCTCCCCCGCCTTCGAGCTCACCGAGCGCGACGGCCGCTGGTACGGGCGCGGCGCCGCGGACTGCAAGGGCGGGTTCATCATGCACCTGCTCGCGCTGCGGGCGCTGAAGGCGAACGGCGGGGTGCCGGTCGGCGTCAAGGTCATCGTCGAGGGTTCCGAGGAGCAGGGCACCGGCGGCCTCCAGCAGTACGCCGAGGCGAACCCGGAGCTGCTGGCCGCCGACACGATCGTGATCGGTGACGCGGGCAACTTCCGTACGGGCCTGCCGACGGTGACCGCCACCCTGCGCGGGATGACCCTCCTCAAGGTCAGGATCGACACCCTGGGCGGCAACCTGCACTCCGGGATGTTCGGCGGCGTCGCCCCCGACGCCCTGGCCGCACTCATCCAGACGCTGGCCTCGCTGCGCGCGGCGGACGGTTCGACGACCGTGGACGGGCTCGCCTCCGACGCGGTGTGGGAGGGCCTGCAGTACCCGGAGGCCGACTTCCGTTCCGACGCGAAGGTGCTGGACGGGGTCGAGCTGATCGGCGAGGGCACGATCGCGGACCGCCTGTGGGCCCGCCCGGCCGTCACCGTGCTCGGCATCGACTGCCCGCCGGTGATCGGCGCGACCCCCTCGGTGCACGCGAGCGCGGGCGCCCTGATCAGCCTGCGCGTGCCGCCGGGTGTGGACACCACCGAGGCCATCAAGCTGCTGGAGGCGCACCTGGTGGCGCACACGCCGTGGAGCGCCCGCCTGGAGATCGAGGTCGTCGGCCAGGGGCAGCCCTTCCAGGCCGACCCGAGCAGCCCGGCGTACGCGTCGATGGCGGCGGCCATGCGGGTGGCGTACCCCGGCCAGGAGATGCAGATCAGCGGCATGGGCGGGTCCATCCCGCTGTGCAACACGCTGACCTCCCTGTACCCGCGGGCGGAGATGCTCCTGATCGGCCTGAGCGAGCCGGAGGCGCAGATCCACGCCGTGAACGAGAGCGTCTCGCCGGAGGAGTTGGAACGCCTCTCGGTGGCGGAGGCACTGTTCCTGGTGAACTACGCCGAGTCGAAGCGCGGCTGAGCACCGGGGCGCGGGCGGGGCGTCGGGGCCGTGAGGCCGCCCGCCGACCCCGACTCCAGTACGCCCGGAGCGCAGTGCGCTGCGGGCGTACTGCGCTGCGGGCGTACTGCGCTGCGGGCGAAATTCGCGTGCCGGACGCGGCGTCCGGTCCTTACGTTCGACGCATGGATCTCGTAGAAGTGCTCCCGGCCCGGCTCCACATGCTCCGCTTCCCGATCGGCCAGGCCTACCTCTGGCAGGACGGTGAAGCCCTCACCCTGATCGACGCCGGTCACGTCGATTCGGCCTCCGCGATCGAGGGGGCGATACGGGCCCTGGGCCTGCGGCCCGAGGGTCTGGAGCGGATCGTGCTGACCCACTGTCACCGGGACCACGTCGGCGCGGCCGGTGAACTCGCCGCCCGCTGGGGGGCTGAGGTACTGGCGCACCGGCTGGACGCCCCCGTGGTCCGCGGCGAGCGGCCGGTCCCGGAACCGGTCCTGCTGGACTGGGAGTTGCCGCTGTACGCGCACGGACTGACCGTTCCCGAGGCCCCGCCGACCCCGGTGGACCGGGAGTTGGAGGACGGCGAGGTCCTGCCCTTCGGCGGCGGGGCGGTCGTCGTCCACTCCCCCGGCCACACGCCGGGCAGCATCGGCGTCCACCTCCCCGAGTACGGGGTGCTGTTCACGGGTGATTGCGTCGCGGCGGTGGGGCAGGTGATGCTCGGCGTCTTCAACGTCGACCGGGAGCAGGCCGTCTCCTCGTTCCGGCGGTTGGCCGCGCTGGACCCGGCCGTGGCCTGCTTCGGTCACGGCGACCCCTGGCTGACGGACACGGCGGCGACGCTGCGGAGCGCCGCCGAAGCCGTGCCCGTCGCGGGCTGAAAGCCAGCGGGACACCTCTCACGGCGTCGGGCGGCCCGCCTCCAGGTACAGGGGGCGGGCGCCTTCGCGGGCCCGCAGCGCCCACCGCAGCCGCTCGTAGCGCTGCGGCGGCAGCAGCCCGGCGGCCTCCGCCTCGGTGACGAAGCGCCAGGCCCGCAGTTCGGGGCCGGGCAGACGCAACGCCTTGATCTGCGGCGGGGTCAGCGCTCCGCCGTCGAACAGCAGCCGCATTCCCCCGTACGCCGGCCGCTGCGGCGGTTCCCAGTCGACGACCAGCAGGGGCGGGGCTTCGTGGAGTTCCAGGCCGAGTTCCTCGGCGACCTCCCGGACGCCCGCGCGGCCGGGCGCCTCGCCGGCTTCGACGACTCCGCCGGGAAACTCCCAGCCCGGCTTGTACGTCGGGTCGACCAGGAGGACCCGGTCCTGGTCGTCGAAGAGCAGGACCCCGGCCGCCACGGTCTCGCGCGTCGGCTCCGGCGTCTGCACGATGTCGCAGAGACCGGCCCTGTCCGTCCGCACGGCCTCGGCGATCCGCTCGGCCGTCTCCCGTACGGTCAGCCGCCCGTTGTCGATGACGTGGGCGTCGGCCGTCAGCCAGCCCAGCGCTTCCTGGTAGGCGGGGATGTGGTCGTACGCCCACTGCCGGACCCGGACGTCCACCACCTCGGGGTCGCCCGGTTCCCGACGGGTCGCGATGCGCTCGCGCAGGATCGTTTCCTCTGGGGCGAGCAGGATGTGCCGTACGGGAATGCGCCGGGCCGCCAGGGCCCCGAAGATCTCGTCGCGGTAGTCCTGCCGGAGCAGGGTCATCGGCACCACCAGCACGCCCCCGAGCTCCGCGAGCATCGCGGCGGCCGTGTCGACGACCAGCCGCCGCCAACTGGGTAGGTCCTGGTAATCGGTCACCTCCGCGAGGCGTTCGCGCGGCAGCAGCAGCCGCAGCGCGTCACCGATGAGCTCCGGGTCGAACAGGGCGCTGTCCGGCAGCAGTCCGGCCAGTTCGCGGCCCGTGCTGGTCTTCCCGGCACTGAACGTGCCGTTGATCCAGACAATCACGTCTACCCCTCTCCCGATGGCTCGCCTCCGTAGCCCCCAGTGGCTTGCCCGCCCCACCCTGCCATGGAAACCCGCTCGTCGCCGGAGTGCTTATCCTCAAGGTCAGAGCCCTGTCAGACCGCCCCGCAACCGGAGGTTCCCCCACCGTGCCCCACACCCGTCAACCGTCCGACCTCCGCTACGGCAACCGGCCGACCATGAAGGACGTGGCGGCCCGGGCGGGCGTGGGCCTGAAGACGGTCTCACGGGTCGTCAACGGTGAGCCCGGGGTGACGCCCGACACCGAGAGGCGGGTCCAGGAGGCCATCGAGGCGCTGGGCTTTCGCCGCAACGACAGTGCGCGCGTGCTCCGCAAGGGCCGTACGGCGACCGTGGGTCTGGTTCTCGAAGACCTCGCGGACCCGTTCTACGGCCCCCTCAACCGGGCAGTCGAAGAGGTGGCCCGCACGCACGGCGCGCTGCTCATCAACGGTTCCAGTGCCGAGGACCCGGACCGGGAACGGGAGTTGGCGCTCGCGTTGTGCGCCCGCCGGGTCGACGGCCTGATCGTGATCCCGGCCGGGGACGACCACCGGTACCTGGAGCCGGAGATCCGGGCGGGCGTCGCGACCGTGTTCGTGGACCGGCCGGCCGGCCGGATCGACGCCGACGTCGTGCTGTCGGACAGCTTCGGCGGCGCCCGCGACGGCGTGGCCCACCTGATCGCGGGCGGGCACCGCCGGATCGGCTTCATCGGCGACCACCCCCGCATCCACACGGCCACGGAGCGGTTGCGCGGCTACCACGAGGCCATGGACCGGGCCGGTCTGCCGGTGCCGGCGTCCTGGGTCTCCCTGGGTTCCACCTCCCCGGAGCGGGTGTCGGCGGCGGCCGGGGCGATGCTGAGCGGCCCCGACGCGGTGACCGCCCTGTTCGCCGGGAACAACCGGGTGACCGTCACCCTGGTACGGGTCCTCGCGGCGCGGCCCGGCAAGGTGGCGCTGGTCGGCTTCGACGACTTCGAGCTGGCCGACCTGCTGGATCCCGGCGTCACGGTCGTCGCCCAGGACGCCGCCGCTCTGGGCCGGGTGGCGACGGACCGGCTGTTCCAGCGGCTTGCGGGCGCGGGCCTGGCGCCGGCCCGCATCGAGCTGCCGACCCGCCTGATCCCCCGCGGCTCGGGCGAGCTGCCCCCCGCGACCGGCTGACGCCCGGCACGCGCGGGTACGGCCCGCTCGGGGATCCCCGAGCGGGCCGTACGTCGTCGCGGGTGCGGATCAGGCGGTCGCCGTGAGCGTCGCCGATCGGCGCGGGATGGCGAAGGCGTCCAGTTCGGCGCGGGTCAGGCCGGTCAGGGCCGTGACCTCCTCGGCGCCGACGGCGCCGCAGTCGAGACCGCGGACGAGGTAGCCGGCCAGGGCCTTGGCGGTGGCGGGCTCGTCCATGACGTCGCCCTCGATCTTGGCGACGTACGCCTTCAGGCGGGCCGCGGCGGTCTCCAGGCCCTCCCGGTAGAAGGTGAACACGGCCGCGTAGCGGGTCGGCAGGTGCGCCGGGTGCATGTCCCAGCCCTGGTAGTAGGCGCGGGCCAGGGCGCGGCGGGTGAGGCCGTAGTGCAGCTTCCAGGCCTCGTGGACGTGCTCGGTGGTGCCGATGGGCAGGACGTTCGTCGAGCCGTCCGAGACGCGTACGCCGGTACCGGCGGCCGCGACCTGCATGATCGCCTTGGCGTGGTCGGCGGCCGGGTGGTCGCTGGACTGGTACGCGGCGGAGACGCCGACGCAGGCGCTGTAGTCGAAGGTGCCGTAGTGCAGGCCGGTGGCGCGGCCCTTGGCGGCCTCGATCATCCGGGCGACGGTGGCGGTGCCGTCGGAGGCGACGATCGACTGGCTGGTCTCGATCTGGATCTCGAAGCCGATCCGGCCCGGGCGCAGGCCGCGGGTGATCTCGAAGGCCTCCAGCAGCTTGACGAAGGCGCTGACCTGCTCGGCGTAGGTGACCTTGGGCAGGGTCAGGACGAGGCCCTCGGGCAGGCCGCCGTGCGCGAGCAGCCCGGACAGGAAGATGTCCGTGGTGCGGATGCCGCGGTCGCGGACGTTGGACTCCATGCACTTCATGCGGACGCCCATGTACGGGGCGTTCGTGCCGTTGGCGAAGGCTTCGGAGACGAGGCGGGCGGCGCGGGCCGCGGCCTGGTCCTCCTCCTCGTCGGAGCGGACGCCGAAGCCGTCCTCGAAGTCGACGCGGAGGTCCTCGATGGGCTCGCTCGCCAGCTTGGCGCGGACGCGGTCGTAGACCGGTACGGCCAGCTCGTCGGAGATGCCGAGCACCTTGGCGAAGGTCGCGGCGTCCGGGGCGTGCTCGTCGAGGGCGGCGAGGGCCTGGTCGCCCCAGGAGCGGATGGTGTCGGCGGCGAAGACGTCACCGGGTACGTAGACGGTGTGGATGGGCTGACGGGTGCCGGGGTCGCCCGGGTAGTGCCGCGCGAGTTCCGCGTCCACCGGCGCGAGGGAAGCGCTGATGCCCTCGCTGACCGCGCCTGCGAGGCTCGTCGCCACCTTCTCCTGCTGACCCATCGTGCACTCTCCTCTTTTCCGCTTCACGGAATCTTAGATCCGCATAGCAGAATTTAATCACGGGGTTCCGCTCCGTCAATGGTCCCTCCGCCCGGAGCGGGAAACGACTCGGGGCCGTGCGGTGACAAACACCACACGGCCCCGGAGGCGACTTGCCCCGCAGGTCAGCCCTTACGGGCCTGGATCTGCTCGGTCAGCTGGGGGACGACCGCGAAGAGGTCGCCGACGACGCCGTAGTCGACGAGGTCGAAGATCGGGGCCTCGGCGTCCTTGTTGATGGCGACGATGGTCTTCGAGGTTTGCATGCCCGCGCGGTGCTGGATCGCGCCGGAGATTCCGGAGGCGATGTACAGCTGCGGCGAGACCGACTTGCCGGTCTGGCCGACCTGGTTGGTGTGCGGGTACCAGCCCGCGTCCACGGCGGCGCGCGAGGCACCGACGGCCGCACCGAGGGAGTCCGCGAGGGCCTCGATGATGCCGAAGTTCTCGGCGCCGTTGACGCCGCGACCGCCGGAGACGACGATCGCGGCCTCGGTCAGCTCGGGGCGACCGGTGGACTCGCGCGGGGTGCGCGAGGTGATCTTGGTGCCGGTGGCCAGGGCGCCGAAGGTGACGGCGAGCGCCTCGACGGCGCCGGCGGCCGGGGCGGCCTCGACCGGGGCCGAGTTCGGCTTCACGGTGATGACCGGGGTGCCCTTGGACACGCGGGACTTGGTGGTGAACGACGCGGCGAAGGCGGCCTGCGTCGCGACCGGACCCTCGTCACCGGCCTCAAGGTCGACGGCGTCGGTGATGATGCCGGAGCCGATGCGCACGGCGAGGCGCGCGGCGATCTCCTTGCCCTCGGCGGAGGACGGGATGAGCACGGCGGCCAGGGAGCCCGCGGCGGACACCGACTCGTAGGCGGCCTGCAGCGCGTCCACCTTCGGCACCACGAGGTACTCGGTGAACTCGGGGGCGTCGGCGGTGAGGACCTTGACGGCGCCGTGCTCGGCGAGCACCGCGGCGGTGTCGGCGGCGCCGGCACCCAGCGCGACGGCGACGGGCTCGCCGATGCGGCGGGCCAGCGTCAGCAGCTCGAGGGTGGGCTTGCGGACGGCACCGTCCGCGTGGTCGACGAAGACGAGAACTTCAGCCATGGGACTGCTCTCCTGCGATTGCGAAGTGTCTGGGGGCTAAGAGGGGATGGCCGGAGTTCTTAGATGAACTTCTGGCCGGCCAGGAACTCGGCCAGCTGCTTGCCGCCCTCGCCCTCGTCCTTGACGACCGTGCCGGCGGTGCGGGCGGGACGCTGGGTCGCGGAGTCGACCGCGGTCCAGGCGCCTTCCAGACCGACCTCTTCGGCCTCCAGGTCCAGGTCCGACAGGTCCCAGGACTCCACCGGCTTCTTCTTGGCGGCCATGATGCCCTTGAAGGACGGGTAGCGGGCCTCGCCCGACTGGTCCGTCACCGAGACGAGCGCGGGGAGGGAGGCCTCCAGCTGCTCGCTCGCGGAGTCACCGTCGCGACGGCCGGTCACGACACCGTCCGCGACCTTGACCTCGGAGAGCAGGGTGACCTGCGGGATGCCCAGGCGCTCGGCCAGGATGGCCGGCAGGACGCCCATGACGCCGTCGGTCGAGGCCATGCCCGTGATGACCAGGTCGTAGCCGGCCTTCTCGACGGCCTTGGCCAGCACGAGCGAGGTGCCCATGATGTCGGAGCCGTGCAGGTCGTCGTCCTCGACGTGGATCGCCTTGTCGGCGCCCATCGACAGCGCCTTGCGCAGCGCGTCCTTGGCGTCCTCGGGACCCACGGTCAGAACGGTGATCTCCGCGTCGTCCGCCTCGTCGGCGATCTGCAGCGCCTGCTCGACGGCGTACTCGTCGAGCTCCGACAGCAGGCCGTCGACGTCGTCACGGTTGACGGTCAGGTCCTCGGTGAACTGCCGGTCGCCGGTGGCGTCGGGCACGTACTTCACACAGACAACGATCCTCAGGCTCACGCCGGCTCTCCTACCGCATCGTCATTTTTGGTACCGCCTTGTGCAGGCAGCATAGGCGCCATGTCGGGCGGATCCCGGTCGGGGCGGCCCGCGCTCCGATGGGGATGTTACTCGCCAGTACACCCCGGGTCCCGGCCAGGTGCAAGGCCACCGAACTGTGACCTTGACAACGCCGCCCCGACCCGCCCCAACAGGGACGATTCAGTCCCGCAACGCGTTGAAGCTTCCTTGGTGGTAGAGCAGCGGACGGCCCTCCCCGGCCGGATCCCCGGCCACCGCTTCCGCGATGATCACACGGTGGGCGCCCGCGGGCACCCTCGCCACCACCCGGCACACCAGCCAGGCCAGCACCCCGTCCAGCAACGGGACCCCGTGCGGGCCCTCGACCCAGCCGGTGCCCCGGCCGAAGCGGTCGGCGCCGCTCGTCGCGAAGAGGCCGGCCAACTCCCGCTGGTGCTCGCCGAGTATGTGCACACCGAGGTGGTCGGAGTCCCTCACGGCGGGCCAGCTGGAGGAGCCGGTGCCGATCGTGAAGGAGAGCAGCGGCGGATCGGCGGACACCGAGTTGAGGGAGGTGGCGGTGAATCCGGCGGGCCGGCCGTCGAGGTCCGCGGTGATCACCGCGACACCTGCGGCGTGGCGGCGGAAGACGGAACGCAGCAGTTCGGGCGAGCCGGGCAGGCCGGAGCGGTCGGGGCCGAGGGGCGCGGACGAGGACACGGGAGCCGTCGGGGCGGTCGGGGCCGTCATCGGAATACTTCCTTCTGCCGCGGGAATCGCGGGCGCAGTCGGGGATCGGGGGGCCGGAGTCGTCAGTGATCCCAACAGCGCGCGCTCGCGTGGCGGACGAGGTCCACGTGGACCCGCCCGTAAAGCAGGAGTTCATACCGCATGTCGTCAGCCTGACGATCTCACGTGTACACAGTCAAGCCGGATCGGTCAGATGTCAGGCGCGTCACGCTCCGTACGGGCGCACGCACCGGCGCACCCGTCAGACCGCCGCACCGAGGGCGGCGATCACGTCGGCCTTGCGGGGCATCCCCTCGGCGCGGCGGACCACGCGCCCGGATGCGTCCAGCACGAGCACGGTCGGGGTCTTCACGATGCCGAGGGCGCGGACCAGGTCCAGGTTCCGCTCGGCGTCGATCTCGATGTGGGCGACCCCCGGAACCAGGGCGGCGACCTCGGCGAGGATCCGCCGGGTGGCCCGGCAGGGCTGGCAGAACGCGGTGGAGAACTGGACCAGGCTGGCCCGCTCCCCCGGTTGCCGGCCCAGTTCGGCCACGCCCAGGGGTCCTCCCGGCCCCCGACCGGCGGGCGGCCGTCCGTCGCCGTCCCGGTCGTCCACTCCGTGCCCGTGCACGCGTACTCCTGTCCACCCTGTCCGTATGTTCGTACCGCCCGGCCGGAGCCGGGCGAATCCCTTGTCCCAGCACCCGGCCCGCATGCGGCATTCCCCGCGTGACGAGAATCTCTCCGGGCGGGGCCGTCTGGGCTGGCCAGCGGGCCGCGTTTCGGGCACGATCCCCCCAAGGTCGCGTACCTACGCTTCCGTAACTTCCGGCCGGGAGCACCTCCCCAGGCAGAAAGCGGGGTCTCCCCACCATGGCTGAGCTCGTCTATCCCCCAGTGATCGGCGCCGCGCACACCCTCTTCCGTGCGCTGGACATCCGCATCGACATGAAGGGCACCGAGAACATCCCGCGCCAGGGCGGGGCGGTCCTGGTGTCGAACCACATCGGCTACCTCGACTTCATCTTCGCGGGCCTCACGGCGCGGCCGCAGAAGCGCCTGGTGCGGTTCATGGCCAAGGAGTCGGTGTTCCGGCACAAGGTGTCCGGTCCGCTGATGCGCGCCATGAAGCACATCCCGGTGGACCGCGCCCAGGGTGAGTCCGCGTACCAGCACGCCCTGGACTCCCTGCGGGCCGGCGAGATCATCGGGGTGTTCCCGGAGGCGACGATCTCCCAGTCGTTCACGCTCAAGAGCTTCAAGTCGGGTGCGGCGCGGATGGCCCAGGAGGCCGGCGTCCCGCTGATCCCGGTGGCGCTGTGGGGCACGCAGCGGCTGTGGACCAAGGGCCGCCCGAAGAACCTCAAGCGCAGCCACATCCCGGTGACGATGCGGATCGGCGAGCCCATCGAGGCCCCGGCCGACCAGTACGCCGGGGCGATCACGCGCCGGGTGCGCGAGCGGGTGCAGGAGCTGCTGGACGCCGCGCAGCGCGCCTACCCGGCCAAGCCGGCCGGTACCGAGGACTCCTGGTGGCTGCCGGCCCACCTGGGCGGCACCGCCCCGACGGCGGCGCAGGTGAAGGAAGCCGGCTGAGCCTGTCCCCGCTCGGGAGGTCGGACCCGCCCCGAGGTTCTCGGGCGTGGCCCTCCCCGGCCGCGTGCCGCCCTTGATCGCCGATGAGCGGGCAGATATTTGACCTCAAGGTCAACAACCCTGCTACGGTCATGCCATGGGCAGGCCGAAGCAGTTCGATCCGGACGTGGCGGTGGAGCGCGCGATGGACGTGTTCTGGCGCAAGGGGTACGCGGCGACGACGCCGCAGGATCTCGTGGACGAGATCGGCATCGGCAAGGGCAGTCTCTACCACGCCTTCGGAAGCAAGCAGGCCCTGTTCGAGCGGGCCCTGACCCGCTACCGGGACGCGCAGGCCGCGTGGCTGACGGAGCTCCTCGACCACCCGGGTCCGGCGAAGGACCGCCTGCGGGGCGCGCTGGAGGCGTTGGTCGCGCTCGATCTGGGCGGCCCCGACCGGCGCGGCTGCATGGCGGTCAACACCGCTGCCGAGTCGACCCCCTCGGACCCCTGGACGACCGACACGGTGCGCGGGATGTTCGCCCGCACCGAGGGCGCCTTCCGGGCGACCGTCGAGGAGGGTCAGCGCGCGGGCGAGATCGACGCCGGTCGCGACGCCGCCGCGGTGGCCTCCTGGCTGCTCGCGACGGTGATCGGCATGCGCGTGCTGGCGAAGACCGCGCAGGACGCCTCGCAGCTGACCCGGGTCGTGGACGCGGCGGTGGCCGCCCTGTAGGACGCTCGGCAAGGGGCTGCCCCCGGGAGCCCCGTTTTTTATGACCTTGTTCTGTACCTGTAGTTCAAGAATCCTGAAGGAGTCCGTCGTGGAACTCGCTCTCGCGGGGAAGACCGCCGTCGTCACCGGGGCCGGCCGGGGCGTCGGCCTCGCCATTACTCGGCGACTGGTCGCCGAAGGGGTCCGGGTGGTCGGCGCGGCCCGTACCATCACCGCCGAGCTGAAGGAGACCGGCACCCATCCCGTCTCGGTCGACCTGAGCACGCCGGACGGCGCGCGGGAGTTGGGAGCGCGGGCCCTCACGGAGCTCGGCGGCGTGGACATCCTGATCAACAACCTGGGTGGCGGTGACCGCTTCAACCTCGACGGGTTCCTCGCGACCGACGACGCCCTGTGGGCGCACAGCTTCGAGGTCAACCTGTTCGGCACGGTCCGGGTCACCCGGGAGCTGCTGCCGAGCCTCCTTGAGCGGCGCGGGTCGATCGTGAACATCTCGTCGATGTGCGCGCGCCTGCCCGCCACCGGACCGATCGAGTACGGCGCGGCGAAGGCCGGCCTCAACGCGTTCACGAAGTCGCTGTCCGAGGAGTTCGGCCCCCGGGGCGTCCGCGTGAACACCGTCTCCCCCGGTCCGACGCGCACCGCCATCTGGGAGGGCGCGGACGGCTTCGGCGCCCTCCTCGCCGAGTCGAACGGGGTCGAGCACGGCGCGTTCCTGAGGGGGGTGCCCGCCGCGATGGGCATGACCACCGGCCGCATGGTCGAGCCCGACGAGGTCGCGTCCGTCGTCGTCTTCCTCGCCTCGGACCGCGCGGGCAGCGTGACGGGCGCCGACTACGTCGTCGAGGGCGGCGGCATCAAGACGGTGTGAGGCGCGCACGGCGGGGTGCGCCGGGCTCCCTCAGCCCGCGCTCTCCGCCCGCCTGCGGCGCCGGTGCGCCGCGACCCGGGCGCGGGTGGAGCAGGTGGTGGAGCAGTAGCGGCGGACGCTGCCGGGGCCGGCGCCGAGGAAGAGCCGCCCGCAGCCCGTGGCGGCGCAGGCGCCCCAGACGACGCGGCCGTGTTCGGTGAGCAGTTGGGCGAGGGCGAGGGCTCCGGAGGCCAGGAACCAGTCGCCCCAGTGGGCCCCGGCGCCCCGATCGACGTGGAGGTGCCACGGGTGGCCGTCGTGCCGGGTCAGCCGGGGCCGGGTGCCGCACTCGTCCAGCAGGGCGTTGATCGCCTCCGCGGCACGGTCCTCGTCGGTCTCGGCTAGGACGGCGGCCATCCGGTGCGCGGCGGCCCGCAGTTCGGCCGCGTCCGCCGCGCCGAAGGCCTCCGGAGTGAGGTCGGCCGGGTGCTCCCCGTGCCGGGCGAGCAGGGCGGCGAGGTCGTCGCGCGACAGGGCGGGGGCCGCGCGGACCGCTTCGGCGCAGTCGATCAGCCGTCGGGCCGCCGAGAAGCCCTCGCCCGCCGGACCGCCCCCGTTCCGTGCGCCCGCCATCGCCGGATCCTTTCGCCGTACACCCACGTGACGTAACGTCTTGCTGCGGCAACACGTTACACGCGGCGCGGTTCGGTACGGGAGGGGGTCCGGGATCATGGGCGGGTTCGGCAGGTACCTGGGGGCGGCGCTGGCTGCGCGGTTCGCCTCGGAGGGCATGGGCATGGCGGTGGTGCTGCTGGCCCTGGAACGTACGGGGAGCGCGGCGCACGGGGCGTTCGTCCTGACCGCCTGGTTGGCCCCGCACGTACTGGCGGCTCCCCTCGCGGGCGCCGCCGCCGCGCGGACCCGGCGGCCTCGGCTGTTCCACGCGGGCGCGCTGGCCGGGTTCACCGTCGCGACGGCCGCGCTCGCCGCGCTGCTGGGGCGGGCCCCCTGGCCGGCGGTGCTGGCCGTCGCGGTGCTCGGGGGAACCTGCGGGCCGATGGTGACGGGCGGGCTCTCCAGCCTGGTCGCGGGGCTGGTGGCGGAGGGGCCGGGGCGCGATCGGGCGTACGCCTGGGACGCGTCCACGTACAACGCGGCGGCGGTCACGGCCCCCGCCGCCGTCGGCACGATCACGGCGCTGGCCTCGGCCGGGCCCGCGATGGCCCTGTTGACCACCTCCGGCGCCCTCGCGGTGGTGCTGGCCGCGACCCTGCCGTACGAGGACTCCGGCGCGGCCCGGCCGCAGGCCGGCCCCCGGGCCGGGCTCGGCGCGGGCCTCTCCGCACTGTGGCGGGTCCGGGAGCTGCGCGCCGTCACCTCGGCGACGACCCTGGCCTTCGTCGGCATCGGCGCGCTGACCACGGGCTCGGTGCTGCTGGCCACCGAACTCGGCAGCCCGGGCGCGGGCGGGGTCCTGATGACGGCCTTCGCGGTGGGGGCGCTGACCGGTTCGCTGACGCTGGGCCGGATCACCTCCGTGGCGCCGGGCCGGTTGGCCCGCTGGGCGATGGCGGGGACCGGGGCGGCCCTGACGGCGGCCGCGTTCAGCCCGTCGGTGGCGGTGACGGCCGCCCTGTTCGCGGTGGCCGGGGTGTGCGACGGACCGCTGCTGACGGCGACGCTGCGGATCCGTGCGCGGTACGCCCCGGACGGGGTGCGGGCGCAGGTGTTCACCCTGGGTGCGGGGTTGAAGCTGACGGCGGCCTCGGCGGGCGCCGCCCTCGTGGGGCTCGCGGCCGCCGCGCCGGCCTGGACGCTGCTACTGGGGATCGCGGCGCTCCAGCTCGTGGCCGCCGCCCTCCACCTGCTGGTGGCGGCTCGGGGACCCGTACCGGAATGCGCTACAGGGCAGTGGGCAGGTTCCGCCACAGCTGCGTCCGGTCGGCGGACTCCCGGAGCGCCTTGAGGGCGGCGGGGTGGGGGGCGGCGTACAGCTCGGGGTGGTCGATCTCGCCGAGTTCGGGGCGCACGGGGAAGGCGAGCCGCTCCCGCTCCAGGTCGAAGCGGGCGTCGACGCCGGGCTTGTTGCCGCGGGCGTCGAGCCGGGACCACCGGGCGCTGCCGGGCAGCCGCAGGGCGATCAGGCCGTGGACCACGTGCGCGGAGCCGTCGTCGGTGAGGAGGCGCTGGTAGCACAGGGCGGCCGGGATGCCCCGGGCGCGCAGGAGCGCGGCGAGGGCGTGGGACTTGGCCAGGCAGATGCCGTTGCGCGTGCGCAAGGTGTCGGAGGCCCGCCAGGTGACGCGCTGGTCACCGGTGTCGGCGGAATGCCCGACGGTGTCGCGGACGAACCCGAAGGCCACTTCGGCATAGGTCCGGTCGTCACCGGTGGCCGTCCAGAGGGCGTCGGCGGTCTCCCGGACGAAGGGGTGGTCGTGGTCTACGGCCTCGTCGGCCGCCAGGTAGGCGTCGAGGTCGGAGTGCTCCTGGATCATTTCCATGATCCAGGAGCATACCTATGCGCTTTTTCGCATGCCTATCGATTTATCGGCCGGGGCCGGTTCAGCGCGCGAGCTCTTCCTTCAGCGCCTGGAGGAAGCCGTCCACGTCCTCTTCCTGGGTGTCGAAACCGCACATCCAGCGGACGTCGCCGGCGGCCTCGTCCCAGAAGTAGAAGCGGTAGCGCTCCTGGAGCCGCCGGGTGACCTCGTGCGGAAGCCGGGCGAACACCGCGTTCGCCTGCACCGGGTAGAGGATCTCCACCCCGTCGGTCTCCCGCACACCGGCCGCGAGCCGCTGCGCCATGGCGTTGCCGTGGCGGGCGTTGCGCAGCCACAGGTCCTTGGCCAGCAGCGCCTCCAGCTGAACGGAGACGAAGCGCATCTTCGACGCCAGCTGCATCGACATCTTGCGGATGTGCTTCATCTTGCGGACGGCGTCCGGGTTCAGCACGACCACGGCCTCGCCGAACATCATGCCGTTCTTGGTGCCGCCGTACGACAGCACGTCCACGCCGACCGTGTTCGTGAAGGTGCGCATCGGGACGTCGAGCGAGGCCGCGGCGTTGGCTATCCGGGCGCCGTCGAGGTGCACCTTCATGCCCAGGCCGTGGGCGTGGTCGCAGATCGCCTTGATCTCGTCCGGCGTGTAGACCGTGCCGAGCTCGGTGTTCTGGGTGATCGAGACGACCTGGGGCATGGCCCGGTGCTCGTCGTCGAAGCCCCAGGCCTCCTGGTCGATCAGCTCGGGGGTGAGCTTGCCGTCGGGCGTGGGGACGGCCAGCAGCTTGAGGCCGGCCATGCGCTCCGGGGCGCCGCCCTCGTCCACGTTGATGTGGGCGGACTTGGCGCAGATCACGGCGCCCCACCGGTCGGTCATGGCCTGGAGGGCGACGACGTTGGCGCCCGTGCCGTTGAAGACCGGGAAGGTCTCCGCGTACGGCCCGAAGTGGCTGCGGAAGATCTTCTGCAGGTTCTCGGTGTACTCGTCCTCGCCGTACGAGACCTGGTGGCCGCCGTTGGCGAGGGCGAGGGCCGCGAGGACCTCCGGGTGCACCCCGGCGTAGTTGTCGCTCGCGAACCCGCGCACCGCGGGGTCGTGGTGGCGCCGCGCATCGGTCTTCACGGCATCGGTCCTCACGGTTGCGGAGTGAGCCACAGACGCTGTCCGTTCACCTCGGAGGCGGGCCGTTCCCACACGCCGGCGATGGCCTCGGCCAGCTCCGCGACGTCGGTGAAGCCCGCGAACTTCGCATTGGGGCGCTCCGCGCGCATCGCGTCGTGCACCAGTGCCTTGATGACCAGGATCGCAGCCGCGGCCTGCGGGCCGTCCTCGCCCCCCGCCTTGCGGAAGGAGTCCGCCATGGCGAGGGTCCAGGCCTCGGCGGCCGCCTTGCCGGCGTTGTAGGCGGCGTTGTTGGCGACCGGCTTGTGCGCGCCGGACTGGCTGATCAGCACGTAGCGCCCGAGGGCGCTGCGCAGCAGGCCGTCGTGGAAGGCGAGCGAGGTGTGCTGGACGGTGCGGATGAGGAGCTTCTCCAGGAAGTCCCAGTCGGCGAGGTCCACATCGGTGAACGTCTTGCTGCCGCGCCAGCCGCCGACCAGGTGGACGACGCCGTCGAGGCGGCCGAACTCCTTCTCGGTGTGCTCGGCCCACGCCTTGGTGGCGGCCAGGTCCAGCAGGTCGACGGTGTCACCGGTGATGGTGGCGCCGCCGTGGGCGTAGCGGGCCGCGTCGACGGCCTCGGCGAGGCGCGCCGGGTCGGCGTCGGAGGCGACGACCACGGCGCCGGCCTCGGCCAGGCGCATCAGCGTGGCGCGTCCGGCGGGGCCGCCGGCTCCCGCCACCGCGATCACCGCTCCGTGGAGCGTGCCGTTGCCGTTCACGGAGCCGTTCATCTGTGCAGCCTCCTGCGGGGCGGTGCTCATGCGGCGGCCCGGTCGGCCGTCTCGGCGTTCAGGGCGGTGATGCCCTTGGTCGAGGCGATCACGCCCTTGAGCTTCTTGGCGAGGGCCTCGTAGAACATGCTGAGCGGAAACTCGTCCGGCAGCACGTCGTCCACGAGCTTGCGCGGCGGCTGCGTCGTGTCCAGGGCGTCGGGGCCCTTGGCCCACTTGGATCCCGGGTGCGGGGCCAGGTAGGTGGAGACGAGCTCGTACGCCTTGAACCAGTGGACGAGCTTCGGGCGGTCGATGCCGGCCCGGTAGAGGTCCTCGATCTCGGCGCACAGCTGGTTGGTGACCTGCGGGGCGCGCATCCAGTCGATCTTCAGCTTGTTGTCCGTCCAGCGCACGACGTCGTGCTTGTGGAGGTACGCGAAGAGCAGCTGGCCGCCGAGACCGTCGTAGTTGCGGTTGCGGTCGCCGGACACCGGGAAGCGGAACATCCGGTCGAAGAGGACGGCGTACTGCACGTCACGGCCGTGCTCGTTGCCCTCGGACTCCAGCTTCACGGCCTCCTTGAAGGCGGTGAGGTCGCAGCGCAGCTCTTCCAGGCCGTACATCCAGAACGGCTGGCGCTGCTTGATCATGAAAGGGTCGAACGGCAGATCGCCATGGCTGTGGGTGCGGTCGTGGACCATGTCCCACAGCACGAAGGCCTTCTCGCAGCGCTCCTGGTCCTCGACCATCGCGGCGATGTCCTCGGGCAGCTCGATGCCGAGGATGTCCACGGCGGCGGCGGTCACCTTGCGGTAGCGCGCGGCCTCGCGGTCACAGAAGATGCCGCCCCAGGTGAAGCGCTCGGGGGCCTCGCGGACGGCGATGGTCTCCGGGAAGAGGACGGCGGAGTTGGTGTCGTAACCCGGGGTGAAGTCCTCGAAGGTGATGCCGAGGAAGAGCGGGTTGTCGTAGCGCGTGCGCTCCAGCTCGGCGAGCCACTCGGGCCACACCATCTTGAGCGCGACGGCCTCCAGGTTGCGGTCCGGGTTGCCGTTCTGCGTGTACATCGGGAAGACGACGAGGTGCTGGAGCCCGTCGGCGCGCTCGGCGGCCGGCTGGAAGGCCAGCAGGGAGTCGAGGAAGTCCGGCACGCGGAAGTCGTCGGCGGCCCACTTGCGCAGGTCGGCCACGAGGGCCTCGTGGTACGCGGTGGCGTGCGGGAGCAGCGGCGACAGCGTCTCGACGGCGGTGATCACGCGCTCGACGGCGGCCAGGACGGTGGCGCGGGCGTGCGCGCCCTCCGCCTCGAAGTCGATGGAGCCGTCCGCGCTCTGCCACGGGCGGATCTCCTCCACGGCGGCCTTGAGCTCGGGCCACGCCGGGTGGTCGACCACCCGCGCGCCAGCGGTTATCACGGCACCGCCGGCACCCGGCACAAGAGTTTCCGTCATGTCACTTCCTCCACAGGAGAACCTCACGTCGGCACAGGGTAGGCATGGGAGGCTCTCTCGCTCAAGAGGAATCTCAGGAAATTATCCTGCGTCACCCCCTTCCCTACCGGAAGTCTTCCCGTCCCTGGCCATGGAGGCCACCACTCCGCATCCCCCGAGCCCGATTCGGTCAGCGGTGCGTGCACCTCCGCTCGCGCTCCGCGACCGGAGTAGTGCGGAATGACCCTTTCGCCCCACTGTCAGATGGTTTCCCGGCAGGCTTCCTGCGGCACGGTGCCCATCCGGATGAGACACATCACCTCATCGGCCCCGGCCACCACCGCCTCGTCCGGGACGCCGGCGCCGCCGGGTCGAGTCGACCGCCGGACGGCTGGTCGAGCATGGCCGCCCGTTCGGCGACCCGGACCGGGTGGTTGAAGTTGAACGGCATGCACACGACACCGTGCCCGATGCGTATGGTGTGCGTCCGGGCCGCGACCCACGTCAAGAAGATCTTCGGCGCGCCAATTGCGCGTACCACTTCAAGGAGTGGTGCTCGACGGCCCGGATCCGGTCGAACCCCATGCGTTCGGCCAGTACTGCCTGCTCGACGCAGTCGCGGATGACCTGGTGCTCCCGCTCCACGGTCGGGTCGGCCAGTTGAGCTTCGAAGATCACGGAGAATTTCACGATGCCTCCAGGGTTGCGTCCCGTGCCCGGTCTCACTTCGATTCGGAAGATGACTAGTAGTCAGGAACCGAAGAAGAAAGACCTTCCGCCCACCGCCTGGGCCGTGCTCGGCCTCCTGTCGTTCCCCGGCGAGCGCACCGGGTACGAACTGAAGAAGTGGGCCGACTCCTCCCTCCGCTTCTTCTACTGGTCGCCCGCGATCAGCCAGATCTACGCGGAACTGCGGCGGCTGGAGGAACTGGGGTACGCGGTCTCCGTCCGCTCGGGGCCCGAGGAGGCGCGCGCCAAGCGCCGGTACGCGATCACCGACACGGGCCGCGAGGCGCTCACCGGATGGGCCGGCGACGCCGCGCAGGCCGGCCCCCCGGTCCTCAAGCACGGACTGCTGCTGCGGATCTGGCTGGGACACCTGGCCGAGCCCGAGCGGCTGCGCGCCATGGTGACCGAGCACATGGACCGGACCCGGGCCGAGCTGGCCGCCGTACGGGAGGCCATGGAGCACGCGGCGGAGGTGCGGGAGTGGGCCTTCCCCACGCTGGTGCTGCGCTGGAGCGAACGGCAGCACCTGGCCGAGCTGGAGCTGGCCGCGGCCCTGCTCGCCGACCTCGCGCGGGCGGCGCCGCAGGAAGCACCGGCGGCGCGGGAAGCGCAGGATCCGCAGGACACTCCCTAGGCACCCCGGGGCGACGGCGAGGCGCGTGGCCCCCGTACGGCGTCCGTCAAGCCGGTGGGGACGCGCCCACGCCCGGGTGACGCGGTGGCCGCCCGGCCGTCCGCCCCGGCGCGCACGACCCCGGCGGGAAGCGGCCGGACGGCCGATCCGGGCCCCCGCACGCCCGGTCCCTTCGCGGGCGCGGCGCACTAGCATGCGCCTCACCGCGCGCGGCCGGTCGGGACACCGCGACCGCGCGGGGAGCCGCCGTCGACGGAAGCGAGAGAACCTTGACTTTCCTCACCATCGGTCACCGCGGGGTCATGGGTGTCGAACCGGAGAACACCCTTCGGTCGTTCGTCCGCGCGGAACGCTGCGGGATGGACGTCATCGCGCTGGACCTGCGCCTCAGCAAGGACGGCGCCCTCGTCGTCCTGCACGACGCCGAAGTGGACCGCACCACCGACGGCTCGGGCGCCGCCGCCGACCTGACCCTGGCCGAGCTGCGCGCCCTGGACGCCGGTCGGGGCGAGCGCCCGCCCCTGCCCGAGGAGGTGCTGGACGCCGTCGCCGTCCCGCTACGGGTGTCGGTGCCCGACCAGCGGACCGGGGCCGCGCTCGCGGAACTCCTCGTGCGCCGGGACCTGACCGCGCGGGTGGAGGTGGCCTCGCGCGACGGCGCCGTGCTCACCACCGTGGCCCATCTCGCGCCGGGCGTGCGGACGGTGCTGCACGCGGAGCGGCACGGGGCGGACATCGTCGAGCGGGCCAGGGCCGCGGGGGCGCGCACGCTCGACCTCGACCTCCGCCGCATCACCCTGGAGACGGTCGACGCGGCGCACGCGGCCGGACTGCGGGTGACGGGCTGGACGGTCGACACGCTGGACCAACTCCGTTTGGCCCGGGCCCTCCAGCTCGACGGCGCCGTCACCGGCCTCCCGGAGATCCGCAGCACGGGCCGTTTCACCGCCTGAGCGAACGGCCTTGACGACGGGGCGAGTTGTCCCGTGAGCGTACCGCCTCGGGGCGCAGCGGCCCCGGGGCGGCTTGCCTCAGAGCGACTTGACGAGCAGCTCGAAGGCCAGGTCGTCGCGGCGCGGCTCGCCGAAGCGCGCGTCGCCGTAGGGGAAGGGGCTCAGCTCGCCGGTGCGCGCGTACCCGCGGCGCACGTAGTAGGCGATGAGATCCTCCCGCACGTTGATCACCGCCATCCGCATCTCCTTGGCCCCCCACGTCTCGCGGGCGCGGCGCTCCGCCTCGGCCAGGATCTCCTTGCCGAGGCCGGCGCCCTGGAGACCCGGGCGGACCGCGAACATGCCGAAGTAGACGTAGTCACCGCGGTGTTCGAGCTGGCAGCAGGCGACGATCGCGCCCGCGCGCTCGACGACGAGCAACACGCCGTCCTCGTTCGTGATGACCGAGCGGACCCCGTCCGGGTCGGTGCGCTGTCCGTCCAGGTAGTCGGCCTCGGTGGTCCAGCCCGCCCGGCTGGCGTCCCCGCGGTAGGCGGATTCGACGAGTACCACCAATTCCGGTACGTCCGTCTCCACGGCGGCACGGAAGCTGAGGGCGGCGGGCTGGGCGGTGGACATCGGCGCTCCGTTCGATGCGGTGGCATATGACATGCCTGGTGCGGCAGGGAGAGCGTAACGCGGGGCGGCGTGAGCGCGGTGGCGGGCGGGCATTCCTTCCCGTGACGCCGACGAACCGGGAGGTTCCGCCGTGCACGGTCCCGCCATGCTGTTCTCCTCCGCCTCCGCCGTGCCCGCCTGGCTGCTCGTGCTGCTGTGCGCGGTGAGCGGTGCGTACTGTCTGGCGCGGGCGCGCAGAGCGGGCCGCCCCGAGCGGGGGGCGGCGGCGGGCGAGGCCGTGATGGGCTTCGGGATGGCGGCGATGGCCGTGCCCTCGGGGACCGGCCCGTGGGGGCCGGGGATCCTCCTGGCGGTGTTCTGCGGGGCGGCGGTGCACGCGCTGTGGCTGCTGCGCGGCGGAGCCCACCACGCGCACCACCTGGTCGGCTCGCTGGCGATGGCGTACATGGCGCTGTCGATGACCGCCGGGCACGGGCACGGTCGGGCCGGGCTGCCGGTGGTGACGGGCGCGCTGCTCCTCTACTACGCGGGCTACGTGCTGCTCGGCGGGGCCCGGCTGCTGACGACGGCCGGCGGGGGCGCCGTAGGGGGGCTGGGGCTGCGGGCCGCCGGGCCGGTGGGCGGCGGCCCCGGGGACCTGATCCGCGCGTGCCGACTCGCCATGGGGACGGGGATGTTGGCGATGCTGCTGACGATGTGAGGGCCGCGCCGCGGTGGGGCCGGGGGCGGCGGGGTCCGGCCGGGTCGCGGGACGTGTCCTGCGTCACCAATACCCCAGGACCGTACCGGTGGGCCGGGGTGCGCTCATAGGCTGGCGACCATGATGGTCCCCGCCGTTCTCCTCCTGCTCGGCGCACTGACCGCGGTGCTCGCCCCCCGTCTCCTGGCCCGGGCCCAGTGGCCCGATCGCGAACCCGTCGTCGCCCTGTGGGCGTGGCAGTGCGTGGTGGGCGCGACGCTCCTGTGCCTGGCGCTGTCCATGCTGCTGAGCGCGGCCGCCGCCTGGCAGGCGGTCCGGGGCGGGCTCTTCGCGGCGGCCCCGCACGGCGTGGTCGACGCGTACGCGCTGGGGGCGGCGGGCGGCCCGTGGGCCACCGGTACCGCGCTGGCGCTGGCCGGCGGCGGTCTGTGGACCGGCGCGATGCTGACGCGGGAGGTGCTGCGGGCGCGGGCCCGGCGGCGCACCCGGGACGCCGAACTGCTGGTCCGCGCGCCGCTGCTGCCCGGCGAGGAGCCCCAGGCCGGACGGCTCGTCGTACTGGAGGGGCCGCGGCCGGAAGCCTGGTGGCAGCCGGGGGCGGTCCCGCAACTGGTGGTGACCACGGCGGCGCTCGGCCGGCTCAAGGGCAGCCAGCTGGACGCGGTACTCGCGCACGAGCAGGGGCACGCGGCCGCCCGGCACGACTGGCTGCTGCACTGCTCGCGGGCGCTGTCGCGGGGATTCCCGCAGGTGCCGGTGTTCGCCGCGTTCGAGGCGGAGATGCACCGGCTGGTCGAGCTGGCCGCCGACGACGTGGCCTCCCGCCGCTACGGGCGCCTGACGATCGCGCTGGCCCTGGTCGGGCTGAACGAGGACCGCGGGGTCTTCGGCCCCTCCCCCACCGCGCAGGCCCACGTGCCGCAGCGGGTGCGGCGGCTGCTGTCGGCCTCGCCTCGGCTCTCCCCGAGCCGCCGGCTGCGGCTGACGGCGCTGGCCACCCTGGTGCCGGCGGTGCCGCTGCTGGTCGCCTTCGTACCGGGACTCAGCGCGCTGCGATGACGGACGCGTTCCGCTTGCTGCGAGGATCGGGGCATGCGGAACAACCAGCTGATGACAGCGGGGTCGGCCTGCGCGGCCGCCGCGGCCGCACTGACCGTCCTGGTGGTGGTCCGGTGGCAGCCGCTCATCGGCTTCGACGAACGGGTCGCGGGGACGCTGCACCCGTACGCCGTCTCCCACCCCGCGGTCACCCACCTGATGCGGGTGCTGAGCGACTGGGTCTGGGACCCCTGGACGATGCGCGCGCTGGCCGCGGCGGCCTGCGGCCTGCTCTGGTGGCGCGGGGACCGCGTCCGCGCCGCCTGGGTGGCGGCGGCGACGCTGACGGCGTCGGCAGTGCAGCAGGGGTTGAAGGCCGCCGTCGGTCGGGAGCGCCCGCAGTGGCCGGATCCCGTCGACTCCGCGCACTACGCGGCCTATCCGTCGGGGCACGCGATGACGGCCACGGTGGTGTGCGGACTGCTGCTGTGGTTGATGCCGCCGACGGTGCCGCGGCGCCTGGCGTACGGCGCGTGGACGGTGGCCGCGGTGTCGGTGCTCGGGGTCGGCTTCACCCGGCTCCACCTCGGCGTCCATTGGTTCTCGGACGTTCTCGCGGGCTGGCTCCTGGGGGCCGGCCTGGTGTCCTTGGTGGCGCTCGCGGCGTGCCGGTGTGCCTGCCCGGGGCGATCCCCCGCGTCGCCCCGAACAGACGACACCGTGCGCTGAGTATATTGGCCCGGAGCCAGTCAACGCAGGAGTAAGCATGTCCCCGCGCAGCGCATCGGTCAATGAAGAATTGCGCAGACGTTCCCGGGAGCGGCTGCTGGAGGCCACGGTCGAGCTGGTGTCCGAACGCGGCTTCGAGGCCACGACCCTGGGCGACATCGCCGACCGGGCGGGCGCGGCCCGCGGCCTGGTGTCGTACTACTTCCCCGGCAAGCGCCAGCTCCTGCAGTCCGCCGTGCACCGGCTGATGCACCTGACCCTGGAAGCGGCGCTGGAACGGGAGCCGCGGAGCGCGGACGGCCGCGAGCGGCTGGCCCGGGCGATCGACGCGGTCCTCGGGCTGGCCCGGGACCGGCCGCGGCTGATGCGCACGCACATGGCGGGCATCCTCGCGAACGAGGGCTTCATCCAGTGCCCGGAGCAGCAGCGCCTGGCGGAGCTGCTCCGGGACACCGTCGTCCGGTACGGCTCGGCCGACCCGGACACCGACTATCCGCTGCTGCGCGCCCTGCTGATGGGCGCGGTGGTGGCGGTCCTGCTGCCGGGCGCCCCGATGCCCGGACCCCGGCTGCGCGCCGAGCTCTTCCAGCGGTACGGGCTGGACTGGGCGCTCGGTGTCCCGCCGGACGGCGGACCGCCCGGCGGGAGCTTCGCGTGACGGGGCCCCGCCCGGGGCCCGCGCGCCGGCGTCAGCGGTAGTCGGGCTGGGTCTGCACGTTGAGCCGGTCCATCCGCACCCACTTGGCGCTGTCGGTGCGCCAGTCGTCGAGCCGCAGCACGTCGAGGCCCTTGACGATGTCGTTCGAGTAGATGTGCCCGTTGTAGTAGTACGCCGACCAGGAGCCGCCGAGGCCGAGCGCGTCGGTGGTCAGCGGGCCGCGTTCGAAGTAGCCGATCTCCTTGGGACGGGTGGAGTCGGTGAAGTCCCAGACGGAGACGCCGCCCTGGTACCAGGCCTGGACCATGATGTCGCGGCCGCCGCCGACCGGGACGAGCGAGCCGTTGTGGGCGACGCAGTTCTCGGTGTCGGCCTGGTGGCGCGGGATCTTGAAGTAGCTCTTGAAGACGAGACTGCGCTGGTCGCCGCGGCCGGTGATGTCGTAGATGCCGTCGGCGCCGCGGTTCGGGCCGGTCGCCTCGTTGCAGGTGGCGCCGCCCCCGCCGCCGAGCTCGTCGGTGAACACCACCTTGTTCGCGCGCTCGTTGAAGGTGGCCGAGTGCCAGAACGCGAAGTTCACGTTGTCCTGGACCCGATCGATGACCCTCGGCTGTTCGGGCCTGGTGATGTCGAAGAGGATGCCGTCGCCCATGCAGGCGCCGGCGGCCAGGTTCTTGGAGGGCAGCACCGTGATGTCGTGGCAGCCGGTGGTCTTGGAGACACCGGGATTGGCGGGTGCGCCCGGGTTGCCGCCGTCCGGGAAGAGGACGGGGAAGCCGACGACGGCGGCCTTGGTCGGGGCCTTCTTGGGCACCTTCACCACGGAGATGCCGTCGTGCGGCGGCTTGCAGTCCGGGAAGGCCTCGTTCGGGGAGTACGAGGCGACGTAGAGGTAGAGGTCACGGCCGCCCGGCACCAGCGTGTGGGTGTGGGAGCCGCAGGCCGTCTCGACGGACTTGATGTACTTCGGGTTCTTCTTGTCCTTGATGTCGAAGATCTTGATGCCCTCCCAGGAGGACTTCTCCGTCGCCGGCTGCGAGACGCTGTTGCAGGAGTCGTCGCTGCGCGAGGAGTCCGTGGACAGGAAGAGCAGGTCGCCGGAGACCGAGATGTCGTTCTGGCCGCCCGGGCACAGGACCTGGCTGACCACCTTCGGGGACTTGGGATTGCCGATGTCGTAGACGGTGAAGCCGTCGTAGTTGCCCGCGTAGGCGTACCGACCCTCGAAGGCCAGGTCGGTGTTGATGCCGTTGGGGTTGGCACTGGGGATGTTGGCCAGCGGCTTGATGTTGCGGCTGTGGACGATCTCGTCCCGGCCGGGTATCTCGCCCGGGGCGAGTTCGCGGTCCGGGACGGAGGCGGCGCTCCCTCCGGAGCCGACGCCCGGCCGTAAGTCGCCGGGGTCGGGGGTGGCGGCCGCCGGTCCGGCGGTGGCCAGGAGCGTGGTGAGGAGTCCGGCGGCGGCCAAGGCCACCCCCAGGCTCCGGTGGCGCGCTCTGACGGTGTGCAGCGAGGTCACTGTGCCTCCTGTGGGGGCCCGAACGTCCCGTTTCCTCGGGGGAACGGAACCTGGACCCCGGCAGTATCGTCGTTTCCATGGACATGGCAAATGCATCGGTCGGCCGATTCCTGGGGACGGCGCTGGCCGCCGCGCTCCTCCTCCTTCTCACCGGTTGCGAGGACGACGGCGCCGCGGACGCGGCCGAGGGCGGGGCGACGGTGGTGGTCGCGCCCGGCAGACCGGGCGAGAAGGCCCGCACCCTCACCCCCGAACAGGCGGCGAGGGAACGACCCGACGACAGTCCCAACGCGGCGGACCACGCCTACGTGCGGAACATGACCGAACACCACCGCCAGGCCCTCGCGATGAGCGCGCTGGCCCCGGACCGGGCCGCCGCCGACGGGGTGAAGCGGGTCGCCGAGCGGATCGCCGCCGCGCAGGCCCCCGAGATCGGCGCCATGGACAAGTGGCTCACCCGCCATCCGGCGCCCGCGCCCGCCCCCGGCGGCCACGACCACGCGGCCATGCCCGGGATGGCGACGCCCCAGCAGTTGGAGGAGTTGCGCGGCGCCGAGGGCGCCGACTTCGACCGGCTCTTCCTGAAGCTGATGACCGCCCACCACGAGGGCGCGCTGAAGATGGCGGGCGAGGCCCTCGCGCAGGGCAACAACGTGGCCGTCGAGGAAATGGCGACCGAGGTGGTGGCCACCCAGAGCGCCGAGATCCACCGGATGCGCGCGATGGGCTGACGGGTCCGGGCGTCGGTGCCATGCTGGGAGCACCTGCGGGAGGAGCTCCGCCGTGCTTCGTGTCGCCGTCGTCGGTTCGGGCCCGAGCGGGGTCTACGCCGCCCAGGCACTGGTCCAACAGCGTGAGGTGCCCGGCGTGCGGGTCGACGTGTTGGACCGGCTGCCGGCCCCGTACGGCCTCGTGCGGTACGGGGTGGCCCCCGACCACGAGAAGATCAAATCGCTGACCGGAAGCCTGCGCACCGTCCTCGAAGAGGACCGGGTCCGCTTCCTCGGGAACGTGGAGGTCGGCTCCGGCCCGCTCTCCACGGCCCGGCTGCTGGAGCTCTACCACGCCGTCGTCTACTGCGTCGGCGCCGCCCGCGACCGGCTCCTGGGCATCCCCGGCGAGGAGCTGCCCGGCGTGCGCTCCGCGACGGCCTTCGTGTCCTGGTACAGCGGCCATCCGGACGCCGGGGCCTTCGACCTGAGCGGGGTCCGCTCGGCCGTGGTCGTGGGTGCCGGGAACGTCGCGGTGGACGTGGCCCGGATCCTGGCCCGGGGCGCGGCGGACCTGACGCCGACCGACATGCCCCAGCCGGCGCTCGGCGCGCTCGCCGGCAGCGGCGTCCGCGAGGTGTCCATGGTGGCCCGGCGCGGACCCTCGCAGGGCCGGTTCACCACCAAGGAACTCCGCGAACTGGGCACGCTGGCGGGCGTCGGGGTCCGGGTGGACGCCGCGGAGGCTGCTCTGGACCCGGCGTACGCGGACCCCGACGCGGCGGCGGCCCTGCCCGCGGTCGCCCGGCGCAACGTCGAGGTGCTGCGCGGTTGGTCCGGGCCGGGTGCGGGCGCCGGGCAGCCGCGCCTGCTGACCCTGCGCTTCCACCTGCGGCCCGTGGAGGTACTGGGCGGCCCGGACGGCCGGGTACGGGCACTGCGCTGCGAGCGGACCGCCCCCGACGGCCGGGGCGGCGTCACGGGCACCGGCGCGTACGAGGACCTCCCCGCCGAACTGGTGCTGCGTTCGGTGGGGTACCTGGGGGTGCCGCTGCCCGGGCTGCCGTTCGACGCCGCGCGGGGCACCGTGCCGCACGCGGCGGGTCGGGTGCTGCGCGCGGGGCGGGCCTCGGTCGGCGAGTACGTGGCGGGCTGGATCAAGCGCGGGCCGACCGGGGTGATCGGCACGAACCGGCCGTGCGCCAAGGAGACGGTGTCCTCACTCCTCCAGGACGCGGGGGCACTCGCCCGCCGCGCACTGCCCCGCGATCCGCTGGACGCGTTGCGCGCGGCGGGGCTGCGGCCGGTCGAGTGGCCGGGCTGGCTGGCCATCGAGACGGCCGAGGCGGAACTCGGCCGCTCCCTGGGACGCCGCTCGGTGAAGATCCCCGACTGGGCCGGCCTCCGGGGCGCGGCGGGCCTCACGTAGGGTCGCCGAAACCTTTACCGATCAGGGGAGTTGGCGATGGGGCGCGTCCTACGGCGGAGTACGTACGCGGCACTGACGGCGCTGGCGGGAGCCGCGCTGCTGGTGGGCTGCACGGAGGAGCCCCGAGGACAGGCCATGCCCGGCCCGACGTCCACGACGACGGCCGTTCCCCAGGAGGCGGCGGCCTTGGCCGAGCGCTACCGGGCGGCCGGCGGTGACCCGGACGTGTACGGGATCCAGATCGAGGACGGTTCGCAGGGCGTGCCCCGGGTGGTCGTGCGGACGCGCAACAGCGACAACGGCGACACCCTCTTCGACCTGCAGTCGGCCTCCGTCACCCGCCACCTGACGACGAAGGAGGGAGCCACCTTCGAGAACGGCTACTTCATGGACGTCTTCGGCCCCGACGGCGAGATCATGCACCGCATGGACGCCCGGCCCTAGGTCGTCCGGAGGGACGTTGCGGCCCTAGGTCGTCCGGAGGGACGTTGCGGCCCTAGGTCGTCCGGAGGGACGTTGCGGCCCTAGGTCGTCCGGAGGCCCGCCCCGGCCAAGCGGGAGGCCTCGGCGGCGGCCGCCGCGAGGACGCTGTCCAACAGCCCCGGGAAGAGGGTCTGGAGTTCGGCGCGGCGCAGGCCGTTCATCTTGGCGGTGCCGCGGTAGGTCTGGCGCACGACCCCGCTCTCGCGCAGGACGCGGAAGTGGTGGGTGGTCGTCGACTTGGTGACGGGCAGGTCGAAGTACGAGCAGGCCAGTTCGGCGTCCGAGGACGCGAGGTCCCGGACGATGGACAGGCGCAGCGGGTCGGAGAGCGCGTGCAGGACCCCGTCGAGCCGGATCGCGGCCGGCTCGGGGTGGGCGAGGACACGGGCCGCGTCACGTTCCGTCATGTCCTGCTCCGCTCGTTCGGTCGGTGGGGTGGGCCGGGGGCACCGGACCCTCCGCGGGCCCATCGTACGAGAACCTTCGGAGGACGGGTCGGGGTGCGGCGCGGGGCGCGGGGCCGCCGCGCCGCACCGGCTCACCAGGCGCGGTGGTACGGATCCGGCGTGGGGATCTCCGCGCCGAGCTCGGCGGCGGCCCGACGGGCCCAGTACGGGTCACGGAGCAGTTCCCGGCCGAGCAGCACGGCGTCCGCCTCTCCGTTGGCCAGGATCTTCTCGGCGTGCTCGGGTTCGGTGATCAGGCCGACCGCGGCGACCGGCAGGCTCGTCTCCGCCTTGACCCGGGCGGCGAACGGCACCTGGTAGCCGGGGCCGAGCGGGATCGTCACGCCGGGGGCGAGGCCGCCGGTGGACACGTCGAGCAGGTCGACTCCGCGTTCCTGGAGGAGTCCGGCCAGTCGGACGGTGTCGTCGGCGGTCCAGCCGTCGCGCTCCAGCCAGTCGGTGGCGGAGATGCGGAAGAACAGCGGGAGTTCCTCGGGCCATTCGGCGCGGACGGCCTCGACGACTTCGAGGGCGAAGCGGGTGCGGTTCTCGAAGGAGCCGCCGTAGGAGTCGGTGCGGCGGTTGCTGTGCGGGGAGAGGAACTCCCCGATGAGGTAGCCGTGGGCGCCGTGGATCTCGACGACCTCGTAGCCCGCGGCGAGGGCGCGGCGGGTGGCGGCCACGAACTCGCCGGTGATCGCCCGGATCTCGTCGGGGGTGAGTTCGTGCGGCACCGGGTGGCCCTCGGCGAAGGGGACCGCGCTGGGTGCGTCGGGCTGCCAGCCGTGCCCCTCGGGGCCCAGGGGTCGGCCGCCCTTCCAGGGGCGTTCGGTGGAGGCCTTTCGCCCGGCGTGCGCGATCTGGATGCCGGGGACCGTCCCGCGGGCCTTGAGGAAGGTGGTGATCCGGCGCAGCGCCTCGACCTGGGTGTCGTTCCAGATGCCGAGGTCCCAGGGGCTGATCCGACCCTCGGGGGAGACGGCCGTGGCCTCCTGGATGATCAGGCCGGTTCCGCCGGTGGCGCGGGCCGCGTAGTGCGTGAAGTGCCAGTCGTCGGCGACGCCCGCGTCCGGGCCCGTGGGCTCGGCGCTGTACTGGCACATCGCCGCCATCCAGACCCGGTTCGGGACGGTCACCGAACGGATCTTGTAGGGCTGGAACAGGGCGGTGAAGGCGGCGGGTGCAGCACTCATGGGGCTCTCCAGATGTCACCGGACGCGCACCGGGGATCGGCGCTAAGTACGAGAACCACCGTACTACGAAATCTCTCGTAGTACGAGATCCCCCGTACAACTGGGTCCGGCCGGCGCGCGTGCCGCGCGGCCACTGTCGGTGGGCGGGTGCAGACTGGCTTGAATGCTGCCGTGAAGGACAAGGACGTCCGGAGGTGTCGGCCATGACCGACGTGCTACTGCTCGCGGGTACCCGCAAGGGGCTCTTCATCGGACGGCGCGTGGGCGCCGGGGCCTGGGAGTTCGACGGGCCCCATTTCAACGCCCAGGCCGTGTCCGCCGTCGCCATCGACCGCCGGGGTCCCACCCCTCGGCTGCTGGTCGGCGGCGACAGCTCCCACTGGGGTCCGTCCGTCTTCAGTTCCGACGACCTCGGGGCGACCTGGCGCGAACCCGCCGCCCCCGCCGTGAAGTTCCCGCAGGACACGGGCGCCTCCCTGGAGCGCGTGTGGCAACTGCACCCGGCCGGTCCGGAGGCCCCGGACGTGGTCTACGCGGGGACCGAACCGGCCGCCCTGTTCCGTTCCGCCGACCGCGGCGAGTCCTTCGAGCTGGTGCGGCCCCTGTGGGAGCACCCCAGCCGTTCGGCCTGGGAGCCGGGGGGCGGCGGCGAGGGGCTGCACACCGTGATCACCGACCCCGCTGATCCCCAGGCGGTGACCGTCGCCGTGTCCACCGCCGGGGTGTTCCGCACCCTCGACGGCGGGGCGAGCTGGTTCCCGTCCAACCACGGGGTCTCCGCGGTGTTCCTGCCCGACCCCGATCCCGAGTTCGGCCAGTGCGTCCACAAGATCGCCCAGGACGCCGGGAACACGGACCGGTTGTACCTCCAGAACCACTGGGGCGTGTACCGCAGCGACGACGCGGGCACGCGGTGGACCGACATCGGCGCCGGGCTGCCCTCCGACTTCGGCTTCGCCGTGGCCGCCCACCCGCACCACCCGGACACCGCCTACGTCTTCCCGTTGAACGCCGACTCCGACCGGGTCCCGGCCGAGCACCGCTGCCGGGTCTTCCGCACCCGGGACGCGGGCGCCACCTGGGAGCCGCTCTCCAAGGGCCTGCCGACCGGCGACCACTACGGCACGGTGCTGCGCGACGCGCTGTGCACGGACGACGCCGACCCGGCGGGCATCTACTTCGGCAACCGCAACGGCGAGCTGTACGCCGGCCACGACGACGGCGACAGCTGGCAGTTGCTCGCCCAACACCTGCCGGACGTGCTGTGCGTGCGGGCCGCCGCGCTCGGTTGAGGCGGAGTCGCGTTGAGCCACTAGAGTGATCGACCGTGGCAGCGAGACCCTTGAACGAGATCGTCGAGCCGGGCTGGGCCCGGGCTCTGGAGCCGGTGGCGGCACAGGTCGCCGCGATGGGCGACTTCCTGCGCGCCGAGATCGCGGCGGGCAGAACCTACCTGCCCTCCGGGGCGAACGTGCTGCGCGCGTTCCAGCAGCCCTTCGACGAGGTGCGGGTGCTCATCGTCGGCCAGGACCCGTACCCCACCCCGGGGCACGCGATGGGTCTGTCCTTCTCGGTGGCGCCCGACGTCCAGCCGGTTCCGCCCAGCCTGGACAACATCTTCCGGGAACTGCACACGGACCTCGGCGTGCCCCGCCCGGCCAACGGCGACCTCACGCCGTGGACCCGGCAGGGCGTGCTGCTCCTGAACCGCGCCCTCACCACGGCCCCGCGCAAGACCGGCGGACACCGCGGCAAGGGCTGGGAGGCAGTCACCGAGCAGGCGATCCGGGCCCTCGCCGCGCGCGGCAAGCCCCTGGTGTCGGTGCTGTGGGGGCGCGACGCCCGCAACCTGCGGCCACTGCTGGGCGAACTGCCGGCCGTGGAATCCGTCCACCCCTCCCCCATGTCCGCGACCAACGGGTTCTTCGGCTCGCGGCCCTTCAGCAGGACCAATGACCTGCTGGTTCGTCAGGGGGCACAGCCCGTCGACTGGCGCTTGCCCTCAGTCAGTTGAACCTTATATGACATTCAACGGATAAATACGGACAGATGCCGCCCGCCCGGCCCCTGCCCGAACACCCCGTTCCGATAAACCAGTAGCATGCGGCGCCATGAGCTCCCCCACTGGGCCCGCAAATGGCCTGCCCGTACGAATGCCGCGACCCCGCCAGACCGGACGGCACCGCCGGCCCGAGCCCGCGGTGGCGCCCGAGGGCGCGCCCGCGCTGGTGCTCGCCGTGCCCGGTGCCCCCTCGGCCGCCTCGCGGGGCCTCGCGGAAGAGATCATCAGCATCGGCCGCTCCGAGCTGCCCGGTCTGGACGCCCGGATCGGCTACCTGGAGGGCATCGACGGCGAGGACGCCGCCCGTGTGGAGTTCCCCTCGCTGTCCGGTGTGCTGACCGCCGTCGCGAACGAGCGTGCCGCGCGCGCCGAGTTCGCCCGCGCCGCAGGTCACGACGTGCCCGCGCCGACCGGCCCGGACGCCGTGGTCGTGCCCCTGCTGGCCGGTCCCGACGGCGGTCTGTTGCGCCGGGTGCGCCAGGCGCTGATGGACTCCTCGGCCGCCGCCGAGCTGGCCGACGTACTCGGTCCGCACCCGCTGCTCGCCGAAGCCCTGCACGTGCGCCTCTCGGAGGCCGGCCTCGCCCGCGCAGACCGGGCGCGGCTGTTCACCGTGGCCACCGCCGCGGACGGCATCATCCTGGCCACCACCGGCGGCGAGGAGGCCGTCCAGGCCGCCGGGATCACCGGAATGCTGCTGGCCGCCCGACTCGCGGTGCCCGTCATGGCCGCGGCCCTGGACCAGGAGGGTTCGGTGGGGGCCGTCGCTGCCGAGCTGCGCGGCTCCGGATCGGCGCAGCTCGCGCTGGCCCCGTACCTGATCGGTCCCGAGGCCGCCGAGGGCCTGCTCGACTCGGCCTGCAAGGAGGCCGACTGCGCGACCGCCGAGGTGCTCGGCGCCTACCCGGCGCTCGGCAAGCTCGCCGTCGCCCAGTACAGCGCCGCGCTCGGGATCAGCCTGGGCGCCGTTTCCCAGTAGGCGCCGCACACACGAAGGGCCCGTCTCCGGGAAGGCTCCGGGGCGGGCCCTCGCGCGTGCCCCGGAGTCTTTCCGGAGCGGCCCCGGCGTCAGTCGAAGGCCACGCAGGTGGCGGCCGGGACCGGGAGGGAGCCGGCCCGGCGGGGCCGGCCGGTCAGCGGGTCCACGTCGAACCAGGTGACGTCCCCGGACCGCTCGTTGGCCGCGTACAGGCGACGTCCCGAGGGGTCCGCGGCCAGGTCGCGCGGCCAGTGGCCGCCGCATCCGACGGTGCCCGTGAGCTGCGGCTTCTCGGGGCCGTCGGCCAGCGAGAACGTGACGATGACGTCGGCGCCCCGCACCGCCGCCCACAGGAAACGTCCGTCCGGGGAGGCGACGACCGCCGACGGGTAGGGCCGCACGGCCCCTGAGGCGCCCCTGGAGGCCACCGGAACCTCGGAGACCGGTTCCAGCCGCCCGGACGCGGGGTTCCATCGGCAGACGGTCAGCTGTGGCTCCAGCTCGTGCAGGACGTAGATCACCGGCTCGGTCGGGTGCGGGACGAGGTGCCGCGGCCCGCTCCCGGCGCGCAGCACGGTCTCGGAGTGCACGCGGAGCGCACCGGTGGCCGCGTCGAGCGCGCAGATGCGCACCGAGTCGGTGCCGAGGTCCACGCTGAGCACCCAGCGCCCGGACGGGTCGGGCAGGACCTGGTGCGCGTGCGCCTCCCGCCGGCTCCCGTCGGGCCCCGTGGTGCGGTGGGTGAGGACCGAGGCCGGTCCGGAGAGGCTGCCGTCGGCGGCCACCGACAGGCTGCTGACGCTTCCCGAGGCGTAGTTGGCGGTGAGCAACCGACCCCCGGCGAGGCCGAGGTGGGTGGGGCCGGAGCCGCCCACGCGGACCGCGGGCCCCGCCGGGACGAGTCCCTCGACGGTGGGCCGGAAGGCGCCCGCCGCGCCCTGCTCGGTCTCGCTCACCGCGTAGACGACGCCGGTGGACCGCGAGACCGTCAGGTACGAGGGGTCCGGGAGGGTCCGGGTGACCGAGAGCGGGGTCAGCGCTCCGGTCGACGGATCCACGGCCGCGACGGTGATGCCGCGGCCGCCCCCCGAGGTGAACGAGCCGATGTAGGCCCGGTGCCCGTCGCCGTGGTCCGTACTGTCCGCGCCGTTCACTGGTGCCCCTCTCCGCCGCTCCGGATCCGTTCCGAGCCGACGGTAACAGAAGGTCTAGACCAAGTCCCGTCCCCTGGCCCGGTCCTGGGCGCCGCGATGGTGGACGTAGGCCGTGGTGCTGGGTCGATCCTCGAACGTGCGGTGGAAGACGGGGGTGGCGGAGCCGGAGATCGGCGGGACGATCCAGGACCAGTCGGCGCCCACGGCCCGCCCTTTGCGCTCCTCCCGTTCCAGGTGGGAGAGGAACCGGCGGGATTCGGTGTGGTGGTCGGCGATGGTGACCCCGGCGCGGTCGAAGGAGTCCAGTACCGCGCGGTTGAGTTCCACCAGCGCCCGGTCCTTCCAGAGCGAGCGGTCGGTGGAGGTGTCCAGACCGAGTCGGCGGGCGACGGCCGGGAGCAGGTTGTACCGGTCGGTGTCGGCGAGGTTGCGGGCGCCGATCTCGGTGCCCATGTACCAGCCGTTGAAGGGGGCCGCCGGGTAGTGGATGCCGCCGATCTCCAGGCACATGTTGGAGATGGCCGGTACGGCGTGCCAGCGCAGGGCCCAGTCGGACCAGTCGTCGCGCCCGTCGGGGTGGCGGATCGGCACCTCCAGCACGGCGTCGGCGGGGGTGTCGTACCAGCGGGGCTTGTCGTCGACGCCCTGGACCACCAGGGGCAGCAGGTCGAACGGGGTGCCCGGGCCGCCGGGCCAGCCGAGCCCCAACAGGACTTCGGTGAGGGGGGCGTTGCGGGCGTCGCCGACCGTGACGGACGGGTGGTCGCCGTATCCGGCGTACCGCACCAGTTGCTCGCTCCAGATCACCGGGCCGGGCCGGTCAGGGGCGTCCGGGGCGAAGACCGTGATGGTGGGCCGGACCCGGCCGCGGTTGGTCGCCTCCCGCAGGTGCTCGAAGCACTCGTCCGCTATGTCCTTGGACTCCGTCAACCCCCGCCGGTCGCGCACCCGCAGGGAGTTCCAGTAGAGCCTGCCTATGCAGCGGTTGCTGTTGCGCCAGGCCACCCGCGCCCCGTGGACCAGCTCCTGCGGGGTGTGCCGGTAGGTCCCGGTCTCCGCCAGCTCGGCCCGTACCGCCGCGAGCCGGACGCGCGGGTCACCGGCCTCCGGATCCTCCCGGTGGAAGAGCCGGATGAACTCCTCGGCTTCCTCCCACACCTGAGCGGTGCTCGACCCCTGCCGCAGTATTTCCATTCCGGCTGGTTACCCCCTGTACGACCGAATGCATCCCGTACGTGCCGGACGAGCGCGCGAACACCACTCACCGTTTGTACAGGCCGCAGGTCAGCCAAGTGCCCCGGGGACGCCCGGAACACTCCTCCGAGTGAGCTTCGAGCATGTGCCTGCGGAGGCGGGCCGTACGGGCGTATCATCCCGCCCGAATCCGGGAGTTGTGGACCACGGCGCGCACGCGGACGCCGCGCGCACGACGGCGCCTCAGGCCGCCGGTACGTCGTCGGCGGGCGTCCCGGAGGCCCTCCGGTGCAGGGCCCGCGTGAGGGCGCCGCCGACCACGATCAGGCCCACGCCCAGCCACCACAGGTCCCCGTCGAAGATCAGCACGGCGATGCCCGCCGGTACGAGGACCCCCGCGACCGGCACGAACAGGGCGGCCGGGGACAGTGGGCCGCGCTCGCGGCCCCGGGCGCGGGCGCGCACCACGTTCGGGTACCAGAGGGTGAAGCGGACCGCCGCGACGATGGCGGCGATCTGGATGATCCAGCCCGTCCAGAGATTGTTCGGGTTGCGCAGCACCAGGTCGCCGTAGGCGCCGGCGAGGGCGGACACCAGGAAGGCGAGGCCCCACACCCCGGTGATCACGTAGTTGGCGCGCAGGAACTCCGGGGCGTTCCAGTGCGCCGGGTCGACCTGTTCGCGGGCGTACTGGAGGGTGAAGGGCATCCGCACCGCCATCGAGCCGAAGGCGACGACGACGAGGGCGATGTTGGACACCTCGCCGGCGTACGTCTCCAGCCAGCGGCGGGTGCCGTCGCTCGCCATCAGGCCGATCAGCGCGAGGGCCCCGAAGAAGACCACGTCGGCGAGTTCGAGGAGCTTCCAGGAACTGCCCCGGCGCACGACGCGGCCGCCGATCACCAGCGCGAGGGCGACGCACAGGGAGATCGTCACGGCGATCTCGAACCGGCCGGGGCCCACCAGGAGCGAGAAGACGATCCAGGGGGACATCCCGATCAGCGGGTTGTCCAGGAGTCCGCCGGCCGCGGCCCGGCCCGGTTCGCTCGTTCCCGTGTCCACCGGCCGTCCTCCATCCGTATCGCGGCCCCCTACCAGCCTGAACCCGGCCCCGCGGGCGCGCGAGACGGCGGGGTCCCCGGGCATCGCCGTCGTGATCTTGTCGTGCGAGACTTCGGCGGTACTCGGGGAGGAAGTGGCGGATGCGGGTGGGACCGGCGGCGATCGCCGTGATGGTGACCGTGGTGACGGCGACGGCGACGACGGTGAGCGGGTGCGTGAACCCCCTGGCGGACCTCGGCCCGATCGAGGAACGCTACTCGGGCCCGCCGATCTCGGCGGAGACGGCCGTCGCCGACCTGACGGCCGCCCTGGCCGAGGCGGGGATCCAGGTGCGACGGATGCCGCAGGAGTACATCGCGATCGGGTGTCACGAGTACCTGAGCGCCGAGCACGAATCGGCCACCGCCGACGCCGCCGTGCGGGACGCGTTCGCGAAGGCGGGCCCCCGGGGCTGGCGGACCGTCCCGCCCACCATCACCGGCGGGCAGAGCCTGCGCAAGGCGAACTGGACCGCGCACACCGGGTGGGTCGCCCCGGTGGAGGGCGAGCCCACGACGTCGGTCGCCGTCAGCCTCCAGTGCGACGGGGGCACCTCGAAGAAGCCGCCGGGTACGGAGCCGTCCGGCCCGGCGTCCCCCTCCCCCCGCCCCTGAGGCGGGCGGCGCCGGTCACAGCACTAGTGCTGTGACCGGCAAGGTTTGCCGGGTCGCGGTGTTCGGTGCGGTGCATCGCAAGGCGGAGGACCGCGGCTCGTACCGGACGTACTTCCGCGGTCCGACAACGCGGCGAGGTGCCGTGCCGGGCGCCGCGACCCGGTGGACCTTTCCGGTCACAGCACTAGGCGGTGACGAGCGGGGCCCGCGGGTCGGTGCGCAGCGGAGTGGCCAGGGCCGTCAGGGCCTGCTCCAGTCCGTGCAGGTGGGCCAGGGCCGGTTCGGCGGCGGCGGGCCGGGCCGGCTCGGTCGGGGTCGCGGGGCCCGTGGCGCCCTGCGGGGCGGTGAGCGCCTCGACGGCCGCCTCGACCCGCCAGCAGGCGGTGGCCAGCCGGGCGTCGTGCGAGGCCTGCGGGTCGGCGGCCACCACGACCAGGCCGCGCACCTCGCGGGCGCAGTCGTCGAGGAGGGCGAGGACCTGTCGGGCGCGGGCCTTGCGGGCGCGCAGCGGGCTCAGCGGGTGCACGAGGGGCGCGAGGGCCATCCGCACACGGGCGAGCAGCAGTTCCAGTTCGGCGGCGTGCGGGGCGGGGTCGGCGGCCGGGTCCCCGGCGAGGCGGTCCAGGGCGGCGGCGGTGGCGGCCCGTACGCAGTGCAGGGCGCGCTGGATCCAGGCGTCGTTGGCGCCGTGGGTGGTCACCGGGAGGATCAGGACGACGGCCAGGGCCGCGCCGAGGGCGCCGACGGCGGTCTCCTCGAAGCGCAGCAGGAGCAGCCCGGGGTGCAGTACGCCGAGCAGGCCGTAGAGGAGTCCGGCCATGACGGTGACGAAGAACATCATCCAGGAGTACGAGGGCGCCGCCGTGTAGAAGATGCCGAAGACGCAGACGGCGACGAGGGCCGCGGTCGGCGCGGGCGCCCCGTGCAGCGGTACGGCGATGAGCAGCCCGGCGGCGATGCCGAGCACGGTGCCGAGGACGCGGCGGAAGCCGCGGACGAGGGTCTCGCCGCGCGAGGCGGTGTTGACGAAGATCCACCAGGCGGTGCCGACGGCCCAGTACCAGCGGTCCTCGGACAGCACCTGGCCGATGGCGAGGGCGAAGGCACACGCGGCGGTGGCCTGGAAGGCCTGTCGGGTGGTCGGGCGGGCCAGGCCGGTGCCCGGCAGTCCGGGCGGGGCGGCGGCGGGCGGGGTGCGGCGCTCGATGGGCCACAGCAGGAACCGTACGGCGCCCGCGGCGAGCAGCGCCAGCGTGACGGCGGCGAAGAGTTCGGGCAGTTGCGCGGGAACGGCGTGCAGGAACTGGGTGACGAAGAACATCATGAAGCCGAAGATGCCGAGGGCGTGGCCGCGCGGCCCCCAGCGGCGGGCGTACACCCCGGCGAAGACGACGACCAGGAAGGCGGCGTCGCGAGCGGTCGGTACGCCGTGCAGGGTGGTGGCCAGCGCCAGCACCGGAAAGCCGGCCACCGGCAGCAGGGCGGTGGTCACGCGCTGGGCCCGCACGTTCGCGTCGAGGACGGTGAACAGGGCGAGCAGGGCCGCGAGTCCGCCCGTGATGGAGGCGGTCAGGGAGAGGCCGGCGAGTTCGGCCACGGTGACGGCGAGTGCGACGCCGACGACCGCCCGGGTCGAGTTCCTGAGTCTGGTACGCCCCGGATCCGGAGCCACGAACATCCTCTTCACGGCGGTGTGCCGCCCCCCTCGCGATGAAGCACGCCGACCCGCCTGCCGCCCGGGGGTGGTGGGCGGCGTGCAGGCACGGCGAAGGCGCCACGGTCCGGACCGGCCTCGTTGCCGTCCGGCGCTGCGTGGCGCCGTAAGTACATGGATACGCCACAGATAACCATCCGGAGGGGCAATGGCTCAAGTGGGGCCGTGATCGATGGGCCATTGGCCCCCTCCGGAGCGGTGGTTCTCGGCCGGGGGCGGGCCATCGGACCCCCGCCGGACCGTTCCTCCCAGCGGTGGCCGGTGGGCGGCCCTCCGCAGATCATGGAGGGATGAACCCTCACGGGACGGACGTACTGGTCGTCGGCGCGGGACCGGTGGGACTGACCGCCGCGGCGGAACTGCGCCGGCGGGGGGTGGCCTGCCGGATCGTGGACCGGCTGCCGACGCGCCTGCCGTACGCGAAGGCCGTGGGCATCCAGCCCCGCACCCTGGAGGTCTGGGACCGGATGGGGCTGGTGCGCGACGTGCTCGACGCGGCCGTCCCGATGCGGGGGCAGCTGATCTGGGTCGACGGCGAGGAGCAGGAGCGGATCGACCTGTTCCTGCCGCCCGAGGTGCCCTACGGCTTCGCGGCGCTCCCGCAGTACGAGACCGAGCGGATCCTGGAGGAACACCTGGCCCGCTTCGGGACCGGGATCGAACGGAGCACCGAGCTGGTGTCCTTCACCCAGGACGCCGAGGGGGTGACGACCCGGCTGACCGGCCCGGACGGCGAGGAGGAGCTGCGCGTCCGGTACCTGGTGGGCTGCGACGGGGCGCACAGCACCGTCCGCAAGGGGTTGGGGTTGGCCTTCGAGGGCGGGGCCTTCCCCGAGGAGTACATGCTGGCCGACGTCGAGGTCGGCTGGGACCTGCCGTACGGGTACGGGGTGCGGTCGATGCACCGGGACGCCGCGGGCCGGGTGGACGACGTACTCGTGTGCATCCCGCTGCCCGGACCGGGCCGCTACCGCATGTCCATGGTCGTACCGCCCGAGCTCGCCGCCGGGGCCGTGCGGCAGGGCGGCGACGCGGGTGGGGACGGGGTGGTGCACGGGCTGGGGGGCGGGCGCGCTCCCGAACTCCACCACATCCAGGCGGTCCTGGACCGGCTGTCGCCGCGGCCGGTGACCGCCACGCACATGCGCTGGTCCTCGGTGTTCCGGATCAGCCACCGCATCGTGGACCGCTACGGCGACGGACGGGTCTTCGTCGCCGGGGACGCCGCCCACATCCATCCGCCGACCGGGGCGCAGGGCATGAACACCGGCATCCAGGACGCCTGGAACCTGGCGTGGAAACTCGCCCCGACCGTCGCGGGCCGGGCCCGGCCCGGGCTGACGGACACCTACGACGCCGAGCGCCGACCGGTGGGCGAGGAGGTGGTCGGGCGCACCGTCCGGCACGCCGCCGAGGGCGTCCAGGCCGACCCGGAGGCCCCCTCGACGCTGATGATGCGGGAGGCCCAGCTCCTCGTCGGCTACCGCGGCGGCCCGCTCGCGGCGGAGCCCCCCGCGGACGGCGACGGGCTCGCGGCCGGCGACCGGGCGCCCGACTGCGGCGGGCTGCTCGGCGAGATCGCCACCCAACCCCTGCGGTTGTTCGACCTGCTGCGGGAGCGCGAGCACGTGCTCCTGCTGTTCGCCGACGACGCGCGGGCTCCCTACGTCCCCGAGCTCGCCGAGTTGATCGGCGGTCTGCCCGAGGGACGGCTTGCGGCGTACGCGGTCCTCTCCGAGGGCGGGACCGCGCCCGCCGGGGCCGCCGCCCTGCCGGTGTACCGGGACGGGCGGGGCGAGTTCGGCCGGCTCTACGGGGTCGGGAAGCCGACGGCGTTCGTGGTGCGCCCCGACGGCTACCTCGGGGCACGGATCCAGCCTCCGACGGCCGGGGCGGTGGCCGCCTACCTGGCCGCGATCTACCGGGACTGACCGGAGCACGGACGGACCACGACCCCGGCCGGAGCGGCCGTACCCGGTACCGCCGACGGCCCGGCCGGGACCGTGCTGCACAATCGGGGCCTCACACGACGATCACGGGGGCGGCAGCGGCATGCGCGGAGCGGGGAACGGCGGAAGAGGCGGCATGCGAGGGGTACGGGCGGTGGCGGCGGGCGCCGCGCTGCTGGCGGCCACGGCCGGTTGCGGGGGCGGCTCCGCGGCGGCGCGGAGCGACGGCAGGGCCTCCGCGAGCCCCTCCCCCACCGCCACGTCGGCGACGGCGAGCGCGACTCCGGCGCCGGTCGGTCCGCCCGGGCCGGACGCCGCCGCGCTGAAGGCCCTCGTCCTGACGGCGGGCGCGAAGGCGGGACGGTACGAGGCCGACGAACCGTTCCTCGATGAACCGTTCAGCGAGATCTACGAGGCCGATCCGGCGGTGTGCCTGCCGCTGACCACGCTCGCCACGGCGGGCCACACGGCCCAGGCGTACGCGACCGTGGGCGTGCCCGGCAAGCCCCTGGACGTCGACACGGCGGTCCTGTTGCGGTCCTACCGCGACGCGAACGCCGCCGGGGCGGCCCTGAAGTCGCTCGCCGAGGCCGGGAAGCGGTGCGCGGGCGGCTATACGGAGGAACGCGCGGTGATCGACGCGAAGGTGCTGCGGGTGGAGCCGGTCGCGGCGCCCGCGATCGGCGACGAGGCGCTGGCCTACCGGATCGTGACGCGGGACGTGAAGGACGAGGGCGCCTCCCTCCACCAGTACCTGACCGTGGTGCGCTCCGGCCCGGTGACGCTGTCCTTCTCCTCGGACATCGTCGACACGACGGACTTCGGCGGGGTGCCGCAGGAGATCGTCACAGCACAGTGGGAGAAGTTCTCCCGGGGGAACGCCCCGAGCTAGGCCGGTCGCGGGGGTCGTGGGGGTTTCGGCGTACGACGACGGCCAGGGCGGCGGCGCCCAGCACCGACAGCAGGGCGGCCGCGCGCAGGACGGATTCGATGGCGGGGCCGTCGGAGGCGGCGCGGGCCGCGGAGCCGCTGAGGGCCTCCAGCACCGTCGAGGCCACGGCGACGGCGACGGCCCCGAGCAGCACCAGCGAGGTCAGGACGAGCCCGGACGCGGCGGCGAGCCGACCGGCGTCGACGTAGGACTGGGTGGCCACGTTCGTCAGGGCCCAGCCGAGGCCCACGCCGATCCCGACGACGGCGAAGACGGCGGTGTAGGCGACGAGCGAGGTGACCTGGGTCAGTACGAACAGGCTGACTCCGCTGAGCAGCATGCCGCGGGCCATCAGGGTCTCGGGGCGCACGCGCAGGGCGAGATGTCCCGACCAGTAGCCGGCGGCGCCGACCCCCACGGACAGGGCCAGGAAGATCAGCCCGGAGTCGAGCGGTGAGAGTCCGCGCGCTTGTTGCAGGTAGAGCGCCGAGAAGACGGCGACCAGGCAGTACACGATGTTGGACAGGGATCCGGCGAGGGTCACGGTGACGAAGGGCCCGTTGCGCAGGAGGGCCAGGTCCAGCAGGGGTTCGCGGGACCGCCGCTCGATGACGGCGAACACCGCCAGCAGGACGGCTCCGGAGATGAGGAAGGCCAGGGTCGGCGGGGCGGCCCAGCCCCAGTTCCCGCCCTGGTCGACCCCGATCATGACCGCGCTGAGGCCACCGGCCAGGGTGAGCACGCCCGGGACGTCCAGCCCGTGGCCGGCGTCCTCGTCGCGGGTCTCGGGGACGTGCCGCAGCAGGAGCAGGGCGGCGGCCGCGGCGAACGGCACGTTCAGCAGGAACACGGCGCGCCAGCTGAGGTGTTCGGCGAAGACACCGCCGACGAACGGGCCGAGGGCGGTGCCGACGGCGCTGAAGGCGAGCACCGTGCCGACGGCGCGGCCCTGCCGGTCGTCGCGGAAGTAGGCGGTGACCACGGCGACGGACACGGGCAGGACGAGCGCGGCGGTGCAGCCCTGGACGGCGCGCGCGGCGGTGAGCCAGGCGGTGTTCTGGGCGGCGGCGCACACGACGGAGACGACGGCGAAGCCCGTCAGGCCCGTGACCAGGACGCGGCGGCGGCCCAGCAGGTCCGCAGCCCGCCCGCCGGTGATCATCAGGGCCCCGAGGGTGAGCATGTAGCCGCTGACCAGCCACTGGAGGTCGGTGGACGGGGTGTGGAAGTCCCGGCCGATGGCGGGGAGCATGAGGTTCAGGGCGAACCAGTCCATCTGCACCAACAGCATGGAGATGGACGCCGCGGCGATCACCGCGCGGTCCCGGGGCGAGAAGAGGCCGCGTCGCGCGGCGGCGGCCGACCGGCCGGCCATCAGGGCAGGGCCTCCGTCGGCACGCACAGCACCGGGATCGGCGAGAGGTGCAGGAGTTTGTGCGGGGTGGAGCCGAGGAGGGCGCCGCGCATGGGGCTGTCGCCCCAGCTCCCGACGATGATGACCCGAGCCCGGTGGCGTTCGGCCGCGGCGAGCAGGGCCTGGGCCGGTCTGTCGTCGACGATCTCCACGGTCGAGGGGACGCCCGCCTCGTCGGCGGCCGTGACGGCCCGGGCCAACGCGTTGCGGCCGGCCTGGCGGACGGCTTCCCGGTGGGCGCGGTACTCCTCGCCGGTGGCGCCGGGGGCGTTGGCCCCGTAGACCAGGACCAGGGGTTCGCCGAAGGCGGTGGCGACTTCCAGGGCCACGTGCAGGGCCCGTTCCGCACCGGGCGACTCGTCGTATCCGAGGACCACGGACATCGGGGATCCCTCCTGCTTTCCGTGCGGGCGGCCGGGGCGGTGACGGACGGGGCGGTGACGGACGGGGTTGCCGCCTGCGGGATCTTGGCGTGCTGGGCTTTGGCGTACTGGGTTCTGGCGTTCTGGGGCGGCGGGCTATTTCGGGGCGTCCGGTTTACCCGCGTGGACGAGGGCCGGGTCGGCGACGCCGCGCCGTTCCAGCCAGAACGTGCCGTCCCGAAGCCGCCAGAAGCACATGACGAGCACGCCGACGACGGCGATGGCGATCCCGATGACCAGCGGCGGCCCGAGGCCGAACCAGGACACCCCGCCGGCGGAGTTCTCCGGGTTGGACATGTCGCCGATGGATTTCACCAGCAGCCAGGCCAGCAGTGCGGCGCCGACGATCGGGCCGAGGCCGATGAGCAGGAAGTTGTGCAGGTTCTCCAGCAGGTGCCGGCGGTAGTAGATGGCGCAGGCCAGACCGGTGAGGGCGTAGTAGAAGGCGATGAGCAGGGAGAGCGCGGTCAACGAGTCCAGGAGCGCGTTCTCGCTGATCCGGTTGACGACGACGTACCAGCCGATGGCGATGCCGGCGACCCACCAGGTGCTCACGTCCGGGGTGCGGAAGCGGTGGTGGATGTGGGCGAGCCGGTGCGGCAGCGCGTGTCGGCGGGCCATGGACAGCGCGGTGCGGGAGGCGGGAATGATCGTGGTCTGGGTGGAGGCGAGCGCGGAGGTGCAGACGGCGAGGAGCACCAGCCAGTCCCAGCCGCCGAGCACCTCGTGGGCGAGGACGGCGAAGACGGCCTCCTCCTCGCCGGCGTTCTCGGCGAGGAACCGGGTGCCCGCGTAGCCGACGACGGCGAAGCCGACGGACAGGTAGGTGACCAGCAGCACCACGGTCGACCAGATGCCGGCCTTGCCGGGGGCGGTCGCGGAGTCCTCCACCTCCTCCGTGAGGTTGACGGCGGACTCCCAGCCCCAGTAGATGAAGACGCCGAGCAGCAGGCCGCCGGTCAGGGCTGCGCCGCCCGCGCCGAAGGGGTTGAGCCAGGCGAGGGAGGGTCGGGTGCCGTCGAGGGTGCTGGTGCCGGCGTAGACGCGGTAGAGCGCGACGACCGCGAAGACCAGGAGGAAGAAGACCTGGGCGAGGATCAGCACGTTCTGCAGCTTGGCGGACATCTCCGTGCCGATCACGCAGATGGCGGTCATGGCCAGGATCACCAGCACGGCGAGGGACTGGCGGATGAACTCGTTGGCCGCCCAGTTGTCGAGGCCGGCGGCGAGCAGGCCGAAGTGGACGGCCACGTCGGCGAGCGAGCCGATGACGAGGACACCGGTCATGGCGATGGCCCAACCGCCCAGCCAGCCAGCCCAGGGGCCCATGGCACGGGTCACCCAGGAGAAGGTGGTCCCGCAGTCCTGGTCGACCTTGTTGAGGTAGTAGAAGGCGGCGGCGATCAGCAGCATCGGGACGAAGGACGCCAGCATCACGCCCGGCGCGTAGATCCCGGCCAGCGCCACGATCGGGCCGATGACGGCGGCCAGCGAGTAGGCGGGCGAGGTGGAGTTCAGGCCGATGACGAGTGCGTCGAGGAACCCGATCGCGTTGGCCTTGAGCCTCTCGTCGGGACCCGTGTCCTGGATCGCCCCGCCCGGTCCACCGCCGTCTCCATCACCCATACACGCATGGTCGGGCACGCGGCCCCGGCGCGCGAGGCGGACCGGGGCCGGGGGCGGGCGCGCGAGCCGGCGGACTACTCGGTTCCGGGGGTCTTGCGGGTGCTGACGTTCATCCGGTTCCAGACGTTCACGGTGCAGATCAGGGCGATCAGCTGGGCGAGCTGTTCCTCGCCGAAGTGGCGGGCGGCCTCGTCCCAGACGGCGTCGGAGACGCCCGCCGGCAGGAGGGTGATCTCCTCGGTCAGGGCGAGCGCGGCCCGCTCGGCGACGGTGAACAGGCTCGACTCGTGCCAGGCGCCGAGCGCGTGGATCCGCGCCTCGGACTCGCCGCCCTTGCGGGCGTCGACGGTGTGGTAGTCGATGCAGTAGGCGCAGCGGTTGATCTGCGAGGCGCGGATCTGGACGAGTTCCAGCAGGACCGGGTCCAGCCCGCGGCGGGCGGCCGTGTCGAGTGCCAGAACGGCCTTGAACACCTTGGGGGCGACGGCGGTGAAGTTCATGCGCTCAGGAACCTGAAAAGTGGTCATGTGAAGAACCTAGAAGGGGAATCGACCCCCGGTAGGGTTCACTTCCATGCGGAGATCTTGGGTCAATTACCCGGAGGGCCCGGCCGAGGCGCCCGCCGCGACCGGACCGGGCACCGGCAGCGACCTGCACCTCGAACTGACCGGCGCGGGCAGCGTGCGGGTGCGGCTCATGAACGCCCTGCGCGAAGCCATCCGCTCGGGTCGGCTCGCACCCGACACCGGACTGCCGCCGTACCGGGCCCTCGCCGCCGATCTCGGCATCGCCCGCAACACCGTCGCCGGCGCCTACGCCGAACTCGTCGAGGAGGGCTGGCTGGCCGCGCGCCAGGGTTCCGGCACCCGGGTGGCCCGGCGGGCCCACCCGCTGCGGCCGGCCGGGCCGGGCGGGCCGGCCCGGCCGTCGCGCCGGCGCACCGTCCACGACCTGCTGCCCACCTCCCCCGACGCGTCCACGTTCCCCCGTACGGCCTGGCTCGGCGCCACCCGGCGGGCGTTGGCCGTCGCACCGCACGACGCGTTCGGGGTCGGCGACCCGCGCGGCCGGCCCGAACTGCGCCGCACGCTCGCGGAGTACCTCGCCCGGGTGCGGGGCGTACGGACCTCACCCGAGCGGATCGTCGTCTGCTCGGGGTTCGCGCACGGGCTGGAGCTGCTGGGTCGGGTGCTGGGCGGGCCCGTCGCCGTCGAGTCGTACGGGTTGCCGTTCCACCGGGACGTACTGGCGGGGGCGGGGCTGACGACGCTCCCGCTCACCGTGGACGGTGGCGGCGCCCGCGTCGGCGAACTTCCCCGGACGGCCGCGCGGGCCGTCCTGCTCACCCCCGCTCACCAGTTCCCGACCGGGGGCCCGTTGCACCCGGGCCGGCGGGCGGAGGTGGTGGACTGGGCCCGGGCGGTCGGCGGGCTCGTCATCGAGGACGACTACGACGGGGAGTTCCGCTACGACCGTCGGCCCGTCGGGGCCGTGCAGGGCCTGGACCCCGAGCGGGTCGCCTACGTCGGCTCGGCCGGCAAGAGCCTGTCCCCGGCGCTGCGGCTGGGCTGGATGGTGCTGCCCGGACACCTCGTGGACGAGGTGCTGGCCGTCAAGGGGCCCCGCGAGATGTGGTCGGGGGTGACGGACCAGCTCGTCCTGGCCGAGTTCATCGCCTCGGGCGCCTACGACCGCCACCTGCGCCGGATGCGGCAGGTCTACCGGCGCCGCCGCGACCTGCTCGCGGCCCGGATCGCGGCCGAGGCCCCGCACGTGCGGGTCGGTGGGATCGCCGCCGGGCTGCACGCCGTCCTGGAACTGCCGCCGGACACCGAGGAGGCGACCCTGCGCGCGGCCCGCCGGCAGGGTCTGGCGCTGGAGGGGTTGCGTTCGTACCGGCATCCCGACAGCGCCATGCCGCCGCGCGACGGGCTGGTGCTGGGCTACGGGACCCCGACCGAGCAGGCCTTCCCCGCGGCCCTGGACGCGCTGCTGTTGGCGCTGCCGGAACCGACGGCGACGCGGGCACCCTGACCGGCGGCCGGGGTCGGGGCGTCAGGGCGTCAGGCCCGGGTGTTCCAGCCCGCCACGACCGGCAGGCCGTGTTCCGTGGACAGGGTGCTGACCGTGCCCGTGCGCAGCAGGAAGAGCCGGCCGTCCGTCGGGGGCAGCCCGAGGTAGCGGGCGGTCAGCACGCGCAGGAAGTGCCCGTGGGCGACCAGCACGACGTTGCCCCGGTCCTCGCGCAGCACCTTGGCGGCCCGGGCCAGCACCCGGTCCGCGCGGGCGCCGACCTGGGCGGCGTTCTCCCCCGGGTGGTGGGCGTCGCCCGCCGGGACGCCGTCGGTCCACAGCGACCAGTGGGGCCGGGTCCGTTGGATCTCGACGGTGGTGATGCCCTCGTAGCCGCCGTAGTCCCACTCGTGGAGGTCCGGCTCGGGAACGCCGTCGCTCAGTCCGGCGAGTTGGGCGGTGGCCACGGCCCGGCTCAGCGGGCTGGTCAGGACCAGGGCAGGGGTCCGGCCGAGGAAGAACGGGGCCAGGGAGATGGCCTCCTCGACCCCGCGCGCCGTCAGCGGTACGTCCGTCAGCCCCGTGTGCCGTCCGTCGGCGCTCCAGGCCGTCTCCCCGTGCCTCACCAGCAGCAGATCACTCATGTGCCGGACCTTACGGCCGCGGGTCGGTGCCGGTCGCGCCGGGGTCGGCGTGTCACCCCCGGCAGTCGTGAACACGGGTGTGCGACCGGCCGGCCCCGCTCGGCCTCCCGTCATCGTGCGCCCGGCGGGCCGGCGCGGTGGCCCGATGTTCGCGGGCGGCTCGCGCTGGCGCCGCGCCGGGACGGCCGACGCGGGATTCGATGCGAAAACGATGCAAGTTGGCCGCGGGGGCCGATGTGGCGAGGCTCGGGCCATGGACGACCACGACCCGAAGGACCTCGGCCGGCGGAACGGCTCCGGGAGCGACGCGCCGACGGGGACCCTCGCGACCCGGCCCCCGACCGGAGCGACGGGCACGCCGGACGGGCGCGCCGACCGGGTCACGGACGCCGACGCCGCCATCGCCGTAGCCGCCGGTTTCGCCGCGGGCGACGAACGTTCCATGGAGGAGGTCTACCGGCGCTGGCGGCCCCTGGTGAACTCCCTCGCGCGGCGTTCGCTCGGCGACGAGCGCGAGGCGGAGGACGTCACCCAGCAGGTCTTCCTCGCCGCCTGGCGCGGCCGGGGCGGCTACCGCCCCGGGCCCGGCGGGCTCGGGGCCTGGCTCACCGGCATCACCCGTCACAAGATCGCCGACGCGCTGGAGGCCCGGACCCGGCGGGCCCGGGCCGTGGCCGCCGCCGCGGGCGCCGCCCACGAGCCGGCCCCGTACCCCGGCGCCCCCGGGCGGCCGGAGCCCGAGCAGGTGCTGGACCGGGTGCTGATCCTGAGCGAGCTGGCCCGGCTGCCCTCGGCGCAGCGACGCGTGCTGTGCCTGGCCTTCTATGCCGACCTGAGCCAGACCCAGATCGCCGCCCGTACGGGGCTTCCGCTGGGCACCGTCAAGAGCCACATGCGGCGGGCGCTGCACCTGTTGCGCCGGTCGCTGGATCCGGGCCCGCTGCCAGCGCCGAGATGACCTCCAGGCCCGACCGCAGGCCGAACAGCCGCTCGCCGCGCGGAGTCGGCGTACCGGCCCAGCCGGGTCCCGCCAGGAGCAGCGTCGAGCGGCCGCGCGCGCCGCGCAGCCCCCATTCGATGCCGGCCACCGAGCGGGCCAGGCTCCGGTCGGCGGTGGCGCGGGACTGCGCCCAGAGCACGGCCGCGCGGGGGCCCGTGCGCCGCACCGCGTCGTGCAGCGCTTCGGCGGGCAGGGCCGCGCCGAACATCCGTACCGGAACGCCCCGTTCGCCGAGGGCGGCGGCGAGCGCCTCGATGGGCAGGCTGTGCAGTTCGTCGGGGGTGCACGCGAGCAGCACCGGCGCGGCCCCCGGTCGGCCGGGGGCGGGCCGGATCCGGTGCAGCGCGGCGGTGACGTGCCAGGACAGCAGGTGCTCGACCTCGATGTAACGCTCCCCCGCCGAGGCCCACTTGCGGCCGACGGCGTGCAGGGTCGGGGCGATGATGTCCTCCCAGGCGGTGACGAGGCCGTGCTCGGCCAGGGCGGCGTCGAGCTGTTCGGCCACGGCCGGCGCGTCGAGCCGTACGGCGGCCCGCCCGAGCCCCCGACCCTCCGGCCGCACCTCCCCGAGGGGGAGGGCGCCGCGCCCGCCCGGCGTGGCGGCCCTGGCCGGGGTCCCGCCGGAGGCGTCGGGGGCTTCGCCGAGCGCGGCCCGGGCCGCCTCGGACGGGGGCACGCCCCGCGCGGTGAGGCGGCACATCAGGTCGAGGCGGGCGATGTCCTCGGCGGTCCAGCGGCGGTGGCGGCCGTCCTCCCGCCGGGCGGGACCGATGGCGTACCGGCGCTCCCACGAGCGGAGCGTGGTCGGGGAGACCCCGAGGCGGCGGGCGACGGCGCCGGTGCTGAGGGCCGCGGCGGGGAGGTCCTGCGGGGGCTCGGGGGGCGGCGACAGGGGGTCCACCGGCTCACGGTACGACGCGGGGCCGGCGCGGGGCGTCGTGCTCATTCCCCGCCCCGTCCGCGCCGGAAGCGGTCGAGGCCGTCGGCGAGCTCCACCACCGGGTCCGGGTAGTCGTACCGGGCGCGTTCGACGCCGGTCAGCCGCCACGGCTCGTGGACGCGGGGTGCGGCGAGGCCGGCGAGTTCGGGCACCCAGCGGTGGACGTAGCGGCCTTCGGGGTCGTAACGCAGGCCTTGGCGGACGGGGTTGAGGACCCGGTTGGGTCGGGTGTCGGTGCCCGTGCCGGCCACCCACTGCCAGTTGAGCTGGTTGTTGGCGAGGTCCCCGTCGACGAGCAGCTCCAGGAAGTGTCGGGCTCCGGTGCGCCAGTCCACGTACAGGGTCTTGGCGAGGAAGCTGGCGGCCAGCAGCCGGCCGCGGTTGTGCATCCATCCCTCGTGGGCCAGTTGGCGCATGGCCGCGTCGACGACGGGATAGCCGGTGCGGCCCTCCCTCCAGGCCTGGACCTCTTCCTCGGCGGCGGCTCCGGTGCGCCAGCGGTCGTGCCGGGGCCGGTAGTCCCGGGCGGCGGCGGTGGGGCGGGCGGCGAGGACCTGGTAGTGGAAGTCGCGCCAGCACAGCTGCCGTACGAAGGCCTCGGCGCTGGCTCCACCGGCGCCGCGGGAGCGGTGGACGGCCTCGACGGCCGACAGGGTGCCGAAGTGCAGGTGCGGGGAGAGGCGGGAGGTGGCGTCGCCCGCGAGGTCGTCGTGGACGTCCTCGTACCGGGTGATGCCGGCGCGCAGCCAGTGCGCGAGCAGCCTGCGGGCCTCGCGTTCGCCGCCGCGGGCCAGGCCCGGGGAGGTGCCGGCGACGTCGGCGCGGGCCGGGAGGGGTTCGGAGCCGATGTCCGGCGGGACGGGCACGGCGCGGGGGGCGGCGGCGGGGGCCCGCGGCGGGAGGTCCGACCAGCGGCGCAGGTACGGGGTGAAGACGGCGAAGTGGTCGGAGCCGGCCGGGAGGACGGCGCCGGGCGCGACGGCGGTGATCACGGTGTCGTGGACGTAGAGCCGCCGGCCCTGGGCTTCGAGGGCGGTGCGCAGCCGTTCCTCGCGGGCGTGGGCGTAGGCGCTCACCCCGGCCGCCATGTGCACCTCGTCGACGTCGGCCTCCTGGACGAGGGCGCAGACTTCGGCCACGACGTCCCCGGAGCGGATCACCAGCCGGCCCCCGCGTTCGCGCAGTCCCGCGTCGAGGTCGGCGAGGCAGTCGGCGAGGAAGGCCTGCCGGTTGGGGGCGGGGAAGCCGGAGGCCTCGATGGCCCGGTCGCGGACGAAGAGGGGGACGACGCGGTCGCAGGAGGAGAGGGCGGCCCGCAGCGGCGGATGGTCGTGCAGGCGCAGGTCGGAGGTGTAGAGGACCGCAGCGATGTTCATGGGTCTCGGCTCCGCGTCGGGCTGGGGGGGGCAGGTCGGTCGTGCGGTGCTTCGGCGGCCGGGGGTTTCCCGGATGCACGGCCCGGTGGCGCGGTGCCGGTTTCGCGGGTCGGTCCCCGGCCGTGCGGGTCGGGCGCCGTCCTCTCGGGTCAGTCCTGGTCGAGGCGTTCGGCGGCGCGGGCGATGTTGCGGGCCATGCCGCCGAAGACGATCGCGTGGAAGGGGGAGACGCTCCACCAGTACATGTGTCCGAGGAGGCCGTGCGGGTGGAACAGGGCCCGTTGCCGGTAGAGCGTGCGTCGGCCGGGTCCGGTCGCCGCGTCGGTCCGCCGGTCGGTCTCCTCGTCGGGGGCCGGGTCCGCGTACATCTCCAGCCAGGCCAGGCCCGGCAGCCGCATCTCCGCGCGCAGCCGCAGCAGGCGGCCCGGTTCGATCTCCTCGACCCGCCAGAAGTCGAGGGAGTCGCCGACCCGCAGCCGGGCCGCGTCGCGCCGGCCGCGCCGGATGCCGACGCCGCCGACGAGCCGGTCCAGCCAGCCCCGTACGGCCCAGGCCGGCGGGAAGGAGTACCAGCCGTTGTCCCCGCCGATGCCCTCCACCACCTTCCACAGGGCGGTGGGCGAGGCCTCGACGGCGATCTCGCGCCGGTCGCTGTAGAGACTGCCGCCCGCCCAGTCGGGGTCGGTGGGCAGCGGGTCGCTGGGGGCGCCGGGCAGGGACGCCGAGGACCAGCGGGTGGTGACGTCGGCCTCCCGGACCTTCTTCAGGGCCAGGTCGAGGGCTTCGTCGAAGCCGATGGGGGTGCCGGGCGGGTCGGGGACCCACTCGGCGATGTCGTGCTCGTCGCAGACCACCTCGTGGCGCAGTGATTCGGCCAGCGGCCGGGCCAGCGCCCTCGGTACCGGGGTGACCAGGCCGATCCAGTGGCTGGAGAGCCGCGGGGTGAGCATCGGGACGCGCAGGATGAGCCGTTTGGGGAGTTCGGCGACGGTGGCGTAGCGGCGCATCATCTCCTCGTACGTCACCACGTCGGGACCGCCGATGTCGAAGGCGCGACTGACCTCGGGCGGCATCGAGGCGCTCCCGACGAGGTAGCGCAGGACGTCGCGCACCGCGATGGGCTGCACGCGGGTGCCGACCCAGCTGGGGGTGACCATGACGGGCAGCCGTTCGGTGAGGTAGCGCAGCATCTCGAAGGAGGCCGAGCCGGAGCCGATGATCACGGCGGCGCGCAGGACGGTGGTGGGCACCCCGGAGGCGAGGAGGATATCGCCGACCTCGGCGCGGGAGCGCAGGTGCGGGGAGAGGTCGCGGGCCGGGATGCCTGTGGGGGTGAGCCCGCCGAGGTAGACGATGCGGCGGACCCCGGCGGCGCGGGCCTGTTCGGCGAAGATCCGGGCGGCTTCCCGGTCGCGGCCCTCGAAGTCGCGGCCGGTGCCGAGGGCGTGGACGAGGTAGTAGGCGACGTCGATGCCCTGGAGCGCCGAGGCGACCGACGCGGCGTCGGTGACGTCTCCGCGCACGATGTCGGCGCGCCCGGCCCAGGGGTGGTCCCGCAGCCGTTCCGGGGAGCGGGCCAGGCAGCGGACGCGGTGTCCGGAGTCGAGGAGTTCGGGCACCAGGCGTCCGCCGATGTAGCCGGTGGCTCCGGTGACCAGGCAGTGCCGTCCGGTCATGGTCGTCTTCCCTCCGTCGTGGCCGGTTCATCGTCGCCGGTCCGGGGCCGCCGCGCCCGTCGTGCCGCGGCGCACGGCCGCCCGGCGCCCGCGCCTTCCGTACGGGATTCGGGCGCGTACGGCCCGCCGGATGCGCGGCGCGGGACTCGGCACGGGTCGACCGGTCGGGTGCGCGTCGGGGCCGGCTCCGCGAGGTCCCGGCGCCGGGAACATCCGGGACGTTTCGCCCGGGACACATCCGGGGCCCCCTGTGGCTCCGAAGTACCGGTCGAGGGCGAAGGAGGGAGCGGGATGACCGAACGAGGACGACCGCGCACGGCCGTGATCGGCGGGGGCGTGTCGGGGCTGACGGCGGCGTACGTACTGGCCAGGAGCCACGAGGTGACGCTCTACGAGGCCGACGACCGGCTGGGCGGGCACGCCCACACCCACGAGGTGAAGGGGCACGACGGGCTGATCCGGTCCGTGGACTCGGGTTTCATCGTGCACAACGACCGGACGTACCCGCACCTGCTGCGGCTCTTCCGCGAGCTGGGCGTGGCCACCCGGCCGACGACGATGAGCCTGTCGGTGCACTGCGAGGGCTGCGGGCTGGAGTACGCGGGCGCCCGCGGCCCGCGCGGGCTGTTCGCCCGGCCGGGGGGTGCGCTGCGGCCCGCCCACCTGCGGATGCTGGCGCAGGTGCCGGTGTTCCACCGGCAGGCCCGGCGGCTGCTGACCGCGCCCGAGGGGCCACGCGAGCCCACCCTGGGCGAGTTCCTGGAGCGGGGGGGCTTCGGCCCGTACTTCACCGGCCACTTCGCGATTCCGCTCGTCGCCTCCGTGTGGTCCTGTCCCCCGGGCACCGCGCTGCGCTACCCGGCCCGCTACCTGTTCCGCTTCCTCGCCCACCACGGGCTGTTGTCGGTCGGCGGCTCGCCGAGCTGGCGCACGGTCGAGGGTGGCTCGGCGCGGTACGTGGAGCGGGTGCGGGAGGAGCTGGGCGCGGGCGCCGTCCGGGTGTCGAGCGCGGTGCGGGAGCTGGCCCGGACCCCGGACGGGGTGCTGGTCGTCACCGCCGACGGGACGCGGACCCCGTACGACTCGGTGGTCATCGCCGTCCACGCCGACCAGGCGCTGCGGATGCTGGCCGATCCGACGGACGCCGAACGCGCGGTGCTCGGCGCCTTCGGCTACTCCCGCAACCGGACCGTCCTGCACACCGACGCCTCGGTGCTGCCGCGCGCGGCGAGCGCCCGGGGCTGCTGGAACTACCGGCTGTCGGCGTGCCGGCCGGACGAGACGGTACCGGTGCAGGTGAGCTACGACATGAACCGGCTCCAGGGCTTGGACGCGCCGGAGCCGTACGTGGTCACGCTGGGGGCCGACGAGCGGGTGCGGCCCGATCTGGTACTGGCAGAGATGGTCTACGAGCACCCGGTCTACACCCGGGAGTCGGTCGCGGCGCAGCGCCTGCTGCCCGGACTGTCGGGGCCGGTCACGGCCTTCGCCGGGGCGTACCACGGGTGGGGGTTCCACGAGGACGGTTGCCGTTCGGGCGTCGAGGCGGCGGCCGCGCTGGGTGTGGGCTGGTGAGGGCCGCACTGTACGAGGCGGACATCCGGCACGTGCGGGCCGGCGGCCCGGCGTACGGGATGCGGCACCGCACCTACCTGTGGCTGGTGGACCTGGCGGAGCCGCCCCGGCTGCCGTGGCCGGTGCGCGTGCTGGCCGGATTCGACGCCCGCGACCACTTCGGCGGCTCGGATCCCAGCATCCGCGCGGGGCTGGACCGCTTCCTGGCCGCGCGCGGGATCGCGCTGCCGCCGGGGACGCGGGTGTCGATGCTGGCGCACGCCCGGGTGTTCGGCTTCGTCTTCAACCCGCTGTCGGTGTACTGGTGCCGCGCCCCGGACGGCGCGCTCCTGCACGTGGTCGCGGAGGTGCACAACACGTACGGCGACCGGCACTGCTACCTGCTGGGTCCGGAGGCGGCGCGGGAGACGGGCCCGGTCCCCAAGGAGTTCCACGTCTCCCCCTTCCTCGGGATGGACGGCGACTACCGGATGCGGTTGCCCGAGCCGGGCGCGGAACTCGCGCTGAGCGTGCGGCTGGCGGGCGGCGGGGACGGGGCGGGCCTGACGGCGACCGTGCGCGGCAGCCGCCGGCCCGCGGGTGTGCGGGGCGTGCTGGGCCCCGTGCTGCGTCACCCCTGGTCGACGGCGGCCGTCGCGGTGGGCATCCGCTTCCACGGGATCCGCCTGCTGCTGCGCGGGGCGGCCGTACGGCCCGGGCCCCCGCACGTCCCGCAGGCGGGGATGTCGCTGGGCGGGGCGGGAGGAGCGCGATGAACTGGGGCGCTTTCGGGGTCAATCTGGCCGTATCGGCGGGCGCGGCGCTCGCCGTGATGCTCGTCGCGTTCGCGGTGGGCGTGCGCAAGAGGATGCACCGGGGGGCCGACGTGGCGTGGGGCGCGGCCTTCGCGGCCGTCGCGCTCGTCACGTACGGGATGTCGGGCGGTGGCGTCGGCCGCGGTTTGCTGCTGACGGTGCTCACCGTGGTCTGGGGCCTGCGGCTGGCGGCGCACATCGCGTGGCGGGGCCGGGGGCACGGCGAGGACCCCCGGTACGAGCGGATGTTGGCCCGGGCCCCGGGAAATCGGAGCCTGTACGCGCTGCGCAAGGTCTACCTGCTCCAGGGGGCGCTGGTCTGGCTGATCTCGCTGCCGGTGCAGGCCGGCCCGTACGCGCTCGGCGCCGCGGACGGGCGCGTGCTCGCCCTCGCCGTCGTGGGGACGGCGCTGTGGGCGACCGGTGTCGCCTTCGAGGCGGTCGGCGACCATCAGCTGGCCCGTTTCAGGGCCGATCCGGCCAACCGGGGCAGGATCATGGACCGCGGTCTGTGGGCGTGGACCCGGCATCCGAACTACTTCGGCGACTTCTGCGTGTGGTGGGGCATCTTCCTGGTGGCCGCCGGGTCGACGCAGGCGGCGGCCGTGTCCGTCGTCGCGCCGTTGATGATGTCGTACCTGCTGATCGGCGGCAGCGGGAAACGCCTGCTGGAGCGGCACATGGAGGGACGGCCGGGATACGCCGAGTACGTGGCCCGGACCAGCGGTTTCCTGCCCATGCCGCCGGCGCGGACCGGCGGCCGATAATCCGGAGGAACCGGGCCATTGGTACAGTCGCGGCATGGCCGTGGACGAGCTCGACACCCGGATCCTGCGCCTGCTGATCGAGCAGCCGCGCACCAGCGTCCGGGAGTACGCCCGGATCCTCGGGGTGGCCCGGGGAACGCTCCAGGCCCGGCTGGAGCGGCTGGAGCGGACCGGGGTGATCACCGGCACCGGTCCGGCGCTCTCCCCGGCCGCGCTCGGACATCCCGTACTGGCCTTCGTGCACATCGAGGTGACCCAGGGGCACCTGGACGAGGTCGGCGAGGCCCTGGCCGCCGTGCCGGAGATCATCGAGGCCTTCTCCATCACGGGCGGCGGCGACCTGTTGACCCGCGTCGCGGCCCGGGACAACGCACACCTGGAGGACGTGATCCAGCGGCTGATCCGACTCCCGGGCGTGGTCCGCACCCGGACGGAGGTGGCGCTGCGCGAACGGGTGCCGCACCGCATGCTGCCGCTGGTCGAAGCCGTGGGCAGAGCGGCACGCAAACCCTGACAGGATGGCGTGGACAGGCACACGACCGGCAGGACGGGCACAGCGGATGATTTCCGTCATATTCGATCTCGACGGCACCCTCGTGGACAGCGAGCCGAACTACTACGAATCCGGGCGGCTCACCCTGGAGCGGCACGGCGTCCCCGATTTCACGTGGGAGCAGCACTCCCGCTTCATCGGGATCGGCACCCTGGAAACGCTGGAGATCCTCAAGGAGCGCTACGCCCTGCCGGCGCCCGTCGACCAGCTCCTCGCGGAGCAGAACGCCGCCTACCTGGAGCTGGCCCGCACCCGGACCGAGGTGTTCCCCGAGATGCGCCGGTTCGTGGAGCGGCTGCACGCGCGGGGCGTGGCGATGGCCGTCGCCTCGGGCTCCTCCCGCGAGGCCATCGACGCCGTCCTCGTCGGCACCGGGCTGGACGCGCTACTGACGGTGGTGGTCTCCGCGGAGGAGGTCGCGCACGGCAAGCCCGCCCCCGACGTGTTCCTGGAGGCGGCCCGTCGGCTCGGGGTCGAGCCCGCCGACTGCGTGGTGATCGAGGACGCGGCGCCGGGCGCCGCGGCGGCCCGGGCGGCCGGCATGGCCTGCGTGGCCGTCCCGTACGTGGCGGACACGGCCGCCGACCCGGCCTTCGCGGCGTCGTCCCTGCTCTTCGCGGGCGGGCAGGCCGAGTTCGACGCGGACGCGGCCCTCACCTGGTTGACCGCGCACGCGGCCGGCAGCGACGCGGCGTGAGGGCCCGTACCGCCCGAAGCGGGCGGCCGGCGTGAGGACGGTCCGGGCGGGGTGCCGGCTCGCCCCGCGGGCCCGGCCGGCGGTGGGGAACTGCCCCGGCAACTGCCCCTCCGGACCGAGATCCGCTCCTAGTCTCGGGCCTCGGCGGCGGGACAGCGCGCCGCCCCGGACCAGGAAAGGGCTCGATGGAGATGAAGAAGAACAAACTGGCGGCCGGCGGCGCCGCGGTCGTGATGGCCGCGGGGATCGCGATCACGGCGGTCGGCGCGGCGAACGCGGCCGGCGGCACCTCGTCCAGCAGCGCGCGGATCACGTCCGTGGAGCAGCTGCACGAGAACCTCGCGCAGGCGGTGGCGCACGAGCAGGCCCTCGGGCTCCAGGGCACCATCGGCGGCCCCGTCGGCCGTGAGGCGCTCGCGTCCTACGACGCGGTCGAAGGCTGACGCGGCGGTGAGCACCGTGGGTAGCGAGCAGACCTCGGCCACCGCGCCGACCTGGTGTCCGAGCGGCGAGGCCGGGGCTCCCGAGTCCGTCGTCCTCGGCGTCCGTTCGGCGGCCGACGGCCGGGTGGTGTACCTCGCCGATCCGGTCCCGGCGCCGGAAGTCCTCTCGACCCTCCCGGACGGGATCGAGCCGACCCGGGTCCTGCGCTTCGCCTCGCACTGCGTGTCCGCCTGCGTCAACCGACGGGGCGACGACTGTGCGCTGGTGGAGCGCGTCCTGGCCCTGCCCGCGGCCGACGCGGACCCCCGTACGGTCCCACGGTGCCACCTTCGAAACCGGTGCCAGTGGTGGCAGCAGACGGGCGTGGACGCGTGCCACCGCTGCCCGGCCGTCACCACGGCCACCTTCCGGGAGGACGAGCTCGCCACGCTGGTGGCGGACCCGTCGACCACCCCGGAGCAACTGGCGGCCTGGATCAGGGATTCCGCCTGACCCCGCACCGCCACCGACGGCCGGTCCCTCCCGACGGCCCGTCGGACGTTCACCCTCGCCGCGGGCGGGGCGGGCCGGGTGCCCCGCCCCGCCCGCGGTCCGTTCCGGCCGCGGGCCCGTACCGGCGGGAAGATCCGGCGTCCACCCGGAGTTGGTAGAACCGTGAACGAAACGGCGGGGTACGCGCAGGCACCGGCAGAGGTGGACGTCGTGGTCGTCGGCGCCGGTCAGGCGGGCCTGTCGGGCGCCTACCACCTGGCCCGGGCCGGCATCGGGCACGTGGTGCTGGACCACGCGCCGCGACCCGGTGGGGCCTGGCAGTTCCGCTGGCCGTCGCTGACCTACGGCACGGTGCACGGGATGCACTCCCTGCCCGGCATGGAACTGACCGGCGCCGATCCGCTGCGGCCCTCCTCCGAGGTGATCGGCGCCTACTTCGCCGCCTACGAGGAGCGCTTCGACCTGCGCGTACGCCGCCCCGTGGACGTCTCGGCGGTGCGCGAGGGCGCGTCGGGGCGGCTCCTGGTGGAGTCCTCGGCGGGTACGTGGTCGGCGCGGGCGCTGATCAACGCCACCGGCACCTGGGACCGGCCGTTCTGGCCGCGCCACCCCGGCCAGGAACTGTTCCGGGGGCGGCAGTTGCACACCGCGAACTACCCGGGACCGCAGGAGTTCGCCGGGGCCCGGGTGGTGGTCGTCGGCGGGGGCACCTCCGCGGTGCAGCACCTGCTGGAGATGTCCGCCGCGGGGGCGGAGACCACCTGGGTGACGCGGCGGCCGCCCGTCTTCCGGGACGGGGCGTTCGGCGAGGCCGAGGGCCGGGAGGCGGTGGCGCGCGTCGCGGACCGGGTCCGCCGGGGGCTGCCGCCGCAGAGCGTGGTCGGCGTGACCGGGCTGGCGCTGACCGATGCCGTACGGGCCGGGCTGGCCTCCGGGGTGCTGGAGCGGCTGCCGGTGTTCGACCGGATCACCGACTCCGGCGTCGCCTGGGCCGACGGCCGGCGCGTGGACGCCGACGTGATCCTGTGGGCCACCGGCTTCCGGGCGGCCGTCGACCACCTGGCGCCGCTGCGGCTGCGCGAGCCGGGCGGCGGCATCCGGTTGGAGGGCACGCGGGCGGCCCGCGACGAACGGATCCACCTGGTCGGCTACGGCCCCTCCGCCTCCACGATCGGGGCCAACCGCGCCGGTGGCGCCGCCGTCCGCGAGATCCGCCGGCTGCTGACCCGCACCCCGGCGCCGGCCGCGACCGGCGGGTAGCGGACCGGGATCGGCGGTCGGGCTCAGCTGCCGCGGGTCGGCGGGGCCGAGGCGCCGCGGGCGGTCGGGGTCGGCGTCGTGCTGGGCCGGGCCGCCGGGGGGCCCGCCGCGGCCCGCAGCCGGTTGAAGTCCGCGACGTGCTTCCTGTGCTCCTCGTAGGTCACCGAGAAGCGGGTGTCCCCCGGCTTCACCGTGACGAAGAACAGCCAGTCCCCCGGGGTGGGCGCGACCGCCGCCGCCATGGCCCGCAGGCCGGGGCTGTCGATCGGGGTGGGGGGCAGGCCCTGGCGTTCGTAGGTGTTGAAGGGGTGGTCGATGCGGGTGTCGCTGAGCTTGGTGTCCACGGTGGTGCGGTTCAGCGCGTAGTTGATGGTGGAGTCCATCTGGAGCGGCATCGACTTCGCGAGCCGGTTGTGCACCACGCGCGCGACCTTCCCCATGTCGGCGGGGGTGTCGGCCTCCGCCTCGATGATGCTGGCGAGGGTGGCCGTCTGGTAGGCGGTCATGCCGTGCGCCTTGCCGCCGTCGGCGACGGCCTTCGTCGCGAGCTTCTGGTTGGCCGTCCGCACCATGTACGCGAGGAGCTCGCCCGGGGCGGTCTTCGAGGTCACCGGGTACGTCGCCGGGAACAGGTAGCCCTCGGGGTTGCCCTTGGCCTCCGGGGGCAGCCCCAGCCCGGCCGTGGCGACGGCCGCCTTCGTGGAGCCGGCGGGGAGTCCCAGTCCGCGGTCGACCGCGGTGTAGACCTGCGGGGCCCGCCATCCTTCGGGGATGACCAACTGACGCGGCTTCTCGGGCGCCTGACCCCGGGGGAACAGCGGGAGCATGACCGCGACCCCCAGCGCGATCAGCGTGCCGAGGAAGAAGGCGAGACGGCCCCGGCGAGTGAGCCGGGGGCGGCGCTGTGGCTGCCGGTACTCAAGACGCATGCGGGCACGCTAACCGCCCGAGTGCGCCATTCCCGGCATTCCACCCCAGCACCGGTCAGATGATCACACGTTCACCGGAGTCGGCGCCTGCTCCTCGGCGGGACCCCGACCGGCCCGACCCGCTTCCGCGATCGCGACCAGGGCGGGGGCGGGGGTGAGGGCCGCGTCCCGGTCCCGCCGGACCAGCGCGGCGTAGCGGCCGTCGGCCCCGATCAGTTCCTCGTGCGTACCGCGTTCGGCGATGCGGCCGTCGTCCAGGACCACGATCTGGTCGGCGTCCCTGACGGTGGAGAGGCGGTGCGCGATGGTGATGGTGGTGCGGCCGCGGGAGAGGTGCTCGATGGCCTGCTGCACGGCGTGCTCCGTACGGGTGTCGAGGGCGCTGGTGGCCTCGTCGAGGATGAGCACCGGCGGATCGCGCAGGATGGTCCGGGCGATGGCCAGGCGCTGCTTCTCGCCTCCGGAGAACCGGTAGCCGCGTTCGCCGACGAGCGTCTCGTACCCGTCGGGCAGGGACTCGATGTGATCGTGGATCTGGGCGGCGCGGGCCGCCTCGACGATCTCCTCGTCGGTGGCGTCCGGCTTGGCGAAGCGCAGGTTGTCGGCGACGGAGGCGTGGAAGAGGTAGGTCTCCTGGGAGACCACGCCGATGGAGCGGGCCAGCGAGTCGAAGTCGAGGTCGCGCACGTCCACCCCGTCGAGGGCGATCCGGCCGCCGGTGACGTCGTACAGCCGCGGCACCAGGTAGCTCAGGGTGCTCTTGCCGGAGCCGGTCGGGCCGACGACGGCGAGGGAGCCGCCCGCGGGGATCGTGATGTCGATCGCCGTGAGCGTCGGGCCGCTCTCGGCCTCGTACGCGAAGTGCACGTCCTCCAGGCGGACCTCGCCCCTCGCCCGCTCCAGCCGGACCGGGTCCGCCTTCTCGGTGATGTCCACCGGCAGGTCGAGGTACTCGAAGATGCGGGCGAACAGGGCGAGGGAGGTCTGGATCTGCACGCCGGTCGACAGCAGGCTCACAGCGGGCCGGAACAGGCCCTGCTGGAGTGTGACGAAGGCGACGAGGGTGCCGACGGAGAGCGAGGGGGCGCCCGTCTGCAGGGCGATGCCGGCCGCCCAGTAGATGAGGGCGGGCATGGCGGCCATGACGATGCCGATCGTGGACATCCGCCACCGCCCGGCCATGCTGGAGCGCACTTCGAGCCCGACCAGCTTCTCGGACTCCTCGGAGAAGGCAGCGGTGAGGGACTCCGAGCGGCCCATGGTGCGGCCGAGCAGGATCCCGCTCACGGAGAGGGACTCGGTGACCGTGGCCGCCATCGCGGCCATCTGCTTCTGCCGCTGCGTCGTGATCCGCTTGCGTTCGTGACCGACCCGGCGGCTGATCCACACGAAGACCGGCAACAGGAGCAGGGACACGACGGTGAGCCGCCAGTCGAGCGCGAGCATCGCGACGACGGAGGCGATCACCGCGGTCAGGTTCGACACCAGGGAGGTCGCCGTGGAGGTCACCGTCGCCTGCATGCCGCCGATGTCGTTGGCGATGCGGGACTGCACCTCACCGGTGCGGGTGCGGGTGAAGAAGGCCAGCGGCATCCGCTGGAGCTGGGCGTAGACGGCGGTGCGCAGGTCGTGCATCACGCGCTGGCCGACGGTCGTGGAGATGTACGTCTGGAGCACACCGAACACGCTGGTGACGACCGCGGTCAGGATCATGCCGAGGGCGAGCAGGCTCAGCAGACCGGTGCGGCCCTCGGGTATCGCGACGTCGAGTATCTCCTTGAGCAGGAACGGCGAGGCGACGCCGACCAGCGAGGAGGCGGCCACCAGGGAGCCCACGACGGCGAGCCGGCCGCGGTAGGGCCGGAACAGGCCGACGATCCGGCGCAGCTCGCGGGGCCGCTCGGCGGGACCGGGGCGGGTGGGGTCGAGGGCTTCGTTCGATGGTGTCCACTTCGGTTCTTCGGGGCGCATGGGCCTCCTTCTGACGAGACTCCGATGAGCTTAGCTCATTGTTACCTATGCTCACAATGAATCCGGTCCTGGTACTGTTCCCAGTATGAGCACCGGTTCCGAGAGCGACACCACGGGCGGCGTCCTCGCCGAGCAGCTGCTGCGTCTGACGCGGCGGCTCCACCGCATACAGAAACACCACATGGAACCACTCGGGATCACCCCGGCCCAGGGCCGGCTGCTGCGCCTCGTCGCCCACCACGGCGGCGAGCGACCGCCCCGGATGGCCGATCTGGCCGCACGTCTGGAGGTCGTGCCGCGGGCCGTCACCACCCTGGTGGACGCCTTGGAGGCGGCCGACTGCGTGCGCCGGGCGCCCGACCCGGCGAACCGCCGCGTCATCCGGATCGAGCTCACCGAAACCGGCCGCGCCACGCTGCGCCGTCTGCGCAACGCGCGAACCGACGCGGCGGAGGAGATCCTGGCTCCATTGACCGCCGAACAGCGCGAGGTGCTCGGCGGGCTGCTGAACGCGCTGGCGGACGTCCCGGCGGAGCGCCCCTGCTGATCCGGGCTCCGGCGCCGGGCCGGTGGTCCGCGGGCGCCGCCGAGACGGACGAGGGGTCGCGAGATGCCGCTGTGGGAACCGAAGCCCGGCGCACTGCGCCCGCACGGCGCGGGCGCCCCCGCCCCCGACCGGGTGCCGGACCGACTGGCCGCCGGCACCCCGTACGCCCTGCGCACGGAGCTGACCGGGCTGCTGGGCCCGGAAAAGGTGCTGTGGAAGGTCTCCGACCTGGTCCGCTACGCCACCGACGCCTCGCCGTACCGGTTCGTGCCGCAGGTCGTGGTGGTCGCCGAGGACATCGACGACATCTCCGCCGTCCTGTCGTACGCCCACGGCAAGCAGCGCGACGTGGTCTTCCGGGCGGCCGGGACCTCCCTCAACGGGCAGGCCCAGGGCGAGGACATAGTGGTCGACGTACGCCGCCACTGGACGGGCGTGGAGGTCCTCGACGGCGGGCGCCGCGCCCGCATCGGACCGGGCACCACCGTCCTGCGGGCCAACGCCGCGCTCGCCCGGCACGGCCGGATCCTGGGGCCCGACCCCGCCAGCGCCATCGCCTGCACGGTCGGCGGCGTCGTCGCGAACAACGCCTCGGGCATGACGGCGGGGACCACCCGCAACTCGTACCGCACCCTCTCCTCCCTCACCGTGGTCCTGCCGAGCGGCACCGTCGTGGACACCGCCGACCCGCTCGCGGAGGAGGAACTGGCCCGCGCCGAACCGGCCCTGTGCCACGGCCTGATGGCGATCAAGGCGGAGATCGAGGCCGATCCGGCGCTCGTGGCCCGGATCCGCGCCAAGTACGAGATCAAGAACACCACCGGGTACCGGCTGGACGCCTACCTGGACGGCGCCACGCCCGTCGAGATCCTGCGCGGCCTGATGGTCGGCTCCGAGGGCACGCTCGGCTTCATCTCCGAGGTCGTCTTCGACACCGTCCCGCTCGACCGCGAGCTGACGAGCGCCCTGCTCTTCTTCCCCTCGCTGCCCGCCGCGGCGGCCGCCGTCCCGCTGTTCACCGCGGCCGGCGCCCTCGCCGTCGAGCTGATGGACGGCAACACGCTGCGCGCGTCCGTCAGCGTCGCCGGGGTGCCCGCCGACTGGGCGCGGCTGCCCAAGGAAACGGCTGCCCTGCTCGTGGAGTTCCGGGCTCCGGACGCGGCGGGGCGCGCCGTCCTGGAACGGCGCGCGGCCGCGGTGCTGCCGGCGCTGGAACTCGTGGCGCCCGTCCCCTCGGTGACGAACGCCTTCACCAGCGACCCGAGGACGATCTCCGGCTACTGGAAGGCCCGCAAGGCCTTCGTCACCGCGGTCGGGGGCGCCCGGCCCCCGGGCACCACCTTGATCACCGAGGACTTCGCCGTGCCGCCGTCCCGGCTCGCCGAGGCCTGCGAAGCGCTCCTGGCCCTACAGGAGGAGCACGGGTTCGACGCGGCCGTCGCCGGTCATGCGGCGCACGGCAACCTGCACTTCCTGCTCGCCTTCGACGCCGCGGAACCCGCCGACGTCCACCGGTACGCGGCCTTCATGGAGGCGTTCTGCCGGCTCACCGTGGAGCGGTTCGACGGCTCCCTGAAGGCCGAGCACTCCACCGGCCGCAACATGGCCCCCTTCCTGGAGCTGGAGTGGGGTCCCGAGGCCACCGCGTTGATGTGGCGCACCAAGCGGATCGTCGACCCGGACGGTGTCCTCGCCCCGCGCGTGCTGCTCGACCGGGACCCCCGGGCCCACCTGCGCGGCCTGAAGACGATCCCGCGGGTGGAGGCGGTCGCCGACCCCTGCATCGAGTGCGGGTTCTGCGAACCGACCTGCCCCAGCGAGGACCTGACGACCACGCCGCGCCAGCGGATCGCGCTGCGGCGCGAGATGGTGCGCCAGGAACCCGGGTCCGCCGTGCTCGACGGGCTCCTCGGGTCCTACGGCTACGACGCCGTCGACACCTGCGCCGGCGACTCCACCTGCCGGATCGCCTGCCCCGTCGGCATCGACACCGGGGCGCTGATGAAGGACTTCCGCCACCGCCGGCACAGCCCGCGCGAGGAGCGGGTCGCGGCGCTGGCGGCCCGGCGGTTCCGTACGGTGGAGGCCGCCGCCCGCCTTGCCGTGGCCGCCGCCGGCGCACTCCCGGACGCGGTCTCGGACCGGGTGCTCGGCGCCGTGACGGCGACCGCCCGCAAGGTTGTACGTCCGGACCTGGTGCCCGCCTGGCTGCCGCAGATCCCGGGGCCCGCCGCCCGCCGGCTGCCCGCGACCGACCGGCTCACCGCGACCGCCGTGTACTACCCGGCCTGCGTCAACCGGATCTTCGGCGGCCCGGACGGGCGGCCCGGCCCGGCCCTGCCCGAGGCCGTGGTGGCCGTGTCGGAGCGGGCCGGGAGGCCCGTGTGGATCCCGGACGACGTCACGGGCACCTGCTGCGCGACGATCTGGCACTCCAAGGGCTACGAGGCCGGCAACCGGGTGATGGCCAACCGGATCGTCGAGGCCGCCTGGGGCTGGACGGCCGGGGGCCTGCTGCCGCTGGTGGTCGACGCGTCCTCCTGCACGCTGGGCATCGCCCACGAGGTGGTGCCGTACCTGACGGATGACAACCGCGAACTCCACGCCGCCCTACGGGTCGTCGACTCGGTCGTCTGGGCGGCGGAGGAGCTGCTGCCGCGCCTGGAGGTCCGCCGGACCGTGGGCTCGGCCGTCCTGCACCCCACCTGCTCGATGCGGCACCTCGACGACGAGGCGCAGCTGCGCGCGGTCGCCGAAGCCTGCGCCGAGGAGGTGGTGGTGCCGGACGACGCGGGCTGCTGCGCGTTCGCGGGCGATCGCGGCATGCTCCATCCGGAGCTGACCGCCTCCGCCACGGCCTCGGAGGCCCGGGAGGTGACGGCGCGTTCCTTCGACGCGCACCTGTCGGCGAACCGGATGTGCGAGGTGGGCATGGACCGGGCCACCGGACGGAGCTACCACTCGGTCCTGCTCGAACTGGAACGGGCCACCCGCCCCTGAGCCGAACAGGGGCCGACACGCGCCCCGCGGGTGCGCCGGAGTGCGCGCTCCGGAGCGGGAGGGCTCCTCCCGGAGCCCCGTCCGGGCCGGAAAATCGATTGCCCGGGCCTGGTCCGAAAGGCGAACCTTGCGTGGCTTGAACCACTCGACCAGTCATGGGGCGTCATGCAGATCAGCGATCTTCCGTATCCGGACCCCGGGGTACCCGACGCCCGTTCCGGCCCCCGCTTCCTGCTGTGGCTGGGCAGGGGGCAACTCGGCGGACAGGCCAAGAGCCTCACCTGGGGCCTCCTGCACCACTGCGGCATCGCCGGCCTGCCGTTCGCGGTGGGTTTCGGCGTCGAGGCGGTCGTCAAGGGCGACGGCCGGCGGCTGCTGCTCGTCGGCGCCCTGATCGTGCTGCTCGGCATCGCCATCTCGGTGGGCGACGCGATGCTGCACCGCACGGCCGTCACCAACTGGATCACCGCCGCCGCCCGGGTGCAGCAACTGCTCGCCCGCCGGACGGCCGAGCTCGGCGCGGCGCTGACCCGACGGGTGGCGGCCGGTGAGGTGGTCGCCGTCTCCACCGGTGACGTGGAGAAGATCGGCTGGTTCGTGGAGGCCGTCTCCCGGTTCCTGGCGGCCGCCCTCGCCCTCGTGATCGTCTGCGTGGGTCTCGTCGTCTACGCGCCGGCGCTCGGCGTGGTCGTGGCCGTGGGCATGCCCGTGCTGGCGCTCGCCTCACTGCCGCTGCTCCCCCGGGCCACCCGGCGCGCCGACTTCCAGCGCGAGAAGGCCGGCCGGGCCACCGAGCTCGCCTCCGACACCGTCGCGGGCCTGCGGGTGCTGCGGGGCATCGGCGGCGAGGAACTCTTCCTCGGCCGCTACCGCGAGGCCTCCCAGCAGGTCCGGTCCGCGGCCGTGCGCAGCGCCCGGATGTGGGCGCTGATCTCGGCCATCCAGGTGTTCCTGCCGGGTCTGTTGCTGATCACGGTGGTCTGGTACGGCTCCTCACTCGTGCTCGCCGGTCGGCTGGACATCGGCGAACTCGTCGCCGTGTTCAGCGCGGTGTCCCTGATGCTGTACCCGCTCAGGAACGTGGAGGAGATCGCCATGGCCTACTCCTTCTCGCGCCCCTCCGCCCAGCGGGCGGCCCGGGTGCTGTCGCTGACGCGTACGGACGCCGAGGTGGAAGGCGCGGCGGAGCCGGGCACGGGAAGCGGCATCGGCATCGGCATCGGCCGGGATCCCGTTGTTCCGGACGCGCCCGCGCCGGGCGGGGACCTGTACGACCCCGAAACCGGACTGTTGGTTCCGGCGGGCCGGCTCACGGCCGTCGTGTGCGGGGACCCGGACGTGGCGGGCCGGCTCGCCGAGCGCCTCGGCGGGCAACCCGTACCGGCCGGCGGCGGTACGGCCGAGGAGCCGTCGGTGCTGCTCGGCGGGGTCGCGCTGGACGACCTCGCGCTGGACACGGCGCGCACGCTGGTCCTCGTACAGGACAAGGATCCGGTGCTGCTGTCCGGGACGCTGCGCGAACTGTTCGACGTGCCGGCCTCGGGCGGCGTGGAGCCCGCGGCGGCGCTGGCGGCGGCCCAGTGCGCCGACGTCCTGGAGGCCCTGTTGCAGTCGGCGCCCGACGGGGTCACCGACCCGATGGACGCGCGGATCACCGAACGCGGGCGGTCCCTCTCGGGCGGGCAGCGCCAACGCCTCGCGCTGGCCAGGTCACTGGTCACCGACCCGGAGGTGCTGGTGCTGGACGAGCCGACCTCGGCCGTCGACTCGCACACCGAGGCGCGGATCGCCGACGGGATCAGGGCCCTGCGCACGGGCCGGACCACGGTGGTGCTGGCGTCCTCGCCGCTGCTCCTGGACCGGGCCGACCGGGTGGTGCTCGTCCATGAGGGCCGGGCCCTGCCCGCGGGCACGCACCGCGAACTGCTGCGGGACGAACCGCGCTACCGGGCCGTCGTCACCCGCGAACCGGACCGACCCGACCGGTCCGGAGCCGGGATGGACCGGTCCGACCCGTCCGGAGCCGGGATGGACCGGCTGGAAGAGGAACTCACAGAGATCGAGGAATCCGCATGATCGGCGTAGCGCCTCCGGAGTACGATCCGGCGGCCCCCGAGACGGCCGCGACGCTGCCCGTGGGTTCGTCGGCGACCGTGCGGGGCTATGTGCGCGGCCTGTTCCTCCGCCACCGGGGGGCATTGCTGATCCTGGTGACCGTCAACGCCGTCGCGGTAATCGCCTCCATGGTCGGCCCGTACCTGCTGGGCCGGGTCGTGGACGAACTCGCGGCGGGGGCGCGCGACCTCCGACTGGAGCGCGTGGGGCTGCTGTTCGCGCTGGCCCTGGTCGTCCAGACCGGCTTCGTCCGGCTGGTGCGGCTGCGCGGGGCGATGCTCGGCGAGGAGATGCTGGCCGACCTGCGCGAGGACTTCCTGGTGCGCTCGGTCGGCCTGCCGCCGGGCGTCCTGGAACGGGCCGGCACCGGTGACCTGCTGTCCCGCATCACCACCGACATCGACCGGTTGGCCAACGCGATGCGCGAGGCCGTGCCGCAGCTCGCCATCGGCGTGGTGTGGGCCGGACTGCTCTTCGCGGCACTCGCCGTGACCGCGCCGCCGCTGGCCCTGGCAGCGCTGGTGGCGTTGCCGGTGCTGGTGATCGGCTGCCGCTGGTACTTCAAGCGGGCGCCGTCGGCGTACCGCTCGGAGGCGGCCGGGTACGCGGCGGTCGCGGCGGTCCTCACCGAGACCGTCGACGCCGGGCGCACCGTCGAGGCACACCGTCTGGGCCGGCGCCGGATCGCTCTGTCGGAGCAGCGGATCAAGGAGTGGACGGCCTGGGAGCGGTACACCCTGTACCTGCGGACGGTGCTCTTCCCCGTCATCAACGTCACCTACGTGACGATCCTCGGCTCGGTGCTGATGATCGGCGGCTACTGCGTCCTCCAGGGCTGGATGACGGTCGGGCAGCTGACCACCGGCGCCCTGTTGGCGCAGATGATGGTCGACCCGATCGGCCTGATCCTGCGCTGGTACGACGAACTGCAGATCGCCCAGGTGTCGCTGGCCCGGCTGGTGGGCGTCCACGAGATCGAGCCGGCGGCCGGTGACGGCGCGCTCTCCCCGCAGGGCCGCGAAGTCCGGGCCGACGAGGTCCACTTCGGCTACCGGGAGGGTGTGGACGTCCTGCACCGGGTGTCCATGGCCGTGCCTCCGGGCACCCGCATGGCGCTGGTCGGGCCCTCGGGCGCGGGCAAGTCGACGCTGGGCCGGCTGCTGGCGGGCATCTACGCGCCCCGGACCGGCGAGGTGACCCTGGGCGGCGCCCGGCTGTCGGGCATGCCGGCGGAACGGGTGCGCGAGCACGTGGCCCTGGTCAACCAGGAGCACCACGTGTTCGTGGGCTCGCTGCGGGACAACCTGCGTCTGGCCCGGTCGGGCGCGGACGACTCCGAACTGTGGGCGGCGCTGGGCGCGGTGGACGCGGACGGATGGGCCCGGTCCCTGGAGTCCGGGCTGGACACCGAGGTCGGCTCGGGCGGCAGCGCGCTGACCCCGGCGCAGGCGCAGCAGGTCGCGCTGGCCCGGCTGGTGCTGGCCGACCCGCACACGTTGGTGCTGGACGAGGCGACCTCGCTGCTGGACCCGCGTGCGGCCCGGCACCTGGAGCGGTCGCTGGCCCGGGTGCTGGACGGCCGTACGGTCATCGCGATCGCCCACCGCCTGCACACCGCGCACGACGCGGACGTGATCGCGGTGGTCGAGGCGGGCCGCATCAGCGAACTGGGCTCGCACGACGAGCTGGTGGCGGCCGACGGGGCGTACGCGGCCCTGTGGCGCTCCTGGCACGGCTGACCGGGGCCGACCGGTTGGGGCGGCGGCGTCACCGGCCCGTGGGGGGCCGCGGTGGTCCCAGGTGGTCGGCGACTCCGTCCGTTCGGCTGGTCATGTCCGGCGGCGGGGCCGGCACCTCCGTACGCCCGGGCGGTAGCTCGTGCGCCGGGGCCGTCCCTGCCGGATCCTGTCCGGCCCGCGTCGTTCAGTACCGCGCCGCCCGCCCCGGATCCACGGGACCGAACGACACGGGCCGACCGGCACGACCCGGCAAGGACGAGCGAGCCGGCCGTCGTCGCCTGCGGGCGGCCGGTAGGGCCGCCGCCACTGGTTCGTACGCCTGCCGACCCGCGCAGGTCCACACGACGGGCCGGGCCACGTTCCCGGCGTCCCACGCGACCCCGCCGACCCGGTCGTCGTCGCCGACGGCGTACGCGGCGGTGTGGCCCGTGGCGCTCAGCCCGCGGAGGGCCGCATCGGGCCGCTGCCGGTCCAGTACTGGGCCCGGACGACCGTGTCCACGGGCGGGTCGTAGGTGGTGGCGAGACCGACCGAGACCCCGTGCGGGGGCTGATGTCCCCCCGCCCGGGAGCAGTCCGACCGCCCGGGCGCCCGCCCGGTGGGCGAAGGCCCTGCGGCCGGCGGGGGTGGTGAACGTGCCGACCATGAGGCCGTGCCGGTTGACGGCTTCGACGCTGCCCCGCCGGCCCGGCCGGCAGCGGTATGGCGTGCACGGCGGCGCCGAGCCAGTAGGCGGCCTTCTCCCGGGAGACCCCGACGGACAGATCGGCCGCTCCGACGCCGTTCACCTGGTCGGTGTACACCCGGGGATTGCCCCGTCCGGCCCCGGCAGCGACTCCAGTACGCGCAGCGCCGGCCTGCACAGCGTCCCCGACGCGGCGGCCGTGCCGGTCGCCCCCGCATCCCGCGTGGGCGGGTGGGGCGAGGGCGAGCGCCGCGAGGACCATCACCGCCGCGCCCGCGGCGAGCGTTCTGCCGCCGCCGGCCATGAGTCCCCCCGGACGTCGCGCGAGCCGGCGGCTCCCACGGCTCGTGGGAGCAGATGATGTCCGCCCGGAACACGCCTGACCAGACGGCCTCACGGTGGCCGGCCCTCGGCCGGTGGGTGCCGCGGCGCCGCAGCGCCTCGGCGCCCTAGAAGAGGTTCAGGGCGGCCGCGCCGCCCACCCCGCCGAGCACCATGAACACGGGCATCAGGACCTTCAGCTCGACCCAGCTGCCGGCGCGGAAGCGCATCATCTTGGGCGGGCCGATCGGGTACCAACGCTTCCCGGCGATCGGCAGCGGCCACAGGATGGGGCAGCCCGACACGGTCAGGGCGTCGCCGACGTCGTGGACCAGGGCGCCGAGCAGGATGGGAAGGCCCAACCACAGGTACTCCTGGCCCGGCTCGGTGAACAGCCAGCCCGCGCCGTTGCCCGGCTGGTCGAGGACCCCGGCCAGGATCCACGCACTGGTCGCGCCGAGCAGCCAGACCAGGACGTCGCTCGACATCCGGGCCGCCCGCCACAGCAACCCCTCGACGGCCAGCACGAGGTGGACGAAGAGCAGGACGAGGACACCCCAGCGGTCGGTGGTGACCGCGAGGGCGGAGGATCCCCCGCCGATGAGGACGGCCCAGAGCCAGGTGTGGGTCAGGGTGCGGTGACCGCCGGTGCGGCGGGCGTCGCGCGGGGAGCGGGTCGCCTTGTAGACGGCGTACGAGATCTTGTCGACGATCTCGCACAGGACCCGGGAGAGGGGGCCGAAGGCGCGGGAGATCGTCGCCGACTTGTGGTCGAGGTCGGGGGCGAGGGCGGCTCCCGCGCAGATGAGCGCGCCGACGACGAGGACCGGCCACGGCATCGGCTGCCCGTAGGCGGCCGCGGCGGCGCCCACTCCCAACCAGGCCGCTGCTCCCGACAGTGAGTGCGCCGGACCCATCATGCTCGTTCCCCGCCCAGGTAACTCGGTGTGGGCGCCCTGTGGAAAGTGTCGATCGGGCCGCCCGGACGGCTCAGCGTACCGGCGGTGATCTTCCTCTGGTCCGCCGGTTCCCGGATCCGGGGGGAAGCCAGGCAAGATGGGGGGTGTGACCCTCATTGATCAGATCCCGCCGAACGCCGACCCCGATGCCCTCTTCGAGGCTTTCTCCTCGTGGGCGGAGGACCAGGGCATCACCCTGTACCCGGCGCAGGAGGAGGCACTGATCGAGGTCGTCTCCGGGGCGAACGTGGTCCTCTCCACGCCGACCGGCTCCGGCAAGAGCCTGGTCGCGGCGGGCGCCCACTTCACCGCGCTGGCCCAGGACAAGGTCACCTTCTACACCGCTCCGATCAAGGCGCTGGTCTCGGAGAAGTTCTTCGACCTGTGCAAGATGTTCGGCACCGAGAACGTCGGCATGCTGACCGGTGACGCCTCCGTGAACGCCGACGCCCCGGTGATCTGCTGCACGGCCGAGGTGCTCGCCTCCATCGCCCTGCGCGACGGCAAGTACGCCGACATCGGCCAGGTCGTCATGGACGAGTTCCACTTCTATGCCGAGGCGGACCGCGGCTGGGCCTGGCAGATCCCGCTGCTGGAGCTCCCGCAGGCCCAGTTCATCCTGATGTCGGCGACCCTCGGCGACATGAAGCGGTTCGAGGAGGACCTGACCCGGCGCACCGGCCGGCCCACCTCGGTGGTCCGCTCGGCGACCCGGCCCGTGCCGCTGTCGTACGAGTACGTGACCACGCCGATCACCGACACCATCACCGAGCTGTTGGAGACCCGACAGTCCCCGGTGTACATCGTGCACTTCACCCAGGCCCAGGCGGTCGAGCGGGCGCAGTCGCTGATGAGCATCAACATGTGCACCCGCGAGGAGAAGGACAAGATCGCGGAGCTGATCGGCAACTTCCGCTTCACCACGAAGTTCGGCCAGAACCTCTCCCGCTACGTCCGCCACGGCATCGGCGTCCATCACGCCGGCATGCTGCCCAAGTACCGGCGTCTCGTCGAGAAGCTGGCGCAGGCCGGTCTGCTGAAGGTCATCTGCGGCACCGACACCCTGGGCGTCGGCGTGAACGTACCGATCCGCACGGTGCTGTTCACCGCCCTCACCAAGTACGACGGCAACCGGGTCCGCACGCTGCGCGCCCGCGAGTTCCACCAGATCGCCGGCCGGGCCGGCCGGGCGGGCTTCGACACGGCCGGGTTCGTGGTCGCGCAGGCGCCCGAGCACGTCATCGAGAACGAGAAGGCCCTGGCGAAGGCCGGCGACGACCCGAAGAAGCGCCGCAAGGTGGTCCGCAAGAAGGCCCCCGAGGGCTTCGTGGCCTGGTCGGACACCACCTTCGAGAAGCTGATCGGCGCCGATCCGGAACCGCTGACCTCGCGCTTCAAGGTCACCAACATCATGCTGCTGTCGGTCATCGCCCGACCGGGCGACGCCTTCAAGGCGATGCGCCACCTGCTGGAGGACAACCACGAGCCGCGCAAGGCGCAGCTGCGGCACATCCGCCGGGCGATCGCGATCTACCGTTCGCTGCTGGACGGCGGGGTCGTCGAGAAGCTCGACACCCCGGACGCCGAGGGCCGCACCATCCGGCTCACCGTCGACCTCCAGCAGGACTTCGCGCTGAACCAGCCGCTGTCGACCTTCGCGCTGGCCTCCTTCGACCTGCTGGACCCCGAGTCCCCGTCCTACGCCCTGGACATGGTCTCCGTCGTCGAGTCGACCCTGGACGACCCGCGCCAGATCCTGGCCGCGCAGCAGAACAAGGAACGCGGCACGGCGATCGGCGCCATGAAGGCCGACGGGATCGAGTACGAGGAGCGGATGGAGCGGCTCCAGGAGGTCACCTACCCCAAGCCGCTCGAAGAGCTGCTGCTCCACGCCTACGACGTGTACAGCAAGAGCCACCCGTGGGTCCGGGACCACCCCGTCTCCCCGAAGTCGATCGTCCGCGACATGTACGAGCGGGCGATGACCTTCACCGAGTTCACCTCCCACTACGAGCTGGCCCGCACCGAGGGCATCGTGCTGCGCTACCTGGCCGGCGCGTACAAGGCGCTGGACCACACCATCCCGGACGACCTGAAGTCCGAGGACCTCCAGGACCTCATCGCCTGGCTGGGCGAGCTGGTCCGGCAGGTCGACTCCAGCCTGCTGGACGAGTGGGAGCAGTTGGCGAACCCGGAGGTGGAGACGGCGGAGCAGGCCCAGGAGAAGGCCGACCAGGTCAAGCCGGTCACGGCGAACTCCCGCGCGTTCCGCGTGCTGGTCCGCAACGCCATGTTCCGCCGGGTCGAGCTGGCGGCCCTGGACCACGTCAACGTGTTGGGCGAGCTGGACGCCGAGTCCGGTTGGGACGCCGATGCCTGGGGCGAGGCCATGGACGGCTACTGGGACGAGTACGACGACCTCGGTACGGGTCCCGACGCCCGCGGCCCCAAGCTCCTGCAGATCGAGGAGGATCCGGCGCACGGGCTGTGGCGCGTCCGCCAGACCTTCGCCGACCCGAACGGTGACCATGGCTGGGGCATCAGTGCCGAGGTCGACCTCGCGGCGTCCGACGAGGAGGGTCGGGCCGTGCTCCGGGTCACCTCGGTCGGCGAGCTCGGCCAACTCTGACCCGCCCCCGTAGGCGGCCGTCCCGCCCGACGGACCGCTCACACCCGACGGCCCCCCAGCCGCCGACAAGCCCTCCGTACCCGACGCGGCCCCGGCATCCGAGGGACCCGCCGTTCCCGCCGGACCCGACAGTGGAGAACCTCTGATGACGAACCCCGCCGAGAGACTCGTCGACCTGCTCGACCTGGAGCAGATCGAGGTCAACATCTTCCGGGGCGCCAGCCCGCAGGAATCCCTCCAACGCGTCTTCGGCGGGCAGGTGGCCGGCCAGGCCCTGGTCGCGGCGGGCCGCACCACCGAGAGCGACCGTCCGGTCCACTCCCTCCACGCGTACTTCCTGCGTCCGGGCATCCCCGGCGTGCCGATCGTGTACCAGGTGGAGCGGGTGCGCGACGGGCGTTCCTTCACCACGCGCCGGGTCACCGCGGTCCAACAGGGCAAGACCATCTTCAATCTGACCGCTTCCTTCCATCACCCCGAAGAGGGCGGCATCGAGCACCAACTGCCCCCTCGCCTCGACTTCCCGCACCCGGACGACCTCCCGAAGGTCGCGGACGAGATCCGCGAGCACCTGGGCGCGCTGCCGGAGGCGCTGGAGCGGATGGCCCGCCGCCAGCCCTTCGACATCCGTTACGTGGACCGGCTGCGCTGGACCCCGGAGGACCTCAAGGACGCCGACCCGCGCAGCGCGGTGTGGATGCGGGCGGTCGGCCCGCTGGGCGACGACCCGCTCGTGCACACCTGCGCCCTCACCTACGCCAGTGACATGACCCTCCTCGACGCCGTGCGCATCCCGGTCGAACCCCTGTGGGGCATGCGCGGTTTCGACATGGCCTCCCTGGACCACGCCATGTGGTTCCACCGGCCCTTCCGGGCGGACGAGTGGTTCCTGTACGACCAGGAGTCGCCCATCGCCCACGGCGGTCGCGGGCTGGCCCGGGGCCGGATCTACGACGTCGAGGGCAGGCTGCTGGTCTCCGTGGTCCAGGAGGGCCTGTTCCGCCCGTACGCGTCCGACGCGGCCAAGCCGGCCGTGTCGCCCCAGTAACCGCCGGCGAGCCACCCGTCACGTCAGTGGTCACCGCCGCCGCGGCGGGCGTCCGCCGCGGTGGCCGCCGTCCGCCCTCCTCACCGGAAGAACCGAGCACACCCATGCCCACCCCGGCCCTCCCCTGTCCTTGCGGGCTGCCCACCGCCTATCCGGCGTGCTGCGGTCGCTTCCTCGCGGGCGGCCAGGCGCCCACCGCCGAGCTGTTGATGCGTTCGCGCTTCAGCGCCTTCGCGCTCGGCGACACCGCCTACCTGATGCGCTCCTGGCACTCCTCGACCCGCCCGCGCCGGCTCGACCTGGATCCCGAACAGCGGTGGGAGCGCCTGGAGATCCTCGCCACCGCGCGGGGCGGCATGTTCGAGACGGAGGGCTCCGTGGAGTTCCGCGCGCACTACCGCGAAGGCGGTCATACGGGCTCCCTGCACGAGCACAGCGCCTTCTCCCGCGAGGACGGCGCCTGGGTCTACGTCGGCCCCCTGTCGCCCGTCACGTTCGACTGACCTCGGGCACTGACCAGAGCGAGGTCCAGGCCGACGCGGTACCGCTCGATCTCGTCGGGTGGCTGCGCCCGCAGGAGCCGCCGTGCCACCGCCGCGGCCGCCGGCACCTGCGGGTGGCCGTAGGGCGGGGGCGGGGCGAGCGCGGCCAGCACGATCCGCTCGGCCGGATCAGGTACCGCGCTCCGGACCTGCTCCTCGGGGAGGACGGAGGCCAGCACGGCCGCCCGCTCCCACGGATCGGAGGTCCGTCTCAGCAGCAGGCCCACGTGCCGGTCGCGCCATCGGACGGGCCGCAGGTCCGCCCGGGCGCCGATCAGCTCCCGGTCCGCCTCGGACGCGGCCCCGCGCAGCACCCCCGGCCGCTCGGCGGCGAACTCCCTCAGTTCCGCGCCCAGATAGAGCCATACGACGACGCGGTAGCGGTTGACCCGGTACCCGACCGGGGTGAGGTGTCCGCAGCGCGCGAGACGGGTGAAGCGGCTCGGCCCGATCCCCAGCAACCTCGCTCCGGCATCGGCCCCTGCCACCGTCTCGACCCGGGCGCGCAACGCGTCCGGGAAGCCCTCGGCCGCCTTGACCCGGTCCAGTTCCGCCCGGGTGAAGCGGGCCGCGCCGCCCACCGCCCGCGGGCCGGCCCGTACCAGCCCCAGTTGCACGGCGCGCGCGAACTCCGCCCGTCCCAATCCCAGTTCCCCCGCCGCCCGGACCCCACCGAGCAAGGCGTCCGGCCTCGGTTCCCCCCGAGGGTCCGCCTCCACGAACACGACCCGCGCGGCCGTCGCGGCCGCCGCCGGTCGCACGCACGCCTCGGTGGCCGATACCGCGTCCGCGTTCGTGTTCGCTACCGCTTCCGCCTGCGCTGGTGCTGGTGCTGGTGCTTGCACTGGCGTCAGGGTGTCCATCGCGGTCGTCGTCACGGCATTCGCCGCAGCACTCATCACCACGGTGTTCAACACTGTCTTCATCACGGCCCTCCCCCACGAGTGGCGATCACTCTGTGTGAAGACCGTAACCCAACGCGACGAAAGCCCGCCGGCCCTGTGGATAACCCGGACCGACCCCCGACCCCCGACCCCCGACCCCCGACCCCCGCCCCTCAGCCTCCGGTGATCCGTCGCTCCGCGACGCCCAAGTGCTCACCCACCCGGTTGACCAGCAGCGTCATCTCGTACGCGACCTGGACGATGTCCGCCTCAGCGGCACTGAGCGCGCACAGGCAACTGCCCGAGCCCGCCGCCACGACGAAGAGGAACCCCTCGTCGTACTCCACCATCGTCTGACGCACCTCACCCGCCCGGAAGTGCCGTCCGGAGCCCTTCGCGAGGCTCTGCAGGCCGGCCGCCACGGCCGCCAGGTGCTCCGCGTCCTCCCTCGCCAGTCCCGCCGTGGCCGCCGTCACCAGGCCGTCGTTCGACAACACCACCGCGTGCCGGACCTGCTGAACCCTGCGCGTCAAATCATCCAGCAACCAGTCCAGTTGCTTGTCCAGTGCCATTTCCAGCCCCTCCCCGTCAACGCGGCCGACATGGCCGCGCCCCACCCCGCGTAGTCGTTCCGCCAGCCTTCCCCACCAGGGGCTTTCCGGCAAGGAGGATGGGCCCATGGCACAGAAGATGACTCAAGAGGAATGGCGGGCGTTCGTCTCCCACGGCACCCGCACCGGAAAGCTGGCGACCGTCCGCGAGGACGGAAGCCCGCACATCGCTCCCATCTGGTTCGTACTCGACGGCGATTCCTTCCTGTTCAACACCGGTAAGGACACCGTCAAGGGGCGGAATCTGGCCCGTGACGGTCGCCTCTCCCTCTGTGTGGACGACGACCGACCGCCCTTCGCCTACGCGGTCCTCCAGGGCCGCGCCACGATCGCCGACTACGCCGACGCCCCGCAGGAGACCCTCCACTGGGCCACCCGGATCGCCGCGCGGTACATGGGCGAGGAACGCGCCGAGGCCTTCGGCCGGCGCAACGCCGTGCCCGGTGAACTCCTCGTCCGTGTCTCCATCGACAAGGTGATCGCGACGGCCGGTGTCGCGGACTGACCCTCCAGCAGGGCCGGTCCGTCGCGCCGGTCCGCGGGGCCGACCTAAGGCCCCACCGAGTCGAGCAGCCGGGCGGTGTGCATCCGCCCGGCGTACTCGACCAGCCTGATCAGCACTTCCTTGCCCGAGTCCTTGTCCCGGGCGTCGCACAGCACCACCGGCGTGCCCTGATCCAGGTCCAGTGCCCGCGCCACCTCGTTCGCCCCGAAACGCCGGGCGTTCGAGAAGCAGTTGACGGCAACGACGAACGGGATCCGCCGGTGCTCGAAGTAGTCGACCGCCGGGAAGCAGTCCTCCAACCGGCGGGTGTCGGCCAGTACGACCGCCCCCAACGCCCCTTGCGACAACTCGTCCCACAGGAACCAGAAGCGGTCCTGGCCCGGCGTGCCGAACAGGTACAGCGACAGCCCCGACCTGATGGTGATCCGGCCGAAGTCCATCGCCACGGTCGTCGTGGTCTTCTGGTCCACCCCGCCGGTGTCGTCGACCAGTTCGCCCGCCTCGCTCAGCAGTTCCTCGGTCCGCAGCGGCCGGATCTCGCTGACGGCGCCCACGAGGGTGGTCTTGCCCACCCCGAAGCCGCCGGCCACCAGGATCTTCAGCGCGAGCGCGGCCAGGTCCCCGTCCGTCCCCGAACCCACGGCCCGCGCGGGCCCGTCGTCGTGCAGTCCCATCACAGCGCTCGCAATCCCTCGATGACTTCACGCAGAATCCGCTCGTCCGGCAGTTGCGCGGGCGGCACCGGCCGGCTCACCTTGACGTGCCCCGCCTCCAACAGGTCCCCCAGCAGCACCCGCACGACGCCCACCGGAAGATCCGCGTCCGCGGCGAGTTCCGCCACCGACTGGGTCTCGGAGCGGCACGACCCGAGCAGGGCCCGGTGTTCCGGACCGAGCAACGCCTCGTCCGCGTCCCCGGAGGCGTCCGGGTCCACCACGACCAGCGCGATCAGGTCGAAGCGGACCCCGTGCGGGCCGGGCTTGGTGCGCCCGCCCGTCATGGCGTAGGGGCGTACGAGGGGCCCCGCCTCGGCGTCGTACCAGCGACCGTCCACGTGCCGGGCCGTCGCCGTCACCCTGCGGACGGCGGTTGCGCCGCGAACCGGGCCGGTGTGTAGAGGTGTTCGCCGACCCGCTTGACCAGCCGGGCCATCTCGTAGGCGACCAGACCGATGTCGGCGCCCGCCGCGCTGAGGACGGCCAGGCAGGAACCGTCACCGGCCGCCGCGACGAAGAGGAAGCCCTCGTCCATCTCCACCATCGTCTGCCGTACGCCCCCGGCGTGGAAGTGCCGTCCCGCGCCCTTGGCGAGGCTGTGGAACCCGGAGGCGACGGCCGCCAAATGCTCGGCGTCCTCCCGGCCGAGCGCACTGGACGAGCCCACCGCCAGCCCGTCGTTGGACAGGACCACCGCGTGCCGCACCTCTCGGACCCGCGTCACCAGGTCGTCGAGCAGCCAGTCCAGTTCGCCGGACCGGCGGACGCCGTCGAGGTCGATCCCGTGGTGTTCGCTCATCACACTTCTCCTTCGCTGCGTGCGTGGGGGGAGTTCTCCCGGGTGCCGCGCGCCCAGCCGTCCCGGTAGGCGGCCATCCGGTTCCGGGCCTCTTCGGGGCTGCGCCCGGGCGGCTCCTCGGTCCGCACCGAACCCGGCACCTTCGGTTCGGGGGCCTCGCGCAACTGCGGAACCAGGCTGGCCTGACGGACCCGGCGGGGCAGCTCGGTCACCGAAGCAACGGGCACTGGCGGGGACGGGGACGGGGACGGGGACCCGAATGCCGACGCGGACCCCGAACCGGAACCGGACGCCCGGACCCCGGAGGCGGCGGACCCCGGTACGGGAGCGGCGTCCGGACCCGGCGCCGATCCGGAAGGCGCGGCTGCCGGTGCCGGGTCGGTACGGGTGGCCGCGCCCCCGGGGCCGCGCGGCCGCAGCGAGGCCACCGGGGCGGGCCGTTGCCGCAGGGCCCCGGAACCGGAGGCCGGGGCGGTGGCCCGTTCCCGGGTCGGGGCGGGCAGGCCGCGCACGGGTTCCCGTACGACGCTCACGGCCGGTGTCCGTGACGGCACCCGGGCGGCTCCCGCCGGCGACTCGGCCGGTTCACGGGGTGCTTCCGCGCCGGCGGGCGGTGCGGCGATCGCGCCTTGGAGCAGGGAATTGGGCAGCAGGACCACCGCGGTGGTGCCCCCGTAGGGGGAGGTGCGCAGGTGGACCTGGATCGCGTGGCGGGTGGAGAGGCGACTGACCACGAAGAGCCCGAGGCGGTCGCTGTCGAACAGGTCGAGGTCCTCGGAGTGCTCGATCCGTCGGTTCGCCGCCGCCAGCACCTCGCGGCCCATGCCGAGGCCGCGGTCCTCGACCTCCAGGACGTATCCGGTGCCGACGGGCTCGCCGCTGACCCGGACCTTGGTGTGCGGGGGCGAGAACTGCGTCGCGTTCTCGATCAGTTCGGCGAGCAGGTGGGTGAGGTCGGCGACCGCGCCGCCGGAGACGGCGGCCTCGGCGAGCCCGCGCACCTCGACGCGCTGGTAGTCCTCGATCTCGGAGACGGCCGCGCGAACCACGTTCGTCAGCGGGACCGGCATCCGCCACGCGCGCCCGGGGGCGGCGCCCGAGAGGATGATCAGGCTCTCGGCGTGCCGACGCATCCGCGTGGTGAGGTGATCGAGGCGGAAGAGGTCGCCGAGTTCGCCCGGATCGTCCGCTCGGCGCTCCATCGAGTCGAGGAGGGTGAGCTGCTTGTGGACGAGGACCTGGCTGCGGCGGGCGAGGTTGACGAACACCCCGCTGACCCCGCCGGCGAGTTCGGCGCGTTCGACCGCGGCGCTCAGGGCGGCCCGGTGGACGGTGGACAGCGCCTCCCCGACCTGGGTGATCTCGTCGTCGGCGGACCGTCCGGGCGGGGTCTCGGCGTCCACGTCGATGGTCTGACCGGCACGCAACCGGTCCATGGCGTCCGGCAGTTCGCGGTGTGCGATGTACAGGGCGGTGTTGCGCAGCGAGACCAGTTCCACGACGAGGGCCCGGCCGATGCGGACGGAGATGACGAGGGAGGCGGCGACGGCGGCCAGGCCGAGCAGCACGGCGGCGCCGGCGGGGCTCAACGCCCCTTCGGTGAACGGATCCGCCCGGTCCGCGGCTTCGGCGTGGGCGGCTTCGCGGATCTCCTTCATGGAGCTGCTGATCCCCGTGTACGCCGCCTCCCATCCGGCGGGGACGCCCGCCGCCTCGCGCACCGCCGCGTTGGCGCTGCCGTTGGCGTTGCCGTTGCCGGTCGCCGCCGGGGCGGCCGGCGCCAGTACCCGGTCCTCGGCCCCGGTGAGGTCGGCGTACGCGCCGCTCCTGGCGGCGGCTTCCCAGGCCTGCCTCCCGGCGGCGGGCAGGTCCCCGGCTGCGGCCTCGGTCAGCGCGCGCCGGGACTCGACGGTGCCGGCCAGCCGGCGAAGCGTTTCGGCGCTCCGCGGGCCGGGCAGGGCGAGCAGGGCGTCCTCGCGGGCCAGTAGCTCCGCGGCCCGGGCGAACTCCAGCAGGACGCGGGCGTCGGAGCCGAGTTCGGGGTTCCGCCCGCCGGAGAGGGTCCCTTCGACGGCGAGGGCGGAATCGGTCAGGCGCGTGTACGTCGCGTAGGCCGCCTCCGGGGTCGCGCGGCGGTCGGTGATGTCCTTGCGGACGGATCCGAGGCCCTCGGCGGCGGTGACGAAGTCCCCGAGCCGGGTGACGACGTCTGCGCCGTAGTCCCCGGAGTCGGCGACGGTGTGGCGGTCGCCGAGGCGCAGGCTCCGTACGGCGTCGTCGGTGCGCCGGACCTGCTGGGCCAGGGCGGCTCCCCGGTCGGCGGCGGGGTCGGCGAGGAAGCGGACGGCCGCCCGGCGTTCGGCCTGGAGCTCGGCGAGGGCGGCGGCGACGGGGGTGCGTATCTCGGCGTCGACCTGGCGGAGCCTGCTGATCGCGGCGACGTCCTGGGCGGTGCTCACCGTGGCGAAGGCCCAGAGGGCGAGCAGCGAGACCACCGGGACCATCAGCAGGGAGACGATCTTCGCCCGGACGGTGGCGGGCCGCAGCCGGATCCGGGGCCGCGTCCCGCCTCCGGTCGGGCCCGCGCCGGGGCCGGCGGCCCGCTCCTCCTCGGACTCCTCGGCCGGTGGCCCCGCGTGCGCCCGGCGGCCGCGCGCGGGGGGCGCGGGCGACCGCTCGGACGCTGCTTCCGGTCTGCTGCGGGGTGTGCGCATGGGCTCCTCGATCCGGGCGGTGCGTACGAAGGTCGTGGGGGGCTGGGCGGGGGGCGGCGTGGTTCAGCGGGCGGGGAGCGCGGCCTCACCGAGGGTGCGGGCGGAGGCCGAGGCGGCGCGTTCGTCGGCGGTCGGGGAGAGCGCGACGAAGGCGGCGGTGATGAAGAGGTAGGAGCCGAGGCCAACCGCGAGGGGGAAGATGAACTGCATGGCCGTGGCGCCGTGGAGCGCCACGGCCGAGGGGGTGACGCGGACGGCGACGGCGGCCATCCCGGTGTAGTGCATGCTGCTGACGGCGGCGCCCATGACCAGCGAGGCCCCGGCCACGGCGACCGGCGATTTGATGTTGAGGGCCGCCCAGAGCGCGGCGGTGGCGGCGATCACGGCGATGGCGACGGAGAGCCCGACGGTGACCGGCCGGTAGGTGACCTGTCCGTGCAGGCGCAGCGCCGCCATTCCGAGGTAGTGCATGCTCGCGACGCCGAGCCCGGTGGTCAGGCCGCCGAGGACGAGGGCCCGGCCCCGGTTCCTGCCGTAGCCGACGGCGAAGACGCCGGCGCCGACGACGAGTACGGCGACGAGGAGGCTGAGGATGGTCAGCGGGACGTGGTAGCGGATCTCGGTGCCGGTGACGTGGAAGCCGAGCATCGCGACGAAGTGCATCGTCCAGATGCCGGTGCCAATGGCCGAGGCGGCGGTGAGCAGCCAGTTGCGGCGGGAGGCGCCCGTCGCGGCGAGCGCACGGACGGTGCAGCGCAGCCCGAGAGCGGCGCCGATCGATGCCATCACGTACGACAGTGCGGGTGTCAGCCAGCCATAGGCGGCGTGGTCCAGGTGTCCCATGGCCACGGGACGCTAGTCCGGGTGAGGGCACGAACACGGGGAGCATTTCGAAAGCCGCTGGAACTGCTGGAATATGACAGAGCTACGTTCATCTGCGATCACACCACGTGCCACCTTGCGCACGCAGCGAAGGCATGGCATTGCGCCATCTTGCGCACGCAGCGCCGGCACGGCATTGCGCCATCCTGCGCACGCAGCGCCGGCACGGCATGCGCCACGGACATCGGAGAGGCCCGAGGGCGCCGGCCGGGACCTCGTGAGCACACCGCCGTGCGGGATCATGGGCTCATGAGCCGAGACCACACGCACGTGCAGGAGTTCTTCGGGCCGCGCGCCGGCGCCTGGGACCGGAAGTTCCCCGAGGACGGACCCGCCTTCGCGGAGGCCATCGCCGAGTGCGGGCTGCGCCCCGGGGACCGGGTGCTCGACGCGGGCTGCGGGACCGGCCGGGCTCTGCCCCCGTTGCGCGGGGCCGTCGGAGCCGCCGGGACGGTGGTCGGCGTCGATCTCACCGAGGAGATGCTGGCCGCCGCGCGGGAGGCCGGGCGCGGGGCCGACGGCACGCTCCTGCGGGCCGACGTGGCCCGATTGCCGCTGCGCGACGGCGCCTTGGACGCGGTGTTCGCGGCCGGCCTGATCGCCCACCTGCCCGATCCGGAGGCCAACCTGCGCGAGCTGGCCCGCGTGGTCCGCCCCGGCGGCCGGCTCGCGCTCTTCCATCCGATCGGCCGCGCCGCGCTCGCCGCACGCCACGGCCGGGAGCTCACCCCCGACGACCTGCGGGCCGAGCACAACCTCGGCGCGTTGCTGTCCCGCTCGGGCTGGGAGATGGCCCGCTACGCCGACGAGGACCACCGTTTCCTGGTCCTGGCCGATCGCCGCGGCTGAACCCCGGGGGCCCGCTCGGGCCGGAGGGTCTCCCCCGGCCGGTCGGATCGCCGCGCCGATATCCCGTTCCGTGGCGGGTGTCCGACCGTACGTACAGGTGGGGGCTGGGAAATCGGCCTCCTCCTGCTCTCGACGTGTGTGTTACCCGCTGGTTAAGGTGCGCCGACGAGAGAGCGATCGGGAGGCCACGTGTCCGACGAGGAGGACGGGGGCTCGCTGTACGTGCTGACCGCCGTGCTGCTGACCCCCACGCAGTTCCCTGCCGTCCTGGGCGACGACTTTCCGCAGGCCTGCGCCCTGCTGGGCGTCCGCCCGGACCCGGACGGGTACGGGCTGGTGCTCGGGCAGGACGAGGAGGGGGCGCGCTGGACGGTCGTCGTGGACGACGTCTCGCTCGTGGCCGCCGCCATCGCCTCCTGGGACTGCGGCATGGAGTACGACCTGTCGCCCGACGAGCGGACCATCGTGGTCTCGCTGGCGGGCTGGCCGCTGGAACTGACGGTGTCCGCGCCGGGCGTCGCGGAACCGCACGATCCGGACCAGGGTGCGGACGGCACCGGTCGGGTGCCGTTGACCCCGCCTTCGGCGGACGTCTGGGGGCCGGTGCAGCGGCGGATGGGCGCCGACCAGATCGCCCGTGAGTGGGCGGACTGGCGCGAGCGCGTGGCGACGGACGGCGGCGCGGCGGCCGCCGCGCACCCCGGGCTGGCGCGGGCCCTGCGGGAGGCGACGGAGTACACCCGTGTGGCGCCGCCCGCGGGCCGGGTGCGCTCGTCCTTCGCGGGCGAGGGCGCGCGGACCGTACGGGCGGACGGCCCCGGCTGGTCGCTGGTGGCGCGGACCGACGACTCGGCGTTCGTCCTGCTCGATGACGAGCCGGGCGAGGTGCTGGCCGTCCCCCGCGAGGGGGATTTCGACCTGCGGGAGCTGCTGGCGGCCCTGGACCGGATGGCCGTGCGACCCGCCTGAGCAGGAGGGGGGAACCATGACGGAACGGCCGGGAACGGCAGGAGAACGGGTGGAGCAGGGCGCATTGGTTCCGGTCGGCGGGGTCGTCGAGTTCGTCGGGTTCGATCCGTGCACCAAAACCCGCCAACCGCGGTGGGCCACGGCCCGCGAGAAGGACTCCTACCGACCCTGCCCGACCCGGCGCGGGGCCGGGGCGGGCGCCGAGCGGGTCAGACCCGTTCGAGCGGGACGTGCGGGAGCGCCGGCAGGGTGACCGTGATCGCGTCGCCGGGGTGGATCGTGCCGCCCCGGTGGACCACGCCCATGATTCCCGCCTTGCGGACCAGCCGACCCGCCTCGTCCCGGCCGACGACCTGCTTGAGCAGTCCCCTGCGGAAGTTGTCGATCTGCAGGCACGGGTTGCGCAGACCCGTCACCTCCACGACCGCTTCCGCGCCGAGTCCCAGCAGCGTTCCGGTCGGGAGCGCGAGCAGGTCGATGCCCTCCGTGGTCACGTTCTCCCCGAGCTCGCCCGGCGCGACGTCGAATCCCCGGTCGGCGACCTCGTCGAGCAGCTCGCGGTGGATCAGGTGCACCTGTCGGAGGTTCGGCTGCGTCGGGTCCTGCGCCACCCGCGAGCGGTGCTTGACCGTGACGCCGGCGTGCACGTCCTCCTCCACGCCGAGACCGGCGAGCAGGGTGATGCTCTCCCGGTTCGGCTTGGTGAACGAGTACACGCCGTTGCTGCTGACCGCCGAAACCCGTGCCGTGTTCATGAAGTGCGTCCCCCTTGCCCTTGCCGCTCTCAGCGGCCGAGCTGCTTCCTGGATGTGCCCCGCAGTCGACGACGCTGGGAGGGGTCCAACAGGAGGTACGCGACGGCCGGTACCGCGACCAGGGCCACGAGACCCCAGACACCGAACACCCAGAACAACACGATCGCTGCCGCGACTGCGGCCACCGCGACCTTTCCGCTCCTCGACATCTGCGGACACCTCCTCCTGCGTCGGCTACTGCCCTCTCAACGCTCCGCCCCGACCGTGCGTTCCCCCGCGCAGTACCGTGGTTCCGGCATGACCCGGGTCGCCGCGTCGCGGCCGTCCCCGGGGCCCGCGCATGAGGTACTCTCGGCCGCCCCGTACCCAGTAGTCAAGTTTGAGGAATGCGTGCTCTCCGAGATCTCCGGCCTCATCCGCTGCTCCGCCGTCTTCCTGCCCGCCGACCCGCCGCGCGACGGCCGCGTCGCCTTCTGGCCGGCCGACCCCGAGAGCGCCCCGCCCACCGCGGACGAGGCCCCCGGTACGGGATCCCCCGCGCGAGCCGTGACCGCTGCCGGGGCCCTCCTTGCGGGCCCCGGGCCCCTGGGCGGTGTCGTCGAGGAACTCACCGTGATCACCCCGGCACTGCGGCCGACCACCGTCCCGGCCCTCGTGCTGCCCGTCGGCGCCGCCCTGCCGCTGCTCACCCGGGTCCGGACCGCCCCCGGGGCGAGCGCCCCGGCGGCGTTCTGGGGGGCGGCGACGTTGCTCGCCCTCGGGTTCGCCGCCCGCGGGCTGTTGCTGCCCGGGCTGAGCCCCGCCGGTCACGACGCCTGGCGGACCGGCCCGCTGGAGCCCGCCGACCTCGAAGCGGTGCGCGAGCTGGCGGCCGCCATGCCGCCCGAGGCCCACTGCGTCCCCCTGGAGGCTGAGGGGCCGCCCCTGCTGCCCGCCCCCGAACCGCTGCTGCGGGCCTTTCTCGACGCGGTCGCCGACACCCTGCCCCGTTCCCCCGCCGCGGCCGCCGCCGCGGGCGGCCCCGCCTTCGCGGCGCCCTCCGGGCCCGTCCGACCGCTGCACGCCCTGCGCGCGTGGGCCGACGAGGTCGCCGCGGGTCACGACGCGGGCGTACGGATCTCCCTGCGCGTCGAGTTCCGCGCCCCGGACGGCAACGGCCCGCAGGCCGGCGGCGCGAGCGCGGACGCCCCGGGCGCCGGCGCCGACGGCCATCGCGGCGCCGCCGCCACCCGCGCCCCCGACGCCCCGCCCGCCCTGCGCGCCGTGCTCCGGCTGCACAGCCTCGCCGACGCCGGCCTCGCCGCCGACGCCGTCGACGTCTGGGCCGCCTCGGGGGGTGCGGCCGGCCCCGCCCCGGCCGCCTTCCCGCCCCGTGCCCGGCTCGACGCCCTGCGCGCACTGCGCCGCGCGGCCCGGCTGTGGCCGGCGCTGACCCCGCTGCTCGGGGCCGAGGTACCGGACGCGGTCGACCTCGCCGACGAGGACGTCGCCGAGTTGCTCGGCGGCGCCGCCGAGGCGCTCGCGGCCGACGGAGTCCAGGTGCGGTGGCCTCCCGGCCTCGCCCGTACCCTCACCTCGCGCGCCGTCATCGACTCCCCCGCCGTCCACACCGTCCACGCCGCCGGCTCCGCGCCCGCGGGTCCGCTCTCCGCCGGCGCCCCGCTCTCCTTCGACTGGCGGTACTCCCTCGATGGCCGGACCCCGGACCTGACCCCGGCCGAACTCGACCGACTGGCCGAGGCGAACCGCCCCCTGGTCCGGCTGCGCGACCAGTGGGTCCTCGTCGACCCGGCCGCGGTGCGCCGCGCCCGCGCCCGCGTCGAACGGCCCGTCACGGTCTCCGCCGCCGACGCGCTGGCCGCCGTACTCACCGGATCGACGGAGATCGACGGCCAACGCGTCGAGGTGACGGCCGCCGGAGCCCTCGCCGACCTGCGGTCGCGCCTCACCGCCGATCCCGCGCGGGCCGCCCTCCCCCCTGCGCCGAAGGGGCTCAAGGCGACCTTGCGGGACTACCAACTGCGCGGGCTGGCCTGGCTGGACCTGATGACCTCGCTCGGTCTCGGCGCCTGCCTCGCCGACGACATGGGCCTCGGCAAAACGGTCACCCTCATCGCCCTGCACCTGCACCGGGACCACCCCGAGCCCACCCTCGTCGTCTGCCCGGCCTCCCTCCTCGGCAACTGGCAGCGCGAGATCGAGCGGTTCGCGCCGGGCACGCCCGTACGCCGCTTCCACGGTGGCGGCCGCACCCTCGACGGCGTCGACGGCGGCTTCGTCCTCACCACGTACGCCACCATGCGCCTGGACGCGGCCGAACTCGCCGCCCGGCCCTGGGGCATGGTCGTCGCCGACGAGGCCCAGCACGTCAAGAACCCCCGCTCCTCGACCGCCAAGGCGCTGCGCACCATCCCCGCCCCGGCCCGCGTCGCCCTCACCGGCACCCCGGTGGAGAACGACCTGTCCGAGCTGTGGGCCCTGCTCGACTGGACCACCCCCGGCCTCCTCGGCCGGCTCGGCACCTTCCGCACCCGCTGGGCCGAGCCCGTCGAGAGCGGCCGCGACCCGGGGGCCGCGGCCCGGTTGGCCGCGCTGGTGCGGCCGTTCCTCCTGCGGCGCAAGAAGTCCGACCCCGGCATCGCGCCCGAGCTGCCGCCGAAGACCGAGACCGACCACCCGGTGTCCCTCACCCGCGAACAGGCCGGACTGTACGAGGCGGTCGTGCGCGAGACCCTCGCCGCGATCGCCGCCGCCGACGGGATGGAACGCCGCGGACTGGTCGTCAAGCTGCTGACCTCCCTCAAGCAGATCTGCAACCACCCCGCGCAGTACCTGAAGGAGCCCGCTCCCGGCCCGGCCGGCCCGCAGGACGGCGCCCGCTCCGGGAAGCTGGAACTGCTCGACGAACTCCTCGACACGATCCTCGCCGAGGGCGCTTCGGTGCTGGTGTTCACCCAGTACGTGGCCATGGCCCGGATCCTGGAGCGGCACCTGGCGTCGCGCGGCGTCTCCCACCAGTGCCTGCACGGCGGGACGCCCGTCCCGCGCCGCGAGGAACTCGTCGACCGGTTCCAGTCCGGTGAGGTACCCGTCTTCCTGCTGTCGCTGAAGGCGGCCGGTACCGGCCTGAACCTGGCCCGCGCCGGGCACGTCGTGCACTTCGACCGCTGGTGGAACCCGGCCGTCGAGGAACAGGCCACCGACCGCGCCTACCGCATCGGCCAGACCCAACCCGTCCAGGTGCACCGGATCATCGCCGAGGGCACCGTCGAGGACCGCATCGCCGAACTCCTCGAAGCCAAACGAGCCCTCGCCGACGCCGTCCTCGGCTCCGGCGAATCCGCCCTGACCGAACTGACCGACGCCGAACTGGCCGAACTGGTGGCCCTGCGCCCGGCTCCGGGGAGCGACCGATGAGCAGCGCGCACGACCCGTACGAGAAAACCTTCCCGGCCCTGCCGCCGCACAACGGCCGGACCTTCGCCACCACTTGGTGGGGCCACGCCTGGCTGCGGTCCCTGGAGGACGGCGCGCTCGACGGGGAGCAGGTCCGCCAGGGCCGCCGGTACGCGCGCACCGGCGCGGTCGGCGCCGTGTCGGTGCGTCCGGGCGGACTGACGGCGGTGGTGCGCGACCCGGACGGGACGGCGCACCGGACGGACGTACTGGTCCAGGAGTTCACCGGAGCGGAATGGGACCGGCTGCTGGAGCTGGCGGTGTCGGAGTCGGGTCACATCGCCGCCCTGTTGGACCGCGAGGTGCCGCCGGAGCTGGCCGAGGACGCGGCGGCGGCCGGGGTGGACCTGCTGCCCGGCATCGGTGAAGTCGACCCGCGCTGCGACTGCGGCGAATGGGACCACTGCCCGCACACGGCGGCGCTCTGCTACCGGATGGCGCGGCTGCTGGACCAGGACCCGTTCCTGTTGCTGCTGTTGCGCGGGCGCCCGGAACGGGACCTGCTGATCCAGCTGGAGGACCGCAGCGCCGCCGGAACGGAACCGGAACCGGAGGCCCCGCCCGGTATCGCCGCCGTCCCGGCGGCAGAGGTGTTCGCGGCCCGGGCACTGCCGCGCCCGCTGCCCGCGCCGCCGCGGCTGCCATCGGCTCCGGGGCAGCCGCCGACGCTGGACACCGAGGCGCAGCCGGAGGGGCTGGACGTGGACGCCGTGGAGTTCCTCGCGCAGGCGGCCGCGTCCGAGGCGTACCGGCTGCTGGCGCGGGCGCTGGCCGCGGACGGCGTCGAGCAGGCGCCGCCGGTGCCGCCGACGGCCGCGGAGGACGCCGTACGACTCACCGCCGAGGCCCGCCACTTCCGGCTCCGTTACCGCTTGGCGGCGGCTTCCGGCCGCGACGGGCCGGCCATGGACCTGGCCGTACGGGCCTGGGGCTTCGGCGGGGCGCCGGGCCTCGCGGCGTTGGAGGACGACTGGTCGCCGGATCGGGCGGCCCTGGCCCGGGCCCGCTCCGCCCTGGCGGCGGCCTGGCCGTACGAGGACGCTCCGGAGCTGCGCCGGGTGCGCGCCCGCTGGACGGCACCGGGCGCCCGACACCAGCTGCGCCTGGGTCGGGACGGCCGCTGGTGGCCGCTGCGCCGCGAAGGGGTCCGCTGGAGCCTCGCCGGCCCGGCCGCCCCGGATCCGGCGTCGGCGCTGGCCCGCCTGGAAGCGGAGTCCGACGCGTCCGACGGCCCGGCCTGAGCGCGGCGGTCTCCGGAGGGGGCCGCGGGAGGGTTTACCTGCCCGCTCCTAGCCTCCTCCCCGAGCGCTGCGCGTGCGGCGGCCGTGTGAAAAAATCATCCTCCCCGGCCGCTGGATGTGGTGTGCGCCGGGGCTCGGCATTCTCGGTGGCGCGTCCATCCGCTGCCGTGCGGAAGCTTTCGACGGACAGCGGTGAGGGTGCCATGAGCGAACTGACGAAGCCCGAGGTCGACGTACCGGAGGGGGACGCTCCTACCGAGCTGACCATCCGGGACCTGGTCGTCGGGGACGGGGCCGAAGTGAAGTCGGGCATGGCGGTCAAGGTCCACTACGTCGGGGTGACCTTCGCGTCCGGGAAGGAGTTCGACGCCTCCTGGGACCGGGGGGAGCCGTACAAGTTCACCCTGGGCAGCGGCAAGGTCATCAAGGGCTGGGACCGGGGGGTGCGGGGGATGAGGGTCGGCGGTCGGCGCGAGATCATCGTTCCGCCGCGTCTCGGTTACGGCAACCAGTCGCCCTCGTCCTTGATTCCGGCGGGCTCGACCCTGGTCTTCGTGGTGGACCTGCTCGACTCGTACTCCCGCACGGCCGGGTGGAGCACCACCACCCGGTGATCGGCGACGGCATAGCCGGCCGGCTGCGGGACCCCTCGGCCGGCCGTGTGCCGAGCCCCGGCCCCTGTCCGTCGGGGCCCGTCGGGGCGCTGTCGAGTACGGCGCGCTCCGGTCCGGCAGGCGGCCGCGGTGTCAGTGCGCTGACGTATCCTTCCGGCCACCGCACACCGACTCGAAGGACCGATAGCATTGACCGGCCTGTCTGCCTTCCCGCTGCCCTTCCACACCTCCCGATCCATAGCGTTCGCCCCACCCCGGACGCTGCGGGAAGTGGAGATGATGCGGTGCAGCTCACACATTCGGGCGAAGGCGGGGTGGTTCGACAAGATGAACGATGCCGACATCGTCGCCAGATGGACGCGCGAAGCACTCGACCAGGGCCTCACCGAAGCGCAGGTCCGCTACGTACTGGCCGAACTCGCGCACTACGCCGCACTGCGGGACGCGCGCACCGGCATCGAGGTGTCCGCCGTCGACGGGGTGTGGCAGTCGGACGGCCTGATCGACGAGGAACTTCACAGCCGGCTGCGTGAGGCGGTGCGGGTTCTGGAGCAGGTCCCGGAAGCGGAGAAGGACTGGCATCCCGGATCCGACCACCAGGTACTGGACCTGGTCCATCCCTCACTGTTCTGCCTGGTGCGAGAGGTGAGCGGCGCGCCCGAGCAGGCTTGGCAGAACCCGACGAACCGCTATGCGAAGTACGAGTTCTCGGAGAGGTTCCAGTGGCTGCCCACGGAGGTCGACGTCAGTGACGACGGCGACGTCTCCTTCCGTTCGTACGTCAACAACGTCCACCCCGTGAAGCATCACGAACTGGCGGCCGTGCTACCGGACTTGTTGGCGCGGATGCGCCCGCTCCTGGAAAATGTGCTCACCGATCTGCGTCACCCGCGGCCCCTGCGGATCGAGGCCGATCCCTACGGGTGGTACGACTCGGAGCCGGTCCGTCCGGACAAGGCCTCCTACAGCGACGACGAGGCCTTCGCGGAAGCCCTCGGTACGTGGGAACAGGCCCAGGACGACTGGTGGGAGAACCGCCTCCCCGTTGTCCCGGACGCCCCGGTCTTCACCCCGCCCGAGCTGCCCGACGCATCCGCCCGGGTCGACCTGCGCGGCCGACGTCTGCAGGTCATCGTCAAGCTCGCCACCCTTCACCTCACCCCGGAGAAGCCCGAGTATCCGGGCGGGTCCTGGCACGTCGAGGGGATGCTGAACGAGCGGATCGTCTCGACCGGCATCTACTACTGGGACAGCGAGAACATCACCGAAAGCCGGCTGAGTTTCCGGGCGGCGCTCGACGACCCGGACTACGAGCAGAACGACGACAACGGTCTGCGCGAGGTCTACGGCCTGGAGGACGAGGACGCGCTGAACCAGCTGTTGGGATCGGCGGAGACTCCCGCCGGCCGCGTCCTGGCGTTCCCGAACGTCCTGCAGCACCGCGTCAGCCCGTTCCGTCTGACGGACGCCACCCGCCCGGGACACCGGAAGATCCTCGCGTTCTTCCTGGTCGACCCGTCGGAAAGGATCACCTCGACCGGTGATGTGCCACCGCAACAGCCCTGGTCCGACACCTCGACCATGACGCTCGAACAGGCACAGGACTACCGCGATGAACTGATGCGGGAACGCAAGTTCTTCGTCGCCGAACACAACGAACAGCTCTACGAGCGGGAATTCTCGCTCTGCGAGCACTGACCCCGAGCGGCCCCACCCCCTCCAGTCACCTGGCCGGAGGCGCCTGAACTGGGGTTATGCCCGTCAGGCGGCTTCGGCTCGGCTCGCTCGACCCGCTCGACGCGAAGAGCCGGGATGCGCCTTCGCACCGCCCGCCCCATAGTGGAGATCGGCTGGCCGGCCAGGACCGGACTCACCGCAGGGTGGAGGGATCGCCGCCATGGACGAACGGTGCATCGGCTTCGTCGAGTGGTACGACAGGTCCACCGGCACGGGTTGGATCGTCCCCGTGGGACGCGAGGCACCCGTGCGCGTGTACCGCGACGACATCGAGGGTGACTGCCGCAGCCTGTCGGTGGACCAGCAGGTGTCCTTCAGCATCGAGCTCGGCGAGGGACGGTTCGTGGCACGTCGCGTACGCCCTTGAGTCGAGGCGCGCCGTGCGACGCATGACTCCGCATGACTCTGTGGGGCGCGGCGCGGCGCCTCGCCCCCGTCACCCGTCACCCGTCACCCGTCACCCGTCACGAACCACGCGGGTGACGCGGGCCTGCAATGCGTCGGCGCCCGTGTTCAGGTGCAGTTGGAGCAGGCGGTGCGGGAAGAAGAACCCACTGTCCGTACGGAAGAGCAGCACCCGTCCCTCCGCACCCTGCAGGAACCGTCGGTAGCGGTACGGGGTGCGGCCCCGCCGGGCGAGGGTCGCGCGGATCGTCCAGTGCCGCAGGACGGCCAAGCCACCGAAGCGAAATCCCCGCACCACCGCGAACAGGACGCCCAGCAGGGCGGCGACGAATCCGGCCCGTCGCAGGTCGTGGTCCGGCGTGGCCAGGCCGATCAACGTCATCAGAGCCATGACGGCCACGGCCAGACCCGCGAAGCCGTGGCCGACGGAGAAGCGGACCGTGCGGCGCATCCCCTCGTTCGGGCGGGGTCTGCGGTCCTGGAGCGAGGGCTCGAACTGGTTGCCGACGATGTGGACGAGGCCGAGCAGAGCGGCCGCGGCCGGGCCGATCCACCAGGGGTCGGGGCACAGCAGGTGGACGACGTAGCCGAGCAGCGCCTCGATCGTGACCCACACGATCAAGCTGAACGCGCCGCGCACGAGGTGGAACTTGGTCTTCGAGTAGGGGCTCCGTTCACGAAGCCGCCAGGTCCAGCGCATCTGCTCCACCGGCTGGAAGACGTCCGTGAAGGAGCCTTCCATCTGGGTGGCCGCGACCCAGGAGTACGCGAGCGCCACCACCAGCGGTCCCGGAGCCGTCAGATCGACGTGCGCCACGTTGACCATGACGACCACCATGAAGAACATCAGTGGGCCGGTGGCGGCGACGGGCCCGAGTACGGCTCCCCGGTGGGGAGGGCGCTTCCTGCCTCCGTCGCGGCCAGGCCTCTCGTCGGCCGCGGCGGCGCTGCTCCGCCGCTCGGCTTCCTCGGTCCTGAGGAAGCGGGTCTCCGAGTGGTAGGACGTCACCGCGCACGTGGTGGCCATGACGCCGGCCAGGATCGCGGCGCCGGTGACGCTCGCCTCCAGCACGCCGGCGTGCACCGCCGCGGCCACCCACAGGACGGGCAGTCCCAGCGCGCACAGCGACATGACCAGGTTCGGAACGATCCTCGGAAGCAGCTGCTCGGCGCGGGGCAACCAGCCGAGGTCGAGCCGGTCCAGGTAGAGCACGTGCTCCTGCCGCTCGGTGAGGGTGCGTGCGAGCCAGGTGAGCCAGGTCAGCGTCCGCTCCGGGGACTCGTCCGGGCCGGGGCGTTCGCGCAGCAGGCACTCGCGCAGGTACGCGTCGAAGATCCGGCCGCGGCGCTCGACCGGGCCGCCCGGGCGGCGTAGGTCGTCGGCAGATCGGTTGCGGTACGTGACGCGGATGAAGGCGAGCATCATCGGGGACCGGAGCAGCTCCCAGAGGTCGGGGTCCTCCTCCAGGGCGACGTGGACGTCCGCGAGGGCGTGCCGGTCGGCGGTGAGGAACTCCTGCACGTCCTGCCGGCTCGGCGGCTGGATCTCCACGTAGCGCAGGGCCCTCAGGTCGAAGGCGAGGCGGCGCAGATCGGCCTCGTCCGTACGACAGCCCACGGCCATGCCGGGGCAGACCCGGCGCAGGCGCCGCAGCTCCGCGACGCACGCGGAACGGTCCGCCTCCGGGACCTCGTCCAGACCGTCCAGCACGGGAAGCAGCCGGTGCTCGCTGAGCCAGGTCCGCACCAGGACCCCGGAAATCCCCGTGTACTGCCGTCCCATCGCGGTGACCAGCCATTCCTCGAAGGGTTCGCCGCGGTACGTGTCCAGCCGCAGGTAGACGGGGACGTGGAGGGGCTCCGCGTCTGCGGGCCCGTCCAGCGCCTCGACGGCAAGTCGGTGGGCGAGCCGGGCCAGTTGCGTGGTCTTCCCCATGCCGGGACGGCCGAGCAGCACCAGGTCGTCCGTGTCCTCGAAGAGCGTGCGGATGTTCGTGACCGGGGTCGGAGCCGCCACCGGCTCGGCCCGACGGGCCCTCCTCCCCCTGCGGCCGCGGGCGTGCCCGGCGTCCCGGCCCGCGGTGAGGATCGTGAATCTCGGCTGGAGGTACAGGTGGTCCTCGGCGCGTCCCCACTCGACGGCGGTACGGTCCCGGACCTGCTTGACCAGTCGGTGGCGCAGGCGCATCGCGGCGCTGTCCCGCCGGACCCGGCGGGGCCAGGTGAACGCGAGGACGACCCAGGCGAGGAGGGCCCGCACGAACCGGCGCACCGGGTAACGGCGCAGGCCCGCGTCGACGTCCCGCAGGCGTGCGGGCCCCGCCGCGTCGATCTCCGGGAGCGGCGTCTGCCGTACGGGGTCCCCCTCCGCGCCCCCGCCCTGGTGCCGGCGCGGGCCCGCGGGCTCGTCCGTGGGCGCGGCGTCGACGCCGGGCAGCGGAGGAACCGGCTCCGGCGGCTCCCCGGTGGCGACCGCCTCCTGCTCGTCCGCGGCCCGGTGCCAACGGGGTTCCCACGCGGCCGGGTCCCCGCGCAGCGCCGTGACCATGGAGAGGAACGGGACCAGCTGCGGTCGGCGCTTGCCCGAGAAGGCCTCCGAGACGTACGACCGGCTGAGGTGGGCCGCGTCGGCGAGCGCCGTCACGGTGGGCCGGTCGGCCGGGTCGAGCCCCTCGTACAGCTCGTCGTGGACCCGGCCCATGAGCGTCGCCCACGGCCGCAACTCCGGTGGAGCCGCTGCCGGATCCGGACGCTGGGGGCCGCGGGGCCGAAACCCGGCAGACGATGTCATCCGTTCTCCTCGTTCGCGGGCCGTTCCCTCGTTCGCGGGCCGTTCACCGGCGTTCACTCGTTCACGGCTGTGCAACGTCCCTGGTCGGACGGGGTGCGGCGGGCGTAGAACCGTACTCGTCGGTGCTGCCGGCCCCGTACGCCGCAGTCGGCGCCGGGGCCCGGCCGGCCGGTCCCGCAGCATTCATCTTGGCCATCGGGACGCCGCGCGTACGGCCAACCGCCGGGTTCGAAGCATTTGTTGGCGGATCAGCCGAACCCGCGCGTTCGTGGGCCATCATCCGCGCCCTGTCGCAGGAGGAGTTCTCCATGACGTCCGCCTCAAGCCTTCTCGTCCCCTTCGGCGCCCTGTTGACGACGACCCTGGGCGTACTGGCCCGCGCCCCCTGGTGGGTGGTCGCCGGCCTGGCGTTCGTCGGCCTGCTGGTCCTGCGGGCCGAGGCGCTGGTGAACGCGCGCAACGAGGCCCGCCGCGGTCACCACGAGCACCGCCTCCTGGGCCAGGTACCCCGCGGTCAGGCCCTCGCGTACTTGCGGGAGGTCAGGCTCGATCGTGCCGCGGCGGATCCGCGGCCGGCGTCGGATACCGGGACGGACGCGGACGGGGGCGGGGATCCGGACGGCAGGTGACGGTCCGGTCCCGGTCCGGTCCGGTCCGGTCCCGTCCGCCGGGGCGGAAATGCGTTGCCGATCGTGCGGCCGGTGCGAAGAATGCTGACGCATGGGACATGTTGAGGCGGCACACCTGCAGTACTACCTGCCGGACGGACGGGTGTTGCTCGGCGACGTGTCCTTCCGCGTCGGGGAGGGCGCCGTGGTCGCCCTGGTCGGCGCCAACGGCGCCGGCAAGACGACGCTGCTGCGGTTGATCTCCGGTGAACTCCAGCCGCACGGTGGCACGGTCGTCGTCAGCGGTGGGCTCGGCGTGATGCAGCAGTTCGTCGGATCCGTACGGGACGAGCGGACCGTGCGCGACCTGCTCGTCTCCGTCGCGCAGCCGCGGATCAGGGCCGCGGCGGCCGGTGTGGACGCGGCCGAGCACCTGATCATGACGGTCGACGACGAGAACGCCCAGATGCGGTACGCGCAGGCGCTCAGCGACTGGGCGGAGGCGCGCGGCTACGAGGCGGAGACCGTCTGGGACATGTGCACCACGGCGGCGCTCGGCGTGCCGTACGAGAAGGCACAGTTCCGGCAGGTGCGGACCCTGTCCGGCGGGGAGCAGAAGCGGCTGGTCCTGGAGGCGCTGCTGCGCGGCCCCGACGAGGTCCTGTTGCTCGACGAGCCGGACAACTACCTCGACGTGCCGGGCAAGCGCTGGCTGGAGGAGAAGCTCAAGGAGACCCGCAAGACCGTCCTGTTCGTCTCGCACGACCGGGAGTTGCTGGCCCGCGTCGCGCAGAAGATCGTCGCGGTGGAGCCGGGCCCCGCGGGCTCGGACGTGTGGGTGCACGGTGGCGGCTTCGTCACCTTCCACGAGGGGCGCCGCGAACGCTTCGCCCGCTTCGAGGAGTTGAGGCGCCGCTGGGACGAGAAGCACGCACAGCTGAAGAAGCTCGTGGCGGACATGCAGCAGTACGCGGCGCGCAGCGACGTCATGGCCTCCCGCTATCACGCGGCCCAGACCCGGCTGCGGAAGTTCGAGGAGGCCGGCCCGCCGCCCGAGCCACCGCGCGAGCAGGAGATCACGATGCGCCTGCGCGGCGGACGTACCGGTGTACGGGCGGTGACCTGCGAGGAGGTCGAGCTGACCGGGTTGATGAAGCCGTTCTCGTTGGAAGTCTTCTACGGCGAAAGGGTCGCCGTCCTCGGATCGAACGGTTCCGGCAAGTCCCACTTCCTGCGGCTGCTCGCCGGGGACCCGTCGGTGGCGCACTCCGGACGGTGGAAGCTGGGCGCGAGGGTCGTGCCGGGCCACTTCGCGCAGACCCACGCCCACCCCGAGCTGCTCGGACGCACCCTCGTCGACATCCTGTGGACGGAGCACGCCAGGGACCGGGGCGGCGCCATGTCCGTACTGCGCCGGTACGAGCTGGAACGTCAGGGCGACCAGCCCTTCGAGCGGCTGTCCGGCGGCCAACAGGCGCGCTTCCAGATCCTGCTCCTGGAGTTGGCCGGGACGACGGCCCTCCTGTTGGACGAGCCGACCGACAACCTCGACCTGGAGGACGACGGCCCTCCTGTTGGACGAGCCGACCGACAACCTCGACCTGGAGTCGGCGGAGGCGCTCCAGGACGGCCTGGACGCCTACGAGGGCACGGTCCTCGCCGTCACGCACGACCGCTGGTTCGCGCGGAGCTTCGACCGCTACCTGGTCTTCGGCTCGGACGGCGTGGTCCGGGAGACCGCGGAACCGGTGTGGGACGAACGCCGCGTGGCCCGAACCCGCTGAGCCGGGCCCGGGCCGGTGCGACCTATCGGGGTGCACGGCATCACCGGGGCGGCTGACCCGGTGATGCCGACGCCCCACCGGGCGGCCCGTTTCGGGGATGGGCCGCCCGTCAGCCGTGTCAGTGGCCCTTGGAGCTCAGCCAGCTGACGATCGGCGATACGGCCTCGTGGGCGACCTCGGAAACCTCGGCAACGAGATGGCTGCCCTTCGAGACCCCCTTCGCGGCGATGCCGATCGCTCCGGACGCACCGATCGTGAGGGCACCGAGGGCGGCGATTCCGGCCTGCTTCTTGAACTCGTTGCTCGTCCAGCCGTAGCCGATCCCGTAGAAGACCGCGCTGGCCGCGTCGAGCATGGCGCCGCCGATGCCGATACCGAGACCCGCGGCCATGATCAGCGCACCGGCCGGAGGGAAGAGGATCCCCACACCGATTCCGACGATTCCGACGCCCACCCCCACGAAGCCGGCGATCATGCCGGCCTTGTGCAGGTAGTCGGCCCACCACTTCGCGTCCCCTACGGTGGAGCCGCCGCCCTTGACGGTGTCGTAGGCGGTGGAGTCGCACTGGTTGGCACCGGCCACCTTGGCGGCCTGGGCTTCCTCGGCCGCCTTCTGGACCTCCGGTCCTGAGGAGCGTCGCGGTGGCCACCGCGTCGTCCTCCTCCAGCGCCTTCTGGAAGCCGGCGCTGAGGAACTCGTACAGGGAGTCGGCCGTCCCGGCGTCCAGCGCCGCGTTCGCCGCCTTCTTCACCGCGGGGCCGGGGTTCTCGTTCAGTACGCGGGCGACCGCGACGCGATTGTCCGTCGCGGTCGCCTGTACGGCGCCCGTGCCCAGGAACTTGGCGGCCGCGACGGCTTTGCCGACCGCTTTGGTGGCGGTGTTCGCCGCCTTGGTGGCCTCACCGATGAGATCCTCACCGCGCGGCCCGGCACCACGGTCGTGGTGTGGATCTGACGGCCAACGAAGCCCTTCTGGACGGCCTCGCCGTCCTTACGCACTTGGGCAGGGCGGGTACCGAGTTCGGTGGGACCGGCCCGCTGCGTCGGGCGGACCGGAACGGGCGCGACGGTAATGCCATATTCCGCCCCGTGCGGCCACGCAACCGTACCCAACCGCAAAGCGGGGAAACGTCACAGGTCGACACAGAGAAATGGACGAGCCGGTCAAACGTGCTCGCAAATAACCGAGTTTAAGACGTATGCGGCCTGTTCCGATCGGCCCGGAAATGGGGGACGCATACCCGTGGGAGCGGGGCGGCGCGTTCTCGCCTGCGGAGACCTCCGAGACCGCATCCCCGCCGTCGCACGGCGGGGCGCCCGTGGCCCTTTCAATGGCGGTCGGCGCACGCTCCATGGCCGGGTCGCACCTCGGGGCGCCGTGGCGCATGACACGCATTGCCTCGATGTCAGCGCGTGTTCGCTCAGCAAACCCTCAGATCCGGATAACGATCGCGTGACCGCTCCCGGGTCTTTCGGCCTGATCGCAGCCCTATGGGCGTTATGCCCGTGATGTACACCACGGTTTTCGGCCGAGCACCGTGGTACATCTTCACGACCGTCTGCCGGACCACCCACGTCCGCGCAGAGGCGCTGGAGCCGGCCGACCGCCGGTAGCAACTCCATCACCATCCGGGGGATCGGAATCCGATCCGCGGCCGAGGACGGCGCGGTTCGGCATGGAGCGGAAAGGCGCACCACAGCATGACCTCGACGCAGGTTGAACAGCACCGCGGAGACGACGACGCGACCGCGGGCAGTACGCCCGAGGAGGGCTACGAGCGCGGGCTCGGCAGTCGCCAGGTCCAGATGATCGCCATCGGTGGCGCCATCGGCGTCGGTCTCTTCCTCGGAGCCGGCGCGAACATCGCGAAGGCCGGCCCCAGCCTCATCCTCATGTACGCCCTCGCCGGTGTGATCGTCTTCTTCATCATGAGGGCGCTCGGCGAACTACTCCTGTACCGGCCCGTCTCGGGCTCGTTCGCGGAGTACGCCCGTGAGTTCCTCAGCCCGTTCTTCGGGTTCGTGACCGGCTGGACGTACTGGCTCATGTGGGTGGTCACCGGCATGGCCGAGCTGACGGCCGCGGCGATATACGTGCACTACTGGTTCCCGGACGTCCCGCAATGGGTGACGGCCCTGGTCTTCCTGGTGGTCCTGTACATCGCCAACCTGATCTCGGTGAAGATCTTCGGCGAGATCGAGTTCTGGTTCTCGATGGTCAAGGTCACCGCCCTGATCGGCATGATCGTGATCGGCATCGGCGTCGTGACCTTCGGGTTCAGCGCGGCCGGTGACACCGCCGCCGTGTCCAACCTCTGGGCGTTCGACGGCATCTTCCCCAAGGGCGTCGGCTCCAGCCTGATGACCCTGCAGGGCGTCATGTTCGCCTACCTGGCCGTCGAGCTCGTCGGCGTCACCGCGGGCGAGTCCGAGAACCCGGAGAAGACCCTCCCCAAGGCGATCAACACCCTGCCGTGGCGCATCATCGTCTTCTACGTCGGCGCGCTCAGCGTGATCCTGATGGTCGTCAAGTGGACCGAGTTCGAGCCGGGGGTCAGCCCCTTCGTGGCGGCCTTCGCGAAGATCGGCATTCCCGCCGGTGCGGCGATCGTCAACTTCGTGGTCCTGACCGCGGCCCTGTCGTCCTGCAACTCCGGCATGTACTCCACCGGCCGCATGCTGCGCGACCTCGCCGCCAACTCCGAGGCCCCCAAGCTGCTCGGCCGGTTGAGCTCCACCAAGACCCCGGCCGTCGCGATCACCCTCTCCGCCGCCCTGATGGGCATCGGCGTGGTGCTGAACTACGTGGTCCCGGAGAAGGCGTTCGGGTACGTGATGTCGGTCGCGACCGCGGCCGGCATCTGGACCTGGATGATGATCCTGATCAGCCACATCCGCTACCGCCGCGAGGTGGTCGCCGGCCGGCTGCCCGCCTCCTCCTTCCCCGCGCCGGGCGGCACCCTGTGCAGCTGGATCGCCGTGGCCTTCCTGCTGATGGTCACCGTGCTGATCGCCATCGACCCGGACAGCCGCGTGTCCCTGTACGTGGGCGCCGGCTGGGCGGTCTGCCTGTCGATCGGCTGGGCGGTGCTCAAGTCCCGCAACCCGCAGGTCGCGGCGCGGGCCAACGTCCCGGCCCAGCGTGAGGCGGAGCGCACCCGCTCCTGACCCCGCGCACGGCGACGGGTGCGTACCGGCCTCCCCGGCTGGTACGCACCCGTTTCGCCTCCCCGGGGCGTGCCCGGCGCCTACTCCCAGTCGTCCCAGGGCGGGTCGATCTCCTCGGGGTCGAAGGGCGGCTCGTCGGGGTACGGAGCCGGGGGCTCCTCCGCCGCGAGCAACGCGGCGGGAGCCGCGGCGCCCGCCACCCCAGCGGCGGCCGGGGCCTGAGCCGGGGCCTTGCCGCCGGCCACCGGGGCCGCACCGCCACCACCTTCACCGCCACCACTACCACCACCGGCGGCGACCTCCGCCAAGGTGTCGAGGACGCCCTGGGCGTACTTGGTCAGCTTGGCCTCGCCGACGCCGCCGATGGTGCCGAGTTCCTCCACCGTGCCGGGGAGCCGCGTCGCGATCTCCCGCAGCGTCGCGTCGTGGAAGACGACGTACGCCGGTACGCCCTGCTCGCGGGCCGTCTCGGCCCGCCAGGCGCGCAGGGCGAGGAAGACCGGCTCGGCTTCGGCCGGCAGGTCGACCGGCACCCGGGCGCCCTTGCCCGAGCGCGAGCCGGACTGCTTGCGGGCCGCTGGGGCGGGCGCCTTCTCCTTGCGCATCGAGACGCTGCGGCGGCCGCCGAGGACCTCGCCGCTCTCGTCGGTCAGCACGAGCGTGCCGTAGTCGCCCTCCACCGCGAGCAACCGCTGCGCCAGCAGTTGACGAACGACGCCCCGCCACTCCGCGGTGCCCAGGTCGGAGCCGACGCCGAAGACGGACAGCCCGTCGTGGTCGAACTGGATGACCTTGGCCGTCTTCTTGCCCTGCAGGATGTCGATGATCTGGCCGGCGCCGAACTTCTGGCGGCGTTCCTTCGCCAGCCGCCACACCGTGGACAGCAGTTTCTGCGCGGCCACCGTCCCGTCCCAGGACTCGGCCGGAGTCAGGCACGTGTCGCAGTTGCCGCACGCCTCGCCCGACTGCCCGAAGTAGGCGAGCAGCCGCGTCCGACGGCAGTCGACGGTCTCGCACAGCGCGAGCATCGCGTCGAGGTGCATGCCCAGCGACCGGCGGTGCGCCTCGTCGCCCTCGGAGCCTTCGATGAGCTTGCGCTGCTGGACCACGTCCTGGAGCCCGTACGCCAGCCACGCCGTCGCCGGCTCGCCGTCACGACCCGCGCGGCCCGTCTCCTGGTAGTAACCCTCGACCGACTTCGGCAGGTCGAGGTGGGCGACGAAGCGTACGTCCGGCTTGTCGATGCCCATGCCGAAGGCGATGGTGGCGACCACCACGACGCCCTCGTCCCGCAGGAAGCGCGCCTGGTTCTCCGCACGCGTGCGGGAGTCCATGCCCGCGTGGTACGCCACGGCGTCGATGCCCTGCTCCACCAGGAAGGCGGCGGTCTTCTCGACCGAGGCCCGGGAGAGGCAGTAGACGACCCCGGCGTCCCCCTCGTGCTCGGTCCGGATCAGTTCCAGCAGTTGCTTGTGCGGGTTGTCCTTGCCGACGATCCGGTACTGGATGTTCGGCCGGTCGAAGCTGGCGACGAAGTGCCGCGCTTCCTCCAGCCCGAGCCGCGCCACGATCTCGGCGTGGGTGGCCTCGGTGGCCGTCGCGGTCAGCGCGATCCGCGGCACCTTGGGCCAGCGGGCGTGCAGCATGGACAGCGCGAGGTAGTCGGGCCGGAAGTCGTGGCCCCACTGGGCCACGCAGTGGGCCTCGTCGATCGCGAAGAGCGACACCTTGCCCTGGTCGAGGAGCCGCTGCGTGCCCTCGGAGCGCAGCCGTTCCGGAGCCAGGTAGAGCAGGTCGAGTTCGTCGGCGAGGAAGGCCCGCTCGACGGCCTGCCGCTCGTACGCATCCTGCGTGGAGTTCAGGAAGCCGGCCCGGACCCCGAGGGCGGTGAGCGCGTTCACCTGGTCCTGCATCAGCGCGATGAGCGGCGAGATCACGACGCCCGTACCGTCTCTGACCAGCGCGGGGATCTGGTAGCACAGCGACTTGCCGCCGCCGGTCGGCATCAGCACGAGGGCGTCGCCGCCGCTGACGACCTGCTCGATGATCTCCTGCTGTTCGCCGCGGAAGGAGCTGTATCCGAAGACGCGGTGCAGTACCTGCAGGGCGTCCGAGGTCTCGGGGGAAGGGTCCGAAGGGGCCATCCGAGAAGCCTATCGGCACCCGCCGACACCCCGGTCCACGTCCCCAGGGGCCTGTGGAAAACCCCGCTCCGCCGGATCGGGGTCCGACGGATGTGAAACCCGGCCTTCATACGTCCGGGTGAGGTCGGCGCCCTTCGGCGGCAACGGGCGGCGGGAGTCCCTACGCTGGGCCGCGGGTGGTGGGCAGCCGTCCGACCAGCACGTCTCACGCTCCGGGAGTCCGCGTGACGCAGCAGCACACGACGTCACTGCGCCGGTGGTTCCGGTACCGGTTCGACAATCTGGTCGCGGGGGGCACGGCCCGGCTCACCGGCTGGTTCGCCGTGGCCTGTCTCGCCGTCGTGGTCCCGGCCAGCGCGGTCCTCGTCTGGTCCGACCGCACTCCCCCGGACGCCCTGTCCGACCGGCTCACGGCGGTGTGGGTCAGCGTCGGGCAGACGCTGAAGATCGGCGGCGCCGTCGGCTCCCCGGTGTACGTGCTGGCGTCCGTCACGCTCGCGCTGGTCGCGCTGCTCTTCGTGTCGACCCTGGTCAGCCTGATCACCACGGGCATCAACGAGCGACTGCTGGCGCTGCGCCGGGGCCACTCCACCGTGCTGGAACACGGGCACACCGTCCTGCTGGGCTGGTCGGACCAGGTGTTCCCGGTGATCGAGGAGCTGGTGACGGCCAACGCCAACCAGCGCCGCTCCGCCGTCGCCCTCCTCGCCCCGAAGGACAAGGTGGAGATGGAGGACGAGATCATCACCCGGGTCCCGCAGCGCGGCCGGACCCGGATCATCTGCCGCAACGGCAGCACCACGGACCCCACGGAGTTGTGCCGCGTGAGTCCGGGGACGGCGAAGGCCGTGCTGGTGCTGCCCGCCGGTGGGGAGGAGGGCGACTCGCACGTGGTGAAGACGCTCCTCGCGCTGGGGGCCGCCGTCCCCGATCCGGGCGGCGCGGTGGTCGTCGCCGCGGTGCGCGACACCCGCAACCACCTGACGGCCGGACTGGCGGCGGGCCCCGGCGCGCACGTGCTGTGCGTCGACGACATCGTCGCCCGGCTCCTCGTCCAGACCGCGCGCCAGCCCGGGTTGTCCCTCGTCTACCAGGAGCTCCTCGACTTCGCGGGCGACGAGTTCTACACCGTCCCCGCCGGGAACTTCGTCGGGCGCCCCTTCGGCGAGGTCCTGCTGGGGTTCGCGACGTCCTCCGTGGTCGGTCTGCTGCGCGCGGACGGACGGGTGCTGCTCAATCCGCAGTGCGGGAGGCCGGTCAAACCGGGCGACCTGATCATCGTCGTCACGGGGGACGACGACACGGCGGTGGAGTCGGACGTGTCCGCGTGCGTCGACGAGGAGGCCGTCGTCCTGGCGCGGCGCGCCCCGCAGGCCACCGAGCGGCTGCTCCTGCTCGGCTGGAACCGCCGCGCGGCCCTCGTCGTGGACCAGCTCGACCAGTACGTGACCGCCGGGACGACCTTGGACGTCGTGGCCCTCGGCGAGGACCCCACGGCGGTCGGCGCGCTCGGTGTGACGGCGCTCCGTCGGCGCCTCGACGTCACCTTCCACAGCGGGGACATCACCGATCCGTTGGTGCTGGCCAAGTTGGACGTCACCGCGTACGACAGCGTGATCGTCGTCGGCGAGATGGGGGTGGCGGGCCCCGGCGGGTCCTCGCACGCGGCGGAGGGGCCGGCCGGCGCCGATGCCCGTACGGACGACCGGACGCTGGTCACGCTGCTGCACCTGCGGGCCATCGCCGAGGCCTCGGGCCGGGAGCTCGCGCTGACCACCGAGATGTCCGACGACGGGAACCGGCTGTTGGCACCGGCGCGGGACGGCGCCGACTTCATCGTGAGCGGCCGGCTGATCAGCCTGTTGATGACGCAGATCTCGGAGAACCGTCATCTCGCGGGGGTCTTCGAGGAGTTGTTCGAGGCCGAGGGGAACGAGCTGTACCTGAAGCCGGTGGCGGACTACGTCCGGACCGGCCGCGAGGTCGCCTTCGCCACCGTCGTCGAGGCGGCCCGGCGTCGGGGCGAGTGCGCGATCGGCTACCGGCTGCGGGCGCGGGCGGCGACCGCCCCCGACCACGGGGTGCGGATCAACCCCGACAAGCGGGAGTCGGTCCGGTTCGCGGAGGGGGACTGGGTCATCGTGCTCGCCGAGAGCTGACGGACCGGGCCCCGCGGGGACGGGCCGGCCTGCCCCGTGCGGGGGCGGGCCGGCTCCGGGCGGTGGGGTCCGGGCGCCCGGTCAGGGGGTCGAGTGGACCTCCAGGGCGGTCCGTACGGCCGATTCGAGGGCGCCCTCGATCCACGCGGGCTTGACGGAGGTGTGGCAGCCGGCGAAGTGGAGGCTGCCCTCCGCGCTGCGGACGTGCGGGAAGAGCTCGGTGTGCTGGCCGGGCAGCAGGACGGACGCCTCGCCGTACGCGTACGGGTCGCGCATCCAGGACTGGGTGCGGCCGACGCCGGTGTAGAACACCTCGATCCGCTGCCCGAAGACCTCCTGGACGCCGGCGAGTGCGCGCGGGTAGCGCTCCGCGTCGTCCAGGGAGTCCCACTTCAGGGCGTCGTCCGACCAGCTGTAGGAGGCGAGGATCACTCCGCCGGGGCTGCCCTCGACGGGGTAGGACGGCTGGAACATGAACCGGTTCGGGTGGTCCGTGGCCGAGCCGCCGCCGATCACGCCGGCCGCCTCGGGCTGGTCGCGGCCGGTGGAGCGGCAGGCGGCGTAGTGGGCGCGCTGGGCGTCGGAGATGTGGCCCTTGGGCACCGAGGGGTGGGCTCCGAGCAGGGCGCCGTCCTCGGGCGTCCGGGCGATCTGGTAGTTCCGGTACAAACCCGGCCTGATGGCCTCCAGTTCGCGCTTCCAGTCCGCTTCGTCGAACTCCCACCAGCGGCGGCTGAATTCGAGGAGCACCTTGGTGGCGGCGTCGTAGTGCAGTTCGGTGACCGCGCGCCGCTTGCCGTACGAGAGGGCGGGGGCGACGGCGATGTGCCGCAGCCCGGAGAAGGGAACGGTGATGATCGCGGTGTCGCCGGTGAAGGTCTCGCGCCGTACCGGACCGTCGCGGCCCTCGGACACGGTGTCGATGCTCACCTCGCGCTCGCCGTGCCGGATCCGGGTGGCGCGGCGGTCGAGCCGGACGAGGTCCTTGACCCGGCCGTACAGCGCGTCGACCAACGTGGCGCTCCCGCCGGGCAGTTCGAAGAAGGCGGTGTCGGGGCTGATGAGGGAGGCGCCGATGAAGCTGTGCACGAAGGCGAGGTGCAGCCGGGAGGTGAGGTTCTCGACGGTGCCGATGAGGTCGATGGTCCGCTCGTCGAGCTTCGCCTCCTCGGTCAGGTAGCGGTACATCGACATGTGGCCGTAGCGCTGGAAGACGCGGGCCCAGCCCTCGACGAGGGCCTTGTCCTGCTTGCCCTCGATCTCCTTGCGCACGGGCGCGAACGCGGCCCGGACGATCTGGGCGGCGGGCTGCGACTCGTGGGCGGCGGGCACCCCGAAGGAGCGGTTGAGCGTCTGCGGGGCGCGCGCGTAGTCCGCCCGGCGGACGCGGATGCCGTTGACGTGGATCCAGGTGCGGTGGGCGGGGCGGCCCGATCCGTCGACGTCGACGAGGTGGAAGCGGCGGCGCTTCAGCCCGAGGCTGTCGATGAGTCCGGTGACCAGCGGGTGGCTGTCGGGGATGCGCATCGCGCCGGCTTCGGCGTACTGCTTCGGATCGGCGAACGGGGCGGGCGCGCTCTCGTGCCCGCCGGTGCGGAAGGTCTTGATCCGGCCGCCCACCCGGTTCCCGTTGGCCTCGATGACGGTGACCTGGTGGCCGGCCTGGCGCAGCAGGTGCGCGGCGGTCAGTCCGGCGGGACCCGCGCCGACGACCAGGACCTTCTTGCGGTTGCGGGAGCGGGGCAAGCCGTTCTTCAACAGGATGTCCGCGTACCGGGGCACCAGCGGCTGGTCGTCCTCGTCGCGTACGAGGACGGCCCGGGCGATGGTCAGGCAGGTCTCCCAGTCGGGGCCCGCGGACCCGGCAGGGGCCTGCGGGGTCTCGGCGGAGGCGGCGGCGACGGTGAACGCGCCCGCCCCCGCGACGGCGGCGGCGCCTGCGATGAGGGTGCGTCGGGAGGGCCGGTTGGCGGGCTCCGACGGCGCCCCATCGGGGAGTTCGGGGCGCTCGGGGGTGGGAAGCGGTTCCTTGATCATGACGCAACTCTTGCGGCCCGTCGGTGCCCAGGTTCACCGAAATCCCCCGGTGGGGGCAACAACCACCCGGACGTGATCCCCGGGCCGCGGTGCTGACGAACGGAGTTTCGCACGGCGGCCGGCACCTGTGCGAGGGTGATCGTTCGAAAGGAGATCATCATGCGCAGACCGAGCGTGCCGGAGGACCTCGATCCCGCCGGACGACTGTGGGCGAGGGCCGTGACGTTCGCCGTGCTGGCCGCCGCACGGGGCGATCACGAGGAGTACTGGCTGGACGAGGACGGGGTCTCGGGCGAGAACGGCAGCGGTTCGTTCTGGTGGCGCCTGCGGATGTGCGGCCCCGACCGGGCGGTGTTCTGCGGCCAGGACGCGGACGGCAGCTACACCCATGTCGGCCCGGAACCGCTGGACTTCCTCGCCGGCGGGCCCGACTGGCTGCCGTGGGAGCGGCTGCGCGACGACGCCGCGGGGAACCTGTTCGGTTTCGTCTACTGGTGGGAGGACGGCGCCTGGCACCGCGTCGACTACCGCGCGGACGAAATGGGCGACGGGCTGGACGGGGCCGCCCCCTGGGCGGACTCGGTGGAGGAGTTCCTCGACGAGGCCGAGTGCGTGCTCGGCGACGCCACCCGGGGCGGTCCGGCGGTCCGGGAGGCGGTGTCCGTGTTCGCGGCGCACGCCGAGCGGCGCACGGTGGACGGGGACGTCGTCGGCGCGCTCCTGAAGGCGGCGGGCACCGGGCCGGAGGGCGGGGCGCTGGACGCGGACGCGGCCCTGGAGTTGGCCCGGCGGGCCGGCGTCACCGTCTGAGGCGCGGAACGCGACCGGCGTACGACGCGAGGAGGCGCCCGCCCCGGGCTCGTGGCCGGGGCGGGCGCCTTCTCACTTCAGCGGAGCCGCGCTCGTCGGTGACCTGCGGGTCAGACCTGCGGGACCGGGTAGGTCGGGTACTCGACGCCCGAGACGTGCTGGACGACGCGGATGACCTGGCACGAGTAGCCGAACTCGTTGTCGTACCAGAGGTAGAGGATCGCGTTGTCCCCGTCGACCTTGGTCGCACCGGCGTCGACGATCGAGGCGTGGCGCGAGCCGACGAAGTCCATGGAGACGGCGTCGGGCGCGGTGGTGAAGTCGATCTGGCGCTTCAGCGGCGAGTGCAGCGAGACGTCGCGGAGGTAGTCGAGGACTTCCTCGCGGGTGGTCTCGCGGCCCAGGCGCAGGCTGAGGATGGCGATCGAGACGTCCGGGACGGGGACGCGGATCGAGCTGCCGGTGATGGGCGCCTTGAGGTCGGGCAGCGCCTTCGCGACGGCGGAGGCGGCGCCGGTCTCGGTGATGACCATGTTCAGCGGCGCGGACCGGCCACGACGGTCGGCCTTGTGGTAGTTGTCCAGCAGGTTCTGGTCGTTCGTGAACGAGTGGACGGTCTCCACGTGACCGCGCAGGACGCCGTACTCGTCGTCCATGGCCTTCAGCGGCGGCACGATCGCGTTCGTGGTGCAGGAGGCGCAGGACAGGATCTGCTCGTCCGGCTTGATCGTGTCGTGGTTGACGCCGTGCACGATGTTCGGGACGTCGCCCTTGCCCGGGGCGGTCAGGACGACCTTGTCGATGCCCGGACGCAGGTGCTTCGACAGACCGTCGCGGTCGCGCCACTTGCCCGTGTTGTCGATGAGGATGGCGTCCTTGACGCCGTACGCCGTGTAGTCGACCTCGGAGGGGTCGTTGGCGTAGATCACCTTGATCGCGTTGCCGTTGGCGAAGATCGTGCTGGTCGCCTCGTCCACGGTGATCGTGCCCTGGAACTGCCCGTGGATGGAGTCGCGGCGCAGCAGCGAGGCGCGCTTGACGATGTCCTGGTCGCCGCCCTGACGGACGACGATGGCGCGCAGGCGCAGCCCGTTGCCCGAACCGGCCTTCTCGATGAGGAGGCGGGCGACGAGGCGGCCGATGCGGCCGAAGCCGTAGAGGACGACGTCGCGACCCTCGCGGCGCTCGATCTTGTTGGCGCCCGTGGCGCCGGCGACCGCTTCGGCGGTGAACGCCTCGACCGAGAGGCCGCGGCCGTCGGTCTTGTACGTCGCGGCCAGCATGCCGAGGTCGATCTGGGACGGGCCCAGATCGAGGGCGACGAGGGCCTTGAGGAACGGCAGGGTCTCGGTGACCGAGAGCTCCTCGCCGGCGATCTGCCGGGCGAACCGGTGGGTCTTCAGGATGCTGACCACCGACTTGTTCACCAAGGAGCGGCTGTGGAGCAGGATCGTTACGTCCTGTTCCCGGTGCAGCTTCCCGATGATCGGGATCATCGATTCCGCGATCTCCTCGCGGTTTTTCCAGTTGGTGAACGAGTCGTCTTTGACAGTCACAGGTTTATCTTTCGAGCTAGGCGGCGCTCATATGCTAACCCCTTGTTCGTTTGATCACTCAAGGGGGTACCCCGGCCCCCGCCCGCCTGGATCGACGCTGGAGCGGACCTCCGGCGGATCTCCGGCGGAGGCTCTCGTGCCGCTCTACGGGGCCTGCGGGCCGGCGGGGTCTTCGGCTCCCGCCGGCACCTCCAGGATCCGTCCGTCGACGCCCGCGCGGTACAGCCGGCCCGCCGCGAAGCCGCTGTCGCCGCGCCCGTAGGTGAGCTGGGTGGAGAGGTGCAGTCCCGAGGCGACGGCGCACGGGCGGTCGTCCTCGACCCGCCAGACCTGCCCGGACGCGTGGGTGGAGATCAGCGGGCGGCCGGCGCCGTCCAGGGTGAGGCCGTCGGGCAGCGCCAAGGCGTCCAGGAGGCCGGTGGAGATCCAGCGCCGGGGGCGGTCAGGATCGGCGACGGGGATGCGGTAGAGGCCCGGCGCGAGCGTGGTCTGCACGACGAGCACCTCGGAGCCATCCGCGGAGACGGCGATCCCGTTGGGCTGCGCAACCCGCGCCCAGGCCGGGTCCACGCGCCCGTCCGGGGTGACCCGGCCGATGTTCCGGCCGCCCAGCGTCGTGGTGTAGACGGTGCCGTCGGGGGCGAGGGCGACCCCGTCGATGCCGCCGAGGCCCGAGGCGTACGTACTGACGGCGCCGGAATCCGGATCCACCAGCAGGAGCTGGGAGCGGGGGAAGAGGTCACCGGTGAGGGAGTGCGCGAGGTCGTTGCCGGTGCCGACGAGGAGCTTGCCGTCGGCCCGGACCACGATCCCGCCGTTGGCGCCGATGTTCCCGGTGAGGGCGACCGGGGCGCTGCCCGGGGCGCCGATGCGGTGGACGCGCCCCGTGAAGTACGCGGTGGCGAACATCCGACCCCGCGCGTCGACGGCGATCGACTCGACCCAGTCGGGCAGTTGCGCCACCTGGACGGGCGGGGCCGCCCGGCCGGCCGGGGCGCACGCGGGAGCCGCGTGTGCCGGGCCCGGCGCGAGCACGCCGACGGCCGCGGCCAGGACGACCGCCGGTACGAGTGCGCCCGCCGGGCGGCGGCGCGAACGACGCGGCCACCGGAAGGCGGTGCGCACCGTACGGGTCGACCTCATCGGGATCCCCTCCGTCGTCGGCGGGCCGGTCCGCCGGGCGCAGTATCGGCGCCGCGCCCGCCCGGCACCACCCCGCCCCGGCCCCGGCGGCCGAAATCACCCGCCCCCGGAAGGAGCCGGCCTAGAAGGCGGAGCCGATCTCGTCGGCGGCCCGGCGGGGTCCGGGCACCCGTACCGGGCCCCGGCCGCCCGCCCGGGTGATGATCGAGTCGAGGATCTCCCCCACCCGTACCGCGGTGTTCGACAGCAGCGCCGAGGTGATGCCGTGGGTGTGTTCGGTACCGCCCTGGAGGTAGATGCCGCAGCGCAGCGCCGGGTCGGTCGTCACCCGGTAGTCCCGCTCCACCCGGACGCGGCCCCGGTCGTCACGCAGGCAGTAGGCCTCGGCCTCGCCGAGGAGTCCGAGGCCGTCGGCGGACCGGTATCCGGTCGCGTAGACCAGTACGTCGGCGTCCAGTGGCGTCCGGGCCCCGGTGACCAGAGATTCGACGGTGGTGCGGACCTTCTCGGGGGTCTCCACGACGTCGGCGATCCGGGACACCTTGAGGAAGCGCAGCCGCTCGGTGCCGAGGACCTTCTCCTGGTACTCCTGGCGGTAGAGCTCGTCGATCAGGTCGACGTCGACGACGGAGTAGTTGGTGTTCCCGTGGTACTCGATCAGTTTGCGCTTGATCGCCTCGGGGGCGGTGAAGTACTCGTCCACCGCCGCCGGGTCGAAGATCCGGTTGGCGAAGCCGCTGTCGTCGGCGGGGCTGTACCCGTAGCGGGAGAAGACGGCGCAGACCTCGGCGCGCGGGAACGCGCGGTGCAGGAAGGCCACGTTCTCCGCGGCGCTCTGGCCGGCGCCGACCACGATGAAGCGGGTCGGGTCGGTGTCCGCCAACCCCTCCACCCGGGTCAGCAGGTCCGAGTTGTGCCAGACCCGTTCCGTCCGTACGACGCCTTCCGGTAGGTGGGGCCGCAGGCCGGTGCCGATGACGAGGTTGCGGGCGCGGTGCACCAGCCGTTCGGTTCCGGAGCGGGCGGTGACGTCCACGTACTCGATCACGCCGTCCCGCACCACGGGCCGCACGTCGACGACCTCGCACCCGTACGAGACCATGTCGTCGACCTTGGCCGCGGCCCACTCGAAGTAGTCGTGGAACTCGACGCGCAGCGGGAACAGGTTCTTGTGGTTGACGAAGTCGATCAGCCGTCCCTTGCTCTTGAGGTAGCAGAGGAAGCTGTATTCGCTGGTCGGGTTGCGCAGGGTCACCAGGTCCTTGAGGAAGGACACCTGCATGGTGGCGTCGTCGATCAACATGCCCCGGTGCCAGCCGAACCGCGGCTGCCGCTCGAAGAAGTGGGCTGTGACCGCCTCCTGCCGTCCGACGCCTGCGTTGTGCTCGCTGAGCGCTATGGCCATGGCCACGTTGGACGGCCCGAAGCCGATTCCGATGAGGTCGTGGATCACTGGCGCGTCGTCGGGATGAGCCTCTGACATGTCACTCCCAATCGTGCGGGGCAGTCGCTTGCCGGGCGTTGGGGAACCGTGGGCAAGGCGCGCCGAAGGAGCGGCGGCCGAGCATACTTAGGGAAGGCTAACCTGATCTTCAAGTCATTGTCGATGGACAAACCGGATCGACCGCGCGCCTCGGCGGGTCGAACTCCCGTCGCAGAAAGCCCTGTTGCGAGACTTGGACACGACTCGCTCCACCGACCCGGACTCCCACCCCAGCCCGAATCCGACGGTCCATCAGGTCATCCGTCCCGGACCCTTGACTCCGGTTGCACCAGGGCCGATTCTCGTCCCACTGCTTGTGCGGGGCATGACAATTCATGCCGGGATCCGACCGCCCCTCCGCCGACCGAAGACATGAGTGATGACCTTGACCCGACAGCCACACCACAGGCGCAGCCCCCTCACGGTCCTGTCGTTGCTCCTCGCCGTCATGGCCATGGTGCTCGGGCCCGTGCCCAGTTCCTCGGCCGACGCCGGCTGGTGGAACCCGACGGCCCGGCCCGCTCCCGACTCCGACATCAACGTCACCGGCGAACCCTTCAAGGGGACCGACGCCCAGGGCAAGGTGCGCGGATTCGTCGACGCGCACGACCACCTGATGTCCAACGAGGGCTTCGGCGGCCGGCTCATCTGCGGCAAGCCGTTCTCCGACCTCGGCGTCGCCGACGCGCTCAAGGACTGCCCGGAGCACTACCCGGACGGTTCGCTCGCGATCTTCGACTACATCACCAACGGCGGGGACGGCAAGCACGACCCCAACGGCTGGCCCACCTTCAAGGACTGGCCCGCCCACGACTCCCTCACCCACCAGCAGAACTACTACGCCTGGGTCGAGCGGGCCTGGCGCGGCGGCCAGCGGGTGCTGGTCAACGACCTCGTCACCAACGGCGTGATCTGCTCGGTCTACTTCTTCAAGGACCGCGGCTGCGACGAGATGACCGCCATCCGGCTGGAGGCGCAGAAGACCTACGACATGCAGGCCTTCGTCGACAAGATGTACGGCGGCCCGGGCAAGGGCTGGTTCCGGATCGTCACCGATTCCGCGCAGGCCCGTGAGGTCGTCCAGCAGGGCAAGCTCGCCGTGGTGCTGGGCGTGGAGACCTCCGAGCCGTTCGGCTGCAAGCAGGTCCTGGACGTCGCCCAGTGCAGCAAGGAGGACATCGACCGCGGCCTGGACGAACTGCACCGCCTCGGCATCCGCAGCATGTTCCTCTGCCACAAGTTCGACAACGCGCTGTGCGGGGTCCGCTTCGACCAGGGCGCCCTCGGTACGGCGATCAACGTGGGCCAGTTCCTGTCCACCGGCACCTTCTGGCAGACCGAGAAGTGCGCCGGCCCGCAGCACGACAACCCCATTGGGCTGGCGGCGGCTCCGGCCGCGCAGAAGGAACTCCCGGCGGGCGTCGCCGTCCCCTCGTACGCGGCCGACGCGCAGTGCAACACGCGCGGACTGACGGACCTCGGTGAGTACGCGCTGCGCGGCATGATGAAACGCAAGATGATGCTGGAGATCGACCACATGAGCGTCAAGGCCGCCGGACGGGCCTTCGACGTCCTGGAGTCCGAGTCGTACTCCGGGGTGATCTCCTCGCACAGCTGGATGGACCTCGACTGGACCGAGCGCCTCTACAAGCTCGGCGGGTTCGTGGCCCAGTACATGAACGGCTCCGAGGCGTTCAGCTCCGAGGCCGACCGGACGAAGGCGCTGCGCGACAAGTACGACGTCGGCTACGGGTACGGCACCGACATGAACGGCGTCGGCGGCTGGCCGGGCCCGCGGGGCGCGGACGCGCCCAATCCCGTGCGCTATCCCTTCCGCAGCACCGACGGCGGGTCCGTCATCGAGAAGCAGACCACCGGGCAGCGGACCTGGGACCTGAACACGGACGGCGCCGCGCACTACGGCCTGGTGCCCGACTGGATCGAGGACGTCCGCCTCGTCGGCGGCCAGGACGTGGTGGACGACCTGTTCAAGGGCGCCGAGTCCTACCTGACCACCTGGGGCAACTCCGAGAAGCACAAGGGCGGGGTCAACCTCGCGGCCGGGGCGTCCGCCGGGGCCTCGTCCGCGGAATGGTGGAACCCGTTCGTGAACTTCTCGGCGGGCCAGGCCGTGGACGGCAACCCGGGCACCCGATGGGCCAGCGAGTGGAACGACGACCAGTGGCTGCGCGTCGACCTCGGTTCCACCAGCCGGGTCGGGCGCGTGACCCTCGACTGGGAGCGCGCGTACGGCAGGGCGTACCGCATCGAGGTCTCCACGGACGGGGTGAACTGGCAGCAGGTCTGGTCGACGACCGCCGGTGACGGCGGCCTGGACACGGCCCGGTTCTCCGGTGTGACGGCGCGCCACGTGCGCGTCCAAGGACTCCAACGAGCCACCCAGTGGGGCTATTCACTGCGCGAGTTCGGCGTCTACAGCAGTTGAGGGCGGAAGCACCGACCAGGAAGCGGGCCGGCCGGATCACATCCGGCCGGCCCGTGCGTCTCCTGCGAACGAGCGGAAGGAACCACCATGGCCCGGATGCCGTCGGCCGACCGGCGCCGCCAACTGACCGAAGCGGCGATCCGCGCGATGACCCGGGACGGCGTGGCCCGGACCACGACCCGGTCCATCGCGGCGGAGGCCGGCGTGTCACTGAGCGTCTTCCACTACTGCTTCGACTCCAAGCAGGCGCTGCTGGAGTCGGTGATCGAGGCGATCACCGCGCACTACGTGGGCGTGGTGAAGGAGGCGATCCGGCCCCGGTCCACCCTGCGCGAGACCGTCCGGGCGGGTTTCCAGGCCTACTGGGACCACGTCTCGGCGCAGCCCGGTGAGCACATGCTCACCTACGAACTCACCCAGTACGCCCTGCGCCAGCCCGGGTTCGAGCACCTGGCGCGCCGGCAGTACGAGTTGTACCGCGCCACGTACGAGGAACTCATCGGCGGGTTGGCCGAGGGCATGGACCTCGAACTGTTGGTGCCGGCGCCGGCGTTGGCCCGCTATCTGGCCGCCATGACCGACGGGTTGACCCTCAACGCGCTCGTCCTCGGCGACGAGACGGCCACCAAGGAGATACTCGACGTGGTCACCGATCACGTCACGGGGCTCATGGTCCCCCGGTCGCCGGGCGGCCCCTGAGGCACCGGCGGCGGTCAGTCGTCCTTGGTGTGGTGGAAGCGCGCCCACATCGGCAGGACGAACCAGCACAGCAGGTACCAGGCGATGACCCCGCTGACGAGCCAGGGCACGAAGGCGTCGTGGGTGGCCACCCGCAGGATCAGGAAGAGCGCGCCCACCAGGGTCGCGAAGAGCAGCACGAGGCCGACGGCGGTGAGGCGGGAGGCCCAGGCGACCGCCTGGGGTTTCATGTGGCGGCCCGTGACGATGCGGTGGAAGACGACCGGCGCTATCAGCGCTCCGGTCGCGAGGGACCCGAGGACGACGGTGACGATGTACAGCGTCTTGTCGGTCTGCTGCAGTCCCTGGAAGTGCGGTGTGAACACCACGGTCAGCAGGAATCCGAACAGGATCTGCACGCCGGTCTGGGCGACCCGTATCTCCTGTACGAGTTCCTCCCATTGCCGGTCCGCGCGCTCCGCCGGGCTCTCACTACGGCCGTCATCAGGGGCGGCTCTTCTCATTGCTCCTCCATCGCTCCGCGTCAGGGGCCGCCTACCCGCAGGGGGCGGGCCCATGCGGCGCCTTCTCGTCGCCGCACGGGTCGGGGTCGTCCGCGGCCGGGACGTGGAGGTCCATGACGCAGATGTCGTCCCGGTGCCCCGGGCGCAGCGCGGCCAGGCTGCGCGCCAGGCTCGCTCCGTGGCCCTCCTCCACGAGTCGGCGGGCGGTGGCGGCGAGCCGGGCCAGGCCGAGGTCGATGTCCTCCCCCGGCTCCTCCACGAGCCCGTCGGTGTAGAGCAGGAGGTGGTCGTCGGGCCGCAGGTCGAGGGCGGTCTGTTCGTAGACGGAGCCGAAGTCGGCGCCGAGGAGGGCGCCCGTGGGTTGGGGCAGGAAGCCGGCGTCGCCGTCGCGGATCAGCAAGGGGGGCAGGTGTCCGGCCCGCACCCAGGTCAGCCGGCGGTCCCAGGGCCGGTAGCGCCCCATGATCATGGTGGCGGTGGCCCCGTGCGTATCGGTGGCCGTGTGCAGCAGGAGGCTGTTGAGCCGACTCAGGGCATCGGGCAGTTCCGAGCCGGTGACGATCATGCCCTTGGCGGTGAACCGCAGTTGGGCCATCGTTCCGACGGCGTCCAGGCCGTGGCCGGCGACGTCCCCGAGGACGAAGAGGGCGCTGTCGTCGGGAAGTCCGATGGCGCTGTACCAGTCGCCGCCGACGTTCACCCCGCTGTCGGAGGGCAGGTAGGCGACGTCGACGCACAGTCCGGCCAGCTCCAGGGACTGTTCCTGCAGGGGTAGCAGCGCGTGCTGGAGCCGGGCGGCGAGGATCCGTTCGGCCTGGAGCATGCCGCGCTGGACCAGGACGGCGCGCTCGCTCTCGCGCAGGGCGAGTTCGGCGTCGCGCTGCGCCGAGAGGTCCTGGAAGAAGCCGTGCACCTCGACGGGGGTACCGGCCGCGTCGGTGCCGGCCTCGGCGACGATCCGCAAGTGGCGGATCCCCTCGGCGGTGGTGACGCGGAAGTGCTCGTCGACGGCCCGACCCTCGCCGAGGAGTCGGCGCACGGCGCCGCCCAGGCGCGGCAGGTCGTCCGGCACCAGGTGCAGGTGGAGTTCCTCCAGTGGCATGGGGCCCTCGGCGGGGTCGCGGCCGAAGATGACGTAGACCTGTTCGGACCAGTTGATGGTGTTCGTGACCAGGTCCCAGTCCGCCCAGCCGAGGTTCCCCAACCGCTGCATGTCGGCCGGCCTCCGGGCCTCCCGGTCGCTGGTGTCGAGGCGGATCCAGGACACGACCAGGCGGCCTCCCAGCCGGGTCGCCCGCACCGCGTACGAGGATTCGCGCGGGACTCCGGAGGTCACCTCGTGGTAGGTGAAGGAGGGACCGTCGTAGTCGGTTCCGGTGGTCAACGTGTCCAGGTACCCCTCCCACAGGTCGGTGCCCGCGACGGTGGGGTACGTCTCCAGGACGCTGCGGCCCACGAGCTCCTTGCCCCGCCGGCCGGCCACGTCCACCGAGGCGGGGGCGGCCGCGTCGATCCGGAAGTCCTCCACCTCCCCGGCCTCGGACCGCAGCGGGGTGAGGAGGATCACCGCGCCGGAGAGCGCGTCGAGGATCCGCTGGACGGCGGCCACGTCCGCCTCTCCCGCCGGGTCGGGGACATCGGGTCGGCGCAGGTCGCGCAGCGGGCCCGCGCACATCCGGGCGGCGCGCCGCAGCAGGAGCCGGGTGTCGGTGGTGAACGGGGCCCGGCGGGTCCGGAAGAAGCCGACGGCGGCGGTCGCGGGGCCCTCCGCGAACACCGGGACCCAGGCACGGGAGGGCCAGCGCTCGGGCGGGTCCCCGATCAGGTGGTAGCGCTGGGCATCGTGCGCGGGGTCTTCCAGCCAGACCGGTTCGCGTCCCGCGAGGGCGACCATGGCGGCGACCCCGCTCAGCGGCGGAACGTGCCGCCACTGCTCGGCGAGGGCCTCGCTGATGCCGGCGGCGCCGGCCAGTTCCAGGCCCCCGGCCGGCGCCGCGGTGTAGATCATCACGGCGTCGACGTCCTCGGCCCCGCCGAGTACGGCCACCAGCAGCCCCGCGACCTCGTCGGCCCCGTGCACCCCGGCCAGGCCGTCGGCGAGCCGGGCCAGCAGGGGACGTCGTACCCCGGCGGTGCGGCCCGGCCGGGAGAGGTGGCGCCCCGGGTCGAACGACGACGGGTCCGGCGCCGCGCCCGGCGTGCCCTCAGCGGGGCCGGCGTGCGCTTCGGCGGAGGCGCCGGGGCGGGTGCGCAGGCCTCCGAGGGTGATCCAGCACTCCTCCATCAGGGTCCGCCCGCGCCGGTCCGCGCGCCGCAGCAGCATCGCGTACGCCGTGTCGGCGCTCACACCGGACCGCGCCATGAGCACGCCCTTGGCCCGTTCCAGGACGGCCGCCGTGGAGGCGACCGCCTCCGCGGCCTCGGCCTCGGCCCGCAGCCTCGCCACGATCCTGGCCAGCGCCAGGACCTCGGGTGCGGCGCCGTCGTCGGGAGAAGCGGGATCGCCCTTCATCCTTCGAGCATGGCACGCGAAGGCCGGTGGGGGCGGTTCAGCACGGCAGCGGAACGTCCACCGGCGCCACGGCGAGGCGGTCGACGACGGCGGTCAGGCTGCCGGTGGCGGCGAGGACGGCCCGCTGCCGGCTCGCGCCGGTACCCCGACGGCGCAGCCCCTCCCACAGGGTCCGGGCCAGGTCCAGGTCCCCGGCCGCCGCCAGCCCGGGGGCCGCGCGGTCCAGGAGCCGTTCGACGAGCAGCTCCGCGGGCAGCTGTCCGCGGCCGCACGGGTCGGCGCCGGGGCCGTCGAGGCCACCCTGCGCCGCGAGGGCGTGCGCACCCCACAGCCGGTGCGGCGGAACCGTCGGGGGCGGCACCCCGGCGTCCACGTCCTCCAGCAGGACGGCCGCCAGGCCCCGTACGAGGGCGACGGTGAGGATCACGGTGTCCAGGTCGGCGTTGACGTCGGAGACCCGGATCTCCAGCGTCGGCACGTGCTCCGAGGGGCGGGCGTACCAGTAGAGCATCCGGCGGTCGAGCAGCACTCCGGCGGCGACGAGCCCGTCGACGTGGGCCAGGTAGCGCGCCTCGTCGACCACGGGCGGCGGTCCCACCGTCGGCCAGCAGGAGAAGGCGACCGAGCGCCAGCTGTCGTGCCCGGTGTCGCGGCCCGCCATGAGGGGCGAGTTCCCGGTCAGGGACTGGAGCACGGGCAGCCAGGGCCGCATGTGGCTCGCCAGGGCGAGGGCCCGCGGCCGGTCCAGGGTGCCGACGTGGATGTGGCAGCCGCAGACGGCGGTGAACCCGTCGATCAGGTGCGCGGAGCGGCGGGCCATGCGCCGGTAGCGCTCCTCGTCCGTCACCGTCAGGGGCTCCAGCGGCGCGATCACGGGCACTCCGGAGGCCACCGGCAGGCAGCCCGCGGCGCGGGCGGCGCGCGTGGTGCTCTCCCGCAGCAGCGACAGCTGCCGGCGCAGGTCCGCGCAGTCGGTGGTGGGCCGCGTGCAGATTTCCACCTGGGCGTCGTAGAACTCGCTCTGGACCAGCTCGCCCAGCTCACGGGCCGCCGCGCGGATCACCTGCGGCCCCCGGTTCACCGGGGCCCTGGTGCCCCGGTCCACGAGGAGGTACTCCTCCTCGACTCCCACGGTCGGAACGTCCACGGGATCTCCTTGTCGAATGCGCAGAACGCGCCGAAGGACCGGACTCGGGCGGCGCCTACCCTCCCGGCGCCCCCGCACTCCCCCCTCCAAGGGTCACGCCCCGTCGGTCTCCGCGGCCCGCCAGACGGTGGTGATGTTGCAGAATTCGCGGATGCCGTGCCCGGACAGTTCGCGCCCGTACCCGGAGCGTTTGACGCCGCCGAAGGGCAGCGCGGGATGCGAGGCGGTCATGCCGTTGACGAAGACGCCGCCGGCCTCCAGGTCGCGGACGAACCGCTCCACGTCGGCGTCGTCGCGGGTCCAGACGTTGGAGCTGAGCCCGAAGGGCGTGTGGTTGGCCCGCTCGACGGCTTCGTCGAGGTCGGCCACCCGGTAGAGGGTGGCGACGGGCCCGAAGGTCTCCTCCAGGTCGATCCGCATCTCCCCGGTGATGCCGGCCAGGACCGTCGGCTCGTAGAACCAGCCGTCCTCGTGGCCCGGCGGGCGGCGCCCGCCGCACAGGACGGTGGCGCCTCGGCGCACGGCGTCGTCGACGAGTTCCTCCACGTCCCGGCGGCCGCTCTCGGTGGCCAGCGGGCCGACGTCGGTGGTGTCGAGCATCGGGTCGCCCACGACCAAGGCCTTCATGCCCTCGGTGAACAGCTCGGCGAACTCGTCGTGGACGTCGGTGTGGACGATGAACCGCTTCGCGGCGATGCAGGACTGCCCGTTGTTCTGGACGCGTGCGGTGACGGCCGTACGGGCGGCGCGGGCGACATCGGCCGAGGGCATCACGACGTACGGGTCGCTGCCGCCGAGCTCCAGGACGGTCTTCTTGACCTCGTCCCCGGCCGCGGCGGCGACGGCGCGACCGGCGGGTTCGCTGCCCGTCAGGGTGGCCGCCGCGACCCGCGGATCGCGCAGGACGGCCTCCACGGCTCCCGAGCCGATCAGCAGGGTCTGGAAGCAGCCCCGCGGGAAGCCCGCCCGGTGGAAGAGGTCGCCCAGCCAGAGGGCGGTCCGGGGGACGTTCGAGGCGTGTTTGAGCAGGCCCACGTTGCCCGCCATCAGGGCGGGCGCGGCGAACCGTACGACCTGCCACAGCGGGAAGTTCCAGGGCATGACGGCCAGGACCACGCCGACGGGGCGGTACACGACCCGGACGGACGAGGCTCCCGCGTCGCGCACGTCGGCGTCGGTGGGGTGCTCGTCGGCGAGGAGGCCCTCGGCGTGCGCGGCGTACCAGCGCATCGCCTTGACGCACTTCGCGGCCTCGGCCCGGGCCGCCGCCAGCGGCTTGCCCATCTCGGTCGTCATGGTGCGGGCGACGGCTTCCGCCTCCTCCTCCAGGAGGTCGGCCGCCCGGGACAGCAGCGCGGACCGTTCGGCGAAGCCGGTGCGCCGGTACGTGGCCGCCGTACGCGCCGCCTCGGCCAGGCAGGCCTCGATGCCGTCGGCGTCGAGCGGGTCGAAGGTCCGCAGCGTTCGGCCGTTCGTCGGATTCACGGTGGCGATGCTCATGGTCCGCCCTTCCTCGGAGGGAACCGCCCCATAGACCCTGCCCGCCGGGCCGGCGCCGCGCAACGCGGGGGCCGGTACCCGGGTGTTCCTACGGGCGCCGCGCCGCCACGGATTGCGGGCCGTGCGGAGCCGACGCATGGTGGGCAAGCAACGTCCCCCCAGGAAGGAACGACCCCGTCATGGGCAAGGCAAAGGCGAAGGCCAAGCAGGTCAAGGGCACGATGAAGGAAACCGCGGGCAGCGCGATGGACGACCGCCGCATGGAAGCGGAAGGCGGTGCCGAGCGGATGAGCGGCAAGGCCGAGGAGACGGTCTCGAAGGCGACGGACGCGATGAAGAAGTCCAAGGGCCGCCACTGACGGAGCGACCCCCGGTGACCGGCGCCCCCGTGCGGGGGCGCCGGTCACCGGCACGAGGTCCCGGTGTTCCGGTGGTCGGCGTTGCGGTGCGGCGCCGGCTACGGACGGCCGCGCGGCTTGCCGCGCTTGGCCGCCTTCGGCGCCGCGGAGCCGCCGCGCGGGTTCTTGCCCGTCTGCTTGCCGCCCGACTTCCCGACGGTCTTCCCGCCGGCCCGTCCCGCGGCGCCCTTGCCCTTTCCGGCGCTCGCGTCGGGGCGCTTGCGCTGCTGCTTGGGCTGCGGCGGCGTCGGCGGGCGGCCACGCGTGCTGTTCACCGTCCGGCCGCGGACGATGCCGATGAACTCCTCGACCAGGTCGGTGGTCTTCTCCTCCGGCCAGGACAGCGCGATCCGGGACTCCGGGGCGCCCGTCACGGGCCGGTAGGTGAGGTCCTTGCGGTGGTGCAGACGGGCCAGGGACTGGGGGACGACGAGGACGCCGATGCCCGCCGCGACCAGTTCGATGGCGTCGGCCGTGGTCTCGGGGCGTTCGAAGGCCGGCTTGCCCGGCAGGGTCTCCCAGCCCAGGACGTCGTCGAGGGGGTGCAGCACGATCTCGTCGGCGAGGTCCCCGGTCGACACCTCTTCCGCCGAGGCCACCAGGTGGTCCTTGGGGATCACGACCACGGTCGCCTCGGTGTACAGCGGGATCGCGCTGAGATCGCTCCGGTCGACGGGCAGCCGGACGAAGCCGGCGTCGGCGCCGTTGCCGCGCAGCAGGTCGAACGCTTCGGCGGCCGGTACTCCGACGAGGGTCAGGGGGACGTCGGGCAGCCGCTCGTTCCAGATCCGCACCCACTTGGTGGGCGTCACTCCCGGGACATAGGCGAGCCGGAACGAAGGGGAAGTTTCCGAGCCTGTCACCCCGCCAGGTTACCGGTCGTGGTCGGAGGTGGCGCACACGCTCGATACCCTTGACCCCATGACGTCGCACCAGAGCACCCAGACGATGAAGCCCGCCACCGCGGCGAAGAAGCTGGGTGTGTACCTCGAAGCCACCCCCGCCGAGTTCCAGGAGGGTGTGGTTTCGCGCACCGAGCTGAACGCCCTCCAGACCGATCCGCCCGCGTGGCTGGTCGAGCTGCGGCAGAACGGTCCGCACCCCCGCCCGGTGGTCGCGGCGAAGCTCGGCGTCTCCATCGCCGGTCTCGCGCGCGGTGGGGTCACCGAAGCCCTGACCACGGAGCAGATCGAGGCGCTGAAGCAGGAGAGCCCCGAGTGGCTCCAGAAGGAGCGCGGCACCCAGGCGGAGGTCCGCAAGGAGACCGTCCGCATCAAGGAGAAGCAGGCCGAGAAGGCGGAGAAGGCGCAGCGCGCCCAGCAGCAGTAGTGGGGGCGGCGGCCACCACGCCGCCCCTCCCCCGGTCCCGGCCGACCGCGGTCGCCGGGGACCGGACCGGTCGGTGATCGGGCCGCGCCCACCGCGCGGTTTCCGGGATCACCTGCCGGTCAGCGCCCGGGTGAGGGCGTGCCGGGGCGCGCCGAGCAGGCGGTGCGCCGGGCCCTCCTCCACGACGCGGCCCGCCTCCAGCACCGCGACGCGGTCCGCGAGGGCGGCGGCGGCCGCCAGGTCATGGGTGATCAGGAGCAGGCCGAGGCCGCCCCGGTCCCGCAGCCCGGCGAGCACGTCGAGGACGGCCTCCCGCGTGACGGGGTCGAGGCCCGAGGTGATCTCGTCGCAGACCAGTACGTCCGGCCGGGCCGTGAGGGCCCGGGCGAGGGCCGCCCGCTGGAGTTCGCCGCCCGAGAGGCCGCCGGGGCGCCGGCCCGCCTGCTCCTCGGTCAGTCCCAGCTCCGCCAGGGTGCGCAGCGCCTCCTCCCGTGCCCGATCCGGGGTCGCCCCGCGCAGGCGTACGGCGGTGCGGGCGACCTGGTCCCGCACGGGCCGGTATTCGTCGAAGGCGGCCTTCGGGTCCTGGAAGACGTACTGGACGGCCGCCAGTTCCGCCCGGCTCCGGGACCGCACGCCGCGCGGCAGGGGGGCGCCGCGCCACAGGATCCGGCCGTCGTGGTCGGTGTGCAGCCCGGCCAGGCAGCGGCCCAGGGTGGTCTTGCCGCTGCCGGAGCGGCCGATGAGGGCCAGGCACTCCCCCGCCGCCACCTCCAGTCCGATGCCGTCGAGCGCCGGCGCGGCGCCCCGTCCGGTGCCGTAGGCGGCCGTCAGGTGCCGCGCCTCCAGGCGTACGGGTCCCCGGGCGCGGGCGGCCCGGGCGGCGGGCGGTGGCTGCGGGGAGGGGGGTCCGAGCACCGAGCCGGCCGGGCCCCGGGCCACGACGCGGCCCCCGCCGAGGACGACGACCTCGTCGGCGAGCTCCCGCACCACGTCCAGATCGTGGCTGAGCAGGACCACCGCGACGCCCCGGGCGGCGACGATCACGCGGGCGCCCCGCAGCAGTGCCTGGGCCAGGACCACCCGTTGCTGCTGGCCCCCGGACAGTTGGTGGGGGAAGCGGCGCAGGACGGTTCCCGGGTCCGGGATCCGGGCCGACAGCAGGGCCTCCTCGACCCGCGCGCGGACCTCCCGGCGGCCGCCCCCGCCGAGGGCCGCGACGTCGCGCAGCAGCGCTCCGGCGCGGCGGGCGGGATTGAGGGCGGCCGCGGGGTGTTGGGGCACGTAGCCGACCGCGTCGGCGGTGACGACGCGGCCCAGGACGCGGGCGCCGGGCGGGTACTCGCCCAGCAGGGCCAGGCCCGTCGTGGTCTTGCCGCTGCCGGACGGGCCGACGAGGGCGGTGACGCGGCCCGCGCGGGCGCTGACGTCGACGCCGTCGACGACGGCGCGGCCCCCGATCTCCACGCGCAGGTTCCGTACTTCGGCGACGACGGTCATCGCGGTGTCCCCTTCCGGTCGCCCCGCGCGGGCGCGAGGGGGTGCTGCTGCGCGGCGTCGAACAGCAGGTTGGTGCCCATGGACAGGGCCGCGACGAGCAGCGCGGGCAGCACCACGGGCCACGGCACCAGGAGCAGGCCGGGCCGGTTGCGGTCGACCATGACGGCCCAGTCGGCGGTGTCGGGTTGCACTCCGACGCCGAGGAAGGCGGCCGTGGCCACCAGGTACAGCGAGCCGGTGAGCCGGATCCCGACATCGGCGGCGAGGGTGCGGCGCATGGCGCGGGCCACGTACCCGACGGCCGTGCGCCACCAGGTCTCGCCCTGGGCCCGTAGGGCCTCGACGGCGGGCCGGGCCGCGATCGCGACGGCCGTCGCGTGCACGACGCGGGCCGCGTCGGGTACGGCGGCCAGCCCGACCAGGACGGTCATGCCGACCGGCCCGGGCGTGAGGGTGGCCGCGACGAGCAGCACCAGCAGCAGGGAAGGAACGGCGATCACCACGTCCAGGGGCCGCATCAGCGTCTCTTGGAGCCAGGTGCGGCGGGTGAGGGCCGCGCACAGCCCGAGCGGGATGGCGACGAGGTGGGCGAGCGCGGTGGCCGCCAGGGCGACGAGGACGACGGAGCGGCCGCCGAGGAGGACCTGCCGCCACGCGTCGCGCCCCGCGAAGTCGGTGCCGATCCAGTGGTCCGGACCGGCGGCGAAGGACACCGTACGGGCGCCGGCGGGTCCCGCGAACAGCGGTCCGAGCAGGGCGAGCAGCAGCGGTACGGCGATCAGGGCGAGGGCGGGGCCGTACCGCGCCACCCGGGACGGGTGTGACGCGGGGAGCGGCCGGGGCGGGTTCACGCGGCGGCCTCCGACCGGGGGGCGAGGCGGCGGGCCACGAGGTCGGCCGCGAGGTTGACCAGTACGGTGACGACCCCGAAGACCACGGCGAGGCCCTGGACGACGGGTACGTCCCGGGCGGCGACGGCCTCGATGAGGACGGTGCCCAGGCCCGGCACGACGAACAGGGCCTCCACGACGATGACCCCGCTGAGCAACCAGTCGCAGGTCCGGGCCAGTTGCTGGCCGGCCGGGGCGAGGGCGCCGGGCAGGGCGTGGGTCCAGCGGATGCGGGCCTCGCCGACGCCGAGGCGCCTGGCCTGGGCGGCGTACGGGGAGGCCATCGCGTCGATCATCCCGGCGCGGACCAGCCGGCTGATGGAGCACACCGGCCGGGACAGCAGTACGAGCACGGGCAGGACCAGGACGGCGGGTTCGGTGCGCGGATCCGTACCGAGGGCGGTGGGCGGCAGCCAGCCGAGCTCGACGGCGAACAGGGCGGCCAGCAGGATCCCGAGGGCGAACTCCGGGACGGCGTGCACGGCGAGGGTGCCGGCGCTGACGGTACGGTCCAGCGGGCCGCCCTCGCGGCGTGCGCAGAGCACGCCCAGCCCGCCGGCGACGGGGAGCAGCAGTGCGAGGGTGAGGGCGGCGAGGAGCAGGGTGGGGCCGGCCCCGGCGGCGAGGTGGTCCGTGACGGGGCGGCCCGTGACGAGTGAGGTGCCGAGGTCGCCGTGGAGCAGGCCGGTGATCCAGTCCAGGAGGCGTTCGCCGGCCGGCTGGTCCAGGCCCAGGGTGGTGCGGATGCGGTCGATGCGCAGGGAGTCGGGTTGGTCGCCGGCCAGGACCACGGCCGCGTCGCCGGGCAGGGCTTCGGTGAGGGCGAAGACGAACAGGACGACGGCCGCCGTCTGCCCGAGGCCCAGGAGCAGTCGGCGGCCGGCCCAGGACCGGTGGCGGGTCGCGCTCACGCCAGCCAGGTCCGGTCGAAGCGGGCCCAGTCGAGGGTGTTGGCGGGGGCGTCCTTCGCGATTCCGCGGACCTTGGTCGAGGTGGCCACGATCCAGTCGGCGAAGCCCCAGATCAGGAAGCCGCCCTCGTCGTGGAGGCGGCGTTGGATGCGTTCGTGGAGGGCGGTGCGGCGCTGTTCGTCGCGGGTGGACTGGGTCTGCTGGTAGAGGTCGTCGAAGTCCTTGTGCCGCCATTGGGTGGCGTTGGTGGTGGATCCGGTGAGGAGTCGTTGGGAGAGGTGGGATTCGATGGGCATGGCGCCGGACCGGTAGGAGGCGAAGGTTCCGGTGGACAGGATGTCCTTCCAGTAGGTGTCCTTGTTGCCGATCTTGATCTCCACGGTGACGCCGGCCCGGGCGGCCTGGTCCTTGAAGATGCCGGCGGCTTCGACGAAGCCGGGGGCGGCGGGGGCGGTGTCGAGGGTGACGCGCAGTCCTTCGGCTCCGGCCTCCTTGAGGAGGGCGCGGGCCCGGTCGAGGTCCTGGGTGCGTTGGGGCAGGGCGGAGGCGTAGTAGCGGCAGCCCTTGCCGAACAGGTCGTTGCCGACCGTGCCGGCGCCGCCGAGCGCCCCGTCGACGAGTTCCCGGCGGTCGGCGATGAGGAAGAACGCCTGGCGGACCCGTTTGTCGTCGAAGGGGGGTCGGTCGGTCTTCATGACGAAGCCCTGCATGGCGCTGCCGGGGAGCCGGACGACGTCGATCCGGCCCCTGCCCTCGTGGCTGCGGGCGGTGGCGGGGACGAGTTCGTGGGCGTACTCGACCTGTCCGCCCAGGAGCGCGTTCACCCGGGCCGATTCCTCCGCGGCGATGACGAACTCCAGTTCGTCGAGGTGGGGGGCGCCGTCCCAGTAGGTGTCGTTGCGGCGGACCAGGAGGGATGCGCCGGGCCGGAAGGAGACGAAGGAAAAGGGTCCGGATCCGACGGGGCGGTCGAAGGAGGTCGCGCCCTCGGGGACCACGTACGCGCCGAACGCGGCGAGCACGTTGGGGAATTCGGCATAGGGGCGCTTGAGGCGGAACTCGACGGTGGTCGGGTCGACTGCCCGGCCGGCGGCGAGGTCGATGGGTTCCAGGGAGGCCTTGGCCCGGAAGGTGCCCCGGGGGTCGGCGATGCGGCGGTAGCTGTACAGGACGTCCGCGGCGGTCACGGGCCGGCCGTCGTGGAACCGGGCCCGGCGCAGGGTGATCCGCCAGGTGTCGAGGGCCTCGTTGGACTCCCAGCCTTCGGCGAGGCGGGGGACGGCGGACAGGTCGGCTCCGAAGTCGGCGAGTTTGTCGAACAGGGCCTTGGCGCGGGCCGCGTCGACGAACAGGTTGGCCGCGTGCGGGTCGAGGGTCTCGGCGGCGCCGCCCCCGGCGAAGGCGGCGCGCAGCCGGCCGCCGCGCCGGGGCGGGCCGGCGGGGCCGTCGGTGGCCGGGGCGCCGGCGCATCCGGTGGCCAGGACGAGGGCGCCGGCGCCGCCCGCGATCAGGAACCCGCGCCGGGCGAGGACGTTGGGCTGGTCGTTCATGGGGTGGTGTCTCCGTTGTCGTGGTGGGGCGCGGGGCGGGCGTTCGGGAGGTGGGCGCCGCTCATCGGGGCTCGTTCGCCGGTCGGGCGGTGCGCGGGTGGGTGGCCGGTTCGGCGGGGAGGACGCCGGCGCGGTGCAGTCGGGTCATGCCCGCGGCCGAGGCGAGGCCCAGGGCGAGGCAGCAGGCGTAGGGCAGCCAGGTCGCGCCGGTGTGTCCGCCGGCGTCCATGGCCCAGCCGATGCCGGCGCTGCCGAGGGCGGCGGCGAGGCCGGACACCGCGTAGAAGAGGCCGTACGCGGTACCGGTGAGGCCGGGACGGGCGAAGGCCGGTATCAGCTCCATCACGAAGGGCTGGGCCGTCATCAGGCCGAGGTGCAGCAGCAGGACGCCGGCCAGGACGGGCAGCAGGGCCAGGGGCCGTCCGGTGACGTCGGCGACGAGCATCGGCGGGAGGAATCCGGCGGCCATCAGGGCGAGTCCGACGGCGATCCAGCGGGCCCGGCCGCCGAGGGCCGTCAGGCGGCGGGTGAGGCGAAGTTGGAGGAGCAGGTGGGCGAGCGTCCCGGTGAGGAAGAGCAGGCCGATCGAGCCGTTCCAGCCGGAGGCGCGGGCGGCGGCGTGCGGCAGGAGCAGGTAGAGCTGGTTCTCCAGGCCGTACATGCCGACCATGGCGAGCGAGAAGGCCAGGAACCTGCGGTTGCCGGCCACCTCGCGCCAGTCGGCGAGGACGGGTCCTTCGGGGGCGGCGACGGCGCGGGCGGGCAGGACCAGGATCTGGGCGAGGGTGAGGACGGCGAAGACGCCCGCGGCGGTGAGCGCGGCGGCCCGGAAGTCGACGAGCATCAGCAGGCTGCCGAGCAGCGGTCCGAGCAGGGCTCCGGTGGTGGCGAACACGTTGAACAGGGCGAAGGCCTCGGCCTTTCGCCCGTCGGCCTCCTGGGCGACGTAGGTGCGCACGGCGGGGTTGAAGAGGGCCCCCGCGAGCCCGCTGAGTACGGACGCGGCGACCAGCAGCGGCAGGGAGTCGCCGAGGGCGAAGAGGGCGAAGCCGACGGTGCGCAGGGCGCAACCGGCGATGATCACGCCGCGGGCGCCGAGCCGGTCGGCGGCCGAGCCGCCGATGAGGAAGAGGCCCTGTTGGCTGAGGTTGCGCAGGCCGAGGACGATGCCGATGACGGCGGCGGACAGTCCGAGGTCGTCGGACAGGTGGGTGGCGAGGTAGGGGATGAGCAGGTAGAACCCGGTGGTGACGCCCAGTTGGTTGAGGAGCAGCAGGCGCACGGCGGGCGGGAAGCTTCGTACGGTGGCCAGGGTGTTCACCGGGGCGCCGCCCCGGGGGTCGGGTGGATGCCGAGGCCGGGGCGGCCGGAGGGTCGTACGGTGCCGTCGGCGCCGCCGATCCCGGTCCACGGGTCGGCGGCGAGCAGCAGGTGGCCGTCGAGGTCGACCCAGCGGGCCCGGTCGGCGAGGTGCACGGCGGGTGCGATGCCGAGGGTGCTGGCGGTGAGGCAGCCGAGCATGAGGTCGGTGCCGGTGCCGCGCAGGGCGGCATGGATGCGCAGGGCGGCGCGGACGCCGCCGCACTTGGCGAGTTTGACGTTGACGCCGTGGACGCGGCCGGCGAGGGCGGCGGCGTCCTCGTAGGAGACGGCGTCCTCGTCGGCGATCACCGGTACGGGCGACTCCCGGGCGATCCGGGCCAGTTGGTCGGGGGCGCCGGCGGCGATGGGCTGCTCGACGGCGCCGACGCCCAACGCGTGGAAGCGCGGGAGCAGGTCGAGGCTGCGGCGGGCGCTCCAGGCGCCGTTGGGGTCGAGCAGCAGGCTCGCGCCGGGAGCGGCGGCGCGTACGGCCGCCACCCGGGCGAGGTCCTCGCCCGGGTCGGGGGATCCGGCCTTGACCTTGAGGGCGGTGAAGCCGCTGCGGGCCAGCCGGGCGGCCTGGGCGGCGGCCCGCTCGGGCGCGACGATGCCGATGGTGCGCGTGGTGGCGGCGACGGGGGGTTCGGGGGCGCCGAGCAGGGCGTGGACGGGGCGTTCCGCGCGGATGCCGATCAGGTCGAGGAGGGCCGCTTCGAGGGCGGCGGCCACCCCGGCGGGCAGCGACCGCCAGGGCACGGCGGCGGGGTCCTCCCATCCGGTCTCGGGGTCGGGGAGCCGTTCCACGGCCGGTCGGACGGCGGCGAGTCGGCGCAGGATCCGGGGCGTGGGCAGGCCGAGGTGGTCGCTGCTGACGGCCTCGCCGCAGCCGCGCAGGCCCTCGTGCTCGACGGTGACCCGGACGGCGTCGCGACGGGCCATGACGGAACGGGAGATGCGCAGCGGTTCGGCCAGTTCGAGCGAAGTGGTCCGCCAGCTGAGCTTCACGCGGCGCCTCCGCCGAGCAGGGCGGGCCGGGCTGCGGCCGGGTCGACGACGGTGCGGCAGCGCGCCCAGCCGGTGGCCTCGGCTGCCTGCGGGTGGCCGATCTCCAGCGGCCGGACGGCGAGTTCGGCCCGGTCCAGGCCGTGGGCGCGGCAGAACTCGTCGTCGTAGACGGTGCCGAGATAGCGGTGCGGACCGTCGGGGAAGACGGTCGCGACGACCGCGCCGGCCTCGACCCGGGCGGCCCAGGCGGAGACCAGGGCGACGGCCCCGGTGCTCCAGCCGCCGCTGACGAAGCTGGTGCGGGCGAGCCTGCGGCAGGCGTCGACGGCCTCGGCGGGCCCCACCCAGTGCACCTCGTCGAAGGCGTGGTGGGCGACGTTGCGGGGGTGGATGCTGCTGCCGAGGCCGCGCATCAGGCGGGGTCGCGCGGGTTGGCCGAAGATGGCGGAGCCCACGGAGTCGACGCCGATGACCTTCAGGCGCGGCCAGCGGCGGCGCAGGGGTCCGATCAGTCCGGCGCTGTGGCCGCCGGTGCCGACGCTGCACACGAGGACGTCCAAGTGGTCCAGTTGGGCGGCGAGTTCGGCGGCCATCGGCAGGTATCCGGCCGCGTTGTCGGGGTTGTTGTACTGGTCGGGCCAGTACGCGTCGGGCGTGCGGGCCAGCACCTCGTGCAGCCGGACGATCCGCGCCGCCTGCCAACCGCCCTCGCGGGCGGGCCGGTCGACGATGTCCAGCCGGGCCCCGTGACTGCGCAGCAACTGGCGCATGGAGGACTCCAGTTCGGCGTCGCCGACCAGGATCACGGGGTGCCCGAGGGCCTGCCCGGCGAAGGCGAGGCCGATCCCGAGGGTGCCGGAGGTGGATTCGACGACGGGCGCACCGGGACGCAGCTCGCCGCGCCGGCGCGCACCGCGCAGCATCGACAGGGCCGCCCGGGCCTTCATCCCGCCCGCCCCGAGGCATTCGAGCTTCGCCCAGAACCCGGGCTGCGGAAACGGCAGTTCGGTGCGGATGCGGGCGAGGGGGGTGTCGCCGGCGAGGGTCAACAGGTCGGGGTTGCCGGCGCCGACGGGCAGCCGGCGGGGCAGGAAGGCCGTGCTCATCGCGGTCCTCCGTAGCGGTGGATGACTCCGGGTCCGCCGTCGAGCCAGAAGAAGGGGTAGGGCTCGGCGGAGACGGCGCTGACGCCGGCGCCGAGGAACCGGGGCAGGACGGCGCTGCCGGTCTGGGCGAACATGACGAGGGGCTTCGCGGTGGCGGCGGCGTGGTCGAGCAGCGGCTGGAAGGTGCCGTTGCCGAGGGTCATGCCCGAGGCGAGGACGGCGTCGCACTCCTCCAGCAGGGCGAGGGCGTCCGTGTGGAGGGGTTCGCCCCATTCGGTGGCGCCGCCCTTGAGGTCGCAGGGCAGGTAGTCGATGCCGCGTCGGCGCAGTTGCTCCAGGAGGGAGTTGACGACGCCGACGACGAGGACCCGGCGGGGCCCGTGCCGCGGCAGCAGGTCGACGACCGCGCGGGCCCTGGCCCGCGAACGGTCCAGCGAGCCGCCGGCGGGCAACGGGTACGAACGGGCGCCGTGCGCGGGGGTGTGGGGGCGCACGTGGGCCAGGTAGGCGTCCAGCGCCGCGATCCGCACCGGGCGCAGGGGGTGGTCGAGCAGGTCGGCCACGCTCGCGCCGACCACCTCGTCGAGGGCGGTGGCGGGCAGGGTGCCCGGCTCCACGGCGCAGGAGCCGACGGCCGCGGCGAGGCGCAGGCTGAGCACCTCGTTGCGGTACCCGCCCGCACGGCCTTCGTGGCGCACCGCCTGGGCCGTGGTGAAGGCGAGCGCGATGCGCTCCCCCCGCGGGTCCGGCCCGTATCCGCCGTCCCGCACCCGCGCGACGAGCTCCGCCACGCTCCGTACGACACCGTCGTCGCGCTCCTCCTCGGAGCGCGCGGGCCGGGGCAGGAGGGGGCGGGGGCGTGAGGTCGGCCCGTCCGGGGCGTGCTCCCGTACTCCTGCCCGGCCGGGTGGGGTCCGTTGCGCGTGCGGCGCGGTCCCGGGACCGGGCGGGTCGTGCGGCGGCGGGCCCGGGTGGACCGGGTGGCTCGGGGTCGTCATGCGGGCACCGCCGGGGACTCCTCGTAGCGGGGCCGAAGGCGCGTGAGCAGCCGTTCGGCGGCGACGCGGGCGCCGTGGCCGGCGTCGGCCGTCATGACGTGGCCGAGGTACTCGTTGTTGCTGGTCGCGGCCCGTACGGAGCGGCCGGGTTCGGCGAGGCTGAGCTCCAGCACCTCGGGCAGGTCGCGGACCCCTTCGGCGCCCTCGACGGCGGCGAGGGTGCCGGTGGCGGCGGGCAGCAGGAAGGCGATGGCGGCGCTGTGCACCCCGGTGGCCCGGGGCGTGAGGTCGGGGGCCGCGCCGAGGGCGACGTCGACGCAGGCGGCCGCGAGGTCGACGCCCGTGACGTGGCGGACCAGTTCGGTGATCCGGTTCCCGGCGGGGCGGGGGTTGACCTCGACGACCCGGGGTCCCAGCGGTGTCAGCTTGATCTCGGTGTGGCACACGACGTGGTCCAGTCCGAGGGCCTCGACGGCGGCCCGCGCGGTGTCCGCGGCGGCGCGCGCCTCGGCGGCCGGGAGGTCGGCCGGGAACATGTGGCCGGTCTCCACGAAGGCGGGGGATCCGCCGATGCTCTTGTCGGTGACGCCGACGACGTGCGTGACGCCGCCGTGGGAGACGGTCTCGACGCTGACCTCGGGCCCGGTGAGGAGCTCCTCCAGCAGGACGACGGGGGTGCGGTCCTGTCCGCGCGCGTTGACGGGGAACGCGGCGAGGTCCCGGCAGGCGCGTTCCAGTTCCCGTTCGTCGCGCACCTCCCGCACGAGCATCCCGGCGCACAGGTCCACGGGTTTGACGACCAGCGGGTAGCCGATGTCCCGGGCCGCGTCCGGGATCCGCGCGGGGTCCTCGCAGGCCGCGAAGCGCGGGCCCGGAACTCCGGCGTCCGCCAGGGTCCGGCGGGTCAGGTCCTTGCGGCAGGCCGCTTCGACGGCCGGGACGGCCGGCCCGGGCAGCCCGAGGCGTCGCGCGACGCGGGCCACCGCGGGCAGGTAGTAGTCGCAGGAGGAAACCACCCCGTCGAAGGCCAGCACGGCATGGAGCCGTTCCAGCCGGGCCGGCAGGGCGTCGGCGTCGTTCGTGTCCGTCGTGACGATGTTGCGCGCGGCGAGCAGCGGGTGCGCCCCGCCGCCGCCGGCGGCCCGCAGGTAGTGGTGGAGGTCGCGGGTGACGAAGGTGAACTCGTGCCCTCCCTCACGGATCGCCCTCGGCAGGAGTCCGCTCATCGACCCCACCCAGCTCTCTACAACCAGCAGATGTGCCACGCCACTTCCTCTCGGACCACGCCGGAATCCCGGAGCGCGGCAGTGCGCCGAGCCGGGTCGACCAGACGTTATCCGAAATCGTTTTCATTTCCAATAGCGGGCTCTCCGTACCGGCCCGACCCGTCCCACCGGGTCGGGCGCCACGGGCGCACGGGCCCCGCGGACCACCCCGACCGCTCCGCGGAGCGACCCCGGATCGCCGGGCGGGCGGGTGGTGTCTGAAACCCGTTCGTCCGTGCGGCGTTAGACGGCTCGGACCGGCGTGCGCGCCAGCGCACCGAACCGGTCCGGCCCGATGCCGATGGAAGTACGAGGAGCGAAATGACGGACCCGATGCCGGCCGGACGCGGTCGCAGGAGACTGGCCGCCCGATGCCGGCGGATCACCGAGGACCCCTCGTTCGGGATGGCCGTCTTCGTCGTGATCCTGCTGAACGCGGCCCTGATGGGGGCCGAGACGTACAGCGGGCTCGCCCGGACGCACCGGCAGGCGTTGGGCATCGCCGAGGAGTGCTGCCTCGCCCTGTTCACCCTGGAGATGCTGCTGCGCATCGGCTCGTTCACCGACCGGCCGAAAGCATTCTTCCGGGACCCGTGGAACATCTTCGACCTGGTGATCGTCGCCTCGGCGTTCGTACCGCTGCTGCGCGAGAACACCACCGTGCTGCGGCTGCTGCGGCTGGCCCGCGTCCTGCGCACCGCCCGGTTCCTGCCCCACCTGCGCATCCTGCTGGTCGCGGTGGGCCGCAGCCTGCCGGGTACCGCCAGCTTCCTGTTCGTCGGCGCGCTGGTGCTGTACGTGTACGCGATGGTCGGCTGGGTCTGCTTCGCGGAGTCGGACCCGCAGCACTACGGCTCGATCGGGCGGGCCTCGCTCACCCTCTTCCTCCTCACCACGCTGGACGGCCTCACCGACGCCGTCCGGGCCGGGTTGCAGATCTCCCGGTTCAGCATCGTCTACTACGCCTCCTACGCGCTGCTCGCCTCGTTCGTGCTGGTCAACGTCCTGATCGGGGTGGTGCTCAACTCGCTCGACGAAGCCCGGGAGATGGAGGCCGAGGACAAGCGGGCCCGCGACCGCGCCGAGGGCACGGGCGATCTCGCCGAGGAGGTCCGGGAGCGGATCGTGGCGGCCCGGACGGCCCTGGACGACCTGGAGGCGAGCCTCGCGGACGTCCCCTCCACCCCCGCTCCCGGAACCCGGGGCGAGGAACGGAAGCGGGAACTGGAGTCGGCCGTGTAGAGCGGCCGGGACGCCGCGGGTGGGGCCTCCGGTGGCCCGGGCGCGGGCGGCCACGGGCCCCCGAGCGGGTCCGGAGACGGCCCGGACCCTGTCGGGGATGTGACGGAAGTCCGACGTGCGGCCGGCTGCCCTGGCGTCCGGGGCGCCCTTGGTGGTCGAATCGACGGGTGAGCACGCACAAGGACACCGAAGCCGGAACCGGCGGCCCGCCGGAGGACACCGGCGCCGGCCCCCCGCAGGACCCCGACGGTCACGGCGCCCCGGTCGGCCGCCGACTCGTCCTGGGGATGGCCGGGCTCGGCGCCGTGGGACTGGCCGCCTCGCCCTGGCTGCGTCGGGCGGCCGAGGCCGGACTCGGCGCCGTCGCGGGCAAGGACCCGACGGGCCTGACCGGGATGCTGCCCAACGGGGGCGGCTTCCGCTACTACTCGGTGGCCTCCTCCGTCCCCGAACGCGGCCCGGCCGACTACCGCCTCACCATCGGCGGCCTGGTCGAGCGGCCGGTCTCGTACCGCCTCGACGAGCTGCTCGCGATGCCGCAGACCCGGGTGGTCCGCGACGTCCAGTGCGTCACCGGCTGGCGGGTGCCCGCCACCCCCTTCGAGGGCGTGCCCGTGGGGCGTCTCCTGGACGCCGCCGGAGTGCTGCCCGAGGGGCGGGCCATCCGCTTCGACTGCTTCGACGGGACCTACACCGAGAGCCTCACCCTCCCCCAGGCCCGGCGCGAGGACGTCATGGTGGCGCTGAGGATGCAGGACCGACCGCTGAGCCACCGCCACGGCGGGCCGGTCCGCCTGTACGTGGCGCCGATGTACTTCTACAAGTCCGCGAAGTGGCTCTCGGGCATCACCGTGACCCGTGACGTGGAACCCGGCTACTGGGAGGAGCTCGGCTACGACGTCGACGCCTGGGTCGGCAAGTCGAACGGACGCGACGATGCACCCACCGTCTGACCTGCCGCCCCGCGTGCGCCGCTTCGGCCGCGCCGAGCGCTGGGTCCACCGGCTCACGGCCGCCCTGATGGGCGTGTGCGTGGTCTCCGCCGGCTGCCTGTACCTGCCGCCGCTCGCGGAGCTCGTCGGGCGCCGGCATCCGGTCGTCACCGTCCACGAGTGGTCGGGGCTGCTCCTGCCGCTGCCCCTGCTGGGGGGCCTGGCCTCCCGGGCCTTCCGCACCGACCTGCGCTTCCTGAACCGGTTCGGGCCGCACGACCGGGTCTGGCTGCGCTCCGCACTGCGCCGCCGGGGGCCGAGGCCGGCGGGCAAGTTCAACGCCGGGCAGAAGCTGTACGCGGCCTGGTTGGCCGGAGCGGTCCTGGTGATGCTGGGCACCGGACTGCTGATGTGGTTCACGGGGCTCGCGCCCCTGGCCGTCCGCACCGGGGCCACCTTCGTCCACGACTGGCTGGCCCTTGCCGTGGGCATCGTGCTCGCCGGGCACATCGGCAAGGCCCTCGGCGACCCGGAGGCCCGGCGCGGCCTGCGCACCGGCTACGTCGCCCGCTGGTGGGCCGAGCACGAGCACCCGCTGTGGCGCCCCGGGGACGGGCCCCGCTGAACCCCCGCCGGTTCGACGGGGGTTCAGCGGGGGTTCGGCGGTCGGTCAGCCGCCGTCGCGGACGGCGACGATGCCGTTGAACACGCCGACGTACGCGGTGCCGTCGGGGCCGAGGGTGATCGGCGCCCAGTTGTTGTCGTACAGCGGTCCGGTGCCGGTCAGTTGGCGCCACCGGCGCTCACCGGTGCGGAAGTCCACCGCGGTGAGGTACCAGGCGTCGATCCCCCAGAAGTTGGGCTCCTTCTCGTAGAAGTAGAGGAGCCCGTTGGCGGTGGAGAGCTTGGGGACCACGGAGGGAGCGCGGATCGCGCTCTCCCAGACCGTGTCGCAGCCGCTGCCGTCGGCCCGTACGTCGATGCGACTGACGCCGCCGACCACGGACTTGCCCAGCAACAGCGAGGTGGGGTTCTCGTAGCCGTAGTTGTTCTCGACGACGATGCTGTTGCCCCAGGTGATGAGGGAGTTGTCGGTCGTCGAGGCGCCCGGGCCGAACACAGGCACCTTGCAGACGAGGCGCCGGTCGGCGGGCACGTCGGTGCCGCGCCGGTAGACGAGGACGTTCATCCGGTCGTCGGCATTGTCGGTGATGGCGACGTAGCCGTTGCCGAAGAGGTCCGGGGTGGTGCCCGAACCCTGGTTCACGGAGCCGGGCTTGGTCCCGGTGCCGCGGTCGTACGTCTGGCGCCACCGCACCTCGGGGGCGCCGTCGGCGGTGGCGCGGAAGCTGTACAGGGCGTGGTCGGTGACGATGGAGACCCCGTCCTCGGCGACCGAGAAGGAGTTCTGGATCTCCTCGCCGGGCAACCGCAGCGAGCGGATCCGCGAGGTCGCCGGGTCCACGGTGCCGACGCGGCCCTGGCGGGTGACCCACCAGATGCGGCCGTTCCAGTCGGGCATCACGGAGGTGATGGGGTCGCAGGTGCCGCTGGGTCGCAGGTTGGTCCAGGTGACGCAGTCGTGCGGGACGTGGCCGGTGAGGTCCCAGTCGTCGTCGACGGTGAACTTCCAGCTCCCGTCGGGGTTCTGGGAGTGCGAGAGGCGCAGGACGTGCTGGCGGGAGTCGGCCAGCACGGCCCGGTCCTGGTTGTCCAGGTAGAAGTAGGCGCCGCCCGAGGTGTCCTTGAAGATCTTCGCGAAGTCGAGTGAGGTGATCGCCTCGACGGTCGAAGAACGTTGCGGGAGCTGGTACTCCGCGAGCGTGGCGAGCGTACGGGGCTCCAGGAGCTTGACCTTGAAGCCGGAGAAGGTGCCGCAGACGGTGACCAGGCGGCCGCCCGTGTCGAAGGTGGCGGTGGCGCACTCGCCGCCGAGGGCGGCGATCTTCTCGCTGGTGACCTGCGGGTTGCGGCCGAGGGGGCCGGACCACGGGGACGTGGCGCTGCCGGCGGCGTCGGAGTGCATGCCGCTGCGGCCGTTGGGCGCGAGGTACGGGTGTTGCGGCGGGGCCTCCCCGGGCAGCGGGGCGGCGGTGGCGGGGCCGCCCTCGTACTGGCTGACCAGGCGGTGGCCGGGCGCCTTGGGGATCTCCTCGGCCTGGGCCGGCCCGATCCCGTACATCACCGTCAGGACGGCGAGGGCGGGGACCACGGCGCAGTTCAGCGCTCTTCGGAACATCCGGGCATCCTCCTTCGTCTTCAGTTTTGTTGACATTGCGTCTGACATCGCGCCGCCGCCAGACGCTAGATCGCACTGCCCGAGGAGTCCATGGAAGAGCCGGATGATTCACGAAGGCGCAACAGTCGATCAAGGAGCCGTGACGTCGCTCCAGTGCGTCGTACGGTCGCACCAGCGGCCGAGGAGGACCGGATCGTGGCCCACCGCGAGGAGTCCGGCGCCCGTTTCGGCGCGGTACTCCTCGACGACCGCGACCAGCGCGGCGGTGGTGGAGGCGTCCAGCATCGCGGTCATCTCGTCGCACACCAACCAGCGCGGTCGCAGGATCAACGCCCTGGCCACGCAGGCGCGTTGCAACTGACCGTCACTGACCTCGTGGGGGCGCCGGTCGAGCAGGTCGGCACCTAGGGCGACCCGGTCGGCGAGTTCGGCGACCCGGTCCCCCGCCTCCTCGCGCCGACCCGTGGCGCGCAGCGGTTCGGCGACGAGGTCGCGCAGCCGAAGCCGGGGATCGGCGGACAGCCTGGGCTGCTGGAAGACGACGCCGACCTCGGTGCGCAGGGAGCGCGGGGCCCGGTGACGGAAGCCCGTCACGGTGCGGCCGTCGAGGGCGACGCTCCCGCGGTCGGGCCGGTGCAGCAGGGCGGCGACCCGGGCCAGGGTGGACTTGCCGCAGCCGCTCGGCCCCAGCAGGCCGAGGGCCTCCCCGGGGCGCAGGGTCAGGTTCGCGTCCCGCACGACGGGGCTGCGCCGGTCGTATCCGGCGGTGATCCCGGTGAGCTCAAGCATGGTGGCAGGCCACCCCTTCGGTTAGCGGGGGTCGGTCGGTGCGGCAGCGGGCGTCGGCCAGGGCGCAGCGGGCGGCGAAGGCGCAGCCGGGCGGCAGGTCACCGAGTTCGGGCGGGGCGCCGGGGATGGGGGTGAAGGCCCGCTCGGGCAGGGCGTCGAGCAGTCCGCGGGCGTAGGGGTGGCGGGGCCCGGGCGCTCCGAAGAAGGCTTCGGCGGGGGCCGTCTCCACGATCCGTCCCGCGTACATGACGGCGACGGTGTCGGCGATCCGCTGGGCGGCGGCGAGGTCGTGGGTGATCATCAGCAGCGCGCGGTCGGCGTCCCGGGTGTGGGCCCGCAGTTCGTCGACGGTGCGGTGGACGAGGTCCCGGTCGAGGCCGGTGGTCGGCTCGTCGGCGAGGAGCAGGGGGGCGTCGCCGACGAGGGCGAGGGCGGTGGCGGCGCGCTGGGCGAGGCCGCCGGAGAGTTCGTGCGGGTGGCGGTCGAGGTGGCTCGCGGGGAACTGGGCGCGCGCGGCGGCCTCCTCGGCCGCGGCGCGCAGTCGGGCCCCGCGCGGGCCCTTCGCGCGCCGGTCGCGCGCTCCCTCGCCGGTGAGTTCCCGGACGGTCTCCTCCAGGTGGGACCGGATGGTGCGGACGGGGGTGAGGTGGGCGGCCGGGCTCTGCGGGACCAGCCCGATCCGGCGGCCCCGTACGGTGCGGGCGAGGGTCGCCTCGTCGGCGGCGAGCAGGTCGAGGCCGTCGGCGAGCCGGGCGGAGCCGGCGGTCTCGGCGTTGCCGGGGAGCAGGCCGAGGAGCGCGGAGGCGAGGACGGACTTGCCGCAGCCGCTCTCGCCGACGAGGGCGAGGCATTCGCCGGGGCCGAGCCGGAAGGTGGCGCCGGTGACGGCCTCGACGTATCGGTCGCCGCGCATCCGGAAGCGGACCGAGAGCCGGTCCACGTCGAGGACGGTTCCGGCGGGGGGTCCTTCGACGGGGACGGCCGCGGCGGGCACGGGCGTGGTCACAGGGTCAGCTCCGAGCGGCGTCGGGGGTTCAGCCGGTCGCGCCAGGCGCCCGCGAGGCCCGCGATGGCGAGCGTCGGGACGATCAGCAGCAGGCCGGGGAAGAGCGTGGGCCACCAGTCCCCGGCGAGCAGCGAGCCGCGCGCCGTCTGGACCAGGTTGCCGAGGCTGGCCTGGTGGGACGGCAGGCCGAGGCCGAGGAAGGAGAGGGCGGACTCGTGCCACATGGCGTGCGGGACCATCAGGACCGCGGCGAGCCCGGCCTGCGGGAGCACGCCGGGCACCAGGTGCCGTACGGCGACCCGCAGGCGCGAGGCCCCGCCGGAGACGGCGGCGTCCACGTAGGGACGGCCGCGCAGCGAGAGGACCTCGGCGCGCACGATCCGGGCGGTGGACAGCCAGTGGGTCAGGGCCACCGAGACCACGACGGGCCACACCCCGGGCCGGAACATGGCCACGATGAAGATGCCGAGCAGCAGGTGCGGGATGGACGAGAGGGTGTCCACGGCCCGCATGACGAGGCGGTCGGTCCAGCCGCCCAGCGCCCCGGCCGCCGCTCCGACGGCGGTGCCGATGACGGTGGCGACCAGGGCCGCCACCAGGCCGACGAACAGGGAGACCCGCAGTCCGTAGACGCAGCGCAGGAGCAGGTCCCGGCCGACGTCGTCGGTGCCGAAGGGGTGTTCCCAGGACGGCGGCAGCAGCTTCGCCGTGAGGTCGACGGCCTGCTGGTCCAACTGCGCCAGCGGGGGCACGAGCAGGACGGCGAGGACGATGACGGCGACGACGGCGGCGCAGACGCGCACGCGCAGCGTCCGGGTGGAGCGACGGGCCGCGCCGCGGGACGTCCAGGTGATCGCCGGGTCAGCCATCGAAGCCCACTCTCGGGTCGGCCAGTCCGTAGAGCAGGTCGGACAGCAGGTTCCCGACGAGGACGGCGGCCGTGGCCAGCACGGTCAGCGCTGCCAGCAGCGGAAAGTCGACGGACGTGGCGGCCTGGACGGTGGCGGCGGCGATGCCGGGCCAGCTGAACACGGTCTCCACCAGGAGGGCTCCGGTGATCAGTTCGGGGACGCGCGAGCCGATCAGGGTGAGCATCGGGAGCATGCCGGAGCGCAGCCCGTGGCCCAGCAGGATCCGGCGTTCGGCGATGCCCCGGGCCCGGGCGCCGCGGACGGGGTCCTCCTCCAGCGCGTCGGCCACGCCCTGGCGGACGTAGAGGAAGAACCAGGGCAGCTGGGAGATGCCGAGCACCAGCGCGGGCAGCACCAGGTGGGAGGCGACCTGCCCGAAGGTGATCGTGTCGTCGGCCGCGTCCGTGAGGCCCCCGGAGGGCAGGACGCCCAGGCGTACGGCGAAGAACCAGATGGCCAGCAGCCCCAGCCAGAACGCGGGGGCCGCCTCCAGCGTGTACGCGAGGGCGGACACGGCGCGGTCGAGGAGGCTCCCTTGGCGGCGTGCGGCGAGCACGCCGAGCCCGGTGCCGAGCAGCACGGCCACGGCGAAGGCGCAGCCGGCGAGCAGCGCGGACCAGCCCACCCGCTCGACGATCACGTCCATGACGGGGCGACGCATGACGGAGGAGGTGCCGAGGTCCCCGGTGAGGGCGGAGGTGAGCCACTCCCACCAGCGGACCGGCATCGGCCGGTCGACGCCGAGGTTGATCCGCAGTTGGTCGAGTTCGGCCTGCGAGGCGGTGAGGCCGGCGGTGCCGGCGTACGCCTTGACCGGGTCGAAGGGGGACATCGCGGCGACGGCGAAGACCCCGAAGGTGACGACGAGCAGGACCGGGCCGGCGAACAGCAGCCGCCGCCCGGTCATGCGCGCCATCGGCCCCCAGGGGAGGCGGTGGGAGCGGCTGGTCACGTGGGTCGGCTCACTTCTGCTTCGGCTTCCAGGTCTCCACGTTCCACCAGGGGCCGGTGCCGAGACCGTGGTCGTGCGGCTCGACCTGGGTGGTGGGTCCGTCCCACTTGTCGTTCATCACGTACAGGTGGTCGATGTGGGTGAGGAACACGTAGCCCGGGTTCTTCACGAGTTCGCGCTGCACGGTGTCGTAGGCGTTCTTGCGGACGGCCGGTTCGCCGCTGCGGCGACCGTCGACGAGCGCCTGGTCGACGGTCGGGTTCTCGTACCGGGCCATGTTGTTGAAGCCGTCGCCGCCGAGGGAGGAGGTCAGCAGCAGGTACTGGTCGAAGTCCGGGTCGGCCGGGGAGCCGCCGCCGGCGAGGACGGCGTCGGTCTTCATGCGGGGCTCGATGACCTCCCAGGTCCCGGCCTCGGTCCTGACCTCGATGCCGGCCTTCTTGGCGTCGGAGGCGAAGGCGAGGGCGTGGTCCTGGCGGAGCTTGTCGCCGGAGGGGTACCAGAGCGGGAAGGCGGCGCGGACGCCGTCCTTGACGCGGATGCCGTCCTCGCCCGCCTTCCAGCCGGCGTCGTCGAGGATCTTCTTCGCCCTGTCCGGGTCGTACGGGCGCTCGGTGCCGGCGGTGAACCAGGGGCTGCCGACCGGGACCGGCCCGTAGGCGGCCTTGCCGGCGCCCTCCAGGAGCTTGTCGACCATGGTCTTCCGGTCGACGGCGATGTCCAGCGCCTGCCGGACCGCCACGTCACCGGTGACCTTGTGGTGCGTCGGGAGGGTCACGTTGCGGTAGTCGAAGGACTTGGCCGCGTACGTGGTGCGTGCCGGGTCCTTCTCGAAGCCGCGGGCGAGGTTGGGGGGCAGCACGGCCGCGTCGAGCTCGCCGGAGCGCAGCCGGGTGGCGCGGACGTCGTCGTCCTTGATGACGGCCATGGTGAACTTCTTCACCGCGGGCTCGCCGCCCCAGTAGGAGGGGTTGGCCTTGAAGGTGATCTTCTCGCCCCTGGACCAGCCGGCGAGCAGGTACGGGCCGGTGCCGACGGGCTTGGTGCCGAAGTCGCCGCTGTTGACGTCCTGCTTGCCCGCGACGTGCTCGGGGACGACGGGCAGGACGGTCCGCTCGGCGAACGCCGCGTAGGGGTACTTCAGGGTGAAGACGACCCGGTCCTCGCCCTGCGCGGTGACGCTCTCGACGGCGTCCAGCTCGGTCCTCGACGGGTTGTTCGTGGCCGGGTCGAGGATGGTCCGGTAGGTGAAGACCACGTCCTTGGCGCCGAAGGGCGCCCCGTCGCTGAACTTCACGCCCTGGCGCAGCTTGTACGTGTACGTGCGGCCGTCGGCGGAGACCTCGGGCAGCGCCTCGGCCAGCGCGGGCGTCAGCTTCATGTCGACGTCGTGGGCGAGCAGCCCGTCGAAGACCTTGGAGTTGCCGTCCTTGCCGTAGCCCAGGAGCGGGCTGAGGGTGTCCGGTTCGGTCGCGATGCCGACCACCGCGGAGTCGGCCGCCGAGGCGGACGCCGCGCCACCCGTCGGGTTCGAACAGGCCGCCACGCCCGTGATGAGTACGGCGGTCAGCGTCACCGCGGCCGCTCCCCGTGCTGTCCGGGCCGTCATGCGCACATCCTTGTTCGCGATTATCCGTTATTGCAAAGAAATGGCAATAGTGCCAGATGAGGGCCGGGGGGACCGAATCGACCGGCGCACGCCACACGGCCCCGATCCGCTCGTTCCGGGCAAATCCCGTGCCCCACAAGCGGATTCCGGCCACCCGGGGGTTGCCCGGAACCCGCCCCGCGTGCCATATATGTCTAGACCTTTACGGCGACCACGAGGACGCCCGACCGCGGAGGCCGGCCTTGCGACGCACCGCTCCTTCGCGCCCCCGTCCGGCGGCGCTCGCCCGCTGTCTGGCCCTCGCGGCGCTGACGGCGTTGACGGCCTGCGCGAACGGCGACACCGAGCCCCCGCGCGCGCCCGCCGGGCTCACCGCCCAGGCCGGCAGCGCCACCTCCGTGCACGTGATGTGGGCGGCGGCGGCGCCCGCCGACGGCGTGACCGGGTACCAGGTGTTCCAGGCCGGGCAGCTGGTCCGTGACCTCCCCGCCGAGAAGACCATGGTCGACATCACCGACCTCGCCCCGCGGACGCCCTACGACTTCACCGTCCGGGCGCGCGACGCCGCCGGCAACCGCTCCCCCCTCAGCGCCCCCGCCCGCGCCACCACCCCGGCCGCCCGGGCCGAGGACCGGCAACCGCCCGCCGCCCCGCCCACCGGCACCGGCAGCGCCCTGGGCCCCCGTACGGTCCGCCTCGCGTGGGCGGCGGCCGCCGACGACACCGGCGTCACCGCCTACGACATCCACCAGGGCGGCGTGCGGATCCACACGGTCGGCCCCGGCGAGACCTCCACCACCCTCGAAGGGCTCCAGCCCGGCACCACCTACTCCTTCACCGTCCGCGCCCGGGACGGCGCCGACAACTCCTCCCCCGACGGACCCCCCGTCTCCGTGACCACCCCCGCCGACCCGGCCCAGGGCCCCGGCACCGCCCCCGCCGCGTTCACCGCGACGGCCTCGCCCGGCGCCGTCGACCTGTCCTGGACCGCCCCCGACACCGGGCGGGCGACCACCGAGTACCAGCTCTACGTCAACGGACAGCCCGTCACCGTCATCCAGTTCGGCGCGGGCGCGAAGCCCGGCGGCCCAGCCACGCACCGCCTCACGGCCACCGAGCCGCCCGGTACCGCCTGGACCCTGAAACTCCGGGCCCGACTGCCCGACGGCAACTGGGGCGCCTTCTCCGCGGAGCGGCGCGTCGTCCTCGCGGGCTGACGCGAGCGAGTCGTTCCGGCCGGCCGAACGAACCGAACGGCACTGCCACGAAAGAAGATCGCGCACAATACAACCGTGTTCGGTGAGTACTCGGTCAACGACAATCAGGCAGACTCCGCAGGCGGGGGCCCTGCGCCGGACTCTGGCGCCGTGCCGGGAAATCTGCCGCCGGAAACGGCGAGCTTCGTCGGCCGGGACGGTGAACTCGCCGCACTCGGAGCACTGCTCGGCGATCGCAGGCTGGTCACCCTGACCGGGGTGGGCGGCGTCGGCAAGTCCCGCCTCGCCCTGCGGGCCGCCGCCGACCGGGGCCAGGCCCGCCCCGACGGGGTCTGGTGGGTGGAGCTCTCCCCCCTGCGCGACCCGCAACTGCTCACCACCACCGTCGCCCACGCCGTCGGCCTGGCCGACCACTGCGCCCACTCCCTCGACGAGGAACTGTGCGCGTGGATGGCCGACAAGGAACTCCTGCTCGTCCTCGACACCTGCGAACACCTGGTTCCCGCCGTCCGCCACCTGGTGGCCGAACTCCTCCAATCGGCGCCCGGGTTGACGGTCCTGACCACCTCACGGGAGCGACTGGACTCCCCCGGCGAGACCGTCGTCGACGTACGACCGCTGTCCTGCGAGGGACCCGACAGCGACGCCCTCGCCCTCTTCCGGGCCCGCGCCACGGCCGCCGGCGCGCGAGTCGCCGAGATCTTCGAGGACCCCGACCGGACCGAGATCGCCACCGAGGTGTGCCGCCGGCTGGACGGGATCCCGCTCGCTCTGGAGCTCGCCGGGGCCCGGATGCGGCGGTGGTCGCTGGAACAGGTGGCGCAGCGGTTGGGGGCGCGCTTCGACCTGCTCACCGACACCCGCGCCGCGCTGCTGCCCCGGCACCGGACCATGCGCACCGCCATCGGCTGGAGCCACGAGCTGTGCGAGCCCGTGGAACGGCTGCTGTGGGCCCGACTGTCGGTGTTCACCGGGGACTTCGACGTGGCGGCCGCCCGGGCCGTGTGCGCAGGCGGCCCGTTGGCCGCGGCCCGGGTGGAGCGCGTCCTGGACGGCCTGGTCGCGAAGTCCGTCGTACGGCGCTCCCCCGAGCGCGGCGCGGGGGCCCGCTACCGGATGCTGGACACCATCCGCGAGTTCGGCCACGACTGGCTGGCCGAGCTGGGCGAGGTACGGACCGTCACGGACCGGCACGCCCACTGGTACGCGGCCCTCTCCCAGGCCGCCGAACGGGGCTGGATGGGCCCCGGCCAGGTGGACTGGTACCGCAGGGTGACCGCCGAGCACGCACAACTGCGCACGGCCCTGGACCACCTGCTCGGCGCGGATCCCGGCGCCGCACTGGAGATGTCCGGGGCCCTGTGGTTCTTCTGGTTCGCGTGCGGACACGTCCACGAGGGCCGGGACTTCCTGGAACGCGCCCTGGACGGCGGACCGCCGGGCGGTCCCGGTCACGTCCAGGCCCTGTGGGCGCTCGGGCTGACGGCCCTGCTCCAGGGCGACATGGCCCTCGCCCAGGACCTCGGCGCGCGCTGCACCCGGGAGGCGCACGCGCTCGCCGACCCGGAGCGGGAACTGCGCGCCGCCTACCTGCGGGCGGTGTCGGTCCTGATGCCGGGCGACCCGCAGGCGGCGCTCGTCCTGGCCGGCCCCCGGGCGCGGGCGGGCCGCGGCGGACGCGCCGGGGGGACGGGTTGGCTGCTCTGCCGGCTGGCCACCGGCTACGCCCTGTGCGACCTCGGGCGCTTCGAGGAGGCCGCCGACGAGGCGCGCGAACTGCGGGAGGCGTGCGCGGAGCTCGGCGAACGATGGCTCCGGGCCTACGCGGATTACATCCTGGCCGTGTCGGCGCTGGGACTCGGCCACCACGGCGAGGCCGCCCGCTGGGTACGGTCCATGCTGTCGGGCAAGCGGCTGCTGGGCGACCGCTTCGGCATCGCGCTGGGCCTGGACGTCCTCGCGGCGGCGGTGGCGGCCCTGGGCGACGGAGAACTGGCCGCACGGCTGCTCGGCACCGGGCACGCCTGGTGGCGCACGGTGGGCAGGCCGCAGATGGGCGGGTCGCCCTCGCTCACGGCCCTGCGGGACCGGGGCGAGCGGCAGGCCCGCGCGGCGATCGGGGACGCGGCGTACGAGAGCGCGTTCCTCGGCGGCACGGCGGCGCCCACCGGCTGACCGGCAGCCGGTGAGCGGCGTGGATCGGGGGCTCCCGTCAGTACGGGAGGGGTCTGCCCGACGGGGTACGCAGATCCAGGTCTCGGGGGGCGGGTTTGGGGACGGGCTTGCGGATCAGCTGCTGGCGCATGCTGCCTCCTCGCTCAGACCAGGGCCGGTCGACGGGGTTCCACCGTCCGGCCTTCGGGGAGCAGTTCACCGGTGTCATCGAAAAGCACCACGCCGTTGCACAGCAGGTTCCAGCCCTGTTCGGGGTGGGAGGCCACGGTACGGGCAGCGTCGTGATCGGCGCTGTCGGCGGTCGGGCAGGGTGGCTGGTGGGAGCACATTGGCGCACCTCCTCGCAGAGTGGGGCGGGAGGGCCGGTGGTCACCCGGTCGAATCCGCGATCCACGGTGGCGGTGAGTATTGCTGATCGCCACCCCCGGACGGAACCCATATTCGTGGTCCAGTTCAGGGTGTGTATGCCCGCTTACCATGCGCTCATGCCAGCTATCCGGATCATTCACCGCACACCGCTCCCGCCGGCCGAGGCCTGGCGGCGGCTCACGGACTGGGAACGGCACGGCGCACAGGTTCCGCTCACCCGGACGACCATCGAAACGGCGCCTCCGACGCACGTCGGAACGCGGTTCACGGCGCGCACGGGGGTGGGCGGGATCACCTTCGACGACCCGATGGAAGTGGTCCGCTGGCAGCCCCCCGCGCCGCCCGCCGCCGGACTGGTCCGGCTGGAGAAGCGCGGGCGGGCGGTGACCGGCTGGGCGGAGATCGAAGTCCGCCCGCTCCCCTCGGGGGGTACGGAGGCGCACTGGCGCGAGGACCTGCGCGTACGGGGCCTGCCGCGCCTGTTCGACCCGCTGACGGCCGCGGCGGGCCGCGTGCTGTTCACCCGCGCGCTGACCCGTCTCCTGTCCCCCGACGGCCGTTGAGGCCGCTAGCGGATCGGCATCCCGGAGAGCGTCCGAGCGATCACCAGCCGCTGGATCTCGCTGGTGCCCTCGAAGATCGTGTAGATCGCGCTGTCCCGGTGCATCCGCTCCACCGGGTACTCGCGGGTGAAGCCGTTGCCGCCGAGGATCTGGACGGCCTGCGCGGTGACCTTCTTGCACATCTCGCTCGCGAACAGCTTGGACATCGAGCCCTCCGCCGAGGTGAACGGCTTGCCCGCGACCGCCATCCAGGACGCCCGCCACACCAGCAGCCGGGCCGCGTCGATCTGCGTGCGCATGTCGGCGAGCTGGAAGGCGACGCCCTGGTTGTCGATGATCGGACGGCCGAACTGGGTCCGGGTCCTCGCGTAGTCGAGGGCCACCTCGTACGCGGCGCGGGCCGTGCCGACGGCCATGGCGCCGACCGCGGGCCGGGAGGCCTCGAAGGTGGCCATCGCGGCGTTCTTCACCCTCTCGCCGCCCGCCGCCGCCCGCTCGCGGGCCCGCGCGAGCCGCTCGTCCAGCTTGTCCTTGCCGCCGAGCAGGCAGGAGCCCGGGATCCGGCAGTCCTCCAGGACCACTTCCGCGGTGTGCGAGGCGCGGATGCCGTGCTTCTTGAACTTCTGCCCCTGCGAGAGTCCCCGGGTGTCGGGCGGGACGATGAAGGAGGCGTGTCCCTTGGTGCCGAGTGCGGGGTCGACGACGGCCACCACGATGTGCACGTTGGCGATGCCGCCGTTGGTCGCCCAGGTCTTGGTGCCGTTCAGCACCCATTCGTCGGTGGCCCGGTCGTACACGGCGCGGGTGCGCATGGCGCCGACGTCGGAACCGGCGTCCGGCTCGGAGGAGCAGAAGGCGGCGACCTTGACGTCGTCGGGAGTGCCGTACATCTGGGGTATCCAGGTGCCGATCTGCTCCTCGGTGCCGTTGGCGACGACGCCGATGGCCGCGAGGCCGGTGCCGACGATCGACAGGGCGATGCCCGCGTCACCCCAGAAGAGCTCCTCCATCGCCATCGGGATGCCGAGGCCGGTGGGGTCGAAGAACTGTTGGGCGTAGAAGTCCAGGGAGTAGATGCCGACCTTGGCCGCCTCCTGGATGACGGGCCACGGAGTCTCTTCGCGCTCGTCCCATTCGGCGGCCGCGGGGCGGATCACGTCGGCGGCGAAGCCGTGGATCCAATCGCGCACCTGCTTCTGGTCGTCGTTGAGCTCCATGGTGAACTCCGCCATGTCCCCTCCAGCTGTCTCACGTGGCCACCAGCGAAGTTACTGCCGGTAACCAGAACAATGACCACAGTCTGTTACCGGCCGGTAAGCACTGTCAAGCGCCGCCGATTCGATCGCGACGGTGTGCGGGGTGTTACGTTGCGTGGGCGTCACGCACATCGCAAGGGCGGGGAGAGAAACACGTCATGCAGACCACTCAGCAGGCCGGCGAACCGGGAGCGGCGGACCGCCGGCGGCGGGAGCTGCTGGAAGCGGCCGACCGCGTCGTGCTCCGGGACGGCCCCAAGGCGTCCATGAACGCCATCGCGGCCGAGGCCGGCATCACGAAGCCGATCCTCTACCGACACTTCGGCGACAAGGCCGGCCTCTACCAGGCCCTCGCCGTCCGGCACACCGACGCCCTGCTGGAGTCGCTGCGGGCCGCGCTCGACGCCCCCGCCGAACGGCGCCGGCGGGTCGAGGCCACGCTCGACACCTACCTCTCCGCCATCGAGGCCCGCCCCCAGGTCTACCGCTTCCTGATGCACCCGGCCGAGGACTCGCAGAGCCCCGAGCGCGGCTTCGACGTCGGTCTGCACTCGGCCCCGCTGCTGCGCCGACTCGGCGAGGAACTGGCCCAGGTCGTCGGCGAACGGGTCGACCTCGGCCCGGGCGGCGAACGCCTGGCCCGGATCTGGGGGCACGGCATCGTCGGCATGATGCACGCGGCGGGGGACTGGTGGCTCGGCGAGCGCCCCTGCGACCGGGCGGAACTGGTCACGGGCCTCACCGACCTGCTGTGGGGCCGCCTCGCCACCGCGGGCAACCGCGCGGACGGCCCCGGGTTCTGAAGACCCGTCAGGACGTGGAGTCGGCCCCGCCGTACGCCGCCCGCGCGCCCCACGGGGTCTTGCGGATCGCCCGCCGCAGCCGCCTGGCCCGCAGCCCGGTGACCCGGTCCGCGTAGACCGTGCCGTCGAGGTGGTCGCACTCGTGCTGGAGGCAGCGGGCGAAGAACCCGGTGCCCTCGATGCGCACGGGCGACCCGTCGGAGGTGACGCCCTCGACGACCGCGCGGTCGTGGCGCACGGTTCCCGCCTCCAGCCCGGGCAGCGACAGGCAGCCCTCGGGACCGCGGTACTCGTCCCCGTCGGCGGCCACCAACCGCGGGTTGACGACGTGCCCGACGTGGCGGACGTCCTCGTCGTCCGGACAGTCGTAGACGAAGACGCGCTGCCCGACACCGACCTGGTTCGCGGCCAGGCCGACACCTTGGGCCGCGTACATCGTCGCGAACATGTCCTCGATGAGCCGGTCGAGTTCCGGGCCGAAGTCGGTGACCTCCGCGCAAGCGGAATGGAGCACCGGATCGCCCAGCAGGCTCATGGCGCGGACGAGTCCGGTGGTACCTGGAAGGGGGCGCTGTCGCATGGCGGTAAGGGTACGACGGGCGAATATATGAGGAGATCCGCGGCGGCCCGGGGGCGCCGCGGTCAAGGCCGCGGCAGGTACTGGATAGGCTGGGGCCGACCGACGCTAGGAGGACAAGGGACGATGGCAGGCAACACGGAGCCGCTTTCGCCGCGGGCCAAGCTGGCCGTGACGGCGGGCAAGGCCGCGGCGGCGGTGTCGCGGGCCGCGGGACGCGGAAGCGGATCGGTAATCGGTGGCAAGGTCGCACTCAGGCTGGACCCCGATCTTCTCGGCGCGCTGGCGCAGCACCTCGACGTCGTCCTCGTGTCCGCGACGAACGGCAAGACCACGACGACCCGGCTGATCGCCGAGGCCCTGCGGGCCGCCGGTCCGGTCGTCTCCAACGCGCTGGGCGCCAACATGCCGGCGGGCATCACCTCGGCCCTGGCCGGCGGCTCGGACGCCAAGTACGGCGTCATCGAGGTCGACGAGAAGTACCTGGCCGGAGTGGCCCGGGACGTCACCCCCAAGGTGATCGCCCTGCTCAACCTCTCCCGCGACCAGCTCGACCGCGCGGCGGAGACCCGCATGCTCGCCGAGAAGTGGCGCGAGGGCCTGGAGGGCTCGAAGGCGGTCATCGTCGCGAACTGCGACGACCCGCTGATCGTGTGGTCGGCCTCCTCCTCGCAGAACGTGGTGTGGGTCGCCGCGGGCCAGGAGTGGAAGGACGACGCCTGGTCGTGCCCCTCCTGCGGCGGCGTGATGCAGCGTCCCGGCGACGACTGGTTCTGCGCCGAGTGCGGCTTCCGCCGGCCGACCCCGAGCTGGGTGCTCTCCGGCGACCACGTGCTGGACCCGCACGGTTCGGCCTGGCCCATCCACCTCCAGCTGCCGGGCCGCGCCAACAAGGCCAACGCCGCCCAGTCCGCCGCCGTGGCCGCCGTGTTCGGCGTGCCGCCGCAGGTCGCGCTGGAGCGCATGTACCAGGTGCAGGCGGTGGCAGGCCGCTACGACGTCGTCAGCTTCATGGGGCGCGAGCTGCGGCTGCTGCTCGCGAAGAACCCGGCGGGCTGGCTGGAGACGTTCTCGCTGATCGACCCGCCGCCGACCCCGGTGATCCTGTCGGTGAACGCGCGCGGCGCCGACGGCACCGACACCTCCTGGCTGTGGGACGTCGACTACCCTCGCCTGGCCGGTCACCCGATCTTCGTGATCGGCGACCGCAAGCTGGACCTGGCGGTCCGCCTGGAAGTCGCGGGCCTGGACTTCCGGGTGTGCGAGACCCTCGACGAGGCCGTGCAGCTGGCGCCGCCCGGACAGATCGAGCTGATCGCGAACTACACCGCCTTCCAGGACGTGCGCCGCCGCGTCGGCAACTAGCCCCCGTCAGAAACGCAGAGGACAAGAGCATGAGCGACAACAGCCTGCGTCTGGTGTGGGTCTACCCCGACCTGCTCAGCACGTACGGAGACCAGGGCAACGCCCTCGTCGTGGAGCGCCGGGCGCGCCAGCGCGGCCTGGACGTGCAGCGCGTGGACGTGCGCAGCGACCAGCCCATCCCCACGTCGGGCGACATCTACCTGATCGGCGGCGGTGAGGACCGGCCGCAGCGACTGGCCGCGGAGCGCCTGCTGCGCGACGGCGGCCTGGAGCGGGCCGTCTCGAACGGGGCGATCGTCTTCTCGGTGTGCGCCGGGTACCAGATCCTCGGCCAGGAGTTCGTCAACGACGTCGGTCAGCGCCAGGAGGGCCTCGGCCTGCTGGACGTGGTGACCGTGCGCGGCGAGGGCGAGCGGTGCGTCGGTGACGTGCTCGGGGACATCGACCCGCGCCTGGGCCTGCCGCAGCTGACGGGCTTCGAGAACCACCAGGGCGTCACCCACCTCGGCCCGACGGCCCGCCCGTTCGCCCGGGTGAGCATGGGCCGCGGCAACGGCACCGGCGACGGCACCGAGGGCGCGTACAACGACACCGTCTTCGGTACGTACATGCACGGCCCCGTGCTGGCCCGCAACCCGCTCATCGCGGACCTGCTGCTGAAGCTGGCCCTCGACGTGAACGCGCTGCCGGCCATGGACGACCGTTGGTACGAGGCGCTGCGCGCCGAGCGCATCGCGGCGGCCACGCAGCCCGCGTAACGCGCGGCCGCGCCGTACCGCGCGCCGGGCCCGGATCCCCCCGCGGGGACCCGGGTCCGGCGTGCGTTCGTTCGTACGATTGATCGGACCAGCATGTGGAGGATGGTTCAGTCCAGCGCGGATCCGCTTGTAGGGTGACGGGTAGTTCCAACCGGACGACGTGGTCCGGTCGTCGGCCCACGTTGCAAAGGTTCCTCCTGCCATGCGCATTGGTGTGCTCACTTCCGGAGGCGACTGCCCCGGCCTCAATGCCGTCATCCGTTCCGTCGTGCACCGCGCCGTCGTCGACCACGGCGACGAGGTGATCGGCTTCCACGACGGCTGGCGCGGCCTGCTGGAGTGCGACTACAGCAAGCTCGACCTGGACGCCGTCAGCGGCATCCTGGCCCGCGGCGGCACCATCCTCGGCTCCTCCCGCGTCCAGCCCGCGCACCTGCGCGACGGTGTGGAGCGGGCCCGCGGGCACGTCCAGGACCTCGGCCTCGACGCCATCATCCCGATCGGCGGCGAGGGCACCCTGAAGGCCGCCCACCTGCTGTCGCAGGGCGGGCTGCCGATCGTCGGCGTGCCGAAGACGATCGACAACGACATCGCCTCGACCGATGTCACCTTCGGTTTCGACACGGCCGTGGGCGTCGCGACCGAGGCCCTGGACCGGCTGAAGACCACCGCCGAATCGCACCAGCGCGTGATGGTCGTCGAGGTCATGGGGCGCCACACCGGCTGGATCGCGCTGCACTCGGGCATGGCGGCCGGCGCGCACGCCATCGTGGTGCCGGAGCGGCCCTTCGACATCGACGAGCTGACGGCCATCGTCGGCGAGCGGTTCGAGGCGGGCAAGCGGTTCGCGATCGTCGTCGTCGCCGAGGGCGCCAAGCCGGCCGAGGGCTCGATGGCCCTGGAGCAGGGCGGTACGGACATCTACGGTCACGAGCGGTTCGCCGGCATCGGCAACCGGCTCGCCGTCGAACTGGAGGAGCGCCTCGGCAAGGAGGCCCGTCCGGTGATCCTGGGTCACGTCCAGCGCGGCGGCACGCCGACGGCGTACGACCGGGTGCTCGCGACCCGTTTCGGCTGGCACGCCGTCGAGGCGGCGCACCGCGGCGAGTTCGGCATGATGACCGCGCTGCGCGGTACCGAGATCCGGATGGTTCCGCTCGCCGGGGCCGTGGAGACCCTCAAGACGGTGCCCGCCGAGCGGTACGACGAGGCCCAGACCGTTCTGTGATGTTTCCCCCCTTCTGAGGGCGCCCCCGGACGCGTTCGCCTCCGGGGGCCCCATTACTGTGGTGGAGCACCACGGTCAAGGGAGTGAACAGATGGATCACAGCGGGCACGGCACGGACATGAACATGGACCTGCCGCCGTTCACTCTCGGGCGCGGGTTGGAGTTCTCCTTCGACGCCTTCTTCCTGTTCGCCTCCCTGGCCGGCCTCGCCCTCTACGCGTGGGGCGTGCTGCGGCTGCGCCGGCGCGGCGACGCCTGGCCGGTCGGTCGGACGGTCGCCTTCACCCTCGGTGTACTGACCGTGATCCTGATGATGTGCACCAAGCTGAACGACTACGGCATGGTCATGTTCAGCGTGCACATGGTCCAGCACATGGTGATCAGCATGATCACGCCGATCCTGCTGCTGCTCGGCGCCCCGGTCACGCTGGCGCTGCGCGCGCTGCCGCCCGCCGGGCGCGGTCGCAAGGGACCGCGCGAGCTGCTCCTGAAGCTGCTGCACAGCCGGTACATGCGGATCGTCACCCACCCGGCGTTCACCATCCCGATGTTCATCGCCAGCCTCTACGGGCTGTACTTCACCCCGCTCTTCGACTTCCTGATGGAGAGCCGTACCGGACACATCGCGATGATGGTCCACTTCCTCGCGGTCGGCCTGATCTTCTTCTGGCCGATCATGGGCGTGGACCCGGGCCCGCACCGCCCCGGCTACGTGATGCGGATGCTGGAACTGTTCGCGGGCATGCCCTTCCACGCCTTCTTCGGCATCGCCCTGATGATGGCCAGTGAGCCCATGATCAAGACGTACGCGAGCCCGCCGGCCTCCCTCGGCATCGACCCCCTGCTCGACCAGCAGTGGGGCGGCGGCATCGCCTGGGCCTTCAGCGAGATCCCCTCCGTACTGGTCCTGATCGCGCTGGTCTACCAGTGGTACCACTCGGAGCAGCGGGCCGCGAAGCGCTCCGACCGGGCCGCGGACCGCGACGGCGACCAGGAGCTCGCGGCGTACAACTCGTATCTCGCCTCGCTCCAAGGGCGCGGCCAGTAGCGCGGGAGCGCCCTCCCGCGCCACCATGGGGCATGACAGGATCCGTTAAGGCGATGGCCGTCACGACCTTCGCCGCCCTGGTGGCCGTTTCCGCCTATTCCGTGGTCCTCGGCAGCAACGGCTGGCTGTGGTTCGGCTGGGTGGTGCTGGGGCTCCTGACCCTCGGACTGGCCGCTTCGCGCCACGTCTGACCGATCCGCCCGGCGGGGCCCGCCCGGTGCGGGTCCGTGCCCCGCCGTACTGCGGGCTGCCCCCACCCCTCCTGCTCCGTGCCTGACTGTCCGTAGGATGGACGTGACCTTGAGGCATCGACGGGAGCTGCCCGGTGTTCTACCACTTGCTCAAGCACGTCCTGCTCGGCCCGCTGCTGCGGCTGCTGTTCCGGCCGCGGATCGAAGGACTGGAGAACATCCCCCCGGAGGGCGCCGCGATCATCGCGGGCAACCACCTCTCCTTCTCGGACCATTTCCTCATGCCCGCGATCCTCAAGCGGAGGATCACTTTCCTGGCGAAGGCCGAGTACTTCACCGGGCCGGGGATCAAGGGCCGGCTGACCGCCGCCTTCTTCCGCAGTGCCGGGCAGATCCCGGTGGACCGCTCCGGCAAGGACGCCGGCAAGGCGGCGCTGCGCGAGGGGCTGGGGGTCCTGGCCAAGGACGAGCTGCTCGGCATCTATCCCGAGGGCACGCGCTCGCACGACGGACGCCTCTACAAGGGCAAGGTCGGGGTGGCGGCGATGGCGCTCGGAGCCGGTGTGCCGGTGGTGCCCTGCGCCATGCTGGGCACCTTCGAGATCCAGCCTCCCGGCCAGAAGATCCCGAAGGTCCGGCGCGTCACGATCCGCTTCGGCGCCCCGCTGGACTTCTCCCGGTACGCCGGGATGGAGGGCGAGCGGGCGGTGCTGCGCGCCGTCACCGACGAGATCATGTACGCGATCCTCGGGCTCTCCGGTCAGGAGTACGTCGACCGGTACGCGGGCGAGGTGAAGGCCGAGGAGGAGGAGAAGCGGAAGAAGGCCCGGCGCCCGGGGCGCTGAGCCTTCTCCCTCACCTCGCGTCAGTGCTTCCGGGGTCTCAACGGACGGCCGGGAGCTCCTCGCGCGCCGGCAGGTCCGAGCCGGCCGGCCGGTCGGCCGACTTCGCGGTGGCCTGGGCGGGCGGCACCGGGGTGGCGTGCGGGGCGCACGTCACGTCCTTGGCGTCGACCTTCCCGGTCAGCAGGTAGGTGTCGACCCGCGTGTTGACGCAGGGGTTCACCAGGCTGGTGACGCCGTGCGAACCGGCGTTCTTCTCGGTGATCAGGCGCGAGCCCGCCAGCCGCTTGTGCAGCGAGACCGCGCCCTTGTACGGGGTGGCCGCGTCGCGCTCGGACTGGACGATCAGCACCGGCGGCAGACCGCGCTCGACACCGACCTCGATCGGGGTGCTCTGCTTGGACTTCCAGGTCGCGCAGGGCAGGTTCATCCACGCGTTGGACCAGGTCAGGAACGGGTACTTCTGGTGCAGCTTGGTGTTGTCCCGGTCCCACTTGGCCCAGCTGGTGGGCCACTTGGCGTCGGCGCACTCGACGGCGGTGTAGACCGCGTTGCCGTTCTCCGAGGCCGCGTTGCCCACCGTGTCGGACATGTCCGGGGCGATCGCGTCGACCAGCGCCTGCGTGTCGCCCGCGAGGTACGCGCTCCAGGTCTGGGCGACGGGCACCCAGGAGGAGTCGTAGTAGGGGGCGCCCTGGAAGAAGCCGATCAGCTCGGCCGGGCCGACGACCCCGCCGATGGGGTTGGCCTTGGCGGTGGCGCGCAGCTCCTGGTACTTCGCCTCCACCTTGGCGCGGGTGTCCCCGATGTGGAAGACGCTGTCGTTCTTGGCGACCCAGTCCTGCCAGTCGTTCCAGCGCATCTGGAAGGCGACGTCCTGGCCCAGGTTGGCCTCGTACCAGATGTTGTCCTGGTCGGGGTCGACCACGCTGTCGACGATCATGCGGCGCACGTGGGTCGGGAACAGGGTGGCGTAGACCCCGCCCAGGTAGGTGCCGTAGGAGACGCCGAGGAAGTTCAGCTTCTGCTCACCGAGGGCGGCCCGGATGACGTCCAGGTCGCGCGCGGTGTTGGGGGTGGTCATGTGCGGCAGCATCTCGCCGCTGCGCTCCTTGCAGCCGTCCGCGTACTCGGCGGCGAGCTTGCGCTGGGCGCGCTTGTCGGCCTCGTTGGACGGGACCGGGTCGGCCTTGGGGGCCTTGACGAACTCCTGCGGGTCGACGCAGGAGATCGGCGCGGAGTGACCCACGCCGCGGGGGTCGAAGCCGACGAAGTCGTAGGCCTTCGAGGTGTTCACCCACAGCGGGCTCTTGGTGGTGACCCGGCGCGGGAAGCGCATGCCGGAACCGCCGGGGCCGCCCGGGTTGTAGACGAGGGCGCCTTGGCGCTCCTCCTTGGTCCCGGTGCTGACGGCGCGGTCGACCGCGAGGTCGATGGTCTTGCCGAAGGGCTTGGTGTAGTCGAGCGGGACCTTGACCCAGCCGCACTGGATCGGCTTCTCGAAGCCCCAGTCGGCCGGACAGTCCTTCCAGTCGATGCCGGTCCGCGCGGCGCGCGCGGCGGCGATCCGTACCCCGACCGCCTCGGCGGATCCGTTGTCACGGCCGGCCGGAGCCGCCGTGGCGGGCGTCGCGAGCAACAGGCCTGCGGCCAGTGCGCCGGTGACGAGTGTGGCGGCGCTCCCCAGCGCCGCGGTACGTATCACGTGGTTGGTCCCCTTGCGTAGGTGCCGCCGTGGGCGGCGGGTCGGTCTGCCTCGATCTTGGGGTGCAAGGGGATCCTGCTGCCTGCCGCGTACCCGGCGACAGTGCCCGGGCCGGTTCTTTGCCAACCCGATAACCGGAGAGGGCAGTACCGCTGACCGGTGCCGGGTAGCGTCGTGGGCCGAATCGAGGCTCCGTCACCACCCGTACGAGCGCAGGGCGGCGTCCAGGAGTTCGCGCAGTCGCAGCGCGTCGGGGGCCAGGGCCGTCACCAGTACGGCCGGGCCGGCGAGCGGGGTGGCCGCCGCGAACTCCCCCAGGACCGCGGCGGGCGGCGGCGCCGCGGCGAACGCCGGGTCCACCACGAGGAGCTGACCGAGCGCGCGGTGTCCGGCGAGTCCCGCCGGACCGTCCCAGCCGCCGGGGGCGCCGGGGCCGCAGGTGGTGTCCTGGTCGAGCAGGGGCCGGCCGTCCCGGGTGACGGTGAGCCGGCTGCGCAGCAGACCGGGGTCCTCGGCGCTGCGACCCAGTACCTGTTCCTCCCGCAGCACCAGCCGGGCGGCCGGCGCCAGTTCGACCCGGGTGCGCACGCGCAGGTCGCTGCCGCGCACGGAGACCAGCTGCTCCGGGAGCCAGCGCACGGCCGCGTCCCCGGCGAGGGTCAGCCGTACGTCGTACCGCGCGGGTTCGCCGCCGCGGCCGGGCAGGGCCAGGGTGGCCGCCGCCGAGCGCAGGGCGAGGCGCGCGCCGGGTCCCGCCGCCGCCTCGACCGTGAGGTGGTCGCCGCCGAGGGGGGCGCTCATCGCGCCGACCAGCATCACCTCCGCTTCGCCGCCGCCGCCCCCGACGCGGCGCAGGGCGAGCGGCCCCTCCCCGGCCAGCAGGGGCAGGGCGGTGCCGCCGCGTCCGTCGGCGACGGCCTCGATGCGGGCGGTGGCCCACAGACCGGTGGCGGGCGGGGCGGCGGGGGGCGCCGGGCCGAGGGTGACGGAGGCCGCGGGCGTCACCGTACGGTCCAGGCGGCGATCCGCTCGCGGACCCAGGCGGCCACCGGGGCCACGCCCTCCGGGCCGCGCAGGGACTGGAAGGTGACGGGCAGGTCGCCGCGCTGCTCGGCGGCGTCGCGGGCCATCCGGCCGAGGTCGGAGCCGACGTGCGGGGCGAGGTCGGTCTTGTTGACGACCAGCAGATCGGCGGTGGTGACGCCGGGGCCGCCCTTGCGGGGGATGTCGTCGCCGCCGGCCACGTCGATGACGAAGATCTGGGCGTCGACCAGGCCCCGGGAGAAGGTGGCGGTGAGGTTGTCCCCACCGGATTCGACGAGGATCAGGTCGAGGGGGCCGCTGTGCAGGAAGGCCTCCTCCAGTTCCTCGACGGCCTCCAGGTTGGCGGAGATGTCGTCGCGGATCGCGGTGTGCGGGCAGGCCCCGGTCTCGACGGCGGCGATCCGCTCGGGCGGCAGGACGGCCTCGCGGAGCAGGAACTCGGCGTCCTCCCGCGTGTAGATGTCGTTGGTGACCACGGCCATGGACAGTTCGGTGCGCAGGCTGCGGCAGAGGGCGGCTACGGTCGCGGTCTTCCCGGAGCCGACGGGCCCGCCGAGGCCGATCCGCAGGGCCCGCCGGCTGCCGTCGGCGCGCACCGGGGCGGCGCTGTGGGTGTGCCGGTGGCTGTGGGTGAGTTCGTGGTCGAGGTGCACGGGGTGACTCCTTCGAAGTGGTCAGGAAGCGAAGAGGCGTACGGGCCAAGCGGCATGGGCCTCGGCGGCGATGTCCAGCAGGACCGAGGAGGCCGCGGGCAGTGCCCCCGTTCCCCCGGTGCGGGCCGTCAGGGCGGCTTCGGCCGCCCGCGCGGCGACGTCGTCCAGCTCGCCGGCCAGCCCGGCCAGCACCCCGCTCGCCTCGAAGGGGTCCAGGCCCAGCAGCCGTACCGTGGCGGTGGCGGGCCCGCTGACGCTCTCGTACGCCGCCACGTGCGCGGCCTCCAGCGGTCCGAGCCCGGCGGCCCGGGCGGTGACGCCCAGCACCACCGGCTGGTGCGCCCCACGCGGGAAGGCCGCGGCCAGCGCCTCCAGTTCGGGGTGCGGCCAGGTGGCGCGGGCGGCCCGCAGCAGTTGCCGTCCCAGGCGCCGCGCGGCGGTGCGCAGCGCGGGCGAGGGGGTCCGCGCGTCGGCGGCCTCGTCGAGTGCGGCGGCGTCGAGGCCGAGGGCCGCTGCGGCGGCGAGGCCGGCCGAGGTGAGACCGGCGGTGTGCAGCCGGCCCCGGCAGAACGCGGCCAGGGTGGCGGCGTCGTGGATGCGCCCGGCCTTGCAGGCCGCCTCCGCCCCGCCGGAGTGCGCGTGCCCTCCGGCGGGGAAGCGGCCGTCCGCGAGGACGAGCAGTGCGGCGAGGCTCATCCGTTGGGCTCCCGCGTCGTGGTGTGTCGTCCCATCAGAAGAGGAAGTAACGCTGGGCCATGGGCAGTTCCCGGGCGGGCGCGGGTTCCACGACCTCGCCGTCGATGGAGACGGTGAAGGTGTCGGCGTCGACCTCCACCCTCGGCATGGCGTCGTTGTTGCGCATGTCGGCCTTGCCGACCTTGCGGGTGTTCTCGATCGCCGCGAACTCCTTCCCGAGGCCCAGCCGTTCGGGCAGCCCGTCGTCGAGGGCGACCTGGGAGGTGAAGTTGAGGGAGTTCAGCGCGGGCGCCCTGCCGTGGCCGCCGAACATGGGCCGGGGCAGGACGGGCTGGGGCGTGGGGATCGAGGCGTTGGCGTCGCCCATCTGGGCGTGGGCGATCTGGCCGCCCTTGATGACGACGTCGGGCTTGACGCCGAAGAAGGCCGGGTCCCACAGCACGAGGTCGGCGAGCTTGCCGGGTTCGACGGAGCCGACGTCGCGGGCGAGGCCTTGGGCGACGGCCGGGTTGATCGTGTACTTGGCGACGTAGCGGCGGGCCCGGTGGTTGTCTGCGGGGCCGTCGCCGGGCAGGAACCCGCGACGCTTCTTCATCACGTGGGCGGTCTGCCAGGTGCGCATGACCACTTCGCCGACCCGGCCCATGGCCTGGGAGTCGGAGGAGATGATGGAAATGGCTCCGAGGTCGTGCAGGACGTCCTCGGCGGCGATGGTCGAAGGTCTGATCCGCGATTCGGCGAAGGCGAGGTCCTCGGGAACGGCCGGGTTGAGGTGGTGGCAGACCATCAGCATGTCGAGGTGTTCCTCGACGGTGTTGACGGTGTGCGGCCGGGTCGGATTGGTGGAGCTGGGCAGGATGTTCGGCTCGGAGACGACGGTGATGATGTCGGGAGCGTGCCCGCCTCCCGCGCCCTCGGTGTGGTACGAGTGGATGGACCGGCCGGCGATGGCGGCGAGGGTGTCGGCGACGAATCCGGCCTCGTTGAGGGTGTCGGTGTGGATCGCGACCTGGGCGCCGGTGTCCTCGCAGACGTTCAGGCAGGCGTCGATGACGGCGGGGGTGGCCCCCCAGTCCTCGTGGATCTTGAACCCGAGTGCTCCGCCGCGCAGTTGGGAGTACATGCCCTCGCGGGACATGGTGTTGCCCTTGCCGAGCAGGCCGATGTTGACGGGATGGGCCTCCAGCGCGGCGAACATCCGGGCGAGGTGCCAGGGGCCGGGCGTCACCGTGGTGGCCTTGGAGCCCTCGGCGGGGCCGGTGCCGCCGCCGACGAGAGTGGTGATCCCGGAGGCGAGGGCCTCGTCGATGACGGTCGGGGAGATGAAGTGCACGTGCGCGTCGATGGCGCCGGCGGTGACGATCTTCCCGTTGCCCGCGATGATCTCGGTCTCGGGGCCGATCACCAGGGCGGGGTCCACCCCGTCCATGGTGTCGGGGTTGCCGGCCTTGCCGAGGGCGCGGATGCGGCCGTCCCGGATGCCGATGTCGGCCTTGACGATGCCCCAGTGGTCGAGGACGACCACGCCCGTGATCACCGTGTCGGGGGCTCCCTCGGCGCGGGTGGTGCGGGCCTGGCCCATGGACTCGCGGATGACCTTGCCGCCGCCGAAGACGGCTTCGTCGCCGGAGCGGGCGGGACCGCCGCTGAGGTCCTGTTCGATCTCCACGAAGAGGTCGGTGTCGGCGAGCCGGATCCGGTCGCCCGCCGTCGGCCCGAAGAGGCGCGCGTACACCTGGCGCGAGAGCTCAGCCATCGAGCGGCCCTCCGGTCTCGCCGCGCAGTCCGGGGACCTGCCGGAGGCCGCCGATCGGTACGAGTTCCACGGCGACCGGGATGCCCGGCTCGAAGCGGACGGCGGTGCCGGCGGCGATGTTGAGGCGCAGTCCGTGCGCGGCCCCACGGTCGAAGTCGAGGCCGGGGTTGGCCTCGGCGAAGTGGTAGTGCGAGCCGACCTGGACGGGTCGGTCGGCGGCGTTGAGTACGGTGATGCGGGTGACGGGCCGACCTTCGTTGAGGCGCACCGGACCGTCCCCGTAGGCGATTTCCCCCGGGATCATGCGGTACTCCCCCTCAGACGATCGGATCGTGGACGGTGACGAGCTTGGTGCCGTCCGGGAAGGTCGCCTCGACCTGGACGTCGTGGATCATCTCGGGGATGCCCTCCATGACCTCGTCGCGCCGCAGGACGGTCCGGCCGGACGTCATGAGCTCGGCCACGGTCCGTCCGTCGCGGGCCCCTTCGAGGAGGTGCGAGGTGATGAGCGCGATCGCCTCGGGGTGGTTCAGCCGGAGGCCGCGCGCCCTCCGCTTCTCGGCCACGTCGGCAGCGACGTGGATGAGGAGTCTCTCTTGTTCATGTGGTGTCAGTCGCACACGTATCACCAAGCTTCCAGGACATGATCAACATCGCGCCGGGGATGACCGTAGCCGCCTTCAACGCTTCGTTGACCTGCACATATCCGCGCCAAGCAGGACTTGCCCAACGCGGGGGGAGGCTTTCCTCGCCCATCACCGTCGCTTTGCCGCACCATGGGTGATCTTTGACGGAACGCCACGGGTTCGACGGTAGGGCGCGCACTTTTCCACCGCGTTAACGCACGTTTCGGTGAGGCACCCGATTCGACGCGGGAGGCTCCCCGGGCCGGCTTCCGTATACGGGCCGGCGGCGCGGGACACGGGGAGGGTCAGCCCTCGACCCGGTCCGGCGCGTCGGACGCGGCGCGGGCGGCCGCGCCCCCGCACGGGCGGGGCGCGGCGCCACCGGTCAGCACCCGCGGGCGACCCCGACGGCCGACGCGTCCACGGGGCGCCAGGGCAGGGCGATCCACACGGTCTTGCCACCGTCCTCGGTCGGGCTGACCGAAAGCCGGCCCCCCGCCTCGGCGGCCAGCCAGCGGATGATGACCATGCCGCGGCCGTTGTCCTGCTGGACGGCGGCCGGGAGCCGCTTGGGCCAGCGGGGGTGACTGTCCGTCACGCCGACGCGCAGCCATTCCTCGCGTTCCAGGCGGACGTCGACGGTGAAGGTGGGCGACTGGCCGAAGGTGTGCTGCACGGCGTTGGTGGCGAGTTCCGAGACGATCAACCGGATGCTGTCCGCGGTGGCGGCGTCCTCGGGCAGACCCCACGCGCTCAGCACCTCCGCCACGTAGCGGCGGGCGGCGGCGACCGAGACCGGCTCGCTCGGCAGAGTGATGGATGCTTCCTGGTGATCTGCCATGGCGACGTCCCTTTCCCACCGGGGCGGAGCCGCCCCGGATCTACGCTGAGCGCCAGAGTGCCACCCATCGTGCCGCCGAATCCCCCGATCCCCCAAGATATGCATATATCTGTCGCTCGATGCGGTGAACTCTGCTACGGAAGAGCCTATTTGGACGTCAGACTGGTGCGAGCTGTGCCGGTGGAAGGAGAACGGCTATGCAGCACGGTCCCGCGGTGCGTCGGCGCAAGCTCGGCGAGGAACTGCGTTCCCTTCGCGACCGATCCGGGCTCACCAGTGGTGAGGTCGCCCGGATCGTGGGATGGCACCAGTCGAAAATCAGCCGCATCGAAACCGGTCGCAGTGGCGTGAAGGCGGAGGACATCCGGCTGCTCCTGGACGCCTACGGGGAGGTCGTGAGCGTGCAGCAACGGGCGCTCCTGGAGGCTTTGGGCGCCTCGGCGGCCGGGCCCGCGGCGGGTGCGGACACCGGGCGGGGTCGCCAGTGGTGGCACGACTACCGGGGGCTGCTGCCGCAGGAGTACCGGGACTTCATCAGCCTGGAGGCCGGGGCCCGCGCCGCCCGGACGGTGGAACTCTCCGTGGTCCCGGGCCTGTTGCAGACCCCGGACTACGCGCGGGCCGTGACCCGGGCCGCGCTCGGGGGTCTGCCGGAGCCGAAGGTGGACGCGCTGGTCGACGTACGGCTGGCCCGGCAGGCGGTGCTGCGGGCGGATCCGCCGCTGGAGCTGAGCGCGGTGCTGGACGAGGCGGTGCTGCGCCGGCAGATCGGCGGGCCGGGGGTGATGAAGGAACAGCTGGGGCACCTGGTGGAGGTGGCGCAGCTGCCCCAAGTGCGTCTGCAGGTACTGCCGTTCAGCGTGGGGGGACATCTCGGCCTCACCGGACCGTTCGTAATTTTCTCATTTCCGAGCATCGCTGATCTGGATGTGGTGGTACTCGACCATTTGACGAGTAGCCTCTATCTGGAGCGGAAGGAAGACCTGGACGCGTACAGCGCCGCGTTCCGCACCATCCAGGCGCACGCCCTCCCGCCCCGTGACTCGTCGGATCTCATCAGCTCATTCGCTGACGACGCGTAAGGAGGCACCCCCGTGTCCGCAACCCCCTTATCCACCAGCGGACTTCTGAACAGCGCGCGGTGGCGGCGGAGCAGCCGCAGCACCGGAATGAACAACTGCGTGGAAGCGGCCGCCCTCACCGGTGGTCTGCTCGCCGTCCGCGACTCCAAGCGGGCGGACGGTCCGGCCGTGCTCTTCACCGGGCCGGCCTGGGACGGCTTCCTCGCGGCCGTACGGGCGGACGGGCTCGGCTGAACGACCCGGCCCGGTGGCCCGGGTCCGGCTCAGCCCCGTAGTGCCCGCGGGTCCGTGGCCCCCGCCGGAGCGGTCCGCAGGATCGTCTCCACGGCCCGACCGATCTCGTCCCCCGTGAGATCGGCGCGCGCCGTCAGCCGCAGCCGGGAAATGCCGTCCGGCACCGACGGCGGGCGGAAGCACCCCACGGACAGACCTGCCTCGCGGCAGTCGGCGGCCCAGCGCAGTGCCGCCGAAGCCGACGGGGCCCGTACCGACACCACGGCCGCGTCCGGCCGGGCCGCGGTCAGGCCGGACGCGGTGAGCCGCTCGAACAACAGGGCGGCCACCTCCCGGGCCCGGTCCGCGCGCTGCGGCTCACGTCGGAGCAGTCGCAGGCTCGCCAGCGCCGCGCCCGTGGCGGCCGGGGCCAGCCCGGTGTCGAAGATGAACGTCCTCGCGGTGTTGACCAGGTGCCGGATCACCTTGGCCGGCCCCAGCACCGCGCCTCCCTGACTGCCCAGGGACTTCGAGAGGGTCACCGTCGCGACCACGTCCGGCGCCCCGGCGAGTCCCGCCGCGTGCAGCGCGCCCCGGCCGCCCTCGCCCAGCACCCCGAGCCCGTGCGCGTCGTCCACGACCAGCGCCGCGCCCTCCGCCCGGCAGGCCGCCGCGTACCCGGGGAGCGGGGCGGCGTCCCCGTCGACGGAGAAGACGGAGTCGCTGACCAGCAACGCGCGCCCGTCGTGCGCGGCGAGGGTCTTGCGCGCCGCCTCCGGTTCCCCGTGCGGGGTGACCGCGATCTCGGCGCGCGAGAGCCGGCAGCCGTCGACGATCGAGGCGTGGTTGCCTGCGTCGGAGACGACGAGGGTGCCCCGGTCGCTCAGCGCCGTCACGGCGGCCAGGTTCGCGGCGTATCCGGACGAAAGGACCAGAGCGGCCTCGAAGCCGCAGAACGCCGCCAGTTCCCGCTCGAACTCCGCATGAAGCTCGGTCGTGCCCGTCACCAGTCGGGACCCCGTCGCTCCCGCGCCCCAGCGCTCCGCCGCCTCGCACGCGCCCCGGACCGTCTCGGGGTGTCGCGACAGCCCCAGGTAGTCGTTGCTCGCCAGGTCGAGCAGCGGCGAGGAGGCCGGCCGCGGACGCAGGGTCCGCACCAGCCCGGCCCGCTCGCGGGCCCGTTCGGCTTCGTCGATCCAGGTGAAGACGTCCGAGGGCTCGGGGGCGTGTTCAGGCATCGGCGGGTCCTCGATTTTTGTCGGCAGTCCACAGATCAGAAAGACCCTAGCCGCCGGACCCCGCGCGCCAGGTGTGGCGATACACACACTCCGTTCCGGCCATGTTGTTCATTCTCTCCTTGGCCGGGAGTGGTCGCGTGGTTCAGGATCAGCCTCATGGACCTGCTGAACACCTTGGTGGAAAAGGGACTGCGGCGCGAGCTGCCGACCCGCGATGAGGCACTCGCCGTGCTGGCGACCTCTGACGACGACCTGCTCGACGTGGTGGCCGCGGCCGGCAAGGTGCGCCGCCAGTGGTTCGGCCGTCGGGTCAAGCTGAACTACTTGGTCAACCTGAAGTCCGGGCTCTGTCCCGAGGACTGCTCTTACTGCTCCCAGCGGCTGGGGTCGAAGGCCGAGATCCTCAAGTACACCTGGCTCAAGCCCGAGGAGGCCTCCGAGGCCGCGGCGGCCGGTGTCGCCGGCGGCGCCAAGCGGGTCTGCCTGGTGGCCAGCGGCCGCGGTCCGACCGACCGGGACGTCGACCGCGTCGGCAGGACGATCGCCGCCATCAAGGAGCAGAACGAGGGCGTCGAGGTCTGCGCCTGCCTGGGTCTGCTCTCCGACGGTCAGGCCGAGCGGCTGCGCGACGCGGGCGCCGACGCCTACAACCACAACCTCAACACGTCCGAGGCCACCTACGGCCAGATCACCAAGACGCACACGTACGCGGACCGCGTCGACACCGTCCAGAAGGCCCACGCGGCGGGCCTGTCGGCCTGCTCGGGGCTGATCGCGGGCATGGGCGAGAGCGACGAGGACCTCGTCGACGTCGTCTACTCGCTGCGCGAGCTCGACCCCGACTCGGTACCGGTCAACTTCCTGATCCCGTTCGAGGGCACCCCGCTGGCGAAGGAGTGGAACCTCACCCCGCAGCGCGCCCTGCGGATCCTGGCGATGGTGCGCTTCGTCTGCCCCGACGTCGAGGTCCGTCTCGCGGGCGGCCGCGAGGTCCACCTGCGGAGCATGCAGCCGCTGGCCCTGCACCTGGTCAACTCGATCTTCCTCGGCGACTACCTGACCAGTGAGGGCCAGGCCGGCCAGGCCGACCTCGACATGATCGCGGACGCGGGCTTCGAGGTGGAGGGCGCCGGTACGACGACCCTCCCGAAGCACCGCTCCGATGTCGCGGGCGCGCGCGCCGCGGCCGCCCCGGGCAGCCCCTGCGGCTCCGGTGGCGGTTCCGTCTGCGGCTCCGGATCCGCTGCGGCGTCCGACGCCGATTCCGGCGCGGCCGGGGCCGGGTGCGGTTCCGCCTGCGGTGGTTGCTCGGGGCACGCCGAGCCCGTCGCGGCCGAGGCCGCGGTGGCCGCCGCCGCCTCCGGCGACGCCGCCGAGGCCGCGCCCGCCCAGGCGGCGGCCGGCGAGGTGCGCCCGGAGCTGGTGGCCGTCCGTCGGCGCGGGACGGGAACGGACCTCGCCCCCAATGCCTGACGAGAACCACCCGCACCACCAGCACCACCGGCCCGACCCGCTGCCGGCCGCCGAGCTGCTGGCGCTGGACCGGCAGCACGTCTGGCACCCGTACGGTCCGATGCCGGGGCGGCAGGAGCCCCTCGTCGTCGCCTCGGCCTCGGGCGTCCGGCTCCGGCTGGGCGCCCCGGCCGAGGGGCGGGACGAGCTCGTCGACGGCATGTCCTCCTGGTGGTCCGCCATCCACGGCTACAACCACCCGGTGCTGAACGAGGCCGCGACGGCCCAGCTCGGCAAGATGTCGCACGTGATGTTCGGCGGGCTCACCCACGAGCCCGCCGTCCGGCTCGCGGCCAAGCTCGTCGAGATCACCCCGGTGGGCCTGGAGCATGTCTTCCTCGCCGATTCCGGTTCGGTCTCCGTCGAAGTCGCCGTCAAGATGTGCCTGCAGTACTGGCGTTCGCTGGGGCGCACCGGCAAGACCCGGCTGCTCACCTGGCGCGGCGGCTACCACGGCGACACCTGGCAGCCGATGGCCGTCTGCGATCCCGAGGGCGGGATGCACGAGCTGTGGCAGGGCCACCTGCCCCGGCAGGTCTTCGCGGACGCCCCGACCGGGGGCTTCGACACACCGGTGGATCCGGCGTACGTCGCCCACCTGCGGTCCCTGATCGCCGCGCACGCGGACGAGCTGGCCGCCGTCATCGTGGAGCCGGTCGTGCAGGGTGCGGGCGGCATGCGCTTCCACCACCCGGACCACCTGCGGGTGCTGCGCGAACTCTGCGACGAGTACGACGTCCTGCTGATCCTGGACGAGATCGCCACCGGCTTCGGCCGCACGGGCGCCCTGTTCGCCGCCGACCACGCGGGGATCACCCCGGACGTCATGTGCCTGGGCAAGTCGCTGACCGGCGGCTACCTCACGCTCGCGGCGACGCTGTGCACCTCCCGCGTGGCCGACGGCATCTCCCGGGGCGAGGTCCCGGTGCTCGCGCACGGGCCGACCTTCATGGGCAACCCGCTCGCCACCGCGGTCGCGCTGGCCTCGATCGAGCTGCTGCTCGGCCAGGACTGGACGACCGAGGTCAAGCGCGTCGAAACCGGCCTGCGCGCGGGCCTGGCCCCGGCGGCCGACCTGCCCGGGGTCCGGGACGTACGGGTACTGGGCGCGATCGGCGTGGTCCAGCTGACGCACCAGGTCGACGTGGCCGCCGCGACCCGGACCGCGGTCCGGGAAGGCGTCTGGCTGCGCCCGTTCCGCGACCTGATCTACACGATGCCGCCGTTCGTCACCGACGACGCCGACGTGGCCCGCATCGGCCGCGCGGTCGTCGCGGCGGCCCGGGAAGGCTGAGGCCCACCATGTCCATCCTCATCGTGTCCGGCACGGGCACCGAGATCGGCAAGACGGTGGTCACCTCCGCCGTCGCCGCGGCCGCTGTGGCGGCCGGCCTCTCGGTGGCGGTGCTCAAGCCGGCGCAGACCGGCGTCGGTCCCGACGAGCCCGGGGACGCCGCCGAGGCGGTACGCCTGGCCGGCCCCTCGGTGACGGCGCTCGAACTGGCCCGCTACCCCGAGCCGTTGGCCCCGGACACCGCCGCCCGGCGCTCCGGCCTGCCGGCCCTGTCCCCCGCCGCGATCGCCGAGGCGGCGCAGCGGCTCGCCGCCCGGCACGACCTCGTGCTGGTGGAGGGCGCGGGCGGGCTGCTCGTGCGCTTCGACCCCGAAGGCCACACCCTGGCCGACGCGGCCCGGCTGCTGTCGGCCCCGGTCCTCGTGGTGGCGCCCGCCGGACTCGGCACGCTCAACGCCACCACCCTGACCGTCGAAGCCCTGCGCTCCCGGGCGCTGACCCCGCTCGGTGTGGTCGTCGGCAGTTGGCCCGCCGACCCCGACCTGGCCTCCCGCTGCAACCTCGCCGACCTCCCCTCGTCCGCCGGGATCCCGCTGCTCGGCGCGGTTCCCGAGTCGTCCGGCGCGCTGTCCCCGGCCCGCTTCCGCGAAGCCGCGCCGACTTGGCTGGCGCCGCCCCTGCACGGCACGTGGCAGGCAGCCTCCTTCATGTCCCACTGGGCACCGCCCGTACCGGGACCGTCCGGGGGCTGACGTTGGGGTCGTTCCGGGCTTGCCGCCCGGTGGGCGGTCCAGCGACGTCCACGGCCTGCGCGTGCGTGCCCGGGGCCGGGGGCCGTCGTCACGGGAGGCCCGCCCGGCGGCCGTCGTCACGGGAAGCCGGCCCCGCTGCCGGGGGTGCCGGGCCCGATCGGCCTGCCCGTGGTGCGGGACGTCCCGCCCGGGCCGTCCACCGGCCGGCCACGCCCGGCCCACCCGATGGGCCCGGGACGGCGCGCCTGCCCGGCCGGTGGACGGGGTGGCGCGCCTGCCCGGCCGGTGGACGGGGCGCCGGACCTGCCGACCTTCGCGCGATGCCCGGGACCCGGCCCTACCGACCGGCCTGCCGGGCCGGGAGCCGATTCCCGGTCGGGATCGGTCGCCCGCCGTCGCCTCGGGAGGACAGGGTTCCGTGCGGCCGGAGCGCGTCGCCGACCGGCGGCGGCGTGTCCCGGCCGCTTTGGTCGCGGAGCGGTTTCGCGGTGGGCCGACGCGGGGAACAGCCCCGCAGCGCACGCGCGCCCGTGTCAGCCGTCCCGTCGTACCGCTACGCGCCCGGAGGCCGCCATGCCCGCACCTCCCCCCGATCCGGTCCACCACCCGCACTTCGCCCGGTTCTACGCCCGCGCCAGCACCGCCGCCGAGACCCGCGCCGGCATGGCCGCCCTGCGCCGCGAGCTGCTGCACGGCGTGTCCGGTCGCGTCATCGAGATCGGCGCCGGCAACGGGCTGAACTTCGCCCATTACCCCCGCGCCGTCTCCGAGGTCGTCGCCGTCGAACCGGAACGCACCCTGCGCCATCTCGCGGCCGCGGCCGCGCTGCGCGCGGAGGTGCCCGTGGACCTCGTACCGGGGGTGGCGGAGGCCCTGCCCGTCAAGAGCGAGGCCTTCGACGCCGCCGTCGCCTCACTGGTCCTGTGCACCGTGCGCAACCTGCCGCGCGCCCTCTCCGAACTCCACCGGGTGCTGCGCCCCGAGGCCGAGCTGCGGTTCCTGGAGCACGGGCTCGCGCCCGGCCCCGGAATGGCCGCCGTCCAGCGGGGGCTGGACCGGACCGTCTGGCCCCGCCTGTTCGGCGGCTGTCACACCGCTCGCGACCCGCTCGCGGCGATCGAGGCCGCCGGGTTCCGGATCGTGTCGCAGCGCGCCTTCCGGTTGCCCGAGCGCGGGCCTGCCCTCCCCACCTCGTACTGCGTGATCGGCTCCGCCCGCCGCGTTCCCTGATCCGGACCGGGCGGCCCCGTCACCCGTCCGGCCGACCGGCGTCAGGCCGTCAGCGGCTTGACCCAGCGCGACCAGCTGTCCTGCGGGTGGTAGCCGGCCGCGTCCCACGCGCCGTGCGCGTCCTGGTTCCCGCCGAGCACCATCGCGTCGGCCCGTCGGCCGCCCAGGGCCACGAACCGCTCCTCGGCGGCCGTCAGCAGGGCCGTACCGATGCCCTGCCGGCGGTGGGCCGGATGGACGGCGAACCGGTACAGGTGGCAGCGCCAGCCATCGAACCCCGCGATCAGCGTGCCGACGAGTTCCCCGCCCCGTCGGGCCAACAGCAGGGCGTGGGGGTCCCGGGCGTACAGCCGCTCGACGCCGGCGAGGTCGTCGCTGATGCTCGTCCCCTCGGCGGCGTCCTTCCAGAACTCCAACACGGCGGTCAGGTCGGCCGGCGAGGCGGTGGCGATGCGCAGATCGTTCATGCGCTCATCCCACCATCCGCGCATGCGGGCCGGAAGGGCGGTCATTCTCCTGGGGTGTGTCCTTGCTGCCCGGGCGGCGGGCCCGTCGCCCGGGCGCGTCCGATCGCCCACGACCGAAGGGGTGTGAGCGTCCGTCCATGGGCGAGCCTCGCGGTACCCGGCCTGCGCGCGCGTCCTCACGACGCCGCGCGCCGCTCCTCCGTCTGACTGATCATGGGACGGAGGTGATCACCCGATGACCGAAGTGCTCCTGCTCGTCCTGGCGCTGCTGCTGTGCGCCGCCTGCGGCGTCTTCGTCGCGGCCGAGTTCTCGCTGACCACCGTCGAGCGCAGCGAACTCGAACGCGCCGTGGAGCGCGGCGAGCGGGGCGCGGACAGCGCCCTGACCGCCGTCCGCAGCCTGACGTTCCAGCTGTCCGGCGCCCAGCTCGGCATCACCGTGACCGGCCTGGTCATCGGCATGCTGTCCAAGCCGTCGATCGCCGCGCTGCTCCAGGGTCCGTTCGAGGCCATGGGCCTGTCGGCCTCGGCCGCGTCCTCGACCGCCCTGGCCCTCGGCACCGCGCTGTCGACGGTCGTCCTGATGGTCGTCGGCGAACTCGTGCCGAAGAACTGGGCGATCTCCTCGCCGCTGGCGATCGCCAAACGGGTGGCGACCGCGCAACGGGTGTTCAGCCGGGCCTTCCGGCCGCTGATCAGCCACCTGAACACCACCGCGAACCACTTGGTCCGGCGGTTCGGCATGGAGCCGGCCGAGGAGCTGGCGTCCGCCCGCAGCCCGCAGGAGCTCGTCGCGCTCGCCCGGCACTCCGCGAAGGCGGGCGCGCTGGAGGAGGACACGGCCGAGCTGTTCGTGCGGACCCTGAACCTGGCCGACCTGACCGCCGAGAACGTGATGACCCCGCGCGTGCAGGTCACCGCCCTGGACGTGCAGACCACCGCGGAGGACGTCGCGAACGCGACCATGGCGACCGGCCTGTCCCGCTTCCCGGTCTACCGGGGCAGCCTGGACACCGTCGTCGGCATCGTCCACATCAAGGACGTGCTGGCGCTGCCCGCCGAGGAACGGCACCGCCGTCCCGTGTCGCAGCTGCTGCGCGAACCGCTCCTCGTCCCCGAGTCGCTGACCGTGGACCGGCTGCTGGACCGGCTGTCCGGCCGGCGGACGATGGCCGTCGTCATCGACGAGTACGGGGGGACGGCCGGGGTGGCCACGCTGGAGGACATCGTCGAGGAGGTCGTCGGCGAGGTGCGCGACGAGCACGATCCGCACGAGACCTCGGACCTGGCCCCCGCCGGTACGGACGCGGCCGGCCGGCCCCTCTACTCCGCCGACGGCGCCGCCCGCACCGACCAGCTCCGTCAGATCGGCCTGCACGTGCCGGACGGGCCGTACGAGACCCTGGCCGGGCTGATCGCCACCGAGCTGGGGCGGATCCCGGCCGTAGGCGACCGGCTGGAGCTGGACGGTTGGCAGCTCGACGTGGTGGACGCCGGCGGCAGGCGGGCCGCGCGCGTCCTGCTGCACGTGCCGGTCACAGCCGTCGACGGCGGGGGAACGGAGGAGTCCCGATGACCGTGATCCAGTTGCTGATCGGCCTGGCGACCCTCGTCGTCAACGCCTTCTTCGTCGGCGCGGAGTTCGCGTTGATCTCCGTCCGGCGCAGCCAGATCGAACCGTACGCCGAGGAGGGCGACCGGCGGGCGCGTGCGGTCCTGTGGGGCCTGGAACACGTCTCGGCCATGATGGCGGCGGCCCAACTGGGCATCACGCTGTGCACCCTGGTGCTGGGCATCGTGGCCGAGCCGGCCATCGCGCACCTGCTGACCCCGGTGTTCGACTTCGTCGGGGTGCCGTCCGGGCTGACCCACGCGATCTCCTTCGTGGTCGCGCTGGCCCTGGCGACGTACCTGCACATGCTGTTCGGCGAGATGGTGCCGAAGAACGTCGCGCTGTCCGAGCCCGTGCGCACCGCGCTGCTGCTGGGGCCGCCGCTGGTGACCGTGACGCGGGCGCTGCGGCCGGTGATCTTCTCGATCAACGCCTTCGCCAACCTCCTGCTGCGGCTGCTGCGGGTCGAGGTGAAGGACGAGGTCGGGGCCACCTTCTCGGACGACGAGCTGGCCCGGATGGTCAAGGACTCCAGTGAAGCCGGGCTGATCGACGACCGGGCGAGCGAACGGCTCCACGACGCCCTGGAACTGGGCCGTCGGCCGGTGACCGATGTGGTGCTGCCCGCGGACCAGGTGGTTCCGGCCCGGTTGGGCATCACCGCGGTCGGACTGGAGCAGCTGTCCGCCGCGTCCGGGTACTCCCGCTTTCCGGTGGTCGATCCACAACACCGGATCCTGGGCTACCTGCACGTCAAGGACGCCCTGGACGTGACCGAGCGGGACGCCCCCTTCCCCTCGTCCGCGCTGCGCCCGATCGCGCAGGTCCGGGCGGAGACCCCGCTGGACGACGTGCTGACCGCCATGCGCCGCAGCCGTACGCACCTGGCCGCGGTGCTGGGGGCGGACGGCGTGATGACGGGGTTGGTGACGATGGAGGACGTCCTGCGCGAGCTGTTCGGCAGGCCGGCCTCCGCCTGAGGCGGGCGGGGAGCGGGCGGGCCCCGGGGCTGCGGACGCCGGGTACCGCGCGGTAGCATCGCTCCCGCCATGGAGATGAATGCGTCCTACACCAGTTTCGTCGCGGTCGGCGACTCCTTCACCGAGGGCATGTCGGACCTGCTCCCGGACGGCTCCTACCGGGGCTGGGCCGATCTGCTCGCCGCCCGTCTCGCACGGCGCGAGCCCGGTTTCCGGTACGCGAACCTCGCCGTGCGCGGGAAGCTGATCGGGCAGATCGCGGGCGAGCAGGCCCCGGTGGCCGCGACGATGGGCGCCGACGTGGTGACCCTCGTCGGCGGACTGAACGACACCCTTCGGCCCAAGGTGGACATGGGCCGGGTACGCGGCCACCTGGAGGAGGCCGTCGAGCTGCTCGCCCCCTCGTGCGGGCAGCTGGTGCTGATGCGCTCGCCGGGCCGCAACGGGCCCGTCATGACCCGCTTCCGCCCGCGCATGGAAGAGCTGTACGTCATCCTCGACGAGCTCGCCGAGCGGCACGGCGCCCTGCTGGTGGACCTCTACGGGGCTCCCGTCCTCGCGGAGCCCCGCATGTGGGACGTCGACCGGCTGCACCTGACGGCCGAGGGCCACCGCCGAGTGGCGGAGGCCGTCTGGCAGGCCCTGGGGCTGCCCGAGGAGGAGGACTGGCGCGCGCCCCTGCCCGCCGCCGTCGCGATGGGCTGGCCCGCCCGCCGTACCGAGGACCTGCGGTTCGCCCGGCAACACCTCCTGCCCTGGATCGGCCGCCGCCTGACGGGCCGGTCCTCGGGCGACGGCCTGCCGCCGAAGCGCGCCGAGCTGCTGCCCTTCGGGACCTCGCCGGTCTCGTAGCAAAGCACCATCGCGGACGGTGTCCCGACCTGCGTGAACGCACAGCCGCGGCCCAAGTAGAATTCCTCCACGTGACAGCCAAGCCCCGCATCCCCAATGTCCTGGCCGGCCGCTACGCCTCCGCGGAGCTCGCCGTCCTGTGGTCCCCCGAGTACAAGGTGACGCTGGAGCGGCGGCTGTGGCTCGCCGTGCTGCGCGCCCAGAAGGACCTCGGCATCGAGGTCCCGGACGCCGCCCTCGCCGACTACGAGCGCGTCCTGGAGACCGTCGACCTCGCCTCCATCGCCGAACGCGAGAAGGTCACCCGGCACGACGTGAAGGCTCGGATCGAGGAGTTCAACGCCCTCGCCGGACACGAGCACGTCCACAAGGGCATGACCTCCCGCGACCTCACCGAGAACGTCGAGCAGCTCCAGATCCGGCTCTCGCTGGAGCTGGCCCGGGACCGCACCGTCGCCGTCCTCGCCCGCCTCGGCAAGCTGGCCGGGGAGCACGCCGAACTGGTCATGGCGGGCCGCTCCCACAACGTGGCCGCCCAGGCGACCACCCTGGGCAAGCGCTTCGCGACCGGCGCCGACGAGCTGCTGGTCGCCTACGCCCGCCTTGAGGACCTGCTGGAGCGCTACCCGCTGCGCGGGATCAAGGGCCCGGTCGGCACCTCCCAGGACATGCTCGACCTGCTGGGCGGCGACACCGCCAAGCTCGCCGACCTGGAGCGGCGCATCGCAGGCCACCTGGGCTTCGCGCAGGCGTTCACCTCGGTCGGCCAGGTCTACCCGCGCTCGCTCGACTACGACGTGGTCACCGCCTTGGTGCAGCTGGCCGCCGCCCCCTCCTCGATCGCGAAGACGGTCCGCCTGATGGCCGGCCACGAGCTGGTCACCGAGGGCTTCAAGCCCGGCCAGGTCGGCTCCTCCGCGATGCCGCACAAGATGAACACCCGCTCCTGCGAGCGTGTGAACGGCCTCATGGTCATCCTGCGCGGCTACGCGTCGATGACCGGCGAGCTGGCCGGCGACCAGTGGAACGAGGGCGACGTGTCCTGCTCCGTGGTCCGCCGCGTGGCGCTGCCCGACGCGTTCTTCGCCTTCGACGGCCTGCTGGAGACCTTCCTGACGGTCCTCGACGAGTTCGGCGCGTTCCCGGCCGTCGTGGCCCGCGAACTGGACCGCTACCTGCCGTTCCTCGCCACCACCAAGGTGCTGATGGGCGCCGTCCGGGCCGGGGTGGGCCGCGAGGCCGCGCACGAGGTCATCAAGGAGCACGCGGTGGCTTCCGCCCTCGCCATGCGCGAGCGGGGCGCCGAGCGCAACGAGCTCCTGGAGAAGCTGGCCGCCGACGAGCGGATGCCCCTGGACCGCGCCCAGCTGGACGCCCTCATGGCCGACAAGCTGTCGTTCACCGGCGCCGCGGGTGACCAGGTGGCGACCGTGGTCTCCCGCATCGAGGCGATCGCGAAGCAGCACCCGGAGGCCGCCGGGTACGCGCCGGGGTCGATCCTCTGACCCCCGACGAGCTCGATGCCGCCCGCGACCGCGTCCTCCCGGACGTGGTCGCGGGCGGTCTGCGTGTGCTGTTCTGCGGGATCAATCCGGGGCTCCTCTCCGCCGCGACGGGCCACCACTTCGCCCGCCCCGGCAATCGCTTCTGGCCGGTACTTCTTCTCTGCACTCCACCCAAACGAGTGATGTGCTGGTCGTCTTAGATCAACATTGGTGAGCGAAAGATACTCCCCGGGAATGGCGCAGCCTCCTGTCTGTTGCGGTGCGACCGAGGGGCGCTCAACGGGCGGCGGGCTTAGGATTTTAGTAGGCGCGCGCTCCATGGCAGCCCTGGATTTTCCGGCCATCCTGCCCCCGAAGGAGAATCGCCATGAGCTTGCGCAAACGAGTATCAAACGCGCCAGTCTGGTGGACCGTCAGCGTATGCACTATTGCCGGGGCCGCAGGTCACGCCATGCTTTGGATTTCCTACGCAAATAACTGGACAAGGGCCGTGCCTTGGGAGCCAGTGGCGGGGATGTCACTGGTGATAGTTGCAGTTGTCTCGTACGGCGGATTCTACGTAGCTTCGCGCCGCGCCAGAATCGCGATTGCTTCGAGCTTCCTGCTGACCTTCCTAGTGATGCTGACATTTGTTCTCACGATTAGGGCATTGGCCGACGCAAGTCAGGGCTACGGAAACGAGACTTTCGACGATTTTCGGTGGATCGTCCAGACCGTCGTGTTGGCCTACTTCGGGAGCGAGGCGATCGTCTCCACCACGAAGGTGATAGCAGCCAAGAAAACCGCAACGAAAACAGCGGAAATTCAAAGTTCCGACGCGGACTTGGTCCTGCCCGAGCGACCCGACTCGTCCGAGGGTGCTGGAAACGTGCAGGAGTGACATCCTTCAAGCCCCTTCATTATTTGCTGACGTACCAGCTTGAGCCTCAACGTTCGGCGCGCCGCTAAACCCAGCTGGCAACGCTGTCGCTGGCGAATCGCTGGGGAATCTGACATATGAACTTCTGAACCAGATCACCTATTGACGATCTAGATATGCAGTCCCATCGACTGGACGACTGCGTATAGGCAACTCGCCAAAAGACTCTCCTACGTTTAGGGAGCGCTGCGGGGCTTCGGGATACCCAGATCGACCGTGGGCCGTTGGACCCGCCGTCGGGTCTCGTCTCGCTTCCCCCGCAGGAAGGTGAGTGTAAGGTTGATCCCTTCGATCTCTCCGACCCAGCCCTCTTCAGTAGCTCGCCGTAGGCGTTCGAGCAGGTCGGCTTCGAGTTCTTCGAGGCGGGACAACATCTTCGGATTGACGTGCAGCATCGGGCAGCGAATGCACGCGTGTTCATGTTGGCAGGGGGTGCCGTAGGGGCGTCCGCAGGAGCCGAGTTCGACCTTGCGTCGGTCGAAGTGTTCCTCGAACTCGTCCCATTCCTGATCCGTTGCGTCGCAGTACTCGCCCTCGGGCCGGACTTGCCGTCGTCGGTGGAGATGCTCCTGGTAGTGGCGGACGACATCCTCATCGAAGACTGCGACGTAACCGCGGGTGGTCTGGATGTTGAGGTGGCCCAACAGCGCCGCTCCGATGTGGATCGGCAGGCCACTATTGACTAGCTCCGTCGCGAAGATTCGGCGGAAGTCATGCGGAGTGAACTTCAGTCCGCGGAAACCGGGGTGGACCTCTGACAGTGCCTGGCCGCGCCGACTGATCACCTCCTGGACGGCGTGCGTGCTGAACACCGCGGGCGTTGTACCGTTCTGCCGTTGGAAGAGAAACGGCATGGGGGCACCCCACTCTTTGTCGTGTGAGTCGTACCTGCTGACGAGGGGAATCGGGCGACCGGTCCGGGTGTGCCGGCGAATGATCGATGCGATGACATGGAAAAGTTCGGCGGACATCGGGATGACGCGCTCGCGGTCGGTTTTCGACGGGGCGATCACCAGCAACGCGATGACCTCACCATTTTCCCGCTGGTATTGCCGAACGTTCAGATGGGTGAGCTCGACGAGCTCTTCCACCCGTACTCCGGAGTGCCGCAGGGTCTCCACCATCGCCCACTCCCAGAAAGCTGCTTCCTCCTCGGTCCCAACGTGGATGATCTGGCCGGTGGCCTCCTCGATGACGCGTGTCGGCACCGCATCACCATGGCGGAGGAGTTTACGGTCGGACTCCGTGGTGACGCGCCGGTACTCGATTCCGTCATGAGTGAAGAGTTCTCCGTCCGCTGCTTTGTTGGCCCGTTCCAGGAGCAAGCGGGCGCGGTCGTAGCGCGTCTCCACGTGCTCGACCAGCACGGGCAGCAGCGGCTGTCGTTGCCGGGTGCGGTTGGCTGAGCGTTCGTTGATCCGTCGGCGGCGGGTGCCGAGGCCGTGGAGTTCGCTGGGCGGGACAGGACAGGGGGCGACCCACTGTGCCCAGCGTTCGGGTTCTTCGGCGGCCCAGGTGTGCAAGTCGAAGTAGAGGCTGCGAACCGCGATGACGATGCTGTCCTGGCCGGCACGGGGCTTGCCGTCCTCTTTGACGGTGATCATCTGTCGCCAGGCCGCGTAGTGGTCGGGACAAATCCGCAGGTCGGCTTGGTCGGGATTGACCCGCTCGATCTTCTCCCAGAAGTGATGGGCGACCAGCAGCACGAGTTGCTTCAGCGTGGAGTAGTCCGTGTCGACCCTGCGTCGTGTGAAGTATGCGATCAGCAGTCCCCGCACCGACTGGTTGCGGATGGGGTACTGATCGACCATTTCCTCGACAGTGCGCTGGCCGCGCATCAGGGCGGCTCTCAGCGTGGCCGGCGTCGACGGCGGGAAGTGCCCCATCCTGTGCAGGATGTTCCACATCCCCTGACCGACCAGCCGGTTGGCCACCTTGTTCCCCGGTTGAAGAGCACCGCGTACCCTGCGGTTCTCCTGGGTGAAGTGCAGGACGGCGGGGGCCGTCACATCGCCGAGGGCCACCCCCTGAACCGCGAGCAGAGTGCACAACTCGGACAGGGCCTCCCGACGGTGGATATGTCGGAGCGGGTGAGCCTGGACCTGGGCGGCGTACTTGTCCAGGAGTGGGTCCTCCTGGGCAGCGATGAACATGGGCGCGAAGTTGTGCAGGACGTTGCGCCGGAAGGTAAGCAGGGAGGGCTGAATGACGCGCAGGCAGTAGAGCGCCCGAACACCAGGAGGGATGGCCATACCAGTGGTGCGTCGGGTGCCCAGAGTGTTCGCGCCGACCAGCCCTTGTCCGATCGGACTGGCATCCCATCGTTCCTGCCACGTCTGGCCGGGGAAGTCGAGTAGGTATTCCAGCACGCAGCGGGTCGCTTGGGCACGCTGGTCACGGGTCGACTTCCCCGCGTCCTCCCACACTGTGGCGGCGAGCCTGCCGATGTGGGCGATGGAGGCGACGGACAGTTCGCCATGCGGGCGGGGCGGAACCGCGGCAACGGCCGCTTCAGGCTTGATCGGTCCTCCGACGAAGCGGCTGGCGAACGCAAGACCCTCGGCAACCGGGCCGTGCCGCCGGCTAGCGCCCGTCGTGGGGCTGAGCTGCGACTTAGGCACCGAACACCGCCGCAATGTCGGCAACGTCGTAGCCGGTGGGGTAGCTCCGCTCAACACGCGGGGTGTTGTAGTGCTCGGTGAGCTTGTCGAAGAGCTCCTCGACGCGCACCGCCAGATAGCGACTGGTCGTCTGGATGTTGGCGTGCCGCAGGATGGCCTGCACCTCAGGCAGCGTGAGCTTGCCGCCGTTGGCCATGCGGCTTGCAGCGGTGTGCCGCAGGTCGTGAAGCGTCCAGTTGGTGCCCAACTCCTTGTTGGCGCGCTGGAGGATGCGCCTCATCGCCCAGTAGGACAAGGGCCGATCTGCCCCTCGGCGAGCCCGCCACAACGGCTCGTCTGCGGGCGGGGTGCCGATCTCGTCGAGATAGCGGGCCAGGCGCACGAATGCCTGCGGCGAAGCCGGGATGGGCTGGCGCTCCCGCGAGCCTTTCGAGGTCACATAGACGCGCTGGCCAGCCCAATCAAGGTCACCGATGCCGACGCCGAGCAGTTCCTCGGCACGGGCGCCGCTGGAGACGTAGAACTCCAGGAGGGCGCGGTCGCGTTCGCATCCCATGCGCTCGAACAATTCGTCCCAAAGATGATCAGGGATCGACCGCGGCGGCCGGTCTGCCACCCTCTGCCGCAGCCGGGCCCTGCCGAGCACCGGCCTGGGCTCCAACGGGCTGCGATGCGCGAGAGCGCGGCGCCGCTGCGGGGAGATCGGGACGGGGTTGGTGACTGGCCCGTTGCCCTGGTGAGCGTGGAACTCGTAGAACCCGCTCACCACCGATAGAGCGTGGTTGATCGTCCGTGGCGCGTAGCCGGCGCGTAGGACCGGCTTGCCTGTGCGCAGATTCACCGAGCCCGGAACAGGGCCATCGGCTGACTTCCGCTGACGCTGGGGGTTCGACGCCGTCCGCAGCCATCCGGCCAGGACCGCCGTTTCGGCCTCGGTCGCCCTCTCCCAACCGACTCCGAGCAGCCACAGCAGTCGGAACCAGCGCAGCAGACCGTATCCGTAGCTGCGGATCGTCAGCGGACTGCTGTCGCTCAAGGCCAGGTCTCGCAGGTACTCGGTGGCCGGTTTGATCTCGTCGTCGTACCCATTGACGACGATGTACGGAGGGTGCACCCTCCTCGTTGGGATCACCGCCCCAACGCGGGGAATATCCGCCCGCCCCTCCATCAGTTCGTGACGCAGGTCCACTCGTACTCTCCTCGTCGATCTCGGGTACCAGCACCGAGACCAACGAGGAGAGGTAGTGCAGATAACTGTGCACCTGTCGGGGTTCACGCCCCGCCGGTTGGCTCCGGAGGAACAGCGGGAGCTGCTCTCCTACCGTCTCGGTCTCACCAACGTCGTGGCCCGGGCCACCGCCCGCGCCGACGAGCTCAGCGCCGAGGAGTACGTCGAGGGCGGTCGGATCCTGACGGCCAAGGTGGAGGCCCTGCGCCCCCAGTGGCTGGCCGTGGTCGGCGTCACCGCCTACCGCACCGCCTTCGGCGATCGGAAGGCTGCCATCGGCCCTCAGGAACGCACCATCGGCGCCACCCGGATCTGGGCCCTGCCCAATCCCAGTGGCCTCAACGCCCACTGGACGGCCGATTCCATGGCCCAGGAGTACGGCCGCCTGCGCGCTGCCGCCGAACCCCCACCCGCGTCCTGACCCCGGATCGGCCCCGCGCCCGTTGCCCCAGCTCCGGAATCCGACCGGCCCACCACCGATCCCGACCGTCCGCCGACCGGACCCCGGGTTCACCGGGCCCCGGCGCGCTGCGGACCCCACCCCGCCCGGCCGGTCACCCGTGCGGCGGGGCCGGGATCGGTGGGCGCTACGGCGGGTCGACCACCGTGACTGCCGCCATCAACAGGTAGGGGTCGTGTTCGCCCCACTGGGCCACACCCGCCACCAACCAACTCTCCGCGGCCCGCCACAGGTGCAGGTGGTCGGTGGTGTGGCTCAGCTCCTGCCACGGCTGCGGTATCTCCTCTCCCGCGAGGGCGCGGAGGGTGAGGGAGTATGGCGAGAAGACCTGCGGTTCTCCCCAACGGTCGGTCAACGCTTGGGTGAGCGCCCCGTACTCGGCCCCGATCTGATCGAGTGCCTCGGCACGGTACGAACCGTCGTCCTCCCAGAAGTCCCGGGTCCCGCCGAGCCGGACGAGGTGGTATCCCGGGCCACTGGTGTGCCGGCCGAGCCGGACCGGCACGTCCACGAAGGCCTGCGCCCGCAGCCGGTCGATCAGGTCGAGTTGCTCTCCCGTGGTCATATCATCAGTATTCCGGGGCCCACTGACATCTGGCCCTTCGTCACGCGTCGCGGCGTCGCACCGCGAACCACCCGACGGTCAGGGCCGCCACAGCCCATATCGCAGTCACCCCGAGCCCCGTCCAAGGGCCGAGGGTTCCCGGCGCTTCCGTCCTCATCACCAGCTGGCCTGCCCGATCGGGCAAGAACTCCACGCCCCCGCCGACCACCTGACCGACGACGAAGGGCAGGATCAGCAAGAAGGGTACGAGCAGGCTCATCACCAGAGTGCCGCTGCGCACCAGGGCCGTCAGACCGGCCGCAAGGAGGGCGATCAGCATCAGGTAGACCCCGCTCCCGAACACGGCCCGGAGCGCCCCGGGGTCATCCAGGGAGAGAGCGTGGTCACCCCTCCAGGCCTGCCAGGCGAGGAAGGTGACGAGGCCGGTGACCTGCCCTACGGCGAGGACGAGTCCGGCGACGACGGTGACCTTGGACAGGTAGAGCGCGGTCCGGTTCGGCACGGCGGTGAGGGAGACCCGCAACGCGCCGTTGCGGAACTCACCGGCGAACGCCGTGGCACCGAAGGCGACGGCCGCTATCTGCCCGAAGTTGATGCCGAAGAAGGCTCCGAGCAGACGATCGTCCCCCAGGGCATCCGCCTCGGACGTACCGATCGAGGCGGCGGTGAGGACCGTGATGCCGGCTGTCGTGGCGAAGACCGCCAGCAGCGACCCGAGGACCGCTCGGGCCGAACGTATCCTGATCCATTCCGAGCGCAGCACCGGCACGGTCGGCAGGGCGGATCCGAGCCCCGCCGGTGTGGGCCGAGTGGTCGTGGTCATCATGGCTGTGACTCCTGTCATGACGTCAGGCGGCGTGGGCGGCGAAGGGAGTGCGGTCGGCGGTCAGATCGAGGTAGGCCTGTTCCAGTGAGGCCCGTTCGTCGGTGAGCTCCAGCAAGGGGATGCCCTCGCGGGCGGCGAGAATTCCGAGCCGCTCGGCGGCCATGCCGTCCACGAACCAACGCCCCTCCTCGGCGGGGGTCATCGCGAATCGGGCGTGGTCGAGCGCGGCCCGCAACCGGTCCGGCTCCGTGGTCCGCAGCCGCACCCGAGGTGTGCTGCGGGCGTCGATGAAGTCCTTCAGGGAGCTGTCGGCGAGGAGCCTGCCCTGTCCGAGTACGACCAGGTGGTCCACGAACGAGGCGGACTCGGACATGAGGTGACTGGAGACGAGGACGGTACGGCCGTCCGCTGCGAGGCGGCGCATCAGCTCGCGGATCCAGATGATGCCTTCGGCATCAAGGCCGTTGGTCGGCTCGTCCAGCAGCAGTACCCCCGGATCTCCCAGGAGCGCGGCCGCTATGCCGAGGCGCTGCCTCATCCCCAGTGAGAAGGTGGCCACCCGATTCCTGGCCACCGCCGCCAGGCCCACTTGTTCCAGGACCGCGTCCACCCGCGGAACGGGAATGCTGTTGCTCGCCGCGAGGGCGAGCAGGTGGTCACGGGCCCGGCGTCCGCCGTGTGCGGCCTGGGGGTCGAGCAGGGCGCCGACCTCGCGCAGCGGATCGCGCAGGTCGGTGAACTTGCGGCCACCGATGGTGGCGACGCCGGTGGTCGGTCGGGTCAAACCCAGCAGGAGGCGCATCGTCGTGGACTTTCCGGCGCCGTTGGGCCCCAGGAAGCCGGTGACGCGACCCGGCAGGACGTCGAAGGTGAGGTGGTCCACGACCCTGTGGGTGCCGTAGTCCTTGGTCAGTTCGCTGATCTCGATGCGGTTCATGGCTCAAGATTCGCCCGCGCAGCGCCCTGCTTCCTCCCCCACGCGGGGGTGCCGTCTCCCCCACGCGGGGGAGACGCTCCAGGCAGGCGCGCTGCCAGGATGAAGGCATGTACAAACTGCTCCGTGCGCCGTTTCAGCCGGTGACGTACTCGCGTTGGCTGCACTTGTGCGTTCCCCTGCTGCTGCTGGCCATCTGGATGTTCATCAACCCCAGCCAACCCTGGATGCCCCTGTTGATCGTCATACCGTTCGGCTTCGTGCCGTGGGTGCGGCTGGCCGAGGGGCTCCAGGCCCAGTTCCTGCTGACCCCACAGAACCGGGACTCCCTGACAGGTGGCATGGGTGGCGTCAGCGGCTTGCGGGGCGCCGGCGAGGCCGACGGCATCAGCACCACCGCCTCGGTGCGTTGGAGCGACCGGTGGCGGACGTTGCTGTGGCTGGAGGTTCGGCTGGTGGTGGCCGGAGCGGCCATGTTCGCGACGGTCTGGCTGCCGTTGATGTCCGTGGAGTTCGTCGCGACCGCTGTAGGGCATCCCCTGAACCCGGACCTGACGCTCTCCTTCGCTCCCCCGCGCTGGGTCGCGGCCGTTCTCGCACCCGTACCGCTGGTCGTGCTCATCGTCGTCGTGGTGCTGCTCGGCGAGATGATCACGAGGATCGCCCGGCGGTTGCTGGGGCCCTCGGCGGCCGAGCGGCTGACCGCGCTGGAGGCCCGCACGGAGCAGTTGTTGGAGCGGACCAGGATCGCGCGGGAACTGCACGACTCCATCGGGCACGCGCTGACCGTGGCCGTCGTACAGGCAGGGGCGGCGCGATCGGCCAAGGACCCGGAGTTCACCGACAGGGCGCTGAACGCCATCGAGGAAACGGGCCGGGCGGCGCTGGAGGATCTGGAGCGGGTTCTGCTGGTCCTGCGCGAGTCCGCGCAACCCCCTTCACAACGCCCCACGCTGGCGGAGGCCGACCGGCTCCTGGAGTCGGCCCGGGCTGCGGGGGCGCAGGTCGACGCACAACTGACGGGTGCGCTGGAGAAGTTGCCGGGACCGGTCACCCGGGAGGGGTACCGGATCCTGCAGGAGGCCCTCACCAACGTGCTGCGGCATTGCGGTCCGGTGCCCGTGCGGGTGCGTGTGGAGGTGTCACCGGGCCGGCTGGACCTGGAGGTGACGAACCCGCTGCCCGAACGGCCGGTACTGTCGAGCCGATCCGGGAGCGGACTCCGCGGGATGCGGGAGCGGGCGGCGCTGCTCGGGGGCGAAGCCGAGACCGGTCCGCGCGACGGCGGTTGGAGGGTGCACGCCCGGCTCCCGCTGGAGCGAATACGCTGACCGGATGCCGGTTACCGTACTGCTCGTCGACGACGAACCTCTGGTGCGCGCGGGTCTGCGCGCCGTACTGGACTCCCAGCCCGACATCGAGGTGGTGGGGGAAGCCGCCGACGGGGCCGCCGTCATCCCGCTCGTGCGCCAGTTGCGTCCCGACGTGGTGGCGATGGACGTACGGATGCCGCTGCTCGACGGCATCGAGGCGACACGGGCGGTCCTGCGGTCGGTGGACTCGCCGCCGAAGATCCTGGTCGTCACGACCTTCGAGAACGACGAGTACGTCTACCAGGCGCTGCGCGCCGGAGCGGACGGGTTCCTGTTGAAGCGGGCCCGCCCCGCGGAGATCGTGCACGCGGTCAGGCTGGTGGCCGAGGGGGACACGCTCCTGTTCCCCGCGGCCGTCCGGGCCCTTGCCGCCGAGTACGGCAACCGCGAGGCACGTACCGCCCTGAAGCGGGCGGCTCTGACCGAGCGCGAGGAGGCGGTCCTGCGGCTGATGGCGCGCGGACTGACGAACGTGGAGATCGCCGGCGAACTGATCGTCGGCACCGAGACGGTGAAGTCCCACGTGAGCGCCATTCTGGGCAAGTTGGGGGCTCGTGACCGGACCCAGGCGGTGATCACCGCGTACGAGTCCGGATTCGTCGCACCGGCCTGAGAGGAGGGGCCGATTCCGAACTTGGGGGGCTGCTTCTCGCCGCCGCGCCGGACAGGCAGTACCATCCGGCTGATAGGGCCGCTAGCTGGGAGGACACACGTTGGGGCAGCTGACCGGCGGGGATCCTTCTCTGCTCCGGCGAATCAATTCGGCCGTCGTGCTCCGGGCGCTGCGCGCGGCCGAATCGCCGACCCTCACGGATCTCACCCGGGTGACCGGGTTGTCCCGTCCGACGGTCGAGGGCGTCGTGGAGGGACTGATCGGGACCGGGCTCGTCGTCGAGGCCGACGCGGAGGAAGGCACGCGCCGACAGGGCCGGCCCGCGCGACGGTTCCGCTTCCGGGCCGAGGCCGGGCATCTACTGGGCATCGAGATCGGTTCGCACCGCGTCGCGGTCCTGCTGTCCGGGCTTGACGGTCGGGTGATCGGCGCCGGAACCAAGGACGTCGCCGAGAACGCGTCGGCCGATGAACGCTTGGAGCGGGTCAGGGCGGCCGTGGCCGACCTGCTGCGCCGGGCCGGGATCCCCCGCGACTCGCTGCGGGCGGTCGGCGTCGGCAGTCCCGGGATCGTGGAGGCGGACGGGACGGTCCGCCTCGGCACGGCATTGCCCGGCTGGACGGGGCTGCCGCTCGGGGAACGGCTGCGGCGTTCGTTCCGGTGCCCGGTGCAGGTGGAGAACGACGCCAACGCGGCGGCGGTCGCCGAGCACTGGAAGGGGGCCGCGCGGGACACCGACGACATGGTGTTCGTGATGGCCGGACTCAGCCCGGGCGCGGGCTCGCTGATCGGCGGCCGACTGCACCGGGGGTTCGGCGGCGCGGCCGGCGAGATCGGCGCCCTGCACCTGCTGGGGCGCGAGGCCACACCCGAGCGACTGCTGTCGACGACCGGCGAGCCGTTGCACCCCCTGGACGAGCCAGCGGTCGCCGAGGTGTTCGCGATGGCCAAACGGGGCGACGAGCGGGCGGTGGCCGCCGTGGAGCGGTTCCTCCAGCGGCTGGTGCACGATGTGGCCGCGCTCGTGCTGGCGATGGATCCGGAGCTGGTGGTCCTCGGCGGCTGGGCCGCCGGTCTGGACGGGGTTCTCGAACCGCTGCGCCGGGAGCTGGAGCGCTACTGCCTGCGTTCGCCACGGGTGGTGCTCTCCATGCTCGGAGAAGCCGCCGTGGCCACCGGGGCGTTGCGGCTCGCCCTGGATCACGTGGAGGAAGAGCTCTTCGCGGTGGAAAAAACGGTCACCGCCCGCCGCTGAAGCCCTGGGCCGCGGCCGCGGCCAGAGGCGAGAACCGGAGGCCGTACCCGAAGCCGGGCCGCAGGCCGGGCCCGAGGCTGGGGCCAGAGGCCGGGGCGGAGGCCGAGGCCAGAGGCCGGGGCCAGAGGCCGGGGCCGAGGCCAGAGGCCGGGCCCGGGGCCCGAGGCCGGGGCAAGGCCCGAGGCCGGGCCGCGACAGGCCCGAGGTGGGGCCGTGACCCGGGCAAGGCGGGAACCAGGGCCGGAGCCGTGCCCGGGGCTGCGGCCGTAACGGGAGCCAGGCCTGAGGCGGAGCCGGGACCGGCCCCGAAAGCCGGGTCGGGGCCGGCCGAGGACGGTACAGCGGTACTGGAGACGCCGCCGGGATGTCGGAGGGGCGAGGCTGTACGGGCGCGCTTCTTGCGCGGGTTCGAGGAATCCGGGCGGTCACCGTCACGTCGGGCCGTGGCCGGCGGACCGCGGCTGGTCCGGCTCTCGCAACGGTGTCGCCCCGGGCGGGCGGGCCATGAAGACGTCGATCGGGTCCTGCGTCTCCACGACGAAACCGTGGCGCTCGTAGAGCCGACGGGCCGCGCTGCCCTGCAGGACGTTCAAGCCCACCGTCATGCCATGGGCGTCCGTCCGCTCCAGCACCGTGCGCAGGACGGCGGATCCGAGGCCCCGGCCCTGACAGTGCGGCGCGAGGTAGAAGTGCTCAAGCCACTGCCTACCCTCGGAGGGACGGACCGTGACGCACCCGACGAGTTCCCCGTCGATCGAGATGATCGACGTGTGCTGCGGCGAGAAGGAGTCCCGCAGCCGTTGCCGCACCCGGTGCTCGTCGTAGCGACCGAGGCGTACCAAGTCCGACCGCATGACCGTGGCCCGCAACCCCGCGATCACCTCGACGTCCGTTGCCGTCGCGGCACGCGATATCCAGCCCGCACCAGGCGCCGACCCCGTCCGAGCAGGCACCGTCACGTCCGATCGCCCCCCGCTTCCCGTCACTTCGTCACCCCGGCCCGAGTATCTCAGCCCGCGCGTCGGCGCGGCCGCCCGCTCCCGCTGCGACGGCGACGGCGACGGCGACGGCGACGGCGACGGCGACGGCGATGACGACCGGGCGTTACCTTCGGGGTCTGCGTCAGTCGTCGGTGTCATCGCCCCTGACCGGGTCCGAGGTCGCCCCGGTCGAGCGTGAGCTCGGGATTGGGATTGGGGGTTCGACGAGTACTGGCCCGCGGCGTCGGTGCGGATGCCGTTCCCGCACCCACCCCGACTCCTACGCCCGCGAAGACGAGTTGGCCGCGCGCGAACCGCTCCCGGAGGACTTCGCGGACGTGCGGGCGCACATCGCCGCCCACGACGCGTGGGACCAGGAATACGAGGTCGTCCAGTACCTTCCAGTACGCCAAGACGGCCGGGACCCTGCGGCTCCAGGAGAACGGTTGCGGCTTCAGTACGCTGCCGGCGGTGTCCGGTCCCCTCGCGGGCACGGTGTGGTGGGACGGCCGCGCCTCCCGTGACCTGATCCTCCCGCTGTCCCTCGACCACCCGGGCGGCGGCGCCCGGCCGGTCACCTTCGGTGAGTGGCTCCGCCACGACTCGTGGCGCCTGCTGCCACCGGACTGGGGCCGGCCCGACGCGGAGTGAGAGGACGCCCCTCGTGCCGTCGCCGCGGGGATGCCGGCCGTCCGGCTCCGCGGGACCGTGCGGTGCGGCGGGGGTGGGGGCGGGAGGGGCCCGACGGTCGTGGGACCCGCTCCGAGCGCCGCTCGGCGGCCCAGCCCCGGTGCGCGTACCGCCGCACCCCGCTCCCGGGGTGCGGCGTCGGGTCAGGACGCGGCGCGGGTTTCGGTGATCTCGACCCCGGAGTCGCCGAAGGTGAGGCGGCAGGTGTCGGCTCGGTACGTGGCCACCGAGACGGCGGCGGTCCCGGCGGCGGTGAAGTACCGGGTGGTGACGAGGAGCACGGGGGCGCCGGGAAGGCGGTCCAGTTCCTTGGCGTCGTCGGCGCGGGCCGAACCCAGCTCCACCGAGCGGTCCTGTCCGTCGAGCGCGAGGCGCTGGAGTTCCCGCAGGACGGCGCGCGCCCGGGCGGGCCCGGCGGGGGCGTCGATGGCGGAGAGCCCCGGTACGGTGGCCGCGGGCACGTACAGCAGCTCGGCGGCGACGGCCTGGCCCTGCGTGACGCGGGTCCGCCGGACGGTGTGCACGGGCTGGTCGGCGGGCGTGCCGAGGACCTTCAGGACCGCGGCGACGGGAATGCCGTCGGTGGCGTCGACGGGCTCCCAGCCGTCAGCGCTCTCGCCGGGCCAGCTGTGCCGGGTGCTGCCGACGGCGACGCCCACGCGCGGCGGGGCGACCGTGGTGCCGACGCCGCGACGGCGCTGGAGGCGTCCTTCGAGTTCGAGCTGCTCCAGCGCCTGGCGCAGGGTGGCCCGGGCGACTCCGAAGCGGGCGGCGAGTTCGCGCTCGTTCGGCAGCACCTCGCCCACGGCGAAGTCCTGGTCGAGCGCCTCGCTGAGGACGTTCTTCAGGTGCCAGTACTTCGGCTCCGGCACTGATTCGAGCTGCGTGGTCCCCACCCTGACTCCTCCTGCATTCGCCGCTTCGCCGTGTACCAGCGGCGGTTGTGCGCCGCAGTTCCGCGCCTTTGTTTATTAAAGGTTCCTGCACTATCCCTGCGACGATAGGACGGCGCCACCCCTTGGTCAAGACCAATCCTCGCCGCTTTGTCGGGCAGATCGGGCATATGTAGCAAGCCGTTCACAGGATGTTCTCGCTCCCACTCCTCTTGACGGAAGGCTTGTGGCCGCGTGCTACCGAGCCGTAGTGATGGGGGACGTCGTTACTGACGACCTGTCTCACACGCGTCCACCCGACGAGGAGCAGCATGACCGCCACGGTCTCGTTCACGATCGATTCGCCGCTGGGCACCCGGCCCGCCACCGTCTCCTACGAACGCAAGGGCGCGGGCGAGCCGCTCCTCCTGCTGCACGGCATCGGCCACCACCTCCAGGCCTGGCACCCGGTGGCCGACGTACTGGCCGCCGAGTACGACGTCATCGCCGTCGACCTGCCGGGCTTCGGCGCGTCGCCGGCGTTGCCCGCAGGTGTTCCGTACGACCTGGACACCGTCGTTCCCGCGCTCGGGGCGCTGTGTGCCGCACTGGGCGTGGAGCGCCCGCACGTGGCGGGGAACTCGCTCGGTGGACTGCTGGGGCTGGACCTGGGGCGCCGCGGCCTGGCCCGCTCGGTCACCGCCCTGTCCCCCGCCGGATTCTGGTCGGAGCCCGAACGGCGGTACGCGTTCACCGCGCTCCGCGCGATGCGGGCCGGCGCGGCCGCGCTGCCGCTGCCCGCGCTGGAGCGGCTCTCCCGCAGCGGCGCCGGTCGGGCCGCGCTGACGGGCACGATCTACGCCCGCCCGGCGCGGCGCGCTCCGGAGGCCGTGGTCGCCGAGACGCTGGCGCTGCGCGGGGCCACCGGGTTCGAGCAGACGCTGGCGGCGGGTGGCTCCGTACGGTTCCCGCACGACGTGCCGGGGCTGCCGGTGACGATCGCCTGGGGCACCCGGGACCGGCTGTTGCTGCGCCGCCAGGGCGTGCGCGCCAAGCAGACGCTGCCCGGAGCGCGGCTGGTGCGGCTCCCGGGCTGCGGCCACGTGCCGATGAACGACGATCCGGCGCTCGTGGCCCGGGTCATCCTCGACACCGCCCGCACGGCGGACCGGGCCACGACACCGCTCGCGGCCTGACGGGCGCCACCGGGCGCCGGGCGCCCGCCCGACGGACGCCGCCGGCCGCCTGGTGACGGTCGCCGGAGGCGGGCCGCCGGGCGGGCGGGGCGGCTGACCCGAGCGCCCGGGGCACGGCGGCCCGGCGCGGCGGGACGACCGCGCGGCGGGCGATCGGCCGTAACGATCCACGCGACGAACGGCCGGGCGGCGGGCTCCGCGGCGCAGCCACGGACCGCCGCGACCGCCCGGACCCGACGCCCCCGGTGGGGCACCGCCACACGCCGCCCCGCGCCTCCCGTACGTACGCCCCCGCGCCCCCACCCCGCCCCCGCTGACGGCTGTTCATCCGCGGTTCGCGTGGGCGACGCGGGCGGGCCGGGGGGCGGCGGCACACTGGTCCGGCCCGTCCCCGCCGGCCCCTGGAGACGCACCGATGGCACCGATGCCGCACACCCGACGGTCCCTGCTCGGCGGTTCCCTCGCCCTGCCCCTGGGCCTCGCCCTGTCCGCCGCCTTCGCCGCGCCCGCCCTGGCCTCCCCCGCGGGCGCCCCGGCCTTCACCCGTTCCGGCCGCCCGGTCGCCCGGTGGGGGACGCAGTCCGGTGAGGTCACCGCGCACTCGGCCACCGTCTGGACGCGCTCCGACCGCCCGGCGCGGATGTACGTGGAAACCTCGCCGAGCGAGTCGTTCCGCTACGGGGTGCGCCGGCACGGCGGCCCCTTCCTCGGCCCGGCCACCGACTTCACCGGCACGACCACCCTGCGCGACCTGCCGCCGGGCCGGCAGATCCACTACCGGATCACCCTCACCGATCCCGACGACCCGCGCCGTACGAGCGAGCCGGTGCGCGGCACGTTCCGTACCACGCCCGTCTCCCGCCGCCACGACGTGCGCTTCGTGTGGTCCGGGGACCTGGCCGGGCAGGGCTGGGGCATCAACCCCGACATCGGCGGCTACCGCGTCTTCGAGGAAATGCGGCTGCGCGATCCCGACTTCTTCCTGTTCAGCGGCGACGCGATCTACGCCGACGGTCCGATCCAGGCCGCCGTACCGCTGCCCGACGGCCGGATCTGGCGGAACGTGACGACCGAGGAGAAGTCGAAGGTCGCCGAGACGCTCGACGAGTTCCGCGGGAACTTCCGCTACAACCTGCTCGATCAACACCTGCGGGCGTTCTACGGGCAGGTCCCCGTGCTCGCCCAGTGGGACGACCACGAGGTGCGCAACAACTGGTACCCGGGCCAGCTGATCGACGACCCGCGCTACACCGTCCGCGAGGCCGACGTCCTCGCCGCCCGCGCCCGCCGGGCCTTCGGGGAGTACTTCCCCGTCACCGACCTGCGCGGCGGCCGGGACGAGGGCCGGATGTACCGGGTCATGCGGCACGGCCCGCTGCTCGACGTGTTCGTCCTGGACATGCGGACCTACCGCAACCGCAACTCCCCGAACCGTCAGGCCGAGGACCCGGTCGGCATCCTCGGCCCGGAACAACTGGCCTGGCTGAAGCGGGAGCTGTCGCGTTCGCGCGCCACCTGGAAGGTGATCGCCTCCGACATGCCGCTCGGCATCGTCGTCCCCGACGGCGCCACGGACTTCGAGGCCGTCGCGCAGGGTGACCCCGGTGCCCCGCTCGGACGGGAGCTGCAGATCGCCGAGCTGCTGCGCCACGTCAAGCACCGGCACATCACGGGCACCGTCTGGCTCACCGCCGACGTCCACTACACGGCCGCGAACCACTACGCCCCCGAGCGCGCCGCATTCGGCGACTTCGAGCCGTTCTGGGAGTTCGTGTCCGGGCCGGTCGGCGCGGGTGGGTTCCCCGCCGGGCGGCTCGACGCGACCTTCGGGCCGCGGACGGCCTACGTCCGGTCGGCGCCGGTGGCCAACATGTCCCCGGCCGAGAACCCCCCGTACTACGGGGAGGTCGAAATCGACGGCGACAGCGGGGAGCTCACCGTCCGGCTGCGCCGCCAGGGTGGTGGCGTACTGTTCACGAAGGTGTTGCGGCCCGGCCTCGTGGGGCAGGCGTGAGGCATTCGGGGCCGCGCGCCCCGGCCCGGGCGCGGGTATCGGAAACCGGGCAGAAAACCGGCGGAAACCGGCCGGATCGACACTTAACCAGCCGGTCACAGATCGTTCGCGGTCACGCAACACCCCTGCGCCACAGTGGTGTGCATGACTGACCGTAACCTCGCCTCCGCGCCCCGTCCGCACCGTCACCACTGGCGCCGTGACCTCGTCGAACTCGCCGCCCTGTTCTGCGCCGTGGCCGTGGCGGACGGCATCGCCAATCTCGTCGTGCACGGTCCCCGGGGCCCGATCCTGCTGGTCGCCTCGGCCGTGGCGCTCCTGGTCACCGCGGCCTTCCACACCTGGTGGGCCCGGCGCCACAGTCATGCTCCGCCGCCGGCCGGGGCGCCCTCCGATCCGCCGCCCGTCCCGTCCGCGACGACCGGCGCGGGCGGCGGGGGCACGAACGGTACGGGTACGGCCGCCGCGCTGTGGCGGATGCGGACGACCGTACGGGACGAACCCGGCAGCCTGGCCTCGCTCTGCACCGCCCTCGCCCGTAACGGCGTGGACATCCTGACCCTGCAGACCCACCCCCTCCCCGAGGGCGGCACGGTCGACGAGTTCCTGCTCCGCGCTCCGCAGCAGTTGCCCTCCGCCGAACTCACCCGGGCCGTCGCCCGGGCCGGTGGCCACAGCACCTGGATCGAGCGCGCCGACGCCCACGACCTGGTCGACACGCCCACCCGGGTCCTCGGCCTGGCCACCCGCACCGCGCTGGACGCGGCGGAACTGCCCCTCGCGCTGCGTCAGTTGCTCGGCCGCTGCACCATCCACTCGATCCCGGCGACCACCCTGTCCGGCCGTCCCAACGCGGGCGCCGACGCCCCGGTGGAAGGCGTCCTGGAGGCCACCGTGATGCGGCTGCGCGATCCCTCCGGCGGAGCCATCACCGTGGAGCGGCCGTACCTGCCGTTCACCCCGACGGAGTTCGCCCGGGCCCGCGCCCTCGTCGAGCTCGACGCCCGGCTCGGCCCGCGCGTTCCCAGCGGTCGGCACGTCCTGACGCTGCCCGAGGGCAACGAGATCACCGTGCGCCGTGCCGACGGCTCCGACCTGCCGGCGGCCCGCGCCATGCACGACCGCTGCTCCGAGCGCACCCTCGGCCTGCGCTACCACGGCCCCGTCGCCGACGCCGACCGCTACCTCGGCCACCTGCTGAGCCCGCGCTTCGGTCGTACGGTCGCCGCGACGACCGCCTCCGGCAGGCTCGTGGCCCTCGGCCACCTGCTGTGGGACGGCGACGAGACCGAGGTGGCCCTGCTCATCGAGGACGAGTGGCAGCGTCGCGGCATCGGCTCGGAGTTGCTGAGGCGGCTCCTCGCGATGGCCGTCGAGGCCGGCTGCGACAGCGTGTACGCCGTCACCCAGGCCTCCAACACCGGCATGGTCGCGGCGATGCGCGGCCTCGGCCTGCCCCTCGACTACCAGATCGAGGAGGGCACCCTGGTGATCACCGCCCGGCTGGACGCGACCCCCGCCGGTTCGCGCCCCGCGTACGGAACCCCGCACGCCCCGGCCGCGTACGAACCGGGCCACCGGCACTGACACCCGAGCCGCCGGACGCCCGGTCCTCGGCCGCCCGCGGGCCCGGCATCGCAGCGGGGTCTCGGGCGCCGCTGGAGGCCGGACGGGGCGCGGGCGGAGCGCGGCGCGGGAGCGCTCCCGCCCACCGGGAACTCCGGGGCCCGGCTTTCGCCGGCCGCCGGGTCCGCCACCTCGCGCGAAGTTCCGTACGGGCGGTGTCCGTCGGCTCACGGGGAGCCGGGGGCCGGTCCTCAGGTGGTGCCCGCGTCAGGTCCCCGGGGCCGTCACGGTGATGACGCGGGGCGGTTCCGCGTACGAAGATGGCAGCATGTCAGAGACCCTCCACAGTGACAGCGCAGCACGTCTGCCCCGTCAGGTCGCCGACGCGTACGTCGACGACCTCATCGCCATCGACCCGATCACGGGCACCTACCTCGGCGTCGCGGCCAGCTCCGGCAAGCTGCCGGACTTCTCCCCGGCGGGCCGCGCCGCCGCCGCCGAGCTGTCGCGCACCACCCTGACCGCGCTCGACGCCGCCGAGCGGTCGCCCGGCGCCGACACCGAGGCCGAACGGCGCTGCGCCCGGCTGCTGCGCGAGCGGCTCAACGCCGAACTCGCCGTCCACGAGGCCGACGAGGACCTGCGCGTCGTCAGCAACATCCACTCCCCCGCCCACTCGGTCCGCGAGGTCTTCACCCTGACCCCGGCCGACACCGAGGAGGAGTGGGCCGCGATCGCCGAGCGGCTGCGCGCCGTACCGGCCGCCCTCGCCGGGTACCGCGAGAGCCTCGCGCTCGGTCTGGAACGCGGGCTGTACGGCAGCCCGCGCCCCGCCGCCACCTTCGTCGAGCAGCTCGGCATCTGGGCCGGCGAGGGCGAGGACGGCGCCCGGGACTTCTTCGGCGCCTTCGCCTCCGCCGGCCCCGAGGCCCTGCGCGCGGAGCTGGACGCGGCGGCCGTCGGTGCGACGGCGGCGGTGGCCGAACTGCGGGACTGGATGCGGGACGTGTACGCCCCGGCCGTCGCCGACGCTCCGGATCCGGTGGGCCGCGAGCGCTACGCCCGCTGGGCACGCTACTTCAACGGCACCGATCTGGACCTGGACGAGGCGTACGCCTACGGCTGGGCCGAGTACCACCGGCTGCTCGCCGAGATGAAGACCGAGGCGGCGAAGATCCTGCCGGGCGCCGGCCCCTGGGACGTGCTGCGGCACCTGGAGGAGCACGGCACCCACATCGAGGGCGTCGACGAGGTCCGGGCCTGGCTCCAAGGCCTGATGGACGAAGCCATCGAGAACCTGGACGGCACCCACTTCGAGCTCGCCGAGCGGGTCAAGCGGGTGGAGTCCATGATCGCCCCGTCGGGCGGTGCGGCGGCGCCGTACTACACGAACCCCTCCGAGGACTTCTCCCGTCCCGGGCGCACCTGGCTGCCGACCATGGGACAGACCCGGTTCCCGGTGTACGACCTGGTGTCCACCTGGTACCACGAGGGCGTTCCCGGTCACCACCTCCAGCTCGCGCAGTGGCAGCACGTGGCGGACCGGCTCTCCCGCTACCAGGCGACCGTGGGCATGGTCAGCGCGAACGTCGAGGGCTGGGCGCTGTACGCGGAACGCCTGATGGACGAGCTGGGCTACCTCAAGGACGCCGAGCAGCGGCTGGGTTACCTGGACTGCCAGATGATGCGGGCCGCCCGGGTGATCGTGGACATCGGCATGCACCTGGGCCTGGAGATCCCGGCGGACTCGCCGTTCCACCCGGGCGAGCACTGGACCGTCGACCTGGCGCAGGAGTTCTTCGGACTGCACAGCGGGCGGCCGGCGGACTTCATCGCGAGCGAGCTCACCCGCTACCTGTCGATGCCGGGTCAGGCGATCGGCTACAAGCTGGGCGAGCGCGCCTGGCTGCTGGGCCGGGACAACGCCCGTGCCGCGCACGGCGAGTCCTTCGACCTGAAGGCCTGGCACATGGCGGCGCTGTCCCAGGGCTCGCTGGGCCTGGACGACCTGGTGGACGAGCTCTCCAAGCTCTGAGCCGCCCCGCCCGCGCGGGCGTCGCCCCCGCCGGGCCGACGGGCCGCACGTTCCCCGCAAGGGGGTGTGCGGCCCGTCGCAGTGGCGGCGGCGGTTCAGCAGCCGCAGTCGTCGGAGTCGGTGGGTGCGGTCAGCGGGTCGGCCCCGGCGCGCCGTTCGGAGCCCTGCCAGGTCTCGACCTCGAATCCCTCGCGGATCCAGTACTCGATGCCGCCGAGCATCTCCTTGACCTGGAAGCCGAGTTCGGCCAGGGCGAGGGCGGAGCGGGCGCCGCCGTTGCAGCCGGGTCCCCAGCAGTAGGTGACGACGGGCAGGTTCCGGTCGAGGAGCAGGTCCGCCTGTTCCGGGACGAGGGCCGTGGGGAGGTGGACGGCCCCGGGGACGTGGGCCTGGTCCCAGGACGGGGTGGAGCGGGAGTCGACGAGTTGGAAGCCGAGCTCGGCGCCCCGTTCCCGATGGGCCTCGAAGGCGGCGGCGACGTCCGACACGTCCGCGTGGAAGGCCAGGCTCGCGGCGAAGTACGCGGCGGCGGCGGCCGGGGTGGCCGGCGGGACCCGCAGGACGGGGTTCGCGCCGGTGGTGGCGGGTACCGGGGTGTTCGAGGTCGTCGTCATGGACACGAATCTACGAACCGCAGGCTGCTTAGGGAAGGCACTTTCCCCGGCCTTCGGCTTGTTCGTCCGGGGATTCCCCTGCTACACCTGACGGATGACCGACTATTCCCCCGACGCCACGGACTGGCGCATCCTGAGCGTCCTCCAGGAGGACGGCCGCGCCAGTTTCACCGACCTCGCCCGCGCCGTGTCCATGTCCGCGAGCGCCGTCACGGAACGGGTCCGCCGGCTGGAGGAGACGGGGATCATCACCGGCTACACGGCCGTGGTCGACCACGAGAAGCTGGGCAAGGCCATCCTGGCGCTGGTGCGGTTGCGCTACCCGCACGGCAACTACAAGCCCTTCCACGACTTCCTCGAAGCCACCCCGGAGATCCTGGAGGCCCATCACGTCACGGGGGACGACTGCTTCGTCCTCAAGGTCACCGCCCGTTCGATGGGGCACCTGGAGGAGGTCACGGGCCGGATCTCGGGCCTGGGCCCGGTGACCACCAGCGTCGTGTACTCGTCCCCGCTGTCCCGGCGGCCGATCAGCCCGTGACGGCCGCCACGGCCCGCCGCGCCGTGTGACGGCCGCCGCCGGGCGACCGCCGCCGGCCCGGGACGACCGATCAGGCCCTGCCGGCCGCCGCCGTGCGGTGGCGGACCACCGAACCGCCGCGCTGTTTGACGATCTCCAACTGGGCCTGGACCCGGGTGCGCAGGTCGCCGACGTGGCTCACGATGCCGACGCTGCGGTCCCGCTCGCGCAGGGAGTCCAGGACGTCGAGGACCTCGTCCAGGGCTTGGTCGTCGAGGCTGCCGAAGCCCTCGTCGATGAACAGGGTGTCCAGCCGCATCCCGCCGGCCTCGTCGGTGACCACGTCCGCCAGGCCCAGGGCCAGGGCGAGGGAGGCGAAGAAGGTCTCGCCGCCGGACAGCGTGGCCGTGTCCCGCTCGCTGCCGGTCCAGGCGTCGAGGACGTGCAGGCCGAGCCCCGAGCGGCCGCGACCGCCCGTCCTGGCGTCGGAGTGGACCAGGGTGTAGCGGCCGCCGGACATCCGCAACAGCCGTACGGTCGCGGCGGCGGCGACCTGCTCCAGCCGCGCGGCCAGCACGTACGCCTCCAGCCGCATCTTGCGTTCGTTGTCGGCGGAGGTGCCCGCGGTGAGCCCGGCCAGCCGGGCCACCCGCTCGTACGCGGCGCGCAGCGGGCCCAGCGCGCGCAGCTCGTGCTCCGCCTGCCGGGAGAGCCGGTCGAGTTCGCCGCAGCGGACCCGGGCCGCGTCGACGGCCGAGCCGGCGGCGCGCAGCCGGGCGGCGGCGCGTTCCGCGCGGGCCTCGGCGGCGTAGGGGTCGGCCGCGGGCCGGGCCGCCGCGCGGGCGGTGTCCTGCTCGGCGTGCCGCTCGGCCAGCATGGCCTCCTCCGCCTGCCAGGCGTCGGTGCGGTGCTGGAGGGCGGTGCGCTCGTACTCGGGGAGCACCGCGTCGGCGGCGGCCTCGATGGTGTCGAAGCCGGCCTTGAAGGCGGCGTCGGCGAGCTGCCCGTCGGCCTCCTTCAGCCGGGCGGCGGTGACCTCGGCCCGGCGCAGCGCGCCGGCGGCGGTGGTGACCATCCGGATCCGGTCCTCCAGGACACGGGCGCGGGCGGCGACGCTGGGGGCGTCGCCCCGTACGAGGACCAGCTCCGCCTCCAGGGAGGCCTGTTCCCGGTCGAGGGCCTCGCGCCGCTCGGCGCGGGCGGCGGCCCGACGTTCGGCGTCGAGCCGGTAGGCGCTGCGGGCGGCGTGCTCGCGCTCCGCGCGGCCCAGCCGTTCGCGGGCGGTGTGCAGGGCGGCCGCGTCGGCGTGGGCGGCGGCGTGCCGGGAGCTCAGGTCCGCGGTGAGGGCGCGCAGTTCGGCCGTGGTGGATTCCCCGGCGGCGGACGCGGCCTCGGACTCGGCCTCGCGGACGGCCGCGAGCCTGCGTTCGACGCCGGCCCGGCGCTCCTCGGCGTGTTCGAAGCGGGCGTGCGCGGAGTCCTCGGCGTCCCGGTCCACGTGCCCGGGGGCGGGTCGGGCCGGGTCGGGGTGCTGCTCCGATCCGCAGACCGTGCAGGGTTCCCCGGCGGTGAGGGCTTCGGCGAGTTCGGCGGCGATGCCGCGCAGCCGGGCCTCCTTGAGTTCCAGCCAGCGTTCCCGGGCGGCGGCCGACGCCTCGCGGGCCAGCAGCAGTTCGGCCGCGGCGGCCTCGGCGTCGGCGGCCAGGGCGTCCCGCCGGCCGGCGGCGGTGAGCTGCATGCGGACGGGCTCCAGCCGACCGGCGAGCTGTTCGGCGAGGGTTGCCGCCTGCTGGGCGGCGTCCACCCGGTCCTGCAGCGCGGCCCGGGTGTCGTCCCAGCGGCCGAGCCAGTCGAGGGACTCCTGGTGCTGCTCGTCGGCGTCCCGGGACTCGCGCTCCAGGGTGGCGCGCTCGCGGCCGATCTCGGCGCTGCGCTGTTCCGCGCGGCGGGCGGCGCCGACCGCGCCGAGTTCCTCGCGCAGCCCCTGCTCGACGGAGGCGAGCTGTTCGACGCCCGCTTCGGCGAGGGTCGGCGGGAGGACGGAGCGGGCCACGGTCTCGGCGTGCGCGGCGGTGAGGTGGGCGGCGGCCGCGGCCCCGCGCAGTTCCAGGGCGGGGGCGACGAGGGCGCCGCGGCGGGCCCGGTCCAGGAGGCTCCGTACGCGTTCGCGTTCCGGCGCGTCCTGCGCGAGCCGCTCCGCGCGCCGGGTGGTCTCGGCGTGCCGGTGCTGGAGCCGGTCGAGTTCGCGGGCGTCCTCGGCGGCCCGTCGGGCGGCGGCGTGCCGGCTCTCGACGGCGGCCAGCGCGTACTCGGCGACGGTGAGGCGTTCCCGGGCCGAGCAGCGGGCGACGGCTGCCCACGCGCGGACGGCCTCGGCGAGGCCCGGGTCGCCGGGCTGGTGCCGGGGCAGCGGCCAGGCACGCAGGTCGGCGCAGTCACCGGCCGCCTGGGCGAGCCGCTGGGCGGCGGCGAGGACCTTCTCGTCACCGGCGCGCACCTTGGCCTCGGCGGCCCGGCGGCGTTCGGCGAGCAGCGCTTCGACGGCGGCGAAGCGGCGGGTGTCGAAGAGCCGGCCGAGGAGCCGGCCGCGGGCCTCGGCGCCGGCGCGCAGGAACTGGGCGAACTCGCCCTGCGGGAGGAGGACGACCTGGCAGAACTGCTCGCGGCTCATGCCGAGGAGCTGTTCGACCTCCTCGCCGATCTCCTGGTGGGAGCGGCTGAGGGCCGTCCACGTGCCGCCGGTGTGCTCGCGCAGCCAACTCTGCGGCTTGTCCTTGGTGGTGCCGGCGCCGCGCTTCTTGGGGCGGTCCTGTTCGGGGCGCCGGGTGATCTCCAACCGGCGGTCGCCCGCCGTGAGTTCGAGGGTGATCTCGGTCGGTACGTCGGGGGCGGCGTGGTCGCTGCGCAGGCTGGTGCCGGGTGCCTGCCGGGAGCCGGGCACCGAGCCGTAGAGGGCGTAGCAGACGGCGTCCAGGACGGAGGTCTTGCCGGCGCCGGTGGGGCCGTGGAGCAGGAAGATCCCGGCGCCGGACAGGGCGTCGAAGTCGATCTCCTGCGGTTCGGCGAAGGGCCCGAAGGCGGTGATCCGGAGCCGGTGCAGCCTCATCGGACGGTCTCCTGACGGCTGTCCTGGGCGCGTACGTCGTCGAAGGCGCCCCGGAGCACGTCCCGTTCGGCATCGTCGGGGGTGCCGCCGCCGCGTACATGCGCGACGAAGTCCTCGGCGATCTCCTGGTCGCTGCGCCCCTTGAGCCGCTGGGCGTAGGAGGCCGTTCCGTCCTCCTCGCGGCCCTCGGGTTCGAAGGCGAGGCTGAGGGTGTGCGGGAAGCGGGCGGTGAGGCGGGCCATGGGGTCGGCGGGCCGGACCGGGTCGGTGAGGGTGACCTCGATCCAGTGGTCCTCGCGGGGGGCGAGGGAGGGGTCGTCGAGGATCTCCTCCAGGGGCCCGCGCAGCCGTGACAGTTCCCTCGGGACGGGCGTGTCGATCCGTTCGGCGGTGCCGATCGCGCCGTCGGCGTCGAGGTCGATCAGCCACATCGTCTTGCGGTGGTCCGCTTCGGAGAAGGAGTACGCGAGCGGGGAACCGGAGTAGCGGACCCGTTCGTTGATCGTCTGGCAGCCGTGGAGGTGGCCGAGGGCGGCGTAGTCGACCCCGTCGAAGACGGAGGCGGGCACGGCCTCGACCCCGCCGACGGTGATGTCGCGTTCGCTGTCGCTGGCCTGCCCGCCGGTGACGAAGGCGTGGGCGAGGACGATGGAGCGGGTCCCGGGCGCCCGGCCGGCCAGGTCGGCCCGGATCCGGTGCATGGCCGCGCGCAGTACGGCTTCGTGGCCGACCTTCTCCGCACCGAACTCCTCCTTGACGAGGGCCGGTTCCAGGTACGGCAGCCCGTACAGGGCCACCTCGCCGTGTACGTCGGCCAGCACCACGGGGTCGGCGCAGCCCGCCGGGTCGGTCCGCAGGTGGATCCCGGCCCGGCCGATCAACCCGGCGCCGACGCCGAGGCGGCGGGCGGAGTCGTGGTTGCCGGAGATCATCACGGTCGGCACGCCGAGGTCGGCGAGCCGGTGCAGGGCCCGGTCGAACAGCTCGACGGCGGGCAGCGGGGGCACGGCCCGGTCGTAGACGTCGCCGGCGACGAGGACGGCGTCGACCTCGTGCGCGCGGACGGCCGCGACGAGGTGGTCGACGAAGGCGGCCTGGGCCCCGAGCATGTTCACCCGGTGGAAGGACCTGCCGAGGTGCCAGTCCGAGGTGTGCAGGAACTTCACTCGCTCGCTCCGACCCGCACGCTTGATCTCCTTCGTGGCCCTGCTCCGACCCTCCAGGCTAACCCGTTCCCCGGCCGCCCCACCGCGCCCTTCCGCTCCTCGGACCTCAAGGGTGACGGGCCGGCCGCCCGGCCCCGCCGAGGGCGGCGGCGGGCTCAGCCCTCGCCGTACGCCTCGCCGCCGAGCTCGAAGCCGGCGGTCCCGGCGGTGACGTCGGCGAGCCAGGCGCGGAAGGCGCCGACGTCCGCCTCGGGGATCCCGATGTCGATGGCGACGGCCTCGCCGTAGCGGACGTCCAGGACGGCCCGACCGGTGGAGCGCAGGTCGTTCTGGGTCCGGCCGGCGCGCTGGTGGTCGACGGTGACGGTGGCGAGCCGGTAGCGGTGGCGGGTGACGGTGCCGAGCACGTCGAGGGCCTCGCCGACGACTCCCCCGTAGGCCCGGATGAGTCCGCCGGCGCCGAGCTTCACGCCGCCGTAGTAGCGGGTGACGACGGCGACGGCGTAGCGGATGTCGCGCCGGGTCAGCATCTGCAGCATGGGCACCCCGGCGGTGCCACCGGGCTCACCGTCGTCGCTCGCCTTCTGCACCGAGGCGTCCGCGCCGATCACGTAGGCGAAGCAGTTGTGCGAGGCGGTGGGGTGCTCCTTGCGGATCCGCGCGACGAACTCCTGCGCCTCCCGCTCCGTCGCCGCGGGCGCGAGCGAGCACAGGAACCGCGAGCGGTTGATCTCCGACTCGTGCACGCCCTCGCGGGCCACCGTCACGTACTGGTCTGCCTTCACCGCTCCACCCTACGGGGAATCGGACAGGTGTCCTTTTCGTTGATCCGGCAGAGCGATCCGGCTCAGCGGCAGACCAGAACAGCAGGAGGCGGTACGCGTGTACGGCGACCCGGCGACCATCCGCAAGATCCTCACCGAACTCGGCGACACCTGGGCGGTGGTGGGGCTGTCCAACAACGCGGACCGGGCCGCCTACGGGGTGGCCCGCGTGCTCCAGCGGTATGGCAAGCGCGTGGTTCCCGTGCACCCGAAGGCGGAGACGGTGCACGGCGAGCAGGGGTACGCCTCGCTGGACGCGATCCCGTTCGAGGTGGACGTGGTGGACGTCTTCGTGAACAGCGCCCTGGCGGGCGCGGTGGCCGACGAGGCGGTGGCGGCCGGCGCGGACGCGGTCTGGTTCCAACTGGACGTGGTCGACGAGGCCGCCTTCAGCCGGACCCGCGAGGCCGGCCTGGAGATGGTCATGGACCGCTGCCCCGCGATCGAGATCCCCGCCCTGTAGGCGGGTATCGCCGCGGCGGACCGGGAGCCTCAGGCCCCGCCCGCCTCGGCCTCCGCCAGCTGTGCCAGCCCGCGCAGCTGCTCCGGTGTCATCCCGTCGGGGATCGGCACCGGGGCCGGCGTCCGCAGCGGCGGCTGCCAGCCCGTCGCGGGTTCCCAGCGGCGTACGATCCGTGCCGGCGCGCCCGCCACGACCGCGTGGTCGGGCACCTCGCCCCGGACCACGGATCCGGCGGCCACCACCACGTTGCGGCCCAGCCGGGCCCCGGGGAGGATCACCGCGCCGGTGCCGAGCCAGCAGCCGGGGCCGATCTCCACCGGCGCGTTGCGCGGCCACTGCCGGCCGACGGGCTCGTTCGGGTCGTCGTAGCTGTGGTTGGTGGAGGTGATGTAGACGCCCGGGCCGCAGAAGGTGTCGTCGCCGATGGTGATCCGGGTGTCGGCGATGACGTGGCTGCCCCGGCCCAGGACGACCCCGTTGCCGAGGACCAGGACCGGCTCGGCGCCGAGGTCGAGGTCGGGCATCATCCCGGCGGTCAGGGTGACCTGCTCGGCGATGATGCAGTGCGCTCCGAGCCGGATCCACCGCTCGCCGAAGACGGTGCCCTGCGGGAACGCGAGCCGCGTGCCGTCGCCGATGGCGTCGAAGCGCAGTCGTCCCGGGGTCTGCGCGGTGATGGCGCCCGCCTGCTGCATCCAGCGCCATCCCGCGTGCGCCACCCGGCCCGCGACGCGGCGGCGCAGGGCCGTCAGGGATGAGAACGTGTTCTGGTTCTTCGGCACCCGGCCACGGTAGTGGTCCGCGCGCCGGGCGTCGGGACGCCGGAGCTGTGATCTTCACCCCATCACCGGAGCGGCCGGGTGCGTGCCCTACGGTGCCGGTAGCGCGGCATCCGGAAGCAGAGGAAGAGTTCATGACGTATCAGGCGGGCCAGGCACTCATCGCGGGCGTCGGCGGGAAACAGCCGACCGTCGACCCGACGGCCTTCACCGCGCCGACCTCGGTGGTCGTCGGTGACGTCACCCTCGGCGCCGGCGCGAGCGTCTGGTACTCGGCGGTGCTGCGCGCCGACTGCGGCCCGATCACGCTCGGAGCGGACAGCAACGTGCAGGACAACTGCACCGTGCACGTCGACCCCGGCTTCCCGGTGTCCATCGGCGAGCGCGTCTCCATCGGCCACAACGCCGTCGTCCACGGCTGCACCGTGGAGGACGACTGCCTCATCGGCATGGGTGCGACCGTGCTGAACGGCGCCGTGATCGGCGCCGGTTCGCTGGTGGCCGCGCAGGCCCTCGTCCCGCAGGGCATGGTGGTCCCGCCCGGCTCCCTGGTCGCGGGCGTGCCCGCGAAGGTGCGGCGCGAGCTGACCGACGAGGAGCGCGAGGGCATCAAGGTCAACGCCGCGATGTACACGGCCCTCGCCGAGCAGCACCGCGCGTCGGTCCCGCGGGCCTGACGCACGCCACGGCCCGGTGCCGCGCCGGCGGGGCCCCGGGCCCCGCCGGCGCGGCACCGCGGGGTCAGTTCGCGACGCCCGCCGTCACGGGAGCCCGGTCCGTGTCCGGCGCCGCGTCCTCGCGGAGCCGGGCCGCGGCCTTCTTCATGCGGCTGCGGATGACGAGCGTCACGACGAGCCCGCCCGCCACGGCCAGGGCGAGCGCCAACCAGGAGAACCGCTTCAGCCACGGCTCGGCGACGACGCCGACCGAGTAGATGACGGCGGTGGTGCCGCCGGCCCAGAGGATCCCGCCGAGGACGTTCGCGACGAGGAAGCGCCAGTACGGCATCCGCAGCACGCCGGCCAGCGGCCCGGCGAAGATCCGCAGCAGGGCCACGAACCGTCCGAAGAAGACGGCCCACATGCCCCACTTGTCGAAGGAGCGCTCCGCGAGGGCCACGTGTTCGGGTCCGAAGTGCTTGGGGAAGCGCCGACCCAGCTTCTCCAGCAGCGGTTTGCCCCCGCGCCGGCCGATCGCGTAGCCGATCGAGTCGCCGATGATCGCGCCCGCGATCGCGCACAGGCCCAGGACCACCGGGTCGATCTCCCCGTGCTGGGAGGCCAGCAGGGCCGAGCTGACCAGGATGATCTCTCCGGGCAGGGGGATGCCCAGGCTCTCCAACCCGATGACCAGACCCACCAGGAGATAGACGCTGATCGGTGGAATCGTCTCCAGCCATTCCTGGATGTGCACCGGTGGGTCCTCCCGAGTTCTCGCCGCCGGGCTCCCGTGGCCCGCCGGACGGGGCAGCCTATCGGCTCCCCACGACCGCCTTCGCCCGCAAGGGCAGTTCGCGGGACGACCGCCCGACGAAGACCTCCCGCAGGCCGGCACCGACCACCCAGGCCCGCTGCTCGGGGTCCCAGGACGACAGCGTCCGCGCGTCGATGTCCACGGTGACCGGCCGGGACTCCCCCGGCGCCAGGGTGAGCCGCCGGTAGCCGGCCAGCACGCGTACCGGCTGGTCCGACGCGGGCCGCTCGGCCGGCCCCAGGTAGACCTGCGCGACCTCGGTGCCCTTGCGGCGGCCCGTGTTGCGTACGGTGAACTCGGCGCGCAGGCCGCCGCGTTCGGGCCGTACGGACAGCCTCTCGTAGGCCCAGGTCGTGTACGAGAGCCCGTGCCCGAAGGGGAACAAGGGGGTCGCGCCGCGGGCGTCGTACCAGCGGTGGCCCACGTGCACGCCCTCGGTGTACTCCTGCCGGCCGGCCACCCCCGGGTAGCGCAGGAGGTCCCCGGCGACCGGGGTCGTCCGCTCGTCCGTCGGGAAGGTCTGGGTCAACCGCCCCCCGGGGTCCACGTCCCCGAAGAGGACGTCGGCCGTCGCGCCCGCGCCCTCCTGGCCCGGGTAGTACATCTGGAGCACCGCACCCGTACGAGCGAGCCAGGGCATGGTCGTGCACGAGGAGGTGTTGAGCACCACCGTCGTCCGGGGGTTGGCCGCGGCCACCGCCTCGATCAGCGCCTCCTGCCCGCCGGGCAGCCCCAGCGAGGTCCGGTCGTGCCCGTCGGTGGCGTCCTCGTACGCGAACAGCACCACGCTGTGCGCCGCCCGGGCGGTCCGTACGGCCTCGGCGACGTCGGCGGCGCGCGTCGCCCGGGTGGTGTGCCGCAGCCGGAAGCGCTGACCGCCGGCGCCCCCCTCGGCGGTGACGGCGAGCCGGTGAGTACCGGCCTTCAGGGCGAGCGTGCGGCGGCGGACGGACATCCCGTCGGGGGCCCGGCCGAGGAGGGCCCCGGCGAACGGCTCGGCGGCGCCCTGCCGGACGGCGAACAGGTCCTCCCCGTCGAGCCGGACGGACGGCCGCTTCCCGGTGTGGTGGACGAGCAGGGTCCACTCGTCGTCGGCGGCCAGCGTGAACTCCGCCCGGTGGCTCCAGGTCCGGCCGGCCTCCACCCGCCGGTCGTCGAGCGCGGCGTTCGGGGTCAGCAGCCCGGCCGGCAGCGGCCGGCCGTACGGGTCCTCGCCGAGGGCGTGGCGGACGGTGGCCCCCCTGCCCGCACGCCGGGTGAGCGCGGTGAGCGGCGAGAGGGGCCGGTCCGGGACCACCGGGGCGCCGCCGCCGGCGACGAGCGGGATCCGGCCGGTGGGGCCGATCACCGCGAGGGAGCGGGCCGCGGCGCCGGTCAGGGGCAGGGTGCCGCGCTCGTTGCGCAGCAGGACCGCCCCGGCGCCGGCCACCTTGCGGGCCGTCCGGGCTCCCGCCGGCGCGTTGCGGGCGGGGCGGGCCGGCGGCTGGTCCGTGAGCAGGCCGAAGCGGTCCAGGGTGGTCAGGATGCGGCGTACGGCCAGGTCGACGGCCTCCTGGGGGACGGAGCCGCCCTGCACGGCCTCGCGCAGGGGGTCGCCGAAGTGGGCGCCGCCGGGCATCTCCATGTCGAGGCCGGCGGTGATCGAGGCGACGGCGCTGTGCAGGGCGTCCGGATCGGACAGCACCCATCCGTCGAACCCCCAGCGGCCGCGCAGCACTTCGTCGAGCAGCGGCCCGTTCTCGCAGGCGGGGATGCCGTTGATCTTGTGCCGGGCGCCCGTGACGGCGCCCGCCCCGGCGGCCACGGCCGCTTCGAAGCCGCGCAGCCCCGTTTCGTGGAGGGTCCGTTCCCCGATGCTCACGTCGAGGGTGTCGCGGCCGGTTTCCTGGTCGTCGAGGACGAAGTGCGTGACGGCGGCGATCAACCCCTCGTCCTGGATGCCGCGCACGACCTGGCCGACGATGTCGGCGGTCAGCCGCGGGTCCTCGGCGAAGGCTTCGAAGTTGCGGCCGGCCCAGGGCGTGCGGATCAGGTTGGCCATCGGCCCGAGCAGGACGTCCCGGCCGAGCGCGCGGCCCTCGCGGCCGAGGACCCGTCCGTACTCGCGGGCCAGCGCGGGATCGAAGGTGCCGGCGAGCATCACGGGGGCGGGCAGCGCGGTGGCGGGCTCGCCGACGGCGATGCCGGCGGGCCCGGCGGCGAACCGCAGCGCGGGAATGCCCAGACGCGGTACGCCTGGCAGGTAGCCGGCGTGGACCGACGCGTGCGGATCCGGGTCCGGGCCGCCGTGCAGCAGAGCGGTCTTCTCGTCGAGGGTGAGCTGGTCGAGCAGGGCGTCGACGCGGGCCCCGACGGCCGGCTTCCCGGCGGCGGCAGCGGCCGGCGGGGCCTTGCGGGGCAGGGCTCCGGGCGGCACGCCGGCGACGCAGCCCGCCGTCGCCAGGGAGGAGCCGACGGCGCCCACCGCGCCGAGCACTCGGATCGCGGAACGTCTGGACACGGCCTCGCTCATGGGCGCTCCCTGCGGCGGCGCCTGGGCGCCGGCCTCGGCATCGGTCGGCGGGAGCGGCCCGCGCCGGACCGCTCCCGCCGCCCACTGTGCGCGCCGGGGCCGCGGGGCCCCGCCGGACGCGCCCTGCGGCGCCCCGGGTTCAGCCCTGCGGCGGCCCGGCCGGGCCCGCCGTGGGCCCGTGGCATCGGCAGACCGGTGCCGTCGGCGGGGGCGGTCGGCCCGTCCCCGCCGTGTTCACCCCGTCAGCCGGCCGCGATCGGCCGCAGGGTCCACAGGATGGTCATCTCGCCCGTCACGGCCTCGTCCTCGCGCCGGATGGCGACGGTGACGGGGAATTCGGGGCGGCCGCCCGCGTCGAGTTCGGCGACGACCTCGGCGGCGGGGCGGCCGAGGGTGGCGGTGGCCGTCACGACACCCTTCGCGAGCTTCTTGTAACCGATCTCGGCCTTGACGGCGAGGGGCACCGCGCGCGAGAGCTGGTCGCCGAAGGCGGCCAGCACGATGGCGCCGCTGGCGGACTCGGCGAGGGTGAACATCGCGCCGGCGTGCGGGCCGCCGACGTGGTTGTGGAAGTCGGGCTGGTCCGGCAGGCGGACGACCGCGCGCTCGGGGGTGGTCTCCAGGAATTCGAGGTTCAGGGTGCGGGCCATCGGCACCGTCCGGGCCAGCAAGTCGCCCACGTTCATCTGTTCTGCGCTCATGGCACGCGATGTTACCCACGAGTAGAAGGCCTTGGCCAGACCTCCTCCGGGGGCGGCCGTGGTCCCCGGAGGCCGGGCCCACTATCGTTACCGGCCATGTGGCCAGGACAGCAGCAGCCGCCCGGGGGCGAGCAGAACCCCCAGGACGCGCAACAGAACCCGTACCAGCAGCAGCCGGGACAGCCGAACCCGTACCAGCAGCAAGGGCAGCCGGGGTTCGGCGAGCAGCAGCCCGGCTACGGATACCCGCAGGCGGGGTACCAGACGCCGCCCCCGGTGCAGCCGTGGGGCCAACCCCCGACCCAACAGCAACCGACGACCCCCGGGCCGGGCGGCGGCAGCCCCTTCGCCACCCGGACGGTGGCCATCGTCGCGGTCTCGGCGGTCATCGTGACCGCCGCCGCCACCGGAGCGTTCGTCCTGACCCGGGACGACGACAAGAAGATCCAGGCCAACGACAAGCCGGCCGCCTCCCCCTCCGCGCCCGCGAGTTCCCCGGCGGCGCCGCCCGCCCCGAGCGGGAACCCGCGCTCCGGCGGGGACCTCAAGCCGCTGATCGCCGGCTGGAAGGTGGTCATCAACCCGAAGTACGGCACCGCCTTCGACGTCCCGCCGGAGTGGAACGTGCTCGGCTCGGGCACGTCCATCGGGTTCGAGGACGCGACCAAGACCGACGGCGGCCCCTTCGTCATGATGTCCGCGCCGGCCTACCTCAAGGAGGACTGGTGCAAGGTCGACTCCGACAAGAACGGCAGTGAGGAGACGACCTCCCTCGCCGGCACCGGCACCAAGGGCGGCCAGGGCGCGAAGGACACCGCCTCCGCCTCCCGCAGCGAGGCCGGCACCTGGGTCTACGGCGGCTACGCGCAGAAGCAGCCCAAGGAGATCGTCAAGTTCACCGACCCGAAGGAGTACACCTCCACCTCCGGGCTCAAGGGTCACGTCACCACCGCGACCGTGACCGGCGTGCCCAAGGAGAACAAGTGCGACTCCGACGGCAAGAGCATCGCGTTCAGCTTCAAGACCGCCAACGGTGACTTCTCCACCTGGGTCCTCTACGGCGCCGCGGGCGTCCCCGGCGAGGTCGACCAGGCGACGTACGAGAAGATCCTCAGCACGGTCCGGCTGACCGAGGCCGCGCCGCCGAACTGATCCCCGCCCACCCCGGCCCCGCTCGTCCCCGCCGGTCCCCCACCCGGCCCCACCGCGTTCCCACCTCCGGGCCGGACATCCGCTTTCCGATAAATTCGGTTGGATTCCCGGCCCGGAGCGGAGAGAGTCCACGGGTGAGTCGACCCCCGGATCTCCCCTCCCCCACCCGCGCGCGCCGCCGGCCCGCGTGGGCCGGCCGCAACTACACCCTGCTGACGGGTGCCGCGGTCATCACCAACCTCGGCAGTCACGGGGCGCTCATCGCGGCCGCCTTCGCCGTGCTGGAGTCAGGGGGTTCCGGCGGGGACGTCGGCCTCGTCGCGGCCGCCCGTACGCTGCCACTCGTCCTCTTCCTGCTCATCGGCGGCGCGCTCGCCGACCGGCTGCCGCGCCACCGCGTGATGGTCGCCGCCAACGCCCTCAACTGCGTCTCGCAGGGCGCCTTCGCGCTGCTCGTGCTCGCCGGGGACCCCCAGCTGTGGCAGATGATGCTGCTCACCGCGCTGTGCGGCACCGGAACGGCGTTCTTCAACCCGGCCGCCGAGGGCATGCTGCTCTCCAGCGTCTCGGGCGAGCACGCCAACCGCGCCTTCGCGCTCTTCCGGATGGCCATGAACGGCGCCGGCATCGGCGGCGCGGCCCTCGGCGGGGCGATGATCGCCGCGATGGGCCCCGGCTGGGTGCTGGCCGTGGACGCCCTGGCCTTCGCCCTCGCGGGCGCGCTCCGGGCGTTCCTGGACGTCGGCCACGTCGCGGAACGGGCCCCCGGCGGCGGCCTGCTGGCCGACCTGCGCGAGGGCTGGGTGGAGGTGCGGACCCGCCCCTGGTTGTGGAGCATCGTGCTCCAGTTCTCCGTGGTCGTCGCCGTCGTCGGCGCCGCGGAGGCGGTGTACGGGCCCCTCGTCGCCCGCGACCAGCTGGGCGGGCCGGCGCCGTGGGGCCTGGCCCTGGCCTGCTTCGGCGTGGGCACCATCGGCGGCGCCGTCCTGATGATGGTGTGGAAACCCCGCAGGCTGCTGCTGGTCGGCACGCTGTGCGTGTTCCCGCTGGCGCTGCCGTCGGCGGGGCTGGCGGTGCCGTTGCCCGTGTGGGCCCTGTGCGCGGTGATGTTCGTCAGCGGCGCCGCCATCGAGGTGTTCGGCGTCAACTGGATGACCACGATGCACCAGGAGATCCCGGAGGAGAAGTTCTCCCGGGTCTCCGCCTACGACTGGTTCGGCTCGGTGTCGATGCTGCCGCTCGCCACCGCCCTGGCCGGCCCCGCCGAGTCGGCGTTCGGCCGCGCCCCGTCGCTGTGGGGTTGCGCCGTGCTGGTGGTGGTCGGCACGGCCGCGGTGCTCTTCGTCCCGGACGTGCGGAACATGACCCGCAAGCCCCCCGCGGTGAAGGCCCCGGTGCTGCCCACCCCGACGGACAGCCCGAGCCCCGCCGCCGTGTGATGCGGGCCCGGTACCGGGCTCACCCCAGGCTGAAGGCGCCCTGTGGCGGCTCCGGCGAGGCCACCGCCTCCGCGTCCGGCACCGGCCGCGCGCCGCGCATCAGGCGGGCCAGGCCAGGGCCGGACTCCACCCGGGCCGGGAACGCGTCGCCGGCGCACCGCCGGGCCAGGGCGGCCACCGGCAGCGGGGAGTCGGAAGCCAGCAGCACCGCGTTGCCGAAGCGGCGCCCGCGCAGCACCGCCGGTTCGGCGATCAGCGCCAGCTCCCCGAAGGCGGCCGCGAAGTTGGCCAGTTGCGCCGCGAGGAACGCGAACGGCGCCCCGTCCGCCAGGTTGGCCGCGTACAGGCCGCCGGGCCTCAGCACCCGGGCCGCCTCCCTCGCGTACTCCACCGAGGTCAGCCGGGCCGGCACCCGCGAGCCGCCGAACACGTCCGCGACCAGGACGTCCGCGCTCGCCGCCGGAGCGGCCGCCAGCCAGGCCCGGGCGTCGGCGGCGTGCACCGTCACCCGCGCCCCGTCGGCGAGCGGCAGGTGCTCGGCGACCAGCTCCACCAACGCCGCGTCGAACTCCACGACCGTCTGCCGGGACCCGGGGCGGACCGCGGCGGCCCAGCGCGGCAGGGTCAGCGCGCCGCCGCCCAGGTACAGCAGGTCCAGGGCGGCGCCCGGCTCGGCCGCGCAGTCCAGCACGTGCGCGAGCCGACGTACGTACTCGAACTCCAGGTGCTCGGGGTCGTCGAGGTCCACGTAGGACTGCGGCGCCCCGTCCACGGTCAGCAGCCAGGCCCGGTCCCGGTCCACGTCCGGCATCAGCTTGGCGGTGCCCTGGTCCACGTCCCGGATCACCGGGATCTGTTCGTCGCTCACCCCACCATTGTCCGGCGCGGGTCAGCCGCCCCAGACCTCCTTCGCGCCGGCCGTGTGCTCGGCGGCCTGGGCCAGTCCCGCGCGGGCTGCGGGATCCCGGCGCGCCGGGTCCAGGACGTTGCGTCCGAAGGCCCTGCGGGCCTGCGCGGAGGGGGTGATCAGCAGCACCCGCGCGCCCGCCGCGCGCAGCCGCTCGGCCTGGGCGGCGGGCGAGGGGATCTTCCCGGCGCCGAGCGCCATCGGCGCGATGATCACCACCCGTCGGTAGCCGGCGGCGATGTCCGCGTTGGTCGCGGAGCGGACCCCGCCGTCGATGAACCGGCGGCCCGCGACCGTCACCGGCGGCCACACCCCGGGCACGGCGCAGCTCGCCGAGACCGCGTCTACGAGGCCGGCGTCGCCCGCCCGCTCGAAGGCGGTCAGCTCGCCGCTCAGCGCGTCCACGGCGGTGACGACGAGGCGTCGCTCGGGCCATTCGTGCGAGACGAGGCGGGCCTTGAGCACCTCGCGGCGCACGGCCTCCGGGCCGGTGTCGGCGGCGAGGGCCATGGCGCCGATCCGCCTGCGGTACTGGGCGGCGTCGCGGGAGCGGGCCATCGCGACGGCGTAGCGGGCGAGCAGCCCCGCGCCGAACCGGGCCACGGCCTCGCCGCCGGCGTCGCCGAGCTGGCGCTCGTACAGCTGCCGCGGGGTGAGCAGCCCGGAGGTGAGCTGGGCGCCCACCACCGAGCCGGCGGAGGTGCCGACGACGAGGTCGGCGGTGGTCAGGTCGACGCCCTCGCGGGCGAGCCCGTACAGGATGCCGGTCTCCCAGCCGATGCCGGTGAGTCCTCCGCCGCCCAGTACCAGCGCCGTGTCGCCGTTCATGGCCCGTCCCCGTTCCGCCCGTGGTGCCCCGCCCGTGTGGTGACGGCAGTCTGACGCAGCGGGGCCGCCGTCACCACCTGCGGGGTGCTATCCGACCTCGGTCACCGTCCCGGCGCCGACGGTGCGGCCGCCCTCGCGGATCGCGAAGCCGAGCCCCGCCTCCAGCGGGACGTCCCGGCCGAGCTGCACCGTCATGGTGACGGTCTGCCCGGGCCGGGCCCCGGCGGCGCCGAGGTCGACGTCCCCGACCACGTCCGCGGTGCGGAAGTAGAACTGCGGCCGGTAGCCGGAGGCGATCGGGGTCGTGCGACCGCCCTCCCGCGCGGAGAGGACGTGGACCAGGGCGGTGAACCGTCGGGCCGGCCGCACGCTGTCCGGCGCGGCGACGACGTCCCCGCGCCGGACCTGGTCGCGGTGCACCCCGCGCAGCAGCAGGGCGACGTTGTCCCCGGCCTCGGCGGACTCCATCGGCTTGCCGAAGGTCTCCAGGCCGGTGACGACGACCGGGTCGCCGGCGCCGTCCCCGCCGAGCAGGCTGACGCGGTCGCCGAGTCGCACCGTGCCCCGCTCGACGGACCCGGTGACGACGGTCCCGCGACCGGTGATGGTCAGGACGTTCTCGACCGGCAGCAGGAACGGCGCGTCCGTGTAGCGCACCGGTGTGGGCACGTAGGTGTCCACCGCGTCCAGCAACGCCTCGACGGCCCCCGTCCACTGCGGGTCGCCGCGCAGCGCGCCGAGTCCGGAGACCCGTACGACGGGCGCGGTGTCCCCGGCGTACCCGTGCGCGGTGAGCAGCTCGCGGACCTCCATCTCGACGAGGTCGGTGAGCTCCGGGTCCCCGGCGTCGGCCTTGTTGAGGGCCACCACGATGTGGTCGACGCCCACTTGCCGGGCCAGCAGGACGTGCTCGGCGGTCTGCGGCATGACCCCGTCGAGCGCGGAGACGACGAGGATCGCCCCGTCGAGCTGCGCGGCGCCCGTGACCATGTTCTTGATGTAGTCGGCGTGGCCCGGCATGTCGACGTGGGCGTAGTGACGGGTGTCGGTCTCGTACTCGACGTGCGTGAGGTTGATGGTGATGCCGCGACGGGCCTCCTCGGGGGCCCGGTCGATGCGGTCGAAGGGCACGTAGGCGGCGCCGCCCCGGTCGGCGAGGACCTTGGTGATCGCGGCGGTCAGGGTGGTCTTGCCGTGGTCGACGTGGCCCATGGTGCCGATGTTGAGGTGCGGCTTGGTGCGCGTGAAGGCCGTCTTGGCCATGATGTTCTTCCCGTGGCTCGCAGCTGGACGGGACCCCCGGGCGATCCGACCCTCCCCCTGTGGGGTCCGCCGGACGATCCGGGAAGGGTCAGGTTCGGGCGCCGTCGAACGCGGCGGCCACGGCGGGTGCTCCGGGTGCGGCGGCAGCCTTCGGCGCGTCCGCGACTGCGGACGGCGCTGCGGGGAAGGCGTACCGGAACATGTCGCCGATCCTGCCCGAGCGGTCGGGCGGGGTCGAATGGATTTCGTCGCCGTCAGGCGCCGTTGAGGGACTTGAGGGCCTCGCGCACCGACAGCGGGGCGAGGCGGGGGCGTTCGGCGGTGACGAAGGCGCGCACCGCGTCGCGGTCGGTCTTGGCGTACTCGCGCAGGGCCCAGCCGACGGCCTTGCGGATGAAGAAGTCGGGGTGCGCGGCCAGCCGGCGGCAGTGGGCGAAGAGCCGGTCGGCGTCGGTGGCGGACTTGCGGGTGAGCTGGTGGAGCAGTCCGGCGCGGGCGAGCCAGAGGTCCTCGCCGTCGACCCAGTCGTCCATGACCGCGCCCAGCCGCGGGTCGGCCGCGACGAGCGGTCCGACGGTGTGCGCGGCGAGCAGGTCGACGGTGTCCCACCAGGAAGTGGTGACGATCAGGTACCGCACCACCGGCAGGAAGCCGGAGGAACAGCGCGCCACGTGTCGACGCAGGTAGTCGACCGCGAAGTAGTGGTACTCACGCTCCGCCAGTGACCAGCAGCGCAGCGCGAGGGCGGCGCAGTCCGCCTCGGAGGGCCGCGGGGTGTCCTTCGTCACTGTGCGGGAGAGCGCGCGGCGCTCGGGGGTGCGGATGCCGAGGAAGGGGGCGACGCCCTTCATGTACGCGGTCATGGGTCCGGCCTGCGCCGGATCGGCGGCCGCGGCGTAGACGGCCGTCAGTCGTTCCATGAGGACGTCGGCGAGGGCGCTGGGCCCGGTCCCCGGGGGTGGTTGGGTGTTCGGCCGCATGAGGCCCAGATTACGGCGGTGCTTCGTACAGGTCGGTTAGTCTCCCGGAATGTCCCTCCTCCTCGCGCCGTGGACCCGGCTGTCGCTGCTCGTCGTGCTGCTGCTGGCGGCCGGCGCGTGCGTGGTGCTGTACGAGCCGCAGCGACTGCTGTCGCAGGGGTGGCCGCCGGAGCTGCCGTTGGGTGCGGCGGTCCTGGTGTTCGCGGGAGCGTACGGGCTGTGCACGGCGGCGTTCGTGCCGCGTCCGTTGCTGAACCTGGCGGCGGGGGCGGTCTTCGGGGCCCAGTTCGGGCTGGTCGCGGCCGTCGGGGGGACGGTGGTGGGGGCCGGCATCGCCTTCGGTCTGGGCCGGGCGATGGGGCAGGAGGCGTTGCGTCCGTACCTTCGCGGCCGGTGGCTGAAGGCGGCCGACGCGCAGTTGAGCCGGCACGGGTTCCGCTCGATGCTCGCGGTGCGGATCTTCCCCGGGGTGCCGTTCGCGGCGGCCAACTACCTGGCGGCGGTGTCGCGGTGCGGCTGGCTGCCGTTCCTGGGCGCGACGGCGCTCGGCACGATCCCGAACACCGCCGCCTACGTGATCGCGGGGTCCAGTGCCTCCTCGCCGGGATCGCCCGCGTTCCTGGTCTCGTTCGGGTTCATCGCGGTGTCCGGGGTGATCGCCGCGGTCGTGGCGTGGCGCAAGCGGCACCGCCTGGCGCCGGTCGTCGCGTACGAGCCGGTGCCCCAACACCCCCCTGTGGTCACGGCCGCTTCCCACGGGCCCTAGCATCGGACCCGAACTGCCCGACGATCACAAGGACGAGCGCACCCCGACATGAGCTGGTTCGAATCCCTAATCCTCGGTCTGGTCCAGGGGCTTACGGAGTTCCTCCCGATCTCCTCCAGTGCCCACCTGCGCCTGACCGCGGCGTTCGCCGGCTGGCACGACCCCGGTGCGGCCTTCACGGCCATCACCCAGATCGGCACCGAGGCCGCCGTCCTGATCTATTTCCGCAAGGACATCGCGCGGATCGTCTCGACCTGGTTCCGTTCCCTGTACACGAAGGCGCTGCGTTCCGAGCAGGACGCCAAGATGGGCTGGTTGGTGATCGTCGGCTCGTTGCCGATCGGCGTCCTCGGCCTGCTCTTCAAGGACCAGATCACCGGTCCGGCCCGTGACCTGCGGCTGACGGCCACCACCTTGATCCTGATGGGTCTGGTCCTCGGCTTCGCCGACTGGCAGGCCTCGCGCGACGAGGAGGGCGGCCGGCACCGGGTGGTCGTCCAGCGCAAGACGCTGAAGGAACTGGGCGTCAAGGACGGTCTGGTCTTCGGTCTCTGCCAGGCGATGGCGTTGATCCCCGGCGTCTCCCGCTCCGGTGCGACGATCTCCGGCGGTCTGCTGCTGGGCTTCACCCGCGAGGCCGCCGCCCGCTACTCCTTCCTCCTCGCGATCCCGGCCGTGCTGGCCTCGGGCGCGTTCGAGATCAAGGACGTGATGGAGAACCCGACGCACATCTCCTGGGGTCCGACGGTCTTCGCGACGGTGATCGCCTTCTTCGTCGGGTACGCCGTCATCGCGTGGTTCATGAAGTTCATCTCCACCAAGAGCTTCATGCCGTTCGTGATCTACCGGATCGTGCTGGGCATCGTGTTGTTCGTGCTGATCGGCACGGACGTGCTCAGTCCGCACGCCGGCGAGTCGGGCTCCTAGGGGGCCGTACGCTCACCACTTCGCGTGAATCGGAGGCCGCCCGGGAACGTTCCCGGGCGGCCTCCGCGTCGTTGTCCCCGTAGAGAGCCGTGCCGGGAGGGACCCGGCGGGTGGAGGGGGTGTCCCATGGGACGCGTGGTATTGGAGCGTTTTCCGGCGGGAAGTCCGAGGGGAAGTTGGCCGGCCGAGGAGTACGCGGCGCAGCGCAAGCGCGAGGGCCTCGCGGCGGAGGTGGTGATGGACCTCGACAGCGACGCGTTCCTGGTCGTGGTCCGCCGGCGGGAGGTCCTTTCCGGTCACTGATCGTCCGGGGATGACCCGGTCGGCGCACGCCCCTTGGCGTCGGGGGCCGACAGCCCCAGACTGACCCGATGACGCAGCGTGTGGACCTCGGGACGGTAATGGACCGGCTGGCCATCGACGAGGTGGTGTCGGGGTACGCGGTGGCCGTCGACGACGGCGACTGGGAGGCCTACCGGGCCCTGTTCGCGCCCGGGGGCCGGGCCGACTACAGCGCGGCGGGCGGGGTGGCGGGCCCGGCGGCGGAGGTCGCCGACTGGCTCGCCGAGACGATGAAGCTGTTCCCGGTGCGCCAGCACCTCATCGTGAACCGGCTGGTGCGGTTGGAGGACGAGGGCGGGGCGCCGTGCAACGCGGCGCGGGTGCGGGCGGACTTCCTCAATCCGATGCGGCTGGCCGGCGCGGACTTCGACGGCACCGTCACCGCCCCCAACTTCGTCGCCGCGGGCCGCTACACCTTCACGCTCGCCCGTACCGCGGAGGGCTGGCGGCTGACCGGGGTCACCGTGCACGAGAAGTGGCGCCACCTGTCGGCCTGAGCCGCGCCCCGCCCGATGCCGTCCCACACTGGAAGCCGGAGGCGCCTGATGCTCACGAAGCGGACCCGGTGGGGGCGCGCGGCGGCCGCGGCGGCCGCCGGGGCGTTGCCCTGTCTCGCGTTCCCGGCCCCGGCGCTGTGGTGGTTCGCGTACGTCGCCCTGGTGCCCTGGATGCTGCTGCTGCGTTCGGCTCCCACGGGGCGGCGGGCCGCCCTGGAGGGTTGGTTGGGGGGCGCGGGGTTCATCGTGGCCGTGCACCACTGGCTGCTGCCGAGCCTGCACGTGTTCCTGATCCCGTTGGCGGCGCTGCTGGGCGTGCTCTGGATCCCCTGGGCCCTGCTGGTGCGGGAGCTGCTCGGCGGGAGGCCCGCGCGGGCTCGGGCGGCGGCCGCGCTGGTCGTCGTACCGGCGGGCTGGCTGCTGTCGGAGCTGGTCCGGTCCTGGCAGGGGTTGGGCGGGCCGTGGGGGCTGCTGGGGGCCAGCCAGTGGCAGGTACCGCCGGCGCTGTTGCTGGCCTCGGTGGGCGGGGTGTGGCTGGTGAGCCTGCTGGTGGTGGCGGTGAACTGCGCGCTGGTGCTGTTCGTGGCGGTGCCCGGGGCGCGGGCCCCCGCCGTCGCCGCGGTGGCGGGCTGCGCGGTGCTGACGGGGGCCGTGTGGCTGTGGCTGCCGCGCCCGGCGGTGACGGGCGCGGTGCGGGTGGCGGTCGTCCAGCCCGGTCCGGTGGGCGGGGCGGACGGCGCGGAGCGGCGGTTCGACGTGGAGGAGCGGCTGACGCGGGGCCTCGTGGGCGCCCGCCCGGACCTGGTGGTGTGGGGGGAGAGCAGTGTCGGCGCGGATCTGGCGGCCCGGCCCGACCTGTCGCGTCGGCTGGCGGAGCTGTCCGCGCGGGTCGGGGCGCCGCTGCTGGTCAACGTGGACGCCCGCCGGTCGGACCGGCCGGGGATCTACAAGAGCTCGCTGCTGATCGGGCCCGAGGGGCCGACCGGCGAGCGCTACGACAAGATGCGGCTGGTCCCCTTCGGGGAGTACGTACCGGCCCGCACGGTGCTGGGCTGGGCCACCTCGGTCGGCAAGGCGGCGGGTGAGGACCGGATGCGCGGCGCCGCCCCGGTGGTCATGGACCTGCCCGGGGGGCTGCGCCTCGGGCCGCTGGTGTGCTTCGAGTCGGCCTTCCCCGACATGAGCCGCCACCTGGCCCGGGAGGGGGCGGCGCTGATCGTGGCGCAGTCCGCGACGTCGACGTTCCAGGAGAGCTGGGCGCCGGAGCAGCACGCCTCGCTGGCGGCCCTGCGGGCGGCCGAGACGGGCCGCCCGGTGGTGCACGCCACCCTGAGCGGGGTCAGCGTGGTGCACGGCCCGTCGGGCGGCCGGATCGGCCCGGCCCTGCCCGCGTCCGCGGCCGGGGCGGCGGCGGTGTACGAGGTGCCGCTCGCCGGGGGCACGACCCTGTACGCCCGCTTCGGGAACTGGCCCGCCGGGGCCGCCCTGGCCGTACTGGTGGCGTACGGCGTGGCGCGGACGGCCCGGGCGGTCAGGTCCGGGAGGCCTGCTCCAGAGCCGTCAGGACCACCCGCTCGCACAACTCGTGGGTGAGCAGGGCGTCCCGGGCGCTCAACGTCCTACCGGCCTCCACGGCCTCCAGGAAGGTGTCCACGACCTGCTCGATCCCGCGCTGGCGGGCCACCGGCACCCAGTCGCCGCGCCGCCTGATGGTCGGCTGGCCCTTGTGGTCGATGATCTCGGCGAGGTTGACCACCTGTCGCTTGGAGTCCTGGCCGGACACCTCCAGGACCTCCTCGGTGGAGCCGGAGAGCCGGTTCATGATGCCGAGGGCGGTGAAGCCCCCGCCCGACATCTGAAGGACGACCTGGTGCATCAGCCCGTCGCGCACCACGGCCCGGACGTCGATGTGGTCGGCCGTGCCGGGTAGCAGGAAGCGCAGCGTGTCGACGACGTGGATGAAGTCGTCGAGCACCAGCGTGCGCGGGTCCTCGGGGAGCCCGACCCGGTTCTTCTGCAGGACGATCAGCTCGCGCGGGTGGTCGGCGCACTGCGCGTAGCCGGGCGCGTAACGGCGGTTGAAGCCGACGAAGAGGCTCACCCCGCGTTCCTCGGCCCGCTCCACCAGGCGGCGTGACGCGTCGTACTCGTAGGCCAGCGGCTTGTCGACGTACGTCGGGACGCCCGCCTCCAGCAGCCGTTCGACGATCTCCGGGTGGGCGGCCGTCGGGGCGTGCACGAAGGCGGCGTCGAGGCCCTGCGCGAGCAGGGAGTCCAGCGTGGTGTGCCGCCGCGCGACGGGGACGTGGTGGAGTTCGCCGATCCGCTCCAGCGCCGCGGGGGTGCGGGTCTGCAGGTGCAGCTCGACCCCGGGGCGGGTGGTGAGGACCGGCAGGTACGCCTTCTGGGCGATGTCTCCGAGTCCGATGACGCCGAGCTTCACCGGCAGCCTCCAGGTGTTCGCCGTGTGGGAAGCCCGAGCTTAATCGCCTGCGGCGGACCGGGCAGGTGCGGGCCCGCCCGGTCCGCCGCCGCGCGAGGTGCGGGTCGGTCCGGCCGGCCGTCACCCGTGCGGGCGCATTATCCGTCCTGGGTTTTCGCAACGGGGTCCTCGCACAGCAGAGTTGCGCGGGTGCATCCAACCCGAACCTCCACGAAGCTGCTGCTGGGAGTGGCCTGCGCCGTCTCGGCCGTCTCCGGTTGTGTGAATGTGGCCCCGGGGCCGACGGACCCCAGCTCGACGCCCCCGACCGGCCCGGCGCCGCGGCACGGGCCGCGCGGCGGACCGGAGGCCCTGCCGGTGGTCGTCCAGGCGCCCGCCCTGGAGGCGCTGCGCGCCGTGCCGGGGCCGAGCGCCTCGAACCCGTCGGCTCCGGCCGCCCCGCAGCGGGCGACGACGACGCACAGCGGGTCCGCGGCGGCCCCGGCCGGGCAGCACCCGCACGCGGCGCCGCCGGTCCCCGACATTCCGGAGCCGCCGGAGCCCGTACGGCACGCCGAGGAGCGGCCGGAGGGCCGCCCGCACCCCGTACGGCCGGACGCGCGGGTTCCGCGCGACCTGGTGCGGGAGCTGCCGGTCCGGCCGGCCGACGTGTGCGCGCTGGGCCGCCGGCACGGCCGCTGGCACCCGGACAGCCCCGAGGCCCGCATCTGCTCGGGCGTCGAGGGCGGCTGAACCCGGCGACCGGGCGTCGTACGGGGCCCCGGCGGGCGGCGCTGGTGCTGTGGCCGGAAAGGTTTGCCGGGTCGCGGTGTTCGGTGCGGTGCGTCGCACGGCGGAGGGCCGCGGTTCGTACTGGACGTACTTCCGTGGTCCGACAACGCGGCGAGGTGCCGTGCCGGGCGCCGCGACCCGGTGGACCTTTCCGGTCACAGCACTAGGGGGACTGCTCGGGGAACGGCCGCTGAGGGGTGCCCGGCTCGCCGGCCAGCCGGCGCTCCAGCCGGGCGATGGCGGCCCGTACCCCGTTGCCGTACCCGTCGTCGGACAGGGCCCCGGTGGCCGCGCGGGCCCGTGCGAGGTGCACCCGGGCCGCCTCGGGGCGGCGGAGCTTGACGTAGTCCGCCGCCAGGCTCAGGTGCAGCGAGGGGTAGAAGACGCGGACCGCCCGCTGCGGTCCCGGGCGCCCCGGACCGTCCCCCGCCCGCCGGGCGGGAACCGCGCCGCCGGGCCGGTCGACGACCCCGTCGGCTCCGGGACCCCCGGTGGCCGGTCCGTCGGCGGGCGGTCCGTCCGTGGCCGGTCCGGCCGCGGTGAGTCCGTCGGCGGCGGTCAGGGCGCGCAGGTCCCAGGCCAGTTCGTCGGCGGGGTCGTCCTGCGCGTCGGCCATGTAGTGCGCCAGGGTGCACCGGTGGAGGGAGTCGCCGTCCTCGCCGATCTCGGACCAGATCGCGCCGAGCCGGTTGCGGGCCTCCTCGCGGTCGCCGGCGTGCAGCAGGATGACCGCCTGGCCGATCCTGGTCATGACGGCGTCCTCCGACGCCTCCTGCTGCTCCGTCAACGCGGCCTCCGGCTTGCTCGGCAGACCTGGTTCGGTCTGGTCCCACGAAGCTAACCGGAGGCGGCGCCCGTGGCTTCGAGGCGCGGGGTGGCGTCAGCCCAGGTCGGGAATGCTCCAGTCGATCGGCTCATGCCCCTGGGCGGCGACGGCCTCGTTGATCTGGGTGAAGGGCCGGGAGCCGAAGAACTTCTTGGCCGACAGCGGCGAGGGGTGGGCGCCCTTGACGATGACGTGCCGCTCCGCGTCGATGAGCGGGATCTTCTTCTGGGCGTAGGCGCCCCAGAGGACGAAGACGACCGGGTCGGGGCGCTCGGACACCGCGCGGATCACGGCGTCGGTGAACTTCTCCCAGCCCTTGCCCTTGTGCGAGTTGGGCTCGGCCTCGCGGACGGTGAGCACGGCGTTGAGGAGCAGGACGCCCTGTTCGGCCCACGGCATCAGGTACCCGTTGTCGGGGACGGGGAGGCCGAGCTCCTCCTTCATCTCCTTGTAGATGTTGCGCAGCGAGGGCGGGGTCCGCACGCCGGGCTGCACGGAGAAGCACAGGCCGTGACCCTGGCCGGCGCCGTGGTAGGGGTCCTGGCCGAGGACCAGGACCTTCACCTTGTCGAACGGCGTGGCCTCCAGGGCCGCGAAGACCTGCTCGCGGGGCGGGTAGACCGGCCCGTTCGCCCTTTCCTTCTCGACGAACTCGGTGAGTTCCTTGAAGTAGGGCTGGTCCAGTTCCCCGCCGAGAGCGGGGAGCCAGGACTCGGGCAGCATCTGGGTCACGTCGACAACCTCCGGTACAAGTTCGTGCAACTGCTCAAGAACCTACCGGGGGCCACTGACATCGACGCGGCCCGGATGCCCTTCGCTCGGCGCTACCAGCTGGTCTTGCGGTACAGCTCCCACATCTGCATGGCGGTCTGCGGGTCGAGGGCCCGCTCGGCGCCGGCGATGTCCTCGCGGGCTCCGACGTACAGCTTGCCCTGCCACAGGGGCAGCAGGCGGACGTCCTGGGCGAAGATCTGCTGCGCCCGCTCGAACTCCTTGACGCCGGCCGAGCGGTCGCCCTCGCGGCGTGACTTGGGCAGGACCTCGTTGATCACGTCGGCCGGCTCGTACGGGGTGCCGACCGCGTTCTCCTTGCCGACGAACGGCGCGATGAAGTTGTCCGGGTCCGGGAAGTCGGGGAACCAGCCTCGGCCGAAGACCGGGTACTCGCGGTTCTTGTAGCCCTCCTGGAACTCCTTCCAGGGCTTGCCGCGCAGGGTGACCCGGAAGAGGTTGGTCTCGTCCAGCTGGCGCTTGATCTCGGTGAACTCGTCCGCGGTCGAGGCGCCGTAGCGGTCCGTGGTGTACCAGAACGTCAGGTCGACCGGCTGGGTGATGCCGCCGTCCTTGAGGATCTTCTTGGCCTTGGCGACGTCCGGCTGGCCGTACAGGTCGTAGAACGGCGTCTTGTGGCCGACGACGCCCTTGGGGACCATCGAGTACAGCGGTTCGGCCGTGCCCTGGTAGACCTTGGAGACGATCGCGCCGCGGTCGAGGATCTGGGCGATGGCCTGGCGCACCGGCAGCTTGTTGACCTGCGGGTCCTGGGGGTTGAAGACCAGGTAGCGGATCTCGGCGCCGACGTTCTCGACGACCTGGACGCCCATGTTGTGGGACTCGGGGGTCTGCAGGTCCTTGATCTCCGCGGCGGACAGGCCTCGGTAGGTCGCGTCGATCTCCTTGCCCTTGAGGGCGGCGACCATCTTCTTGGAGTCGGAGAAGTAGCGGATCGTCACGCCGTCGTTCCGGCGGTCGGCGAAGCCCGTGTAGGTCTCGTTGCGGCCGAGGACCGCCTCGCCGACCTCCTTGTACGAGTTGAGGACGTACGGGCCGGAGCCGGTGACCTTGCCGTCGTCGCGCACCTTGTCGGCGGGGTACTCCCCCGGAGCGACGAGCGAGGCGGCCGGCGAGCCGAGGACGTACGGGAACGTCGCGTCGGAGGCGTTCAGGTGGAAGACGACGGTGAGGGCGTCCGGGGTCTCGATCTTGTCCAGGCTGTTGAACAGCCCGCTCGGACCGAACTTGTGGTTGATCTTCTTGATCCGGTCGAGGGAGTGCTTGACGGCCTTGGCGTCGAGCGTCTCGCCGTTGGAGAACTTCAGGCCCTTGCGCAGGGTGCAGCGGTAGGACTGGTTCGCCGAGTCGGTGAACTCGCAGTTCTGGGCGGCGTCCGGCTGGGGCCTGGTGCTGCCCGTGGGGAACGCCAAAAGGGTCTGGTAGATGTTCCGGTACAGCTCCCAGGAACCGTCCCAGGCAGCGGCCGGGTCGAGGTGGCTCGGCGCACTCGTGGTGCCGACGACTATCCGCTTCGCGCCGTCACCACCCTCGTCCGAGAACAGACCGCAGCCGGCGAGCAGGGATATGGACGCAAGGGCCGCAGTGATCCGCAGGCATCTGGTCCGGTTGAACACGTGCACGCTCCTCGATCAGCCAGGGATGCGGCAGACCCTACCGCAGTGCATCACAAATCCAAGGGGTAGGTTTCGTGAGGCACTTGACCGATTACATGCACATTCGGTACGCATTTGCCTCCCCCAAGGAGGCAAATGCGTCCGGATACCGGTCAGGCGACTCCGGCATTGAGGAAGATTCCTCCGTCAACGACCAGAGTTTGTCCTGTGATCCATTCCGCTTGTGCAGATGTCAGGAATGCGGCGGCTCCTCCGATGTCCTCCGGCACCCCGAGCCGGCCGAGCGGATAGGCGGCCGCCGCCTCCTGTTCGCGGCCCTCGTAGAGCGCCTGCGCGAACTTCGTCTTCACCACGGCGGGGGCGATCGCGTTGACCCTGACCTGCGGGGCCATCTCGTGCGCGAGCTGGAGGGTGAGGTTGACCATGGCGGCCTTGCTCATCCCGTAGGCCCCGATGAACGGCGAGGGGGAGAGGCCCGCGATGGAGGCGATGTTCACGATCGCGCCGCCGTTGTCCTTCTGCCAGGCGTGCCAGGTGCGCTGGGCGAAGCCCAGGGCGGAGATCACGTTGGTTTCGAACACCTTGCGCGCGACCCCGAGGTCCAGGTCGGCGATCGGCCCGAAGACCGGGTTGGTGCCGGCGTTGTTGATCAGGAAGTCGACGCGGCCGAAGGCCTCCATGGCGCGCTCCACGGCGACGGCCTGGTGGGCCTCGTCGTGCGCCTTGCCCGCCACGCCGATCACCCGGTCCGCGCCGAGGCGCTCGACGGCCTCCTTGAGCGCGTCCTCGTTGCGTCCCGTGATGCAGACCCGGTCGCCGCGGGCGACCAGCGCCTCGGCGATCCCGTAGCCGATGCCCCGGCTCGCGCCGGTGACGAGCGCAGCCTTGCCGCTGTCGATGCCGTTGTAGGTCATGACGTACGCCCTGTCTCTCGTGATCCGGTCAGTTGAGCGGGCCGCCGGCCACGTACAGGACCTGGCCGGAGACGAAGCCGGCGGACTCGCCGGTGAAGAAGGCGATGGCGTTGGCGATGTCGTCCGGGCGGCCGACGCGCTGCACCGGGATCTGGGAGGCGGCGGCGGTCTGGAACTCCTCGAAGCCCATGCCGATCCGGGCGGCCGTCTGGGCCGTCATCTCGGTCACGACGAAGCCGGGGGCGACGGCGTTGGCGGTCACGCCGAACTTGCCGAGCTCGAAGGCCAGGGTCTTGGTGAAGCCCTGGAGGCCCGCTTTGGCGGCGGCGTAGTTGGCCTGGCCCCGGTTGCCGAGGGCGGAACTGCTGGAGAGGTTCACGATGCGGCCGAACTTGGCCTCCACCATGTACTTCTGACAGGCCCGCGCCATCAGGAACGCACCGCGCAGGTGCACGTTCATGACGGTGTCCCAGTCGGTGTCGCTCATCTTGAAGAGGAGGTTGTCGCGGAGCACGCCCGCGTTGTTGACCAGGACGGTCGGCGCGCCGAGCGTGCTCGCCACGCGTTCGACGGCCGCCTCCACCTGGGCGCTGTCGGACACGTCGCAGCCGATCGCGACGGCCGTGCCGCCGGCCGCCGTGATCGCCTCCACGGTGTCCTTGCAGGCCGCCTCGTCCAGGTCGAGTACGGCGACCGCGCGACCCTCGGAGGCCAGGCGCACGGCGGTGGCCGCGCCGATGCCCCGGGCCGCCCCGGTCACGATCGCCACGCGCTGCTCGGTGGTGGACATGCTGGATCTCCTCGCCGTCGAGAAACGGCCGCCCGGAGGTGAGCAACCGCTTAGTAGCTTCAGCTGAGGAGACGCTAGGAGCCCTGGCACCCGGTGTCAACGGGTGCCCTCGTGGCGGGCGGGTCGGTCAGCGGACCAGCAGGTCCAACAGACGCTCCACCTCTGCCTCCGGGTCGGCGGTCAGGCCGGTGTGCACCGGCCCCGGCTGGACGACCGTGCTGCGCGGGGCGATCAGCCAGCGGAACCGCCGGCCCGCGTCGCCGTCCGCCGCCTGCCCGGCCCGTTCCCCGCCCGCGCAGATCCCCTCGACCCCGTACAGGGCGGCCCGGACGCCGGCCACGTCGGCCTCCGGGTCCAGGACGAGGAGCTTCGCCTCGTCGAGGTGGATGCGCGCGGCGACGTAGGAACGCGCCCGGCAGTAGACGATGACGCCGGCGTTGAAACACTCGCCGCGCTCCATCCTGGGCACCACGCGCACCAGTGCGTACTCGAACACGTCCCGCTCGGTCACTCGTCGTCGCTCGTCTTCCTGTTGATCCTGTGGGGCCATTCGGGGAGGTGGTCGGTGAGCCAGCCGGGCGGACCCGTCGGCGCCTTCACCTGCGCCTCCAGCGAAATCCTCTCGTGGATCGTGGCCGCGCGCGGCAGCAGCGCCTCCACGTAGGCCCGTCGGACCGCTTCGGCGGAGTCGAAGCCCGGCTCGTCGAGGAGCCACTCGTCGGGGACGTCGGCGGCGACCTCGGTGAGCAGTTCCTCGGTCACCCGCGGGGCGAGTTCGGCGGCGGCCGCGGCGATGTCGGGGCCCACGGAGGCCAGGACGTGGTCGGAGGCGTTGTAGGGCTTGGCCGCCGCCGCCAGGGCGGTCGGCCAGTTGTGCTGCCAGATCATGGTGGCGCCGTGGTCGATGAGCCACAGGTCCCCGTGCCAGACCAGCAGGTTGGGATTGCGCCAGGACCGGTCCACGTTGTTGATCAGGGCGTCGAACCAGACGACGCGGCCCGCCTCGACGGGGTCCGCCCGGTAGGCGAGCGGGTCGAAGCCGATCGAGCCGGGCAGGTAGTCCATGCCGAGGTTCAGCCCACCGCTGGCCTTGAGCAGCTCCTGGACCTCCTGGTCCGGCTCGCCGAGCCCGATGACCGGGTCCAACTGCATCTGCACCAGGCGCGGGACGCGCAGGCCCAGCCGCTGGGCGAGGCGCCCGCAGATCACCTCGGCGACCAGCGTCTTGCGCCCTTGGCCGGCGCCGGTGAACTTCATGACGTAGGTCCCGAGGTCGTCGGCCTCGACGATTCCCGGGAGCGAGCCGCCCTCACGCAGGGGCGTCACATAGCGGGTCGCGATCACTTCTGTGAGCATTTTCCCAGGCTAGCGGGCGGACGCAGTTCACGATCCGAGGTTTTTCCGAATCTCTGACCAGCCCGGACGGACCGGCGATCAGCGCTGGGGAGAAGCTGGGGAGTTCGGTCCAGAGGCCTCGCTCCCCCGGCCGCCGTCGACGGCTCGGCGACCCTTGCCGCAAGCCTGGCGGCGTGAAGTGAGCATGGTGGTCCAGCGTGACTGCCTCATGACAGGGAAGCCATCCCCGTGCGCGGCGCCCCCACTCCCAGGGCTTGGCTCCCTCCAGCTGCGGCGGGAAATCCCACCGACCCGAGCCAGGACGGGCTTCCACATGGAGGTGTCGTACGGGTCTCGGCGGCCCTCGCCTGCGGTGACGCCGCTGTGATCACGGCGTCCGAGCTGTCCTGGACAGGTCCGTTCAGCGGTCTCGCCCCCGGACAGTTCGCCAAGGTCGCCGCTGGGCTGCATCGCCGGAGGTCTTCGCCCCCTTCGACAGCGAGCACGTCACGGCCGCGTCCATGGCCCGGGTCCGCCGAGCCGTCCCCACCACCGTCGCGGCGGAGGCTCGCCACCCCTACGCCACCAGCCGGCCGACCAACGACCTGAACGTCCTCTCACGAGGGGCCGGAACCCCGGACCACGCACCGACTGGGGTATGCCACCCGCAACACCCGCCTCGTCGACGACTTCAGCGCCGCTCTACGGCCCGCGCTCGACTGCGCCTCGTGGCCCGCACCATCCCGCGGCCACCTCACCCCCCGGGCCGGCAGTCCGCCGGGGCGGTGCCCTGTCGCAGGAGGGGCTGCGGAAGGCACCGGACGCGGTCCGCACGATCACCGGAACCGGGCCCGTACGCCACGGAACCGCCGGCGGGCCGCTTCCGGCCGCCGGGGAAAGCAAGGAAGGCGGCAGCCGGCGGCAACCGGAGCAAGGGCTCGTGGAGGGTACGCAAAGGTGATCCCAGGGGCCTTGACGGAGTAGTTGTTAGCGTTAACACTCTTGTAACGCCAGGCCAGAGCAGTGGGGCCGGGCAGTGCACCCCAGCGGCCGGAGCCAGCCCCCGCCGCCGACCGGGGAACCGAACGGGCCTCGCCGGGCCGGGCCCCCTCGTCACGCCGAGTCACGGCGCATCACTGGAGGAAACGTGCGAAGAATCCCGACAGGCCTCGTCGTGGTGGCGCTCGGCCTGACATTGGCGGCCTGCGGCCAGAGCGCCAACGGCGTCGGAGGCGAGGCGGACGCGGGCGACTCCAGGGGGGGCCTGGTCGGGATCGCCATGCCGACCAAGTCCTCCGAGCGCTGGATCAATGACGGCGCGAACATGGTCAAGCAGTTCCAGGCCAAGGGCTACAAGACGGATCTCCAGTTCGGCGACAACGTCGTCGAGAACCAGGTCGCCCAGGTCGAGAACATGATCACCAAGGGCGCCAAGCTGCTGGTGATCGCTCCGATCGACGGCTCCTCGCTCAGCGACGTGCTCCAGAAGGCCGCCGCCGCGAAGATCCGGGTCATCTCCTACGACCGCCTGATCCGCGGCACCGGGGACGTCGACTACTACGCCACCTTCGACAACCACAAGGTCGGCGTCCTGCAGGCCACGTACATCGCCGACCGGCTCGGTCTCCAGAGCGGCAAGGGCCCCTTCAACATCGAGCTGTTCGCCGGATCACCGGACGACAACAACGCCGGGTTCTTCTACCAGGGCGCAATGAGCGTCCTGAAGCCCCACATCGACGCCAAGCGGCTCGTGGTCAAGAGCGGCCAGACCGAATTCGCCCAGGCGGCCACCCTGCGCTGGGACGGCGGCGTTGCGCAGTCCCGGATGGACAACCTGCTCAGCAAGGCCTACACGTCGGCCACCGTCGACGCGGTGCTCTCGCCCTACGACGGCATCTCGATCGGCGTCGTGTCGTCCCTCAAGGGGGTCGGCTACGGCGGCGCGGGCAAGCCGCTGCCCATCGTCACCGGCCAGGACGCCGAGCTCGCCTCCGTGAAGTCCATCATCGCCGGCGAACAGACCCAGACCGTGTACAAGGACACGCGCGAACTCGCCAAGGCGGCCGTGCAGATGGGCGACGCACTGCTCACCGGCCACCAACCCGAGGTCAACGACACCAAGCAGTACGACAACGGCGTGAAGGTCGTGCCCTCCTACCTGTTGCAGCCGGTCAGCGTCGACAAGGAGAACTACCAGAAGCTGCTCGTCGACTCAGGGCAGTACTCCGCCGACCAGCTGAAGTAGCCGCCCCCGGCCCCACCCACCGGGGCCCAAGAACCGGTGATGCGGCGCCACCCCGACCGGTCCGCCGCATCATCCCAGTCGAACGGACCCACCACCATGGCCGGACCCGTCCTCGAGATGCGTTCGATCAGCAAGTCCTTCCCCGGCGTCAAGGCACTGTCCGAAGTCAACCTGACCGTCGCAGCCGGCGAGGTCCACGCCATCTGCGGCGAGAACGGGGCGGGAAAGTCCACCCTGATGAAGGTGCTCAGCGGCGTGCACCCGCACGGTTCCTACGAAGGCGAGATCCGGTTCCAGAGCGAATCGTGCGCCTTCGCCGACATCCGGGCCAGCGAGCGCCTCGGCATCGTGATCATCCATCAGGAACTCGCCCTGGTGCCCTACTTGTCCATCGCCGAGAACATCTTCCTCGGCAACGAGCACGCCTCGCGCGGGTTCATCAGCCGGCATCGGACGCTCACTCACGCCCAGGCTCTGCTCGAACGCGTCGGCCTGCCGGACAATCCGCAGACCCGCGTCGCGGACATCGGCGTGGGCAAACAGCAACTCGTCGAGATCGCCAAGGCTCTCGCCAAGGAGGTCAAGCTGCTGATCCTGGACGAGCCGACGGCCTCGCTCAACGACGAGGACAGCCGCAAACTGCTCGACCTCATCCTCGAACTCAAGGCCCAGGGCATCGCCTGCATCGTCATCTCGCACAAATTGAACGAGATCGCCCGCGTCGCCGACGCCGTCACCATCCTGCGCGACGGCCGGACCATCGAGACCATCTCGGTCGCCACCGAGGGGATCTCCGAGGAACGCATCATCCGCGGGATGGTCGGCCGCGATCTTGAGCACCGCTACCCCGAACGCACCCCGGAGATCGGCGAGGTCGCGCTGGCCATCGAGGGCTGGACCGTCCTGCACCCGATCGACGTGCACCGCAAGGTGGTCGACGAAGCGTCGATCACGGTCCGGCGCGGCGAGATCGTCGGCATGGCGGGCCTGATGGGCGCAGGCCGGACCGAGCTCGCGATGAGCGTCTTCGGCCGCTCCTACGGGCGCCACACCAGCGGCCGGGTCCTGCTCGACGGCAAGGAGATCCGTACGCGCACGGTCCCCGAGGCGATGGCCCACGGCCTCGCCTACGTCACCGAGGACCGCAAGCGCCTCGGCCTCAACCTTGACGAGGACATCCGCCGCAACATCTCACTGAGCGCGCTCGGCAAGGTCTCCCGCCGGGGCTGGGTGAACGAGCACGAGGAGACCCGCGTCGCCGAGAGGTACCGCGGCACGATGAACATCAAGGCGCCCTCGGTGTTCGCGGAGACCGGCAAGCTCAGCGGCGGCAACCAGCAGAAGGTCGTCCTCAGCAAGTGGATCTTCTCCGATCCCGAAGTGCTCATCCTCGACGAGCCCACCCGGGGAATCGACATCGGTGCGAAGGCCGAGATCTACGCGGTGATCGCCGACCTCGCGGCCCAGGGCAAGGCAGTCCTGGTGATCTCCTCCGAACTGCCGGAGCTGCTCGGCCTGTGCGACCGCATCTACACCATGGCCGAGGGACGCATCACCGGTGAGACGACCCGAGCGGACGCGACCCAGGAATCCCTCATGCGCCTCATGACCGTGGGCGCCGCAAACCAGAACGAGCAGGTGTGACGCATGACCCAGATCCAGAGCCCCGCCGTCGACACCGGGGGCGACGCCCCCGGCGGGGACAAGCGCCCCGGTGCGCCGGAAGGTCCGCGCGCCCTCCTCGTGCGCCTCCTGCGCGGCAACATCAGGCAGTACGGCATGCTGGTCGCCCTGGCGCTGATCATCGTGCTGTTCCAGATCTGGACCGACGGAACACTGCTCAAACCGCTCAACGTCACCAACCTGATCCAGCAGAACGGCTACATCCTCATCCTGGCCATCGGAATGATGATCGTCATCATCGCCGGCCACATCGACCTGTCGGTGGGATCCCTGGCGGCCTTCGTGGGCGCCGCGGCCGCGGTGATGATGGTGCACCACGACATTCCCTGGCCCGTGGCAGCCGCCGCCGCGCTCCTGATAGGCGCCGCGGCCGGCGCCTGGCAGGGCTTCTGGATCGCCTACGTGGGCATCCCCTCGTTCATCGTGACGCTCGCCGGGATGCTGCTCTTCCGGGGCGGGACGCAGATCCTGCTCCAGGGCCAGTCGGTGGCCCCCTTCCCGCAGGGCTTCCGTCAGATCAGCAGCGGCTTCCTGCCGGAGGCAGGCCCGCACACGAATTACCACAACCTCACGCTGTTGCTCGGCTTCGGCGTGCTTGCGCTGGCCGTCGTACAGGAGGTCCGGGGCCGCCGCCAGGCGGCCTCCTACGGGCTGCGGCTGCTGCCGATGGGCCTCTTCCTCGTCAAGCTGGCGGCGATCGCCACCGCGGTGACGGTCTTCACCCTGCTGCTCGCCAGCTACCACGGCTTCCCGATCGTGCTGCTCATCCTCGGCGTGCTCCTGGTCGCCTTCGGCTACGTCATGCGCAACTCGGTCCTGGGCCGGCACACCTACGCCATCGGCGGCAACGAGCCCGCGGCCAGGCTGTCCGGCGTCAAGAGCAAACGGATCGTCTTCCTCGCCTTCGTCAACATGGGCGTCCTGGCCGCACTGGCCGGGCTGGTCTTCGCTGCCCGCCTCAACGCCGGTACGCCCCAGGCGGGCATCAACTTCGAACTGGAGGCGATCGCGGCGGCCTTCATCGGCGGCGCCTCGGCGTCAGGCGGTGTCGGCACCGTGCTCGGCGCGATCATCGGCGGTCTCGTGCTGGGCGTGCTGAACAACGGCATGTCACTGGTCGGTATCGGCACCGACTACCAGCAGGTCATCAAGGGTCTCGTGCTGTTGGCGGCGGTCGGTTTCGACGTGTGGAACAAGCGCAAGGCCGGCTCCTGAGGGTCGCCGCGAGATGCCGGTTCGCCTGGCCCACCAGCCGGGGCGAACCGGCACGCCTCCTCGTGTCAGGGCACGGGAGCTCACACCTCCTCGGAGCAACGGAGAGGGGGTCTTGGGACGGAAAAGCGGGGTGACGCACCAGTGGGAGCGCTCCCACCATGCTCTCCGGCCGAGCGAGGGGTCAAGATGCGCGAGCCATCGCAAGAAAATCAGGGCGCGCCGTGACGAAGCCGCGCACGGCTCTGTTCGCCGGCGGGGCCGCGCGCTATGGTCCAGCCTTACCAGTGGGAGCGATTCCGACAGTTGACGCTGCGTCACGCAGGCGTCTGAGCTGCAAGGAGTCGCTCATGCGACACCCCCCGCACATGCCCGCATTACTCCTGGGCGCGGCCCTCGCCACGGTGAGCGCCTCGCCCCTCCCCCATCTCCCGGCGGCCGCGGCCGCGCCGGTCTGCGCCGTCCAGTACGCCGTCACCCACACCTGGGACCAGGGCTTCCAGGGAGCGGTCACCCTCACCAACAAGGGTGCTCCGCTGTCCGGTTGGACGCTCACTTTCGACTTTCCGGGCGTTCAGAGAGTCAGCCAGGGCTGGAACGCGAAGTGGTCCCAGACCTCGCGTACCGCGACGGCGGCCAACGAGACGTGGAACGGCGGACTCGGCTCCGGATCGAGCGTCACCCTCGGCTTCCTGGCCTCCTGGTCGGGAACCAACCCGGCCCCCACGGTCTTCTCGCTCAACGGAAACACCTGCGCCACCGCGCCCGGCGGCCCGACCGAGCCGCCCACGCCGACACCCACACCCACACCCACACCCACACCCACACCCACACCGGTGGAGGATCCGCCCGTCCTGCACGTGAGGGGCAACAAGCTGGTCGACGCCTCCGGCGCCACCCGCCGCCTGACCGGAGTCAACCGCTCGGGCAGCGAGTTCATGTGCGTCCAGGGTCACGGGATCTTCGACGGCCCCGTGGACGACCACGCCGTCACCGCCATCACCGACTGGAACGCCAACACGGTCCGCGTCCCCCTCAACGAGGAGTGCTGGCTCGGCCTGGACAACATCAAGCCCGAGTACGCCGGGGCCCGCTACCGCGAAGCGGTGACCGCCCTGGTGCGGCGCATCGAGGACCACGGCATGACCCCGGTCGTCGAACTGCACTGGTCCTGGGGCCGGTACACCGGCAATTCCGCGGGCTGCGCGGACATCCACGCCAGCTGCCAGAAACCCATGCCGGACGCCCGCTACGCCCCGGCCTTCTGGACCTCTGTCGCGAACACCTTCAAGAGCGATCCCGCCGTCGTCCTCGACCTGTTCAACGAGCCCTATCCCGACCGCGCCGCCTCCACCCCTGGCCAGGCCTGGGCCTGCTGGCGGGACGGCGGCACCTGTCCCGGCATCGGCTACGAGGTGGCGGGCATGCAGGACCTCGTCGACGCGGTACGGGCCACCGGCGCGCAGAACCTGATCCTGGCGGCCGGCATCGCGTACGCCAACGACCTCAGCCAGTGGTGGGCGCACCGGCCGCACGACCCAGCCGCCAACCTCGCCGCCGCCTGGCACGTCTACAACTTCAACGCCTGCGCCGACGAGGCCTGCTGGGACTCCGTACTCGGCCCGCTCGCGGCCGAGCTGCCGGTCGTGGCGGGCGAGATCGGTGAGAACACCTGCTCGCACGCCTTTGTCGACCGGGTGATGCGGTGGTTCGACGGCCGGGGGCTGTCCTATCTCGGCTGGACCTGGAACACCTGGGACTGCTCCTCCGGTCCCGCACTGATCAGCTCCTACGAGGGCACACCCACGGCCTTCGGCATCGGGCTGCGCGACCGTCTGCGCGCCCTCCCCACACGCGAAGGAAAGGACACACCATGACCTCCACGACTTCGTTCCGCCGCCGTACCGCCTTACTCGCGGCCGTGGCCCTCGTCGCCGCGGCCACGGGTACCGCGACGGCCGTGTCCGCCGGCGGCCCGGGAACGGCCGCCGCCGGCTGCAAGGTCGACTACACCGTCCAGAACCATTGGGATTCCGGCTTCACCGCCGCGGTCACCGTCACGAACACCGGCGCGGCCGTCCAGAGCTGGCAGCTGGAGTGGGCCTTCGCCGGAAACCAGCAGGTCACCCAGGGATGGAACGCCGGGCTTACGCAGAGTGGCGCCGACGTCACCGCCAAGAACGCCGCCTACAACGGGGCGCTCGGCACCGGCGCCTCCGCCTCGTTCGGATTCAACGCCTCGTACAGCGGGGCCAACGCCCTCCCGGCCGCCTTCAAGCTGAACGGCGTCACCTGCGGCACCGGCCCCGGCCCCACGGACCCGCCCGGCCCGACCGACCCGCCCGGGCCCACCGACCCGCCCGGGACCCGCGTCGACAACCCGTACCGGGGTGCGTCGGTCTACGTGAATCCCGAGTGGTCGGCGAGGGCCGCGGCCGAGCCCGGCGGCAGCCGGATCTCCGGTCAGCCGACCGGCGTGTGGCTGGACCGGATCGCCGCCATCGCCGGCACCCCGAGCAGCATGGGGCTGCGCGCGCACCTCGACGAGGCCCTGCGGCAGAAGGGGACGGGCGAGCTGGTCGTCCAGCTCGTCGTCTACAACCTCCCCGGACGCGACTGCGCGGCCCTCGCCTCCAACGGTGAGCTGAAGGCCCACGAGATCGACGCGTACAAGGCGCGCTACATCGACCCGATCGCCGCGATCCTGGGCGACCCCAAGTACGCGGCTCTGCGGATCGTCACCACGGTCGAGATCGACTCCCTGCCCAATCTGGTCACCAACACCGGCGGCCGGCCCACCGCCACCCCGCAGTGCGACACCATGAAGGCCAACGGCAACTACGTGAAGGGCGTCGGCTACGCCCTCAGGAAGCTCGGATCCGTCCCCAACGTCTACAACTACGTCGACGCGGGGCACCACGGGTGGATCGGCTGGGACGACAACTTCGGCCCGTCCGCCGACCTGTTCAAGCAGGCCGCCACGGCCGAGGGCAGCACCGTCGCCTCCGTGCACGGATTCATCACCAACACCGCCAACTACAGCGCCCTGAAGGAGGAGCACTTCGCCGTCGGCGACACAGTCGCCGGCAAGTCCGTCCGCGAGTCGAAGTGGGTGGACTGGAACCGGTACGTGGACGAGCTCTCCTTCGCCCAGGCATTCCGCGCCAAACTCGTCTCCGTTGGCTTCGACCCGACGATCGGCATGCTCATCGACACCTCACGCAACGGCTGGGGCGGCGCCGCCAGGCCCACCGGCCCCGGCTCCCGGGCCGGCGTGGACACGTACGTCGACGGAGGCCGCTTCGACCGGCGCGTCCACATCGGAAACTGGTGCAACCAGTCCGGGGCGGGGATCGGCGAGCGTCCGACGGCGCACCCGGCTGCGGGGATCGACGCGTACGTATGGATGAAGCCGCCCGGCGAGTCCGACGGTTCGAGCAGCCAGATCCCCAACGACGAGGGCAAGGGATTCGACCGGATGTGCGACCCGTCGTATGAGGGCAATCCGCGCAACGGGTTCAACCCGTCGGGAGCCCTGCCGGGCGCGCCGCTTTCCGGCCGCTGGTTCTCCGCCCAGTTCCAGGAACTGATGCGCAACGCCCACCCGCCGCTGCGATAGCCGGCGCCACCGGTAGGTGACGCGCGGCCGTCGGCGACCGCCTCTCGGGCGTCGTCGGCGGTCGCGCCCGTGCGCGGTCCGCCACCGGCGCGCGAACACCGCGCGCGGGGTGTTCAATGAGATCAGGAGCGCCATCGATCCTGCCGGAATGAGACACGAGTGAGCGTCAACGGCCCGAGGGAATCCGTCACGACAGCGGACTTCCCCACGGCTGTTCTGGTTCTCGACACCGCCGGCAAGGTCCTGACGGGCACGCGCGCCGCGGCGACGCTGCTCGGCGCTCCTGAGGCCTTCGGGGGCCCCCGCGCCGAGCCGCTCGCCGCGGAACTGCTCTTCGAGGACACCGGCCTGTGGGCCCGTCTCGTCGCCGGAGCCGTCGGAGGTGCCCGGCGCGGTGCCCGTGCCCGACTGCGCCGGCCGGACGGCGAGCAGCTGGAGGCCGATGTCGACCTCATCACCCTCATGGAGGGGTCGCCGGCCCGATTCCTGCTGCGCCTGCGTCCCGCCGATCCGGCCCACGCCGTACCGCTCGCCGTCGCCGACGACATCCGTCGGGCACCGCCCCCGCCGCCGGCGGACCAGCGTTCCGCCGAGCGACAGGCGCTGCTCCACGCGGCCGCCGCGGAGATCGGCAGTTCCCTCGACCTGGTGCGCGACGCCGAACAGCTGACGGAGGTGCTCGTCCCGGCGTTCGCCGACCTCGCGGCCGTCGACCTGACCGAATCCGTGCTGCTCGGCGAAGACCCGGGAGACCTGGTCACCGGAGCGCCGATGCGGCGCGTCGCCGCGCGGGCCGCCGACGGCCGGTGGCCGCCGGAGAACACTGCCGTGGGCGAGACCGTCCGGCTCGGGAGCGTCGAGAGCGTCCACCTTCGCGGGGGCTCGGCGGTCTACCTCCCCGACCTGACCGAGCTCCGCGCGGTGCTGGCGGGTGAGGCGGATCGGGTACGGCTGATTCTTCCGCCCCGGGCCACCTCCCTCATGCTGGTCCCGCTGCGGGCACGCGGCGCGGTCCTCGGCGCGCTGGTCCTGTGGCGCACCGCGGAGGGGCGAACCTTCGATCAGGAGGACGCGGTCCTCGCCGAGGAGATCGGCTCCCGGGCCTCGCTCAGCATGGACAACGCCCGCCGGTACACCCGTGAGCGCCGTACCGCGGAAGCCCTGCAGCGCAGTCTCCTGCCCAGGCCGGTCATGGACGTCACCGGCGCCGAGACCTCAGGCGTATACGTTCCCGCCGCCACGACGGCGGCCATCGGCGGCAGCTGGTTCGACGTCATCCAGCTCCCCTCGACACGGCTCGCGTTCGTCATGGGAACGGTGGCCGGGCACGGTCTCGGCGCCATGGCCGCGATGGGGCGCCTGCGGTCGGCCGTACAGACCCTCGCCGACCTCGACCTCACTCCGGACGAACTGCTGGCGCACCTCGACGACCTCGTGGTGCGTTTCGCGGAGGAGGACGCCCACCAAGAGCCGGGCGGGGACGCGCCGAGCACGCTGACGGGAGCCACCTGCCTCTACGCCACCTACGACCCGGTGTCCCTCACCTGCGTGGTGGCCGGCGCCGGCCACCCGCCGCCCGTGCTGGCCGCCAGGGGACGGGAGGGGAGCGGCACGGTGACGTACCGCCCGGGTCCGGTTCTCGGCACCGGCGGGCAGCCGTTCGAAGCGGTGGAACTCCGTCTGGGGCCCGGTGATGTACTGGCCTTTTACGGCGGAGAGCTCGCCAAGGGCACCGGCCGGTCGGAGCGGCAGCTGGAGACGGTCCGGGCGGGTGCGCGGGACGGCGCGGACAGCGGGCGGCCGGTCACCGAGATCGGGCACGGCATCCTGGGCGCCCTGTTGAGCGAGCCGCCGGACGACGACCTCGCCCTGCTCGTGGTGCGGGTCAGGGAGGTGTCCGCCGACGCCACCGCCGCGTGGGAACTGCCCGCCGACCCGTCCCTCGTCCGGGAAGCCCGCGTGCTCGTCACGGACCGGCTGACCGCCTGGGGCCTGGAGGACCTCGTCTTCACCACGGAGCTGATCGTCAGCGAGCTGGTCACCAACTCCATCCGGTACGCGGGCGGCCCGGTCGGCCTACGGCTGATCAAGGACCGTGTGCTGATCTGCGAGGTCTCCGACCCGAGCCAGACACAGCCGCACCTGCGCCGGGCCCAGCTCACCGACGAAGGCGGGCGCGGCCTGTTCCTCGTGGCGCAGCTCACCCACCGGTGGGGCAGCCGGTACACGGCGGCCGGCAAGACCATCTGGACGGAGCAGCTCTTGGGCGGCTGACGTCCCGCGCCCGCCGCCGGGCCGACGGTGGACGCGGGCACGGCGCGGCTATTCCAGACGGAAGGTGGCGTCGGCCTTGGCCGTCGTGGTGGCCGCCGGCTCCGAGTACAGCAGGAAGTCGCGGTGCCGTAGGAAGCGTCCGGGCGCGCCGTACGACTCGTAGGAGACCCCTGCCGCGTCGGCGAGTCCGGTGCGCCGGTGGAAGGTGGCGCTGCTCTTGAAGGCGGCGCTGCCGTCGTTCCTCTCCAGCCTCACCTCGCCGTTCCTCTCGCGGAGGTAGGAGCCGGGGAAGTTCGCCGACTCCATGGAGACGGTGCCGCTGCCGGCGAGCCCGGGCACGGTGCGGAACTGGGAGTCGGCCAGGTTCCTGACGTCCACATCCAGCCTGGCCCGGAAATCCCGGTGGCGGACGTGGCGGTCCGGGTAGTTGAGGGAGGCGAGGCGGTGCGGAGCGCCGCCGTCGGACACCGGGATGCCGAAGTTGGGTGTGCCGTCGGCGTTCCAGTACAGCTTCTGGATCCGGGTGCGGCGGTTGGGGTCGTCGAGGGGATCGCCGGAGATGTCCTTGTAGCCGCGGTCGTGGTAGACGAGCACGTCGCCGCCGCCGTCCTCCGCCTTGGTGAAGTAGTTGTGTCCCGGCCCGTACTGGCCGGTGGCGGTGTTGCTGGTGAAGACCGGGGTCGGGCTCTTGGTCCACGCCGCCGGGTCCAGAAGGTTGCCGGACGCCGCCGCGGAGAGCAGGCCGAGGCAGTAGTTGCTGTCCGTCGCGGAGGCGGAGTAGCTGAGGAATACCCGGTCGCCTCGCTCGATGAGGGCGGGGGCTTCGTTCACCTTGAAGCCGGCCGCCTCCCAGGAGTAGGTGGGCACCGTCAGACGGGTCGGCGTGCCGGAGATCGTCCAGGGGTTCGCCAACTTGGCGAGGTACACGTTGGAGTTGGTGGCGATGGCGGGGTCCTTCTGCGCCCAGCTGAGGTAGCGGGTGCCGCGCACCACGAAGGTGGTGGCGTCCAGGGCAAAGCTGTCCATGGGCGTGACGATCTGCCCCTTCTCGGTCCAGCCGCCGGTCAGCGGGTTGGCCGCGGAGCTCTCCAGCACGTACATCCGGATCTTCCAGATGTCGTCGCTCCGGCCGGCGGCGAAGTAGACGTACCACCTGCCGTTGATGAAGTGGATCTCGGGGGCCCAGATGTGGGCGCCCATCTCACCGGTGGCGTGCTTCGTCCAGATGACGGTCTCCGGCGCGGTCGACAGCCCCTGGAGGGTGGTGGCGCGGCGCAGGACGATGCGGTCGTACTCGGGGACGGTCGCCGTGAAGTAGTAGTAGCCATCGGTGTGCTTGTGGATCTGGGGGTCCGCGCGCCGCTCGGCCAGCGGGTTGGTGTAGGCGGCCTGGGCCTGCGGGCCCGCCAGGGCGTGGGCGGGAAGCGGCAGTACGGCACAGGCGCAGGCCAGCAGGGCCGCCACGGCCGCGAGGGCACGGGCGTACAGGAGTGTTCCGGTCATCTCTTCTCCTCTTCCGTACGGAGTGGCCCGGTCAGCCGGTCCGGAGCTGCCATTCCTGGCAGGGGTTGGCGAGCCAGGTCCACTGGCGGACACCGGTGCCGTCGCGGGTTCCGCAGTCGGCCACGTCGGCGACCTTCCCGCTGTGCGCGTTCTCCAGCCGGAGCAGTCCGGCCTCTCCGGCGATGAGCCGGAACCGCTGGCAGGCGTTGTCCAGCCAGGCCCACTGGCGCAGTTCCGCTCCGTCCGCGGAGGAGCAGTCAGCCACGTCGAGCACCTTGCCGCCGGCCACGTTGACCAGTCGGCTCGTGTCGTCCCCCTGGTCCTCGAACCGCCACTTCTGGGCAGTGCTGCCGTTGCACGACCACAGCCTCACGTCCGCTCCGTCGGCGGAGGAACCGAGCGCGAGATCCAGGCACTTGCCGCTGTGGGGGTTCACCAGGGTGTACGCGGTGGGGGTGGCCGCCGTCTCGCCCCCCGGGGCGGGCAGCGGTCTCCCGGCGGCGACCGGTGCGCCGAAGTCCGGGGTGCCGTCCGGGAGCCAAGTGAACTTCTGGGCCCGTGTGGTGCGCCTGTTGTCGCAGCCGCCGGCGGCGGTGTCGTTGGCGTGGTAGACGATCCAGCTCTCCTTGCCGTCCGGGGAGGTGAAGAACCCGTTGTGGCCCGGCCCGTACACTCCCGCCGCGTCGTCGCGCCGGAACACCGGGGCGGGTGCCTTGGTCCATGACGCGGCGCTGAGGGGGTCGGCGCCGGTGAGCTCCAGTCGGCCCAGCTTGTAGTCCGGGGTGTTGCAGCTGGAGGCGGAGTAGGTGAGGAACGTCCGCCCGCCGTGGTACAGCGGCTCGGGTCCCTCGTTGACCGATCCGCCTTGGCTCTCCCAGCTCAGGGCGGGACTGGAGATGACCCTGAACGGACCGCTGAGCGTGTAGGGGTTGCTCAGCGGGGCGATCACCAGGCTCTGCCGACTGCCGTTGATGAAGCCGCTGCCGAGCAGGTACAGCTTCCCGCCGACCCGCAGCAGGCTCGCGTCGATCAGCCATCCGCCGGGCACCAGGTTGGCGCCGGTCAGGATGTTCTTGTAGGTGTAGGGGCCCATCGGGTCGCTGCCGGCGCTCTGCAGGACGTGGGTGCGCTGCGAGTCGCAGCAGGCGGCCCCCGCCTGCCCGGCGGAGTACAGGTACCAGCGCCCCTCGACGAAATGCATCTCCGGAGCCCATATGTTGGTGCTGCGGGCGGGGGTCCGGTCGGACCACACCCGTACGCTCGGCGCGGTGGAAAGGCCTTCCAGAGTTGGTGACCTGCGCATGGTGATCTCGCCGGTGAAGGTCGATGCGACCAGGTGGTAGTTGCCCGCGTGGTACTGCAGCCAGGGGTCGGCGCCCTTCTGGACCTTCACCGGGTTGGTGTAGGTACGGCCGGCTGCGGCCTCGGCGGGACCGCCGGTGACCGCCGCGGCCGGGAGCAACGCGAGCAGGACGACCGCGAGGGCGGTCCAGAGCGGCGGACGGGTGCGTCGTGGTGCGGTACGGCGTGGAGCGGTGCGGCGCGAGCGGAAGCGGCTCATGTGCGTCCCTTCTCAACAGCGGGAGCGAAGATGGCGGCGCGTCAGAAACCCTGCGCCAGGCGGTGGTACGCCTGGTTCCAGCGGATCTCCTGGGTGAACCGGCGGATGCCGGTGTCCCCGTCGATGACCAGCAGCTCCGTGCCGAGCATGTCGGCGAGATCACCCAGCTCCTCGGTGCCCGCGGCACTCGACAGCACGGTGTGGTGCGGGGCTCCGGCGATCAACCAGGCTTCGGTCGAGGTCCGCAGGTCCGGACGGGGCCGCCACACGGCCCGGGCCACCGGCAGGTTCGGCAACGGCTCGGCGGGCTCCACCACGTCGATCTCGTTGGCGACCAGGCGGAAGCGGTCGCCCATGTCGGCGAGCCCGACCACCACCGCCGGACCGGTGTGCGCGTCGAAGACCAGACGGACGGGATCCTCCCGGCCGCCGATCCCCAGCGGGTGGATCTCACAAGAGGGAACCGCGGCCGCGATCGTCGGGCAGACCTCCAGCATGTGCGCGCCGAGGATCAGTTCCCTGCCCGGTTCCAGGTGGTAGGTGTAGTCCTCCATGAAGGACACCCCGCCCGACAGCCCCTCGGACATCACCTTGAGCGTGCGCAGCAGGGCCGAGGTCTTCCAGTCGCCCTCGCCGCCGAAGCCGTACCCGTCGGCCATCAATCGCTGCACGGCCAGTCCCGGCAGCTGGCGCAGGCCCCCGAGGTCCTCGAAGTTGGTGGTGAAGGCACGGAAGCCGCCGGTGGTGAGGAAGGCCCGCAGGCCGAGCTCGATGCGCGCGGCGTAGCGCAGCGACGCGTGCCGGTCCCCGCCGGACCGCAGCTCGGGCGCCACCCGGTAGGTGTCCTCGTACTCCTTGACGAGCTCGGTGACATCGGCCTCCGCGGCAGCGTCGACGGCCTCGACGAGGTCGTTGACCCCGTACGTGTTGACGGAGACGCCGAAGCGCAGCTGCGCCTCCACCTTGTCGCCCTCGGTAACGGCGACGTCCCGCATGTTGTCGCCGAAGCGGGCCAGCCTGAGGCCGCGCAACTCGGCCCGCCCGGCGGCCGCCCGGGCCCACGCGGCGATGCGGACGGCCACGGACGGGTCGCTGACGTGACCCGCGACCGTCTTGCGGGTGACGCCTACGCGGGACTGGATATGGCCGAATTCGCGGTCCCCGTGCGCCGCTTGGTTGAGGTTCATGAAGTCCATGTCCATGGACGACCACGGCAGGGCCATGTTGGCCTGGGTGTGGAGGTGGAGCAGAGGTTTGCGCAGGGCGTCGAGGCCGGCGATCCACATCTTGGCCGGGGAGAACGTGTGCATCCAGGCGATCAGCCCGATGCAGGCGTCGTCGGAGTTCGCCTCCAGGCAGATGCGGCGGATCGTCTCGGCGCCGGTGAGGACGGGCTTCCAGACGATCCGGACGGGGACGTCGGGGGCGTCCTGGAGGGCCTCGGTGATCTGCTGGGACTGTCGGGCCACCTGTTGCAGGGTCTCGTCCCCGTAGAGGGACTGGCTGCCGGTCAGGAACCACACTTCGCGTTCTTCGAGTGATGTCACGGAAAAGCCCCTCACCGGTCGGCCTGCTGGCCGTACACGTTCTGGTAGCGGTGGTTGAGCGCGTCGATGTCGCTCTGCGCGAGGGGCAGCGGCTCCCCGAGCTGGCGTGAGATGTGGACCGTGCGGGCGACGTCCTCGCACATCACGGCCGCCTTGACCGCTGCCTTGGCGTCCTTCCCGACGGTGAAGACGCCGTGGCTCTCCATCAGGACGGCGGGCGAACGGTGTCCGCGCAGCGTCTCGACGATGCCCCGCCCGATGGAGTCGTCCCCGATCAGCGCGAAGGGTCCGACCGGGATCTCGGCGCCGAACTCGTCGGCCATGGCGGTCAGTACGCAGGGGACGGCCTCGCCGCGGGCGGCCCAGGCGCAGGCGTAGGTGGAGTGGGTGTGCACCACCCCCGCGACCTGTGGCATGTGCCGGTAGACGTAGGCGTGTGCGGCGGTGTCGGAGGAGGGGGCGTGGTCGCCTTCGACCACTTTCCCGTCCAGGTCGCAGACGACCATGCGCTCGGGGGCCAGCTCCTCGTAGGAGACACCGCTGGGTTTGATCACCATCAGGTCCTCGCCCGGGACGCGGGCGGACACGTTCCCGGCCGTCCAGACGACGAGGCCGTAGCGGACCAGTTCCTGGTGCAGGTCGCTGACCTCGCGGCGCAGCTGCTCGATCGGTGACGTCATGAGCGTTTCAGAGCCTCTCGGTCGGGGTGGTCGGGGCAGTCAGGGCGGCGTTGCGCAGGGCACGCAGCCGGTGCAGCGCCCTGTCGGGGCCGGTGCCGAAGTGGTCGTGCAGCGCGCGGTACTCCGCGTACAGGGCGTCATAGGCGTCGGCCCGGGCGACGTCCGGCAGGTAGGCGGCGCGCTGGACGCGGCCCATGGCCGCCGCGGCGGTGCGTACGTCCGGATGGGCGCCGGCGGCGACGGCCGCGTGGATGGCGGCGCCGAGGGCGGGGCCCTGGGCGGAGGCGGCGAGGGACACCGGCCGGCGCAGCACGTCCGCGTAGATCTGCATCAGCAGGGCGTTCTTCTTCAGGCCGCCGGTGACGATGAACTCGTCGACCGGTACTCCGCCTTGTTCCAGCGCTTCGACGATGGTGCGGGTACCGAAGGCGGTGGACTCCAGCAGGGCCCGGTATATCTCCTCGGGCCGCGTCGCCAGGGTGAGCCCGACAATGACGCCGGACAGGTGGTGGTCCACCAGGGTGGACCGGTTGCCGTTCATCCAGTCGAGCGCTACCAGGCCGTGCCCGCCGACCGGCTGGTCGGCGCACTTGCGGGTCAGAAGCTGGTGCAGGTCCTCGCCGCGGGCCTCGGCCTCGGCCTGGTAGCCGGCCGGGACGCCCTGGGAGAGCCACCAGGCGAAGATGTCGCCGACCGCGCTCTGTCCCGCCTCGTAGCCGTACGCGCCGTCGACGATCCCGCCGTCGACAACGCCGCAGATGCCGGGGACGTCGGCGAGCGCGGCACCGTTCACCACGTGACAGGTGGAGGTGCCCATGACCGCGAGCAGCCGGCCGTTCTCCACGGCCTGGGCCGCGGCGGCCGCGACGTGGGCGTCGACGTTGCCGACGGCGACCGCGATGCCCTCGGGAAGGCCCGTCCAGGCGGCGGCCTCCGCGGTGAGCGAGCCGGCCCGGGAACCCAGCGGGGCGAGTGGATGCTCCAGGCGGGTGCGGGCGAAGTCCCCGAAGTCCGGGTGGAGGGCGGCGAGGTAGTCCTCGCTGGGATACCTGCCGTCCTGGTGGATGCCCTTGTAGCCGGCGGTGCACGTGTTGCGGGTCTCGGTGCCGGTCAGCTGCCAGACGATCCAGTCGGCCGCCTCGATCCAGCGCTCGGTGGCCGCGTACGTCGCCGGGTCCTCCTCCAGCACCTGCAGCGCCTTCGCGAACTGCCATTCGGCGGAGATCCTGCCGCCGTAACGGGCGATCCACTTCTCGGCCCGCAGGTGGGCGAGGCGGTTGATCCGGTCGGCCTGGCCCTGAGCGGCGTGGTGTTTCCAGAGCTTGGGCCAGGCGTGCGGGCGGTGGCCCAGCCCGGTCTCGGAGAGCGGCCGCCCGTCACGGCGTACCGGCAGGACCGTGCAGGCGGTGAAGTCGGTCGCGATGCCGATGACGCGCCCGGGGTCCACTCCCGCGGAGGTGACGGCGTCCGGGACGGCGGTGCGCAGCACCTCGCGCCAGTCGTCGGGATGCTGGAGTGCCCAGTCGGGCGGCAACGCCGCCCCGGTGGTGGGCAGTTCGCGGTCGATGACTCCGTGGCGGTACGCGTGGACGGCGGAGCCCAGCTCTTCACCGTCGCGCACGCGGACCACCACGGCGCGGCCGGACAGCGAACCGAAGTCGACACCGACGACGTAGCGCCCGGTGTCCGGGGCGGCTGGGGGACGGGACGGTGTCACGTTCACATCCTTCGTACGTAGCCCAGCGCCCCGGGCGACAGGGGACGGCGGCGCGCGTGGCCACCCAAGGCTCTGATTGTTAGCGTTAACAATCAGCTGTACAAGAGCCCTCGCATGCAGCGTTACCTAATCTTGACCTCGCGTCCCAGTGTGTATTCGTAGCACTTGGGGCTCACCTGACCAGCGCGAATGCCGGGTTCAGCGAACCTGACGGGGCGCGCGACCCGTGCTGCGGCGCAGCACGATCTCCGTGGGTACCAGCACGTGCGGGCCCGGGGACTCCGGCGGCCTGGCGTGCTCACCGCCGACCGCGCCGGTCGTGCGGTCGCCACGGGTCAACTCCTCGACCAGCAGCTCCAGCGCGCGTCTGCCCAGTTCGCCGAAATCCTGGCGGACCGTCGTCAGCGGCGGAGCGAAGTAGGCGGCTTCGGAGATGTCGTCGAAACCGACCACGCTGATGTCCCCGGGAATCGCCCGGCCCGCTTCGTGCAGCGCGCGCAGCAGTCCGAGCGCCAGCTGGTCGTTCGCGCAGAACACCGCGGTGACGGTGGGGTCCCCGGCGATCCGGAGGCCCGCCTCGTAGCCGGCGCGGGCGCTCCAGTCGCCGGAGTGGGCCTCGGGCACCGGGGCCCCGGCCTCCTGGAGGGCCTTGCGCCAACCGGCCTGCCGGGTCGTGGTCTCCAGCCAGCCCGGCGGGCCGGCGATGTGGTGGACCGTGGCGTGCCCGAGGTCGAGCAGGTGCCGGGTTACGGCGCGGGCGCCCGCCTCGTTGTCGACCGAGACCGTGGGCACGCGCGTACCGCTGCCCGATCCGACCGCGACCACGGGCACCGCCGTGGACAGCCGGGAGACCGCGCTCACCGCCGGGGTCTGCGGCGCGATCACCATGATGCCTTCGACTCCCTGATCCCGGAGCCGCTCCACGGCCTCCTGCACCGCGCGCGTGTCCAGGGACCGGATGCTCGCCACGCTGACGAAGTAGCCCGCGCTGCGTGCGGCCTGCTCGATGCTGTCCAGCATGGAGGCCGGTCCGTACAGGGCGCTGCCGAAACTGACCACGCCCAGCGTCTGGGACCGACGGGTGACCAGAGCCCGGGCCGCCACGTTGGGGCGGTAGTCCAGCTCGCGGATGGCCGCGAGCACCCGCTCTCGCGTGCCGGGGCGGACGTGGGGGGCGCCGTTGAGCACCCGCGACACCGTCTGGTGCGACACCCCGGCGACGCGCGCGACATCAGCCATCACAGGCTGGCGTGGCTCGGACTGTTCCGTACTTCCCGTTCCCACTGAGAGCCCTCTCGTCGGCGGAGCCCACGGCGATTGGGGCCGGGCTCCGGTGCGCAGACCGCATGCACGGTGGTGCCTGCACAGGGCCCCACGGGGGCGAGTGTAATTGTTCACGATCACAGGGGTCACTCCGCGATGCGGATGCGACGGGACCGACCCGGGCCGCCCGGGCTCCGGCCACTGCCCCGTCTCCCTGGCCGCCTCGATCAGGCACAACCACACGACGGGCGGACCGGTCATCCGCTCACCGACCGCCTATGGCCATGGACCGTGGCGTCGATCATCCGCGCACCGGACCGACTCGGCGGAGGCTCGCATTCTCCGATGCTCATGCCCCGCGGATGAGGCCTTCCAGGGTCGCGCTCCCCCGCAGACAGCCCGCGGGATCGCCGGTGCAGGAGTCTCCCGATTCGCTCGCGGACGACAGGGTGGGGCGGGAACCGATAGGTGAAGTAACGGGAAGGTAACGCGCGCAAGGGGATTGAGGTGCGGTGGTGTTAGCGCTAACAATGCTGCCCACCGTCCCCTGACGGACGAGGGCTTCATCAGTGCACGCCGCCGGTCAGCACCGGGGGCCCCTCCTCCTCCTCGCGCAGGGCTCAACTCCCTGTCCCGACCGCCGTGCGGCCATGGCAGCGGAACCATGCCCACTCCCGAAAGGACACACCACATGGCTCGCAGAGCTGCTTACGTCGTCGGTATCGCCCTTCTGGCGTCCCTCTCCCTGTCCGCCTGCTCCACCGAAAACCCGGCGGCCGGGTCCGGCAGCCGCGGCAGTGGCGAAAAGTCGGGCCACAAGCTGGTGCTGGGCTTCGCCCAGGTCGGTGCCGAGAGCGGCTGGCGCACCGCCAACACCAAGTCCGTCCAGGACGCCGCGAAGGCGGCGGGGATCACTCTGAAGTTCTCCGACGCGCAGCAGAAGCAGGAGAACCAGATCAAGGCGATCCGCACCTTCATCCAGCAGAAGGTCGACGTCATCGCCTTCTCTCCGGTGGTGGAGTCCGGCTGGGACACCGTGCTGAAGGAGGCCAAGGACGCCGGGATCCCGGTCATCCTCACCGACCGCGCCGTGGACACACAGGACACCTCCCTCTACAAGACCTTCCTCGGCTCGGACTTCGTCAAGGAGGGCAGGTCGGCCGGCGAGTGGCTGGTGGCGGAGTACGAGGGCAAGGGCGAACCGGTCAACATCGTCGAGCTCCAAGGGACCACGGGCTCGGCCCCGGCCAACGACCGCAAGGCCGGCTTCGCCGAAGCCGTCAAGGGTGAGACGAAGTTCAAGGTCGTCGCCTCCCAGACCGGCGACTTCACCCGAGCGAAGGGGAAGGAGGTCATGCAGGCCTTCCTGAAGTCCCAGGAGGACATCGACGTCCTGTACGCCCACAACGACGACATGGCGCTCGGCGCGATCCAGGCGATCGAGGAGGCCGGCAAGAAGCCCGGGACAGACATCAGGATCATCTCGGTGGACGGCATCAAGGACGCCTTCGTCGCGATGACCAAAGGCAAGATCAACGTCGTGGTGGAGTGCAATCCGCTCCTCGGCGACCAGCTGATGGAACTCACCAAGAAGGTCGCCGCGGGAGAGAGCGTGCCGGCGCGCGTGGAAACCGAAGAGGGAGTCTTCCCCCAGGACAAGGCCGAGGCCGCCCTGCCGGCCCGCCAGTACTGACCGACGCCGTAACCGGTGCCGGAGGGAGCGGCGCTCTGGTGCCTCCTTCGGCCCTACCTCACGAGAGGAGGGGAGATGTCAGCCCCACCCAGCCTCCGCACAAGGACCGCCGGTCACCCACGGCCGGTGCTGGAAGCCCACGGCATCCGCAAGCGGTTCCCCGGAGTACTCGCTCTGGACGACGTCGCCCTGAAGCTCCATCCGGGAGAAGTCCACGCCCTGATGGGCGAGAACGGTGCGGGGAAGTCCACCCTGATCAAGGTGCTCACCGGCGTGCACCCCGCCGATGGCGGCAGCATCGTCGTCGATGGTCGGCAGAGGCACTTCGACGATCCGCTACAGGCCCAGCACGCGGGCATCAGCACCGTCTACCAGGAGGTCAACCTCTGCCCCAACCTCTCCGTCGCGGAAAACATCCTCATCGGCCGCGAGCCGCGCAGGTTCGGACTCGTCTACTGGTCCGCGCTGAGACGGCGAGCCGCTGAACTCCTGGCGGAACTGGACCTCGACGTCGACGTCACCAGTCTGCTGAGCACGCACTCGCCGGCTGTCCGGCAGCTGGTGGCAATCGTCCGTGCCGTGGACGTCTCGGCCAAGGTACTCGTCCTGGACGAACCCACGTCCAGCCTCGACCGCGAGGAGGTCGCCCAGCTGTTCGCGCTCGTACGACGCCTGCGTGACCGAGGCGTCGCCATCTTGTTCGTCACGCACTTCCTGGACCAGGTCTTCGACATCTGCGACCGTGTCACCATCCTGCGCAACGGGCGTCTGGAGGGTGAGTACCCCATCGGGGACCTCACCCATGTCTCGCTGGTGCAGCGCATGGTCGGTGGTGAACTGGCCACTCTGGACAAGCTCTCCGACAGAGCGCACGCGGACGCAGCGGAACGCGCCACGGGCAAGCCCCTCCTACAGGCCCGGCAACTGACGCGCACGGGACATGTAGAGCCCTACGACTTGGACATCCACCCCGGAGAGGTCATCGGGCTGGCCGGACTCCTCGGCTCGGGCCGTACGGAGGCCGCCCGGCTGCTGTTCGGTGCGGACAGCCCCGACGCCGGCGAGCTGATCATGGACGGCGAGCCCGTCTCCCTGCGCACGCCGCGGAACGCCGTCGCCCGCCGTATCGCGTTCTGCTCCGAGAACCGGAAGTCCGAAGGGCTGATAGGGGAGTTGACCGTCCGGGAGAACATCGTTCTCGCGCTTCAGGCAGCCCGCGGGTGGACGAGGCCGCTGTCACGGGCCAAGCAGGACGAACTCACGCACCACTGGATCGACGCCCTGGACATCCGCCCGGCCGCCCCTGAGGCACAGGTCAGGCATCTCAGCGGTGGCAACCAGCAGAAGGTCCTCCTGGCGCGCTGGCTGCTCACCGAACCCCGACTCCTGATCCTGGACGAGCCCACCCGGGGCATCGACATCGGGGCCAAGGCCGAAATCCAGAAACTGGTGGCACGCCTCGCCGCGGACGGCACCTCGGTGCTGTTCATCTCCGCCGAGCTCGAGGAGGTTCTGCGCCTCAGCCACCGCATCGCGGTACTGCGCGACCACCGGATGGTCGCCATCCTCACCAACGACGACAGCGTCACCCCTGAACGAATCCTGGCCACCATCGCCACCGGAGCTGACTCATGACCGCCCAGCCCGCCAAGGCCACAGCGGCCGGCGGCCTCGGGAGGCGACTGGCCGGCCATCGCCTGCTGTGGCCCTCGGTCGTCCTGCTGGCGCTGCTGCTCGGCAACCTCGCCTTCACGAACGACTTCTTCGCCGTGCGGGTCCGCAACGACCACCTCTACGGCAGTCTCGTCGACATCGTCCAGTTCGGCGCCCCGCTGATTCTGGTGTCCCTGGGCATGACACTCGTGGTCGCCACCCGCGGCATCGACCTCTCGGTCGGTTCCACCGTCGCCATCGCGGGCGCGCTGGCCTGCCGGCACATCGCCACCGCGGGGCAGCCCGGCGGTGTCACGACCATGCTCACGGCCCTGGCCATCGCCCTCGGCGTGGCGGTGGTCCTCGGGCTGGCCAACGGCCTGCTGGTGGCACACCTCGGCGTACAACCCATCGTGGCCACGCTGATCCTGATGGTCGCCGGCCGTGGCATGGCCCAGCTGATCACCGACGGCCAGATCATCACCGTGAGCAGCAGCCCGTACAAGCTGATCGGCGGCGGGTACTGGCTCATGTTCCCCTTCGCCGTGCTGCTGGCCGCCGTCCTGGTCGCCCTCACCGCGGCCGTCACTCGGCGCAGCGCACTGGGCCTGCTGATCGAGTCGGTCGGCGGCAACCCCACCGCCAGCCGCCTGGTCGGCATCCGCGCCGCAGGTCTGCTCACCCTCGTCTACGTCTTCAGCGCCCTGTGCGCCGCCGTCGCAGGACTGATGATCAGCTCCAACGTCTCCAGCGCCGACGGCAACAACGCGGGGCTCTGGATCGAACTGGACGCCATCCTCGCCGTTGTCGTGGGAGGCACGGCCCTGACCGGCGGCCGATTTTCCCTCGGCGGGACCGTGCTCGGCGCCCTGATCATCCAGACCCTGTCCACCACCGTGTACACCCTGGGTGTCCCGCCCGAGATCACGCTCGTCTTCAAGGCGGTCGTCGTCATCGTGGTCTGCCTCGTCCAGTCCCCCGTCTTCCGGGCCAAGGTGTCGCACCCCCGCAAGACGACACCCCCTCGACCACACACGGCGCCGGGCGACGTCCCGCGCAGGCAGGAGGCAGGCGCATGAGCTCCGGTATCGCGCAGGCCGCCGCCACGCTCGCCCGACCCTTCCGCGGGAACGTCCCACCGCGCGGCCGCACCCGTGTCCCCCTGATCGTCACGGCCGTCCTACTGGTGGCCATGTTCGCCGTCGGCTCGGTGCGCTACGAGGGGTTCTTCTCCGCCCAGGTCCTGCTGAACCTCCTGATCGACAACGGCTTCCTCCTCGTCGTGGCCGTCGGAGCCACTTTCGTCATCCTCACCGGGGGCATCGACCTCTCCGTCGGATCGGTAGTGGCTCTCTCCACCATGCTCACAGCGTGGCTGGTCGAGCAGTACGACTGGCCGCTGCTCACCGTCATCCCCCTGGTCCTGCTGGTAGGCACAGCCGGCGGCGCCCTGATGGGATGGATCATCCACACCTACGAGATCCAGCCCTTCATCGTGACCCTGGCCGGCATGTTCCTGGCCCGGGGCCTGTGCTACACCATCAGCACCGAATCCATCTCGATCACCGACCCCACCACGACTCAGATCGCACAGACACGCCTCTACGGGCCCGGAGGCGTCTTCGTCTCCGTATCAGTGATCATCGCCTTGGCCATCGTGGCCGCCGCGTTCGTCTGCCTCCATCACACCCGATTCGGCCGCAACGTCTACGCCTTGGGCGGGAGCGAACCCTCCGCCCGGCTGATGGGCCTGCCCGTGGGCACCACGAAGATCGGGGTCTACGCGATCAGCGGTCTGTGCTCCGCACTCGGTGGTGTGCTGCTCACCTTCTACATGCTCTCCGGGTACGCGCTCCACGCCATGGGGATGGAACTCGACGCCATAGCCGCCACCGTCATCGGCGGCACCCTGCTCACCGGCGGATCCGGCTTCGTCCTGGGCACCTCCCTCGGTGTGATGGTCCTCGGCATGATCCAGACGGTCATCAACTTCCAGGGCACCCTCAGCTCCTGGTGGACCCGGATCGTCATCGGAGGCCTGCTGCTCGTCTTCATCGTGCTCCAGCGACTGATGAGCGGGCGACGCCCTGCACAGGACTGACCCCGACTCGCGGGAGGCGCCCTCGGCCAGGCCCGCTGTGCGCCTCGCTCAACTCCACCTGCGGCTCTTCCTTCACAGCCCCGACGGTGACCAAGGGTTCCCCGGAGCCCTGAGCGTCTGTGCGACCTACACGCTGGATCGCCACAGCAAGCTGTCCCTGACCTACCGGGCGGTGAGCGACGCACCGACCGTCGTGAACCTCACCAACCACGCGTACTGGAACCTGGACGGAGAGGGCAGTGGCAACGTCCTGGCGCACCACCTCCAGGTCGACGCGCCGCTCCACACCCCTGTAGAGGACACCCATGTCCAATCAACGACCCACTCCCGAACGCCTCCTGATGTTCATCCCCGCACTTGTCGCCACCCTTCTGGCCACACTCATCATCCTGCCCGCTCCCCAAGCCGACGCAGCCCCGGCCTACGGCGGCTACGCCATGGCCTACTTCACGGAATCCAACCAAGGATCGGGTGACAGGTATGCCTTGCACCTGGCCGTGAGCTCCGACGGGCTGCAATGGACACCTCTGAATCAGAACGCACCCGTCGCCACCCCCACCGCCGGCACCAAGGGTCTGCGCGACCCCTTCATCCTGCGCAAGCAGGACGGAACCTTCACCGTCTTGGCCACCGACCTCAAGGGCACGAACTGGACTGAGAGCAATCAGTACATCCACGTCTGGGACTCGACCGACCTGAGGTCCTTCACGGGATACCGTCGAATCAAGGTACATTCCCTGCCGGCCACCCACGCCTGGGCTCCCGAGGCGTTCTGGGATCCGGCCCGACAGCAGTACGCCGTCATCTACTCGGCCCACAACGGCACACGAGACGTCATCATGGCGAGCTACACCACTGACTTCACCAACGTCAGCGCCGCCGAGACGTATTTCGACCCCGGCTTCGACATCATCGACGCCGATGTCGTCACCGGCGTCAACGGTATGAACTACCTCTACTACAAACGTGACCACGCCCTCTACGGAGCCAAGTCCGCCTCGCTCGCCCCCGGTGCGTTCAACAACGGCACCTATACCGGGCCGATCTCCCACGGCGGCACCGAGGCCCCCGTCCTGACCAAATCCCTCACCGGCACCACGTGGTACCTGTGGGGCGACACCTACACCCCCAACGGGGTCTTCTACGCCTGGCAGACGAACGATGTCGCCACCGGTAACTGGGCACCCGTGGACCAACGCACCTACACCCAGCCCTTGAACTCCAAGCACGCCGGAATCACCCCGATCACCACCGCTGAGCTCAATGCGCTCAAAGCCGCCTGGGGCACACCCCACTGGACCCGGATGAAGTCCTACAACCACCCCGACCGATACGTGCGCCACCTCAACTACGAGGTCCGCATCGACACATACCCCTTCGACCCCTACCGCGACTCGCAGTGGAAGACCGTCCCCGGCCTGGCCGACGGCGCCGGCATCTCCTTCGAGTCCGTCAACCACCCCGGCCGCTTCCTGCGCCACAGCGGCTACTCCGTCCTCCTCCACACCAACGACGGCAGTCCCGGCTTCGCAGCCGACGCGACCTTCTACCCGACTCCGGGTCTGGGCGCCTCCGCGGCAGTCTCCTACCGGTCCTACAACTTCCCCACTCGCTATCTGCGGCACAGCGGCTACAAGTTGCGTATCGACCCGCTCTCCCCCACGTCCTCACTCGGAGACCGTCAGGACGCGACCTTCCTGCTCACCGGCTGATCCCTGCCGTCCCGCGCGGCACAGGGTGGCGCGGGACACTCCCGCGCTGAAGGACGTCTGCGCACCGCACCGACCACCTGCCTGGAGAGCGCGCGCTGCGGAGTTTCCACGATGGGCCTTGTGATCAAAGGCCTCCTCGACGGGCATCGAGGAGCGCCTCCGCCAGGGTGGGCGGCTTGGTCGCCCCGCCCCACCGGGATTCCCCGGGGCCCGGCGTCGCGGACGCCGATTCGGCTGAAATCCGCCCTCAGTCGGGCAGAGCGGCCCTAGCCTCGGGGCATGACCACGACCAGTGACACGACGTACGAGTTCCGCCTCGCCGGGCCGGGGGACAGCGAGGCCATCGAGGGGATCGACGGCTCCTTCACCACCGCCACCGTCTTCGCGGTGGCGGTGACCGGCGAGGGCTTCGCCCTTCGCGAGGTGCCGGTGGATCCGCCGCTGGTCAAGGTGTTCCCCGAGGACGACGCAAGTGACGACGCGGACGGCGCGGACGCCCCGGACGACGACAACCGGACGTTCGTGGCCGTCGGCGCCGACGGCGGGGTCGCCGGCTTCGCCGCCGTGTCGTACTCCCCGTGGAACCGGCGGCTGACCGTCGAGGACATCGAGGTCGCCCCGGACCACCGGGGCCGCGGAGTGGGCCGCTCCCTGATGGGGTGCGCGGTGGACTTCGCGCGCGAGCGGGGCGCCGGGCACGTCTGGTTGGAGGTGACCAACGTCAACGCCCCGGCCATCCACGCGTACCGGCGCCTGGGCTTCGCCTTCTGCGGACTGGACACCGCCCTGTACCAGGGCACCGAGTCGGAGGGTGAGCACGCGCTCTACATGAGCATGCCCTGTCCCTGAGCGGCCAGTACGCGAACCACCGCGGGGGCGGGATCGGGCCCGGCCCCGGCCCGCGCCGCGACGGTGGCCGTCAGCAGCCAGCCGGCGACCCCCTCGGGGTCCGCCGGCGGCGCGTACCACTCCACGCGCGCGTCCAGCAGCCGGTCCCCGGCCGCGCCGCGTTCGGCGTACCAGCTGCGGAACGGGGCGGTCCGCCACACCGTCAGCGGCACTGACCGCTCTCCCCCGGTGCGTAGGGCTCCCGGCCCGACCGCGCGCAGGGCGGCGCCGGCCGCGCCCGTCAGCGTCCGTTCGACGGGCACGTTCAGGGCTTCGGCGAAGTGCAACAGATAGTCCATGCGTTCGGCTTCGGGCGGCGTGCCGAGCACCGCCCGACCCGAGTCGCACCACGTGCCCCACTTGATGTTGGAGACCAGCCCGGGCAACCGGGCCATGTCCCGGGGGATCCAGAACAGGATCACGTCGGAGCGGCGCATGGCGTCCTCCTCCCAGGCCACCTGGTCGGGGTACGCCGGGTAGCCGCCGGCCGCCGGCTCGGGCAGGAACACCACCAGGCGTCCGGCGCCGGACCACGCGGACCGCAGGGCCGCGACGGCGTCCGGCCGCCACGACGGCGCGGCGGGATCGGCCGGGGTGGGGCCGCACAGGTACACGGCCGCCGCCCAGGACTCCGGCGGCTCCTGGCCGACGTGCACGACCCGCACCTCGGCCGGCGCGGGGTCGGGTACGGCGACGGGTGCGGGGGGCTCATGCGACACGGGGGGCTCCGGGGTCGGTCGGGGGCAGGGTGGCGAGGAAGTCCAGCAGGAGGGTGTTGAAGGCCCCGGGGCGTTCCAGGAACCCGAGGTGCCCGGCGTCCGGCAGCTCCGCGTAGTGGGCCCCGGGGATCGCGCGGGCCACCTCGCGCCCCAGGAACGCGGGCGCCAGCACGTCGTCGGCGAACCCCAGCACGAGCACGGGCAGCCGGATCCGGCCGTAGTCGGCCCGTCGGTCGAGCATCGGCGGGGCCGGCCGGTGGGCCGCGGAGCCACCGGTCAGCGCGGCGATTTCGAACAGGTCGAGCCATTGCGCGGTCGCCGCTTCGTCGGCCAGGGTCCGGGGCGAGAGGTTGTGCGTCAGGCTGACGAAGGCCTCGTACTCCGGCGGCGGCCGGACCCCCGCCGCGGCGGACGCGGCCTCGGCGCGCGCCAGGGCCTCCCCCAACACGTCGGGCCGGCCGCGCGTCGCCGCGAGCAGCGCCCCGCTCGCCAGGTGCGGATCGCTCAGGAGCAGTTCCTGGACGGCGAGGGCGCCGAGGGAGTGACCGACCAGGGGGCAGCCGGGCAGGGCCAGTGCTTCCAACAACTCCCTCACGATGAGCGCCAGTTCATGGGGCCCGGTGACGGCGGGTCCGTGGTCGAAGGTGACGACGAGGTGGCCCGCCGCGGTCAGTGCGGGCACCTGGTGCTGCTCCCAGACGCGTCCGCCGCCGCCCGAGCCGGCGACCAGCAGCACCGGTCGTTCCCCGGTCCCGTGAAGGGTGTACGCCGTGCCCGCGGGGGTGCGTCCCGTCGACCGCGCCCCGCACCCCGGGCGGAGCGGGCCCGGCCGGCGGGTGGTCACGGCGCCATCCTGCGCAGCGCCGTCTCCACCCAGGCCGGGCGGCCCGTGTCCAGGCCGCGCAGCGCGACGTGGACCCACAGGAAGGAGGCCCGCTCCAGGACGTGGGCCCGCATGCCGCTGCGCACCTCGCCGCCCGCCGTCCGGTAGGCCTCCAGCAGCCGGTCGAGGACGGCGACGCCGCCCGCGTACAGCATGTCGACGAAGTCGACGGCGGGATCGCCGACATCGGCGTTGGCCCAGTCCAGCAGGCCGGACAGGGTGGGTGGGCCGGAGGGCGGGCGCGTCACCAGGGTGTGGCCGGGGTGCACGTCGCCGTGGACGAGCGCGAGCCGGTCGGGCCACAGGCGGTCGTCGTCCAGCCAGGTCCGCCAGCGCCGCAGGCCGGCGGCCGGCAGCGGTAGTTCGGCCCGGGCCCGGGCGAGCCGGTCCGCGATCCGGGCGCGGACCTGCTCCGCCGTCGCCGGGCGGCCGGGGAGGGCGTCCGGCGGGGTGGTGTGGATCGCCACCAGGGCCCGGGCGAGCGGCTCCAGGTAGTGGCCGAGGTGGGCCAGCGGGTCCATGGCCCAGGCGTAGGCGAGGGTGTCCGGATCCTCGGTGCCCGCCGCCTCGCCGGGCAGTCGGGGGTAGGCGACCAGGTCCGCCGTGTGCGGGCGCCAGTCCGGGACCGGGACGGGCATCCGGTCGCGTACGGCGGCCAGTACGGCTCCCTCGAAGGCCAGGCGCGCCGCGGCCTCGGGCCGGCGGGGGCGGCGCAGGATCCACCACGTGCCGTCGACCGCCCGGATGTGCGTGACCCGGAAGTCCCAACCGCTGTCGTCGGCCCGGGCGGTGGCGGGGTCGAGGTCCAGGCCCAGGTTCCGGGAGGCGTACGCGGCGAGGGCGGCGGGGTCGGTGAGCTCCGGCACGCCCGTCGCGGCGCTCATCGGCCCGTCCCGACGCCGGTCAGGTACCGGTCGCGGGTGGCGGTGCGGTCCACCTTGCCGGTGTGGGTGTGCTCCAGCTCCGTGACCGGCACCAGCAGGCTGGGCACCAGGTGCGGGGCCGCGCCGGCGGCGAGCCGGGCCCGGACTCCCTCGGTCACCTCGCCGGGGTCGTGGTCGGGCAGGGGTACGAAGAAGGCGGCCAGCGTGGTGTGTTCGGCCCGGTCCACCCTGGCTGCCGCCACCTCCCGCACCCCTTCGCAACCGCCGACGAGGGCCTCCACCTCGGTCAGGTCCACCCGGTGGCCCCGGATCTTGACCTGGTGGTCGGAGCGGCCCCGGAAGACCAGGGCGCCGTCGGGCGCCACGGACACCAGGTCCCCGGTGCGGTACCAGCGGGTGCCCCCGTGTTCGGCGAAACGGGCCGCCGTCGCCCCGGGGGCGTCGTGGTAGCCGAGGGCCAACGCGGGCCCGGACACGTACAACTCGCCCGCTTCGTCGACGCGTTGGCCCACGTGCGGCAGGGGCAGCCCGATGGGTGGGTCGCCGTCGCCGTCCCACAGTTCGGGGGTGTCCGGGCCGGCCAACTGCACGGCGTGGGTGACGAGCGCCGTCTCGGTGGACCCGTACGTGTTGAGCAGGCGCACCCCGTCGGCGCCGAGCCGCCGCCAGCGCGCCAGCATGTCGGGGCGTACGGCCTCCCCGCCGATCACCACCGTGCGCAGGGACGGCGGGAGGCCGGCGCCCTGGTGCAGCAGGTCACCGGTCAGGCCGTGCCAGAAGCCGGTCGGCAGGACCGCGACGGTGACCTCCTGGTCCTCGGCGACCTGCGCGAAGCCCTCGCGCGCCGCGTCGTCGACGACGAGGGCGGCGCCGGCCGTCAGGGTGGGCAGGATCTCCTCCAGGCTGGTGTCGCCGCCGGCGCCGTGGAAGTGCAGCACGGTGGCGTCCGGGCCGATGCCGTACAGGGTGCGCAGCGGCGGTACCACCGCGGCCAGCGCGCCGTGCGGCACCACGACCCCCTTGGGCGTGCCGGTGGAGCCCGAGGTGAACAGGACGTACGCCGGGTCCTCGGGCCGTACGCCGGAGTCGGGCAGCGGGTCGGCGGCGTGGGCCGTCGCGCCGGCGGCCGCCCAGCGGGGTCGGATCAGCTTCGCGACGGGTGGCTGCCAGCCGCTGTCCGCGGTCGCCACCGCCTCGTGGACCCCGAGCCGGTCCAGGATCGACTCCAGTCGGAGCGGCGGGTGTTCCGCCTCCAGCGGCACGTACGCGCGGCCCGCCGCGAGGACCCCCAGCAGGGCCGCCACGTCACGGGCCGAGTGGTGCACGACGACCCCGACCGGCGGTTGGGGGTGCCCGGTTCGGGGTGCGACGGAGCGGGCCACGTCCGACACCCAGGCGGCGAGGGTGCCGTAGCCGACGACGAGTCCGTTGTCGACCACGGCCGGGCGGCCCGGATCCGAACGCGCCGTCCCGAAGAACGGTTCCAGGAAATGGATTCCGGAGGACTGCATTGTGAATTCCCTCGTCCTGATGGAATATGGGCGGGTGCGAATTGTCGTGGAACACGATCTGAAAATACCCGTGCGTGACGGCACCTTGTTGAGTGCCGACCTCTACCGGCCGGAAACGGCCGATCCGGTGCCGGTCCTGGTGCGCCGGACGCCCTACGGGAAATCCGGCAGCCCGGGGGGCGCGTCCGTCGACGGCCTGCGCCTGGTCCGCTCCGGTTACGCGCTGCTGGTGCAGGACGTACGCGGCCGGTTCGACTCCGGCGGGACCTTCGAGCCGTACTGGCACGAGGCGCGGGACGGCGCGGACACGGTCGCGTGGGCGGTGGGGCAGCCTTGGTGCGACGGCTCGGCGGGATTGTTCGGCCGCTCGTACGAGGCGATGGCCGCCCTGCTCGCCGCGGCCGAACGTCCGCCCGGGCTGGGCGCGATCGCCCCGCACGTGGCCGGATCCGGCTTCGACGAGGGCTGGACCCACCAGGGCGGGGCCTTCCAGTTGGGCTTCGTCCTGTACTGGGTGCTGTACGACCTGCTGCTGGAGGGGGCCGGGCTGAGCGGCCCGGAACTCGCCGAGGTGACCCGCGCGGTCGACGGGATCGACGGGCTCTACCGCGATCCGCAGGCCGCTGCCGAGCTGCTGGACCGGTTGGCCCCGTACTACCGGCAGTGGCGCGAGCATCCGGCCGGCGATCCGTACTGGCGGCGCGCGGCGCCCCGTGCCTCGTATCCGGCGATCGAGGTCCCGGCGCTGCACCTCACGGGCTGGTACGACATATTCCTGGCCGGCGCCCTGGAGAATTACCGGGGAATCAAGGAATGTGGAATCCCGTCCCGACTGGTGGTCGGCCCGTGGTCCCATTGCGTCACCGGGGGGATATTCCCGCAGCGCCGTTACGGGACGGCCGGCGACGAACGCAGCATTGATGTCACCGGCCTCCACGTGCAGCATTTCGACCGGTATCTGCGGCGGCGCGGGGAAAGCGGCTCGGAGGCCGATCCGGTGCGGCTGTTCGTGACCGGCGCCGACGAGTGGCGCTCCTTCCCCGAGTGGCCCGTCCCCGGCGCGCGGGACCTCGTACTGCACCTGCGGGGCCGGGACCTGACGTCCGGTCCGGCGCCGCGGATCCCGGGAGCCGACCGGCTGCGTCACGACCCGGCCGACCCGGTGCCCACCACCGGCGGGGCCACCGCCCTGCCCGGCCAGTTCACCGGCGGCGACTGCGGCCCGCTGGACCAGCGCGAGGTGGAGCGGCGCCCCGACGTGCTGTGCTTCACCGGGGAGTCGCTCGCCGCGCCGCTGACCGTCGTCGGCGACACGGCCCTGACCGTGTACGTGACCCCGGACGCGGCGGGCGCGGACGTGACGGGCAAGCTCGTCGACGTCCACCCCGACGGCCGGGCGGAGCTGCTGTGCGACGGCGTGCGCCGCCTGGAGCCGGGAGCGGACGCGACGCCCGCTCCCGGTGGGCCGGTCGAGGTCACCGTCGCGCTGGGCGCGGTGTGCCACGTGTTCCGGGCGGGCCACCGGATACGGCTGGAGGTCGCGGCGAGCAACGCCCCGCGCTTCGACGTCCATCCGCGGACCCTCGCCCACCACACCGTCCACCACGGCGGTGACCATCCCTCACACCTGCTGCTGCGGCGGCTGCCCGGCGGTTGACGGGGCGCCCGGGCCGGCGGCGTCCGGGTGGAAGACCGAGAGGTCGGCCACCTTCTCGATCCGCCGGCCCGCCTCCCAGTGGGCCCGCCGCAGCCGGCGCAGTTGGGCGCCGGTCAGTCGGGTGCTGTGTTGCGGGATCGAGCGGACCATCCGGGCCCGTTTGGCCGGGCCCGGGTAGCGGTCGCGGACCCGGTAGGGGTCGTTCAGCAGGTGGTGGGCGGTGCCGGTGTGGAAGGCCGCCTTCAGCAGGGCGTAGTAGGCCGCCGCGGCCACGCCCTTGTCGCGGGCGCAGTGCACCAGCGTGCGGGAGGCCTCGAACACCCGCCAGAGCACCGGTACCGCCGGGGTGGTGAACACGCCGGTCTCCTGGGCGATGCCCTCGCCGACGCCGTAGCGGAAGTAGCTGCGCATGTTGGCGAAGCCGTGCTGGGCGTCGTGGAAGATCCGCGCCTGCGGCAGGTACACGACGGGGATCCCCGCGAGCTGGAGCCGGAAGTCGAACTCCCGGTCCTCGCACCAGTGGATCAGCTCGTCGAAGTGGTAGCCGCCGATGTGGGCGACGATGTCACGGTTGTAGACCAGCGGCGGGGACAGCGCACTGACGTAGTCCCCCTCGTCGAACTCCCTCACCCGCGCGGTGAGCTGACTGAGCAGTCCGTCCGACTGCCCGTACACGACCTGGCCCTTGACCACCGGTTGGGTGAGCACCTCGCGGACCATGGCGCGGACCACCCCCGGGGCGAAGGTGCAGTCGGAGTCCATCAGCAGCAGGTACTGCCGGTCCGTGGCGGCGGCTCCCGCGTTGTAGGCGGCGCCCAGGTTGCCGACGTCCTCGATCTCGGTGACGGTCAGCGGGCGGGGGTGGTCGGCGATCAGTTTCAGTACCGCGTCGCTGGGCCCGTTGAGCGCCAGGACGATCTCGACGTCCTCGTCGATCGACGCGATGCAGTCGGCGATACGCAGGTCGTCGCGCAGGGCGATGACCACGGCGGTCCGGGCGATGCCCTCGTCGACCGCCGCCTCGTCCACCAGGTCGGTGGCCATTGCTGTTCTCCCTCGTCAACTCGTGTGCGTACGGGTGTCTCGGCGCGCCGGCGCGGTCACGGGGACGCGGCCTTGAAGCGCAGGGGCAGGGCGCGCAAGGTGCGTTCGGCGATGGCCTCGGCCTCCGCTAGGTGCTCGGCGTGGGCGATCACCCCGGCCAGGACGTCAGCTCCGCCGCGGTAGGGCGGCACCACGGTGCCGGGGGCCAGGTCGAGGCCCCAGAACACGTCGTGCACGCCGGTCCGGCGGGCCACGTCGCGCGGGTCGCCCACCCACTCGACGACGCCCCCGTCCGCCGGGACGAACCGCTGCACCACCGCCCGCAGCTGCCGGGGCGCGAGTTCGGCCGGCCGCAGCGGTTTGCCCAGGGCCAGCCGGACCACGTTGGGCAGCGGGTCGACGCCGGTGGCCAGCCGCATCACCTCGGTGGCGATGCGGGCGCCGGTCAGCCGGCAGGTGATCTCCAGGAGGATCACCCGTCCGTCGTGGGTGCGCAGGACGTCGGTGTTGATGACCGCCGGGTCCAGGCGCAGGGCGCGCGCCCCGCGCCGGACCGTGTCGGTGACCTCCTCGATCTGCTCCGGGGTCAGCCGGCTGGGAAGGGTGTCGCCGCCCTCGAAGAAGTGGGGGGCGAACTCCTCCTTGCGGCCGTACTCCCGGTCCGCGAACCCGAACCGGTGCAGTTCGCCGTCGACCATGAAGGCCGCCAGGGTGTGTTCGGTGCCCTCCAGGAACTCCTCGATGACGATCCGCCCGCCGGGGCTGAGCCGCAGCGCCTCCTCGGCCAGGGTGCGGACCTGCGCGGCCGACTCCACCTTCAGCACACCCAACGACCCGGTCTGGTCGCTGGGTTTGATGACGGCCGGCAGGCCCATGTCGGCGGCGGCCCGGACCGCCTCGCCGACGCTCTCGGCGGTGGCGAACCGGGGCAGGTCGAGTCCGGCGGCGCGCAGGATCCTCAGCCGCCGGTCCTTCAGCGTGCAGTCGAGGGCCGTCTCCAGCGGCAGCCCCGGGCAGCCGAAGCGACCGGCGAGCACGCTGATCACCGGCGGGTTGTCCGCGCCCAGCGAGAACACCCCGTCGAGACGGTCGACGCCGGCCGCGGACAGCTCCGCGAGCACCGCGACGGCGTCGTTCGGATCGCACACGAGCAGGAGGTCCGCGGCGGCCCGGGCGCGGTCCGTCGGGTGGTCCGTGGCCACGATCAGTTCCCACTGCGGGGACCGCAGTTCCAGCAGGGAACGGTCCATCCCGGAGCCGATTCCGCAGACCAGCAGCCGGTCAGTCATGACCGCCTCCCCCGGGGTCGGCGGCGGCGTGGGCCGGGGCCGGCGCGGCGCCCAGGCTCAGCACCTGGAACACCTCCGCGTGCCCCGAGCCGGCCGAGACGGCGCCCCGGTAGCGGGCCAGGCCGCGAATGCCCTCGTCCCAGGCGGCGTGCCGCAGTTGGGAGACGTACGCGCGCATCGCCTCGACCTTGGCCTCGATCTGCCCGTCGATCTCCTCGACGTACTGGAAGCGCGCCATCGGCGCCCACACCTCGTAGCCGAGCACCAGACGGGGTGCGGGGCTGGGCGGGCCGCCCGCCTCGTGGAAGAACTCCGACTGGGCCATCCACAGCGCCTCAAGGGCGAGTTGGTGCACCATGCGGTGTTCGACGTCGTCGTCGTTGTCGTGCGGCAGGTACACCACCTGGGGCCGGACCTCCCGCAGCACCCGTACGAGGTCCAGATGGACCCGGCGGGAGAGGACGAAGTCCCGCGAGGGCTCGTCGAAGCGGACGCAGCGGTGCACGCCCAGGGCCTTGGCGGCCGCTTCGGTCTCGGCCGTGAACTCGGCGTCGGTCACCGCGTCGTCGAGGGCGCTGCGTTCGCGGCCGATGACGATGACGACCGTCACCCGGGCCCCGTCCCGCACGTGTTTGGCGATGGACCCGCCGCAGCCGATCACGTCGTCGTCGGGGTGCGGCGCGACCACGAGGACGTCGGTGACGCCCGTCACGCGCCGGCTCCCGGCAGTTCCCCCGCCCAGCGGGCCCACTCGCCGGTCGGCGCGACGGCCTCGGCGAAGGGGGTGCGCGCGGTGAAGCCGAGGATCCGGCGGGCCTTGTCGTAGTCCGCGCGGGCGGTCGAACGGTACAGCTCCAACTCCCAGTCGGGGACCGGTTCCGCGGCCGTCGCCGGCTCCCCGGCGGACGCCGTCGCGGGACCGCCGAGGCCGCGCAGGGTACGGACCGCGTCGAAGAAGGTGCCCCAGCGGAGCTCCTCGGGGTGGCCGACGAGGAAGCGCTCGCCCGCGGCCGCCTCGGTGTCCACGGCGCGCAGGACGGCTTCGGCGAGGTCGTCGACGTACACGGCGTTGCAGACCCCTCCGTCGCCACCCGACGGGAGCTGGTCGAAGTCGTCTTCGGGACGGTGCAGTTGGGCGGTGGTCCACTGGCCGCCCCACGGGCCGTGGACGACGCCCGGCTGGAGCACGACCGTCTCCAGGCCGTCGCCGTGGGCCTCCAGGACGAGCTGCTCCGCGGCGAGCTTCTGCTGCTCGTACTCCCGGTCGGCGGGGTCGGCCGGGCGGGCCGGGGAGTCCTCGGTCAGGGCTCCGGTGACGGCCGGGTCGTAGACGTCGATGGTGCTGAGGTGCACGACGCGACGGACGCCGGCGGCCCGGGCGGCCGCCAGGACGTTCGCGGTGCCCCGGACGGAGGCGTCCCAGCGGCCGGACTCGTCGCCGGAGCTGCCGAACGCGCAGTGCACGACGGTGTCGCAGCCCTCGAACGCGGTCCGGAGGGTGTCCGGGTCCAGCAGGTCGCCCCGGCGGAACTCCACCCGCTCCTGCGGCAGGACGGACAGCCGGGCGGCCCGACCGAAGCCGCGGACCACGGGCCGGACGCGGGCCCCGGTGCCGAGGACCAGCCGCTCGACGAGCCGACCGCCGATGAACCCGCTCGCTCCGGTGACCGCCACGGTGCGGCCGCCGAGCGCGGGAGCCTCGCCCGCGTCGCGCGTGGTCCACGGCTGCGCGGACGGGGTACGGGCGGGGCCGTCGTAGCACTCCTGGATCAGCTCGACGACGCGTACGCCGTCCTGAGCGCTGGAGTGGGCGGGGGCGGTTCCGCGTACGGCGGCGGCGAAGTTGGCGAGCTGCTCGGTGAAGAGCGGTTCCCACTCGTCCTGCGCCGGGGCGACGGCCTCCACGTCGCCGCGGTGCAGTTCCACCCCTTCGGCGGTGATCAGGGTGCACTCCCCCGCCGGGAAGTCGGTCCCGATGGTGACGGTCGCCCGGGTGCCGGTGACCTTGCAACTGATGCCGAGGTCGCGCACCCGGCTGAAGTGGCAGTGCACGTCGGCGGCGCCGAAGCGCAGGTGGGCGGAGGCGTCCGCCTCCACCCCGCCGAGGGAGTCGTCCTCGTAGCGGACCACCTCGACCTCGGGGCCCAGCCACCACAGCAGGGTGTCGAAGACGTGGGAGGCGGTGTCGGTGAGCACGCCGCCGCCGGCGAGCCGCCGGTCGAACATCGACCAGGAGACGGGCTCGTGGGCGTAGGGGTGGCCCTCCGACCAGTCGACGCGCACCACCTCGCCGAGTTCGCCGCTGTCGATGAGCCGCTTGACCCAGGCGTAGGCGGGGAAGAGCCGGCGCGGGTGGGCCATGGCCAGTACGGGGGCGCCGTCGGCCGCGGCGGTGGCCGCCAGGCCCTCGGCGTCCTCGACGGTGGTGGTCATCGGCTTCTCCAGCAGGACGTGCTTGCCGGCCGCCAGCAGCGCCCGCACGATCGGCGCGTGCAGGGTGTGCGGGGCCACGACCACGGCGGCGTCGTAGGCGTCGGCGGCCTCGGCCGGGTCGGTGGCGAGGACCACTTGGTCGGCGTCGGCGCCGCCGAGTTCCCGGTACAGGGCGAGGGCTGCCTCGGCCTGACGGGGGTCGCGGTCGATGAGCGCGGTCAGCCGCACGTCGCCCTTGAGCGGGGGCAGAGCGGGCAGGTGGCAGCCGCGGGCGGCGGCGCCGCATCCGACGATCGCGAGGCGTACGGGAGGCATGGGTCTCTCCAGGTTCGTCGAAGGGGGTGTGACGCGGAGCGGATCGGGGGTGGTGGGGTCCCGGACCGGGTTACGGGCCGGCGGGTCCGGCGGGGTGGTGGACCCAGACGTTGGGCTCGGCGTACGTGCCGTGGCCGTCCTCGGTGACGCGCAGCGGGACGAGGGCGCCGGGCAGCGGGTAATCCCCCGGGCCGGGCAGCGGATGCCCGAGGAACTCCGCCCATCGGATTACCGGTTGACGGATCACCAGGGACCGGTCGGCAATGCCCAGTTGACGGGCTCCGAGGTCGAGGTGGGTCCGCAGCCAGGGGTCGAAGCAGCGGCCGTCGGGCCGGCGCCAGGCCGCGTACTCGGCGATCGGGATCAGCGGGTAGCGCGGCTTGCGGGTGGGCCGGACCGGGATGATCACCCCCCGCGGGGCGTCGGTCGCGGCCCGCCGCCGGACCTCCGTCAGCAGTCGTTCCGCGAGGCCCTCGGCCCGGCGGGCGGGATCCACGGACACCGACAGCATGCACACGGCGTCGGGTCGGTCGGGCGGGCCGCGGTCGACGTTCTCCACCAGGACCTCGTCACTGCCGGACGGCAGCGAGGAGGCGCTGCCGTCCCAGCGGACCGGCAGCCCGTTGCCGGCAGCGACCAGGCGCCCGTCCTCGTCCACCAGGCAGAGCTGGTGGGCGGGGTGGCGGTCGTACATGCCGTGCCAGCGCCAGTTGCCGGGGGACTCCCAGCTCATGAAGGCCGGCATGTTGGCGCCGATGAGGGCGTCCACCTCGGGCAGCAGCCACGGGTCCCGGGACAGGTCGGTCAGGGTGAGGGACACCGGCGGGTCAGCCCAGCAGGCGGGTGTCGGCGGTGGCCCGCATCTCGCGGGAGCGGCGCAGGTCGCTCGTCACGCAGACCCGCTTCAGCCAACGGTCGGTGCCGTCGTAGCGGGCCCGGAACGGCAACCGGCCGTGCACGGCACGGTGGTTGTCGATGAAGAGCACGTCGCCCCGGTCCGCGACGACCTCGCGCATCCCGGCGTCCACCACCTTGAACAGCGCGTCGTAGGCGCGCCGCGCGTCGGTGTCCTCCTCGGGAACGGAGGTGAAGTACGGGTCGAGGCGCATGTACGGGTCCAGGCGCGAGCCGTAGAGCAGCGGCGCGAGCGGCCGCTCGTCGATCATCCGTTGGATGGTGGCGAACCGGGCCGCCTCCTCCGTCGAGGCGATCGTGTTGTTCTTCGGCAGGTGCGATTCGTCGGGCGCGATGTGGAAGCGCGGCTCGAAGAGGATGTCGATGTCCTCGACGGACAGGGAGGACAGGTCGAGTTCACCGACCGTCGTGGGCACGTGGTCGGGGTTGCGCAGCGCTCCGAGGATCAGGTAGTCGCTGCGGTAGGGGTGGAAGGCGTCCTCGGTGTGCCAGGTCAGCAGTTCCTTGCTGCCCATCCCGAGCTGGTCGTTCTCGTGCTGCCGGATCGGGAAGATGTCGTGCACGAGGTGGCCGTCCTGCTGGGTGGCCCATCCGAAGGGCTCGCCGAGCAGCGCCGAGTACAGCATCAGCAGCAGCTCTTCGGGGAACTCGGGCCCGGGCCGGGCACGGCCCCGCCAGTGGTCGGGGGTGGGGCCGATCCGTTCCTGGTCGAAGTCGTGGCCGCGGATCACGGTGTGGCCCCGGCGGTCGGCCAGTTTGAACTCGCGCAGGAAGTGCTGCACGCCTTCGGGGAGCCGGGCCGCGAGCCGCGGCAGGTCGCGCAGCAACACGGGGTCGCCGAAGGACGGGTAGTGGGAGGCCAGTTCGAGACCGAGTTCCGCGATGGCGGAGGCCTCGTCGGCCGTGAGGGTGTAGCCGGGCGTGGACTGGTCGGTGAGGTTCGACATGCCAACTCTCGCTGAGTGGTCGGGACGGGTTGCTGCCCGCGGGGCGGCCGGAGCCGGGTTCGCGGGCCCTCGGGTGGTACGGGCCGTCGGGTGACGGGCTGCCCTGCGGTGGTGGGGCGGCCGACCGGTGCGGCCGGTGGTGCGGGTCGCGGGTCGCGGACGGGTACGGGTTGCCGGGGGCCGGCGCGGACCGTGACCCGGTGTTCGGCGACCCGGCGGTCGGCGACCCGGCGCTCCGGTGACGCCGTCGTCAGGCCCGGGCCGTCGCGCGGTCGGCGAGGGCTCCGGCCAGTCGGCGCGGGGTCGGGTGGGTGAAGAGGGCGCTCGCCCGCAGTCCGGCGGCGGCGGGATGGGACTCCCGCAGTCGGGTGAGCAGGCGCATGGCGAGCAGGGACTGCCCGCCGTGGTCGAAGAAGTCGTCGTCGGGGCCGAATCCGGGGGCGTCCAGGACCTCCCGGAAGAGCGCCAGCACGGAGTCCGGCGGCTCCCCCCGGCCGGAATCCGCGGCGCCCCGCGCGTGCGCCGCCCGCGGGCCCGGGCCGGCCACCGATCCGGCTCCGGCTCCGGACGGGGCCGTCACCGCGGCCGCCCAGGCGGCCAGCCGCCGCTTGTCGACCTTGCCGTGCGCGTTCTTCGGCAGGACGGACACCCGGTGCAGCACCCGCGGTACGGCCCAGTCGGGCAGTCGCGCCTCCAGCGGGCCCATCAGCGCGTCCCGGTCGGCGCCCGTGAGGCGCACGGCCTCCCCGGGCGGCGGCGCCGTCGCCGGATCGGTCGGCACGGTGAACGCCCACAGGGCGGTGCCGGTCTCCGGATCGGGCAGCACCACCGCCTGGTCGACGTCGGGCAGCTCGCACAGGACGCGCTCCACCCGTGCCGGCTCCAGCCGGTGCCCGCGGATCTTGATCTGGTCGTCGACCCGGCCGAGGAAGACCAGTTGCCCGTCGGCGTCGATCCGGCCGAGGTCGCCGGTCACGTAAAGGCGCGCTCCGGGCTCGGCGGCGTACCGGTCGGGTACGAAGCGTCGGGCGGTGGCGGCCTCGTCGTCCAGGAAGCCGCGGGCCAGCAGCGGGCCGCCGATGTGGATCTCCCCGCTCTCGCCGTCCGGCACCGGGCGGCCGTCCCGCCGGATGCTGATGTCCACGTCGCGCAGGGGGGTGCCGAGCGGCACTTCCTCGGCGTCGGCGGGCAGCCGCCCGGTGTAGAAGGTGGAGCTGACGGTGCATTCGGTGAGCCCGTACACGTGGGCGAGGGCGGCGGGTTGCCGCGCCTGCCAGTCGCGGTAGGGGCGGGGGTCCATCCGTTCGCCGCCCACCACGACCGTGCGCAGCGTGCTCGGGGTGGTGGCGCCGCGGGCGTCGAGCCAGCGGGCGTACTCCAGCCAGTACTGGGTGGACAGTTCCACGACGGTGGTCCGCGTCCGGGCGAGGGTGAGGTGCAGTTCCTCGGCGTCCAGGGCCTGGGTGTCCTCGCGGCACACGACGGCCGCGCCGGCGGCGAACGCGGGGAACACCTCCTCGATCAGCACGTCGAAGCCCAGCGAGGCCACCTGGAGCCACCGGTCGCCCGGCGTCAGCTCCAACCGCCGCGCGACAGCGTGCGCGAACCGGCGCAGCGCGTCCCGCTCGATGACGGTGCCCTTGGGCCGGCCGGTGGAGCCGGAGGTGAACAGGACGTACGCCGTGTCGGACCCGGCGGCCCGCCCCGACCGGTCCGCGGCGGCGGAACCGGCCGCGTCCGCCGCGGCCTCGTCCGGTACGTACGCCCCTTCCGGCGCGTGCCGGCCGTCGCCGAGCCACACCCTCGCCGCGGTGCGGCCGACGAGCTCCGCCCGGGCGGCGGGCGGCAGTCGGTCGTCGAGGACGGTGAACCCGGCTCCGGCCTTCAGCGCCGCCAGCATGCCGAGCACGGTGCGTGCGGGGTCGGCGAAGGCCAGCCCCACCAACTCCCCCGGGCCGGCGCCGCGCTTCGCGAGGGAGTCGGCCCAGGCGTCGGTGAGCCGGTCCACGTCCCGGTACGACAGGACGCGCCGGGGGGTGACGAGCGCGGGCCCGTCGGCGTGGTCGCGCACCGCGAGGTCCCACAGGTCGAGCGGATCGGAGCCGGGCGCGGCCGTCACCGTCCGGCCCCCCGGGTCCGCAGGAAGTCCGACAGGCCGGCGAGGCCGGCGCGGAAGTCCTCCTCGGGGCCGCCGAAGCCGAGCCGGGCGCCGTGCGGCATCCCGAACGCGGTGCCCGGCACCAGCAGGGTGCGGTGGCGCGCGAGCAGCTCCAGGCAGAACCGTTCCACCGCTTCCGGTCCGGCCTGCGCGCGCTCCAGCTCACGGAAGACGGGCAGCGCGCAGACGCCGCCCTCGGGCGGGGTCCAGCGGACCTGGTCCGCGTGCTCGGCCGTCCACCGCGTCAGGTGCGCGAGGTTGCGCCGCGCCTCGGCCGCCCGTACGCCGATCAGCTCGTCGGCGTGGCGCATGGCGCGCTCGGCGACCAGCTCGACCAGCGGGGAGAGGAACAGGGTGGTCCGGTCGCGCAGCGGATAGGTGGAGGTGATCAGTTCCTCGGGCGCGACGGCCCAGCCCACCCGCAGTCCGGGCAGGCCGAACGTCTTGGAGAAGGTGCCGTACGACACCGTGTCGCCGCCGTCGGCGCCGGGGTCGGGGAGCACGTCCCAGCGGTGGGCGATCTCGGCGGTCGCGGCGTCCCACACGAGCACCGCGCCGGTCTCCGCGGTCCGTTCCGTCAGCGCCTTGAGGCCTTGGCCGGACAGGGTGACGCCGGTGGGGTTGTGCGGGAAGTTGACGATCACGGCCGCGGTACCGGGGGCGATCACGTCCGCCAGCACGTCGGGGTCGATCACACCGTCGCGGACCGCCCGCGCCGGCAGTTCGACCAGGTCGCAACCGGCCGCCCGCGGGTAGTGGCCCAGCGAGTGGTAGATGCCCTCCTGGAGGACGACCCGGTCACCGGGGTGCAGCAGCGTGCTCAGTGTCAGGGCGATGGCCTCGCTGGACCCGTGGGTGACGAGCACCCGGTCGGCGTCGCCGCCCGCGTACCGGTCGGCGATGGCCCGGCGGACGCCGGCGCCGCCCTGGGAGACGCTGTCGTCCATGACGATCCGGTCGACGTCGTCGACCGGGATCCGGCACAGGTCGCGTATCTCCGCGAAGGTGTACGGGTGGACGCCGCTGGAGCTGATGTCGTGGATGTCCGGGCCGAGGTGGCGGCGGTACCACTCCTCCAGCACCGGCGGTTCTTCACGCCGTGGACGCAGACTGCTCATGGCTGTGCAACTGTCCCTTCTCTACCCCTGACGGGCTTCCCGCCACCAGCGCTGCCCGGAGGGCGGCAGCGTGTCGATGGGGTCGTAGTAGTGGTAGGAGCCGCTGTGGGCGTCCGGGTCGGCCGCCTCCAGCGGGGTGAGGTAGCTCTTGCTCCAGTGCGAGACCCCGAGGTCACGGTCGTAGGAGTCGACCTGGTCGACCCACCGTTTGCCGGCCAGCGGTACGTCGCACACGAGGCGCGGGGTGGAGAACCCCGGGAGGTAACCCATGATCTGACGTTGAATCAGCTGGGCGCGGTGCAACGGCACCCGCCAGTGCTCGGCGTTCGGGATCATGTCGCACATGTAGAAGTAGTACGGAGTGATGCCCGCGTGGTCGACGAGCGCGAAGCACAGGTCGAGCAGGTCGTGCGCGCTGTCGTTGATCCCGCGCATCAACACGCCCTGGTTGCGCACGTCGTGCAGACCGGCGCCCAACAGGGCCCAGGACGCACGCGCCACCGCGGGCGTCACCTGCTGCGCGGCGTTGGCGTGGGTGTGCAGCGCGACGCGCACCCCGCGGGAGCGGGCCTTTCGGGCCAGGCGCTCGATCCCCTCCAGCACCGGAGTGGAGTTCCAGTACTGGGGCAGTCCGATCAGCCCCTTGCTGGCGAGCCGGATGTCGCGGATCGAGTCGATGTCCAGCAGGCCGTCCACGAAGCGTTCGAGCCGCGGCCAGGGCAGGTTGGCGAGGTCGCCCCCGGACACCACCACGTCCCGGATGCCGGGAGAGCCGCGCAGGTGCCCCAGGATCCGCTCGGCCCGGTCGACCGGCTTGAGTTGGAGTTTGTTCTTGGTGACCTGGGGGGTCGAGTTGCCCACCAGGTCCATGCGGGTGCAGTGCCCGCAGTACTGGGGGCAGGTCGACAGCAGTTCCGCCAGCACCTTGGTGGGGTAGCGGTGGGTGAGTCCCTCCACCACCCACATGTCCTGCTCGTGCAACGAGTCCCGATCGGCCATCGGGTGCGAGGGCCATTGGGGGTGCCGGTCGGAGAACACCGGCAGCATGTAGCGCCGTACGGGGTCGTCGTAGAAGGCCTTGGTCAGCTCGCCCGGACGGGCGGCCGCGGTGTCGGGCGCGATGGTGTTGAGCATCTGGGGCGGCAGCAGCACCGACATGGTGGCCCGGTGCAGCCGGTCCTGCTCCCAGTCCTCGTAGAACCGCTCGTCGAGCAGGTCGCCGACGACCGCGCGCAGTCCCTTCGCGTCCTTGACGCAGTGGGCGCGCTGCCACTGCGGGTCCGCCCATTCGGCTTCGGTGACCGCCCGCCAGCCGGGCAGACGCCGCCAGTCCGGTTCCACGAGCGGACTGTTCCGGTACTCGTAGACCTCTTCGAGCCCAGCTGACTCCGTCTGGCCGTGTGCTGTGTCCACCAGCCCGCCACCCATTCCCGTCGGTTTCGGCCGTGTCGGCTTACGGGAACCGATCTTGCAGAGCCCCGGCGTTGTACACGAGGGCGTGTTGTACGGGGTGCTCGGGCCCTGTGCCCCTGTACAACATGGCGCCGAAGGCGGATGGTTGTACGGCCAACGAACTGCGGCGATCCTTGACGGCACAACACGTCGCGACAGGAAGCGGAACGTTCGGGGAACGCCCCGGGACGGGCTGTTCGGCGAAGCGGGCCGGCCCACTCCGATCAGGACGAACCCGGTCGCGCGGTGGCCGGATCCATCGGCTGCCGATTGATGGAAATGTCGTTGGCATGTACCAATGTCCGAGAGGTCCGGTGCGGTGTCTTTCGGTTGACTCCGGGCCCTCGAACCGGTCCTCGTCACGGACCCGTGCGCCACTGACCAGGTTGTACGGCATCACAGAACATGCGCTTCGCTCGACACCACTTCACCACCAGGGGAGAAGCATGCCCAGGCCAGAGCGGTTGTTAGACCCCACAGCCGGACCGCTGGAGGAGTTCGCCCACACCCTGCGCGGTCTGCGCAAGCAGGCGGGCAACCCCTCCTACCGGACCATGGCGAAACGCGCCCACTACTCCGTGGCCACCCTTTCGGAGGCGGCGCGCGGACTGCACAAGCCCTCCCTGAAGGTGACGCTCGCCTACGTGACCGCGTGCGGGGGTGATCCGGAGCCGTGGACCCGCCGCTGGTACCGCCTGAGCAGCGAACTGGAGGCGCGCGACAACCCCGCCCGGGGCCAGCCGCGCGGCGCCGGTCGGCCCGCGACCTCCCCCTCGGCCGCGGATCGCCGCCCCGGGCCCGGCGCGTCCCCCGCCGCGGCCCGCCGGGCCGAGCCGCGCGCCGCCGCCCGGGCCGTCGCCCCGCCCGTCGCCGCCGCGCGCCGGCCGGCCGGGGACGCGTTGACCGCCGGCGAGCGGGCGGAACTGCGGCGGCTGCGCAGCGAGGTCGAGCAACTCCGGCACGCCAACGCGGTGCTGAAGGCGGCATCGGCGATCTTCGCCGCGGATCTCCGCACAAACTCACAGGTCGTGTACAACCCGGACGGCCGCCAAGATCCGTAGGCGAGACCGGACGCCGAGCGCCCTGCGGGCCCGAGGCGGAACCGGCGGATCCCGACCGACCTTTGGGGACTGACATGCGTGTGCTCGGAGTCAACGGATGGCCCGGTGCCAGCCACGACGGTGCGGCCTGCCTCGTCGTGGACGGCGAAGTCATCGCCCTGGCCGAGGAGGAACGCTTCACCCGTCACAAGCACGCCTACGGGGAGGCTCCTCTCCACGCCGCCGCGTACTGCCTCGCGCAGGGCGGTCTCACCCTGGACGACATCGATGTCGTCGCCCACGGGTGGGACCTGCCCACCCTCTTCGCGGACCGCGGTCTGGGCTGGTTCGACAACGACGCCGACTGCCTGGAACACCTGCTGCCCAAGGCGCTGTTCCCGCGGTCGCGCGACCCGCGGCTGACCTTCGTCAACCACCACGTCGCCCACGCCGCCAGCGCCTACCTCCTCTCCGGGCGCGACCGCGGCGCGATCCTCGTCCTCGACGGCCAGGGCGAGAACGAGAGCACCACCCTGGCCGTCGGCATCGACGGCGAGATCAAGACGCTGCGCGCCCACTCCCCCGGCTGGTCGCTCGGCTACTTCTACGCCGCCGTCTGCGAGTACGCCGGGCTCGGGTCGGACGCCGCGGGCAAGATGATGGGTCTGGCCTCCTACGGCACCCCCGGCGACCTCACCTTCGGTGGCGCCTTCGCCTTCGCCGACGAGGACTTCAGCATCGGCGTCGTCCCGCCCGACCTGCGCTCCACGGGCACCACGGACGAGGAGACGGCCACCATCCGGTACTGGCTGGAGCACCTGGAGAAGACCCTCCCCGAGGCGCCCAACCGCGGCGTGCGCCGCTTCGACGCCCGCGCCGGCCGGTACGCCACCATCACCGACCGGGACCCCTTCGAGTACCGCGACGTCGCCGCCACCGCGCAGGCCGCCCTGGAGCGGGCCGTCATGGGCCTGGTCCGCGGGCTGCTGCGGGAGACCGGTGAGACCACGCTGCTGATCGCCGGCGGCGTCGGCTTCAACGCCACCCTCAACGGCAAGATCATGCGGATGCCCGAGGTCCGGGACCTCTTCGTCCAGCCCCTCGCCGGGGACCAGGGCGTCTCGCTCGGCGCCGCGGTCCGGGTCGCCGCCCAGGAGGGCGACCGCATCCAACCCATGACGGGCACCGTCGCCTGGGGCCCGCAGTGGTCCCCCGACGAGATACGGCACGTCCTGGACGCCTCGGGCACCGCGTACACCGAGCCCGCCGACATCGCCGCCGCCACCGCCGACGTACTGGCCGCGGGCGGGGTCTCCGGCTGGTTCCAGGGCCGGGCCGAGGGCGGCCCCCGGGCGCTGGGCCACCGCAGCCTGGTCGCCGTACCCGATCCCGAGTCCACGCGCGACCGGGTCAACGTACGCATCAAGGACCGCGAGGCGTGGCGCCCGTTCGCCCCGAGCATGCAGGAGGAGGCCGCCGAGGTCCTCATCGGCACCACCACCCCGCTGCCGTACATGATCGTCACCACTCCGGTGACCGAGGCCGGGGCCGCGGCGATGCCCGCCGTCGTGCACAGCGACCGCACGACCCGCCCGCAAACCGTCTCCGCCGCGGTCGACCCCCTCTACCACCGCCTCATCGGCGAGGTCGGCCGGCACACCGGCACCGCCGTCGTGATGAACACCTCCTTCAACGGGCGGGACGAACCGGTCGTGTGCAGCCCCCGCGACGCCCTCGCCACCTTCCACCGGTTGCCCCTGGACGCCCTCGCCGTCGGGCCCTTCCTGGTGCGCCGCCCCTCCGGCTCCCTCGGGGAGGCCGGCGCGTGACCGCCCCGGTAAGCGCGCACACCGCCGAACGGACCCCGGCAGCGGGGCGGTCGGCCCCGCCCACACCGTCCGCCGAGGAGGTCCGCGTCACGCTGGTGGACTGGCTCGCCGAGGCGGTCCTGATCCCCGACGCGGACCTCACCGCACCGCTGCGCGACCTCGGCGTGGACTCGCTCGACCTGATCCGCACCGCCCGCCGCGTCGAGTCGGCCTTCGGCGTACGGGTGCAACTGCGCGAGCTGTTCGCCCCCGGGCTGACGACGGCCGGCCTCGCCGCGCACGTGGCCGAACGGGCCGCCCAGCGCGGCGCGACCGAGGCCGCGCCGCCCGGCGCCGCCCACGACCCGGTCGTCCTCACCCCCTCCCAGGAACAGGCCTGGGAGGAGCAGACGGGCGAGCGCGGCCAGTGGAACCAGGCTCTCCTGTTCACCACCCGGCCGGACGTCGACCCCGAACGGTTCGCCGAGGCCGTGCGCCGCTTGGTCGCCGGCCACGCGTCGCTGCGCCTCGGCGTCGAGGAGCGCCCGGCCCGCCGGCCCCGTCAGCACACGTCGGCGCTGGCCACCGGCGGCCCCGCGACGGACGCCCTCGGCCCGGTGCTCGACACCGTCGACGTCCGCGCGCTCGCCGACGCGGAGCTGACGGCCGCCGTCACCCTGCGGTGCGCGGCCGAGCAGCGCTCCCTGGACCCGCGGGCCGGACGCGTGGCCCGCTTCGTGCGCTTCGACGCCGGCCCGTCGCGGCCCGGTCGGCTGCTGATCGTCGTCCATCAGTTGGCGATCGACATGGTCTCGTGGTCGGTGCTGCTCGCCGATCTGGAGGAGGTGTACACGGCCCTGGAGGAGGGCCGGTCCGACGTGTGGCCGGTCGAGGGCACCTCCTACCCGGAGTGGGCGCGGACCCTCGCGGCCCACGCCCGCACCCCCGAGGCGCAGGAGCAGGCGCAGTGGTGGACGGAGGTCGCCCGCACTCCCGCCGCCCTGCCCCCGGACCGCCCCGTGGCGGACCCGCGGGCCGTGAACACCGCCGCGAGCGCCGCCACCCACCGCGAGGAGTTCCCCGCGGAGCTCACCGCCCGGCTCCACGCGGTGGCCCGCACCCACCGCGCCCACCCGGGCGACCTCGTCCTGCACGCCCTCGGCGAGGTGTTGGCCGAACGCCTCGGCGAACCCGCGGTCCGCGTGGACGTACTGCGCCACGGCCGCGAGGAGACCGTCGGTGACACCCAACTGGCCCGCACCACCGGCTGGTTCACCACCACGGTCCCCGTCCGCCTGGATCTGGCCCCCGGCTCCCCCGCCGAGCGCCTCGCCCGGACCGTGGGCCACCTCGCGGCCCTGCCCGGCGGCGGAGTGGGCCACGGTGCGCTCGCCCGGCACGGCCGGCCCCGGATCGCCGCGGCGCTGCGCGCCGCCCCACCCAGCAACGTCTCCTTCGACTTCGAGGGCGACGACGCCGACGCGCTCCCCCTGGGCACCCTCCTGCCGGACATCGCCCCGGAACCGGTCGGCGACATCACGGCCCCCCACTGGACGCGCCCGCACCCCGTCGAGGTCATCGCCACCACCGACGACGCGAAACTGTGCGTCGAGTGGTGGTACTCCACCGCCCTGTACGGGGAAACGACCGTGCGCGCGCTGGCCACCCGCCACCGGGAGGCCCTCACCGCACTCCTGCACGCCCTGACCGGATCGGACGCCGCCTAGTGCTGTGGCGGGAAAGGTCCACCGGGTCGCGGCGCCCGGCACGGCACCTCGCCGCGTTGTCGGACCACGGAAGTACGTCCGGTACGAACCGCGGCCCTCCGCCTCGCGACGCACCGCACCGAACACCGCGACCCGGCAAACCTTTCCCGCCACAGCACCAGGCGGTCACTTCCGGATCTCGCCCGACCCGCGCCGCCCGCCCCGCGCCGCCCGCCCGACCGGCGGGATCCGGGCGCGACGGCCCCAGACCGCCCCCTTCGACCCGGGCACCCCTGCACCACCCCACGGACGGACCGGAAGACTCCTGCCATGACCCTGCCCAGCGTGCTGGACCCCTTCTTCGCCATCGCCCACGCGGATCCGGACCGGCCCGCGGTGATCGACAACGGAGTGACCGTCGGATACGGCCAACTCGCTCGCTGGGCCGGGGCGGTGGCCGACCTGGTGGCCGGCCGAACCCCGCCCGGCGCACCACCGGTGGCCATCCACACGCACCACAGCGTCCGCGACATCGCGGCGGTCCTCGGTACGCTCGCCGCCGGCCGGGGGTACGTCCCGGTCGGCGACGGGCCGGCCGGCCACGCCGACCGGGCCCTGAAGTCCCTCGGTTGCCGGGAGATCATCACCACCGCCGGGACCGATCGGATACCGGCCGTCGACCGGGTCCTTCGACCCAACTGGGGCCGCTCGCACGGTCCGCCGCGCGCGGCCGGCGAGTCCGTACGGCCGCAGGACCCCGCGTACGTGCTGTTCACCTCGGGCTCCACCGGCGCCCCCAAGGCAGCGGTGGTCCCGCACGGGGCGCTGCACGCCGTGCTGCCGCACCTGAGCCGGCAGTACGGCGTCGGGCCCGGCACCGTCGCCCTCAACTTCCACCGGGTGGACGGGGACACCAGCCTGGAGGAGATCCTGCCGACCCTGCTGGCCGGCGGTCTCGTCGTCCTCGACGAGGACAGCGAGGCAGACCTCGACCGGGTCCTGACCGAGCACGAGGTCACCCTCGTCAACCTGCCCGTCGACTACTGGCACCTCTGGACCCGCCACCTGCTGGACACCGGCCGCTCCCTGCCCGGGTCCGTCGAGACCGTCGTGATCGGCGGCGAGGCCGTCCGACCCGACATGCTCGACCGCTGGCGGCGGCTCGGCGCCGACCACGTCGTCCTGCTCAACACCTACGGGTCCACGGAGACCGCGCTGGTCACCCACAGCGCCGTCCTCGCCGGCCCGGGCGCGCCCGCGGACTTCCCCGACGGGCTGCCGATCGGCCGCCCGTTGCCCTCGGTACGCCAGCGCGTCGAGCCGAGGCCGGACGCGCCCCACGGGCCGGGTGAACTCCTGGTGGCGGGACCTCAGTTGGCCACGGGTTACGTCGACGATCCGGTGCGCACCGCCGCCCGGTTCGTCGAGTCCGGGCCGGTGGGCGGCGCCGAGCGGTGGTACCGCACCGGGGACCTCGTCTCCGAGGGCGCCGACGGCTCGCTCGTCTTCCACGGCCGCGTCGACCACCAGGTCAAGATCCGCGGGCACCGGGTGGACCTGTTGGACGTCGAGGGGGCCCTAGGCGCCCTACCGGGGGTGACGGCCGTCGCCGCCGTGGCGCACGACAAGGGTGAGCACACGGTCCTGGTCGCCTTCGTGGTGCCGGCGACCGGGTCGCACGACGTACGGGAGCCCGCCGCGGGCGGGCCGCCCCCGGACCCCGCGGCCGCCGCGGCGGCGCTGCGCGAGCGGCTGCGGGCCACCGTCCCCGGCCCGTTCGTCCCCGACCGGATCCTCGTGGTGCCCGAACTGGCGCACACCCGTACCGGCAAGGTCGACCGCGCGGGCACCCGGGACCGGTACCTGTGAGCAACCGACTCTTCGACGCCTCGGTCGACCCCGCCGACGTGCCCGAGGCGGACGCCCGCGGGCCCTGGGCCTACCTGTGGTGGCTGGCCCGGATCCGCCCCTGGCCGCTGGTCCTGGCCGCCGTGCTCGGCGCCCTGTGGATGGTCCCCCTCGCCCTGATACCGCTGGTCATCGGGCGGGCCATCGACGAGGCGGGCCGGGCCGACGGGCAGGTCGGGCTGTACCTGTGGGCGCTGCTCACCCTGGGCCTGGGCGTCCTCCAGGCCGTCGCGGGCGCGGGCCTCATCCAGGCCGCCGTCGGCGCCGAGGCGCACGCCCTGTCGGTCACGCACCGCGTACTGATGCGGCAGGTCGTACGGCTCGGCGCGGCCCTGCGCGGCAAGGCCCGCTCGGGGGACGTGGCGGCCTCGGCGGCCGCCGACGTGGAGAGCATCGGCAACGCCTTCGAGGTCGTCGGCCGCACCATCGGGGCGGTCGTCGCCGCCGTCCTGGTGGCGGTGGCCCTCACGGTCACCTCGCCCGTCCTGGGACTCGCCGTACTCATCGGTGTCCCCGCCGCCGTCCTCGGCATCGGCCCCTTGCTGCGGCCGCTCCAGGAGCGCGACGAGGCGCAGCGCGAGCAGATGGGCATCGCCACCTCCCAGGCCGGCGACATCGTGGCCGGCCTGCGCATCCTGCGCGGCATCGGCGGCGAGGCCGGTTTCGCCGAGGGGTTCAGGCGCACCAGTCAGCAGGTGCGGCGGGCCGGTGAGTCGGCGGGCCGGATGGAGGCCTGGCTCCAGGCGGCCGGCGTGCTCCTGCCCGGGCTGGTCACCGTCGGCATCGTCTGGCTGGGCGCCCGACTCGCGCTGGAGGGGACCATCACCGCCGGTGAACTCATCGCGTTCTACGGCGCGTCCGCCTTCCTCACCCTTCCGGTCAGCACCGCCACCGAGGCCGCCGAGACCCTCAGCCTCGCCAAGGTCGCCGCCGGCCGCGTCTGCGCCCTGCTGCGGCTGACCCCCGACACCGTCCGACCGGCCCGGCCCGAACCGTTGCCGGCCGGCGCCCTCGCGGTGGTCGACGCGGACACCGGGATCACCGCCGGCGCCGGTCGCCTCACCGTGGTCACCGCGCCCGCCGACCGCACCGGCGAGCTGGCCGACCGGCTGAGCCGGCCCGGCGCCGGCGGCGCGGCGACCGTCCTGCTGGGCGGGGTACCCCTGGAGCGGGCCGATCCCGACGAGTTGGCCGCCCGGTCGCTGCGTTCGGGCCCCGCCGACGTCCTGTTCAGCGGCACCGTCCGGGAGGAGCTGACGGCCGGGTCCGCCCGGTCCCGCGAAGCCGTGGCCCGGGCCCTGTTCGCGGCCGACGCCACCGACGTCGTCGACGCGTTGCCCGGGGGCCCGGACGCCTGGCTGGACGAGGGGGGCCGCACCCTGTCCGGTGGGCAGCGCCAGCGGCTGGTCCTCGCCCGTGCCCTGCTCGCGGCCACCGACCTGCTGATCCTGGAGGATCCCACCGCCTCCGTCGACGCCCACACCGAGGCCCGGATCGTCGACCGGGTCGCCGCCCTGCGCGCCGGCCGGACCACGGTGGTCTTCAGCGACAGCCCACTGTGGCGGGGCGCCGCCGACCACGTGGTCCGCCTCGACGCCGAGCCCGCCCCCGGCGGCCCCGACCGCTCCACGGGAGTGCCCTCATGACCACCACCCCCGTCCGGGCGCCCGCTCCGGGTCCCGACACCGACCCGGAGCCCGTCGCCGCACCCGGTGGCGCCGGCCGGCTGCCGCTCGCCGACCGGGCCGAGGTCCGCGCCTGGATCCGCGTCTTCCTCCGGGGCGAGGCCCGCCGACTGGCGGTGACCTTCGCCCTGTTCGCCGCCGCCCTGGTGGCCGGCCTGGTCGGACCCCGCCTGCTCGGGCACCTCGTCGAATCCGTCAAGAACGGCACCACCACCGGCCGGGTCGACGTCCTGGCCCTCGCCTTCGTCGCCATCCTGCTCGGGCACGCGCTGCTCGCCCGCGCCGCCCGCACCCGGGCCACGCTGCTCGGCGAACGGGTCCTCGCCCGTACCCGGGAGAACTTCGTCGGCCGGATCCTCGGGCTGCCGCTGTCCGAGGTGGAGGCGGTCGGTACGGGTGACCTGCTCAGCCGCGCCACCACCGACGCCGACCGGCTGAACGAGAGCATCCGGCAGGCCGTGCCCCGCATCGCGCTGGCCGCCGTCACCCTGGTCTTCACCTTCGCGGCCATCCTGCTCACCTCGCCGCTGCTCGCCCTCGGACTGCTGGCCGGCGTACCGTTCGCCGCGCTGTCGACGTGGTGGTACCGGCCGCGCGCGACCCGCGCGTACGAGCGCCTCCTCGCCCAGGAGGCCGACGTGCTGGCCGTCACCCACGAGAGCGCGCGCGGCGCCGCCACCGTCGAGGCCCTCGGGTTGGGCGCACGCCAGCTCCGGCGCCACGGCGCGGCCGTGGACCGGGTGGTGCGCACCCGACAGCGCACCACCTGGCTGCAGGCCATCTGGTTCCCGAGCCTGGACCTGGCCACGATGGTCCCGATGGCGCTCACCCTCCTCATCGGCGGGCTCGCCTACCAGCGCGGCGAGGTGGGACTGGCGGAGTTGACCGCCGTCGTGCTGTACGTCCAGGCCCTCGGCGAGCCGCTGAACGACCTGCTGACCTGGACCGACGAACTCCAGATCGGCAACGCCGCGCTCCGGCGCATCCTCGGTGTCGAGCGCCTGCCCCGCGAGGTGCGGCAGCCGCCGGCGGACGTCGACGGCCACGCCATCAGCCTGGCGGGGGTCGACTTCGGCTACGGACCGGGCCGCCAGGTCCTCACCGGCATCGACCTCGAAGTCGCCGCCGGTGAACGCCTGGTGGTCGTGGGGGCTTCCGGCGCGGGCAAGTCCACCCTCGGCAAGGTGCTCGCGGGCGTGCACCACGCCACCCGCGGGACGGTACGGATCGGCGGCGCCGACCTCACCACCCTGCCGGTGGAGCAACTGCGGCGGGAGATCGTGCTCGTCACACAGGAGCAGCACGTGTTCACCGGGACGGTACGGGACAACCTGCTGCTGGCGTACGACGACGCCGGGGCCGGCGACGCGGAGGACGCGCGGCTGTGGCAGGCGCTGGAGACCGTACTCCTCGCGGACTGGGTCCGCTCCCTACCGGACGGGCTGGACAGCGGGATCGGGCCGGGCGCGGCCCTGGTGTCCCCGTCGCACGCCCAGCAACTGGCCCTGGCCCGACTGCTGTTGTCGGACCCGTACGCGCTGGTTCTCGACGAGGCCACCGCGCTGCTGGACTCCTCCGCCTCGCGCCGGGTCGAGCGTTCGCTCGCCGCGCTGATCGAGGGGCGCACGGTCATCTCGATCGTGCACCGTCTGGAGTCCGTGCGCGACGCCGACCGGATCGCGGTCATGGACGGCGGCCGGATCGTCGAGCTGGGCAGTCATGACGAGCTGTTGTCGGCCGACGGGGCCTACGCGGCGCTGTGGCGCTCCTGGGACGCGGCGCGCCGCACCTGAGGCCGGCCGCCGGGGCGCGCTCAGCGCGCGGCTGCGGGGGCCCACTGCCGGAGCAGTTCGTCGGTGGTGACGACGGACGCGACGAGGACGAGCGAGTTGCGGATCACCTCGTCGGTACAGGAGGCGGGCACGCCCGCGATGGCGTCCGCCGGCACGACCACCCGGTAGCCGAGGTTCACGGCGTCGAAGACGGTGTTCGGGATCGCGATGTTGGAGGAGACGCCGGTCACGACGAGGGTGCGGATGCCGACGTTGCGCAGCAGCGCGTCGAGGTCGGTACCGGCCATCGGGGACAGTCCGTGCAGCCGGCGCACCATCAGGTCCTGCTCGGCCACCACGATCGGGGGCGCGATCTCCACCGCCCGGGTGCCCGACAGTTGGCGCACGGGTAGTTTCCCGGCGGCGCGGAACAGCCGCGCGTTGGCATTGGCCCCGCGCCCGTCCGGCCGCCGTTCGGCGACCGCGTGCACCACCTGTACGCCGGCCCGGCGCGCGGCGTCGGCCAGCGCGGCGACCCGGTCCAGCATGCCGGAGTCCCGTGCCGCCTTGGCCAGTTCGGGCAGGGCGCTCTCCTCGCCGACGACGCCGTTCTGGCATTCGACGGTGAGCAGCGCGGTGGTGGCGGGATCGAGATCCGGCATGGCTCCCCCTGGTGCGGCGGCGTGAGAGCCCCCATGATTCCTGACACGTAGTCAGATGTGAAGGGACGTGGGCGGATGGACGGCACCCAACGGCGGGGACGCCGCATCATGATGACCGACGGGGAGGTGGACGCCTTCCTGCGCGAGCAGCGGACCTGCCGGGTGGCCACGGTCTCCCCCGACGGGCGCCCGCACGTGGGCGCGCTGTGGTTCGTCTGGGACGGCACGTCGCTGTGGCTGTACTCGATCACCCGCAGTCGGCGCTGGTCCGACCTGCGGGCGGATCCGCGGGTGTCGGTGGTCGTCGACTCCGGGGAGTCCTACGACGAGCTGCGCGGGGTGGAGCTGTCCGGCAGCGTCGTCTTCGTCGGTGAGGCGCCCCGGACCGGGGAGCCCTGCCCGGAACTGGCCGAGGCGGAGCGGCTCTTCCCGGTGAAGAACTTCGGGATCGAGGACATGCCGCACGACGGCCGGCACGCCTGGATCCGGCTCACCCCGGACTCGGTGGTGTCATGGGACTTCCGCAAGATCTGACGGCGCGGGCGCCCGCTCCGGGAGCGCGGGCCATCACCCGACACCGGCCGTCGCCTCGTGCAGCGCCTCGACCGCGGCCCGGATCGAGGGCCTGCGGCCGGCGTCGGTCCGCCAGACGGCGTACACGTGGCGGCGTACGGTGTCGCCGACGGGGAGCAGCCTGACGCCGGGCGGTACGGGACCGCGGCCCAACCTGGGGGTCACGCACACACCCAACCCGGCTTCCACGAAGGCCAACTGGGTGTGGTGTTCCTCGGCGATGTGGCGGATGCGGGGCTCGACGCCGACCCCCCGCAACGTGAAGACCAGCCACTCGTGACAGAACTGCCCCTCGTTCCAGGAGATCCAGTCGTCGTCGGCGCACTCGGCCAGTGAGATGTCGGCGCGATCGGCGAGCGGATGGCCTGCCGGGACCGCGATGTCGACGCCGTCGTCCAGGAGATGGGTTCGGGTCAGCTCGCCGGGCACCGGCATGCGCTTGTTGTGCCAATCGATGGCCAGGGCCATGTCGAGGTCCCCGCGCACGACGGCGGCCATGCTGTCCTCGGGCTCCCGTTCCCGTACGAGGACCCGCAGTTCGGGATGGCCCTCGCGCAGGGAGGTCAGGGCGCGGGGCAGCAGTCCGCGCATGGCCGTGGGGAAGGCCCCGATCCGCAACTCTCCGACCGCGCAGCCCCGTTGGGCCTCCACATCGGCCTGGGCACGTTCCACCTGGGAGATGATCCGGGCCGCGTGCCCCGCCAGCAGCCGTCCGGCGTCCGTGAGCCGCACCCCGCGCCCGTTCTTGGTCAGCAGGGGCTGACCGACCTCCCGCTCCAACTTGGCCATCTGTTGGGAGACGGCGGAGGTGGTCACGTGGAGACCACCGGCGGCCCCGCTGACGGATCCGTGGCGGGCCAGGGCGTCGAGGGTGCGCAGGCGCTCCAGGTTCAACATGTAAGCGATGCTACGTCGTCGCTCCCAAGAAATCTCGCTTGTCCTACGAGGTCGGGCGCTGGAGAGTAAGCCGCATGAGCGCACCCGCCCCTTCCCGCCCCGCCCTTCCTCCCTCCGCCACCCCGGCGCCGGCCGCGACGCCCGCCGGCCGACCGCGCGCCGCCGGCTCCGGGCTGGACTGGCGGCTGCGCTTCGCCCTCCTCTCGGTGATCTGGGGCTTCAGCTTCCTCCTGATCAAGGTGGGCACGCAGGGCTACGCCCCCTTCCACGTCGCGCTCGGCCGGGTGTTCTTCGGGGCGCTGGCCCTGCTCGCGGTACTGCTGGTGCGCCGCGAGCCCCTACCCCGGACGGCGCGCACCTGGGCGCACCTCACGGTGGCGGCGCTGCTGCTGAACTCCGCCCCGTTCTCGCTCTTCGCCTACGCCGAACTCAGCATCCCGTCGAGCCTGGCAGGCATCTGCAACGCCACCTCCCCGCTGTGGGGCATGGCCCTGTCCCTGGTCGCCCTCTCCGAGGACCGCCCGACGCGACGCCGCTTCGCCGGGCTGGGCCTGGGCTTCCTCGGCGTCCTGACCGTGCTCGGCGCCTGGCAGGGCTTCGCCGGGATCGACGCCAAGGGCACGGCGCTCGCCCTGCTCGCGGCGCTCTGCTACCCGATCGGCTGGATCTGGGTACGCCGTACGCTGGCCTCCGTTCCGGGCTCACCGGTGGCGCTCACCGGAGCCCAACTGTTGATCTCGACCGTCCAACTGGCCGCCGTCAGCGCGATGTTCACCTCGGCGCCGGTCTCGTTCCCGCTGTGGCCGACACTGTCCGTGATCGCCCTGGGCGCCCTCGGCACGGGCATGGCCCTGCAGATGCAGTACCAGTTGGTGACAGAGGTGGGCCCGACCACGGCCCAGATGGTCACCTACTTCATCCCGGTGATCGCGACCACGGCGGGCGTCCTCGTCCTCGGCGAGCAGCTGCACTGGAACACCCCGGTCGGCGCGGCCGTCGTGCTGGCCGGCGCCGCCCTCACCCAGGCCCGCCCGAGGACCCCCGGTCCGAAGGCCCCCCGCCCGCAGGGGGCCCGTCGGGCGGCCCTACCCTGGCGGCGATGATCACCGTACGTCTCTCCGGGGGAACACCGTGAGCCCAGCCCTCGCCCTGTTCGTCATCGGTTCCGTCACGCTCGCCTGCGGAACCTGGGTGGCCACGAACCTGCGCGGCTCCGCCGACGCCCTGGCGCGGCGGGCGGCGGCCGCCGGCGAGCCGTCGACGCCCGCGCGCGGTGAACCGGGCCCGCCGGCGCGGATCATGTCCCCCGGGGTCTACCGCTTCCTGGGCGGGATCATCGGCGCCTGCGGGTTCCTCTTCCTGGTGGTATCCCTGGTCGAACACGCGAGTTGAGGGGCCTCCCCGGGCGGGGCGGCCCCCGTTTCAGTCCCGGCGCCCGCCGAGTACGGGACGTACCGCCGACGCCACCGCGTCGGCCAGTACGGGCACTTCGGCCGGCGTGAGCCCGGAGACGGTGATCCGGACCGCGGGCCCCGATTCCACCCGGAACCGGGCTCCCGCCGTCACCGCCCAGCCCGCCGTCAACAGCCGCGTCACCACGGCCGTCTCGTCGGACACCGGCACCCACACGTTCATCCCGCTGCGCCCGTGCGCCCGTACCCCCCGCTCCGCGAGCGCGGCGACCAGCGCGTCCCGTCGGGTCGCGTACGAGCGGGCCACCACAGCCGGGTCGACGGCGCCGGTGGCCCACAGTTCCACCACGGCGTACTGGAGCAGTCGGCTCACCCACCCCGGGCCCAGCCCCTGCCGACCGCGCACCCGGTCCATCGTCACCGTGTCACCGGTCAGCACGGCCAACCGCAGGTCCGGGCCGTACGCCTTCGACGTGGAGCGGATCAGCGCCCAGTGCCGGGTGGCGCCGCTCAGCGCGCACAGCGGCAGGTCCACGATCCCGTGACCGTGGTCGTCGTCGATGACCAGCACGTCGGGGTGGCCCGCCAGCAACTCCCGCAGGACCGCGGCCCGCCCCGCGTCGACCACCGCCCCCGTCGGGTTCTGCGCTCGGGCCGTCACCACCAGGGCCCGGGCCCCTTCGGCCAGCGCCCGGGCCACCGCGTCCGGCAGCGGACCGTCGTCGTCGACGGCGACCGGGAGCACCCGCAGCCCCAGCGCGGGGGCGAGGTCGAGCACGCTCCCCCAGCCCGGGTCCTCCACGGCCACCGCGTCACCGGGCCGCAGGTGGGCGGCCAGCACCCGCTCGATGCCGTCCAGCGCGCCCGAGGTCACGGCCATGGCCCCGGCCGGGACGCCGTCCGCCTCGAACCCGGCCCAGGCGAGGCGCGCCAGTTCCGGGACCACGGGGTCCTGCCCGTACAGGGTCGGCTCCTGCGCGTACCGCCGGGCGGCCGCCGCGAGCGGCCCGTCCAGCGCGGGCAGCAGGGACACGTCGGGGTTGCCCTGGGCGGCGTCCCGCACCCCCTCGGGCACGACCATCCGCAACGAGCTCCGGGGGGCGGTGGCCGGCCGCCGGCGCACCCGGCTGCCGCGCCGGCCGTCCGTCTCGATGACTCCGCGTTCGCGCAGCGTCCGGTACGCGGCGGCCACGGTGTTGGGGTTCACCCCCAACTCACCGGCCAACTCCCGCATCGCCGGCAACAGCGCCCCCGGCTCCAGGGCGCCCGATCCGACGCCCGCTTCGACACTGGCCGCGATTTCCGATGCGCGACGCCCACTGATCCGATACTCTCCTAGCACAAACAACATTATGCACTAGTACAACGGAGTTCGCACCATGACCACCACGCCCGCCGCCTACGAGCCCACCGACCGCACCGTCCCCAGCCGCTCCCGCGACCGGGCGCGCTACGACCGGGAGACCGTGTACTCGATACTCGACCAGGCCTACGTCTGCCACCTCGGGTTCATCCGGGACGGCGCGCCCGTGGTCCTGCCCACCCTCTTCGGACGGGTCGGCGACACCCTGTACGTCCACGGCTCCACGGGCTCCCGCCCGCTGCTCGCCGCGGGCAAGGCCGACCCGGGCCTGCCGGTCTGCCTGACGGTGACCCACGTCGACGGCCTCGTGCTGGCCCGCTCGGCCTTCCACCACTCCCTCAACTACCGCTCGGTGGTCGTCCACGGCACCGCCCACCAGGTCACCGACGAGGCCGAGTGCCGGATGGCGTTGGACGCCCTGGTCGACCACGTGGTTCCCGGCCGCTCCGCCGACTCGCGGCCCGCGAACGCCCGGGAACTGGCCGCCACGGCCGTGATCCGGCTGGACCTGGAGGAGGTCTCGGCGAAGCTGCGCACCGGCGGCCCGAACGACGACGCCGAGGACCTGGACCTGCCGTTCTGGTCGGGCGTGGTCCCGGTCGCCCCGGCGTACGGGACGCCGGTCCCGGCGGCCGATCTGGCCCCCGGCATCGCCGCGCCGGACTACCTCGCCGCGCTCTGAACCTCCGGGGCGGACCGGATCTCCACCGGCTCGCCCCCGGGTCCGCCCGCCTCGCCCCCTTCGCCCCCGGGTCCGGCCGCCTCGCCCACGGGCACGCGCGTCCCGCGCGCCTCGGCCCCGATCAGCGCGCCGACGGCCGCGAGGAGCAGCACGGTGCCCAGCACCACGGCCCCGGTCAGTCGCTCCCCGAGCAGCCCGACCGCGATCGCCGCCGCGCTCACCGGCTCGATCAGCATGATCACCGACACCGTCGCGGCCCGCACCGACGCGGCGCCGGTGAAGTAGAGCGCGTACGCCAGCGCCGTCGGCACGGTGGCGACGTACACCAGCAGCCACAGCACCCGCGCCGGGTCCGCGGTGTGCGGCACCAGCCCCTCCACCACGGCGAGCGGCAGCAGGCACACCGTGCCCACCCCGACCGACCACGCGGTGGTGACGAGCGGGTCCCCGCCCTCCCCGCGCCGCCCGAGCAGGCGCGCCCGCAGCGTCATCGCCGCGTAGCCGGCGGCCGAGAGCAGCGCCCAGAACACCCCGAGCGGCCGCACCTCCCCGCCGCCGGAGCCCAGCACGAGCACGGCCAGTCCGGCGAGCGCGCCGCCGACGGCGGCCGCTCCGCCCCGGCCCAGCCGCTCGCCCGTCCAGTACCGGCCGCCGAGCGCGATCAGTACGGGCCCCGCGCCCAGGGTCACGACGGTGCCGACGGCAAGGCCGGTCTCCCGCACGGCGCCGAAGTACGCGGCCTGGAACAGGGTGAACAGCAGGCCGGTCCCGATGAGCGAAGGGACGGACGGCCGGCCCGCCTCCTCCCGGCCGCCTGCGGGGCGACGTACGGCACCGGAGCGGCGCAGGGCTCCGGCGCGACGTACGGCGAGCACCGCCAGCAGCACGACGAGCCCGCCCGCGCACCGCCAGAAGGACAGGGCGAGCGGACCGAGGTCACTGGCCAGGAAGAGGAGTGAGGCGGCGGCCCCGGCGGTGCCCCAGGCGACTCCGGCGACGACGAGGTACAGCAGATCGCGCCCTGAAGCGGGCGAATGGTTCGACACGTGGATCTCCGCGCATGCGTGAAGTGAAGGATGAGAGGAACGGTCATCACTTCGCGGGCAGCACGAACCCGCCCCGGGCCGTCGAAGGGCGGCCGGGACGGGTGGTCCTCAAGGGAGCGGCCACCCGCGCCAGATCCTGCGCGGAAATCTCCGCGGACACCCGCACGACGGGCGGGATCCACGAGAGCGTCCGGACAGGACCTAGGCGGCGGGAGGCGGAAGTACGGTCAAAGGCATGGTGCGTACCCTACGCGGTCCGCCTGCGGCCCGACCGGTTCGGCGGGCCGCCACCGCGTCACACCCGGGTGTGCTCCGGGTCGAGCACGGCGGGATCGACCGCGGCCGGCGGCGTCGGCCGGGCGGACTGCGCGATGAAGGCACCGCTCAGCACCAGCGCCCCGCCGATGATCTGCGGCAGCGAGAGGTGTTCGCCCAGCAGCACCCACGCGAGGACGGTGGCGATGACGGCCTCCAGGCACGCCACCACGCCCGCCACCTGCGGGGACAGCTTGCGCACCGACACCACTCCGGTGACGTACGCGAAGACGGTGGCGACCAGCACCACCCAGCCGAGCAGCGCGTACGCGGGCACCACGAGGTCGTCGAGGGAGGCGTACCCGCTCAGCACCCCCCAGTCCATCCGCCACGGTCGGGCGATCACGGTCATCACCAGGGTCCCGATGATCATTCCGTACGCGATCACGCCCATCGGGTCGGGCACGTCCTCCCCGTCCGCGCCCTGGTCCGCGAAGACGAAGTAGAAGGCCTGGCAGCAGGCGGCGGCGAGACCGAGCAGCACGCCGAGCGGGTCCAGGCTCAGACCGGACCAGATCTCGACCACGCAGGCCAGACCGACGACGGCCACCGCCGCCCCCGCCGCGGCCGCCCGGGTCACGGGCTTGCGCTGGACGAAGCGGATCCAGCCGAGCAGCAGGGCCGGCCCCAGGTACTCCAGGAGCAGGGCCACGCCGACGGGAATCCGGGACAGGGAGGCGAAGTAGAACGCCTGCACACCGGCGACGGCGATCAGCCCGAAGCCGGCGAGCAGCAGCGGCTTGCGCCGGACGAGATCGCGGTGCCGCCAGGCCAGCGGGGACAGCACCAACGCCGCCCCGGCCACCCTGAGCCAGACCACGTGCAGCGGGTCCAGACCCGCCTCGATCAGCGGCTTCGCCGCGACCCCCGAACCACCGAACGCACACGCCGAGACGAGGGCCAGGCCCAGTCCGGCGTTCTTCCCTGACGCTTGCATCGGGCCATCATGGCAGGACCGGTCAGCACCGTCACGACCGTGACGCCTGTTGAGACGCAGCCGAGACCCGGGCACCGGCGAACCTCCGAACCTGACAGGTCGTCAGTATTGAATGTTGGGGTCGCCGGGACTACCTTCCGCCGCACGTACCCGACGAGAAGGGGTGGACGCATGGCTGAAGTCACCGCGGAATCACGCATCGAGGCGCCCGCCGCGCAGCTCTGGGCCCAGCTGACGGACTGGGACGCGTACGACAAGTGGAGCATGACCCACACCAACTTCCCGAAGGGCGGTCCCGAGACCCTCGCGCTCGGCGCCACCTTCGCGGAGAACATGAAGATGATGGGCTTCCCCGCCGAGGTCCTGTGGACCGTCTCGGAGCTGGAGGACGAGCGCCTGTTCGCCATCACCGGCAAGGGCCCCATGGGCGTGGCCGTGCTGACCCGCTACACGCTGACCCCGAACGGCGACGCCACCACGGTCCGCATCGACGGCGAGTTCACGGGCGCCGCCGTGTCCCTGATGGCGGGCAAGCTCAAGGACTCGGCCACCGCGGCGCTGAACGAGTCGCTGCGCAAGCTGGCCGGACTGGTCGTCTGACCCCGGCACGCGGCGACCGCGGCCGGTTCACCCCGTACGCATGACGGCGCGCCCCGCGAGGCTTCTCGCGGGGCGCGCCGCCGTACGTCCACCCGGCGCCCGGGCGAGGTCGGGCCGGCGGTTCAGTGCTCGTCGGCAAGGATCAGGTGGAGCTTCTTGCGGGCGTCGTTGATCACGGCGAGGGCCTTCTCCCGCTGCTCGGGCCGCAACCGACACCGGCGGCCGACGCCGGAGCCACCGGAGCCACCCCGAACCCGTAACCCACCCACCCCCGCGGCCAGGCCAGCCAGCCCGAATTGGCCTTTGTCCGCGCCCCGGGCGCCGCCCTACCGTCGAGGGCATGCGCATCCGAATCGTCGACGCCTTCACCGACCGCCCCTTCCACGGGAACCCCGCAGGAGTCCTGCTCCTCGACGGCCCCTTCCCCCCGGACTCCTGGCTCCAGCAGGTGGCGGCCGAACTGAACCTCTCCGAGACCGCCTTCGCCCACCCCCTGCCGCCCGGCGGGGACGCGGACTGGGCGCTGCGCTGGTTCACCCCGGCCGCCGAGGTCGACATGTGCGGACACGCCACCCTCGCGACCGCCCACGTCCTCGGCTCGGCCGGCCTCGCGCAGGGCCTGATCCGCTTCGCGGCGCGTTGCGGCGTCCTCACCGCCCGGGCCGCCGAGGACGGCTCGATCACCATGGACTTCCCGACGTCCACCCTGACGCCGATCGACCCGGACCCCGAGGTGGCCCGCGCGCTGGGCGCCGGGATCACGTCGGTCCACGACACTTCCGACCACGTCGGCGACCTGCTGGTGGAGCTGGCGGACGAGCGGACCGTACGGGAGCTGACCCCCGACCACGCCGCCCTGCGCGCCCACTCCCGCCGCGGGGTCATTGCCACCGCGGTCGCCGAGGACCCCTCCCTGGGGTACGACTTCGTCTCGCGCGGCTTCTTCCCCGCCGTCGGCATCGACGAGGACCCGGTCACCGGCAGCGCGCACACCGCGCTCGCCCCCTTCTGGGCCGCCCGCCTGGGTCGCACCACGATGACCGGCCGGCAGGGCGGAGCCCGTACGGGTCTGGTCCGCGTCACCCTCGCCGGCGAGCGCACCCTCCTGACCGGGCACGCCGTCACCGTCCTGGACGGCGAGCTGCTCACCGCGCCCTGAGGCCCCTCGGGGCCCGGGTGGGCGCGGCCTACGGGGTGGGCAGCCAGTCCACCTCGCCCGCGAGCAGCGCGTACCCGCCGAAGGCGACGATGTCGAGCAGCGCGTGCGCGACGACGAGCGGCCCCACCCGCCCCCAGCGCCGGTACGCCAGCACGAAGACGACGCCCATTACCATGTTGCCGATGAACCCGCCGATGCCCTGGTAGAGGTGGTACGAGCCGCGCAGCACGGAGCTGGCCAGCAGCGCCGCCATCGGCGACCAGCCCAGCTGGTCGAGCCGGCGCAGCAGGTAGGCCAGCACGATGACCTCCTCCACCACGGAGTTCTGCAGGGCGGAGAGGATCAGTACGGGGAACTTCCACCACACGTCGGGCAGCGCCTCGGGCACGACCGTCAGGTTGAAGCCGGTCGCGCGGGCGGCCAGGTAGAAGGCGAGTCCGGCGCTGCCGATCCCGGCGGCCACGAGCGCCCCCCGGCCCAGGTCCTGCCACGGCCGGGTCCGGTCGAAGCCCAGGACCCGCAGCCCGGGCGCCCCCTCGCGGGTCAGCAGGTGCGCCACCAGCAGGACGGGGACCAGCGCCGACGCGATGCCGAACAGCTGCCAGGCGAGGTCCAGCCAGGGCCGGCCGGGCGCGTACGAGCCGTTGAGCGTGGCGGCCTGGTCCTTCAGGCCGCCCGGCTTGGTCAGCGAACCGATGAAGCTGATCAGCGCCGAGACCCCGCTCGCGCCGAGCGACAGCGCGAGCACGAGCAGCGTCTCGGTGCGCAGGACCCCCCGCCGTCGCCCGTCCTCGCCCAGCTCCACCACCACCGGCTCCGCGCGCACGTCCGACTCCCGTCCCGCCGTCCCGCTGCGAGCCACCCCGCCGCGACGTCCTGTTCCGATCACCCCATACTGCCTCCTCGGTGGCCGGAGGGGATCATCACGGCGGGATCGGGGGGCCGACCGACGGCGCGCGGACCGGCGGACCGGCCCGCGCCCCGCTCAGCGGCCGGCCACCGTCGCGGGGTCCACCTCCCGCTCCGCGATGCCGACGGGCCAGGTGTGCACGGGCTCGCCCCGGTGCATCAGCTCGCTGTAGCGGCGGGTGGTCGCCGCGAGCGCGGCGTCCCGCTCCAGTCCACCGGCGCGGGCCCGGTGGTAGGTGTCCACCTGCCAGGTCGCCCCGTTCACCCGACGCCGGCAGCGTTCCTCGATGATTCCGAGGTAGTGGTCCCGGTCGGCGGCCGCGATCCCCCACGCGTCGAGCCCGGCCGCGGCCATCGGCAGCAGCTCGTCCAGCACCAGCTTCACCGCCGGTACGCTCACCAGTCCCCCGGCCCGCCCCCGCCGCGGCCAGCGCAGCCGGGCGTCGATCCCGTACCGGCAGGCGGCGTCGAAGTTGGCCTCGGCCTCGGTGAACGGCATCCGGGTCCACACCGGGCGCTGTTCGTCGGCGAGGGTGCGCACGAGCCCGTAGTAGAAGGCCGCGTTGGCGACGACGTCGGTGACGGTCGGACCGGCCGGCAGCACCCGGTTCTCCACCCGCAGGTGCGGCACCCCGTCGGCGACCCCGTAGACGGGCCGGTTCCAGCGGTAGACCGTGCCGTTGTGCAGGACCAGTTCCCGCAGGCCCGGCACCCCGCCGTCGGCCAGTACCCGCAGCGGTTCCTCCTCGTCGCAGATCGGCAGCAGCGCCGGGAAGTAGCGCAGGTTCTCGGCGAACAGTTCGTACGCCGAATCCACCCACCGCTCCCCGAACCAGGTCCGCGGCCGCACCCCCTGGGCCTGCAGCTCGGGCGGCCGGGTGTCGGTGGCCTGCGTGAACAGCGGCGGCCGCGACTCGCGCCACAGCTCGCGCCCGAACAGGAAGGGCGAGTTGGCGCCCACCGCGATCTGGACGGCGGTCACCGCCTGCGCCGCGTTCCACACGTCCGCGAACCGCGCCGGAGTCACCTGCAGGTGCAGCTGTACGGAGGTACAGGCGGCCTCCGGCACGATCGACCCGGTGCTCCAGGTCAGCCGCTCCACCCCGTCGATGTCGAGGGTGAAGTCCTCCCCCCGCATCATCAGGATCTGCTCGTTCAGCAGCGAGTAGCGGTCCACCGCCGAGAGGTTGGTGGGCGCCAGGTCCGCGCGGGACAGCGTCGGCAGGATCCCGATCATCACCACCCCCGCGTCGATCTCCGCGGCCTGCCGGTGGGCGTAGTGCAGACCCGCACTCAGTTCCTCCGCGAGCTGGTCGAATACCCGACCTTCGAGGCGGTGCGGAAGTACGTTGACCTCCAGATTGAACAATCCGAGTTCGGTTTGGAAATCGGGGCTGGCTATCCGCTCCAACACCTGGGCATTCATCATTCGCGGCAAACCGTCGGCACCCGCGAGATTCAATTCGATCTCCAGCCCCATCATGTTCTTGGGGCGATCGAACCTCTTCTCCGCCAGAAGCCGCTCCAGTCCCTCCAGGCACTCGTGAAGCTTCCTCCGATACCGATGCCGATCGGACAGGTCGAATCCGCCTGCCACGACCTTCTCCCCCATCGAAGCGTCCCTCCTCGACTGGCCCGGCCTTGTGCCCCCAGGCGCGCATGTACGGTCGATGATGCCCAGGCGCCGTGATCGATAACGCCGATGACCACCCCTCGGACAGGAGCGCGCGCCGGTATGGCCGGATGGGCGCTTCGGCACATTCACCTGGCAAGTCGCCCTCTGCAAATTCCGCGTCGACTTTGCCGGTTCCGGATAACCGACGCTTTCCAGCCGAGCCCCCTTCGGGTAGCCTCCGAGGTCAGCGCGGCAGGTCTGCGCCCAGGCGGCACGAATGGCTCCGCAGCGGGGCCGGTAAGCGACTTGTCGGCAATAGCCGGGACAGCTAGCCGAAACACTGCGTGAACACGCGTCGTATAAACTCCGCTATCGAGGCAGAGAGTTGGCGCGCGGTCATTGCCCCTCAGCCCCCCTCTGGCCCCAGAATGCGACAGCGCCGTCCCGTTCCTTCCCCCGCACCCCAGGTCTCCCAAGTGAGAGGCGACCCACCATGCCGCTGCATGTCCCTCCGGCTCCCGCGCCCGCCCTGCGCAGCGTCCTCGCGGCACTCGGTTCCCCCACCGCCGTCCACGAGGCGCACACCCCGGCCCTGCGCACGGTCCAGGGCCCGCTGACCGCCGAACTGCCCCTTCCGGTGCACGTGATGGACCGGCTGCACACGCCGAACCCCACGGCCGGCGGAAGGCCCCCGCGCACCCGGCTCACCGCGTGGCGGTTCCTGATCCGCAGCGGGGACCGCTTCGTCGCCGCGGCCGACACCCGCCTCACCGCGGACGGCTGGACCTTCTCCCACTTCTTCGAGGGGCCCTACGTCACCGCCACCGAACGGGCCCTGCGCCAGGCCGAGTCGCTGGGGACCGGCTACCAGCCGCGCCTGCTGTCCGTACCGGAGCTGTACATGCTGACCCTGTGGCTGCACGGCGCGGTGGGCGCCGACGCCGCAGCCGGTCTGCCCGCCGCCGCCGACCTGCTGGTTCCGCTCGCCCCGGCGCCTCCCGGCATCGCCGCGTTCCGGCCGCACACCGTGTCCGAACTCCTGCCCGTACTGACGCACCGGCTGACCCGGCAGGCCCCTCCCGTACCGCCCCCCGTAGCCGCGCCGGCGGCCTGACCGCAGCCACCCGGACTGCCCATTCGGCCTAGTCCGTCGGGACCACTCGCGAACCATCCGAAATGACAGGGGAGTTGGCCTGAACCGCCCGCACGGGTGATGCGTCCTCAATCCATGAGGACAGCTGCCGGGAAATACCTGCGAAGCAGCCGTCCTGGGGGAAGACTGAGCCCATCCTCCCCGCAGGTGCGGGGACGACCCAGGGGGACGGCCATGAATCACGCATCGAGCCGTAGCGAACAGACCACAACGCAGCGAAAGAACGCATCCATGTGCCAGCACCAGCCTGCCTGCCCGTCATCAGAGTCCGCCGACCGGGAGGCCGCGCGCCCGGTGGCCAACCACCCGGAGCAGGGCTGGAGCCTGCTGTGCAACGGCGTCCTGCTCTTCGAGGACACCGGTGAACTCCTGCCGGACGGACAGATCATCGCGCCGCACCGCCCGCTCGCGGCAGCCTGAGCGGACCGGATCGAACGGAAGAAGGGGCCGTTCCCGGAGCATGTGCTCCGGGAACGGCCCCCTCAGCGCGTCGGCCCCGCGGGTCCGCGCCCCGTCACGCCGTCATCCGGGATCAGTTGTCGTACTCGTCCAGCGACGGGCAGGAACACACCAGGTTCCGGTCACCGAACGCGCCGTCGATGCGGCGCACCGGCGGCCAGTACTTCTCGGCGGGCGTGACGCCGGCCGGGAAGACGGCCTCGTCCCGGGTGTACGGGTGGTTCCACTCGCCGCCCAGCGACGCGGCGGTGTGCGGGGAGTTGGCGAGCGGGTTGTCGTCGGCCGGCCACTCGCCGCCCGCGACCCGGTCGATCTCGCCGCGGATGGCGATCATCGCGTCGCAGAAGCGGTCGATCTCGGCGAGGTCCTCGGACTCCGTCGGCTCGATCATCAGGGTGCCGGCGACCGGGAAGGACATCGTCGGCGCGTGGAAGCCGTAGTCGATCAGACGCTTGGCGATGTCGTCCACGCTCACGCCCGTCGACTTCGACAGCGGACGCAGGTCGATGATGCACTCGTGCGCGACCAGGTTGCCCGGGCCGGTGTACAGCACCGGGTAGTGCGGTTCCAGACGCTTGGCGATGTAGTTCGCGCCCAGTACCGCCACCTGGGTGGCGCGCTTGAGACCCTCACCACCCATCAGGCGTACGTACGACCAGGAGATCGGCAGGATGCCCGCCGAGCCCCACGGCGCGGCCGAGATCGGGCCGACGCCCGTCTCGGGACCGGCCGTCGGCTGGAGCGGGTGGTTCGGCAGGTACGGAGCCAGGTGCGCCCGGACGCCGACCGGACCCACGCCGGGGCCGCCACCGCCGTGCGGGATGCAGAAGGTCTTGTGCAGGTTCAGGTGCGAGACGTCGCCGCCGAAGTGACCGGGCTTGGCCAGGCCCACCAGGGCGTTCAGGTTGGCGCCGTCGACGTACACCTGGCCACCGGCCTCGTGCACCTGGGCGCAGATGTCGGCGACGTGCTCCTCGAACACACCGTGCGTCGACGGGTAGGTGATCATGAGTACGGCCAGCTCGTCGCGGTACTGCTCGATCTTGGCGCGCAGGTCGGCCGCGTCCACCTCGCCGTCGTCGGCGGTCTTGACGACGACGACCTTCATGCCGGCCATCACGGCGCTCGCCGCGTTGGTGCCGTGCGCGGAGGACGGGATGAGGCAGATGGTGCGCTGCTCGTCGCCGTTGGCCCGGTGGTAGGCGCGGACGGCCAGCAGGCCGGCGAGCTCGCCCTGCGAGCCGGCGTTCGGCTGGATGGAGACCTTGTCGTAGCCGGTCACCTCGCAGAGACGTTCCTCCAGCTCGGTGATGAGCGTGAGGTACCCCTCCGCCTGCTCGACGGGGGCGAACGGGTGCAGCTGGCCGAACTCGGGCCAGGTCACCGGCTCCATCTCGGTCGTCGCGTTGAGCTTCATCGTGCAGGAGCCCAGCGGGATCATGCCGCGGTCCAGCGCGTAGTCCTTGTCCGACAGCTTGCGCAGGTAGCGCAGCATCGCGGTCTCGGAGCGGTGCTGGTGGAACACCGGGTGGGTGAGGACCTCGTCCGAGCGCAGCAGGGCCTCGGGGAGGGTCTCGGCCGTGGTCGCGTCCAGGGCCTCCAGGTCGGCACTGACCCCGAAGGCGCCCCAGACGGCCTCGAGGTCGGCGCGCAGGGTGGTCTCGTCGCAGGCGACGGAGACCAGGTCGGAGTCGACCTGGAACAGGTTGACACCGGCGGCGCGGGCGGCGGCGACGACCTCGGCGGCCTTGCCGGGAACCCGGGCGGTGAGCGTGTCGAAGTACGAGCCGTGCACGATCTCGACCCCGCCGGCCGTCAGGCCCGCGGCGAGCAGGGCGGCGTAGCGGTGGGTGCGGCGGGCGATCGTCCGCAGCCCGTCCGGACCGTGGTAGACGGCGTACATGCCGGCCATGACGGCGAGCAGCACCTGTGCGGTACAGATGTTGCTGGTGGCCTTCTCGCGGCGGATGTGCTGCTCACGGGTCTGCAGCGCCAGCCGGTACGCCCTGTTGCCGTCCGCGTCGACGGAGACTCCGACGAGCCGGCCCGGCAGGGAGCGGGCGTGCTTGGCCTGGACGGCCATGTAGCCGGCGTGGGGTCCGCCGAAGCCCATGGGGACGCCGAAGCGCTGGGTGGTGCCGACGGCGATGTCCGCGCCCAGCTCGCCCGGCGAGGTCAGCAGGGTCAGGGCGAGCAGGTCGGCGGAGACGGTGACGATGGCACCGAGCTCGTGCGCCTGGTCGATGACCGGCTTGATCTCCCGGACGGCGCCGGAGGCACCGGGGTACTGGAGCAGCACGCCGAAGACGCCGCGCTCGGCGATCTCGGCGGGGATGCCGTCCGACAGGTCGGCGACGACGACCTCGACGCCCGTGGGCTCGGCGCGGGTCTCGATCACCGCGATGGTCTGCGGCAGCGCGTCGGCGTCGATCAGGAAGACGCCGCCCTTGACCTTGCCGACCCGGCGGGCCAGGGACATCGCCTCGGCGGCGGCGGTGCCCTCGTCGAGGAGGGAGGCGCCGGAGGTCGGCAGACCGGTCAGGTCGGCGACGACGGTCTGGAAGTTCAGCAGGGCTTCCAGCCGGCCCTGCGAGATCTCCGGCTGGTAGGGCGTGTACGCCGTGTACCAGGCCGGGTTCTCCATGACGTTGCGCAGGATGACCGGCGGGGTGAAGGTGCCGTAGTAGCCGAGGCCGATCATCGGGGACAGGACCTGGTTGCGGTCGGCGAGCGAGCGGAGCTCGGCGAGCACCTCCGCCTCGGTCCGCGCCTCGGGCAGGTTCAGCGCGTCGGCGGTCTTGATCACATCCGGTACCGCGGCGGCGGTGAGCTCGTCCAGGGAGCCGTAGCCCACCTGGGCGAGCATCTTCGCCTGCGCCTCGGCGTCCGGGCCGATGTGGCGCTGCTCGAAGGGGATGCCTCGCTCCAGCTGGGAGAGCGGAATGCGGTTGGCGGTCATGACGGAGGCCTCCTGGTCGTACGACCTGCGAGGGGCACCACGGCGCGGGCACCCGGACGGCCTCCCCCTCTGTCATCTCAACCTGAGAGCTTCACCGGGCCGCGCGGGGATCGCCCACGGGGTCCGGCTTTCACCGTCGGTGAGGAGAGGAGCCGGCACTGCGTCCCGGATCCGCCCCTGCTTTCCAGAGTGGCCTCTTCACGTGCGGTACGTATGCCTGAGAGATTCCGGGGAGGATTTGCTCCTTCGGCGCCTCCGTCGAACTCACTCGGAGGACTCTCCCGCACAGGGTCAACAGCCGTCACCCAGCCTACCAGCGAGGATCTGGACCCTCCCTCGAGTGGCCTCGTCTGCGGATATGCACTTTTGTAGTGATTACGGATGGAGTTGCGACCCTGTGGAGGGACCGTGCAGACCGACATCGATCCGCGCAGCCTGATCGGCCGCAAGGCGTTCGACCGGAACGGCGCCAAGATCGGCACCGTGGACGAGGTCTACCTCGACGACGCCACGGGCGTTCCGGAGTGGGCCGCCGTACGGACCGGCCTCTTCGGCCGGGACGCCTTCGTCCCCCTGGAACCCAGCGAGGTGGTGGACGACACCCTGCGCGTGCCGTTCGAACGCTCCCTCATCAAGGACGCCCCCGATTTCGGGGTGGGCCGCCACCTCTCCCCCGAGCAGGAGCTCCAGCTCTACCACCACTACGGCCTCGACGTGATCCTCCCCTCGGAGTTCCAGCACGCCGCGCCCCCACCCACCAGGAAGCGCCGCCGCGACGCGGGCCGGCCGGCGGGCGGGGGTTAGGACGGACGCGGCCCAAAGGTTGTGCAACACCCTTCAGCCCGGACCCACCAGGGCCGGCGGATCGGACGGCTCCAGTTCGGGGTCGTCCACCCGGAAGGTCCGGGCCCGACCGGGCGGGGACCCGGGCCCCTCGAACCGTACGGTCACCCGACCGACCCCACTGCCCTGGACCCAGCCGGGCCCGTACACCGCGTGCCGTACGTCGCTCCCGGCCGCCCAGTGCCGCACGGGACTCCCCTCCGGGCTCCCGACCGGGGCCACGGCCGCTCCGCCGCCCTCCGGGCCCCCTACGGCCGCTCCTGCCCCGGCGGTCCCGGACGCCGCGTCCGCCCCGTCCGGCACGACGGCCCCGCTCCCGCGCACGACGCCCGGATCCGTGTCCGCCTCGGCGGCGCGCACCTGGGCGAAGAGGTCCTCCTGCGTGTAGTCCGCGAGGCCGGCCACCCCGACCCCGAGGAGCCGTACGCCGCCGGTGGTGTCCACGCCCTCCAGCAGCCGCGCCGCCGCCTCCCGCACCACGGCGGGGTCGTCCGTCGGGCCGCGCAGGGTCTCGGAGCGGGTCAGCGTCGAGAAGTCGTAGCGCCGCACCTTGAGGACGATGGTCCGACCCGAGTGCCCGGAGGCGCGCAGCCGGCCCACGCACCGGTCGGCGAGCCGCCGCACCTCGTTGCGGATCCGTACCCGGTCGTGCAGGTCCACGTCGAAGGTGTCCTCGACCGACACGGACTTCGCGTCCCGCTCCGCGACCACGGGCCGGTCGTCCAGCCCCAGCGCCATCCGGTACAGCCCCGCCCCGTGCGCCTTGCCGACCATCCGGACCAGTTCGTCCTCCCCGGCTTCGGCGAGCTCCCCGACGGTGGTGATCCCGGCCCGGCGCAGGTGCTCCCCGGTGGCCGGCCCCACCCCGGGCAGGGTCCGCACCGACATCGGCGCGAGCAGGTCCCGTTCGGTGCCGGGTTCGATGAGCAGCAGCCCGTCCGGCTTGGCCTCCTCGGAGGCCACCTTGGCGAGCATCTTCGATCCGGCCAGCCCCACCGAGCCGCTGAGCCCCGTGGCGGCCGTGATGTCGGCCCGCAGCCGCTCCCCCACCGCCCGGGCCCCGGCGGCGTCGAAGGCGACCCCGCCCGCCTCCAGGTCCACGAAGGCCTCGTCCAGGCTGAGCGGCTCGACCAGCGGGGACAGCTCCCGCAGCAGGCCCATGACCAGCTCGCTGACCTCGCGGTAGAGACTGAACCGGGGGATCAGGCAGGCCCCGTTCGGGCAGAGCCTGCGGGCCTGGGCCATCGGCATCGCCGAGTGGACGCCGAACCGCCGGGCTTCGTAGGAGGCGGTGGCCACCACACCGCGCGGTCCGAGACCCCCCACGATCACGGCCTTCCCGCGCAGGCTGGGCTTCGACGCCTGCTCCACCGAGGCGTAGAAGGCGTCCATGTCCAGGTGCAGGATGGTCGGGGCGGATCTCACAGCCCGATGCTCCCCTACGGCACTGACACGGCCACTGACATCACCGCGGCGGACGCGACGACGCAGGCACCTCCCCGGCCCTCCACGAGGGTCGAGCCCCCGGAAGAACCGGATCAGCCGGGCCGCATCGCCCGGCTTCGATCAGGCGGCCGCGATCAGACGGCCCGGTTCCGGCGCGCGGCCAGCTCGTCGGCCGGATTCTGGCCGACCAAGGTCTCGCCGGTGTCCACGCGTTCCCCGTGCAGCTGCGACAGGGCGTTCTCCACGTCCCGCCAGACCACGCCCACCGCGATGCCGAAGATGCCCTGCCCGCCCTGGAGCAGGCTCACCACCTGGTCCGGCGAGGTGCACTCGTACACGGTCGCGCCGTCGCTCATCAGCGTCATGCGCTCCAGGTCCTGGAAACCCCGGTCCCGCAGGTGCTGCACGGCGGTGCGGATGCTCTGCAGCGCCACCCCGGTGTCCAGGAAGCGCTTGACGATCTTGAGGACCACCACGTCACGGAAGCTGTACAGCCGCTGCGTGCCGGATCCGTACGCGAGCCGGACGCTCGGCTCCACCAGCCCCGTCCGCGCCCAGTAGTCGAGCTGCCGGTACGTGATGCCGGCCGCCGCGCACGCCGTGGGGCCTCGGTAGCCGACCTCCTCCGGCGCCGGGGCGTCGCTCACCGGCCCGACCGGCGTGGACGCCGGCTGACGGTGCGCGGGCCCGGCCGCGCCGCCGTGCAGCGGGTACGGCCCACCATCACTCCGTGCGGGGGTGCCCCCGGTCGTACCGTCGCCCGTGATCCTCACGCCGACCCTCCGTCCTTGACCTGCCCACCTTGACGGTAGGCAGTGACCAGGGGTGCGTCAACGATCGCCACACTCGGCACGCCGAGTGATAATCACCCTGAGAGTGGTTTCCCGTACCCCATTGCGGGGAAAGGCTACTCGAATGGGCTGAAAGTTCCCGGTGGGCGACGCGGCCGCGTCGCGCGGCGTCCACCCCCGCGACTCCCCTCGTACCCCTCATTGGGGCCCGGTACCGAAGTCCTCCGGTGAGATCTGGTCGAGGAACTCGCGGAACTTCTCCACCTCGTCCTCCTGTTCGTCGGGAATGGCGATTCCGGCGTCGTCGAGCACACCGTCACTGCCGTAGATCGGCGTCCCCGTCCGCAGGGCCAGCGCTATGGCGTCGGAAGGCCGCGCGCTCACCTCGACCCCGCTCGCGAAGACCAGCTCCGCGTAGAAGACGCCCTCGCGCAGATCCGTGATCCGGACCTCGGAGAGTTCCTCACCCACCGCTTCGAGCACGTCCTTGAACAGGTCGTGCGTCAGCGGCCGGGCAGGGGCCATTCCCTGCTGGGCGAAGGCAATGGCGGTAGCCTCCCCAGGACCGATCCAGATGGGGAGGTACCGGTCGCCTCCCACTTCACGTAGGAGCACGATCGGCTGGTTGGAGGGCATTTCCACCCGGACACCCACAACGTCGAGCTCGTTCACACAGCAACCCTAGGACCTGCCCGGCCGGTTTGGGTAGTCGGGGCCCCACGCCGACCAGCGCCGTCAGCGCAACCGGACGCCGAGAGCGGTCTGCACGAGGGCCTCGTGGAGCCGTACGGACAGGCCCGCGAGCTCCTTCAACGTCGCCTCGGCGTGCGCCCTGGTCTGCGGATTGCGGTGCCTGCGCAACGGCGCGACGACCTGCTCCACCAGACCGGCCTCACGGTCCGCGGCCGCCTTCATGGCCCGCAGGTGGCGCGGTTCCAGGCCGAACCGACCGAGATCGGCGATCAACCGGGCGACGGTGACCGTCTCGGCGTCGAACCCACCGCCGGGCGCCTCGGAGATGAGGCCGTACGACTCCCACTCCACGAGCTGGACGTCGTCCACCTCCGCGGCGGCGAGCAACTCGGCCCGCCCCACCCGGGGCACGGTCGGCCGCTCCCGGCCCACCTCGCCGTACAGGGCGGACGGGCTCGCGGGATCCACGGACTCACCGTGGGCGGTGGGACCGGGGATACGGATCGGCTCACCCCGGTCCAGCGCGTCGAGCTGCTCCCGGATGACCTTCAGCGGCAGGTAGTGGTCCCGCTGGAGGCGCAGGATGTGCCCGAGCCGTTCCACGTCGCCGGTGCTGAACTTGCGGTATCCGGAAGGCGTGCGCCGGGGCTCGACAAGCCCCTCGGCCTCCAGGAAGCGGATCTTCGAGATGGTGACTTCGGGAAACTCGTCGCGCAGCGTGGTCAGCACCGTGCCGATGCTCACCAGCCGCCCGGCCTGGCCGACGGCGTTGGCGGTGCCGTTCTTCGGGGCACCGCCGGTGGGGGTACGCAGCATGGAACCTTCCCTGTGGTTCCCCCGGACCGGGTCCGGGGGAAGGGTCAGATGCCCCGCAGGCTCGCGTAGAAGACCAGCCGGTACTTGCCGATCTGCACCTCGTCGCCGTTGTGCAGGGCGACGGAGTCGATCGGCTCGCGGTTCACGTACGTGCCGTTGAGGCTGCCCACGTCGGAGACGGTGAAGCCGCCCTCCTGGCCCCTGCGGAACTCGACATGGCGCCGGGAGACGGTGACGTCGTCCAGGAAGATGTCGCTCTGCGGGTGCCGGCCCGCCGTGGTCAGCTCACCGTCGAGGAGGAAGCGGCTGCCCGAGTTGGGGCCGCGTCGCACGATCAGCAGAGCGGAACCGGGCGGCAGCGCTTCCACCGCGGCCTGGGCCTCGGGAGAGAGCGACGACGACGCGTGCGGCTGTCCCGACACCTCGGCCTCATAGGCCTCGAGGCCCGAGATCGAGATCGTGGACGTGGTCTCCGAGGCACGCTCCGGCGTCAGGCCCGCCCGCAGCGGCGCGCCGCAGTTGGAGCAGAAGCGGCTGGCCGCATCGCTGCGGTGCCCACACCTGCTGCAAACCTGCTCGGCCGACATGGACGGCTCCTCGCGCCGCGGCTGCCCCGCGGAGGCATTGGTGGCATACGGGTCGGGCGCAAACCCTCCACCCGCACTTGAGGTTGATGGTTCACCGAAACCTATGCGTCCGGAACCGGCAGGGTCAACACTCGACGCGCCCTGCGCGCCCGAATTGTCACCCTGGCCGGCCACCTCATCGCGGAAGAGCGGTCGGTCGCCCTGCCCTTCCCCCTCACCGTGCCCCGCACGATGACGCGCGGCACCACTGTCCTCGCGGTTCTTCTTGCCGAACAACTTCTCAAACAACTTCACGGGCGATTCCCCTTGACCGAAACAGACCCGCCCGTGGGGCAGGACGAACTCTGCATGCACACACCTGCCGACCCGGACATTCTCACAACGTCCGTAACCACCAGACAGTTTCCACCACGCACCGCGACTTCGGTGCGGCGACCCCCCGCAGGCAGCCGCCCGCGTGAGCCGGTCCACGCTCCGCCCGACATCACGGCGATGACGACCGAGCGTAGTCAGGCTGCTTCGCAGCCCGCAAGGCATCCACAACGATCTTCGCCGACCGCGTGACGTCGACCGTCGCCTGTTCCTTCTCCAACGTCTGCACCACACCGCCGGGAATGTTGAGCGCCGGCTCCAGATCCTGCGGTCGGCCGATCACCTTGAACTCATAGGGCTGTGTGATCTTCTTACCGTCGATCGCCACACCACCGGCCTCGTCCGAGAAGAACGAGCTCGCCACCACGCGCACACCGTTGATCTGGATCGCCTCGGCCCCGGCCGCCCGCAGCTCCTGCAACGTGTCCAGGAGCTGGTCGGACTGCACCTGACCCTGCGGATCGTTGATGCGCAGGGTGATGCCGGGTCCCTGCGCTGCCACGGTACCGGCCAGGATGCCCAGTTGGCGTTCCTTCTCCACGGTCTGCCGGCGGGCCTCCTCCGCCTGGTTGGAGCTGCTCTCCAGTTCCTTGCGCTGGTCGTCGAGCCGCTGCTTCTCGTCCTCCAGGCGCGTGGTCCGCCCGTCCAGCTCGTCGAGGATCCGTACGAGGTCCTCCTGACGGGCCCCCCGCAGCGGGGCGCTGGCGTCGTTGTTCGACCGTACCTGGATCGCGAGACCCAGGCCCAGGACGAACAGCAGCAGCGCGACGATCAGTTGGGCGCGACTCACGCGCGGCGGCCACAGCCCGGCCGCGAGCCGCTGGCGCCCGGTCTGTTCCCCGGTGGTCCCGGGGCCCCCGGAAGCTCCCGCGGAGGGCTCTGACGCGGCCTGCGCCGCCGGTTCGTCCTTCGGGGGCCGCAGCGGCTCCCCGGGCTCCCCCAGCGGGGTGTTGTCGCTGCTCATCGGCCTCACGCCCGGAAGACGTGCCGGCGGATGGCCGCGGCGTTGGAGAAGATCCGGATGCCGAGGACGACGACCACGCCCGTCGACAGCTGCGCGCCGACACCCAGTTTGTCGCCGAGGAAGACGATCAGCGCGGCCACGACCACGTTCGACAGGAACGACACCACGAAGACCTTGTCGACGAAGATGCCGTCCAGCATCGCGCGCAGGCCGCCGAACACCGCGTCCAGCGCGGCCACCACCGCGATCGGCAGATACGGCTCGACGACGGCCGGCACTTCGGGCCGGACCAGAAGCCCGACCACCACTCCGGCCACCAGGCCCAGTACCGCGATCACGATGCACCCTTCTTCGGCTCTTCCGCCGTGGCTGTACGCACGGTCAGGCTCGACGCGGCCGGCACCTTCACCTCGTCCATCGCGGACAGGGTGTAGCGGATCCCGTAGCTCTCATGCAACACGTGCAGGTACTGGCCGTCCACGGAATCCTGGAAGGTGGTGCCGAGTCGTTTCTTGTCCCCCACCGCGAGGACCTCGTAGGGCGGCACCAGCGGCTTGTTGTCGACCAGTATCGCGTCACCGGCGGCCCTGATCGCCGACAGCGCCGTCAGCCGCTGTCCGTTGATCGAAACGGCCTCCGCGCCCGCCTGCCACAGCCCGTTCACGATGCGCTGCATGTCCCGGTCACGGACCCGGCCGGTGTCGGAGAAGCCCGCGCTCTCGCGCGGGGCCCCGCCGCCGGCCGCCGCGCCCTTCGCGTCGTCGACCACCAGCTTGACGCCGGGGCCGCGCACTTCGGTCGCGCCCGACAGCAGGTCCACGAGCCGGCCCTGGTCCCCGCCGTGCTGCTTGAGCGCCGCGCCCTGCCGGTCGGCGACCTCGGTCCGCAACCGCTCGATGTCGCGCTCCAGCCCGTTCGCCCGGTCGTCGGCGCGCTCCACGCGGTCGATCAGCTCGTGACGCTCCTTGGCCAGCACCGGCGCCGCTATGCGCGCCTGGGCGGCGCCGAGCGTCACGACCATGGCGGCGACGACCAGCCCGGCCGCGAGCCCCAGCTTCGCCTTGAGGGTGCGTGGCAGGCCCGCCGTACCGTCCGCCCGGCTTCGGGCCGCCGCTTCCGCATAGCCCTCGTCGAGGCCGTGGTCCATCACGTGCGTCAGCAGCGACATGGAGGCGTCCGGGCGCGCGGGCTGTGGGGCCGAACTCCGGTTGTTGAGCGGCTGCGACATGCCCCACATCGTCGCATGTCGCCCCCGCTCCCACCGAATGCGGTCGTACGACGGGCCGGGACGGGCAACTGCCCGTCCCGGCCCGTCGTACGCGCTGGTGGGCGCGGGCGCTCAGTGCTGTCCCGCGCCGTCCACGACCTCCGCCCACTCGTCGAGGAGGGCCTGCGCGGACGCGTCGTCGGGGCCTTCCGCCCACAGGTGGGTGACCGCTTCCGCCGGGTCCGGCAGGACGAGCGCCCACCGACCGTCGGCCTCGACCACGCGCACTCCGTCGGTGGTGTCCACCTGACGGTCCCCGGCGACCTCCACGACCCGCCGCATGACGAGCCCCTTGACGGCCCACGGCGTCGGCACGTCCCGCTTGAGGACGTGGGCCCGCGGAATCCGGGCGTCGATCTGGCTCAGCGTGAGCTGCGTCCGCGCCACCAGTCCGATGAGCTGCACGAACGCTGCCGAACCGTCGAAGACGCTGCCGAACTCCGGGACGATGAACCCGCCCCTGCCGTCACCGCCGAAGATGGTGCTCTCGGCCCGACCCACACGGGTCAGGTCGTCGGGCGAGGTCGTCGTCCACTCCACCTGCGTCCCGTGGTAGGCCGCGACCTGCTCGGCGACCCGGGTGGTCGTCACGGGCAGCGCGACCTTGCCGCTGCGCTTCGCCGCGGCGACCAGGTCGAGGAGTACGAGCAGGGCCCGGTCGTCCTCGATGATCCGTCCGCGTTCGTCCACCAGCGAGATCCGCTCGCCCACCGGGTCGAAGCGGACGCCGAACGCCGCCCGCGCCGAGGCCACGATCTCCCCGAGCCGTACCAGTCCGGCGCGCCGGGACTCGGCGGTCTCCGTCGGCCGGGACTCGTCCAGACCGGGATTGATCGTCAGCGCGTCGACCCCGAGCCTGCCCAGCAGGCTGGGCAACACCAGACCGGCACTTCCGTTCGAAGCGTCCACCACGACCTTGAGGCCGGATTCGGCGATGCCCGTGGTGTCGACGCGGCGCAGCAGGGAGCCCGTGTACGAGTCGAACACGCTCGACGGGAACTGCAGGTCGCCGATCTCCCCCGGGAAGGCACGCCGGTACTCCTGGCGTGCGTAGACCCGGTCCAATTTGCGCTGGCCCGCCTGCGAGAGGTCGGCTCCCCGCTCGTCCAGGAACATGATGTCCACGGAGTCCGGCACGCCGGGCGAGGTTCTGATCATGATGCCGCCGGCGGCGCCGCGGGCCGTCTGCTGCCGCGCCACCGGCAGGGGTACGTTCTCCAGGTCGCGCACGTTGATGGCGCTGGCCTGGAGCGCCGAGATCACGGCCCGCTTGAGCGCTCGCGCGCCTCGGGAGTGGTCTCGGGCGGTGGTGACGATCGCACCCTTCTTCAGGGTGGTGGCGTAGGCACCGGCCAGCTTGACGACCAGCTCGGGGGTGATCTCCACGTTCAGGATCCCGGAGACCCCTCGGGCACCGAACAGGTGTGCCTGCCCGCGCGACTCCCAGATCACGGACGTGTTGACGAAGGCACCGGCCTCGATCGTCTTGAACGGGTAGACGCGGACGTTGCCCTGGACGATCGATTCCTCGCCGACGAGGCACTCGTCGCCGATGACGGCTCCGTCCTCGATCCGCGCGGCCCGCATGATGTCGGTGTTCTTGCCGATGACGCAGCCGCGCAGGTTGCTGTGCGGGCCGATGTACACGTTGTCGTGAACGACGGCCTTGTGCAGGAAGGCGCCGCTCTTCACCACGACGTTCGAGCCGATGACCGTGTGTTCCCGGATCTCGACCCCGGCCTCCACCTTGGCGTAGTCCCCGATGTACAGGGGGCCGCGCAGGACGGCGTCGGGGCTGACCTCGGCGCCTTCGGCGATCCACACTCCGGGCGAGATCTCGAAGCCCTCCATGTCGACCTGGACCTTGCCCTCGAGGACGTCGGCCTGCGCCTTGACGTAGCTCTCGTGGGTGCCCACGTCCTCCCAGTAGCCCTCGGCCACGTAGCCGTAGATCGGCCGGCCTTCCTTCATGAGCTGGGGGAAGACGTCACCGGACCAGTCGACCGAGACGTCGGCGTCGACGTAGTCGAAGATCTCGGGTTCCATCACGTAGATGCCGGTGTTGATGGTGTCCGAGAACACCTGGCCCCACGTGGGCTTCTCCAGGAAGCGTTCGACCTTCCCTTCCTCGTCCACGATGGTGATGCCGAATTCCAACGGATTCGGCACCCGGGTCAGGCACACCGTGACCAGTGCGCCCTTCTCCTTGTGGAACCTGATGAGATCGGTGAGGTCGAAGTCGGTGAGCGCGTCGCCGGAGATGACGAGGAAGGTGTCGTCCTTCAACGCCTCCTCGGCGTTCTTCACGCTACCGGCGGTGCCGAGTGGCTTCTCCTCGTTGGCATAGGTGAGCTCCATTCCGAGCTCTTCGCCGTCCCCGAAGTAGTTCTTGACGAGCGACGCCAGGAACTGCACGGTGACGACGGTCTCATTGAGCCCATGCCGTTTGAGCAACCTGAGCACGTGCTCCATGATCGGCCGGTTCGCCACCGGCAGGAGCGGCTTGGGCATGCTTGAGGTCATGGGGCGAAGCCGCGTACCTTCGCCACCGGCCATCACGACGGCCTTCATGTCGGAAGAGTCCTCCTAGAGAGATGACGGTCTGGCCGACCTCACCCGCCCCCGGACGGTGACTCCGCTACTCCTCCGCGTCAGTTACCGGCGCCGAGCGAGCTCAATCGGCCGTGGCATCCGCCTTCACGAGACGACGGACTTGCACCACGTAAAGGATTCCTGCCCACCAATAGAGCGTTGTACCCCATCCTGCGAACGCCCATCCGAAAACGGACCCCGTCCAGGCCAACCAACCGGTCCCGTCACTGAGCAGTAGCAAGGGGAACGCGTACATCAGGTTGAAGGTGGCGGCCTTGCCGAGGAAGTTCACCTGGGGCGGCGGATAGCCGTGTCGACGCAGGATCCACACCATGACCAGCAGCATCGCCTCTCGGGCGAGGAGCGCGGCGGTGAGCCAGAGCGGCAGGATCTCGCGCCAGGTCAGCCCGAAGAGCGTGGTCAGGACGTAGAGCCGGTCCGCGGCGGGGTCCAGCAGCCGGCCCAGTTTGCTGATCTGATTCCAGCGCCGCGCGAGTTTCCCGTCGAGGTAGTCACTGATCCCGCTGAGCATGAGGACCGCGAGGGCCCACCCGTCGTACTCGGCCAGGATCAGCCAGAGGAACAGCGGTACGCCGACGAGGCGAGCCATGCTCAGGATGTTCGGAATGGTGAAAATTCGGTCAGTCTGGACCCGAGTCTCCTGGACCTCCACCCGGGGGCCTCCACTGTGACTGTAGAAAATGTCGAATCGATGCCCCCTGACCCTACAGGAGACCCCGACCCGGCCCGGAACGCAGAAAAGCCCCGCACCGAACCCTGAAGGGCTGGTGCGGGGCTTTCCCACAATGATTGTTCGGCGGCGTCCTACTCTCCCACAGGGTCCCC
>NZ_JBVHZI010000002.1:1135875-1138786 GCF_055574495.1 Streptomyces sp. NPDC029836 | reverse complement strand
CAGATGTGGAAGCCCGGTAACGGGTGGAGCTGACTGGTACTAATAGGCCGAGGGCTTGTCCTCAGTTGCTCGCGTCCACTGTGTTAGTTCTGAAGTAACGAACTGTGCCATATCCGGTTTGGTTAACTTCATAGTGTTTCGGTGGTCATAGCGTTAGGGAAACGCCCGGTTTACATTCCGAACCCGGAAGCTAAGCCTTTCAGCGCCGATGGTACTGCAGGGGGGACCCTGTGGGAGAGTAGGACGCCGCCGAACAATCATTGTGGGAAAGCCCCGCACCAGCCCTTCAGGGTTCGGTGCGGGGCTTTTCTGCGTTTAAGGGGCTGCCGGAAATACCTGCCGCGTTGTCCTACCAGTCGGCGGGGTAGCTCTTGAGGCGAGGACGTTCGTGGTGTCGTCGGTGTCCTACTCCGCGATGACCATGAGGTCGGCGACCTTGGTCAGGCGGGTCGGGGGATCGCCCATGGTGATGCCATTGAGGGGCATGACCTCAGGTTGTGCCGACCGGCGTCGTCAGTTCGGGTGTTAGAGGCGGCCGGTGGCCTTGAGGGTGAGGTAGGTGTCGGCCAGGGCCGGGGCGAGGGCTTCCGGGTCGGCGTCAACGACGTGGACTCCGTGGCGGGTGAGTTGGTCGGCCGTGCGGCGGCGTCGGGACTGGGACTGGGTGCCGGCGGCGGCTTCGTAGACGGCGTCGACGGTGCCGCGGGCGCGGGTCATGCCCGTCACGTGCGGGTCGGCCACCGAGGCCAGGACGACCGTGTGGCGCTGCGTCAGGCTGGGGAGGAGGGGGAGCAGGCCCTCTTCGATCGGGGCGGCGTCCAGGCTGGTCAGGAGGACGACCAGGGAGCGGCGCGGGGCGCTGCGCAGGATGGTGGAGACCAGTGAGCGGGAGTCGGTTTCGACGAGTTCCGCTTCGAGGGACGCCATGGCGTTGACGAAGGCGGGCAGGGTGTCGGCGGCGGATCGGCCCTGGACCTGGGCGCGGACGCGACGGTCGTGGGCCAGCAGGTCCACGCGGTCACCGGCGCGGGTGGCCAGGGCGGTGAGGAGCAGGGCCGCGTCCATCGCCGCGTCCAGGCGGGGGGCGTCGCCGACGCGGCCCGCGGCGGTGCGACCGGTGTCGAGGCAGATCAGGATGTGCCGGTCGCGTTCGGGGCGCCAGGTGCGTACGGCGACCTTGTTCTGGCGGGCGGTGGCCCGCCAGTCGATGGAGCGGGTGTCGTCGCCGGGGACGTAGTCGCGGAGGCTGTCGAACTCGGTGCCTTCGCCGCGCGTCAGGACGCTCGTACGGCCGTCCAGTTCGCGTAGGCGGGCGAGCCGGGACGGGAGGTGTTTGCGGCTCGCGAAGGGCGGTAGGACGCGGACCGTCCAGGGGACGGTGTGGGTGCCCTGGCGGGACATCAGGCCGAGCGGACCGTACGAGCGGATGGTGACGCGGTCGGCTCGGCGGTCGCCGCGGCGGGTGGGCAGCAGGTGGGTGGTCACGCGGCGGCGTTCGCCGGCGGGGACGGTCACCTCGTGCCGGGAGGCGGGGCCTTCGGTGCCGGGCTGCCAGCTGCTGGGCGGCCAGGCGTCGCGCAGGCGGGCGCGGAGCGTGCGGCGGCCCGGATTGGTGAGGGTGAGGTGGACGTCGGCGCTCTCGCCGAGGCGGACGGAGGTGTCGCCGGAGCGGGTCAGGCGCAGGCTGCGGACGGGCGCCGCGAGGGCGCAGTCGACGGCGCAGGCCAGGGCGATGCCGCCGTTGACGGCGAGGAGGCCCGTCCAGCTCGGTTCGAGGATGCCGACGGGGAGGGTGCCGAGGGCCGCCAGGAGGGCGGCGCGGCCGGTGAGGGCCATCAGCGCGGGACGGGGACGTGGGAGAGGATCGCGGTGATGACGGCGTCGGCCCTGACGCCCTCCATCTCGGCCTCCGGGCGCAGTTGGACGCGGTGGCGCAGGGTCGGCAGGGCGAGCGCCTTCACGTCGTCGGGGGTGACGTAGTCGCGGCCGACGAGCCAGGCCCAGGCGCGGGCGGTGGCCAGCAGGGCGGTCGCGCCGCGCGGGGAGACGCCGAGGGTCAGGGACGGCGATTCGCGGGTGGCGCGGCAGATGTCGACGACGTAGCCGGTGATCTCGGGGCTGACGGTGACGCGGGTGACGGCTTCGCGGGCGGCTTCGAGTTCCCTCAGGCCGGCGACGGGGCGGAGGCCGGCGGCGGCGAGGTCGCGCGGGTCGAAGCCGGCGGCGTGCCGGGTGAGGACGCCGATCTCGTCCTCGCGGGAGGGCAGCGGGACGGTCAGTTTGAGGAGGAAGCGGTCGAGTTGGGCTTCGGGGAGGGGGTAGGTGCCCTCGTACTCGACGGGGTTCATGGTGGCGGCGACGAGGAAGGGCTCGGGGAGCTTGCGGGGGGTGCCGTCGACCGTGACCTGGCGTTCCTCCATCGCTTCGAGGAGCGAGGACTGGGTCTTGGGGGGCGTGCGGTTGATCTCGTCGGCGAGCAGGAGGTTGGTGAAGACCGGGCCGTCCTGGAAGGAGAACTCGGCGGTGCGGGCGTCGTAGACGAGGGAGCCGGTGACGTCGCTCGGCATCAGGTCCGGGGTGAACTGGACGCGCTTGGTGTCGAGTGCGAGGGAGGCGGCGAGGGCGCGCACGAGGAGGGTCTTCGCGACGCCGGGGACGCCTTCGAGGAGGACGTGGCCGCGGCACAGGAGTGCGACGACGAGACCGGTGACGGCGGAGTCCTGGCCGACCACGGCCTTGGCGATCTCGGTGCGGAGCGCTTCCAGCGAGGTGCGGGCGCTGTCCGTGGTGGCCGTCATGAAGTGCGGACCTCTCTTTCGAGGGCGTCGAGGTGGTCGGCGAGCGCGACGAGTGCCGCGTCGTCGGCGGGGGTGGTGCCGAAGAGGAGGGTGGTCACGTCGCGGGTGCCGTC
>NZ_JBVHZI010000002.1:894854-1135780 GCF_055574495.1 Streptomyces sp. NPDC029836 | reverse complement strand
CCGTCGACGAGGCGGGCGGACACGGCGGGGACCAGGGAGATCGGGTCGTGGGCCTGGGTGGGCGGTACGCCGACCAGGGCGGCGAGGCGTTCGCGGCCGTCGACGAGGCGGGCGGACACGGCGGGGACCAGGGAGATCGGGTCGTGGGCCTGGGTGGGCGGTACGCCGACCAGGGCGGCGAGGCGTTCGCGGCCGGCGGCGCGCAGCACGGTGGCGGCGCGGTCGCGGGCGTCGGCCTTGCGGTAGAGGCGGGCGAGGCCCTCGGTGGACTCGGAGGCGCGAACGGCGACGGGCAACTTCTCGGTGACGAGGGGGCCGAGCCGGCGGGCGCGCCAGAGGGCGGTGACGACGGCGGCGAGGAGCAGTTGGAGCAGGGCCCAGTGCCAGCCGGTCGGGACGAGGTCGAGGAGGCTCTTGTCCTCGGTGTCGTCGGCGTCGGTCATGTCCGAGAGGGTGGGCAGGTACCAGACGAGGTCCGGGCGGGAGCCGAGGAGTTGCAGGGCGAGGGAGGCGTTGCCCTGCTCGGCGAGGTGTTCGTTGCGCAGGATGCTGTCGGAGCCGAGGAGGACGGTGTCGCCGCCCCGGGTGGCGCCGGGCCGGACGACGAGGGTGGGCCGGCCGTCGCTCGGGTAGCAGCCGGTGGCTCCGGTCGGGGCCGCGGTGTAGCCGAGGTCGCCGCCGGTGCCGGCGCGGCCCGCGGTGACGGCGGCGGGCAGGGCGCAGCGGGGGTCGAGGTCGTCGGGGTGGGCGGGGCCGGCGGTGCGGGTGCCGGGGGCCAGGTCGGGGAGGGAGTCGTCGGGGGCGATCAGGACGGTGCGGCCGCCGGACAGGTCGCCGGCGGAGCGGATCGCGCGGCGCTGGGACGGGCCGAGCCGGTCCGGGTCGGTGATTAGCAGGGTGGTGCCGGGGCCGGTCGCGGCGGCGGCGTCGGCGGCGTTGGTGACGACGCGGGTGGTGACGCCGCGTTCCTGGAGGAGTTGGGCGAGGGCCCGGCTGCCCGAGGGGTCGGCGGAGCGCGGGTCGAGGCGGCCGTGGTGGTCTCCGGTCTGCAGGCCGGCGAGGAGGGCGGCGGAGGCCAGCAGGATGCCGAGGGCGAGGAGGAAGCCGCGGCCGCGGGTCCAGATCTGGGCGCGGGTGAGGGCGGTGGAGGTGGCGGCGCGGGCTCCCGGGCGGGTGGGCCGGTCGCCGGCCCGCACGGGGGCCGTCGCCGGGTCGCCGGCTTGCGTGGGCGGTGTGCCGGGGTCGCCGGTCGGCGCGGGCAGTGTCGCCGGGTTGCCGGTCGGCGCGGGCAGTGTCGCCGGGTCGCCGGTCGGCGTGGGCGGTGTGCCGGGGTTGCCGGCCTGCGCGGGGGCCGTCCCGGGGTTGCCGGCCGGCGGGGTGGTCGCGGGGTCGGCGCGTCGCGGCTCGGGCTCGGTGGGCCGGGCGGGCGGCGTCGCGGGGTCGGTGGGGCCGGTCATGCGGTGGGTCCCGTCAGGAGCGGCTTGGTGCGTTCCAGGGTGAGGTCGAGGGTGCGCAGGCGGGCGTAGGTGTCGGCGTCGGCGCCGCGGCCGCCGTAGGTGACGTCGTCGAAGGTGCGGGCGGCGGCGCGCAGGTCGCTCGCGTGGCCGGGCAGGGACACGGCGGCTTCGGCGGCGGCCTCGTCGGCGGTGCGGCCGGGGCGGGGGTCGAGGAGGGTGCGTTCCTCCAGGGACCGGACGAGGGCGCGCATGCGTTCCTGGACGGCTTCGGTCCAGCGGCCGGCGGCGGCGTGCGCGTCGGCGGCCGTGCGGTGGTCGGCGGCGCTGCGCGGGCCGTCGTCGAAGAGGAGGCCGGTGCTCGTGGCCGTCCGGCGGGGGGTGCCCAGGCGCCACCAGAGGGCGGCGACGGCCAGGGCGACCAGGAGGGCGACGGCGAGCAGGCCGACGCCGCCGCCCGGGGTGACGGAGGCGGCGCCCTCGAAGAGGTTGTCGAGCCATTCCCAGAGGCGCTCCAGGCCGCGCTCGAAGAGGCTCGGGTCGTCCTGGTGGTAGACGCTCTTGGCGAGCTCGCGGTCGGCCGCCTCCCGGGCGGCGTCGCGCGGTGTCGTCAGTGGTGGTGCCTCGGCGCCGGGCAGCAGGGCCGCGGCGCCGGTGACGATGAGTCCCCCCGTTCCCATCGTCGGTCAGCCTCCCGAGGCCGGTCCGGCGCCGCCGGGCCGCGATCCGACCGCGGCGTGGTCCTGGTGGTCGTGGACGCCGGCGGCGCGGGCGAGTTCCAGGTCGAGGGCCTCGCGGCGGATGCGCTGGTCGATGTACAGGAGGCTGGTGACGCCCGTCTGCATGGGCACCGTGACGGTGAGGGAGATGAGCCCGCCGACGGCGGTGACGAGCAGGAAGGTCCAGGACTGGGCGGAGGTGCCGCTGAGCAGGCCGTCGAAGCCGTCGGGGGACACGATCATGGCGATCACCGCGAAGGGCACCGCGATGATCACGGAGACGAGCCAGGTGATGACCCAGGTGAGGGCGCTGATGCCGAAGATGCGCCACCACGAGCCCTTGACCAGCTTGGCGGAACGCTTCAGCGCGTCGGTGACCTTGCCGCGTTCCATCATCAGGGCGGGCGGCGCGAGGACGAAGGTGACGAAGAACCAGGCCAGCAGCACCAGGCCGATGGGGACGCCGAGGACGGTCAGGACGGCGTTGCCGGTCAGCAGGCCGGGGAGCGCGGGCAGCATGCCGGCGGCGAGCGCGCCGAGGAACAGCACGGCGGTGAGGCCGAGCATGCGCGGGGCCATGGGGCGCACGCCGCGCAGGTGGGCGGCGACGGTGGAGCGCCGGCCGAGGACCGCCTGGCTGACGACGCCGGCGAGCAGGCCGGTGACGAGGAGCAGGCCGAGGAGCTGGAGGTAGTAACTGGCGAAGCCGGCGAGCATCGTGTCGTTCATCAGGCGCACGAGCTCGTCGGGGGTGGCGGTTTCGTCGGTCGACACGACGAGGTTGTCCCGCAGCAGGCGCTGCGTGCCGAGCAGGCCGAGCTGGACCAGGGCGGCGACGACCAGGCTGACGGACAGGACGGTCTTCCAGTGGGCGCGCAGGGTGCTGACGGCGCCGTCCAGGATCTCGCCCAGGCCCAGGGGCCGCAGGGGGATCACTCCGGGCTTGGCGGCGGGCGGGGGCCCGCCCCAGCCGCCGGGGCCACCCGAATGGCCGTACGGGGCGCCGTAGGGTGCCCCGGGCTGTTGTCCGGGCTGGGGGGCGTACGGTCCCCAGCCGGCGCCCTGCTGCGGGGGCGGGGCCTGGCCCGCTCCCGGGCTCGACCACTGTCCGGGCGGGGGCTGGGAGTCCGACCACTTGGGGGCGTCGGAGGGCTGCGCGGGCGGCCGGCTGCCGTCGGAGCCCTGGCCGTCGGACGGGGAACCGGGGGTGGCCCAGCCCGGCGAGTCGTTCATCGTCGCTCCTTCACGTGCACCTGCCGTGGCGGGCGCGCTGGTCGGCTGCCATCGTGCCATGGGGGAACGCCGGACGGACCGGCCGTCCCCCCTCCGAGATCTCGGGCAGCTCGTCCCTTCAATTGTCGCGCCGATCCGGGGCAGACTGGACGTCCTGATCACCACGCAGGTCCGAGGGGCGATTTCCAGCCCTTTTGGCTGTGGGACAGCTCACCGCCGGGTAACGATTAGCTAATGGGATGATGTCAAGCATGAAGGGACGCGTCCTTGTCGTCGACGACGACACCGCACTGGCCGAGATGCTCGGCATCGTGTTGCGTGGAGAAGGTTTTGAGCCGTCGTTCGTAGCGGACGGTGACAAGGCATTGGCTGCTTTCAGGGAGGCCAAGCCGGACCTCGTGCTGCTCGACCTCATGCTGCCCGGACGGGACGGCATAGAGGTGTGCAGGCTGATCCGGGCCGAGTCGGGCGTGCCTATTGTCATGCTCACTGCCAAAAGTGACACGGTTGACGTGGTCGTGGGCCTGGAGTCCGGGGCCGACGACTACATCGTCAAGCCGTTCAAACCGAAGGAGCTGGTCGCCCGCATCCGGGCCCGTCTGCGCCGGTCGGAGGAGCCCGCGCCCGAGCAGCTGGCCATCGGTGACCTCGTCATCGACGTGGCCGGGCACTCGGTCAAGCGCGAGGGTGCCTCCATCGCACTCACCCCGCTGGAGTTCGACCTGCTGGTCGCCCTCGCCCGCAAGCCCTGGCAGGTGTTCACCCGCGAGGTGCTGCTGGAGCAGGTCTGGGGCTACCGGCACGCCGCGGACACCCGCCTGGTCAACGTGCACGTACAGCGCCTGCGCTCCAAGGTCGAGAAGGATCCCGAGCGCCCCGAGATCGTCGTGACGGTGCGCGGTGTCGGCTACAAGGCCGGACCGAGCTGACGTGCAGCCCGGCAAGCCCCGGGGCGGCTCCCGATGGGGAGCCCCGTGGGGCGGCCGGCGGCTCCGCCAGGTGACGGACGGAGCGGCCGGCGGCCCCGTGCTCCGGCTCTGCGTACGCCTCGTGCGCCGGCCGGTGCTTCCGGCTGTCCGGCTGTGGCGGCGCAACATCCAGCTCCGGGTGGTCGTCGCGACGCTGCTCATGTCGCTCGCCGTGGTCCTCGCCCTCGGCTTCGTCGTCGTCGCGCAGGTCAGCAGGGGACTCCTCGAAGCCAAGGAGGAGGCCGCGCAGAGCCAGGCCGCCGGCGGCTTCGCGGTCGCACAGGAGAAGGCGAACACGCCCCTGTCCGTGGACGGGGCCGACGCCACCGACAACAAGGTCGGCCGGGACGCCAGCACCTGGATGAACTCCCTCGTCAAACAGCTCGCCAGTGGCGGCCAGACCGCTTTCGAGGTCGCCGCGCTCGGCGCCGGTGAGCAGGCGTCCGGAGCCCAGGGCGTCAAGGGCGCCCGTGCCTCCGGCAACGTCGACCCGACCGCCAGCGTCCCCATCGAGCTGCGCCGGGCCGTCAACAACGCCACCGGCACCTTCAAGACCTTCTCCGAGATCCGCTACACCGCCGGCGTCGGCGACAAGGCGCCCGAGCCCGCGCTGGTGGTCGGCAAGCAGCTCACCGACATCAACGGCTCCCCGTACGACCTGTACTACCTCTTCCCGCTCACCCAGGAGGAGGAGTCCCTCAGCCTGGTCAAGAGCACCATCGCGACCGCGGGCCTGTTCGTCGTCGTGCTGCTCAGCGCCATCGCCTGGCTGGTCGTGCGCCAGGTCGTCACCCCCGTGCGGATGGCCGCCGGGATCGCCGAGCGGCTGTCCGCCGGGCGGCTCCAGGAACGCATGAAGGTCACCGGCGAGGACGACATCGCCCGCCTCGGCGAGGCCTTCAACAAGATGGCCCAGAACCTCCAGAACAAGATCCAGCAGCTGGAGGACCTGTCGCGGATGCAGCGCCGTTTCGTCTCCGACGTCTCGCACGAGCTGCGCACCCCGCTCACGACCGTACGGATGGCAGCCGACGTCATCCACGACGCCCGGGTCGACTTCGACCCGGTCACCGCCCGCTCCGCCGAACTCCTCGCCGGACAACTCGACCGCTTCGAATCGCTGCTCGCCGACCTGCTGGAGATCAGCCGCTTCGACGCGGGCGCGGCCGCCCTGGAGGCCGAGCCGATCGACCTGCGGGACGTCGTGCGCCGCGTCATCGACGGGGCCGAACCGCTCGCCGAGCACAAGCGCACCCGGATCAGGGTCCTCGGCGACACCCAGCCCGTCATCGCCGAGGCCGACGCCCGGCGCGTCGAGCGGGTGCTGCGCAACCTCGTCGTCAACGCGGTGGAGCACGGCGAGGGCCGCGACGTCGTGGTCCGGCTCGCTTCCGCGGGCGGGGCCGTCGCCGTCGCCGTACGGGACTACGGGGTCGGTCTCAAGCCCGGCGAGGCCACCCGGGTCTTCAACCGGTTCTGGCGCGCCGACCCCGCGCGGGCCCGTACGACCGGCGGAACGGGCCTCGGCCTGTCCATCGCCGTCGAGGACGCCCGGCTGCACGGCGGCTGGCTCCAGGCCTGGGGCGAACCCGGCGGCGGCTCCCAGTTCCGGCTCACCCTGCCCCGGACCGCCGACGAGCCCCTGCGCGGATCCCCGATCCCGTTGGAGCCCGAGGACTCGCGCGGCAACCGGGCCCGCGCCGCCGCCGAGGCCGCCGGCCGCGGACCCGGCGCCGCCGGACGCCCCGCCGAGCGCCCGGACCGCTCCCCGATACCGCCGCGCCCGGCCGTCGCCACGGCCCCGCCGGTCCCCACCGACCCCACGGCGTTGCCGGGCAGCGGCTCCCGGGTCGTCGCCAGGCCGGCCGACCAGTCGACAGCACAGGAGGACGGAACCGGTGGACGCTGAGCGCGGGCCGCGACGCGCGGAGGTCGGACGGTCGAGGACCGCGACGGCGCTCCTCGCGCTCGGCGCGAGCGCCGTACTGGTGTCGGGCTGCGCGTCCATGCCGACCCGCGGCGAGATCCGTCCCGTCGAGGCCTCGCAGGGCGTCGACTCCCAGGTCCGGGTGTTCGGCGTACCGCCCGCCGACAAGGCGAGCCCGGCCGACATCGTCGAGGGCTTCCTCGAAGCCATGACCAGCGACGACCCGCAGCTGGAGACCGCCCGCAAGTACCTCACCGCGGAGGCCGCCAAGGACTGGAAGCCCGGCTCGGCCGTCACCGTCCTGTCCGCGGGCCTCGACCGGCTTCCCGTCCAGGGTGAGAAGGACCCCGACGGACCCCGCTGGAAGGTCACCGGCAAGAAGCTCGCGACCGTCGACGAGCGCAGCGCCTACCAGCCGGAGACCGGCGGCGGACGTTACGAGGAGTACCTCCAGCTCGTCCAGGTCGACAAGCAGTGGCGGATCGCGACGCCGCCCAGCAGCCTCGTGCTCAGCGAGTCCGACTTCCAGCGCATCTACAAGCCGGTCAACAAGTACTACTTCGCCGGCAACTCGCTCGTCGCCGACCCGGTGTACGTCCGCCAGCGCACCGACCCCGAATCCCGCATGGACCCGACCACGCAGACCGTCCAGTCGCTGCTCGCCGGCCCCTCCAAGTGGCTCGGTCCGGTCGTCGCGACCAGCTTCCCGACCGGCACCGAACTACGCGAGGGCACCAAGTCCCTCTCCTACGACGGCCAGAACACCCTGCGCGTCCCGCTCAACCTCAACGGCTCCAACGTCGCCCAGCCGCAGTGCCAGAAGATGGCCACCCAACTCCTGTACACCGTCCGGGACCTGACGGGCTCCCGGCTGGACCGGGTCGAACTGCTGCGTCCCGACGGCAAGTCGCTGCTGTGCTCGGTGACCGCCGCGTCCGCCGCCGCGTTCGTCAGCCCCACGCCGTCCCCCGAGCACCAGTACTACGTGGACAAGGACTTCAGGCTCGTCCGGATGTTCCTCAGCGTCAACGCCGACGAACAGCAGGACAAGGCGGAGCCGGCGCCCGGGCCGCTGGCCACCGCCGCCGGTTTCAAGGTGGGCTCGGCGGCCGTCACCTACGACGAGAAGCGCGCCGCGGTGGTCTCCTTCGAAGGGCGCGACCTGTACGTGGTCACGCTGACGACGGCCGGACCGATGCCGCAGCCCGTGCTCAGCAGCAAGAACGGCAAGCTGGGCGCGCCGAGTTGGGACGCCCACGGAGACCTGTGGGTCGCCGACCTCGACCCGCAGGCCCAGGGCCTGTGGCGGATCCCCGGCGGAACCGGCGCCCCGCAGAAGGTCGACGTCGCCGGGCTGGACGGGCGGATCACCGGGCTGAAGGCATCCGCCGACGGGGTGCGCCTGGCGCTGCTCGTCGAGAAGGAGGGCGGCCGCAAGAACCTGTTCACCGGCCGGATCGAGCGCCCCGAGGGGCAGGGCGACGCCTCGCGGGTCTCGGTGCGCGAGCTGCGCCCGGCGGCCCCGCAGATGGCCGAGGTGACGGCGATGAGCTGGGCGCCGCGCGGCCGGCTGCTGGTGGTGGGGCGGGAGAGCGGCGGGGTCGACCAGGCCCGCTACATGCTGGCGGACGGTTCGATGATCGCGGCGAGTCTGCCCGGGGCGACCGGACTGAGCGCGATCGCCGCCGCCGAGGACGAGTCCCGGCCGGTGGTGGCCTACTCGGGCGAGGACGGCATCGTGTGGCTGCCCCCGGGCGCGCAGTGGCGCACGGTGGCGGCGGGCGGCCAGGCCCCGGTGTACCCGGGCTGAGGGACTCCTGCTGACCGACTCCGGCTGACGGCCCCGGGCTGACGGCCGGCGGCCGGAGGCCGGGGCGGCTCGGGCCGGTGGTGCGGCGGGCCTGTGGCGTGCCTGGGCTGCGGGGTGACTCGCCTGCGGAGCTGCTTCGGCTGCGGGACGTCCGGGCTGCGGTGCCGTCGGGGCGGCGGTCCGTCGGTAGCGGCGGCGTGTTCGGGCCCGCGGTTCGTTCCGGATGCGGTGGGCTCGGGCCTGCGGTTCGCTCCGGCGCGGTGGGTTCGGGCCTGTGGTTCGTTTCGGCCGGGGTGCGGCCCGGTGTGCGCGGTGTGCGCGGTGTGCCGGTCTGCGGTGCGGCCCGTTCGGCTGGTGCCGGGGGCGGTTCTCGGGGGTTTTCCACAGGGGTGGCGGGTGGGGGGTCGGCCCGGCAGAGTGGGTCGTGGGGGTGCGGTCGTGCGGGGTTGGTGGCGGGAGATCTCCGGGCTGGTGCTTCCGGTCGACTGCGCGGGCTGCGGCGCGGCGCGGGCGGTGCTGTGCGCGGACTGTCGGGACGGGCTGAGCGGGTCCGGGGCCGCCGAGGTGCGTCCCGCGTCGAGACGTCCGGGTCCCTCGGGGCTGCCGGTGGTGTACGCCGCCGCGCCCTACGAAGGGGCCGTACGGGCCGTCGTACTGGCCCACAAGGAGCGCGGCGCGCTGCCGTTGGCCGAACCGCTGGGCGGCGCCCTGGCCGCCGCCGTGCGCCGCTCGGGCGCGGGTCGGGCGGGGGAGGTGGTCCTGGTCCCGGCGCCCTCGGCGCGACGGGCCGTCCGGGCGCGCGGCCACGACCCGGCGCGCAGGATCGCGCTGGCCGCCTCGGCGCGGCTGCGGCGGGACGGTACGGCCGCGCGCGTGGCGTCCGTACTGCGCCAGCGCAGGCCCGTGGCGGACCAGGCGGGCCTGGGGGCCCGGCAGCGGCGGGAGAACCTCTCGGGGGCGCTCGAGGTCCGCAGGGGCGGCGCCGGGCCGGTGGACGGGGCCCGGATCGTGCTGGTGGACGACGTGGTCACCACCGGGGCCACCCTGGCGGAGGCCGCCAGGGCGCTGCGGGAGGCCGGGCTGCGGGTGGAGGTCGCGGCCGTGGTGGCGGCGCCGGGGGACTCCTTCGTCCGGCCGGGCGCCGGCGGCTCCGTCCGGGAACCGGGCGGGTACCCGTACAGACCAAAAATCCTGTGAATAGATTTGGAACTGCTGGGGAATGCGCAACGTTGCAGGTAGTAAGAGGGAACAGCCACCTGAACGGAGGTACGTTCCGGTAGCGGGTGCCGACAACCGGCATTGAGAGATATGTTCGGTTGTGAGGAACTGGCGATCCTTGGGCCCCAGGTATCGGAGCACCAGTCCGCCCGTTTGGAATCTTCGTGAAGAGGCTGTGTCCCTCTACTCCGAAGTCGGTGGGATGTAGATCTTGCCGATGGGGGAGGAGGAGGTGAAAGTCGCCAAGTCCGAGGCTCCGGTGTTCACCGGAGTCTGGTGCGAAAGGGAGACGCTTCGCCGAACGAGGCGAGGGTCTCCGGGAACGGAGTTCTGCGTGGACATCGTCGTCAAGGGCCGCAAGACCGAGGTACCCGAGCGGTTCCGCAAGCACGTGGCCGAGAAGCTGAATCCTGAGCGGATCCAGAAGCTCGACGCCAAGGTGATCAGCTTGGACGTCGAGGTGTCCAAGGAGCACAACCCGCGGCAGGCCGACCGTTCCGACCGCGTGGAGATCACCCTGCGTTCGCGGGGCCCGGTGATCCGTGCCGAGGCCGCCGCAGCCGACCCGTACGCGGCGCTCGACCTGGCTCAGGACAAGCTGGAGGCCCGGCTGCGCAAGCAGCACGACAAGCGCTACACGCGCCGCGGCAACGGCCGGATTTCGGCGGCGGAGGTCGCCGACGTGGTGCCGGGGGTCGCGTCGCTCAACAGCAACGGCGAGCCCGTCGGGGAGGACACGTCGGACGGGGTCCCGACCACCCGGATCGGACCGCTGGAGGTCCAGGGCGAGGGCCCGCTCATCGTCCGCGAGAAGACGCACTCCGCCGGACCCATGTCGCTCGACCAGGCCCTGTACGAAATGGAACTGGTCGGCCACGACTTCTATCTGTTCGTTGACTCCGAAACCAAAATGCCCAGCGTCGTCTACCGCCGCCACGCCTATGACTACGGCGTCGTCCACCTGAACGCGGACGGTGCCTCCAGCTCCGACGAGGGAGCGGCCGGCGCGGGCGGTGCGCTCGGCGGCTGATCCGTCCCGCTCCATGCGGATGCCCCCGCGGAACGCACACGCGTTCCGCGGGGGCATCCGCATGGACGGGTATGAGCCAGTCGAATTTCGCCGGATCCCCGTTCGGCGCCGCGGACGTGGAATCATGGCGGACAGTCAGCCGGCGCTCCATCCCGTCGGTTCGGCCCAGCAGCTCAGCACATGCAGGGGGAGGAACGATGGCGGACAGCTTCGGGCCGGTGCGCGGTGACGACGGCGCGGGCTGTCGGGACGCGGACCCGGCCGGCGAGCCCATCCGGGTGCTCGTCGTCGACGACCACGCCCTCTTCCGGCGCGGCCTGGAGATCGTCCTCGCGCAGGAGGAGGACATCCAGGTCGTCGGCGAGGCCGGGGACGGCGCCGAGGCCGTGGACAAGGCCGCCGACCTGCTGCCGGACATCATCCTGATGGACGTGCGGATGCCCCGGCGCGGCGGCATCGAGGCCTGCACCTCGATCAAGGAGGTGGCCCCCTCCGCGAAGATCATCATGCTGACGATCAGCGACGAGGAGGCGGACCTCTACGAAGCGATCAAGGCCGGCGCGACGGGATACCTGCTCAAGGAGATCTCCACCGACGAGGTCGCGACGGCGATCCGCGCGGTGGCGGACGGCCAGTCGCAGATCAGTCCCTCGATGGCGTCGAAGCTGCTCACCGAGTTCAAGTCGATGATCCAGCGCACCGACGAGCGCCGGCTGGTACCGGCGCCCCGGCTCACGGACCGGGAGCTGGAGGTCCTGAAGTTGGTGGCCACCGGCATGAACAACCGTGACATCGCGAAGCAGTTGTTCATCTCCGAGAACACGGTGAAGAACCACGTCCGCAACATCCTGGAGAAGCTCCAGCTGCACTCCCGGATGGAAGCCGTCGTCTACGCGATGCGGGAGAAGATCCTGGAGATCCGCTGAGGCGGACGCTCCTCAGGCGCCGAGCGCGCCGCGCGCGCGGAGTTCGGCGGTCACCGCCTGCGCCTCCCGCGCGGTGGCCGCCCGGTCGACGCGGACCTCCTCGCAGCCCACCCACCGGGCCGCCTCCCACAGGGCCTCGGCCATCGCGCCGGCCGCCTTCGGGGACGTCAGCGACAGTTGTCGGGCCACCAGGACGGCGCCCTCGCGGCCCGGGTCGACGCGCCCCTGGAGTCGGCCGCCGGACAGCAGCGGCATCGCGAAGTACCCGTGGATCCGTTGCGGTTTGGGGACGTACGCCTCCAGCCGGTGGGTGAACCCGAAGATCCGCTCGGTCCGGGGGCGGTCCCAGACCAGCGAGTCGAACGGGGACAGCAGGGTGGTGCGGTGCCGGCCGCGCGGTACGGACGCCAGCGCCTGGGGGTCGGCCCACGCGGGCTTGCCCCACCCCTCGACCGTCACCGGGACCAGTCCGGACTCCGCGACGACCGCGTCGAACTGGTCGCCCTTCAGGCGGTGGTAGTCCGCGATGTCGGCGCGGGTGCCGACGCCCAACGAGCGGCCGGCCAGGGCCACCAGGCGCCGCAGGCACTCGTGGTCGTCGAGGTCGTCGTGGAGCAGGGCGTCCGGGACGGCCCGCTCGGGCAGGTCGTAGACCCGCTTCCAGCCGCGCCGCTCGGCGCAGACCACCTCGCCGGTGTCGAGCAACCACTCCACCGCGATCTTGGTCTCGGACCATTCGAACCACTCGCCGCCGTTCTTGGCGCCGCCGAGTTCGGTGGAGGTCAGCGGGCCCTCCGCGCGCAGCCGGTCCAGGACCGCCGCCGTCGAACGCTCCTTGTCCTGCAGGACGTGCCAGCGGTGGCCGCGCGCCCGGTTGGCGCGCCGGCGGAAGGCGAAGTGCGGCCACTCCTCGATCGGCAGGACGCAGGCGGCGTGCGACCAGTACTCGAAGGCGTGGCCCTGCGACCAGTACGCCTGCTCGACGGTGCTCCGGCCGACCGCGCCCAGGCGGGCGTACGGGATCAGCTCGTGCGAGCGGGCCAGGACCGAGATGGTGTCCAGTTGCACGGCGCCGAGGTGGCGCAGCACCCCGCGGACCCCGCCCCTGCGGTCGGGCGCCCCCAGGAAGCCCTGCGCGCGCAGGGCGATGCGGCGGGCCTCGTCGGCGGACAGGGACAGGGTCGGCTGCGGCAGGCTCGTCATGGGCCGCAGCCTAGGCCGGGTCACCGACAGCGGGGAGGTGGGCGAGCGCGGGGGTCAGGCCGAGGTCGGAGGGCAGCAGCGAGCCGATCCAGCAGTCGCGGGCGGTGTCGTTCCGGCGCAGGGCGGCCCGCAGCAGGCCCTCCATCCGGAAGCCGGCCTTCTGCGCCACGGCCCGGGAGCCCGCGTTGCCGACCTCCGCGCGCCATTCCAGTCGTACGGCGCCCAGCTCGGTGAAGGCCCAGCGGGCGACGGCGGTGACGGCCTCGGTCATGAAGCCCCGGCCCCGGTGTTCCCTGACCGCCCAGTAGCCGATCTCGAAGACGTCCGGATCGCGCCGGTGGAGGCCCAGGGCCGCGACCAGGGGGCCGTCGGGGGCGATCCGCACGGCGAAGGAGTAGGCGGTGTCCTCGCGCCATCCGGTGGGGACCACCTCGTTCACGAAGTGGTGGGCGTGGGCGCGTTCGTAGGGGGAGGGGACCATCGTCCAGCGCTGCACGTCCGGGTCCTGCGCGGCGGCGTACACCTCGTCCTCGGCGGCGGGGGTGAAGGGGCCCAGGGCGAGGCGGTCGGTGGTGAGCGTGATCGGCTTCATGGGCGGATTCTGCGGGCGGAGCCGGTGGTATCGCGAACAGATTTCGCAAAGCCCTGCCGTGAAGTGCGGCACCTTCGGCCGCCCCCGTACGTTCTCATTCCGGGCGTCCGTGCCCTGCGGACCCGGCGGACCTCCCGACGCGACCACGTCCTCGCTTACGATGGCCGTTGCGGTGGGGCCCACCTGCCGTGCCCGTGTACGTACAGTGCCCAGGCCCGACCGGCAAGGAGACAAACCTCGGTGTCCGTCTTCAACAAGCTCATGCGTGCAGGCGAAGGCAAGATCCTGCGCAAACTGCACCGCATCGCGGACCAGGTCAACTCCATCGAAGAGGACTTCGTCAACCTCTCCGACGCCGAGTTGCGTGCGCTCACGGACGAGTACAAGCAGCGCTTCCAGGACGGCGAGAGCCTGGACGACCTGTTGCCCGAGGCCTTCGCGACGGTCCGCGAGGCGGCGAAGCGCGTCCTCGGCCAGCGTCACTACGACGTCCAGATCATGGGTGGCGCGGCGCTGCACCTCGGGTACGTGGCGGAGATGAAGACCGGTGAGGGCAAGACCCTCGTCGGCACGCTGCCCGCGTACCTGAACGCGCTGTCCGGCAAGGGCGTCCACCTGATCACGGTGAACGACTACCTCGCCGAGCGCGACTCCGAGATGATGGGCCGCGTCCACAAGTTCCTCGGCCTGAACGTCGGCTGCATCCTGGCGAACATGACGCCGGCGCAGCGCCGCGAGCAGTACGGCTTCGACATCACGTACGGAACGAACAACGAGTTCGGCTTCGACTACCTCCGCGACAACATGGCCTGGTCGCAGGACGAGCTCGTCCAGCGCGGCCACAACTTCGCCGTGGTCGACGAGGTCGACTCGATCCTCGTCGACGAGGCCCGTACCCCGCTGATCATCTCCGGCCCGGCCGACCAGGCCACCAAGTGGTACGCCGACTTCGCGAAGCTGGTCACCCGCCTGACCAAGGGCGAGGCGGGCCAGCCGCTGAAGGGCATCGAGGAGACCGGCGACTACGAGGTCGACGAGAAGAAGCGCACCGTCGGCATCCACGAGGCCGGTGTCGCGAAGGTCGAGGACTGGCTCGGCATCGAGAACCTGTACGAGTCGGTGAACACCCCCCTCGTCGGGTACCTCAACAACGCGATCAAGGCCAAGGAACTCTTCAAGGTCGACAAGGACTACGTCGTCATCGACGGCGAGGTCATGATCGTCGACGAGCACACCGGTCGCATCCTGGCCGGTCGCCGCTACAACGAGGGCATGCACCAGGCGATCGAGGCGAAGGAAGGGGTGGACATCAAGGACGAGAACCAGACCCTCGCCACGATCACCCTGCAGAACTTCTTCCGCCTCTACTCGAAGCTGTCCGGCATGACCGGTACGGCCATGACCGAGGCCGCCGAGTTCCAACAGATCTACAAGCTGGGCGTCGTCCCGATCCCGACGAACCGCGGGATGGTCCGCAAGGACCAGCCGGACCTGATCTACCGCACCGAGGTCGCCAAGTTCGCGGCCGTCGTCGACGACATCGCGGAGAAGCACGAGAAGGGCCAGCCGATCCTGGTCGGCACCACCTCGGTCGAGAAGTCCGAGTACCTCTCGCAGCAGCTCTCCAAGCGCGGCGTCCCGCACGAGGTCCTCAACGCGAAGCAGCACGAGCGCGAGGCCTCGATCGTCGCCCAGGCCGGCCGCCGCGGCGCCGTCACGGTCGCCACGAACATGGCCGGTCGCGGTACGGACATCAAGCTCGGCGGCAACCCGGACGACCTCGCCGAGGCGGAGTTGCGCCAGCGCGGCCTCGACCCGGAGGAGCACATCGAGGAGTGGGCGCAGGCCCTGCCCGAGGCGCTGCTCCGTGCGGAGGCGGCCGTGAAGGCCGAGTTCGAGGAGGTCAAGTCGCTGGGCGGGCTGTACGTCCTGGGCACCGAGCGGCACGAGTCGCGCCGCATCGACAACCAGCTGCGCGGTCGTTCCGGCCGTCAGGGCGACCCGGGCGAGTCCCGTTTCTACCTGTCGCTCGGCGACGACCTGATGCGCCTGTTCAAGGCGCAGATGGTCGAGCGGGTCATGGCCATGGCGAACGTCCCCGACGACGTGCCGATCGAGAACAAGATGGTGACGCGCGCGATCGCGTCGGCCCAGTCGCAGGTCGAGACCCAGAACTTCGAGACGCGCAAGAACGTCCTGAAGTACGACGAGGTCCTCAACAGCCAGCGCGAGGTCATCTACGGCGAGCGCCGTCGTGTCCTGGAGGGAGAGGACCTGCACGAGCAGGTGCGCTTCTTCATGGACGACACCATTGACGCGTACATCGCGGCCGAGACGGTCGAGGGCTTCGCCGAGGAGTGGGACCTGGACCGGCTGTGGAGCGCCTTCAAGCAGCTCTACCCGATCAAGACCACGGTCGAGGAGCTGGAGGAGGCCGCGGGCGACCGCGTCGGGATCACCGCCGAGTTCATCGCGGAGTCCGTCAAGGACGACATCCACGAGCAGTACGAGAGTCGTGAGAAGGCGCTCGGCTCGGACATCATGCGCGAGCTGGAGCGGCGCGTGGTGCTGTCGGTGCTGGACCGCAAGTGGCGCGAGCACCTCTACGAGATGGACTACCTCCAGGAGGGCATCGGCCTGCGCGCGATGGCCCAGAAGGACCCGCTGGTCGAGTACCAGCGCGAGGGCTTCGACATGTTCAACGCCATGATGGAGGGCATCAAGGAGGAGTCCGTCGGCTACCTGTTCAACCTGGAGGTCCAGGTCGAGCAGCAGGTCGAGGAGCTTCCGGTGCAGGACTCCCCGTCGCTGACGAAGGAGCCGGCGGCCCGCCCGGAGATCCGGGCCAAGGGCCTGGACGCCCCGCAGCGTCCGGACCGGCTGCACTTCTCGGCCCCGTCCGTGGACGGCGAGGGCGGTGTCATCGAGGGCGAGTTCGACACGGACGGCTCGGTCGACGGCGGCGACGGCATGACCCGCGCGGAGCGCCGCAAGGCGCAGAAGGCCTCCGGCGGGCGGCGTCGCAAGAAGTGACCGCGTAGGGGTTGTGACCCCGCGTACGACGGCCGGGGCCGGGCACCGTGAGGGTGCCCGGCCCCGGCCGTCCCCGTACCCGCCGGGGCGGGTACGGGGACCGCGGCGGCTCCGGGCCGGTCAGGGGCGCGGGGCGCCGACCTCGACGGCCGCGCACCGCCAGCGCAGGTCGGAGCCCTGCTCCAGGCGGAAGGCCATCGCCGAGACCCGGTCGCCCGTCGTGATGCGGGCGAACGCCTCGATGACGCCGGGGCCGGGGTGGAAGCGGCCGCAGTGGCGCAGCACGGGGCGCAGCCGCTCGCGCGGCGGCCCCGTGGGGGCCAGGACGACCAGTTGCTCGTACGCCCCGCCGACGGTGAGGCCGAGCAGGGAGTGCACGGGCCGCTGGCCGCTGAGCACCGCCAGGAGGCGTTCGGCGAACCAGTCGTGCGGGCCGCCGGGGCGCCGCAGGGGGCGCGGGGCGACCCGGGGGACCGTGCGGGGGCCCGACGGTGGCCGCCGCTGGTCGCGCCGACCGGCGGGGCGGTGGCGGCCGCCGGGCGGGGCGGCGGCGGGCCTGCTGCGGCTGCCCTCGCCGCCGGCCGTGCTGCGCGTGGTGGTGTCCATGGCGTCTCCCCCGTGCGGGCCGGGCCCGGCTGGTCGTACCGGGCGGTAACTCGGTGGGGGATGTCTACGGCCGCCGAACACGCTCCGCAACCGGGGCGCGTGGCCGGGCCGGTGGGTGGGCCGGTTCACTTATCCGGGTGGCCGCGGCCCCGCCGCCGCGTACCCGGCACCGCCCGGTGGGACGCCGGTGGACGCGCCCGGGGGCGGCCGGGCGGGCCCGAAAGGGTACGGGCCCGTCACTCCGGCGGACGCACCTCCGGGAACCGGGCGGGCGGTCGTATCCTGAGGGCGTTTCCGACTACCGAAAGCAGCCGGCCATGCGCGTCTACGTCCCCCTGACCCTCCCGGCCCTCGCCGCGGCGCACGAGGCGGGCGAGCTGGGGCCCGCCCCGCTCCGCGCCTACGCGGTGACCCCGGAGCTGCGGGAGTGGTACGTGTCCGACGACATCGAGGAACTGGAGTACGCGGCCCTGAACCGGGCCGCCGTCGCCTCGCTGCGGCTGCTGTCCGCCGACCCGGCCGCGCCCCGCACACGGGTCGTCGTCGCCGTCGACGTCGATGACAAGGCCGCCACCGCCGACCCCGGGCCCGACGAGGCCGCCCTCGGCCGGGTGGCGCTGGCCGCGCCCGTGCGCCTGGCCGTGGCCGCCGCCGTCCACCTCGACGCCGAGGACGCCCGCGAGGACGTCACGGCCGCCGCGGCGGCGGTGGAGGCCGCCGAGGGCGGGGACGGCGCCGCCCGCTTCCTCGTGGACGCCTCCGAGGACCACGAGCTGCTGTGGTTCGGCGTCCAGGAGATCCCGGGGCTGCTGAGATGACCGGCTCGAACCCCCATCTCGTGTGGGACTGGAACGGCACGCTGCTGCACGACATCGACGCCGTCATAGCCGCGACCAACGCCTCCTTCGCCGAGCTCGGCTTCGACCCGATCACGCTGGAGACCTACCGCGACCTGTACGTCGTCCCCGTCCCGAAGTTCTACGAGCGCCTCATGGGACGGCTGCCCACCGACGCCGAGTGGCTCGTCATGGACGAGGCCTTCCACCGGCACTACTGGGCCGCCGCCGACGGCGCCGGGCTGGCCGAGGGCGCGCTGGAGCTGCTGCGGGGCTGGCAGGACGACGGACTGACCCAGTCCCTGCTGTCGCTGGCGCCCCACGAGAAGCTGGTGCCCCTGGTGCGGACGCACGGAATCGACCGGCACTTCCTGCGCGTCGACGGGCGCACCGGGCCCTCGCACACGACCAAGGCAGGACATCTCGTACGCCATTTGGCGGCCATGGAAGCGGCCGGGGTGAGCGCCACCCGTACGGTCCTCATCGGGGACGCCGTGGACGACGCGCTCGCCGCGGCCCATGTCGGCGCCCGCGCGGTGCTCTACACCGGAGGTTCGCACAGCCGCGCAAGTCTGGAATCGGCCGGAGTGCTCGTCGTGGACACCCTGGCCGAAGCCGTAGCCGCAGCTCGCGAACAGGCCGGATAGCCACCGGGCACGAACAGGGCCGCCCGGTCGCTGTCCAGAGTGTCAAAGTTCCACCCCCGGATTTGTACACATGCAGCTCATGACGGGCCGGGGGTGGAACGGGATAGCCTGGTACCCGTGATCAGCGCGATAGTCATCGGGGGCACTGAAGCCCCCGGCCCGCGCCCGGCGCACGACCGTGCCCGGGCCTTCGCCGATCTCCGCTGCCGGGACACCGAGCCGATCTTGGCCGAATCCCTCCCGGTCGGCCCGGTCGACGCCATAGCGTCGGCAACGATTCCTGACGGACATCCCGCCTCCTGGCGGCGCCTCGTCATTCCTTCCTTCACCACCTACGTCACGCAATGGCGCGCGACAGGAGCCAGAGGACATGCAGACCAAGCTGGACGAAGCAAAGGCCGAGCTGCTCGCGCGGGCGGCACGGGTAGCTGAGAACAGCCCGGCCGGGGGGCTACTTCCGACTGGGTCCGAGCGGGGGGAGCGCACCGACCGGGGAACCACGCTGTCCTACCTCCAGCGCTACTTCCTGCACACCGCACCCGAGGACCTGCTGGACCGGGACCCCGTCGACGTGTTCGGGGCAGCGCTCTCGCACTACCGGCTGGGCGAGAAGCGACCGCAGGGCACCGCGAACGTACGCGTGCACACCCCCACGGTCGAGGAGAACGGCTGGACCTCCAGCCACTCGGTCGTCGAGGTCGTCACCGACGACATGCCGTTCCTGGTCGACTCCGTCACCAACGAGCTGTCCCGCCAGGGCCGCGGCATCCACGTCGTGATCCACCCGCAGGTCGTCGTGCGCCGTGACGTCACCGGCAAGCTCATCGAGATCCTCGGCCCCGACTGTGACGCCCACGGCCCCCGCACCGCGCGCCCCCACGACTCCCTCGTGGAGTCCTGGATCCACGTCGAGATCGACCGCGAGACCGACAAGGCCGACCTCAAGCAGATCACCGTCGATCTGCTGCGCGTCCTGTCCGACGTCCGCGAGTCCGTCGAGGACTGGGAGAAGATGCGCGACGCCGCGCTGCGCATCGCCGAGGAGCTGCCCGCCGAGCCGACCGCCCCGGACCTGCGCGAGTACGAGCTCGAAGAGGCCCGCGAGCTGCTGCGCTGGCTCGCCGACGACCACTTCACCTTCCTCGGCTACCGCGAGTACAACCTGGTCGACGGCGACGCCCTGTCCGCCGTCCCCGGCACCGGCCTCGGCATCCTGCGCTCCGACCCGCACCACAGCGGCAAGGACGACGGCCACCCGGTCTCGCCGTCCTTCAACCGGCTGCCCGCCGACGCCCGCGCCAAGGCCCGCGAACACCGCCTGCTGGTGCTGACCAAGGCCAACAGCCGCTCCACCGTGCACCGCCCCTCGTACCTCGACTACGTCGGCGTCAAGAAGTTCGACGCCGACGGCAACGTCGTCGGCGAGCGGCGCTTCCTCGGCCTGTTCTCCTCCGCCGCGTACACCGAGTCGGTGCGCCGCGTCCCGGTGATCCGCCGCAAGGTCGCCGAGGTGCTGGACGGCGCCGGGTTCTCGCCCAGCAGCCACGACGGCCGCGACCTGCTCCAGATCCTGGAGACCTACCCGCGCGACGAGCTGTTCCAGACCCCCGTCGACCAGCTCCAGTCGATCGCCACCTCCGTCCTGTACCTCCAGGAACGCCGCCGACTGCGGCTGTACCTGCGCCAGGACGAGTACGGCCGCTACTACTCCGCGCTGGTCTACCTGCCGCGCGACCGCTACACCACCGGCGTGCGGCTGCGCCTGATCGACATCCTGAAGGAGGAGCTCGACGGCATCAGCGTCGACTTCACCGCCTGGAACACCGAGTCGATCCTGTCCCGCATCCACTTCGTCGTCCGCGTCCCGCAGGGCAAGGAACTGCCCGTCCTGACCGACGGCGACGTGGAGCGCATCGAGGCGCGGCTCGTCGAGGCCGCCCGGTCCTGGGCCGACGGCTTCGGCGAGGCCCTCGTCGCGGAGCTGGGCGAGGAGCGCGCCGGCGAGCTGCTGCGCAAGTACGGCACCTCCTTCCCCGAGGGCTACAAGGCCGACCACTCGCCGCGCGCGGCCGTCGCCGACCTGTGCCACCTGGAGCGGCTCTCCGCCAGCGACCGCGAGTTCGCGCTCTCGCTGTACGAGCCCGTCGGCGCGGGCCCCGGCGAGCGCCGCTTCAAGATCTACCGGACCGGCGACCAGGTCTCGCTGTCCGCCGTCCTGCCCGTCCTGCAGCGCCTGGGCGTCGAGGTCACCGACGAGCGGCCGTACGAGCTGCGCCGCACCGACCGGGTCAGCGACTGGATCTACGACTTCGGCCTGCGGATGCCGCTGTCGAGCGGCAACGACGACTCCTACCTCGGCGACGACGCCCGCGAACGCTTCCAGGACGCCTTCGCGGCGGTCTGGCAGGGCGAGGCTGAGAATGACAACTTCAACTCCCTCGTGCTGGGTGCCGGGCTCACCTGGCGCCAGGCCGTGGTGCTGCGCGCGTACGCCAAGTACCTGCGCCAGGCCGGTTCCACCTTCAGCCAGGACTACATGGAGGACACCCTCCGCAACAACGTCCACACCACCCGGCTGCTGGTCTCCCTCTTCGAGGCGCGGATGTCGCCGGTCCGCCAGGCCGCCGGCAGCGAACTCGTCGACGCCATGCTGGAGGAGCTCGACGGGGCCCTGGACCAGGTCGCCTCGCTCGACGAGGACCGCATCCTGCGCGCCTTCCTCACCCTGATCAAGGCGACCCTGCGCACGAACTTCTTCCAGCTCACCAGCAGCGGCGAGCAGCACTCCTACGTGTCGGTGAAGTTCGACCCGCAGGCCATCCCGGACCTGCCGGCCCCGCGCCCCGCCTACGAGATCTGGGTGTACTCCCCGCGCGTCGAGGGCGTCCACCTGCGCTTCGGCAAGGTCGCCCGCGGCGGGCTGCGTTGGTCCGACCGCCGCGAGGACTTCCGTACGGAGATCCTCGGCCTGGTCAAGGCGCAGATGGTGAAGAACACCGTCATCGTGCCGGTCGGCGCCAAGGGCGGCTTCGTCGCGAAGAACCTGCCCGACCCGTCGGTGGACCGCGACGCCTGGCTCGCCGAGGGCATCGCCGCGTACAAGATCTTCATCTCGGCGCTGCTCGACATCACCGACAACATGGTCGCGGGCGAGGTCGTCCCGCCCACCGGCGTGGTCCGTCACGACGAGGACGACACCTACCTCGTCGTCGCCGCCGACAAGGGCACCGCCACCTTCTCCGACATCGCCAACGGGGTCGCCGAGGCCTACGGCTTCTGGCTGGGCGACGCCTTCGCCTCCGGCGGTTCGGCCGGCTACGACCACAAGGGCATGGGCATCACCGCCCGTGGCGCCTGGGAGTCCGTCAAGCGGCACTTCCGCGAGCTCGGGCACGACACCCAGACCCAGGACTTCACCGTCGTCGGCGTCGGCGACATGTCCGGCGACGTCTTCGGCAACGGCATGCTGCTCTCGGAGCACATCCGCCTCGTCGCGGCCTTCGACCACCGGCACATCTTCATCGACCCGAACCCGGACGCGGCCACTTCCTACGCCGAGCGCCGGCGCCTGTTCGACCTGCCGCGCTCCTCGTGGGCCGACTACGACACCTCGCTGCTGTCGGCGGGCGGCGGCGTCCACCCGCGCAGCGCCAAGGCCATCCCGCTCAACGCGCAGGTCCGCGAGGCCCTGGGCATCGAGGCGGGCGTCACCAAGATGACCCCGGCCGAGCTGATGCAGGCCATCCTGCGGTCCCCGGTGGACCTGCTGTGGAACGGCGGCATCGGCACCTACGTCAAGTCCACGGCCGAGACGCACGCCGACGTCGGTGACAAGGCCAACGACGCCATCCGCGTCAACGGCTCCGACGTCCGCGCCCGGGTCATCGGCGAGGGCGGCAACCTGGGTCTGACCCAGCTCGGCCGGATCGAGTTCGCCCGCACCGGAGCCGGTGGCGAGGGCGGAAAGATCAACACCGACGCCATCGACAACAGCGCGGGCGTGGACACCTCCGACCACGAGGTGAACATCAAGATCCTGCTCAACGCGGTCGTCACCGACGGCGACCTGACCGTCAAGCAGCGCAACGCGCTCCTCGCCGAGATGACCGACGAGGTCGGCCACCTGGTGCTGCGCAACAACTACGCGCAGAACGTGGCCCTGGCCAACGGCGCCGCGCAGGCCCCGAGCCTGCTGCACGCCCAGCAGCGCTTCATGCGCCGCCTGGAGCGCGACGGGCTGCTCAACCGGGCGCTGGAGTTCCTGCCCACCGACCGGCAGATCCGCGAGCTGCTGAGCAACGGCAAGGGCCTGACCCAGCCGGAGCTGGCCGTCCTGTTCGCCTACACCAAGATCACGGTGGCGGACGAACTCATCGCCACCGGGCTGCCGGACGACCCGTACCTGCGCCGGCTGCTGCACGCCTACTTCCCGGGCGCGCTGCGGGCGAAGTTCCCCGAGCAGATCGAGGGCCACGCCCTGCGCCGGGAGATCATCACGACGCTGCTGGTCAACGACACCGTCAACACCGGTGGTTCGACGTTCCTGCACCGGCTGCGCGAGGAGACCGGGGCCTCCCTGGAGGAGATCGTGCGGGCGCAGCTCGCGGCCCGCGAGATCTTCGGCCTGGCCGACGTGTGGAACGACGTCGAGGCGCTGGACAACGAGGTCGAGGCCAGTGTCCAGACCCGGGTGCGGCTGCACTCGCGGCGGCTGGTCGAGCGCGGTACGCGCTGGCTGCTGAACAACCGGCCGCAGCCGCTCCAGATCACCGAGACCATCGAGGCCTTCGGCCGTCGGGTCTCCGAGGTCTGGTCGGAGCTGCCCAAGTTGGTGCGCGGCGCCGACCTGGACTGGTACCGGTCGATCATGGACGAGCTGACCGGCGAGGGCGTGCCGGAGGAACTCGCGGCCAAGGTCGCCGGGTTCTCCTCGGCCTTCCCGACGCTGGACATCGTCGCCATCGCGGACCGCACGGGCGTGGACCCGCTGGACGTCGCCGAGGTCTACTACGACCTCGCCGACCGGCTGAACATCACCCAGCTGATGGACCGGATCATCGAGCTGCCGCGGGCCGACCGCTGGCAGTCGATGGCGCGGGCCTCCATCCGCGAGGACCTGTTCGCCGCGCACGCCGCGCTGACCGCCGACGTCCTGGCGGTGGGCAACGGCACCTCGACCCCCGAGGAGCGGTTCAAGGCGTGGGAGGACAAGAACGCCGCGATCATCGGGCGGGCCCGCTCCACGCTGGAGGAGATCCAGGGGTCGGACGACTTCGACCTGGCGAACCTGTCGGTGGCGATGCGGACGATGCGCAGCCTGCTGCGCACGCACGGCTGACACCATCCCGAACGGGGAAGGCCCCGGTTCCCGGACCACGTCCGGGAACCGGGGCCTTCCCCGTGGTGGGTGCGGCGCCCGCTCAGCCGCGGGTGAACGCCTCGTAGGCGTCGCAGACCTCGGCTGAGGGGCCGTCCATGCGCAGGACGCCCGATTCCAGCCAGATCGCCCGGTCGCAGGTCTCGCGGACCGTGCCGATGCCGTGGCTGACGAGGAAGACGGTGCCGGCGCGCTCGCGGAGTTCCTCGATGCGGGCCTGGCTGCGGCGCTGGAAGGCGGCGTCGCCGGTGGCGAGGGCCTCGTCGATCATCAGGACGTCGTGGTCCTTGGCGGCGGCGATGGAGAAGCGCAGCCGGGCGCCCATGCCGGAGGAGTAGGTGCGCATGGGCAGTGAGATGAAGTCGCCCTTCTCGTTGATGCCGGAGAAGTCGACGATGTCCGGGTAGCGCTCGCGGACCTGTTCCCGGGACATGCCCATCGCGAGGCCGCCCAGGACCACGTTGCGTTCGCCGGTCAGGTCGTTCATCAGGGCGGCGTTCACCCCGAGGAGCGAGGGCCGGCCGTGCGAGTAGACGGTGCCCGAGGCCACCGGCTGGAGTCCGGCGATGGCCTTGAGGAGGGTGGACTTGCCGGAGCCGTTGGAGCCGATGAGGCCGATGGCCTCGCCCTTGTACGCGGTGAAGCTGACGCCCTTGACGGCGTGCACCTCGCGGACGCCGGGGGCCGGTCGGCGGGAGAAGACGCGGCTGAGGGCGGCGGTGGCGCCGCCCTTGCGGGCGCCGGATCCGTGGACCTGGTAGACGACGTGTACCTCGTCGGCGATCACGGTCGGGACGCGGGTGTCGGGGACCGGCGCGGCGGTCCGTGCGGACGCGGATACGGAAACGGGTGCGGTGCGGGTCGACGTGTCAGCCACGGCCGTACTCCTCCTCTGCCTTCCAGAAGTAGACGAACCCGCCGACGCCGGCGAGCAGGGCCCAGCCGATGGCGATCGGCCAGACGTGGTGGGGCAGGGAACCGGTCCCGAAGCTGTCGATCAGGGAGAAGCGCATCAGGTCGATGTAGACGGCCGCCGGGTTGAGTTTCAGGGCCAACAGCACCCAGTGCGGCAGGTCGTCGGCGCGCAGGAAGCTGTCGATCGACCACATGACGCCCGAGGAGTACATCCAGGTCCGCAGCACGAACGGCATCAGCTGGCTGACGTCGGGGTTCTTGCTGCCGATGCGGGCCATGACCATGGCGCAGCCGGCGCAGAAGACCGCCATCAGGAAGAGCGTCGGGACGGCGAGGAACCAGGAGAAGGACGGGGTCTGGCCGAAGGCCAGGAGCAGGACGACCAGCGCGCCCATCGTGACGAGCAGCTGTTGGAAGAGCTGGACGACGGAGGACAGCGGCAGGCTGGCGCGCGGGAAGTGCAGGGCGCGCACCAGGCCCAGGTTGCCGTGGATGGCGCGGGTGCCGGTATTGATGGAACTGCCGATGAAGTCCCACACGAAGACGCCGGTGATCAGGAACGGCACGTAGTCGGGCACGTCGTGGTCGGCCCGCATCACGAGGCCGAAGATGAAGTAGTAGACGGCCGCGTTGAGCAGCGGGGTCACCAGGTGCCAGACCTGCCCGAGCTTGGCCGTGCTGTACGTGGCGTGCATGCGGGCGGTGGCGTACGCCGTCACGAAGTGGCGCCTGTCCCAGAGCTGCGCGACGTACTGGGGGAGCGTGGGGCGGGCGCCGCTGACGGTCAGGCCGTGGGCCGCGGCCAGCTCGGCCGGGGTGGGCGGTGGCGCGTGCTCCGCCGGGGCGGTCGCGGTGGTCACGGTGGTCGCGGTCACAGGGGTCGCTTTCGACGGGGGCTTGGCACCGGATGGCGAAGGGACGGGTCCGTATCGTCGCTACGTGGACACTAGGCCCGTCCACGACGGAACGCAACCGTATCGTCGTGACGGACGGGGGTCGGTGTGCGCGGCTATGCTCGCCGCATGACTTCCGAGCCCGCAGCCAGCCCTGCCCGCCGAGCCCCCGCCGGGGCCGCCGTCCTGCGCGAGGACGTCACCGAGGCGATCCGGGCGGCCGTGGTCGAGGAGCTGGCGGCGGTGGGCTTCGCGCGGATGTCGATCGAGGGAATCGCCCGCCGTGCCGGGGTCGGCAAGACCGCCGTCTACCGCCGCTGGAAGTCGAAGCTGCACCTGGTCCTGGACCTCGTCGGCGCCTTCGCCGTCGACGGCCTGCCGGTGCCGGCCACCGGCTCGCTCCGGGGGGACGTACGGGCCCTGCTGGAGGTGATGTCACACGTGCTGCGCCACCCCGTGGCCTCGGCGGTCATCCCCGACCTGCTGGTCGAGGCCGCGCGCAACCCCGAGATCGCGGACGCGGTGCGCGGCGCGATCCTGGACGGTCAGCGCCGGCTCGCCGAGGGGATCGTGTCCCAGGCGGTCGCGCGCGGCGAACTGCCGGAGTCGACACGCCCCGACCGCGCCCTGGACCTGGCGATCGGCCCGCTGTACTGGCGGCAGGTGGTCGTACGGGAACCGGTGCCGGCCGGCTACCTGGACGAGCTGGCCCGCTCGGTGGTCGCCGGCCTGCGGGCCGGCTGACCCGTACCCGGCCCGCCCGGCGGAAGCCCGCCCGGCGGAAGCCGGCGGCCGGCGGGGGAGCGCTCAGAAGCCGAAGCCCGCGCCGAGGTTCGCCAACGTCGGCTCCGGCGCCGGGGCGGGCGCGGCGGGCGCCGGCCGGCGTTCCGCCGGCGGGACGGTGGTCGGCAGCGGGACGGCCTGCCCCAGGAAGACCCGGCGCACGACGCGTTCGGCCGCGTGGCCGTCGTCGTGGGCACAGAACCGCGAGCGGAACGAGGCCCGCAGCTGGGCCGAGCGGGAGCCCTGCCAGTGGCCGGTGGCGAAGATGTCCACCAGCTCGTCCTCGGTGCGGGCGATCGCCCCCGGCGGGCACGCCCGCAGGTCGAAGTAGGTGCCGCGGGCGGCCTCGTACGCCTCCCAGTCGTCGGCGTGGATCACGATCGGCCGGTCCAGGGTCGCGTAGTCGAACATCAGGGACGAGTAGTCGGTGACCAGCGCGTCCGAGGCGAGGCACAGCTCCTCCACCGAGGGGTGCGCCGAGACGTCGATCAGCCGCGGGTGCGGCTCCCACGGCGCGGTGGTGCCCGCGTACGTCAGGTGCGTACGGGCCAGCACGGTGAAGCGCGGGCCCAGATCGCGCAGCACCCGCTCGAAGTCCAGGTGGTCGGGGCGGCTGCGCCGGTAGTCCCGGTGCGTGGGGGCGTACAGGATCGCGGTGGAACCCGGCGCGATGCCCAGGCGCTCGCGCAGCTCCAGCACCTCGGCGCGGCCGGCCCGGTGGAAGACGTCGTTGCGCGGGTAGCCGTACTCCAGCGTGGTGTACGAGGACGGCAGCGCCCGCTCCCAGACCAGGGTGGAGTGACGGTTCGCGGAGAGCAGGTAGTCCCACTGGTCGGCGCCCCGCAGCAGCCCAGCGAAGTCCGTCGTCGGGGTCGCCGCCGGCCGGTCCCGGAGGTCCAGGCCGACCCGCTTGAGGGGGGTGCCGTGCTGGGTCTGCGTCAGGATCTGCCCGGGCCGCTTGACCAGCGCACGGTCGAAGTTGACGTTCGTGGTCAGGTAGGTGGCCCGGGCGAGGGCCGTCCAGTACGCGGCGGAACCGGGACGCAGCGCGGTCGTCGCCGCGGGCAGCGTCGCCGCGTGCTCCGGGTCGCAGATCCACGCCGTCCGCATCCGCGGCGCCAGTTCGCGCAGCTTCGCCTCGATCGCCGCCGGGTTGCAGGCGTAACCGCCGTGCCAGTACGCGGAGAAGACCGCCAGCTCCGGGCGCAGCGGCAGCCACCGCTGGATCCGGTAGTGCAGCCGCAGCAGCGTCTCGCGCAGGCCCCGGCCCAGCACCCGGGCCCCGCCGCCCGCGGTCAGGGCGGCCCGGCGCGCCAGCGACAGCGCCCGGTGGGTCCGCCGGGCTCCGAGCCGCATCAGGGCGTGCCGCAGCCGGTCCGTCCGGGTCGTCACCCCGCTGCGGCGCCACCGCCCCCCGGCCGGGCCGACCGGGGGCCGGTGGCCGCGCAGCAGGGTGGCGGCCCGGGCGAAGAACTCGGCGCGCCCCGCGCGCGGCAGGCGGCGCGGGTCGGCGTACAGGGCGCAGAAGTCCTCGGCCATCCGCCGGTACACGGTCGGTCGCCAACGCTCCAGCTCGGGTCGGGCGCCGAGGAAGCCGAAGACCCGCTCGTACTGGTCGAGGAGGTCGAGGTGGCGGCGGCTGGAGGTGGTGAGGATCGAGCCGGTGCGGCGCTCGCGGTGGTGGACGCACACCCGGTCCAGGACGGCCACGGACTCGGCGGCCAGCAGCGCCGGACAGGTCCAGGGGGTGTCCTCGTAGAAGCCGGGCGGGAAGGTGAGGCCCTCGCGCTCCACGTACGCGCGGCGGTACGCCTTGTTCCACACCACCATCGGCATGCCGAGCAGCTCCGGGCGGTCCGTCAGCCGGAAACTGGCCGGGCCCTGCTCGCTCAACCGGTCCCCGACCCGGTCGCGCACCACCTCGCCGGTCCACAGGACGCGCGCGTGGTCGTGGACGAGGACGTCGGGCGATCCGGTGGCCTTGAGCCGGTCGGTGACGGCCTGGAGGGCGCCCGGGGCGAGGGTGTCGTCACCGTCGAGGAAGATCAGGTAGTCGCCGCCGGCCCGGGCCAGACCCGCGTTGCGGGCCGGTCCCGGGCCCTGGTTGTGCTCCAGGCGCACGGCCGTGACGCGGGGGTCGCGGGCCGCGTACTCGTCGATGATCGCACCGCAGGCGTCCGGGGAGGCGTCGTCGACCGCGATCAGCTCCAGATCCGGGTACGACTGGGACAGGACCGAATCCAGACTCTCCTGGAGGTACGCCTGAACCTTGTACGCGGGCACGATGACGCTGAACCGGGGCACGGCACATCCAGGGGTCGGCGCGGGCATATGGCCCAGGAACCCCGGGTGTGGTGATCGGGTTACGCCGGCTGCGGCATTCGGATGACCTGGCGTCAACGTCCCACGTCAACGACGTGATCGCCAATGGATCACTTGACCGCTCCGGCCATCACCCCCGTCACGAACTGCCGTTGGAAGGCGAAGAACACGACGAGCGGGACCACCATCGACAGGAACGCGCCGGGGGCCAGGACGTCGATGTTGTTCCCGAACTGCCGTACCTGCTGCTGGAGCGCCACCGTCACCGGCGGGTTCGCCGAGTCGGCGAAGACCAGCGCGACCAGCATGTCGTTCCACACCCACAGGAACTGGAAGATGCCGAGCGAGGCGAGGGCCGGCCCGCCGAGCGGCAGCACCACCCGCGCGAACAGCCGCAGTTCGCCCGCCCCGTCGAGGCGCGCCGCCTCCAACAGCTCGCGCGGGATCTCCGCGAAGAAGTTCCGCAGCAGGAACACCGCGAAGGGCAGCCCGAACGCCGTGTGGAACAACACCACGCCCGCCGTCGTCTCGAACAGGCCGATGGCGCCGAAGAGTTCCGACACCGGGATCAGCGCGACCTGCACGGGGACCACCAACAGGCCGACGACGAGCAGGAACAGCCAGTCCCGCCCGGGGAACTCCATCCAGGCGAAGGCGTATCCGGCGAACGCGCCCAGCACCAGGACCAGCAGCGTGGCCGGGACGGCGATCGCCACCGTGTTCAGCAGCGAACCGGTGATCGTGTCGTTCTCCAGCAGCCGCCCGTAGTTCGACGCCGTCAGTCGTGACGGCGCGGTCAGCACCTGCCACCAGCCGCCCCGGTTCAGGTCGTCGGGAGCCAGGAACGAGGACAGCAGCAGCCCGAGCGCGGGCACCAGCCAGAACACGGCGACGACGACCAGGAACACCCGCACCGCCCCCGACGCCACCCGCGCGGCCACCGCCCGGCCGGCCGACGCGGTCCGTCCACCCGCGGCGCCGCTCATCGCGATCCCTCCTTGCGCAGCCGACGGATGTTCACCAGCATCACCGGCACCACCAGCACCAGCAGTAGGACGGCGATGGCGCTGCCCAATCCCGGATCGGCGTCCGTGCCGAACGAGGTCCGGTACAGCTGGAGCGCGAGCACGTTCGCATCGTCCTGGACCGCCCCCGGCGCGATCACGAAGACCAGGTCGAAGACCTTCATGACGTTGATGACGAGCGTCACCAGCACGACCACCAGGACCGGCCCCAGCAACGGCACCGTGATCCTGCGGAACACCTGCCACTCGCTCGCCCCGTCCACCCGCGCCGCCTCCAACAGCTCCCGCGGTACCGACGCCAACCCGGCCCCGATCAGCACCATCGCGAAACCGGCCCACATCCAGACGTACGCCCCGATCACCGCCGGGGTCACCAACGTCGGACCGAGCCACTGCACCCCCGCGTACGCCTCCCGGAAGTTCTCGGCGGGCAGCCGCAGCCGCGCCCCGTCCGCCTTCGCGGACATCAGGAACATGCCGTCGGCGCGGGTCGTCGCCGACTCCACCACCCTGCCGTCCTTGACCGCCTCGACGCGCATCCCGGCGAACGCCGACTCGGTGGGGTCCACGGCGTTCGTCGTCCCGCCGCCGCCCCGCGTGAAGTCCTGCCAGACCGTGCCGGTGACCTTCAGCGGATCCGAGCCGGCCGCCTTCGCCGTACGGGTTCCCTGCGGCAGGTCCTCCGGCGCCACCCCGACCAGCGGGAGCAGGACCGCCGCGCCGGCCCGTACCGGCTCGCGCGTCTCGAACGCGCCGCCGGCGACGGGCTCCAGCGGCGAGTCGCGGCCCGGGCGCGCCCGGGGGAAGGCCGAGGACTCCGCGAAGGTGTCGTGCACCCCCACCCAGACGGCGTTGGCGACGCCCTTGCCCGGGTCGTGGTCGTACACCAGCCGGAAGATGATCCCCGCCGCCAGCATGGAGATCGCCATCGGCATGAAGACGATCAACTTGAACGCCGTTCCCCAGCGCACCCGTTCGGTCAGCACCGCGAAGATCAGGCCGAGCGCGGTCGCCGTCGTCGGCGCCAGCACCACCCACACCGCGGTGTTCGTCAGGGCCGTACGGATCGTGTCGTCGCCCAGGATCTCCCGGTAGTTGGCTCCGCCGACGAACGCGCCGCCGGAGCGGTCGAAGAAGCTGCGGTACACCGAGTAGCCGATGGGGTGCACCACGAGGGCGCCCAGCAGGACGAGGGCCGGGAGCAGGAACGCCGCCGCGATCAGTCGCCGCCGTCGCTCCTCGGCCGACCTGCCCGGGACCGGTTTCCGCACGGTCGGCCCGGCCGGGGCCGGCGTACCCGGGGTCGGCTCCCGTGAAGTCGTGGCCGCCACCGGTCAGCCCCCGTACGCCTTGGCCGCTTCCGCCTCCAGTTTCGCCTGGGCCCCCGCCACGTCCGCCGGGTTCGCCAGGAAGTCCTGGAGCGCCTTCCACTCGCCCGAGCCGGGCGTACCGCCGAACGCCGCGGGAGCCTGGTCCGACATGTCGAAGCGGAAGTCGTCGCCCGCCGCGATCAGCGACTTCGCGATCCCGCGCTGGATGTCGTTCGGATAGGCGGCCGGGTCCACGGCCTTGTTCGGTGAGACGAAACCGCCCTCCCGGGCCTGGATCTCCGCCGCGTCCGGCGACGCCAGGAACGTCAACAGCGCCTGCGCGCCCTTCGACGGCTTCAACGCCACCGCCACGTCACCGCCCGACACCACCGGAGGCTTCGCGCCCACCGCCGGGAACGGGAACACCAGGGCGTCCTCACCCACCTTCGCCTCGGTCTGCGCGATGTTCACCGCCACGAAGTCGCCCTCGAAGACCATCGCCGCCGCCGGCCGGTCACCACCGGTGAACGTCTGCGTCACCGACTTCGGGAACTCCGTCGACAGCGCCCCGCTCTGGCCGCCCGCCAGGAAGTCCTTGCGCCCGAACAACTCGCCGAGCGTCGTCAGCGCCTGCTTGACGCTGTCGTCCGTCCACTTCAGCTCGTGCTTGGCCAACTGGTCGTACTTCTGCGGACCCGACTGGGAGAGGTAGACGTTCTCGAACCAGTCCGTCAGCGTCCAACCGTCCGCCCCCGCCACCGACACCGCCGGCGTACCGGACGCCGAGAGCGTGTCGGCCGCGGCCACGAGGTCCTTCCACGTCTTCGGGGGCGTCACCCCCGCCGCCTCGAAGACCTTCGCGTTGTACCAGATCAGCGACTTGTTGGCCGCCTTGTAGTACACGCCGTACTGGGTGCCGTCGACCGCGCCGAGGTCCTTCCAGCCCGCCGAGTAGTTCGCGTCGAGCTGGGCCTTCGCCTCCGGACCCACCGGCTGCGCCCACTTGTTCTGCACCGCCGCCCGCAACGCCCCCACCTGCGGGAGCAGCGCCACGTCCGGCGGGGCGCCGCCCGCCACCTTCGTACCGAGGAACGTGACGATCGGGTCCTGCGCCGGGACGAAGGTGACGCTCGCCCCGGTCCGCTTCTCGAACTCCTTGAGCACCTTGGTGAAGTTGGCCTGTTCCGGGCCCGTCCACACCGCCGCGACCTCCAGCTTCTCGCCGGGCAACTGCGGTAACTGCACGCGGTTGGCCGAGGGCCGCTCCCCCTGCGGGGGGCCGGACTCCGGATCCTTGCCGTCCCCGCAGCCGGCGAGGGTCAGCGCCCCCGCCGCGGCCAGGGCCGTCCACGCCCCGCTGTGCGCGAGGCCCCTCGTACGGCCCGTACTTCGCTGTGCTCGCTGGCGTCGCATGGTGGTGCCCCCGATGCCGTGTGGCCTTGATGGTGTGTCCCGTGCCACAAGGTCTACGCCGCCCCGCGCACCCCCGCAATACCGCCTCGCGGGGGCACCGGTGGAACGGGGGAGGACGTCAGGGGGCCGGCGGGAACAGCACGGGCACCGCCGACACCAGGTGGGAGGCCCGTTCGAGGGCGCTGGCCAGCAGGGCCAGGTCGGTCGGACCGTTGCCCAACTCGCGCACCGGCCGGCGGGCCGGCGGGTCGCCCATCCGGTCCCACTCCACCGGCACGACCGTCGGCCGCAGCGTCGCCGTCCGCGGGATCCGGCCCGTGACCCGACCGCCCTGGAACGGCACCCGGCGCCCGTCGGCGTACCGCAGCACCCCGCGCCCGGGACCCGGCTGGTCGGGGGAGTCCAACACGACGCGCAGCGCCGCCAGTCGGGCCGGCTCGGAGTCCGACGTACGCTCCGGGCGGGCCGTCGCCGCGATCAGGTGCACCCCGAGCCGGGTCCCCTCGCGGGCCACCGCCTCCAGCGCCCGCACCACCGAACCGGCCGCGGGCCGGCCCGTACTGCCCAGGGCGGGCGCCACCAACGCGTCGAAGTCGTCGACCAGCACCACCAGCCGGGGCAACGGACTGGGACCCGCCGCCGGATCGGTGCGCGGGGTCGAGGCGCGCAGCCGCAGGGTCCCGGTGCGCGACGGATCCAGGTCGCCGTGCTGCTCGCCGGGGGCGGGCCGGCGCGGGGAGACCATGTGGTCGGACAGCGTCCGGTGGGCGTGCCACTCCGCGAAGGGCATGCCGTCCAACAGCTCGTGGCGGCGCTTGAGTTCGGCGCCGAGGGCCTGCGCGAACTCCCGCATCCGCACGGGGTCGGACGCCACCAGGTGCGCCGAGACGTGCGGCAGCTCCGTACAGGGCAGGAGGCCGTCGCCGCGTTCCCCGCCGGCGCCGTCGAGGAGCAGGAGGGCGAGACGGTCGGGGCGGGCCGCCGCCGCCAGCGAGGCGGCCAGGGAGCGCAGCAGCTCCGTACGGCCGCTGCCGGCCGGCCCCTCGATGAGCAGGTGCGGGCCCTCGTGGGCCAGTTCCGCGCCGACCGGGCCGCGCTTGCCGGTGCCGAGGACGATCTCCGCGAGGCCGCCGACACCCTGCCCCTGCTCGGTCGCGGCGGCCCAACGCGCCATCAGGGAGGCCGGGGTGGCCCGGGCCAGCCCCAGTTCGTCCAGCAGCCGCGAGGCCGCGGGCAGGTTCGCGGCGGCGGGCCGGTACCCGTCGCCGGCGGCCGGCGCGTCCGCGCGCAGTGGGGCCAGCGCCCGGGCGAAGCGCTCCGCCCAGGCGGCGGAGACGCCGTCGGCGACGGCGGTACCGCCGGGCGCCACGGGTCTGCCGCCGCTGACCGCGAAGGTCCGTACGGCCGTGGCGACGTCCCCGCTGAGCAGGGCGGCCGTCGCGCAGTCGCGGAAGGCGGGGGTGGCCGCGCAGGCGCTCTCGTACGTGGTGAGCACCGGGGAGGCGGGCGTGGCCGCCGAGGCCTCCGCGAGGGCGACGACGTGGATCCCGGCGGCCGGACCGTGCGAGGCCAGCCGGCCGGTCAGGTCCCGCAGGGCGCCCGAGCCGGGATCGCCGTCGACGACGACGACCGTGCGCGGCCCCTCGTAGCCGCGGGCCGCCTCCCGCACGGCGGCCGGGTCCGCGCCGGCCCAGGGGGTGCCGAGCGGGCTGTCGTCCAGCCGCCGGGTCAGTTCCCCGGCCCGGGCCGCGGCCTGGTCGCGGTCGTACGCCAGCAGCAGCCGGCAGTCCTGTCCGTGCGCGGGCCGTACGTGGGGCAGCCAGCCCAACCAGCCCCAGTCCCGGAGGCGTTCCTGCACGGGCCGGGCCCGGTCGGCGGCGATCAGGACGATCTCCAGCTGCCCGGGCGGGTGCAGCGCGGCCAGCTGGGCGACGACCGAGCGGGCCACCCCGGTCAGTCGGGCCCGCGGGCCGGCGATGCCGAGCGAGCCGGTGGTGAGCAGCGGGACCCGGCTGCCGGCGCCGAGGCCGACCTCCAGGAGCCGGGGGTGCCCGGCCCCGCGCGACCAGAGCCGGTCGGTGGGCCCGAGGGCGGCCAGCAGCAGCGCGGCGGGCTCGTCGGGGTCGGGCGCCGCGGCGACGGGCGCCTCCGGTTCCACCACGGCCTCCGGCTCGACCTCCTCGCCCCGGACCCACTTGCGGGCCCAGGCCCCGATCCCGCGGCGCGGCCGGGCACCGCCGGTCGGGGACGCGTCGGGGCCCGCGCCGCCGTACGGATCGGCGTACGGGTCGGCGGCGCCGGCCGGGTCGCCGCCGTCGGGGTCGCCGGCCGCGTACGGGGCGGGCTCGCGCGGGGCGGCGCTCGTACCGGCGTCGGGGGTCGGGGGCGGGGTCGGTTCCGGCTCGCGCCCGTCGGTGGGGCGGGTCAGGGACAGGTGACCCTCCAGGTCCGGGACCACGGCGAGGGGGGCCGGGCCCCCGCGGGCCAGCCGCAGCGTGGACTCGCCGATCCGCAGCAGGGCTCCCGGGGCCAGCGCGACCGGCCGGGGTCCGACGGGCGTCCCGTCGAGCGTGGTGCCGTTCGTCGATCCGAGGTCGGCCACCGCGACCCGGCCGTCCGCCATCACGGTCACCGCGCAGTGCAGCCGTGACACGTCCGGGTCGTCGAGCGGTACGTCGGCGTCCGCCGAGCGCCCGATCCGGATCGCTCCGGGGTGCAGCAGGTGCACCCCGCCCGCGTCCGGGCCGGCCACCACGTGCAGCTGCGCGCCGCCGGGGCCCTCGTCGGGCAGCGCGTCGGCGTTCGGCAGCGGGGTGTGCAGGGCCAGCACCGCCCCGTCGACCAGCGGCGGCTCGCCCAGGACGGCCCGCTGCGGATCGAGGCGCTGCGAGCCGGCGTACAGCACCACGGTTCCACCGGTGTCGGGGCCGCCCGCGGTCGCGGCGAGCCCGGAGGCCACGGCGGCCAGCGGGGTACCGGCGGGCGCGGTGACGAGTACGTCACCACTGGCCGGCGCGCCGGCGGTCTGGTGGCCGCTGCGCGACCCAAGGACGGTCAGCCGGATCTGCATCGCCGTCAGCGGTCCCTTCTGCGCGGAGCGCAGTGCGCGGTGCGTGCGCCCGGCGGGGAACCGGTGGGACATGCCTGCCCGACCACCCCCACCCGGCGCGGACGCGTCGTCCGGTCAGGTACGCCGGAAGGGCAGGGCTCCCGTCCCGGCCGTTCCGTACGGGTGCATCCTCGCACCTGTCACGCACAACACGCCCGGCGCCCGGCAACAAATGATCTTGATCGGTCGGCGGGGGCGTCCGGACCGAACAAATCCGGACAGGCCGCCGGATGAAATCCGAGCGAAAACGCCCCCGGCATACCCGGTGAATCTCACTCTTCGTACATATGTGCGGCAACCAACCTCCGTCGCCCCGCGTCTTCCCCGAGGACACCCCCTAGAGTTGGGGGGCCGAAACCCATCCAGCGGAATCAGCCGAGGAACTCCGGTCCCAGCCGGGAACCGGAAGCCCCGAACACCGGAACAGACGACAGCAGGGGAGCGCGAGACGTGCGGCCAGTCGGCAGCAAGTACCTGCTCGAGGAGCCGCTCGGACGCGGCGCCACGGGCACTGTCTGGCGTGCCCGCCAGCGGGAGACCGCCGGTGCGGAGGCAGCCGTCGCCGGGCAGCCCGGCGAGACCGTGGCCATCAAGGTCCTCAAGGAGGAGCTGGCCCAGGACGCGGACATCGTCATGCGCTTCCTGCGCGAACGCTCCGTCCTGCTGCGCCTGACGCACCCCAACATCGTGCGCACCCGCGACCTCGTCGTCGAGGGGGACCTGCTGGCGCTGGTCATGGACCTGATCGACGGTCCCGACCTGCACAAGTACCTCCGCGCCAACGGCCCCTTCAGCCCGGTCGCCGCGAGCCTGCTGACCGCCCAGATCGCGGACGCGCTCGCCGCCAGCCACGCCGACGGCGTCGTCCACCGCGACCTCAAGCCGGCCAACGTGCTGCTCGACGAGAGCAACGGCCAGATGAAGCCGATGCTCACCGACTTCGGCATCGCGCGCCTGGCCGACTCCCCGGGCCTGACCCGCACCCACGAGTTCGTCGGCACCCCCGCCTACGTGGCCCCCGAATCCGCCGAGGGACGCCCGCAGACCTCCGCGGTCGACATCTACGGCGCCGGCATCCTCCTGTACGAGCTGGTCACCGGCCGGCCGCCGTTCGCGGGCGGCTCCGCGCTCGAAGTGCTCCACCGCCACCTCAGCGAGGAGCCGCAGCGACCCGCGACCCTGCCCGAACCCGTGTGGATCGTCATCGAGCGCTGCCTGCGCAAGGAACCCGACGAGCGCCCCAGCGCCCAGAGCCTGGCCCGCGGCCTGCGCGTGGTCGCCTCCGGCATCGGCGTGCACTCCTCGCCGGCCGAGGTCGAGGCCGCCCTCGGGGTCGGCGCCCTGCTCGCCCCCGACCCCTCGCCCGCCCCGGTCCCGGCGACGCCCGGGGTCATCGGCCCGGCGCACGCGCCGGCCGGCCCGCAGGACGCGTACGACCCCAACGCCATGACCAGCGTCATGCCGCCCATCGGCGGGGCCGACGCCACCACCGTGCTGCCCACCACCGGGGCGGCGCCCGCCGAGGCGACCTCCGTCATGCCGCCCGTGCAGCAGCCGGACGCCGCGCACCCGTGGCAGTCGCAGATGCGGGCCGTCCGCGACCGCAACGAGCAGACGCAGATGCACTACCTCGACCCGAGCCAGGACCCGCTGCGCCGCCGCCCGCAGCGCCAGGCCCCGCCGCCCCCGCAGCACCAGCCCCGCCCGCCGCAGCAGCCGCAGCAGCCTCCCCAGTACCGCCCGGCCCCGCCGCCGCAGCACTACCAGCAGCAGTCGCAGCCGCCGCAGCAGTACCAGCAGCCGCAGCACCGGGGGCCGCAGCAGCCGCAGCACCAGCCTCAGCAATACCAGCCGCAGCCGCCGCCCCAGCAGTACCAGCAGCCGCAGCAGCCCCAGTACCGGCAGCCGCCGCAGCAGCAGCCGCCGCAGTCCCCGCCGCCGCAGCAGCGGGCTCCGCGGCCCCCGCGCGAACCCCGCGAGCCGCGCCGGCGCAGCGCCAACCCGGTGCGGATCCCCGGCCTGGGCTGCCTCAAGGGCTGCCTCGTCATGATCCTGCTGTTCTTCGTGGCGGGCTGGCTGGTCTGGGAACTGACCCCGCTCCAGGAATGGGTCGGCACCGGCCGCGGCTGGTGGGACCAGGTGTGGACCTGGGGCTCCGACACCGTCGACTGGGTCACCTCCGTCGGCGGCGCCGGCGGGGACGGCTCCGCCACTCCCTGAGCGGGACCGGCCCTCCGTACGTTCCCTCCGGCGCTCGCCGGCCCGCTCCGGCGGCCCGGCGGAGCGCCGGAGCGGCCGTCCGTAGCGCCGAGTTCGTGGATTTGTCGACATCCGGGACGTGATTTCGCCCCCAGAAGTGAAGGTCGCCGCGATCCGGAGCGCTCAACCCCCATTCGGCCGCGTAGCTTTGGTGCGTACGCCAGCCGCTGAGGGAGCAGTCTTGGCACGGAAGATCGGCAGCCGGTACACCGCGCACCAGATCCTGGGGCGCGGCAGCGCGGGCACGGTGTGGCTGGGCGAGGGGCCGGACGGGCCCGTCGCCGTCAAACTGCTGCGCGAGGACCTCGCGTCCGACCAGGAACTCGTCGGACGGTTCGTACAGGAGCGCAGCGCGCTGCTCGGCCTGGACCATCCGCACGTCGTCTCCGTCCGCGACCTCGTCGTCGACGGCAACGACCTCGCCCTCGTCATGGACCTCGTCCGCGGCACCGACCTGCGCACGCGCCTCGACCGCGAGCGCAGACTCGCCCCCGAGGCGGCCGTGGCCATCGTCGCGGACGTCGCGGACGCGCTGGCCGCCGCACACGCGGCGGGCGTCGTCCACCGGGACGTCAAACCGGAGAACGTCCTCCTCGACATGCAGGGCCCGCTCGGCCCGGGCGGCGCGCACCCCGCGCTGCTCACCGACTTCGGCGTGGCCAAGCTCATCGACTCCCCGCGCCGGGCCTCCGGGGCGCCCGGGACGCGGGCGTCGTCCCCGACCCGGATCATCGGCACCCCCGACTACCTGGCCCCCGAGATCGTGGAGGGCCTGCCGCCGCGGGCCGCCGTCGACATATACGCCCTGGCCACGGTGCTGTACGAGCTGCTGGCGGGCTTCACCCCCTTCGGCGGCGGGCACCCGGGCGCGGTGCTGCGCCGGCACGTCACGGAGACCGTGGTCCCGTTGCCTGGCATCCCGGACGAGCTGTGGCAGCTGATGGTGCAGTGCCTGGCCAAGGCCCCCGCCTCCCGGCTCCGCGCCTCCGAGCTGTCGGCGCGGCTGCGCGACCTGCTGCCGCTGCTGGCCGGCATGCCGCCGCTGGACGTGGACGAACCGGACGACGCCGAGCCGGAGGAACCGGAGGCCGAGGACCTGCCGGCCGACCCGGTCCGGCGCCGGGGCGTGGTCCCGCTGGTCCCCGGTTCCGCCACCGACTCCAACCGCGACACCCACACCTCCATGCGGGTCCCGGGCCCGGACGAGCTGGCGGGCGGGGCGCTGGGCACCGCCCGCGTCCCGCGTCCCGCCGGCGGGCACCGGCCCGGGTCCGCCCGGCACCGCGCCGAGGCCGCGCGCAAGCGGAGGCTGGTGATGTCCGCGTCGGCGGTGGCGCTGGCCGCCGCCGTGGGACTGGGCAGCTGGCTCGCCCTGTCCGGCGACGACGAGGGCCAGGCCCCGCCGCAGGACGGCAAGCGCTCGGCGCCCGCCCGACCGTAGGACACGGCCGCCCGCTACGGGGTCGTGCGCCGGCCCGGACCCCGAACGGGTCCGGGTCGGCGGCCGTCAGGCCGTGACCAGTTCCGGGTGCCAACGGCGGGCCACCGCCGGGTGGGCCCGTACCCAGCCCTTCAGCTCGTTGCGGCCGTACTCGGCGTGCAGCGGGTTCGACGCGTCGTGCGCCACCCCGGGGGCCGTGCGCAGGTACTCCCCGGGGACCGTCTCCACCACCGCGTCCAGCCGCGGGTTGTAGAAGAACGGCACCGAGAACCGCTCCACCGCGCCCGGCGGGCTCACCACCCGGTGGTCGGTCGCCACCAGGTAGCCCTCCGTCGCGATCTCCAGCAGCTCGCCCAGGTTGACCACGAAGGCCCCCGGCATCGGCGGGATGTCGACGTAGCCGCCGTCCCGCACCACCTGGAGCCCGCCCACCCCGTCCTGGAGCAGCAGGGTCAGGAACCCGTAGTCCTTGTGCGCGCCGACGCCCTGATCGGCGCCCGACGGGGCCGAGCCGGGGTAGCGGATCAGCTTCGTGTGCAGGTGGGGGCGGTTCGCGAAGATCGCGTCGAAGGCGTCGGGGGCCGCGCCGATCGAGGCCAGCAGCTCCCGCAGCAGCCGGTGGGCCACCGCCGCCAGCCGGGACTGCCAGGACAGCACCACCTCCCGCAGCTCGGGCAGGGCCGCCGGCCACTGGTTGGGGCCCTCCAGCCACAGGTACGCGGGATCCCCCGGCCCCACCCGCGGCGCGGGCCGTTCCGCGCCGACGTCCAGCTGGTCGCGCCAGTCGGAGGCGCCGCCCGTCAGCTCGTGACCTATGCGTGTGTAGCCGCGGAAGTGCGGGGAGTTCAGATTGCTCACGGCCAGCCTGTCGGCCTCCGGCAGTGCGAAGAAGGCCCTGGTCAGCTCCAGGATCCGAGCGGTTTCCCGCTCGCTGATCCCGTGCCCGGTCAGGTAGAGGAACCCGGTGTCCCGGGCGGCCGCGTGGAGCTGCCGCAGGAAGTCGTCGCGCTGCGCGGGGTCGTCGGCCCGGGAGAGGTCGATCACAGCCAGGGAGGCGGTCGGCGGGGCGGAAGGGGCCACGGGAGAGGCGGCCGCGGAGGAGGAGGGGTGCGCGGACGGCATGACGGCTCCGTTTCGGATGTCACGGGGTCCTGCGCCCCAAAGATGGCGGGGCAGCGGAGGAACGGCAGGTCGGCAGGGGTGGCGCCGGGGCCGCGTGACCGCCGCGTACAGGACCGAAGTCGGATCGGGGTGGATCAGGCTCGTGCGTGTTCCGTCGGCAGACAGCTCGTCGTCGTGACACGCATGTGGTCCACATGGCGGCGCTTCACGAGGAGGAGGACAGTCATACGGTGAGCGTACGCCTGTACCCACCCCCTTCCGTACGTGCCGATCCGGCCTGACCGGAGAGTGCCGTCCGGGGACCGGCTAGGCTGGGCCCGTGGCAGTTGTCGATGTATCCGAAGAGCTGAAGTCCCTCTCCTCGACCATGGGGTCGATCGAGGCCGTCCTGGACCTCGACAAGCTGAGGGCCGATATCGCCGTGCTTGAGGAGCAGGCCGCCGCGCCGTCCCTGTGGGACGACCCGGATGCCGCCCAGAAGATCACGAGCAAGCTTTCGCACCTCCAGGCCGAGGTCCGCAAGACCGAGAACCTGCGCGGGCGCATCGACGACCTCGCGGTGCTGTTCGAGCTCGCCCAGGAAATGGACGACGCGGACACCCTCGCCGAGGCCGAGACCGAGCTGGTCTCCGTGCGCAAGGCGCTGGACGAGATGGAGGTCCGGACCCTGCTCTCCGGCGAGTACGCCGAGCGCGAGGCCCTGGTCAACATCCGCGCCGAGGCCGGCGGCGTCGACGCCTCCGACTTCGCCGAGCGCCTCCAGCGCATGTACCTGCGCTGGGCCGAGCGGCACGGCTACGCGACCGAGGTGTACGAGACCTCGTACGCGGAGGAGGCCGGCATCAAGTCGACCACCTTCGTCGTCAAGGCCCCCTACGCCTACGGCACCCTCTCCGTCGAACAGGGCACGCACCGGCTCGTCCGGATCTCGCCCTTCGACAACCAGGGCCGCCGCCAGACCTCCTTCGCGGGCGTCGAGGTGCTGCCGGTCGTCGAGACGAGCGACCACGTCGAGATCGACGAGACCGAGCTGCGCGTGGACGTGTACCGCGCCTCCGGTCCCGGCGGCCAGGGCGTCAACACGACCGACTCCGCGGTGCGCATCACGCACCTGCCGACCGGCATCGTCGTCTCCTGCCAGAACGAGCGCTCGCAGATCCAGAACAAGGCCAGCGCGATGAACGTGCTCCAGGCCAAGCTGCTGGAACGGCGCCGCCAGGAGGAGAAGGACAAGATGGACGCCCTCAAGGACGGCGGAAGCTCCTGGGGCAACCAGATGCGCTCCTACGTCCTGCACCCGTACCAGATGGTCAAGGACCTGCGGACGGAGTTCGAGGTCGGCAACCCGCAGGCGGTCCTCGACGGCGAGATCGACGGCTTCCTGGAGGCCGGGATCCGCTGGCGCAAGCAGCAGGAGCAGTCCGCGTAACGGACTTCCCGCGAGGCGGGGCCCAGCACGGTACGACGCGAGGAAGGGCCCGGACACCGTGGGTGTCCGGGCCCTTCCCCATTCCGTGTGATCGGGACGTGTCGCGGGCTAGGCGGCCTGCGCCGCCAGCGCCAGCGCCGCGACCAGCACCACCAGAAGCGCGATGAGTGTCACCGGGTTCAGCCCGGCGAAGGGGTTGCCCTCCTGCTGGAGGTGCTTCCGGTTCGCCCGGCACACCGGGCACCGGCCCTGGCTGACGGGCGCGGCGCAGTTCGCGCACACGAGCCGGTCATAAGTCATGCGCTCCTCCTCTCGTCCCCTCGTACAACGGCACAGGGACCGAGTCCGTTCCCTCTACCACTGTGCCGGCTCCGAGGGCATTCGGCGCGGCCCGTCCGGGCAATCACGATCGGGCTGCGGGGGTACCCGGGGATTATTCGGGCAACTGAGGTGGCCGGGTCCACACCCACCGTCCGTTCGCGTATGGTCACGCACACCTACTCCCGGCGACCCCGTGGTGCACCCGTGATCCGATTCGACAACGTCTCCAAGTCCTACCCGAAGCAGAACCGGCCCGCACTCAGAGATGTCTCCCTGGACATCGCCAAGGGCGAGTTCGTCTTCCTGGTCGGCTCCTCCGGCTCCGGCAAGTCCACCTTCCTGCGCCTCGTCCTGCGCGAGGAGCGGGCCAGCCACGGCCAGGTGCACGTCCTGGGCAAGGACCTCGCCAAGCTCTCCAACTGGAAGGTCCCGCACATGCGGCGCCAGCTGGGGACGGTCTTCCAGGACTTCCGGCTGCTGCCCAACAAGACGGTCGCCGAGAACGTCGCCTTCGCGCAGGAGGTCATCGGCAAACCGCGGGGCGAGATCCGCAAGGCCGTCCCGCAGGTACTGGAACTCGTGGGCCTCGGCGGCAAGGAGGGCCGGATGCCCGGCGAGCTGTCCGGCGGCGAGCAGCAACGCGTGGCCATCGCCCGCGCCTTCGTCAACCGTCCGGCCCTGCTGATCGCGGACGAGCCGACGGGCAACCTCGACCCGCAGACCTCCGTCGGGATCATGAAACTGCTGGACCGGATCAACCGGACCGGCACCACCGTCATCATGGCGACGCACGATCAGCAGATCGTGGACCAGATGCGCAAGCGCGTCATCGAACTCGAACAGGGCCGACTCGTGCGCGACCAGTCGCGCGGCGTCTACGGCTACCAGCACTGAAAGGCCCCTGAGACGTCATGCGCGCCCAGTTCGTCATGTCGGAGATCGGCGTCGGCCTCCGCCGCAATCTCACCATGACCTTCGCGGTCATCATCTCCGTGGCCCTGTCGCTGGCCCTGTTCGGTGGCTCCCTGCTCATGCGCGACCAGGTGAGCGCGATGAAGGGGTACTGGTACGACAAGGTCAACGTCACGGTCTACCTCTGCACCAAGAACGACGCCCTGGAGGCCGCCGGGACCGCGGCCGCCGGCCCGCCCGCCGCCGGCGGCGCGTCCGACGCGGTCGGCTCGCCGCGCGCCTGCGCCAAGGGGGCCGTGACGCCCGAGCAGCGCCAGGGCATCGAGACCGAGCTCAAGGCGATGACGCTCGTCCAGACCGTCACGTACGAGTCCTCGGACGAGGCGTACAAGCACTACAAGGAGCGCTTCGGGCACACGGCACTGGCCTCGGTCGTCACCCCGGACCAGATGCCCGACTCCTTCCGCGTGAAGCTGAAGAACCCGGAGAAGTACGAGGTCATCACCTCCGCCTTCACGGGCCGCGACGGGGTTCAGTCGGTCGCCGACCAGAGCTCGCAGCTCGACAACCTCTTCAAGCTGCTCGGCTACCTCAACTGGGCGGCCCTCGGCATCATGTTGATCATGCTGGTCGTGGCGCTGCTGCTGATCGTCAACACCGTGCGGGTTTCCGCCTTCAGCCGAAGGCGGGAAACGGGCATCATGCGGCTCGTCGGCGCCTCCAGCTTCTACATCCAGGTCCCGTTCATCATGGAGGCGGCCGTCGCCGGCCTCATCGGGGCGGTCCTGGCCTGCGTGATGCTGGGCACCGGCCAGTACTTCGTGATCGACCACGGCGCCGCGCTCCGCGACAAGCTCGAACTGATCAACTTCATCGGCTGGGACGCCGTCCTCACCAAGCTGCCGCTGGTGCTGGTCATCGGGCTGCTGATGCCCTCGCTGGCCGCCTTCATCGCGTTGCGCAAGTACCTGAAGGTGTGACGAGCGCCCCCTGTGAGGTACGTCCAACCCGCCGTGCCACGGCGGGCCTTGTCCTAGACTCGGCGCCATGCCGGGTCTGCCCGCTCACCGTCTCCGGCCCCGCGACCTGCGTCGTGGGGCCGTCCTGACGTTGGTGTTCGTGACCTCCGTCGTCGCCGCCGCGAGCACCGGCCACCGGGACGCCGCGCATGCCGGCGCCCTCGCCCGTACGAGTGTTCCCGCGCGGGCCGCCGCCTCCGGGCCGACGCCGGGCCCCGCGCCCGCCGCCGTCCCCGACGCGCCCCGGGCGAGCGGCACCGCCGACCGGGAGGCCGTCGCCCGGGCCGCCGCCGAGGCGGTCGCCGAGGGCAAGTCCGGCAAGAAGGCCGCCCAGGAGGTGGTCAGCCGCAGCGGGGACCGCTGGGGCATCGTCTACGACCGGGGCGAGTACGCCGCCTTCGCCGAGGACCTCGACGGCCGGTGGACCGGGGTCGGGCTCTGGGCCGAACGCACCCGCGAGGGCTGGATCCGCGTCGACCGCGTCCAGGCCGCCGGCCCCGCCGCCCGGGCCGGCCTGCGCGCCGGGGACCGACTGCTGAGCGTGGACGGGCGGGCCGTCACCGGCCTCGCCGTGGTCGACGTGGTGGCGCTGCTGCGCGGCGAGGCCGGCACACCGGTGGTGCTGCACCTCAGCCGGGACGGCGCGGACCTCACCGAGACCGTCCGCCGGGAGCAACTGCGCGCCGAGCCGGTGACGGTGCGCCGGCTCGCGGACGGGGTCACCGTCATCAAGGTCGACTCCTTCACCCGCGGCTCGGGGGAGCGGGTGCGGGCGGCCGTCCGCGAGGCGCCGCCCGGCGCCGGCGTCCTGCTGGACCTGCGCGGCAACCCGGGCGGGCTGGTCGCCGAGGCGGTGACCGCGGCCTCCGCGTTCCTGGACGGCGGGCTGGTGGCGACGTACGACGTACGGGGCTCCGAGCGCGCCCTGTACGCCGCCCCGGGCGGGGACACCGGGCGGCCCCTGGTCGCCCTCGTCGACGGCGGCACGATGAGCGCGGCCGAACTCGTCACCGGCGCCCTCCAGGACCGCGGCCGCGCGGTCACCGTCGGCACCCGCACCTTCGGCAAGGGCTCGGTGCAGATGCCCACGGAGCTCCCGGACGGCTCGGTGGCCGAGCTGACCGTCGGCACGTACCGCACGCCGGCGGGCCGCAGCCTCGACGGCGGCGGCATCACCCCGGACCTCGCGGCCCGCGAAGGGGCCGAGGAACGGGCGCGCAAGGTATTGGGTGGCCTCGGGGTGGGTCCGTAGTGCGAAAATGACCGCACTATGGCTAAGGAAACAGGGCGCAAGATGATCGCCCAGAACAAGAAGGCGCGGCACGACTACACGATCATCGACACCTATGAGTGCGGTCTCGTGCTCACGGGCACCGAGGTCAAGTCCCTGCGTCAGGGCCGGGCCTCGCTGGTGGACGGGTTCGTGTCGGTGGAGAGCGGCGAGGCGTGGCTCTACAACGTGCACGTGCCGGAGTACAGCCAGGGCACCTGGACCAACCACAGCGCGCGGCGCAAGCGCAAGCTCCTCCTGCACCGCGAGGAGATCGACAAGCTGGACTCGAAGACGGGGGAGACCGGCAACACGATCGTGCCGCTCGCCCTCTACTTCAAGGACGGCCGGGCGAAGATCGAGATCGCGCTGGCGAAGGGCAAGAAGGAGTACGACAAGCGGCAGTCGCTGCGCGAGAAGCAGGACACGCGCGAGACGAACCGGGTGATCTCGGCCGTCAAGCGCAAGGAGCGGGGCCGGCTCTAATGTCCTGGCACGCAGTGGTCCACTTCGCGTACGATGGCGTCAGCACCACGCGCTTGCGGGTGGCGCCGGTCGAGCGGGACGCATGGAGAGCGCCCGCTGGATCTCAATAACTGAACAGCGTGAAACATGGGGATGATCGGTTTCGACAGCGGCTGTCGATGTAGGGGAAGCGAGCCGAGGAAGCGGCAATGATCTCGTTAACCATATGTCGCAAACAATAATCGCCAACTCCAAGAGCGATAACTCCCGCTTCACCCTCGCTGCCTAATAACAGTGAGCTGAAGCCTCTGTGAGGAGCGTCAGCCCGGAAGTGGTCCCGGTCCGGATCCTGGCGTCAATTAGGGATCTAAACCTCTAACTCCGGTCACGGGGGATAGAGGGAAATCAAACAGTGACTGAGCCCGTCGGAGACTTGTCCGTGTGATCTCCGGGGCCGAGAAAAGCGCAGCGGAATGCGCTCGGAGAAGCCCTACTTCTGCACCGTTGGACGCGGGTTCGATTCCCGCCATCTCCACCACCCCATGTAGGCGAAGGCCCCGCAGCTCCTGGCTGCGGGGCCTTCGTCATGTCCGGGCGGGGTCAGTAGTGATACCGGGCCTTGAGGATCTTCACTTCCTTCTCGTCCGCCCGGTACACGAGGCGGTGCTCGTCGTCGATGCGGCGGGACCAGTAGCCGGACAGCTCTCCCTTCAGGGGCTCGGGCTTGCCGATGCCGGTGAACGGGTCGCGTTGGATTTCCCCGATCAGACGGGTGATCCTGCGAGCCATTTTCCGGTCGGACGCGAGCCAGAAGAGGAAGTCCTCCCAGGCGTCGGAGTCGAAGTGGACGCTCCTCACTCCTCGCCTCCGGCCAACTCCCGAAGCTCATCGAGGGATGTCACCGTCGTGGGCGCACCCTCCCGGTCGCGGGCGACGGCCTCCATCAGCCGCCGGGCGTTGGCCGGGGAGCGCAGCAGGTAGACGGTCTCCTGCCAGGAGTCGTAGTCGTCGGCGGACATGAGGACGGCGTCGCCGCCGCGCGACGTGATCCGCACCGGGTGGTGGTCGGTGTTGACGCGTTCGATGAGGGGGAAGAGGTTGGCCCGTGCTTCGCTGGCGCTCATGGACATGATCACTCCTTCTCGTTCGTACCAGTTTACGGTACGAGACCGGTACCGTGAACTGGTACCTATCTGGAAGGGGGTCTCCTCTTCCTCCGGTTCCGGTGCTCCTCGGTGCTCCTCGAAGGTAAAGGCCCCGCAGCTCCTGGCTGCGGGGCCTTCGTCATGTCCGGGCGGGGTGGGGGACCCCTGCGGGGGTCAGGTCAGCAGAAGGGGACCTTGTTGAGGTTCTGGGCGTAGCGGGCGGCGATCCAGCCGGTGCCGTCGGCGAGTTTGTACCAAATCGTGTTGCCGTCGACCTTTTGGCCGTTGACCTTGCACTGGAGGGCCACGACCGTGCCGGTCGGCGCCTTGCCCTTCTCGGCGTAGTTGGTGCCGGGGCCGGAGCGGATGCCGAGGCCCTTGCCGGGCGAGATGATGCGGGCCTTCGGGGTCTTCTTGCCGTGTCCGTCGTGGCCCGGCTTGTTGTGACCGGGCTTGCTGTGGCCCGGCTTGTCGTGGCCGGGCTTGTCGTGACCGCCGTGGCCGTTCTCGCACTTCTTGCAGGCGCCGGGCTTTCCGGTGTCGCCCTTGTCGCCCTTCGGGCCGCGTTCGCCCTTCTCGCCGCGGTCGCCCTTGGGGCCCTGGGGGCCGTCGGACGGGCCGCGGTCGCCCTTCGGGCCGCGGGGGCCCGCCTCGCCGCGGGGACCGGCGGGGCCGCCCCGGCCGGTGTCGCCGCGGTCGCCCTTGGGGCCGCGTTCGCCCCGTTCGCCGCGGTCGCCCTTCTCGCCGCGGGGGCCGCCCGACGGGCCCTGGTCGCCCTTCGGGCCCTGCGGGCCGGTGTCGCCGCGGTCGCCCTTGGGGCCGCGTTCGCCGCGTTCGCCCTGGTCCCCTTGGTCGCCCTTGTCGCCCTTGTCGCCCTTGTCGCCCTGCGGGCCGGGGCGGCCCGGCTTGCCGTGGTGACCGTCGTGGCCCGGCCGGCCGTCGTCGCCCTTGGGGCCCGTCACCGGGGTGGACACCGCGAACAGGGCCGACTCCTCGGAGCCGGCGGCCCATTCGCCGCCGTCCAGGGTGGCGCCCTCGGGGGCGTCCGCGTCCACGTGCAGCGCCACCGCGAGCCGGGTCCGGGTGTTCGCCGGGAAGGTGAAGCCCGCGCGGGTTCCCGCGTCGCAGGTCAGCAGGCGGGCGTCCGACGAGCGCTCGCACGAACCGGCCGCGCGGTCGCCGTTCCAGTAGACGCGGGCCTCGGGGAACGTCGTCCGCTCCGGAGCGGTGATGCGGAAGGTGCTGCTGCGCGTCGCGTCCGCCCCGCCCGCGGCCGAGATGACCACGCGCCCCGTCGTGCCGGGAGCGATCGAGGGGACGTACGGCTGGGAGAAGCGCAGGTCCGAGGCGGCGGCCAGGGCCGGCGCGGCCGGCAGCAGGCAGCCGGCGGTGACGGCGGCGACGAACAGGGCGGCGGGCACGGAACGGGAAGCAGGCAAGGGGTGTTCCTCCGCAAGGGGAAGGGCGTCGGGGGGAAGGCCCCCCAGTTATGGCCGATCCCGCGCGGCGGTGGTGCGTACCACGCGGGAGTGATCACTCGGCCGCCGGATCAAATCGTCCCGTCACGGCGGCGAGCAGGGCCAACAGGGCGGCCGCGGCGGGCAGCAGGTACGCCGTCGTCGTGCCGAGGCGGTCGACGGTCAGGCCCGCCGTGGCCGAACCGACGGCGATGCCGCCGAGGATGGCCGTGACGGCCAGGGTCAGCCCCTCGTTCAGCCGCTCCCGCGGGGTGGCCCGCTGGACCAGGGCCATCGCGGTGACCATCGCCGGGGCCGTCGCCGCGCCCGCCAGCAACAGCGCGCAGCCCAACAGGGCGAGGGACTCGGCGCGGGCCGCGATCCAGGGCAGCGCCATCGCCGCGGCCAGGGCGAGCAGGCACGTGCGCAGGCTCCGGGGCCGGCGGGTGCCGTAGAGCAGCCCGGCCGCGCAGGAGCCCGCCGCTTGGAGGGCGAGGACCGGGCCGGTGGCGGCGCCGAGCCCCTGCGCGCCGAGGTGCGCGATCGAGGTGACCTCCATCGAGCCGAACACGACCCCGGTGGCGAGGAACAGCCCGAGCAGCGGCAGCAGCCGGCGCGCCGGGGAAGGGCCGGCGCCGGTCACGGGCCGGGCGGCGGCGGCCGGCGGCTCCGTGGCGCGGTGCGCGGTGAACACCGCCATCCCGGTCAGCAGCAGGACCGCCGCGACGAGGGTGCCCGCCTCCGGGAAGAGCGCCGTGCACAGGAACGCGGCCGCCACCGGGCCGAGCAGGTAGCAGAGTTCGTCGGCGGCCTGTTCGAAGGACATCGCCGTGTGGTGCGAGGCCGGGGGCAGCAGGTGGGTCCAGCGGGCCCGGGACATGCCGCCGATGTTGGGGGTGGTGGCGGTGGCCGCGTACGAGGCGAACAGGGTCCAGGCCGGTGCCTGCGTACGGACGCACAGGACCAGCGACAGCGAGCCGAGGACCGCGACCGCGGTGGCCGGCAGGGCGATCCGGGCCTGGCCGTACCGGTCGACCAGCCGGGCCGTCCACGGGGCGACGAGCGCGGTGGCCGCCAGTCCGGTCGCGGTGACCGCGCCGGCGAGGGCGTACGAACCGCGCTGGCCCGCGATCATCAGTACGGCGCTGATCCCGAACATGCCCATCGGCAGGCGGGCGATCAGGTTCCCGGCGGTGAAGCCCCGGGCGCCCGGCACGGCGAACAGCCGGCGGTACGGGCCCGGCGGGCGGGTACGGCGGGTGGCGGGGGCGACGGGGCCGGGGCGGCGGGGGGACAGGACCAGGGTGCTGCCCGTCACGGCCATGAACGGGGTCTTCTGCGGCATGCCACGAGCCTGCGGCCCGCACCGGCCCGCGGTCCAACACCTGTTCGGGGGCCATTCACCGCTCCGAGTTGTTAATCTCCGGGGATGACCACCCGCGATGTCGACCCCCGGCTGCTGCGCGGCTTCGTCGCCGTCGCCGAGGACCTCCACTTCTCCCGCGCCGCCGCCCGCCTCCACGTGGCCCAGCAGGCGCTCAGCCGCGATGTGCGCCGCCTCGAACTCCTCGTCCGCGCGCCGCTGTTCGCCCGCACCACCCGGGCCGTGGAACTCACCCCCGAGGGCGAGCGACTGCTCCCGTACGCCCGCGAGGTGCTGCGCGCGCACGAGGAACTCGCCGCCGCCTTCACCGGGCCGCCCCGCGCCCTCCTCGTCGACGTCAACACCGACGGCCCCGGCACCGGCCGCAGCGTCCTGGAACGCGCCCGCGAACTCGCCCCCGGCTGCGAACTGATGGCCCGTTTCGAGAGCGGCCTCACCCACGCCGCCGGGGAGGTCGTCGCCGGCCGGCTGGACGTCTCCTTCGGCTACGCCGCCGGCCTCGACCCGGCGCTGCGCTCCCGCCTCGCGCACCGGCCCGTGCGGTACGAACCCCTCGCCGTGCTGCTGCCCGACGGGCACCCGCTGGCCGCGCGGGACGACGTACCACTGGCCGCGCTGGCCGGGGAGACCGTGTACACGGGGGCCGGGAACCCGCGCACCGCGGAGTGGACGCGGCTGGCCGGCGAACTGTTCGCCGGCCGGGGCATCCACGCGGCGCCGCCCGCCCCGGTCGCCGTCGGCAAGGAGGAGTTCGGCCGGGTGATGGCCAAGACCCGCAACCCGGTCCTGGTCACCGTCGGCTTCGCCGACATGCCCGGAGCCGTCAAACGGCCCCTCGTCGACCCCGTCCCGCTGTCCCCGCTGGCCATGGTGTGGCGCACGGACCTGCGCCACCCCGGCCTCGACGCCCTGCTGCGGGCCGTCGAGGAACTCCAGGGCCCGGCCGGCTGGCTGGACGTCCCCCCGGGCAGCTGGCTCCCCGCCACACTCACACCGGGCCCCGGCGGCGGGTGAGTGCACGGTATCCCGCCGGTCATCCGGCGGGGACCGGGGCCGAAACGCGCCCTTCCTACCGTCGGACCAAGGACGCGAGAGCTGTGGAGGCGAGTGATGACCCGTACGACCGCACCGCGCGAGGGGGGCCGCTGGATCGAGCGGTGGGACCCCGAGGACGAGACGTTCTGGAAGGAGACCGGGGAGCGGACCGCCCGCCGCAACCTCCTCTACTCCGTCCTCTCCGAACACATCGGCTTCTCCATCTGGTCCATGTGGTCCGTGATGGTCCTCTTCATGGGTCCCCGCTACGGCATCGACCCCGCCGGGAAGTTCTTCCTCATCGCCACCGCCACCTGCGTCGGGGCCCTGGTGCGCGTGCCCTACACCTTCGCCGTCGCCCGCTTCGGCGGCCGCAACTGGACCGTCGTCAGCGCCCTGCTGCTCCTCGCGCCGACCGTCGCCGCGCTCTTCGTCATGGAGCCCGGCACCTCGTACGCCACCTTCGTGGTCGTCGCCGCGCTCACCGGGGTGGGCGGCGGCAACTTCGCCTCGTCGATGACGAACATCAACGCCTTCTTCCCGCTCCGCAAGAAGGGCTGGGCCCTCGGCCTCAACGCGGGCGGAGGCAACATCGGCGTCCCCGTCGTGCAGCTCGCCGCCCTCCTCGTCATCGCGACCGCCGGGGCCGACCGGCCCCGGCTGCTGCTCGCCGCCTACCTGCCGCTGATCGTCGCCGCGGCCGCCCTGGCCCTCGTACGCATGGACAACCTGGCACCCGTGCGCAACGACGCGGGCGCCGTCCGGGAGGCGGTCCGTGAGGCCCACACCTGGATCATGGCGTTCCTCTACGTCGGCACCTTCGGCTCCTTCATCGGCTACAGCTTCGCCTTCGGCCTGGTGCTCCAGACCCAGTTCGGCCGGACCCCGCTCCAGGCCGCGTCGCTGACCTTCATCGGACCGCTGCTCGGCTCCCTGGTGCGGCCCGTGGGCGGCGCGCTCGCCGACCGGCTCGGCGGCGCCCGGATCACCCTGGCCTGCTTCGTGGCGATGGCGGCGGCGACCGGAGTGGTCGTCCTGGCCTCCGTACGGGCCTCCCTGCCCGTGTTCCTGATCGGGTTCGTCGCCCTGTTCGCGCTCAGCGGCGTCGGCAACGGCTCCACCTACAAGATGATCCCCGGGATCTTCCAGGCGAAGGCCCTGGCCCGCGGAATGGACGGCGAGGACGCCGCCGCGTACGGCCGCCGGCTCTCCGGCGCCGCCATGGGACTGATCGGGGCCGTCGGCGCGCTCGGCGGACTCGCCATCAACCTGGTGTTCCGGGAGGCGTTCGCCTCCTCCGGCTCCGGCACCGCCGCCTTCGTCACCTTCCTCGGCTTCTACGCGGCGTGCTGCGCCGTCACCTGGGCGGTATACCTTCGCCGCCCGGCGGCGGTACCGGCACCCACCGCCGGAACCGAGGCGAAACCGCAGCTCACCGCCGTGTGACGGCACCGGCGCGGCGGGCGGCGTTACGGCGCCGAAATGCGGTGGAACCGAGTCCGACACGCCGGCTTGGCAGGCTCGGTGCGCGCGGCCGGACACCCCGATCCGATCGGGGGACGGGACACCCCGACCCCCTCGGGGACGGGAGACTCCACCGCGTACGAGACACCCCACCCCACCCGGGAAGGCCCAGCGGGCCCCGGGCACGGCAGCCGAGGCAGGTCACAACGATGGACGACGACCACGAGGGCGACGACGCGACGCACGGCGGACGGGCCGCGGACGCGGGCGGGAGCGCGGGCGGGAGCGCGGACGGGGGTTCGGCCGGGGGCGGGCGTCGGGCCGCCGGTGGCGCGGCCCGAGCGGGCGGGGGAGGGGCCGGAGGAGCGGCCGTTCCCACCGGACCGCTCGCCGGGTTCACCGTCGGGGTCACCGCCGCTCGCCGGGCGGACGAGTTCATCGCGCTGCTGAAGCGGCGCGGGGCGGTCGTCATCCACGCGCCCGCCCTGCGGATCGTGCCGCTGGCCGACGACAGCGAGCTGATGGCCGCGACCAAGCAACTCGTCGACAGCCCGCCGGACGTCGTCGTCGCGACCACCGCCATCGGCTTCCGCGGCTGGATCGAGGCCGCCGACGGGTGGGGCATCGGCGAGGACCTGCTGGCCCGGCTCCGGGCGAGCGAACTCCTCGTACGCGGACCCAAGGTGAAGGGCGCCGTACGGGCCGCCGGGCTGGTGGAGTCCTGGTCACCGGCGTCCGAATCGCTCGCCGAGGTCCTGGACCGGCTGCTCGACGGCGGCGTCGCCGGCCGCCGCATCGCCCTCCAACTCCACGGCGAACCCCTCCCCGGCTTCGTCGAGGCGCTGCGCGCCGGCGGCGCCGACGTGGTCCCCGTACCCGTCTACCGGTGGATGCCGCCGGAGGACCTCGCCCCGCTGGACCGACTGCTCGACGCGGTGGCCGTGGGCGCCGTCGACGCCCTCGGCTTCACCTCCGCGCCCGCCGCCGCCTCCCTGCTCTCCCGGGCCGCGGAACGCGGACTGCGGGAGGCCGTGCTGGAGGCGCTGCGCGGGCCCGTCCTGGCCGCCTGCGTGGGCCCGGTCACCGCGCTGCCGCTACAGGCGGAGGACGTCCCCACCGTCCAGCCCGAACGCTTCCGGCTCGGACCGCTCGTCCAACTGCTCTGCCAGGAACTGCCCGGGCGGGCCCGGGTGCTCGCCGTGGCCGGACACCGGCTGGAGATCCGCGGACACGCGGTGCTCGTCGACGCCGAGCTGCGGGCGGTGCCCCCGGCCGGCATGGCCCTGCTCGCGGCGCTGGCCCGGCGGCCCGGCTGGGTGGTGTCCCGGGCCGACCTGCTGCGGGCCCTGCCGGGCGCGGGCAGCGACGAGCACGCCGTCGAGACGGCGATGGCCCGACTGCGGGCCGCCCTCGGGGCGCCGCTGCTGATCCAGACGGTGGTCAAACGCGGCTACCGGCTGTCGGTGGACGCCGGCGGCGAGGACCGCTTCGCGGAGCGGGGGTGAGGGCGGGGCGCCCTGCCCGTGAGCCGGCCGGGCCGGGGCCTGGGCAGGGCGGGGCGGTTCCGTTAGCGTGCTCGGATGATCGTTGACGGGGTGGGGATGAGGGGCGTCACGCTCGACGACGCCGCCGGGCTGGCCGACGTACTGGCCAGCAACCGCGCGTACATGGCGCCGTACGAGCCCCGGCGCGCCCCGGAGTTCTACACCGAGGGGGGCCAGCTGGAGCGGCTGCGGACCCTGCTCGCCGACCGCGACGCCGGGCGGGCCCTGCCGTACGTCCTGACCGCCGACGGCGCCCCGATCGGGACGATCAACCTCGGCAGTCTCGTCCGCGGCCCGCTGTGCAGCGGCGGCGTCGGCTACTGGATCGACCGGGCGTGGGCCGGCAAGGGGATCGCGACGGCCGCCGTCGAGGAGGTCTGCCGGATCGCCCGCGACGAGGCCGGGCTGCACCGCGTCGAAGCCGGCACCCTGGTGGACAACCTCGCCTCCCAGCGGGTCCTGGCCAAGGCCGGCTTCACCGCGTACGGACTCGCGCCCCGCTACCTCCACATCAACGGGGCCTGGCGCGACCACGTCCTCTTCCAACGCCTGCTCCACGACGACCCGCCCGCCCCGTAGCCCCCCTCGCGGGGGGTTCCGCATCGCCCCCGCCGACGGCACTCTGGGGAGGCGGCTCCCGGCGACCGAGGCGGTGACGGGCATGTGGTTCGAGTCCGGACGGGTCTGTCTGGCCCTGCTGGCCACCTTCACCCCCCACGGGGACACCGAAGGCCTCCGCGACGGCGACGAGCTGCGCCTGTGGCTCGTCGGCGCCGGCCTGGTGCCCGACCGGACCCCGCTGGGAGGCCTGGGCCCCGACTGGGTGGCCGCGTTCCGCGGCCTGCGCGACGACGTCGACCGCCTCGTCCGCGCCGCACTCAATGGCCGGCCCCCCGCCGAGGACGCCCTCGCCCGGGTCAACGCGGCGGCCGCGGGCCCACCCCCGGGCCTGTGCGCCGTCCGGGACCGTGAGGGCCACCTCGTACGGGAACTGTGCGGCGGCGTCGAATGCGCCGGCCTGCTCGCCGCGGTGGCCCGCGACGCCGTCGAACTCCTCACGGAACCCGGCGACATGGCCCTGCTCCGCGCCTGCGCGGGCGACGGCTGCGCCCGGGTCTACCTGGACACCTCCCGCGGCCACCGCCGCCGCTGGTGCAGCAGCGAACTCTGCGGCAACCGCGAACGCGTGGCCCGCCACCGCCGGAGGGTGGCGGGGGTGGCGGGGGCGGGGTCGGGCTGACGACGGGTGGGCGGCGCACCTCGGGGCGGGGGGGGTCGGGAAACCCCCGAAGGAACGGCATGGGGGACGGATGGGCAGGAACGGGTCCGTCCCCTCGTCTCATCGTTGAGAGACCCGCTCCCCACCCCCTCCCCTCAAACCCTCCCCAACCCGCCCAAGTCCGATCCCGCTCCCCCCGCCCCGATCCGCGCAATTCGTCCGGCGCGCGGAACCGGCGTGCGGACAGGGGCTGGATTCGCGTACGGTTGACGGTCGCCCATGCACGTCAGAAGGGGGCCTTGGTGGCCGCGCAGAATGCCGCTGTCGACAGCACGGCGGATTCCGTCCGCGATCGGGAGATCGCGGGCGAGCAGACGCATCTCGACCAGGTGTACCGACGCCTTGAGGAGAAGATCCACGAGGCCGAGTTCCTGGTGAACGACGCCGCCAAACGGGGCCAGGTCGGCACGCCCGGCGCGCTCGCCGAGCGCGACGCGCAGGTGTTCCGCGCCGGGATCCACCTCAACCGGTTGAACAACGAGTTCGAGGACTTCCTCTTCGGACGGATCGACCTGGTCCAGGGCAAGGACGGGGAGCGCGGCGCCGACGGCGCCTTCACCTCCGTCGAGCCCGCCGACGACGCGATCCGCCCGGACCTCACCGCCGACATCGCCGAAACCCTGCACATCGGGCGCATCGGCGTACTCGACACCGACTACGCGCCCCTCGTCATCGACTGGCGCGCCCCCGCGGCCGCGCCGTTCTACCGGTCCACGCCCAAGGACCCCGGCCGTGTCGTGCGGCGGCGCGTGATCCGGTCCAAGGGCCGCAAGGTGCTCGGTGTCGAGGACGACCTGATGCGTCCCGAGGTCACCGCCACCCTCGACGGCGTCGAGCTGCCCGCCATCGGCGACGGGGCGCTGATGGCCGCCCTCGGTCGGGCGCGGACGCACTCCATGCGCGACATCGTCTCCTCCATCCAGGCCGAACAGGACCTGGTCATCCGGGCCCCCGCCGCGTCCGTCGCCGAGGTGGCGGGCGGGCCCGGCACCGGGAAGACCGCCGTCGCCCTGCACCGGGCGGCGTACCTGCTCTACCAGGACCGGCGGCGCTACTCCGGCGGCATTCTGATCGTGTCGCCGACCCCGTTGCTCGTCGCCTACACGGAGGGCGTGCTGCCCTCCCTCGGCGAGGAGGGGCAGGTCGCCATCCGGGCACTCGGCTCGCTCGTCGACGGGGCCGAGGCGACCACGTACGACGATCCGGCCGTCGCCCGGATCAAGGGTTCCTCCCGGATGCTCAAGGTGCTCCGCAAGGCCGTACGGGGCGCCCTGGAGCTGGGCGACGCGCCCGATCGACTGCGCGTCGTGGCCTTCGGACGGCGTCAGGAGCTGGAGTCCGCCGAGCTGAACCGGATCCGGCAGAACGTGCTCGGCGGGACGGCGCCGGTGAACCTGCTGCGCCCGCGCGCCCGCAAGCTGCTCCTCGACGCCCTCTACTCGAAGTCCGGCGGCGCGGGTCGGCACAGCGACCCGGAGCTCGCGGCCGAGCTGCGGTCCGCGTTCGACGAGGACATCTCGACGGAGGACGACTTCATCGGGTTCCTGAACGCCTGGTGGCCCGAGCTCACCCCGCGCAAGGTCCTCGCGGCGATGGCCGACGAGCGGCGCCTCGGCCGTTGGTCTCGCCGGGACCTGAACCCGCGCGAGACCCGGCAGCTGGCGCGCTCCCTGCGCCGGGTCGGCCCGGACGGCAAGGGTCCGCTGTCGGTGCACGACGTGGCCCTGCTGGACGAGCTCCAGCAGCTCCTCGGCGCGCCGGCGCGGCCCAGGCGCAGGCGGGACATGGATCCGCTGGACCAGCTCAGCGGGCTGGAGGAGCTGATGCCGACCCGCGAGGAGACCCAGTGGGAGCGGGCGGAACGGATCGCGGCCGAGCGCACCGAGTACGCGCACGTGATCGTCGACGAGGCCCAGGACCTGACGCCGATGCAGTGGCGGATGGTGGGCCGGCGGGGCCGGATGGGCACCTGGACGGTGGTCGGTGACCCGGCGCAGTCCTCGTGGACCGATCCCGAGGAGGCGGCCGCCGCCCGGGACGAGGCGTTGGGGCGCAGGCCGCGCCGGCGCTTCACGCTCACGGTGAACTACCGCAACCCGGCCGAGGTGGCCGAGGTCGCCTCGCGGGTGCTGAAGCTGGCGATGCCGGGCATGGAGCCGCCCACCGCGGTGCGCTCCACCGGCCTGGAGCCCCGCTTCGCGGTGGCCGGCGCCGACCTGGGCGCGTCCGTCCGGGAGGAGACCCGGCGGCTGCTGGAGCAGGTGGACGGCACGGTCGGCGTCGTCGTCGCCATGGAACGCCGGGCGGAGGCGGCCGGCTGGCTGGCCGACCTCGGGGAGCGTGCCGTGGCGCTGGGCAGCCTGGAGGCCAAGGGCCTGGAGTACGACGCCACGGTGGTGGTCTCCCCGGCGGAGATCGCGAACGAGTCCCCGGCCGGCCTGCGCGTCCTGTACGTGGCGCTCACGCGCGCGACGCAGCAGCTGACGGTGGTCTCGGCGCCGGGCGACCGGCCGGGCCCGGACGGCGTCGCGGAGCTGCTGCGGCCCTGAGGGGCGAACCCGGTACGCCAACTCGGTACGCCAACTCGGTACGCCAACCCGGTACCCGAACCCGGTACGCGAACCCCGGCCCCGTACGCCGCCCGCGTCCCGGGGCCGGGTTCCAGCCGCCCGCCCCCGGGTCGGCTTCCCGGGCGGGGCCGGATGGCCCGCGGCCAGGAGCGTGATCGGGCGATCGAACCCGCTGGAGGGGGATCGCATTCGGCGAACCTTTGTTAGCCTGGTCAGGACACCGGCTCGATCCAAGCCCCCGGGCCCAACCTTCGTCGCCCAGAGCGACCACTTGCCGCGAGGCGAGCATGGCGGGTCGGTGTCTTAGACGGAACACCAGGTCCGCGCCCTCCACCCAGTGGGGGGCGCGGACCTGTTTTGTGTTAATCCACCATTCCGCCCGCCCTGACTCTCTCGTATGGTGGAAGAGTTCTTCCGAAATTTGTAGCTGGTTACCTTTTACCGGCTGGTAGGTGGGACGATCGGACAACGGGACCCGTCACACCTGTCGTGTGCGGGCCCCGTGTACAGCGAAATCAGGGACAGAAGAGGAACACGGCCATGGCAACGGCGCCCAGCGTCTCGTATTCGATGACGGTCCGCCTGGAAGTGCCCGCGAGCGGAACCGCGGTCTCCCAGCTCACCACCGCCGTGGAGTCTTCAGGGGGCTCGGTCACCGGCCTCGACGTGACCGCCTCCGGCCACGAAAAGCTCCGCATCGACGTCACCATCGCCGCGACCTCCACCGCGCACGCCGACGAGATCGTCGAGAAGCTGCGCGGCATCGAGGGCGTCAGCCTCGGCAAGGTCTCCGACCGAACCTTCCTGATGCACCTCGGCGGCAAGATCGAGATGGCGTCCAAGCACCCCATCCGCAACCGTGACGACCTCTCGATGATCTACACCCCGGGCGTCGCCCGCGTGTGCATGGCGATCGCCGAGAACCCCGAGGACGCCCGGCGCCTGACCATCAAGCGCAACACCGTCGCAGTCGTGACGGACGGCTCCGCCGTGCTGGGCCTGGGCAACATCGGCCCGATGGCCGCCATGCCGGTCATGGAGGGCAAGGCGGCCCTCTTCAAGCGCTTCGCCGACATCGACGCCTGGCCGATCTGCCTGGACACCCAGGACCCCGACGAGATCGTGGCCGTCGTCAAGGCCATCGCCCCGGGCTTCGCCGGCATCAACCTGGAGGACATCTCCGCACCGCGCTGCTTCGAGATCGAGGCCCGGCTGCGCGAGGCCCTCGACATCCCCGTCTTCCACGACGACCAGCACGGCACCGCGATCGTCGTCCTCGCCGCGCTGACCAACGCACTTCGCGTCGTCGGCAAGGCAGTTGGTGACGTCAAGGTCGTCATGTCCGGCGCCGGCGCCGCCGGTACGGCCATTCTGAAGCTGCTCCTCGCGGCGGGCGTCAAGAACGCGGTCAGCGCCGACATCCACGGTGTCGTGCACGCGGGCCGTCCCGACCTGGTGGACGCGGCGGCCGATTCCCCGCTGCGTTGGATCGCGGACAACACCAACCCCGAGGGCTACACCGGCACCCTCAAGGAGGCCGTGGTCGGCGCCGACGTCTTCATCGGCGTCTCGGCCCCCAACGTGCTCTCCGGCGAGGACGTCGCGGCCATGGCCGAGGGCGCCATCGTGTTCGCGCTCGCGAACCCGGACCCCGAGGTGGACCCGGCCGTCGCCCGCCGGACGGCGGCCGTCGTGGCCACCGGCCGCTCGGACTTCCCGAACCAGATCAACAACGTGCTGGTCTTCCCGGGCGTCTTCCGCGGTCTGCTGGACGCCCAGTCCCGCACCGTGAACACCGACATGATGCTGGCCGCCGCCACCGCCCTCGCGGACGTCGTCGGCGAGGACGAGCTGAACGCGAACTACATCATCCCGTCGGTCTTCAACGACAAGGTCGCGGGCGCGGTCGCCGGAGCGGTCCGCAAGGCCGCCACCGCCGGCCAGTAGCCTCCCGGACGGGCTCGGCGGCCACCACGGGCCCGCCGGGCCCGTTCGGCGTGCCTGACGGCGCGTGGGGCGGTGCGTGCGGCGCCGCACGCACCCGCCGCGTGCCGTCACGGCCGTACGGGCGGCTCGTGGCCGACAGGCGGGGCCCGGGGCCCCGTTCGGCCCCTCGGGCCGGCCTCCGTCGGCCCGCCCCGCGGACCGCCCCCCGCGCGCCGTTCCGGCCGCCCGTTCGGGCGCTCCGTCCGAACGGCCGCTGCCGGACGGTCCCACGACTGTCCGAAGACCCGTTCGAAGCGCGTTCCGGCCGCCGTTGTGACGGGCCCCACGCCCGCGTCCCGGCGCGTCGCGGGATGCGGGCCCGGCGGGCCGCCTCTAGGGTTGCGGGGATGCCCGCGTGGCTCGCGGTCCGCATCCAACCGGATGGCCTCCGGTGCGGACGGAGCGTCACCGCGGCGTGACTGTGGCGCTTTTCGTGTGACCCTGGCGGGTGCCGGATTGGCTTTCCCGCCGCTGGTGGGGGCAGGATGCGTAACCGGGCGAGAGGGTCTGACGTTCAGACCCGGGTCCGGGGACTGTCCGAGGGCCCTGGCAGCATCGGCTTCGATCTCACGCCTCTAAGGCAAGTTGAACACGGGAGTACAACATGAACCGCAGTGAGCTGGTGGCCGCTCTGTCCGAGCGCGCCGAGGTGACCCGCAAGGACGCCGACGCCGTTCTGGCCGCGCTCGCCGAGACCGTCGGCGAGATTGTCGCCAAGGGCGACGAGAAGGTCACCATTCCCGGCTTCCTGACCTTCGAGCGCACCCACCGTGCCGCTCGCACCGCGCGCAACCCGCAGACCGGCGACCCCATCCAGATCCCGGCCGGCTACAGCGTGAAGGTCTCCGCGGGCTCCAAGCTCAAGGAAGCCGCCAAGGGCAAGTAGCACCGCCCTTGTGCCGAGGGCCGCAGAGGCCCTCGGGACGGCAGTGGTACGTAGAACGCCGAAGGGCGGCCACCCCCGCGGGGGTGGCCGCCCTTCGGCGTTTCCGGGGCCCCGTGGGGCCCCGGACGGGATCAGGCGGGGATCAGACCAGGTCGCCGTTCGGCAGTTCGACCTTCGCGCCCAGCTCGACGAGCTTCTCCATGAAATTCTCGTAGCCGCGGTTGATCAGGTCGATGCCGTGGACGCGCGAGGTGCCCTCGGCCGCCAGCGCCGCGATCAGGTACGAGAACCCGCCGCGCAGGTCGGGGATGACCAGGTCGGCGCCCTGGAGCTTCGTGGGGCCGGACACGACCGCCGAGTGCAGGAAGTTGCGCTGGCCGAAACGGCACGCGCTGCCGCCCAGGCACTCCCGGTACAGCTGGATGTGAGCACCCATCTGGTTCAGCGCCGAGGTGAAACCGAGGCGGGACTCGTAGACCGTCTCGTGGACGATCGACAGGCCCGAGGCCTGGGTCAGGGCGACGACCAGCGGCTGCTGCCAGTCCGTCTGGAAGCCCGGGTGGACGTCCGTCTCCAGGTGAATGGCCTTCAGCGGGCCGCCCGGGTGCCAGAAGCGGATGCCCTCGTCGTCGATCTCGAACGCGCCACCGACCCGGCGGAACGTGTTGAGGAAGGTCATCATCGAGCGCTGCTGCGCCCCGCGGACGTAGATGTTGCCGCCGGTCGCCAGGGCCGCGGAGGCCCACGAGGCGGCCTCCAGGCGGTCCGGGAGCGCCTTGTGGTTGTAGCCGCTGAGGCGGTCGACGCCGGTGATGCGGATGGTCCGGTCGGTGTCGACGGAGATGATCGCGCCCATCTTCTGCAGGACGCAGATGAGGTCTTCGATCTCCGGCTCGACGGCGGCGTTGCTGAGCTCGGTGACGCCCTCGGCCAGTACGGCCGTCAGCAGCACCTGCTCGGTCGAGCCGACCGACGGGTAGGGCAGGCGGATCTTGCATCCGCGAAGGCGCTGTGGGGCCTCCAGGTACTGACCGCCCTCGCGCTTCTCGATGGTCGCGCCGAACTGGCGGAGCACGTCGAAGTGGAAGTCGATCGGCCGGCCGCCGATGTCGCAGCCGCCCAGGCCCGGGATGAAGGCGTGGCCGAGGCGGTGCAGCAGCGGGCCGCAGAAGAGGATCGGGATCCGGGAGGAACCCGCGTGCGCGTCGATGTCGGCGACGTTCGCGCTCTCTACGTGGGTCGGGTCGAGCACCAGCTCGCCCGGCTCCTCGCCGGGGCGCACGGTCACGCCGTGCAGCTGCAGGAGCCCGCGCACGACCCGGACGTCACGGATGTCGGGGACGTTGCGCAGACGGCTGGGTTCGCTGCCGAGGAGTGCGGCGACCATGGCCTTCGGCACGAGGTTCTTCGCGCCGCGGACACGGATCTCGCCCTCGAGCGGGGTTCCGCCGTGAACAAGCAGTACATCGTCGCTGATGCCGGTCATGGATCTCGCGTTCCGGAGAGGGATGGGCAGGGGATCAGTGGCAAGGGTAAGGGGCACCACCCCCTTGTTCGCATGGCTGACGCGGCCGTAGGACTGTCATGAACCCGGTACGGCACCCTGTGTGCGCGGCAAGTAGCGGAGCGTTCACTTCCGGGGGATTTCGCCGCGCGCGCTCCTCGCTGCCGCCGTGCGCCCTGAGCTGCGCACGATCCGATACCGCCGTCCGCTCCCCCTGAAGGGCGATTGTGCGGGATCATGTCCGCATGACCGAGGTGTCCTCCCTCACAGGGCGGTTGCTCGTGGCCACCCCAGCCCTCGCGGACCCGAATTTCGACCGCGCGGTCGTCCTGCTGCTCGACCACGACGAGCAGGGCTCCCTCGGCGTCGTCCTCAACCGGCCCACCCCGGTGGACGTACGGGACATCCTGCTGCCGTGGGCGCCGCTCGCCGGAGACCCCGGGGTGGTGTTCCAGGGCGGGCCGGTGGCGCTCGACTCGGCCCTGGGGGTCGCCGTGATCCCGGGTGAGGAGGGGCCGCTCGGGTGGCGCCGGGTGCACGGAGCGATCGGCCTCGTCGACCTGGAGGCGCCGCCCGAACTGTTGGCGGCGGCCCTGGGGGGCCTGCGCATCTTCGCCGGTTACTCCGGATGGGGCCCCGGTCAGCTGAAGGTCGAGCTGGGCGACGGGGCCTGGTACGTCGTGGACTCCGAGCCGGGCGACGTCTCCTTCCCCGACCCCGAACGGCTGTGGCGGGCGGTGCTGCGCCGCCAGCGCAGCGACCTCGCGATGGTCGCCACCTATCTGGACGACCCGTCGCTGAACTGAGCCCGGTGGCGTTCAGTACCCTGGCTTTATGAGCACTCTTGAGCCCGATCGCGGGACTGGTACGGGGACCCTCGTAGAGCCGACGCCGCAGGTCTCCCACGGCGACGGCGACCACGAGCGCTTCGCCCACTACGTCCAGAAGGACAAGATCATGGAGAGCGCGCTCGGGGGCACCCCCGTCGTCGCGCTCTGCGGCAAGGTCTGGGTCCCGGGCCGCGACCCGAAGAAGTACCCGGTCTGCCCCATGTGCAAGGAGATCTACGAGTCCATGGGCGCCGGCGGCGACAAGGACAAGGGCGGCAAGGACAAGTAGGAAGGTCCTCGACCCCTCCGCCGAAGGTCCCCGGGTGCGCGGATGCGCGCCGGGGGCCTTTTGTGTGCCCGTGACGGGGGTTAGTGTCGGCGCGACGAGCATCCTGCGGAACGTGCGTTGCGCAGGGTGCAACACGCTGGCTGTGGCGAAGGGCTGACGCATGGACCTGATCCCCGCACCCCGGAACGCGGTTCCCGACGGGGACGGACGGAGGTACGCCTTCGGCCCCCGGCCGGCCCTCGTCGTCGGACCCGGCGCCGAGGGCGTCGCGCGGTGGCTGCGGCGCGAACTCGGGGCGGCCACCGGGTGGGAGCTGCCGGACGCCGACCCCGGCGCGCGGGGCGACGTACGCCTGACCGTGGACCCGCAGCGCGCGGGCGGGGCCGGACCGGAGGCGTACCGGCTGGACATCGGGGCGGACGGCGTCGAGCTGACCGGAGCCTCGGCCGCCGGCCTGTTCTGGGGCGCGCAGACGCTGCGTCAGCTGCTCGGGCCCGACGCGTACCGCCGGGCGCCGCTGCCCGACCGGACCTGGAGCCTGCCGTACGCCGCGATCGACGACGCCCCGCGCTTCGGCTGGCGCGGGATGATGCTGGACATCGCCCGGCACTTCCTCCCCAAGGACGGGGTGCTGCGCTACATCGACCTGCTCGTCGCGCACAAGCTCAACGTGCTGCACCTGCACCTGACGGACGACCAGGGCTGGCGCGTCGAGATCAAGCGCCGGCCGAAGCTCACGGAGACCGGCGCCTGGCGCTCCCGCAGCCGTCTGGGGCACCGGGCCTCACCGCTGTGGAACGAGACGCCCCACGGCGGCTTCCTCAGCCAGGACGACATCCGCGAGATCGTCGCCTACGCCGCCGAACGGCACGTGCGGGTGGTGCCCGAGATCGACCTGCCCGGCCACTCCCAGGCCGCCATCGCCGCCTACCCGGAGCTCGGGAACGCCGACGTGGTGGACACCGCCGCGCTGGAGGTGTGGGACGACTGGGGCATCTCGGAGAACGTGCTCGCGCCGACCGAGGCCGTACTGCGGTTCTACGAAGGCGTCTTCGAGGAGCTGCTGGAGCTGTTCCCGGCCCAGGTGTCCCCGTTCGTCCACGTGGGCGGCGACGAGTGCCCCAAGGTCCAGTGGAAGGCCTCCCCGGCGGCGCAGGCGCGGATCGCGGAGCTCGGCGTGGACGGGGAGGACGGCCTCCAGTCCTGGTTCATCCGGCACTTCGACCGCTGGCTCGCCGCGCGCGGCCGGCGCCTCGTCGGCTGGGACGAGATCCTGGAAGGCGGCGCCGGCGCCGACCCGCGGGCCGCCGGGTCCGGCGAGGGGCTGAGCGCCGTGGGCCTGGGCAAGGGCGCCGTCGTGTCGTCCTGGCGGGGCTACGCGGGCGGCGTGGCCGCCGCCGAGGCCGGGCACGACGTGGTGATGTGCCCGGAGCAGCAGGTGTACCTGGACCACCGTCAGGCCGGCGGTCCGGACGAGCCGATGCCCATCGGGTACGTGCGTTCCCTGGCGGACGTGTACCGCTTCGAGCCGGTGCCGCCGAAGCTGTCGCCGGAGGCCGCCGCGCACGTGCTGGGCGCGCAGGCCAACGTGTGGAGCGAGGTGATGGAAAATCAGAGCCGCGTCGACTACCAGGTGTTCCCGAGGCTGGCGGCCTTCGCCGAGGTGGTGTGGTCGACGCTGCCCGAACCGGAATCCCGGGACCACGTCGGGTTCGAGGCGCGGATGGTGGCCCACTACGCGCGGCTCGACGCGCTCGGCGTGGACTACCGGCCTCCGGGCGGCCCACTGCCGTGGCAGCGCCGGCCGGGGGTGCTCGGCCGGCCGATCGAGGGGGAGCCTCCGATCGTGTGACCCGGGCGGGTGCCGGCGCCACGACGGCCGACGGCCGGAAGCGGAACTCTTCGGAAACCTTTGGAACTCTCTCCCGAATAAGGCTGATACGGGGAAAAACGGGCGCCCGGGCGCGTGGTCGTACGGCCACCCGCCCGGGCGCCCTCGCGGTGGTCGGGCCGGCGTCGCGGTGCGCGGTCGGGTTCGGGTCGTGCGGCACCCGGGAGACCCTCGCGCCGGGTGCTCCGGAAGATGTGCCAGAGTTGCCACCTCCCGGCGGTGAGGACGTACCGTACGGCGGACAGGCGTGAGCGCCGGGACCGGGACATCGGGAAGGGGCAGCTGGGTTGACCACGCACGCACCGCACGCATCGCATGCGGCTCAGGAGCCGCAACCTCCGCATGCGGACCGGGCGTCGCAGTCCGTGACGCTGCCGACCTCGCTCGACGAGGCCGTGGCGGCACTCACCGCCATGCCCGCGGCCGTACCCGTGGCCGGTGGCACCGACCTCATGGCCGCCGTCAACGCCGGCCTGCTGCGGCCCGCCGCGCTGGTGGGCCTCGGCCGCATCAACGAGATCCGCGGCTGGCAGTACCAGGACGGACACGCGCTGCTCGGCGCCGGCCTGACGCACGCCCGCATGGGCCGCCCCGACTTCGCCGCCCTGATCCCGGCGCTCGCCGCGGCCGCCCGCGCCGCCGGCCCGCCGCAGATCCGCAACGCGGGCACCCTCGGCGGGAACATCGCCACGGCCGCCCCGACCGGTGACGCCCTCCCGGTGCTGGCCGCGCTGGAAGCGATGCTGATCATCGTCGGACCCGGCGGATCGCAGCGCGAGATCCCCGTCTCCCACCTGCTGGCCGGCCGCGAGATGCTCCGGCCCGGCGAACTGATCGGCTTCGTACGGGTGCCCCTGCTGCACGCGCCGCAGGTGTTCCTGAAGGCCACCGGGCGCACCGGACCGGGACGGGCCCTGGCCTCCGTCGGGCTCGTGCTCGACCCCGCGCGCCGGGGCGTGCGCTGCGCCGTCGGCGCGGTCGCCCCGATGCCGCTGCGGCCGCTGGAGGCCGAGCGGTGGGTGGCCTCGCTGATCGACTGGGACGGGGAACGGACCCTGGCCCCCGAGGCGCTGGAGGCCTTCGGCGAGTACGTCGCGGCCGCCTGTGTGCCCGACCAGGGGGAACCGGTGTCCTCCGGAGTACTGCATCTGCGGCGGACGGTGGCCGTGCTGGCGCGCAGGGCCCTGGGGAGGGCACTGACCTCATGAGTGAGAACGAGAACGTGAGCGGATCGACCGGGAACGCGGGCAACTCGGACAACAGGGGCAACCCGGGCGGCACCGACTGGGGTTGGGAGCCGGTGCCGCACGGCGGCGAGTTCGACTCCGAGGCCACCGCCTTCGTGAAGCTGCCGCAACACATGCTGGACGCGCTCGACAGCGGCGAGCCCCTCGCCGCGCCCGGACACGGGTACGTGCCGCCGCCGATGATCGTGCCCCTCGGCTCGGCCAGCGCCGACCCGACGGCCACGGGCACCTGGACGATGCCGTTCCAGTGGCCGGAGGCCGGGGCGGGCAACGGGGGCGGGTCGGGCGCCGACGCGGCCCCCGACCGCGGACCGATCCCCGCGTCGATCCCGCTGCCGCCCTCCGTGGCCGCCGCCTACGGCGACACCGGCCCGACGGAGCCCGGACACGACCCGGACCCCTCCGCGACGGCCGAGTGGCAGTTCCCCGACGCGGCGCAGCAGTCCGACGGGTCCGTGAGCACCGGGCAGTGGACGCTGCCGACGGGCGGCGCGGGAGCGCCGGAACTTTCCGGCGGGAACGGGGAGTTCTCGCCGTATGCGGAGTTCTCGGAGTTCTCGGACTACTCCAACCCTTCGGACGCTTCGGGCTCTTCCGACTTCTCGGACTTCTCGGCCTTCGGGGACGCTCCGGACCCAGCGGGTTCCGCCGGCGCGAAGGGCTACGCGGGTAGGGACGGTTACGCGAGCGCGGACGGCTACCGGGGAACCGGCGAGTTCCCGGCCGCCGGGCAGGACGGATACCCGGCGGAATACCGGGGCGGGTACGCCGGGGGCTACCAGGACGACGGTCGGACGGACACGTTCGGCGGCGCCGCCCCCTGGGCGGGCGCGGACGGCGGGGACCCGGACCCCGCCGGGGCGCTGGCCGGCGGGATGCTGACCGCCGGGGTGTTGCCCGGTTCGGTCGGGGCCGGCGAGGACGGCGACCGGCGGGCCGATGGGACCGGGGCGGGAGCCGCCGGGCGTGGCCCGAGGGTGTTGGGCGGCCCCGGTGTGGGCACCCCGCTTCCGGAGCCGCTGCCCGAGCCCGGCCCGCAGCCGGAGCCCCTGCTGCACGCCGGCCCCGACATCGACGCCGACCACGGCCCGGCGCGGACGCCGGTCGAGGAGGAGCGGCCCCGTCCGGTGGACGCCGGGGCCACGGGCCCCGGGGACACCCACGGACACGGATTCGCGGCCGTGCCGCCCACACCGGCCGAAGCGGGGGACCCGCCCGCGCCGGGTGAGGACACCCCCGACAGCGACCAGGCACCCCCGGCCGGGGACGGCGCCGAGCGGTTCCCGGTGCAGGGGGCGACGTACGAGGAGGAGCCGAGCCCGGCGGTCGCGCAGCACGAGCACCCGGCGGCCTCCTACGTCCTGCGCGTCAACGGCGCCGATCGGCCCGTCACCGGCGCCTGGATCGGCGAGTCCCTGCTCTACGTGCTGCGCGAGCGCCTCGGCCTGGCGGGCGCCAAGGACGGCTGCTCGCAGGGTGAGTGCGGGGCCTGCGCGGTGCAGGTCGACGGCCGGCTCGTCGCCTCCTGCCTGGTGCCGGCCGCGACGGCCGCCGGGAGCGAGGTCCGCACCGTGGAGGGGCTGGCCACGGACGGGGAACTGTCGGACGTGCAGCAGGCGTTGTGCAGGTCGGGCGCGGTGCAGTGCGGGTTCTGCGTTCCGGGCATGGCCATGACGATCCACGACCTGCTGGAGGGCAACCACGCCCCCAGCGACCTGGAGACCCGGCAGGCGCTGTGCGGCAACCTGTGCCGCTGCTCCGGCTACAAGGGCGTCATCGAGGCGGTCCGCGAGGTCGTCGCGGAGCGCGGGGCGCCGGGTACGGGCGCGGGTACGACGGACGACGAGGCGCAGGCGAGCGGTGCGGCGGCGGCCGGTGCCGCCGACGGTGCCGCCGGCGCGGGCGGTGAGCCGCGGATTCCGCACCAGGCGCTGCCCGGTGAGGGCGGGGTCCAGGGGGATCCCGGTCATCCCGGTCATCCCGGTCATCCCGGTCATCCCGGTCACTCCGGTCTTCCCGGAGGCGCGGGCGACCCGGGCGACCACGGCGACTTCGGGAACCCCGGCCGTCCCGGGAACCTCGGCAACCCCGGCAACCCCGGGTTCCAGCACAACGGAGGCATGGCGTGAGCGGGCACGACGGCGCCACGGCGACGACCACGGCCGCGACGACGGCCACCACCTCCGTCACGACGGTCACCGCCGCCGGGGACGGCGACCAGCCGCGCACCCCGCGCGGAATCGGCGCCTCCGTCCCGTCGGCGGACGCCCGGCCCAAGACCGAGGGCACCTTCCCGTACGCCGCCGACCTGTGGGCCGAGGGGCTCCTGTGGGCCGCCGTGCTGCGCTCCCCGCACGCCCACGCCCGGATCCTGTCCGTCGACACCTCGGCCGCCGCCGAGATGCCCGGCGTGCGCGCCGTCATCACCCACCTCGACGTCCCCGGCGCGGGCACGCACGGCCGCCGCATCGCCGACCGGCCCGTGTTCGCCCACGACGTGGTGCGCCACCACGGCGAGCCCATCGCCGCCGTCGCCGCCGACCACCCCGACACGGCCCGCCTCGCGGCCGCCGCCATCGCGGTCGAGTACGAGCTCCTCGACCCCGTCACCGACCCCGAGCAGTCCTTCGGCGCCGCCCCGCTCCACCCGGACGGCAACCTGATCCGACACATCCCGCTGCGCTACGGCGACCCCGAGGCGACCGGCGAGATCGTCGTCGAGGGCCTGTACCGGATCGGCCGCCAGGATCCCGCGCCCATCGGCGCGGAGGCCGGCCTCGCGGTGCCGCGGCCCGACGGGGGCGTGGAGATCTACACCGCCTCCACCGACCCGCACACCGACCGCGACCTCGCCGCCGCCTGCTTCGGGCTGGAGCCGGACCGGGTGCGGGTCGTCGTCACGGGCGTGCCCGGAGCGACGTCCGACCGCGAGGACCCCGCCTTCCAGCTCCCGCTGGGCCTGCTCGCCCTGCGCACCGGTTGCCCGGTGAAACTGGCCGCCACCCGCGAGGAGTCCTTCCTCGGCCACGCCCACCGCCACCCGACGCTGCTGCGCTACCGCCACCACGCGGACGCCGAGGGCCGGCTGGTCAAGGTCGAGGCGCAGATCCTGATGGACGCCGGCGCCTACGCCGACGCCTCCTCCGAGTCGCTGGCCGCGGCCGTGGCGTTCGCCTGCGGCCCGTACGTCGTCCCGCACGCCTTCGTCGAGGGCTGGGCGGTCCGTACGAACAACCCGCCCTCGGGCCACGTGCGCGGTGAGGGCGCGATGCAGGTCTGCGCCGCGTACGAGGGCCAGATGGACAAGCTGGCCGCCGCGCTCGGCATCGACGGCGCCGAACTGCGCATGCGCAACGTCATGGCGACCGGCGACATCCTGCCCACCGGCCAGACCGTGACCTGCCCGGCGCCCGTGGCGGAACTGCTGAGTTCCGTACGGGACTACCCGCTGCCCTCCCTCCCCAAGGACACCCCGGAGGAGGAGTGGCTGCTGCCGGGCGGCCCCGAGGGCGCGGGCGAGCCCGGGGCGGTGCGGCGCGGGGTCGGGTACGGCCTCGGCATGGTCCACATGCTCGGCGCCGAGGGCGCCGACGAGGTCTCGACGGCCACGGTGAAGGTGGTCGGCGGCACCGCCACCGTCATCTGCGCGGCCGTCGACACCGGGCAGGGCTTCGCGACGCTGGCCCGCCAGATCGTCCAGGAGGTGCTCGGCGTCGACGAGGTGGCGATGGCCCCCGTCGACACCGACCAGCCGCCGGCCGGCCCGTCGGCGCACGGCCGCCACACGTGGGTGTCGGGCGGCGCGGTGGAACGCGCGGCGAAGATGGTCCGCACCCAGCTGCTGCAACCCATGGCGCACAAGCTCGGCATGTCGACCGAGCTGCTCCAGATCGCGGACGGCCGGATCACGTCGTACGACGGCGCGTTCTCGATGTCCGTACCGGAGGCGATAGAGGGCAAGGAGCTCTGGGCGACCGCCCAGTGCCGCCCGCATCCGACGGAGCCGCTGGACGCGGACGGGCAGGGCGACGCGTTCGTCGGCCTCGCGTTCTGTGCGATCCGCGCGGTCGTCGACGTGGACATCGAGCTCGGCTCGGTCCGGGTCGTGGAACTGGCCGTGGCCCAGGACGTCGGCTGCGTCCTCAACCCGCGCCAGCTGGAAGCCCGGATCGAAGCGGGCGTCACCCAGGGCGTGGGCGCGGCCCTGACGGAGAACCTCCGCTCGGTCGCCGGCCTCGTACGCCACCCCGACCTGACCGGCTACGCCCTGCCGACGTCGCTGGACGCGCCGACGGTGCGCATCGTCAAGCTGGTCGAGGAACGCGACGTGGTGGCCCCGTTCGGCGCGAAGGCGGCGAGCGCGGTCCCGGTGGTGACCACGCCGGCGGCGATCGCCTCGGCGGTCCGGGCGGCGACGGGCCGGCCGGTGAACCGGATCCCGATCCGGCCGTCGGCGGCGGTGGCGGCGCCGGTGACCACGACCAACTCCTGATCCGGCGCGCCGCGTTGCGGTGCCGACCCGGGCCAGAGTGCTCACCTTGAGTGCGCGAACGTGCGCGGGGTGTGACGGGAGGCCGGTGTGGCGGCGGTGTCGGGGTTATCCGGGGGTGTGGCCGGCGCGGGCGTGGCCGCGGGCGTGGCCGACGCGCTGACGCGGCAGGCCGGGGCCCTGGAGGTCGAGTACGCGTCGATGACCGGCTACAAGAAGCTGGTGGACGCCCTCCTGGCGAAGCTCGACGGCTCCGCGGCCGACGACGGCGCACTCGCCCACGGCGCCCTCCCGACGGGCACGCTGGGCACGGGCTTCGCGGAGGCCGACGCCCTCCTCCGCGCGTACGGGGCCGTCCACGGCGAACTCCGCGGCCTCTCCCGCGGCCTGGCGGCGCAGATCGAGGCCTTGGGCATCGCGATCCTCACGGCGGGCAAGGGCTACGGGGACGTGGACGAGGACACGCGTCGGCGGATGCGGGCGATCGTCGGGCAGGCGAAGCGGGACTACGTCCCGGACCGCGATCCGCGGGCCCGTGAGGAGGCGGCGCGGGCGGCGCGGGCCGAGCGGGCCGAGCAGGCCGCCGCCGAGGAGGCCGGGCGGGCCGGGGCGAGCACGGCCGGGGGCGGCCTCTGATGGCCACGGACTTCGAGGGCCGGACCCACGCGCAACTCCTGGCCATGATCGCCACCCTGGACCCCGAGACGGTCACGGCGCGTGCCGCGCACCTGTCGAACGCGGCGGCGGCGATCGAGGAGATCGGCGAAAGCCTCAAGAGGCACCGGGTCGGGGGCTGGGAGGGCGAAGCCGCCCACGCCTTCCAGGACTGGGTGAGCCGCACCGGCAACGCCACGCTCCGGCTGTCCGCATACAGCGCCGAGGCCGGCAAGTGGCTGACGGAAGCCGCCCAAACGATGGTCGAGGTCCGCGCGAACACCCCGCCGTACGACACCGCCGCCGCGGCCGACCTCCGCTCGGCCCGCGACCACCACAACGACCCCGACGCCCATGAGGCGGCCCGCACGGCCCACACCAAACTCACCGCCGACCACGACCGGGCGGTCCAACAACTCACGAAGCTGGCCCAGTCGTACGAGACCGCGACGACGCAACTCCAGCGAGCCGAAATCCCGACGTTCCCACCGCCCCCGGGGGTTTTCGAGCCGGCGCCCGCCTCGGGTGATGCTCTGCGAAGCCGGGTACGGGATGTCCCGGATGGCGGTGCCGGTCTGCGTGCCCATGACGTGACCTCGGCTCCAGGGGGCACCCTTACCGAGGCTGAAGTCGGATGGGAGCACAGGCAGCAGTCTTCAGGCGACCCCACCCTTCCGCCGGCGATGCGGCACCTTTCTGCGCCCGTTATGCCGGACCGAGATGTGGAGTTGTCTCTCGACCGCGCCACGATGCTGTCGGAGCGGACGCCGACCCCAACCTTCAGCGGGCCGGGAGGAATCGGAACCATGAGTCCTGGCACCGGGGGGAGCATCGCATCGCATCAGCCCATCCCGGTCGTCCCGCTTCCACCCAACGTCGTCGCATCCAGTTCTGCCGGTGGTCCACTGCCTGCCACGCGTGCTCCGGCCGGTACTGGCTCCGTAGCCAACGTCGTCGGCGGCAGATCAACCCCACCTCACGGCACGAATGCGGGAATTCGGCATGGCACGGTGATCGGTGCTGAAGGTGCGCCCGCAGTGAGTCGCGGCATGGGTGGCGGCTTCGGTGGTGCGCCGCCCGGTGGCCCGGGAGCAGCGACCGGTCGGCGGCCGGTGATGGAGTCGGGCGGTGTCGTAGGAGGACGGCAGTCGGCGACAGGGAACCAGCCCTTCACCCAGGGTGGCTCAGGCCTCGTGCGCAACGGGATGGGGCCTGGCGGAGTTGGTGGGGTGATGGGTCCTGCCGGTGGGGGGTTCCAGACGTCGGGAGGCCGACGTGATGGGCAGAGGGGCAGTCGCCCCGACTATCTGGTCGAGGACGTCGAGGCCTGGCAGGGCAACCGTCGCGTTGTTCCTCCGGTGATCGACTGAGTGGAACGGACCTTGCACGGGATGCGCACGCGGAATGCGATCGCGGCTTTGGTAGGTCTTCTGCTGGCTGGGGTCGCAACGACTCCTGCCCATGCGCAGACGATCCGAGAACAGCAATGGCACCTCGATGTCATGAAAGCCGATGAGATCTGGAAGCTCAGTACGGGCAAGGGGGTCACCGTCGCCGTCATCGACACAGGCGTCGGAAGAATTCCGGAACTCGACGGGAGAGTTCTTCCGGGCAAGGATTTCGCCGCTGGACACAAGGGCTACCGGGGTGGCGAGCGTGACGATCAGGAGAAGCACGGCACCACCATGGCCGCAGTGATTGCCGGTTCCGGAAAGCATCCAAGCGGCGATGGTGCCTTCGGTCTAGCCCCTGGCGCGGAGATCCTACCGATCAGAGTGCCGCACGAATTCAACGAGACGAGGCCGATTTGGACAGCTGCGATTCGGTACGCGGCTGACTCCCAAGCCAAGGTCATCAACATTTCCATGGGCACGGCCAAGGATGATCCCGGCCGGACCGAGGCCGTGAAATACGCCCTTTCCAAGGGGAAGTTGATCTTTGCCAGTGTCGGCAACGACGGGGACACCACGAACGAGATCCGCTACCCGGCCGCCACGCCCGGTGTGGTGGGGGTGGCGGCCGTGGACGCGGAAGGTGCGGCGACCAAGGAATCGCAGCATGGTCGACAGGTCGATTTGTCGGCCCCCGGCACGGAGATCGTCACGGGCTGCGCCAAGGAGACCGGGCTCTGCACCAGCCACGGCACCAGCGACGCCTCCGCGCTCGCCTCCGCCTCCGCCGCGCTGGTCTGGGCCGCGCACCCCGGATGGACCAACCACCAGGTGCTCCGCGTCCTGCTGAACACCGCCGGGAAGCCCGTGGACGGCGTCGAGCGGAACGACTACGTCGGCTACGGCGTCGTGCGACCCCGGGTCGCGGTGCCCGCGCCCGGGGACCCCGGGCCGGCGGACGTGTACCCGCTGCCCGACCTGGCCGCAGCCGAGGCCAGGGGCGCGACCGTGACCGCGTCCGCGACCACCCCGGCGGCCGGCAAGGCGTCGCGCGCCGCCGCATCCGTACCCCGAACCGGCGGCGACACCGGCGGCGGACCCCCCTGGCTCGCGCTCGGGATCGGGGCCTGCCTCCTCATCGGCGGGGCCGTCGCGGCCGTCGTCGTACGCCGTACCCACCACCGCTGATCAGAGCCGGACCCGACCCAGGAGTTCACGCGATGTCGTTCGACGAGGAATGGTCCGCCGCCCGTGCCACGGCCGCGACCAACGTCTCCCTCCGGCTCAACCAGGCGTCGCCGCCCGGCGGCGCGGACCTGGCGCTCGACCAGGACCACATCGGCGCCGTCGGCTCCGAGGCGCACCGCCTCCACGCGCGACTCCAGGCCGACGGCAAGCACGCCGCCACCGCGACCGCCGAAGCGGCCGGCGCGCTGACGCGCGAGGGCTTCGCGAGCGGCGCGGCCCTGAGCAAGGTGAGTACGCGCTGGGAGAGCCAGGTGAAGACCCTCGTCGCCGCGTGCGCCCAGATCTCCAACGGCCTGAACTACTCGCTCTCCTCGCACGGCAAGGACGAGCAACAGCTCTACGCCGCCTTCACCACGTCCAAGATCGACGAGTACCTCAAGTAGGCGCGCCCGTGTTGACGTACGAGAACGTGCTGAACGCGCCGCTGGACCAGCTCCGGACGGCCGCCGGCGACTGGCGGGCGATGGCGGCCAAGCTCGACGAGCTGGCCGAGGTCGCCCGCAACGGCATAAAGGCGAAGTCCGACAGGGCCGAGTGGAGCGGGGTAACGGCCGGCGTGGCCCGACCGTTCGTCGCGAAGACCGCCAAGGAGTTCGAGGACGCCGCCAAGGAGGCCAAGGGCGTCCACCTGGTCCTCGCCGACGCCCACACCACCTTCAAGCTCGCCCGCGACCAGCTGAGGAAGATCGCCGAGGATGCTCCGGCCGCCGGGTTCCGGATCGACGCGGGCGGCCGGGTCCTCGTCCTGCCGCTCCCGACGGAGGCGGACCGCAACGCGGCCCGGCACGACCCCGACTTCCAGGAGTTGCTCCGTACGAACCGGCAACTGTGGCAGCAGCGGGTCGACCGGGCGGTCGAGGACGCGCAGGACGCGGACGATTCGCTGGTCCGCGCGCTGCGGGCCAACGTCGCGGAGGACCACAACTTCAGCGGTCCGAAGTTCACGACCCTGGACGCGGAACAGTCCGCCCGCGCCGCCGGCCTGATGAGGACGGTCACCGGCGAAGGCGGAACGGGCCGCAACGTCGCGGCGCTGCGCGAACTGGAGGACCTGCTCGACGACAACCGGACGGATCCCGAGTTCGCGACGTCCTTTTACCGCTCGGTCGGCCCCGAGGACACGTTGGAGATGTACGCGAGGATGTCGCTGGACGCGACGGGCCTGGGCCCCACGGGCCGGGACCGCCAGCTGATGGTCGCGAACATCCAGAGCGACATGGGCGCCATGCTCGGTCTGGCCACGCACAAGGACGTCCCGCACCACCTGGACGCCGCCTGGACACGGCAGCTGATGCGGGCCGGCCACAAGGAACTGGACGTCACCGGCGTCGCCGGGCTCAACGCGCGCGTCTTCGGCTACCAGGCGCTGGGCTCGCTGCTGCGGGAGGGGAAGTACGACAAGGAGTTCCTGGTGTCGGTCGGACGCGACATGGTCGCGATGGACCGCAAGGACCCCAAGGGGTGGGAGTACGGGGCTCCGTACGACATGGGCATGGCGCTCAACCACGGCACGGAGGGCGGCAAGGGCTTCTACCCGCTCACGGGGCTGATGGAGGCCCTCGGCAACAACCCCGAGGCGGCCACGGCCTTCTTCAACGAGCCCGTCCGCGAGGACAGCAACCGCGACGGCATCGTCACGACGGCGGACAGGGTGGTCACGGGCCAGCACGGCAAGGCGCAGGGCATGGTCGACTACATGCTCGACAAGCCTCCGGGCGCGGACGGTTTCGACATCACACGGACCGGCGGCCTGCACGCGGGACAGCAGGCGGTGGGCGACGCGCTCATGGCCGCCGTCTCCCACCGGACCCCGGGCGACGACGACTCCCCGCCGGTCCCGCACACCAAGGAGATGGCGGCCGTCATGGAACGGATCGTCGAGAAGATCGGCGACAAGCCGGAACTGGTGGCGGCCGACCCGGGCAAGCCGGACGGCCCGTTGAAGGGCCTGTCCGGCCACTTCGGGCAGATGGCGGCGGAGTACATGCCGGACATCCAGGCGTCGGCGGAGAACGGCAGCCGGATGATCAAGGCGAACGGAGAGATGGCGGAGTTCGACAAGTCGGCCATGGCGAGCTTCGTCGGCGCCGTGGGCCAGGACCCGGACGCCTACGGTGCGATGACCAACGCGCAGCGGGCGTTCACGACGACCTTGGTGCACGACGTGATCGTCCACCGGAGCGAGTACGAGGAACTCGACGCGGGGATCAAGAGCGCGGTCCACCCGGGCGGCCAGATCGCGGGCATCCTCTCCCAGGCCCGTGCCGAGGGCGTCTTCGCGGAGAGCGCGCACCAGCAGGAGGAGTACGTGCAGGGCGTGGAGAACAACGCGAAGTGGATCGAACGCGGCATTGACGCGGCGGGCGGCAAGTACTTGGAGATGGTGCCGCTGGCGGGGGATGTCGTGACGTGGCTCCATGAAGACGCCAGGGAGAGCGTGGTCGAGCGGGCCAAGGAGGACTATGCGGTGCAGAAGGACGCAGCCGATGGCAAGGCAGTGATTGATTACGGAAATGCGCAAGTAGAGGCTGGCAAGTCAGCTGCTCATTCGGTCCGCAAAGCTGTTGAGGGCACTGACATGAATCAACGGAGCATTGACGCACTGGCCGGAGTCGCGTCGACGGAGACGGCAAACGCCCATGCGGTGGGCCGTGGCCATGTTGCGACATCGACCGGGAGTTCCTGATGTCCGCTACCCGAAGTCTTTCGGTAGTCGTCGCGGCGGTGGCTTCTACGGCGCTTCTGGCAGGATGCACGAGCGAAGAGAGCCATCAGGTGCCGCGCATGTCCGCACGCGCGTGCTTCGGAGTGTTCGACCCGTCAGACCTGGAGTCCTTGTTGGGTGACGGTGATGCGGTGGAAGCTGAGTCACCTCGGGCCATGCTCCTTACTCAGGAGCGACCCAAAGCAATGTGCACCGTCAAGGTGGACGACCGGGATCGCGTACACGTGACTGCCGAACGGCAACCCCTGGGCCGAACGTTCTTCTGGCCCCTGACCGAGCAGAAGCCCGACCCCCTCCCCCTCGGCGACAAGGGGATCGTCTGGGACACCGGAGCCCGGGTCGCCCTCACCTGTGACGGGCCCACCGATGGCTTCGAGCTGGAGCTCGGGATCAGTGGGTCCGTGGAGCACATGGAGCCGGGGACCTCGCGGGCGCTGTTCGCCCGGCTGATGGCGAAGTATCTGGCGGCCGCCCGGGAACAGACCCGGTGCGGGCAGTAGGGGCGACGGACCCCCGGACGTGCTGAAGGCCGTCCAGGGGACCTCCCGCCTCTGGACGGCCTTCGCAGAAGCCGTGACCGGAATCGAACCGGCGTAACTCGCTTTGCAGGCGAGTCCCTCAACCACTCGGGCACACGGCTGTGGGGTGTTGCTTGGTGTTGCGTGGTGTTGCTTGGTGCTGGTCATGACCGTACGGGGAGGTCTCGCCGGTCGGAAGGCCGATCGGGGGGACGCAATACGACTGCCACGCCCCGTTCATGGTCCTAGGTCGACGGGCCGAGTCGGGATGGGACTATTTGACAGGGGCGCTCGCGGGCTACGCACCTTACTCTGGGGCGATGAGCGCTCTTGAACCCCGCGTGCCGAGCGGGCCCGACACCACCGTGCCCGTGCAGCCGCAGCAGTCGCCGCGGCCGTCGCCCGGCGGGATCCTTGAGCCGGCGTACCGGGCGCTCAGCATCGGGATCATCTCGGTGATCTTCCTGATCGCGTTCGAGGCCACCGCCGTGGGGACGGCCATGCCCGTCGCCGCGCGGGAGCTGGACGGGATCGCGTTGTACGCGTTCGCGTTCTCCGCCTACTTCACCACGAGCCTGTTCGCCATGGTCCTGTCCGGGCAGTGGTCCGACCGGCAGGGTCCGCTGCGGCCGCTCACCGTCGGCATCGGGGCCTTCGCCGCCGGGCTGGTGTGTTCCGGGACGGCCGGGGCCATGTGGTTGTTCGTCCTCGGGCGGGCCGTGCAGGGCTTCGGGGGCGGGCTGGTCATCGTCGCCCTCTACGTGGTGGTCAGCCGGGCGTACGAGGAGCGGCTGCGGCCCGCGATCATGGCCGCGTTCGCGGCGAGCTGGGTGGTGCCGTCGATCGTCGGCCCGCTGGCCGCCGGGACGGTCACCGAGCACCTCGGCTGGCGGTGGGTGTTCCTCGGGATACCGGCGCTCGTCGTCGTTCCGCTCGCCATAGCGCTGCCCGCGATCCGGCGCACCGCCTCCGGGCCCGTCGACACGGGCGGGGCCCCCGCCGCCTTCGACGGGCGACGGATCCGGCTCGCCCTCGGGATCTCCGCCGGCGCGGCCCTGCTCCAGTACGCCGCCCAGGACCTGCGGTGGCTGTCGCTGCTCCCCGGGGTCGTCGGCGCGGCCCTGCTGGTGCCCGCCGTACTGGGGCTGCTGCCGCGGGGTACGTACCTGGCGCGGCGCGGGTTGCCGTCCGTCGTGCTGTTGCGCGGGGTGGCGGCGGGGTCGTTCATCGCCGCCGAGAGCTTCGTGCCGCTGATGCTGGTCACCCAGCGGGGCCTGAGCCCGACGATGGCCGGCTTCTCGCTCGCGCTGGGCGGGGTGACCTGGGCGACCGGGTCGTGGGTGCAGTCCAAGGGCCGGACGGCGCCCTACCGGGAGCGGCTGATGGTGCTCGGCATGGTGCTGGTGGCCTTCGCCATCGCGGCGGCCCCGGCGGTGCTCGTGGAGTCCGTGCCGGTGTGGACCCTGGCCCTCGCCTGGGCCGTGGGCTGCCTCGGCATGGGGCTGGTGATCGGCTCGACGAGCGTGCTGCTGCTGAAGCTGTCCCCGCCGCAGGAGGCGGGCACGAACTCCGCCGCGCTGCAGATCTCCGACGCCCTCGCGAACGTGGTCCTGCTGGCGGCCGGCGGCGCCGCGTTCGCCGCGCTCGGCGGCGGAGCGGTGGGAGCGGGGCACGCCGTAGCGGAGGGCGGCGCGTCGCATCCGACCGCTTTCGTGGTGGTCTTCCTCCCGATGGCGGCCGTCGCGCTGGTGGGGGCCTGGGTCGCGACCCGGCTGGACCCCGCGACCCCGGCCGGAAAGGGAGAGGCCGTGCGCGGAGCCACCGCCTAGCTCGTCCGAGTACCCGCGTACCCCGCCCGTCCGGAAGCTGGCGGCGGCCGGCGGCGGCCGTCGCCAGCCGTCGACAGCCGCCGCCGGCGCCGCGCCCGGTGTCCCGTGTGACCCTCGCCGCACCCGCCGAGGTCACGGGCCTGTCCCTCCGCGAGGGGTGCGCGCGGGCCGGTAAGGTGGCCCGGTTGTCCTACGTACGACCGCGGATGACCCGCGTTACGACCGCGACCCGCGACCGAGACGAACCGGAGACCGTGACTACTACCGCCTCCCACCACCTCTCACCCGCCTTCCCCGGCCGCGCGCCGTGGGGTACCGCCAGCAAGCTGCGTGCCTGGCAGGAGGGTGCTCTGAACCGGTACCTGGAGAAGCAACCGCGGGACTTCCTCGCGGTGGCGACCCCCGGCGCCGGCAAGACGACGTTCGCGCTCACCCTGGCCTCCTGGCTGCTGCACCACCACGTGGTGCAGCAGGTGACCGTGGTCGCCCCGACCGAACACCTGAAGAAGCAGTGGGCCGAAGCCGCCGCGCGGATAGGGATCCGACTGGACCCCGAGTACTCGGCCGGCCCGCTGAGCAAGGACTACCACGGCATCGCGGTGACGTACGCGGGCGTCGGCGTGCGCCCGATGCTGCACCGCAACCGCTGCGAGCAGCGCAAGACCCTCGTCATCCTCGACGAGATCCACCACGCGGGCGACTCCAAGTCCTGGGGCGAGGCCTGCCTCGAGGCCTTCGACCCGGCGACCCGCCGGCTGGCCCTGACCGGAACGCCCTTCCGGTCCGACACCAACCCGATCCCGTTCGTCACGTACGAGGAGGGCAACGACGGCATCCGCCGCTCCTCGGCCGACTACACCTACGGCTACGGCAACGCCCTCGGCGACGGCGTCGTCCGCCCCGTGATCTTCCTGTCCTACAGCGGCAACATGCGCTGGCGGACGAAGGCGGGCGACGAGATCGCCGCCCGGCTCGGCGAACCCATGACCAAGGACGCGATCTCCCAGGCCTGGCGCACCGCGCTCGACGCGCGCGGCGACTGGATGCCGAACGTGCTGCGCGCCGCCGACCAGCGGCTCACCGAGGTCCGCAAGGGCATCCCCGACGCCGGTGGCCTGGTCATCGCCTCCGACCAGGACTCGGCGCGCGCCTACGCCAAGCTGATCCGTGAGATCACCGGGCGGAAGGCGACCCTGGTGCTCTCCGACGACACCGGCGCCTCGAAGAACATCGACACCTTCAGCGAGAACGACGACCGTTGGATGGTCGCGGTCCGCATGGTGTCCGAGGGCGTCGACGTCCCGCGCCTGGCGGTCGGCGTGTACGCGACGACGATCTCGACGCCGCTGTTCTTCGCGCAGGCCGTCGGCCGCTTCGTGCGATCGCGCAGGCGCGGCGAGACCGCGTCCGTGTTCCTTCCGACGATCCCCTACCTCCTCGGCTTCGCCAACGAGATGGAGGTCGAGCGCGACCACGTCCTCGACAAGCCGAAGAAGCAGGGCGAGGAGGACCCGTACGCCGAGTCCGAGAAGGAGATGGACGAGGCGAACAAGCTGGAGGACGAGGACCTCGCCGAGGACGAGCAGATGTCCTTCGAGGCGCTGGAGTCCGACGCCGTCTTCGACCGGGTCCTCTACGACGGCGCCGAGTTCGGCATGCAGGCCCACCCCGGTAGCGAGGAGGAGCAGGACTACCTCGGCATCCCCGGGTTGCTGGAGCCGGACCAGGTGCAGATGCTGCTCCAGAAGCGGCAGTCGCGGCAGATCGCGCACAGCCGACGCAAGCCGGACGCGGAGGCGGACCTGCTGGAACTTCCCGCCGACCGGCGGCCGGTGGTTTCCCACAAGGAGCTGCTGGAGCTGCGCAAGTCGCTGAACACGATGGTGGGCGCGTACGTCCACCAGAGCGGCAAGCCGCACGGGGTGATCCACACGGAGCTGCGCCGCGTGTGCGGTGGGCCGCCGAGCGCGGAGGCGACGGCGGGGCAGCTGCGGGAGCGGATCAAGAAGGTTCAGGAGTGGGCCACGCGGATGCGGTAGCGCCCGCCGCCGCCGTGGAGGACGGATGCGGAAACGGGGTCCGTGCGCGGCTGCGCACGGACCCCGTTCTCGTGGTGCCCTACCGCTTACGCGTTGGTGCGGCGACGACGGCCGGTGCCGGCGACCAGGGCAGCGCCCATGGCGAGCGCGATGCCGGCGCCACCGATGGCCCAGGTGGTGGCCGCGTCGGAACCGGTCTCGGCGAGCTCACCGGCGGTGGTGGTGCCACCGTTGTTGGTGGTGCCGCCGTTGTTGCTGTTGTCGACGATCGGCGTGGTGGAGGTGCCACCGTTCGGCTTGGTGCCGGTGTTGCCGCCACCGTTGTTGTTGCCGCCACCGTTGCCGGCGGAGACGATCTTCGACTCGACCACGACGGGCTCGGACCAGACGCCGTCGTCGTCGTTGCTGCTGCCGCCCGCGATGACGGCGATGTCGCCCTTGGGGGCACCGGTGCCGAACTTCATGCGGACTTCGAGCTTGAGCTTGCCGACCGGGATCTGCAGGTCGTCGGCCAGCAGCGCGACGGGGAGGCCGGCGTCGTCGATGATCTCGACCGAGTGCCAGGTGCCGTTCCAGAAGACCTGGACCTGGACGTCCTTGCCCTTGAGCTTGCCGTGCTCGTCGGCGATGCCGAGGACGAGCACGTAGCTGTCCTGCGCCTTGTTCTTCGAGTTGTCGACGGCGACGGAGAACTTCGTCCAGGTGCCGACCTTGAAGGTGGCCGGGACGTCCTTGAGCTCCAGGACGGGACCGGTCGCGACGAGGTCCTCGTCGCCCAGCTCCAGCTCGTCCTCGTCGGCGACCGGCTTGGTCTCCGGGGTCTTGGTGTCCGGGGTCTTGGCGTCCGGCGTCGCCGGGGCGACCGGGACGACCGGGGCCGGGGCGACGGGCGGGGCGACCGGCGCGACGGCGGCCGGGGTCTCGGCCGGGGCCTCGACGGCCGGCTTCTCGGCCGGGGCCTCGACGGCGGGCTTCGCCTCCGGGGCGGGGGTCTCGGCGGCCGGAGCCTCGGGGGCCTCGGCGGCCGGGGCCGCGTCCGGCGTGGTGACGGCGGTCGGCTGGGCCTCGTCGGCCATCGCCGGCGTCGCCATCAGAACGGTCGGACCCACGACGGCGGCGGCGGCCACGACGGCCATGCGCTTCAAGTTCACTTTTACTTCTCTCCCCTGTGTGAGCTCAGGGCCGTAACGGCCTGCCCACCCCCAGCAACTTTTGAACATGATCAGAGTAATGGGCGTGTAAAGCGATTTTCGGCGGATGATCATTACGAATTGATACACGCGCGCGGGACAATCCCCGCAAAACGGCGGCATGCGCCCGGATTCTGGACGAGGCCTTCCGCTGAGCGGACCCGCTCGCTACTGTCCCCGCATCGAACGCCCCGTGGCAGCGCCGCCGCGGGAGCGCAGCCGGTGCCATGGCCGCTACCGGCGGCCTCTCCGTGCGTCGCCGAGGGACCGGCGGCGCTCCACCCCGTGAGAGTCACCGCCGCCCACCGAAAGAGGGAGAGGCGTCGTGACCGCGGAAACCTCCCAGACTCTCGACCGGGGACTCAGGGTCCTCAAGCTGCTCGCCGACACCGACCACGGTCTGACTGTCACCGAGCTCTCCAACCGACTCGGTGTGAACCGCACGGTCGTCTACCGCCTGCTCGCCACCCTCGAACAGCACGCCCTGGTCCGTCGTGACCTCGGTGGCCGCGCCCGTGTCGGGCTCGGCGTGCTGCGTTTGGGACGCCAGGTCCACCCCTTGGTACGGGAGGCGGCTCTGCCCGCCCTCAGGTCGCTCGCCGAGGACATCGGGGCCACCGCGCACCTGACCCTCGTCGACGGCACCGAGGCGCTGGCCGTGGCCGTCGTCGAGCCGACCTGGACCGACTACCACGTCGCCTACCGGGCCGGCTTCCGCCACCCGCTGGACCGGGGCGCGGCCGGACGGGCCATCCTGGCGGCCCGTCAGGGGGCGCTCATCGAGCCCGGATACACCCTCACCCACGGCGAGTTGGAGGCGGGCGCCAGCGGCGCCGCCGCCCCGCTGGTCGGCATCACCGGACTGGAGGGCAGCGTGGGCGTCGTCATGCTGGCCGACGCCGTGCCGGAGCGGGTCGGGCCCCGGGTCGTCGACGCGGCACGCGAGGTCGCCGACGCCCTGCGCTGACCCGTGGCGACAGCCGCCGATCCCGGCCCGGCCCCGCGCCCGGCCGGGTTTCCGTACGCCGGGCCGCGATACGGCGTACGGCTCTGCGCTCCGCCCCACGCCCCTCCCCGGTGCCGGCTCCGCCGTGCCGGGGCCCGGGGGAGGGGCGCGGGCCGGTCGGGTCGGTAGATTGACCGGGTGCTCTCACGCCTCACACGTCTGCCGCGTCCCGCCGCCCTGGCCGTCTGCGCCGCGCCCGTCATCGGGCTGTTCGCCGTGGCGGCCTTCGCGCCGCTGCCCTACGTGGTCGCCGTACCCGGCCCCACGGCCGACGTGCTGGGCTCCGACCAGGGCAAGCCCGTCATCTCCATCTCCGGTGTCCCGGTCCGCGACACCAAGGGCCAGCTGCGGATGACCACCATCCGGGCGACCGGCCCGTCCTCGACGATCAAGCTGCCGGAACTGCTCCGGTACTGGTTCGGGACCGGCGAGGCCGTCATGCCCCGCGAGGCGGTGTACCCGTCGGGCGGAAGCGACAAGGAGATCGAGGCGCACAACCTGGAGGAGATGACCAAGTCCCAGTCGGCCGCCGCCCAGGCCGCCCTCGGCTTCCTGCGCAAGGACCCGAAGGACGTCAAGGTCGAGCTGAACCTCGCCGACGTCGGCGGCCCGAGCGCCGGACTGATGTTCTCCCTCGGCATCGTCGACAAGCTCGACGGCGACGGCAGCGGCGCCGACCTCACGGGCGGCCGCACCGTCGCCGGTACGGGAACCATCGCCGCGGACGGGGCGGTCGGCCCGGTCGGCGGAGTGGGCCTGAAGACCCAGGCCGCCCAGCGCGACGGGGCGAGCGTGTTCCTCGTGCCGAAGGCCGAATGCTCGGACGCGCGGGCGGAGTTGCCCGACGGGCTGCGGCTGATCCCCGTTACTTCGCTGACGGACGCGGTGAGCTCGCTGCGGGCACTGAACCGGAACGAGAAGGTTCCGTCCTGCTGATCCCCGACGGGCTCCGGTCCAGGCCGCGCCAGGCCGGGAAGACCAGTGGCGTCAGGGTGGTCAGGACGTAGACGCCGCCGAACAGGAGCAGGGCCGGGACGACCCCGAAGCCGTCGACCAGTAGGCCCGCGGCGAGCCCGCCCATCGGCATGGCCAGCTCGGCGCCCGCCGTGGACACGCTGCTGACGCGGCTGCGCAGGTCCTCCGGCACCTGCTCGTACACGACGGTGCTCAGGATCGGGTTGAGCACGCCCGCGGCCAGGCCGGCCAGGGCCATGGTGACCGCGAGCGGCAGCGGGGTGTCGGTGAAGGCCGCGACGAGGTACCGGGTGCCGCCGGAGATCAGGAAGGCGACCGCGAACACCGTCCGGCGGCGGAACCTTTCGCCCCACATCCCGTACAACAGGGCTCCCAGCAGCGCGAAGCCGCCGAAGAGGGAGACCATCAGGCCTAGGGTGGTGGGCCCGCCCAGGGCCTCGTCGCCGTGGACCGGCAGCAGGACCGCGGACCAGCCCTGGTCCAGCCCGTTGGTCACCATGACCATCACCGTGACGCCCAACAGGAGCCGCGAACGGGTCAGGAAGACCCAACCCTCGACGAGTTCGGTCCGGTACGAGGCGAACGAGACCTTCCCGGTCGCCGGTTGGGGCTCGGCGGCCGGAACTCCGCGCAGGAAGACGGCGACCAGCAGCGAGGAGGCGGCGAAGGTGGCCGCGTCCACCAGCAGGACGGTTCCGGCGCCGAAGGCGGCGATCAGCAGCCCCGCCACGGCGGCGCCGATCATCCGGGCCCCGCGCGAGACGGCGTCGTAGAGGCTGGCCGCCCGGGCCAGGCTGGTACCGGCGTGCTCGGCGAGGCTGGGCAGCAGGACGTAGCGCGAGGTCAGACCCGGGGTGTGGACGAGGCCGGTGACGGCCATCAGCGCACACAGCATCCAGAACTCCAGCAGCCCCGCGTGGTGCAGCAACGGGATCGCGCCGACGGACAGCGCGCAGACCAGGTCGGAGGCGGCGGAGACCCGGCGGCGGCCGATCCGGTCGATGACGGGGCCGCCGACGAGCGCGGCCACCACGACGGGCAGGGTGGCGCAGAAGGCGACGATCCCGGCCCGGCCGGCGCTGCCCGTGGTCTGGAGCACGAACCACGGGACGCCGATCAGGGTGAGCGAACTACCGGCTATGGAGATCGTGTTGGCGGCCAGGACCGCCGTGAACGGCCGACGGCTCACGCGGTGGGCCGGTGGACGCGGGCGGGGACGTGGGCCGGCTGCATCAACCGGATCCCGGCGCTCACCAGCACCTCCCCGAGCCGGTTGCGCAGGGCGGGCAGCACGGTCGGCACGGGCGTGGTGGTGGCGGCGGCAGCGGGCGCGGGCGCGGCCTCGTGGGCGAGGTGCCAGGCGGCGGCCTCGGCGGCCAGCTCGGTGGTGCGGGCGGTGTGGTTCAGGGCGTGGTCGAAGGCGTGCACGGCAGGACTCCTTCAGGGCATGGGTGGGCGCGGGGCGGCGCGGGCAGGACCGGCGGGCCGCCTGACGGCTGCGGGGGCTGTGCGGTGGTGCGGACTACGCGGACTACGCGGACTACGCGGACTACGCGGGGTCGCGGCGCGGCAGCGTGTGCGTGTGGAAGCGGACGGCTTCCGCTCCCTCGGCGGGCGGCAGGTCCCGGTAGCTGTTGATCAGGTCGTGGATCCGGTGCGTCAGCTCGTGGCTCTGCCCGGCGGTCAGCCGCAGCGTGAAGTCACTGATGTCCGAGGAGGAGCGCCACTCCTTGCTCCAGTGGACGGCGTCGCCGATCCAGGTGTTGACCTCCTGCGCGTGGATCGTCGCGATCTCGTGCAGGAAGGCGTCGGCGGCGCCGCGCGTCTCGGGGTTGTCGTCGTACATCAGCGTCTCGTCGAACTTGGTGCCGTCGTGGGCCGACCGCCACCAGCGCTCGCGGCCCTTGCCGTGCTCCGGGGCGTCCTCGACGAACCCGTGCGCGGCCAGCTGGCGCAGGTGGTAGCTGGTGGCCCCGCTGGACTCCCCGAGGCGCTCCGCCAGCTGCGAGGCGGTGGCCGGCCCGTTCAGTCGGAGCGCGGACAGGATGCGGATGCGCAACGGGTGGGCGAGGCCGCGCAGCGAATGGGCGTCCAGGGTGCGGACGTTGGGGACGGGGTTCTCGGGGTTCTCGGTCTTCTCCTCGGGCATGCCTCAACAGTAGAGTTACAAAGACTTCTCTGCAAGGGATTCTTTGCAGAGAACTCTTTGTAACTTTCGAGCGTCCCGGCCGCCCCCGGGGGGAGCGGGAACGAACCCCCTCAGTCCTCCCCGTCCGCCGCCGCCTGCTCCACCAGCGGGATGATCCGGAGCGGCACCGGGTTCTCCATCACGATGGCCGTCGACGCCCGCACGATCCCCTCGAAGCCGACGACCCGGTCGATGACCCGTTGGAGGTCGGCGTTGGAGCGCGCCACCAGGCGGCACAGCATGTCCCCGTGTCCCGTCGTCGTGTGCAGCTCCAGCACCTCCGGCACCCCGTCCAGGTGTGCCCGTACGTCGGCGCCCTGCCCCTGCTTGATCTCCAAGGTGGCGAAGGCCGTCACCGGGTAGCCGAGGGCCGTCGGGTCCACCTGCGGGCCGAAGCCGCGGATGACGCCCTTCGACTGGAGCCGGTCCAGCCGCGCCTGCACCGTGCCGCGCGCCACCCCGAGCCGGCGTGAGGCCTCCAGTACGCCGATCCGCGGCTCGCGGGCCAGCAGGACGATGAGCCGGCCGTCGAGTTCGTCGATTCCCATGGATTCCTCCCGGCGCGGCGAAGCCGCTCGTACCGCTGGTCATACTGCGCAGATCTTTCAGCCATCCTGCGGCTGTGCTGGTCAGGTTGTACAGCCGAAATCGAAACTATTGCGCAGCTTGTGGAAGGGCGGGAATCTGCGGTCATGACTGAGACCCTCGACACCACCCCGGCCACCGCGCGTGAGGCAGACCCCTTCCCGGTGAAGGGCATGGACGCGGTCGTCTTCGCCGTTGGAAACGCCAAGCAGGCCGCGCACTACTACTCGACCGCCTTCGGCATGAAGCTCGTGGCCTACTCCGGACCGGAGAACGGCAGCCGCGAGACCGCGAGCTACGTCCTGACCAACGGCTCCGCGCGCTTCGTCCTGACCTCGGTCATCAAGCCCGCCACCGACCACGGCCGCTTCCTCGCCGAGCACGTCGCCGAGCACGGCGACGGGGTCATCGACCTCGCCATCGAGGTCCCGGACGTCCGCGCCGCGTACGAGTACGCCGTCGCGCAGGGCGCCCGCGGTCTGGACGAGCCGCACGAGGTCAAGGACGAGCACGGCACCGTCGTCCTCGCCGCGATCGCGACGTACGGGCAGACGCGCCACACGCTGGTCGAGCGCGGCGCCTACACCGGCCCCTACCTGCCGGGCTACGTCGCCGTCGAGCCGATGGTCGCCGCGCCCGCCAAGCGGACCTTCCAGGCCATCGACCACTGCGTCGGCAACGTGGAACTCGGCCGCATGAACGAGTGGGTCGCCTTCTACAACAAGGTGATGGGCTTCACGAACATGAAGGAGTTCGTGGGCGACGACATCGCGACCGAGTACTCGGCGCTGATGTCCAAGGTCGTCGCGGACGGCACCAAGAAGGTCAAGTTCCCGATCAACGAGCCGGCGATCGCGAAGAAGAAGTCGCAGATCGACGAGTACCTGGAGTTCTACGGCGGCCCCGGTGTCCAGCACATCGCCCTCGCCTCGAACGACATCGTCGCGACCGTGCGCACCATGCGCGCGGCGGGCGTGCAGTTCCTGTCCGTCCCGGACAGCTACTACGACACCCTCGGCGAGTGGGTCGGCGACACCCGCGTGCCGATCGACGAGCTGCGCGAGCTGAAGATCCTGGCCGACCGCGACGAGGACGGCTACCTGCTGCAGATCTTCACCAAGCCGGTGCAGGACAAGCCGACGGTCTTCTTCGAGATCATCGAGCGCCACGGCTCCATGGGCTTCGGCAAGGGCAACTTCAAGGCGCTGTTCGAGGCGATCGAGCGCGAGCAGGACAAGCGCGGCAACCTGTAGCCGCCGCGCACGTCACGTCCGAGGATCCCGCCCCCGGCCCCGCCCTCCGGCGGGGCCGGGGCGCCGCGTCGAGCGGCCCCAGCACTAGGGGGCGGGGTTCGGCGCCGCGGCCCCGGGGGCGGGCGCGTCGGGCTGCTTCGGTTCGGCCTTCGGTTCCGCCTTCGGCTTCGGCTTCGGCTCCGCCTTCGGTTCGGCCTTCGGCTGGGACTCGGCCTTCGGCTGCGGCTTCGGCTTGGGCTTGGGCTTCGGACGGGGCTTGGGCATCTCCGGAGCCACCCACGGCTTGCTCGGCTGCATGTTCTCCGGGCCGCCGGATGCCTGCTGCCCGATCGCGGCCAGCGCCTCCTTGGCCAGCGGACCCCGTACCGGGGAGAAGAGCGGGTTCGTCCGCAGCGTCTCCTGGAGGTGCCGGCGGGCCGCCTCGTCGTCGCCCAGACCCCGCTCGATCATCGCCCGGTGGTAGGAGAACTCGGCGTTGCGCAGCCCGAGCTCGGTCGCCTTCTTCGCGTACTCCAGCGCCGCCTCGTCATCGCCCAGCCGGTGCAGCGCCCAGCCCAGCGCGTCCGCGACCTGCACGCTCTTGTGCCGCGACCACTCCGCCGACAACCGGCGCACCGCCGCCGACGGATCGCCGTGGTCCGCCTCGAACAGGCCGAGCACCAGCTCCTCGTTCACCCCGTTCGTGGCGCCCCGCGCCGCCAGCGCCGACAGCGACGCGTACGGCGCGCGCGCCTCCTCGTCCCGGCCCAGCGACTGCAGCAGCTCGCCCAGCTCCAGCGCCAGCCGCGGCTGCGGGGTGCGGCCCAGCGCCAGCCGGTAGTCCCGTACCGCCTCCCCGGAGCGGCCCAGTGCCGCCAGGGCGCGGGCCCGGCCGCCCAGGGCGTCCGACTGCGCCGGGTCCGTGCGCAGCGCGGCCTCGAACTGCCGCATCGCCTCCGCCACCTCGCCCCGCTCCCAGGACATCTCCCCGAGCCGGTACAGGACGTACGCCTTCTCCGCGGGGGCCTTCGCCGCGCCCCCCGCGTGCTCCAGCGACACCACCGCGTCCTCGCGCCAGCCCCGGTCCCGGTACACCTGGGCGGCCCTCAGGTGGGACACCAGGCCCGGCCGGAGCTCCGTCAGTCGCTCCATGGCCTTCTCGGCGGCCTTGTAGTCGCCGAGGCCCGTGTACGCGTCGACCAGGACCGGGTACGCCGTCCAGCGCTTCGGCGCCTGAGCCCGGACCAGCTCGCCCCACTTCTTGCCCGTGCCGAAGTCCCGCCGGGCGTTGGCCAGGGCGCCCATGCCCGTCATCGCGTCCAAGTTGCCCTTCTCGGCGGGCCGCAGCCCCAGCGAGCGCTTGAGGGCCTTCTCCGCCTTCGGGAACCAGCCGGGGTCGGCCGTGCGCCGCGACTGTTCCAGGTACGCCGTACCGAGCACCGCCCACGAGGCGTCGTCGTCGGGATGCCCCGCGACCCACCGCTCCCGGTCCGCCACCAGCGCCGTCAGGTCCACCGCCGCGGGCGGGGCGCCCATGCCGACCGCCGAGGCGGCCCGCTCGGTGGGCCCCGGAGGGCGGGCGTCGTCGGCCGGGCGGGCCGGGCGGATCAGCAGGGCGCCGGCGATCAGGACCACGGCGACCGCGGCCGCCACGACCGTCTTGCGGCCGGTGAAGGTCACGGGCGGCGCGGGTTGCTGCGATTCCTCGTCGATACGCTCCATGGGGTCACTGTGCGTCAATATGAAGAGCGTGCCGGGATGCCCGAAGCCGGTCGCGGCCGTGTTCACACCGATGGCCCCGGGTGTCACGCTGGCCCCATGGCTGATGACCTCTCCGCACGGCTGCCCGCACCGAAGTCCGCCGCGCTGCCCGCACCGAAGTCCGCCGCGCTGCCCGCACCGCAGCCCGCCGCGCTGCCCCCGGAGCTCGCCGCGCGGCTCCTCGCGCGCCTCGCCGAAGGGCTCCCTGCCGAAGCCCTCCTGAGCGACCCTCAGGTGACCACCTCCTACGCCACCGACATGGCGAGCTTCTGCGCCGCCGGCACCCCGGCCGTCGTCGCCCTGCCCCGGACCGTCGAACAGGTCCAGCACGTCATGCGCACCGCCACCGAGCTGCGGATCCCCGTCGTCCCGCAGGGCGCCCGGACGGGCCTGTCGGGCGGCGCCAACGCGGGCGACGGCTGCATCGTGCTGTCCCTCGTGAAGATGGACCGCATCCTGGAGGTCTCCGCCGTCGACCGGATCGCCGTCGTCGAGCCCGGAGTGGTCAACGCCGTGCTTTCGCGGGCGGTCGCCGCGCAGGGCCTGTACTACCCGCCGGACCCCTCCAGCTGGGAGCAGTGCACCATCGGCGGCAACATCGGCACCGCCTCGGGCGGGCTGTGCTGCGTCAAGTACGGGGTCACCGCGGAGTACGTGATCGGCCTCGACGTGGTGCTGGCCGACGGGCGGCTGATGCGGACCGGGCGGCGCACGGCCAAGGGGGTCGCCGGATACGACCTGACCCGGCTGTTCGTGGGCTCCGAGGGCAGCCTCGGCATCGTCGTGCGGGCCGTCCTCGCGCTGCGGCCCGCGCCGCCCCGACAGCTGGCGCTGGCCGCCGAGTTCCCCTCCGTCGCCGCCGCCTGCGCGGCCGTGTGCGCCGTCATGGAGGCGGGCCTGGCGCCCTCGCTGCTGGAGCTGATGGACCGTACGACCGTCCGCGCCGTCAACGCCCTCGGGAAGATGGGGCTGCCCGAAAGCACCGAGGCCCTGCTGTTGGCCGCCTTCGACACCCCGGACGCCGCCGCCGGACTCGATGCCGTCGCCGCCCTGTGCAGGGCCGCCGGGGCCACCGCCGTCGTCCCCGCCGAGGACGCGGCGGAGTCCGAACTGCTGCTCCAGGCCCGGCGGATGTCCTTGACCGCGCTGGAGGCGCTGCGGCCCGCGACGATGATCGACGACGTGTGCGTGCCGCGCTCGCGGCTCGCCGAAATGCTCGACGGCACGGCGGCCATCGCCCGTACGTACGACCTGCTCATCGGGGTCTGCGCGCACGCGGGCGACGGCAACACCCATCCGGTCGTCTGCTTCGACCCCGCCGACGAGGACGAGGTGCGCCGGGCCCGCGAATCCTTCGACGCGATCATGGCGTTGGGGCTGGAGCTGGGCGGCACCATCACCGGCGAACACGGCGTCGGGGTGCTGAAGAAGGAGTGGCTGGCCCGTGAACTCGGGCCGGTCGGGCTGGAGATGCAGCGCGGCGTCAAGCACGCCTTCGACCCGCTCGGCCTGTTGAACCCCGGCAAGCTGTTCTGACGTGAACCCCCGGGGGCGGCCCGGCGTCCGTCCCCGCATCACGCCTCCCCGTCCGCCGACTCGTCCGAGGGCCACGGGTCCCGCAGCCACAGGTCGTCGGCCGGGGTCGGGGCGAGCAGCTCCGCCAACGCCGCGTCCAGGCCGAGCCGGTCGGCCTCGGTGCCCGGCGGGACCACGCGCAGGGTCCGTTCCAGCCAGGCGGAGACGGCGCCGGCCGGGGCCTCCAGCAGGGCGTCGCCGTCGGGGGAGCTGAGGGCCATGCACAGGACCGCCCGGTTGTCGATCTTCGTCGGCCAGATCCGGACGTCCCCGTGCCCGCACGGCCGGAACACCCCCTCGACGAGCAGCTCGCGGGCGAACGTCCAGTTGACCGGGGTGCTGGAGCCGGTGTGGAAGGTGATGTGCACGGCGAACGGGTCGTCGAGGAGGTAGAGCAGCCGGGCGGGGACGGAGATGGCGCGCTCGGGGGACAGGACCAGCTTGAGTTCCAGCTCGCGTTCGATGACGGGATGCTGCATGACGGCCTCGCTTCGGTGCGTTCGTGTCCGGGCGCGGGACCGGACCGGGCCCCGCACCCGCAGAGAGCGCGCGGCGGGCCGGCGATGACGCGGGTTCGGGGCACGAACCGCAGATTGGCCGAAAACTTGTCAAGCGTCCGAAAGTCGATGGTCGGGATCGGGTGGGGACGGCTCCGGTGCCGGTGGGTGTCGGGGCGGTTCCATCGCCTGCCCCCGCGAGCTCCTCGCGGGGCGAACAAAGGGCGGAGGTTCGCCCGAAGGCTTGGAATCTCCCGTTACCGGACCTGTCGGGAGGGGGTTCTTGGCTATGGTCCTCCCCTGCACAAGCCTCAAGCCACGATCGGAGTTGGGGACATTGACGGCCTCCCCTGGTGACGGCGAACACGCTGCCCGCGAGGGCTACTACCCCGACCCGTCCATCCCCGGGTACGTCCGGTACTGGAACGGCGCGGCCTGGGTGCCCGGTACGAGCCGCCCCGCCGTCCCCGCGGACGAGACCGGGCCGCTGTTCCTCGACGAGACCTCCGTGACCGAGGCGCTCCCCGAACCGGACCACCAACCGGAACGCGAACCGGAACGCGAGCGGGGACGCGAACCCCGGCCCTCGGCGCCGGGCTGGCAGGCCGACCCCGCCCATCAGGCCGGCTTCGGTGGCCCCCGTGACGTCCGCGTCTCCTGGGGCGGCCCGGGCGAGCCGGGCGAGCCGGAACCCGAACGCCGCCCCGCCGGCGGGATCTCCTTGGCCCGCGAGACGGCGCAGGCCGCCGCCCCCGCCGCCCCCGCCGCCCGGCGGCTTCCCGCGCAGGCCGCCGCCGAGAGCGTGGGCATCCTGTCGGCCCGTCCGCCCGCGTGGCCCGACGCCCCCGGCGGCGGCGTGTCCGGCCTGACCTCGTCCTGGCCCGAGGCGACCCCCGCCCGCTCCGCCGCCCCGCAGCCCGCTCCGCCGGGTGCGGGCCGCCCCGCCCCCGCCCCACGGGCCCCGGCCGCGCCCTGGGAGGCCGCGGCCCGTCCCGCCGCCCACCCGGCCCCGCCCGCCGCCCCCGCGCCCCGGCCCGAGCCCGCCCGCCCGGCCGCGCCGCGGGACGCCGAGGTCCGCGGGGCCCGCCCGACCGGATCCCGTACCGAAGTGGCCGAGCCCGCGCAGACCCGCGTCACGGCCGGCGAGGAGGCCCGGCCGCGCCCGGCCGTCCCCTGGGACGACGAGGGCCGCCCCGAGCCCGCGCCCCGGCGCCGGCCCACCCTCCCGGAGAACCCGCCGCAGCCGGCCGCGCCGGCCACGACCCGGGCCGTGTTCGAGCGGATGGCCGAGCGGGCCGTACGCCCGGCCGGGCTGGTCCGCCGCGCCCTGGCCCGCGCCCTGGACACCCTCGCCCTCGCCGCCGTCACGGCCGGAGCCGCCGTCCCGCTGGTGCCCCGGGTGACGGACCACCTCCAGGTCAAGGTCGACGCCGCCCGGGGGAGCGGGCGCACCACCACCGTCTGGCTCCTCGACGCCACCACCGTCGGGTACGGGTGCCTCCTGCTGGCCGCCGTACTGCTCTTCGGGGTGCTCTACGAGGTGCTGCCCACCGCCCGCTGGGGACGTACCCCGGGCAAGAAGCTCTGCGGCGTCCGGGTGTTGGCCGTCGCCACCCTGCGTCCGCCCTCCTTCGGCGCGGCCCTGCGCCGCTGGCTGGTCGGCGCCCTCCTCGGGCTGCCGGGCAGCCTGCGGTCCCTCTTCGACCGGACCCGCCGTCAGGCCTGGCACGACAAGGCGGCCGGCACCTACGTCGCGCGGTAGGCGCAGCCCCTCCCCCGAACGGACGCGGTCCCGTTGCGGGCCGCGCGGGCCCGGGTTCGACTCGGGCCATGAGCACCGACCAGCCGCCGCCGGGCCAGCCGCCCGAGGACGACCCGTTCCTCAAGAAGCCCCAGGGACCGACGCCTCCGTCGGGTGGCTCGCCGTACGGCCCGCCGCCCACCGGTGGCGGCGGGTATCCCCCTCCGCCTTCCGGCGGTGGCGGCGGATACCCACCGCCTCCACCTCCGCCGCCCCCCGGCGGCCCGGGCGGCCCGGGCGGCGGATACCCGCCCCCGCCGCCCCCGTACGGCGGCGGCGGTGACCCGTACGGCGGGGGAGGCGGCTACGGCATGCCCGACCCGCTCGCCGGGATGCCGCCGCTCGCGGACTTCGGCAAGCGGCTCGCGGCACGCGTCATCGACGTGCTCATCGTCGGGGTGCCGCTCTACCTGATCCAGCTCCCGTTCAACACGCGGCGGTACACCGTCGACACGAACCAGGGCGAGGACGCGACCGAGATCATCACCCGCTCGTACAGCGGTACCGGCCTGGTGTGGACGCTGATCTCGATCATCGTGTACGTGGGCTACGACTGGTGGTTCACCAAGAAGAACGGCCAGACCCTCGGCAAGAAGGCGCTGGGCCTGCGCACCGCGATGCTCAACGACGGCAGCGTGCCCCCCTCGAACGCGGCGCTCGGCCGGGCCGCGCTGCTGTGGATCCCGACCCTGGTCTGCTGCCTGTGCCTGTGGCCGCTCGCCCTGATCGTGTCGATGCTCATCGACAAGCCGTACAAGCAGGGCCTGCACGACAAGGTCGCCAAGACCGTGGTGGTCAGGGCGAACACCTGACCCGGTCGACGCACCGAACCGGGCGTCCCGTCGCGGGCGGCCGTCCCCCGGAAGGGGGGCGGCCGCCCGCACCCTTGTGTCCGGACCCGGTGGCGGCCGGGTCCGGTGGCGTGGGGGATCAGTGGTGCACGGGGTGTTCCGCGTCGGCGCCGGCGGACCGGGTCGTCGCCGGGGAGGTCCCCTCGGCGCCCTGACGGGCGGGCGGGGCGGCGTGCCGGCCGCGGCGGCGCGGCGCGGGCACCGTCAGCGCGACCAGGAGGCCGAGGGCGAGCGCGGCGGCGGAGATGACGGCCACCCCGAGTCCGGTGCTCGTCTGCGAGAGCAGGAGCATGGCGATCGTCGACACGATGACGGTGGCGGACCCGTAGGCGAGCTGTGCGGCAGTCGGTCGGGGCATGGCGGTTTCCGTCCTCGGAGCGGGGAGGGGGGCTCGGGCTCGACAGGTGCGCGTGTCAAGTGACTCCCTGACGGGATGCCCGAGCCGACGGACCGGTATGCGTGGCCCCACCCCCGGTATCGGAGCACGGGGGGCGCACACGGCTCATCCTCCGGCCGATCGCGAGGGATTCCGGACGGGTTCTCGACCGGGGGAGCGGCGGGGTCCTTCGCCCCGGAAGGACCCGTAAGGCTGCGGAACGTCCGAATAGCGGAACTGACTGACCGCATAGTGCAGTTGTAAGGAACAAGTCAAGGTCTGTCTTTTCTTTCGACTCTCCGGTCAAATGTCGTCACTTGAGACGCGCGCCGCGCGGAACCCCCCGCTCCTATGGAGACGTTCCGACCTACGTTGCGGCCGCGGGAGGGGAACGACATCAAGTGACCAGTAACTCCGCAAGGAAGCGCGCGCTGCGTGCCGCCGCCGTCGGCGTGACGATGGCCGCGACCGCCGCTTCCGGCGCTTTCTTCACCACGGCCACCGCCGACTCCAGTTGGGGCGGCGCACCCGCGGCCGACCACCAGGACCCGACCGCTCCGTCCAAGGAGAAGGTCAAGCACGACCTCGAAGGTCCGTTCAGCAAGCAGCAGGCGCAGCAGCGCGAGGCGGCCCTTGACCAGGTGCTGTCGGGCAAGAAGGGCATCGAGCAGCGCGGTGCCTCCAAGGTCGTCAAGCTCGACGACAAGAAGTACGTCGAGCTCGGCCGCGAGAAGACCGACAAGATCTTCACGATCCTCGTCGAGTTCGGTGACCAGGTCGACAACACGACCATGCACGACCCGGACGGTCCGGACGGCCCGAAGCCGCCGGCCCCCAAGTACGGCGGCACCCCCGGTCCGCTGCACAACCAGATCGCCCAGCCGGACCGCGCGCAGGACAACAGCACCGCCTGGCGCAAGGACTTCAGCCGTTCCTACTTCCAGGACCTGTACTTCGGTACCGGCCAGGGCAAGAACTCGCTGAAGACCTACTACGAGAAGACCTCCTCGGGTCGCTACTCGGTCGAGGGCGAGGTCGCCGACTGGGTCAAGATCCCGTACAACGAGGCCCGCTACGGCTCGAACTACTGCGGTCAGACCAACTGCTCCAACGTGTGGGACACCGTCAAGGACGGCGTCCTGGCGTGGACCGAGGCGCAGAAGAAGGCCGGGAAGACCGACGCGCAGATCAAGGCGCAGCTGGCCCAGTACGACCAGTGGGACCGCTACGACTTCGACGGCGACGGCAACTTCAACGAGTCCGACGGCTACATCGACCACTTCCAGGTCGTCCACGCCGGCGAGGACGAGTCGGCCGGTGGCGGCGCGCAGGGGACCAACGCCCTGTGGGCGCACCGCTGGTACGCCTACGGCACCAGCGCGGGCAAGACCGGCCCCGAGGGCAACAAGGCCGGTGGCACGCAGATCGGTGACACGGGCATCTGGGTCGGCGACTACACGATGCAGCCGGAGAACGGCGGCCTCGGCGTCTTCGCGCACGAGTACGGTCACGACCTCGGCCTCCCGGACCTCTACGACACCTCGGGTGGCGGCGAGAACGGCGTCGGCTTCTGGTCCCTGATGTCGGCGGGCTCCTGGCTCGGCACCGGCAAGGAGTCCATAGGCGACCTCCCGGGCGACATGACGGCCTGGGACAAGCTCCAGCTGGGCTGGCTGAACTTCGACCAGGCGAAGGCCGCGACGAAGTCCACGCACAAGCTGGGCGTTTCCGCGTACAACACCAAGGACAAGCAGGCGCTGGTCGTCGAGCTGCCGAAGAAGCAGGTCAAGACCGACATCGTCGCTCCCGCCGAGGGCTCCTCGCAGTGGTGGAGCAACATGGGTGACGACCTCAAGAACACCCTGACCCGCTCGGTCGACCTCACCGGGAAGACCTCCGCCGCCCTGTCCCTCAAGGGCTGGTGGGACATCGAGGCCGACTACGACTACCTCTACACCGAGGTGTCCACGGACGGCGGCGCCAACTGGACCGCGCTGGCCGGCACCGCCGACGGCGCGGCCCTCCCGGTCGACGCGGCCGGCAGCCCCTCTCTGACCGGTGTCTCGGGTGCCTGGAAGTCGCTCAACTTCCCGCTGGACGCCTACGCGGGCAAGAAGGTCGACCTCCGCTTCCGCTACCAGACGGACGGCGGCGCGGGCGGCAAGGGCTTCACGGCCGACGCCGTCACCCTGACCGCGGACGGCTCCCCGCTGTTCACCGACGGCGCCGAGAACGGCGACAACGGCTGGACGGGCAAGGGCTTCTCCCGGATCGGCGCCGGCTTCACCAAGGAGTACGCGCAGTACTACCTGGCCGAGAACCGTCGCTACGTCTCGTTCGACCAGACCCTCAAGGTCGGCCCGTACAACTTCGGTCACGCGAACACCCGTCCGGACTGGGTCGAGCACTACCCGTACCAGGACGGCCTGCTGATCTGGCTCTGGGACACCTCCCAGAAGGACAACAACACCAGCCAGCACCCCGGCCAGGGCCTGATCCTTCCGATCGACGCCAACGCCAAGCCGATGAAGTGGTCGGACGGCACCCTGCTGCGCAACAAGATCCAGCCGTACGACGCCACCTTCAGCGCGTACTCGACGGACGCCTTCACCCTGCACAAGAACGGTGAGTCGCTCTTCCTGAAGCCGAAGCCGACCAACCTCGTCTTCGACGACCGCAAGGGCAAGTACTACTACGACGAGAACCCGACCGGCTCGGTGAAGGTCACTGACACCAACACCAAGATCAAGATCCTCAAGGAGTCCTACGAGGGCACCGAAATGACGATCGAGGTCGGACCCTCCAGCAAGTAATTCGGTAAAACCGCAGGTCAAAGCATGATCGGCCGTCGCCCTCTAGCGGGCGGCGGCCGATCGCGTTTAGATGCGTGGTGCGAGTTTTCTTATTGACGGGGGAGAGGGAAAGCATGCCCGGTGGAGGTTTCGTCAGATTGCCCGGCGGCAGTGTGGTGGTGGCCCTGACCCTGCCCAGGCCGTCCGGAGAAGGTGGAAATGTCCGCGTGCTGGTGCATGCCGTGAACCGGGCCCGCGCCCTGACCAGGCTGCGGAACCTCGGGATGCGGGCGGTCTACCTGCGGGGCAACACCCAGCCGCCTACCCCGGACGAGGTCACGGCCGTCCTGCACCACCCCGACGGCCTCCTGTGGCGCTGCGCCCCCGACCGCGCGGCGGAACTCTGGCACCCGATCCGCGCCCTCCTGGGCGGCGCGTAGGACACCCCCGGGCCCCCGCCCGGAGCCCTCGCGGCCCCCGCCGGGAGCCCTCGCGACCCCCGCCCGGAGCCCTCGCGGCCCCCGCCGGGCCTCAGGCGGCCCGGTCGCCGACCAGGGCGACCCCGGCCCCGCGGAGTTCCTCCAGGGCCTTGGTGGTGGTGTGGGGGGCCACGGCGGCCGTCAGGTCGAGCAGGACGCGGGTGGTGAAGCCGGCGCGGGCGGAGTCCAGGGCGGTGGCCCTGACGCAGTGGTCGGTGGCGATGCCGACGACGTCGACCTCGGTGACCTCCCGGTCCCGCAGCCACTGGGCGAGGGTCACGCCGTTCTCGTCGGCGCCCTCGAAGCCGCTGTAGGCGGCCTCGTACGCGCCCTTGTCGAAGACGGCCGCGACGGCGCCCGAGGCGACGGCCGGCGCGAAGTTCGGGTGGAACCCGACGCCCTCGGTCCCGGCGACGCAGTGCACCGGCCAGGACGTCTCGTAGTCCGGGACGGCCGGCGGCCGCGCGAAGTGCGCGCCCGGGTCGACGTGGTGGTCGCGGGTGGCGACGACGTGCCGGTAGCCGGGCGTGCTCTGACCGATGAGCTCGGTGATCGCGGCGGCGACGTCGGCCCCGCCCGGGACCGCGAGGCTGCCGCCCTCGCAGAAGTCGTTCTGTACGTCGACGACGATCAGTGCGCGGTGCATGTCGCGTGTCCTTCGGGTCGGTGGGTGGGTGGTGCGGTGCGGCGGGGCCTCGCGGTGGCTCTTGCCCCACCCCGCCCCTCCCCGAACCCGGGGCCCCCGGCGGATCCGCCGGCCCCGGCCGCGCTCACACGTACTCGGTCGGGATGACCGCCTCGCCGCGCGAGAGCTGCGTCGCCGACAGCGGGAGCCGCGCCAGGGCCGCCGTGTGGCGCTCCCGTACGGTCTCCAGCGACTCCCGGGCCACGACCTCGCCGCCCTTGACCAGCTGGGTCAGCAGTTGGTGGTCGGCGAGGGCCGAGGGGACCGCGCCGGTCCCGATGACCTCGGCCTCGGCGATGCCGTCCGCGTCGGTCCGGCGGGCCGCCCACTTGCGGCCGCCGAGGGAGGTCTTGCCGCCCGAGGACTTCTTCGCGACCGGCACCAGCGGGGCCTTCGGGTCGTCGGAGGCGGCCCGCGCCACCAGCTTGTAGACCATCGAGCAGGTCGGGTGCCCGCTGCCGGTGACCAGCTGGGTGCCGACCCCGTACGCGTCCACGGGCGCCGCCGCCAGCGAGGCGATGGCGTACTCGTCCAGGTCGGAGGTGACCACGATCCGCGTCGAGGTCGCCCCCAGCTCGTCCAGCTGCTGGCGCACCCGGTGGGCGACGAGCAGCAGGTCCCCGGAGTCGATCCGGACCGCGCCCAGGTCGGTGCCGGCGACCTCCACTGCCGTGCGCACCGCCTCCGCGACGTCGTACGTGTCCACCAGCAGGGTCGTCCCGCGGCCCAGCGAGGCGACCTGCGCCGTGAAGGCGTCCCGCTCGCTGTCGTGGACCAGGGTGAAGGCGTGCGCGCTGGTGCCCACCGTCGGGATGCCGTACCGGAAGCCGGCCGCCAGGTCCGAGGTCGAGGTGAAGCCGCCGACGTACGCGGCCCGCGAGGCGGCGACGGCCGCCAGCTCGTGCGTGCGCCGGGCGCCCATCTCGATCAGCGGGCGACCGCCGGCCGCCGAGGACATCCGGGAGGCGGCCGCCGCGATCGCCGAGTCGTGGTTGAGGATCGACAGGATCACGGTCTCCAGCAGCACGCACTCGGCGAAGCTGCCCTCGACGCGCAGGACCGGCGAGCCGGGGAAGTAGGTCTCGCCCTCGGGGTAGCCCCAGATGTCACCCGAGAAGCGGTACGAGGCCAGCCAGTCGAGCGTGCGCATGTCGACGACGGCCCGCTCCCGCAGGAACTCCAGGACGGCTCCGTCGAAGCGGAAGTTCTCCACGGCGTCGAGCACGCGCCCGGTTCCCGCGACCACTCCGTAGCGGCGTCCCTCGGGCAGCCGTCGGGTGAAGACCTCGAAGACCGAACGGCGGTCCGCCGTGCCGTTGGCCAGTGCGGCTTGCAGCATCGTGAGCTCGTAATGGTCCGTGAAGAGCGCTGTGGACGGCACGTCCACCGGCAGGCCCAGGTCCGCAGGGTTCATGTCACGGATGCTAGCGCACATCTCGTCAAAGTGACGAGATGTGGGGGCCCGTTTGTGCGACGGCCCCCCGGCAGTGGCAGCATGGGACAAGTGAGTGTTGCTCCCGTTGAGATCGAACGCACCGAATCGGCCCGAGAGACCTACGCGGTCCCCGAACCCGACGTCCCCTGGGTGACCCTGGTGCACAACGACCCGGTCAACCTCATGAGCTACGTGACGTACGTGTTCCAGGCGTACTTCGGCTACCCGAAGGACAAGGCGACCAAGCTGATGATGGACGTCCACCACAAGGGCAGGGCGGTCGTCTCCAGCGGCTCCCGCGAGGAGATGGAGCGCGACGTGCAGGCCATGCACGGCTACGGGCTCTGGGCGACCCTCTCGCAGGACCGCACCTGATGGGCGGCGTGTTCGAACCCTTGAAGGGCGGCCCCGGAGCCGCCGTCGCGCTGGACGGGATCGAGATCTCCATCCTGCGCTCCCTCGCCGTCCAGTTGCTGGAGCTGATCGGCCCCGGCGAGCCGGAACCCGCCGCGGACGCCGACCCGCTGGCCGTGCTGTTCGCCTCCGACGGCCCGAGCGAGCCCCCGTCCGACCCGGCCCTGGCCCGGCTCTTCCCCGATGCCTACGGGGGCCCCGGCGCGGGACCGAAGGACGACCCGGAGGAGCTGCGGGCCCGCTCCTCGGAGTTCCGCCGCTTCACCGAGAACGACCTGCGCTCCCGCAAGCGGGAGGACGCGCTGGCCGTCGTGCGCAGCCTGGACGGCCTCGGCCCCGCCGGCGACGGGGCGGCGGTCCTGGAGCTGACCGGGGACCTGCCGCAGCGCTGGCTCGGCGCCCTGAACGACCTGCGGCTGACGATCGCGGCCCGGCTCGACATCACCGAGGACGACGAGAGCGCCATCCTGTTCCGGCTGCCGGACGAGGACCCGCGCAAGCCGATGGTGATGGCCTACCTGTGGCTCGGCGGCCTCCAGGAGACGCTGATCGAAACGCTCATCCGATGACCCGCGCGACGCGGACGTTGTTCGCTCAGCGGACGCTCAAATCCGGATAACGATCAGATCACCGCCATGCGGTGATCTGATCGCCGCCGGGGCCTATGCCCCGATTTTTTTATGCCTTGCGCCACAGTTCCTCCCCTCGCGTCCCCATAAGCACGTGATAAATCTTCACGACTGCCGAAGGGACGCCACCCCTGTCCCCCGGCCCGCTTGAACCGGCTCACCGCCGGCGTGCAACTCCATCCGTATCCGGGGGGATCGAGGACCCGATCCGCAGCCAGCGAAGGCGCGGGTCGGCGTGGAGAAAGGCGCACCAGACATGACCTCTGTGCAGGTCGAGCAGCACGACAGGACGCCCGGCGAGGGCGATCAGGGCGAGGGGTACCACCGCGCACTCGGCGCCCGCCAGATCCAGATGATCGCGATCGGCGGAGCGATCGGCACCGGGCTGTTCCTCGGGGCGGGCAAGGCGATCTCCAAAGCCGGACCCAGCCTGATCCTGGCCTACGCCATCGCGGGCCTGGTCATCTTCTTCATCATGCGGGCCCTGGGCGAACTGCTCATGTACCGGCCGGTGTCCGGTTCCTTCTCGGACTACGCCCGCGAGTTCCTGGGCCCGTTCTGGGGCTACGCCACCGGCTGGACGTACTGGCTCTTCTGGGTGGTCACCGGCATCACCGAGGTCACCGCCGCCGCCAAGTACATGTCGTACTGGACCGACGACAGCTTCCCGCAATGGGCGTACGCGCTGATCTTCACGGTCATCCTCTACGCCGCGAACCTGATCTCCGTGAAGCTCTTCGGCGAGCTGGAGTTCTGGTTCTCCATGGTCAAGGTCACCGCCATCGTCGGCATGATCCTGATCTGCGCCGGCATCCTCACCATCGGCTTCTCCGACGCCGCGGCGACCGCCTCCGTCTCCAACCTGTGGAACGACGGCGGCTTCTTCCCCAAGGGCATCGGCGGCACGCTGATGACCCTGCAGATCGTGATGTTCGCCTTCCTCGCGGTCGAGCTGGTCGGCGTCACCGCCGGCGAGTCCAAGGACCCCGAGAAGACCCTGCCCAAGGCCATCAACACCGTGCCGTGGCGCATCGCCGTCTTCTACGTCGGCGCGCTCGTCATGATCCTCTCGGTCGTGCCGTGGACGCACTTCCAGCCCGGCGTCTCGCCCTTCGTCGCCGCCTTCGAGCGGATGGGCCTGGGAGTCGGCGCCGCGATCGTCAACTTCGTCGTCCTGACCGCGGCCCTGTCCTCCTGCAACTCGGGCATGTACTCCACCGGCCGGATGCTGCGCGACCTCGCGCTCAACGGCCAGGGCCCGAAGTTCTTCACCAGGCTGACGAAGAACGGCACCCCGCTGCTCGGCACCACCTTCTCCGCCGCGCTGATGCTGGTGGGCGTCTGGATCAACTACGTCGCCCCGGGCAAGGCCTTCGACTACGTCGTCTCCTTCGCCACCATCTCCGGGATGTGGGCCTGGATCATGATCCTGGTCTGTCAGATCCGCTACCGCGCCAAGGCCGACCGCGGCGAGCTGCCCCAGTCCTCCTTCCGCGCCCCCGGTGCCCCGTGGACCAGCTGGTTCGCCCTGCTGTTCATCGGGATGGTCATCGTCATGATGGGCGTCGACAAGGACTCCCGGGTCTCGTTGTACTGCGCCCCGCTGTGGGGTCTGCTCCTCGGCGTCTCCTACCTGGTGCTGAAGTCCCGCAACCCGCGCGGCGCGGCCTTCAACAAGGTTTCCTGACCCCGCGGGGACCGGACCTCCCGGCCGCCGTCCCGGCCGGGACCCGTGTCCCCGCGGCGCTCCGTCCGGCATTCGGGCCCTTCCGTACCACGCCTCGGTACGGGAGGGCCCGTCTGTCTATCCTGTCGCTCATGCTGACCCTCACCCAGGACCTGTACGACCGGATCGTCGAGCACGCCCGCAAGGACCACCCCGACGAGGCGTGCGGCGTCGTGGCCGGCCCGGCGGACACCGGGCGCCCCGAGCGGTTCATCCCGATGCTCAACGCCGCCCGATCGCCCACGTTCTACGAGTTCGACTCGAAGGACCTCCTGAAGCTCTACCGGGAGCTGGACGACCGCGACGAGGAACCGGTGATCGTCTACCACTCGCACACCGCCACCGAGGCCTACCCCTCGCGCACCGACGTGACCTACGCGAACGAGCCGGGCGCCCACTACGTGCTCGTCTCCACGGCCGACCAGGACGGTCTCGGCGAGTTCCAGTTCCGCTCGTACCGGATCGTCGAGGGCGTGATCACGGAGGAGGAAGTGCAGGTCGTGGCAGGCTACTGACCAGTATATGAGCGGATGTCGTCCACGATGCGGGATCACACTCCAAACGGGGGACCGGGAATCGTTAACATGACCGCATGGTTCCCCACGACGTGAGCATCGAGACGCCCGGCAGGCTGCTGCTCGTGGCGCGGCTGCACGTCGACCTGTGCCGCCTCGCCAGCGCCATCTGTCCGGCCGGCTGAGCGACCCAGCCCTCCCGCGCGGGGGCGCAAGAACCGCGCGCATCCACGTTCTTACGGTTTAACGCCCTTCACGACACTGGAGCCTGCCATGGCCATCGAGGTCCGCATCCCCACCATCCTCCGCACCTACACCGACGGCGAGAAGGCCGTGAACGGCGAGGGCGCGACCCTGTCCGAGCTGTTCGCGGACCTGGAGACGCGGCACAAGGGCATCGAGGAGCGCATCGTCGACCAGGCCGCCGGTGGTCAGCTGCGCCGCTTCGTGAACGTCTACCTCAACGACGAGGACGTCCGCTTCCTCGACGGCATCTCCACCGCGCTCAAGGACGGCGACAGCGTCACCATCCTTCCGGCCGTGGCCGGCGGCTCGAAGTAATGCGCTACGACTCCCCGCTCGCGGCCGTCGGCAACACGCCGCTGGTCCGGCTGCCCCGGCTCTCGCCCTCCGCCGACGTGCGGATCTGGGCGAAGCTGGAGGACCGCAACCCGACCGGCTCGATCAAGGACCGCCCCGCGCTCCACATGGTCGAGCAGGCGGAGAAGGACGGCCGCCTCTTCCCCGGCTGCACCATCCTGGAGCCCACCTCCGGCAACACGGGCATCTCCCTGGCGATGGCCGCGAAGCTCAAGGGCTACCGGATCGTGTGCGTCATGCCGGAGAACACCTCCCAGGAGCGGCGCGACCTTCTGACGATGTGGGGAGCCGAGATCGTCCCGTCGCCCGCGGCGGGCGGCTCGAACACGGCGGTCCGGGTGGCCAAGGAGCTGGCCGTGGAGCACCCGGACTGGGTGATGCTCTACCAGTACGGCAACCCGGACAACGCGGGCGCCCACTACGCGACCACCGGGCCGGAGATCCTCGCCGACCTCCCGTCCATCACGCACTTCGTGGCGGGCCTGGGCACCACCGGCACCCTGATGGGCGTCGGCCGGTACTTGCGCGAGCACGTCGAGGGCATCAGGATCGTCGCGGCCGAGCCCCGGTACGACGACCTGGTCTACGGCCTGCGCAACCTCGACGAGGGCTTCGTCCCCGAGCTGTACGACGCCTCCGTGCTCACCACCCGCTTCTCGGTGGGCTCCGCGGACGCCGTCACCCGCACCCGGGACCTGCTGCGCGAGGAGGGCATCTTCGCGGGCGTCTCCACCGGCGCCGCCCTGCACGCGGCGATCGGCGTGGGCCGCAAGGCCGTCGCCGCGGGGGAGAGCGCCGACATCGTCTTCGTCGTCGCCGACGGCGGCTGGAAGTACCTGTCGACGGGCGTCTACACGGCGGCCACGACGGAGGAGGCCATCGAGGCCCTCCAGGGCCAGCTCTGGGCGTGAGCCGTACGCGCCCCCGACCCGCCCGCCCGGCGGGGTCAGGGGGCGGGGGCCGGCAGTGCGGCGGGGACGGCGGCGGGGCCGGGCGCCGGGTCCCGAAGACGAGGACCCGGAGACGAGGACCCGGAGACGAGGACCCGGACTCCGTCCGGGGATGCCTCCGGGGCGGTCCGCCGTCGGGTCGGGGGCATCGTGGCCGCGCCGCTACCGGATCACCCCGCACCCCCTCCGAGTCCCTTGGCCTCGTCCCACAGCGTCGGGTCCAGGGTGCCCAGCCGGGTGCGGAACTCCCACAACGACACCTCCGCCGGCCGGTCCGCCTCCAGGAAGCTCCCGCGTCCCTGCCGGCCCACCACCCCGGGCGGCAGCGGGATCACCCCGGGGCGACGGTCGTCGTACTTGGCGGTGATCCACGCGACCCGGGCCCGCTCCCGGTGCGGCCGCACGGCCAGGACCAGGCAGGACCTGCCGTCCACCAGCCCCCACAGCTCGCGGACCCGCACCGGCGGGGGCGGCCCCGGCCCGTGCGGCGGTGACGCCGGCGCCCCGCCGCGGGCACCCAGGACCCGCCGCGGCAGCAGCACCACCACCGCCACGGCGACCACCGCCGCGAGCGCGGGCCACCAGGACGTGTCCATCCTCCGACCGTAGTCGCGCGCGGGGCGCCCGGCGCGGCAACGCCCGTACCCGCCGTCGCTCCCCCGGGTGACAGGACAGGTGATTCCCCCCACAACGGCCCGCCGTGGAGGAGCGACCCGAGGTTTCGCGCCTTACGCTCGACGCACGCACGGCCCGCATTCCGTCCACGGACCGTCCACGGAGGTTCACGCTCCATGAAGCTCACCGTCGTCGGCTGCTCGGGGTCGTTCCCGTCCGCGGAATCGGCCTGTTCGAGCTACCTCGTCGAGGCCGACGGCTTCCGCCTGCTCCTCGACATGGGCAACGGCTCGCTCGGGGCGCTCCAGCGCCACTGCGGCCTCTACGATCTCGACGCGATCTTCCTGAGCCACCTGCACGCCGATCACTGCATCGACATGTGCGCGTACTTCGTCGCCCGCTACTACCGCCACGAGGGCGGCCGCTGCGGCACCATCCCCGTCTACGGTCCCGAGGGCACCGAGCAGCGCCTGACCACCGCGTACGAGGACGTCCCCGACGCGAGTTCGATGAGCGAGGTCTTCGACTTCCGGACGCTGAAGACGGCCGCGTTCGAGATCGGGCCGTTCACGGTGCGCACCGAGAAGGTCTGCCATCCGGTGGAGTCGTACGGCATCCGCATCGAGCACGGCGGCCGCTCGCTGGCCTACTCGGGGGACACCGGGGTCTGCCCCGAGCTGGGTGCCCTGGCCGACGGCGTCGACCTCTTCCTGTGCGAGGCCTCCTTCACGCACGGCAAGGAGGACATCCCCGACCTTCACCTGAACGGCCGCGAGGCCGGGGAGTACGCCAGCGCGGGGCAGGTCGGGCGGCTGGTCCTGACGCACATCCCGCCGTGGACGGACGCCGGCCAGAACCTCGCCGACGCCCGCGCGGTCTACGACGGCCGGGTCGACCTGGCGTACGCGGGCGCGGTCTACGAACTCTGAGGCGGGTACGGGGAGCCCCCCGTCACTCCGTCACCCCGCCACCCGCCCACGGCGGAGCCCCCGCCCTCCCTTCCGGGAGAGCGGGGGCTCCGTCGTACGTGGTGCGGGCTGCTTACTTGGCCTCGGCCTTCTGCAGCTCGGCGAGCTCCTCGTCGGACTCGCGGCCCGGCGTCGGGAGGTTGAACTTCGTGATCGCGAAGCGGAAGACGAAGTAGTAGACCGCCGCGAAGCACAGGCCGACGCCCGCCAGCATCCACGGCTTCTCCGCGATGCCGAGGTTCAGCAGGAAGTCGACGAGGCCGGCGGAGAAGCCGAAGCCGTCCCGCATGCCCAGGGCCCAGGTGAGGGCGAGGGAGACACCGGTCAGCACCGCGTGGATCGCGTACAGCACCGGGGCGATGAACATGAAGGTGAACTCGATCGGCTCGGTCACACCGGTGACGAAGGAGGTGAGCGCGAGGGAGAACATCATGCCGCCGACGACCTTGCGGCGCTCGGGGCGGGCGCAGTGGACGATCGCGAGGCAGGCCGCCGGGAGGGCGAACATCATGATCGGGAAGAAGCCGGTCATGAACTGTCCGGCGGTCGGGTCACCGGCGAGGAAGCGACCGATGTCGCCGTGCACGGCGCCGGTCGGGGTGTCGAAGGAGCCGGCCTGGAACCACGGGAAGGAGTTCAGCAGGTGGTGCATGCCGATCGGGATCAGCGCGCGGTTGGCGACACCGAAGATGCCCGCGCCGACGGCGCCCGAACCGGTCAGCCACTCACCGAAGTTGTGCAGGCCCGTGCCGAGCACCGGCCAGATCAGACCGAAGACGATGCCGGTGACGAGGCCCGCGAGGGCGGAGAGGATCGGGACGAGGCGGCGGCCGCCGAAGAAGCCCGCCCAGTCCGGCAGCTTGGTCCGGTAGAACTTCTGGTAGAGCAGCGCGGTGATGACACCCATCACGACGCCGCCGAGCACACCGGCGTTGACCGGGGCGTCGACGTTGACGATCTTCCCGCCGACGACCTTGGCGACCTTGGGCAGGTTGCTGTCGGTGAAGGTGGCGAGCACCGCCTTGAAGACGAGGTAGCCGGTGACCGCGGCGAGGGCGGTCGAGCCGTCCGACTTCTTCGCGAAGCCGATCGCGATGCCGACGGCGAACAGCAGCGCCATGTTGTCGAGGATCGCGCCACCACCGGCGGCCATGTAACCGGCGATCTTGAGGATGAACGTCGGGAAGACGTCCTTGTCGCCGAGCATGTCGGCCGCGCCCAGGCGGAGCAGGAGCGCGCCGGCGGGCAGCACGGCAACGGGGAGCATGAGGCTCCGGCCGATGCGCTGCATGACGGCCATCACGCCAGCGCCCTTCTTCTTTTCCGCAGCGGCGGTGGCTGTGGACATGGACTTCCTCCAGTGGACAAGGCGCTGCCAGGGCGGGAAAAAGGGGTTGGCGACGTCTCGGAAAGGGGGACCGCGGGGGCCGGAACGAGCCACGCGTGGTCTACACCAATAGGTGGTGTAGACCAGTTGTAACACGGTGAGGGTTAGATAAGGAACCTTCAATTTCCAGTGGCGTACGCCACACCCGCCCCGAGCGGGTCCGCCATCCGGAACCGTGGACTTCCGGACGTGGCGAAGGCCCCCGGATCCTGGGATCCGAGGGCCTCCACCGGCCGGGCCGACGGGCCCCGCGCGGCCGGCCGCGCCTTCATAACGGCTTGGCTACGCCTTGGTGTTGTCCGCCTGCATGGCCGCGATCTCCTCGTCCGACTCGCGTCCCGGGGTCGGGATGTCGAACTTGGTGATGGCGAAGCGGAAGACGGCGTAGTAGACGACGGCGAAGCACAGACCGATCGGAATGATCATCCAGGGCTTGGTCGCCAGGCTCCAGTTGATGACGTAGTCGATCAGGCCGGCCGAGAAGCTGAAGCCGTCGTGCACCCCCAGTGCCCAGGTCACCGCCATGGACACACCGGTCAGCACGGCGTGGATCGCGTACAGCGCCGGCGCCACGAAGAGGAAGGAGTACTCCAACGGTTCCGTGATGCCCGTGACGAACGAGGTCAGGCCGACCGACAGCATCAGACCGCCGACCTCCTTGCGGCGCAGCGGCTTCGCGCAGTGGGTGATGGCCAGGGCCGCGGCCGGCAGGGCGAACATCATGATGGGGAAGAACCCGGACAGGAACTGCCCCGCGCTCGGGTCGCCGTTCAGGAACATCGGGATGTCGCCGTGGACGACCTGTCCGTCCGGCGTGGTGAAGCTGCCGAACTGGAACCACACCGGCACGTTCAGGAACTGGTGCAAGCCGATCACCAGCAGCGCGCGGTTCGCGAGGCCGAAGATGCCGGCGCCCCAGGAGCCGAGCCCCACCAGCCAGTCGGAGAAGCTCTCCAGCCCGTCGCCGATCGGCGGCCAGATCCACAGGCACAGCACGGCGAACGCGATCGCGACGAAGGTCATGATGATCGGGACGAGCCGGCGGCCGTTGAAGAAGCCCAGCCAGTCGACCAGCTTCACCCGGTGGTAGCGCTGCCAGAACCAGGCGGCCAGCATGCCCATGATGATGCCGCCGAACACCCCCGGGTTCTGGAAGCTGTACTCGGCGAAGGTGTCGTCGGGCCCCAGGCAGCCGCCCCCGATGTCCTTCGTCCCCTCGGGGCAGCCCTGCGGGAAGGCCCGCAGCACGCTGCGGTAGACGAGGAAGCCCACGACCGCCGCGAGCGCGGTGGAGCCGTCCGCCTTCTTGGCCATGCCGATCGCGACGCCGACGCAGAAGAGGAGCGGGAGTCCGAGGTCGGCGTTGAGGAGGGCGCCGCCCGCGCTCGCCATCACCTTGGCGACGTCGGTCCAGCCGAGGCCGTCCTTGCCGAAGACGTCGTTCTGGCCGAGGCGGTTCAGGATGCCGGCCGCGGGGAGGACGGCGATCGGCAGCTGGAGGCTCCGTCCCATCTTCTGCAGGCCCTGGAACAAGCCGTTCCACCACTTCGGCTGTGGCGCCGTCGCGGCACTGCTCGTGCTCATCGCGTCCTCCCTGACCCGGCCCGGTTTTTGGCAGTCGCAACACTTGCGGCACACTGGTGTAGACCAGTTGACGGGCAGGCTGCTGCTGATGGTCATCATTCGGCAGCTACGGGGCACGCGCCCGTGTAGATGGGCCAACCGTGAGCTACCGTGACGAAGCGGACGACGCGGGTTACGGCCGCCGAGACTCGTTCTTCGAACCACTCAGGGAGAAACACATGGCCACCAAGGCTGAGAAGATCGTCGCCGGGCTCGGCGGCATCGACAACATCGAAGAGGTCGAGGGCTGCATCACCCGCCTGCGCACCGAGGTCAAGGACCCGTCCCTGGTCGACGATGTCGCCCTGAAGGCCGCGGGCGCCCACGGCGTCGTCAAGATGGGCACGGCGATCCAGGTCGTCATCGGCACCGACGCCGACCCGATCGCCGCGGACATCGAGGACATGATGTGATCAAGCCCCAGGGCTGATCCGCACGAACGAAAAGGACGCTCCGTCCGACCTGGTCACACGGTCGGGCGCAGCGTCCTTTGCCGTTGCCCGCACGACCCCGCGGCCGAGACGGGCGGACAGCCGATGACCGGCGTCAGGGACCGCGGCCGCTGCCGCAGAACGCCCCGACCGACGCTCCGTCGTCCCGACATGAGACGCGGCGCATTCGGCCCTCGGCCCGACCGTCCCCGGCCGCCCCCGCCCGCCCTCATGGTCCGGGCCCCGTCCCCCCGTCTCCATGTGGTGGTGGTTGCGGCCGTGCGGGACGGACTGCCGGCTCCCCGCCCGAGCGGGAGGAGTGGCATCGAGCGGCCGTCACCGGTGGGCGGAGGGCTGCGTCCGGAGGGGTTCGGACGGGGTCCTCGCGCATTCGGGTACCGACTAGGCTCACAGCCATGTCTCGCATCGACGGCCGCACGCCCGAACAGCTCCGCCCGGTCACCATCGAACGCGGATGGAGCAAGCACGCCGAGGGCTCCGTCCTCATCTCCTTCGGTGACACCAAGGTGTTCTGCACCGCCTCCTTCACCGAAGGCGTCCCGCGCTGGCGCAAGGGCAGCGGCGAGGGCTGGGTGACCTCCGAGTACTCGATGCTGCCGCGCTCGACCAACACCCGAGGCGACCGCGAGTCCGTCCGCGGCAAGATCGGCGGCCGCACCCACGAGATCTCCCGCCTCATCGGCCGTTCGCTGCGCGCGGTCATCGACTACAAGGCCCTCGGCGAGAACACCATCGTCCTGGACTGCGACGTCCTCCAGGCCGACGGCGGCACCCGCACCGCCGCCATCACCGGCGCCTACGTCGCGCTCGCGGACGCCGTCGCCTGGGGTCAGAAGAAGAAGCTGATCAAGGCCGGGCGCAAGCCGCTCACCGGCACCGTCGCCGCCGTCAGCGTGGGCATCGTCGACGGCGAGCCCCTCCTCGACCTCTGCTACGAGGAGGACGTGCGCGCCGAGACCGACATGAACGTGGTCTGCACCGGCGACGGCCGCTTCGTCGAGGTCCAGGGCACCGCCGAGGGCGAGCCCTTCGACCGCAAGGAGCTCAACGCGCTCCTCGACCTCGCCACCGGCGGCTGCGCCGACCTGGAGGCCCTCCAGCTGGGCGCGCTGGAGCTGCAGGTTCCGTAGTCCGCGCAGAACCACCGGGCGCGCAGCCGCGTCCGAGCAAGTACGGGCGCACGGTGTCACAGCCGTGCGCCCGTCCACGTATCCGAGTTGTGGGGGACCCCTAAATGAAGCCGAAGTTCCGCATCGCTGCCGTGGCGCTGGCCGCCGCGCTCACCGTCCCGGCCCTGACCTCCTGCGACGCGATATCCACGGCGATGGACTGCGCCAACACGGCGGTGGCCATCGCCGACAGCGCCAACGACCTCCAGCAGGCGGTCTCGCAGGCCGGCAACAGCCCGCAGGAGGCGCAGAACGCGCTGAACTCGATCGACGCGAGCCTGAAGAAGATCGGCGACCAGACGGACAACACCGACCTGGGCAAGGCCATCGACTCGATGACCACGGCCGTGCAGAACGTCCGCACCTCCCTGGAGGGCGGCAACGTCAACCCGGACATCAAGCCGGTCGCCGACGCGGCTTCCGAGATCTCCAAGGTCTGCACCCCGGGCTGAACCGGCCGGCGGCCCGGAACGGACGGCCCGGAATAATGGCGGCATGACCTCGACGCCCAGCCGCCTGATCCTGGCCACCCGCAACGCGGGCAAAGTCACCGAACTCCGCGCCATCCTGTCCGACGCCGGCCTGCCGCACGAGCTGGTCGGCGCGGACGCGTACCCGGACATCCCGGACGTCAAGGAGACCGGCGTCACCTTCGCCGAGAACGCCCTCCTCAAGGCCCACGCCCTCGCCCGGGCCACCGGCCTGCCGGCCGTCGCCGACGACTCGGGCCTGTGCGTCGACGTCCTGAACGGCGCGCCCGGCATCTTCTCCGCCCGCTGGGCCGGCTCCCACGGCGACGACAAGGCCAACCTCGACCTGCTGCTCGCCCAGCTGGGCGACATCGCCGACGAGCACCGCGGCGCCCACTTCTTCTGCGCGGCGGCCCTGGCCCTGCCGGACGGCACCGAACGCGTCGTCGAGGGTCGGCTGCTGGGCACCCTGCGACACGCCCCCGAAGGCGGCGGCGGCTTCGGCTACGACCCGATCCTCCAGCCGCTGGGCCTATCGCGCACCTGTGCCCAGCTCGACCCGGCCGAGAAGAACGCCATCTCCCACCGCGGCCTGGCCTTCCGCGCCCTGGTCCCGGTGATCCGGGAACTGCTGGGCTGAGGCCCGCCGCCTCCGCCCACCGCCCGCCGAGAACGCCCGGGGCACCCGAACGCACCCGAACGCACTCGAACGCAACAAACGCACCCGAACGCACCAAACGCACCGAAGGCCCGACTCGACGAGTCGGGCCTTCGATTGCTTGGTTCGTGCGGCCTGAGGGATTCGAACCCTCACGGGATTTCTCCCATCGCACCCTAAATGCGAGGCGTCTGCCGTTCCGCCAAGGCCGCGTGAGGCCCATCGTAGCGGCCGATCACCGGCCGCGGCACGGGTGTCGCGCGGATTGCGTCGACGCGCTCCCACCCGTGCCGGGCGCCCGGACCGGGGGCGGTACGGGCGCCCTGGTGGGCGGGCGCGTCAGATGCCCAGGTCCTTGATGATCTTCGCTACGTGGCCGGTCGCCTTCACGTTGTAGAAGGCGTGCGCGACCTTGCCGTCCTCGTCCACGACCACCGTGGAACGGATGACCCCGGTCACCGTCTTGCCGTACAGCTTCTTCTCGCCGAAGGCGCCGTACGCCGTCAGGGTCTCCTTCTGCGGGTCCCCGACCAGGGTCACCTTCAGGTTCTCCACCTCGCGGAACTTGGCGAGCTTCTCCGGCTTGTCGGGGGAGACACCGATGACGTCGTACCCGGCGGTGGCCAGGGCGTCCAGGTTGTCGGTGAAGTCGCAGGCCTGCTTGGTGCAGCCCGGCGTCAGGGCCGCGGGGTAGAAGTACACGATCACCTTGCGGCCCTTGTGGTCGGCCAGCGAGACCTCGTTGCCGTCCGCGTCGGGCAGGGTGAAGGCGGGGGCGGTGTCGCCCGGCTGGAGTCGCTCGCTCATCTCAACAGTCTCCTCGGGAGGGGATCGGTACGTCATGAGCCTAAGCTGACGGAGCTGACAGACTGTCCATGACGGATCACGCCACAGACGACACAACGACGGAGGCAGCGCGGTGCCGGAAGCCAGGACCCCCGCTCAGATCGAGGCGGACATCGTCCGTCGCCGCGAGCAGCTCGCCGAGACGCTCGACGAGATCGGCGTGCGGATGCACCCGAAGACGATCGTCGGGGACGCGAAGGCGAGGGTCGCCTCGACGGTCGACCAGACCGCCGGACGGGCCTTCGTCGCCGTCAACCGCCTCGTCACCGACGTCAAGGACGGCCTTCGCCACGAGGACGGGGCGCCGCGCATCGAGCGCATCGTGCCCGTGGCCCTGCTGGCCGCCGGCGTGGTCGGACTCCTCGTGGTGTCGGCGCGCCGCAAGCGGTGAGCACCCACCTTCGGACGGGGCGGAGCGCGGCAGGTAGGTTCGGGGCGTGAGCGAGAACACCACCCACGACAAGCTGCCCATCCGCATGCTGCACGACCGCGTGCTCGTGAAGTCCGACCTGCCCGAGGGCGAACGCCGCTCCGGCGGCGGGATCCTGATCCCGGCGACGGCGGCCGTGGGCAAGCGGCTCTCCTGGGCCGAGGTGGTCGCCGTCGGACAGAACGTCCGGAGCGTCGAGCCGGGTGACCGGGTGCTGTACGACCCGGAGGACCGGGCCGAGGTCGAGGTGCGCGGGGCGACGTACGTCCTGATGCGCGAGCGGGACCTGCACGCGGTGGCCGCCGAGCGGCTGGAGGGGTCGAAGGACTCCACCGGGCTCTATCTCTGATCCTGACGAGGCCTGACGAGGCCTGACGAGGCCTGACGAACCCTGAGGGCCGGTGGCCGAGGTCACCGGCCCTCAGTGCTGCCCCTTTGCTACGGTGGAGGGGAACCCCCGACGAGACGCGCCGTACCGGGTTGCAGGACGCAAAGACGACGCACCCCGTTTCCGTCTCGTCCCGGAGGTGCCTGTCATGGCCTGGGTTCTGCTTCTCATCGCCGGTCTGCTCGAAGTCGGCTGGTCCATCGGCATGAAGTTCACCGAGGGATTCACCCGGCTGTGGCCGTCCGTGTTCACCGGTGCCGGGATCGTCGCCAGCATGGTCCTACTGTCCTACGCCGCCAAGACGCTGCCCATCGGCACCGCGTACGGGGTCTGGGTGGGCATCGGCGCGGCCGGGGCCGCGGTGCTCGGCATGGCGGTGCTCGGGGAACCCGTCACCGCCGCCCGGATCTTCTTCATCTGCCTGCTGCTGGTCGCCGTGGTCGGGCTGAAGGCCACCTCCGGCCACTGAGCCGGTCCGGCGTCGTACGAGGCCGGTCGGGCCCGACCCGTACGGGCCCGACCGGGTCTCATTCGAGGTAGTCCGCCGGCGGCCGGCGGCCGAAGGCGCCACCCGGGGTGTCGCCGCCGGTGTTCTGGCCGCCGTTGGTCCGGCCTCCGTCCGTTTGGCCGCCGTTGGTCTGCCCGCCGTGGGTCTGCCCGGCGTCCGTCCGGCCGCCGTCCGTCTGGCCGCCGTCGGTCTGCCCGCCGTCGGTCTGGCCGCCCTGCGTCTGGCCGGCCTGCGTCTGCCCGCCTTGGTTGCGCCCCCCGTCCGTCCGCCCCCCGTCCGTCCGCCTCCCGTCCGTCCGGCCGCCGTCGGTCTGCCCGCCCTGTTCGCGGCCCCCGTCCGTCTGACCGCCGTCCGTGCGGCCCTCCGTCGGCGGGGTGTCCGGGTCGATGGGGAAGCCGTCCGGCGGCTGCGGGACGTCCGGCTGCTGCGGCCGTGAGGCGCCCCGCTGGAGTTCGAGGTCGAAGTCCACGGGGTCCGAGGACTCCAGGGCCGTCTTCGTGTACGCCGCCCAGATCCGCGCCGGATAGCCGCCGCCCCCGATGCGCCGCTCGCCCAGCGCCCCGTAGAGGGACTGGAGCGTGCCCGTGTCCGGGTCCTGGCCCATCATCGACACCACCGTGACCAGGTCCGGGGTGTACGCCGCGAACCACGCCGAGCGGTCCAGTTCGGCCGTGCCCGTCTTGCCCGCCGCCGGGTGGCCCGCCGCCAGGGCGGCCGTACCGGTGCCGTTGTCGACGACGCTGACCAGCATGGACGTCGTCGTGTCGGCGGCCTCACGGCTGACGACCTGCTCCGCGGTGCGGTCGGGGAGCCCGATGGTGTCCCCGTCCTTCGTGATCTTCTCCAGGAAGGTGTACGGGGTGCGCCGGCCGTGGTCGGCGAGGGTCGCGTACGCCTGCGTCATGTCCAGGACGCTCGCCTGCATGGTGCCGAGGGCGATGGCCGGGCCCGCGTCGAAGTTCGGGGTGCTCTCGGGGATGCCCAGGGCGATCGCCGTCCGCTTGACCTTCTCCCCGCCGACGTCCACGGCCATCTGCGCGTAGACCGTGTTGACCGAGAGGTCGGTCGCCGTGTTGACGGTGATGTTCCCGTACGAGACCTGCCCCTCGTTCTCGGGGGCGAAGCGGATCCGGCCGCCGACCACCGGGCGCTTGTTGTCGCCGTTGTAGACGGTGTTCGGGGTGATGCGCCGGCCGTCCTGGGTGCGCGAGTCGTTCTCCACGGCGGCCGCGAAGACGAACGGCTTGAAGGTGGAGGCCACCTGGTAGTCGTGCCGGGTCGCGTTGTTGACGTACTGCTTCGTGTAGTCGATGCCGCCGTACAGGGCGACGACCTTGCCGGTGGCCGGATCGATGGAGGCCCCGCCCGCCCGCACCAGCCGGTCCGCGGGACGGGCCGCCGGGTCGAGGTCGTCCACCATCTCGGTCCGCACCGCGTCGACGAACGCCGCCTGACGGCGCTTGTCGATCGTCGTGGTGATCCGGTAGCCGCCCTCCGCGAGGGTCTTGTCGTCGAGGATCCCGCGCTCGGTGATGTAGTCCTTGACGGCCTCCACCAGGTACCCGCGCTGGCCCGACAGCCCGGACGCCGGACGGATCCTGCCCGGCTCGGGGAACCGCGCCGCGGCCCGCTCCGCCGGGTCCATCCACTCCTTCTTCACCATCCCGTCGAGCACGTAGTTCCAACGGGCGACGGCCCGGTCCCGACCGCGGGGGTGCGCGACGACGTCGAAGGCGCTGGGGGAGTTGAGCAGGGTCGCCAGGTAGGCGCCCTCGGCGGTGGTCAGCCGGTTGACGTCCTTGCCGTAGTAGGCCTGCGCGGCGGCCTGGATCCCGTAGGCGTTGCGGCCGAAGTAGCTGGTGTTCAGGTAGCCCTCCAGGATGTAGTCCTTCGACTTCTCCCGGCCGAGCTTGATCGCGATGAAGAACTCCTTCACCTTCCGGTTCACCGTCTGTTCCTGGCCCAGGTAGTAGTTCTTGACGTACTGCTGGGTGATCGTCGAGCCGGACTGCTTGCCCTTCCCGGTGATCGTGTTCCAGGCGGCGCGGACCATCGCCTTCGGATCCACCGCCCGTTCGGAGTGGAAGTCCCGGTCCTCGGCGGCCAGTACGGCCTCCTGGACCGTCAGCGGAACCTGTGAGAGCGGCACGTTGACCCGGTTGACCTCGCCGTCACCGGCCAGCTGCGACCCGTCCGCGTACAGGTACACGTTGGACTGCGCGGTGGCGGCCGCGTTCGCCGGCGGGATGTCCACCAGCAGGTAACCGGCCACCAGGGCGCCGCCCAACAGCAACCCGATCAGCAGGAGGGAACCCAGCAGCATCCGCCACGTCGGAACGACGCGCCGCCAACCGGTGCGCCGGCGCCCGCCCTTGCCGGCGGGCCGGCCGCCGGCGGCGGCCCCGCGGGGGGCGGGTGCGGCGACGGGCTCCGGGGGTGCGCCCTCGGGGGTGTCCGGATCGCGAGGCGTCCAGCCCGGTGGTGGTGACTGGTCGCTCATCGCCGGAACTCCTCGGGGCCGTGCGAAATATCCACATCCGTACCTCATGGTGTCTACCCGATGCCCGGAGTTTCCGCGCCGGACGGGCATAAATCGGTCGCGTGGCTCGCCCCTCCGCACTAAGCTCGCGCGCTTTGGCCGACGTGGGAACGATGGGGAAAACGGAGGGGATACGGTGCGTCAGAGAGCGCTGCTCTACGGGGCCGTCGCCGCGGGCGGCTTCCGGCGGTACGCGGCCTACGGAACGGCGACGGCCGCGGGGGTGTTCACCAACACCGTGTTCGGATTCATCGTCGCCTACACGTACGTCGCCCTGTGGGACGAACGGCCGGGCCTCGGCGGCTACGACCAGGCGCAGGCACTCACCTTCGTCTGGGTGAGCCAGTCCGTGCTCGCGGCCGCGGCGCTCATCGGGGGCGGCTTCCAGGAGGAGTTCCAGGAACGGGTCCGCACGGGGGACATCGCCGTCGACCTGTACCGGCCGGCGGACCTCCAACTGTGGTGGCTGGCCTCCGACCTCGGGCGGGCCGCCTTCCAACTGCTGGGCCGCGGGGTGGTGCCGCTGATCGCCGGCGCCCTCGCCTTCCCGCTGGCGCTGCCCGTCGACCCGGTGCGCTGGCTGCTGTTCCTGGTGTCCGTCGCGCTCGGGCTGATCGTCAGCTTCGCGGTGCGCTTCCTGCTCGGGCTGGCCGCGTTCTGGCTGTTGGACGGCACCGGGATCACCCTGATGGCGACCGTCGTGACCATCTTCTTCTCCGGGATGGTGCTGCCGCTGACGGTGTTCCCCGGCGCGTTCGGCGAGCTGGCCCGGGCGCTGCCGTGGGCGGCGATGCTCCAGGTCCCGATGGACGTGCTGCTCGGCACGCACGCGGGCGCCGGCAACGCGGCGCGGGCGCTGGGCTTCCAGGCCGGCTGGGCGCTGGTCCTGTTGGGCGCGGGCCGGCTGATGCAGACGGCGGCGACGCGGAAGGTGGTGGTCCAGGGTGGCTGAGGCAACGGGCGTCGCCGCCCTGGACGGTCCCGGCACGGACGCGGGCGCCGACGGGCCCGGGGGGTTCGGGGGGTTCGACGGGGCCGTCCGCAACCGCGCGTGGGAGGGGTTGCGCGGCTACGGGCTGATCGTCGCGATGTGGATCCGCTCGACCATGACGTACCGGACGTCGTTCTTCCTCGCGACCTTCGGGAACGCGGCGATCACCCTGCTCGACTTCGCGACGATCGTCATCATGTTCTCGCACGTGGACGAGCTCGCCGGGTTCACGCTCCCCGAGATCGCCCTGCTGTACGGCTCCTGCTCGGCGTCGCTGGGCCTGGCCGACCTGCTCCTCGGCAACACCGACCGGATCGGCTCCCGGATCCGCGACGGCTCCCTGGACACCATGCTGGTGCGGCCGGTCCCGGTGCTCGCGCAGGTCGCCGCGGACCGGTTCGCCCTGCGCCGCCTCGGCCGGATCGTGCAGGGCCTCGGCGTGCTGACCTGGGCGGTCTCGGCGTTGGACGTGGAGTGGACGGCCGGCAAGGTGCTGCTGGTCCCCGTGATGATCCTGGCCGGGGCGGGCATCTTCGGGGCGGTGATGGTGGCCGGCGCGGCCTTCCAGTTCGCCGCCGGCGACGCGGCCGAGGTGCAGAACTCCTTCACGTACGGCGGCTGCACGATGCTCCAGTACCCGCCGTCGGTCTTCGCCAAGGACCTGCTGCGCGGGGTCACCTTCATCGTCCCGCTCGCCTTCGTCAACTGGCTGCCCGCCCTGTACGTCCTGGGCCGGCCCGATCCGCTCGGGCTGCCGTCGTGGGTGGCGTTCGCGAGCCCGTTGGTGGCCTTCCTGGTGTTCCTGCCCGCGTCGCAGGCCTGGCGCGCGGGTGTCCGTTCGTACCGCAGCACGGGGAGTTGAGGGCTGATGACAGAAGCACTGATCGCACTGGACGGCGTCGAGAAGGTCTTCGACGTACGCCGCCGCGTGAACTGGTTCCGGCGGGAGAAACGGCAGGTCAGGGCCGTGGACGGGATCAGCTTCGAGGTCGCGCGGGGCGAGATGGTCGGCTACATCGGGCCCAACGGAGCCGGCAAGTCCACCACCATCAAGATGCTCACCGGCATCCTCACCCCCAGCGGCGGCCGGCTGCGCGTCGCCGGCATCGACCCCGCGCGGGAACGGATGCGCCTCGCGCACCGGATCGGGGTGGTCTTCGGACAGCGCACCACCCTGTGGTGGGACCTGCCGCTGAAGGACTCGTACGGGCTGATGCGCCGGATGTACCGGATCCCGGCGGCCCGCTACGCCGAGAACCTGGAACGCTGCGTCGACCGGCTCGACCTCGCCGCACTGCTCGACGTACCGGTGCGCCAGCTGTCGCTGGGGCAGCGGATGCGCGGGGACATCGCCGCGGCGCTGCTGCACGATCCGGAGGTGCTGTACCTGGACGAGCCGACGATCGGCCTCGACGTGGTCAGCAAGGCGAAGGTACGGGGCTTCCTGCGGCAGCTCAACGAGGAACTCGGCACCACCGTCCTGCTCACCACGCACGACCTCCAGGACATCGAGCAGCTCTGCGAGCGGGTGATGGTCATCGACCACGGCCGCCTCATGTACGACGGCCCGCTCGGCGGGCTGCACGCGGCCGGCCCGGAAGGGGCGGGCGAACGGACCCTGGTGGTCGACCTGGAGGCGGAGATCGCGCCGATCGAGGTCGCGGGGGCCCGGGTGGTGAAGGTGGACGGCCCCCGTCAGTGGTTGGCCTTCCCCGCACAGGCCTCGGCGGCGCCGCTGGTGGCGGAGGTGGCGGCCCGCTACCCGCTCCTGGACCTGTCGGTGCGGGAGCCCGACATCGAGGACGTCATCGCCCGGATGTACGCGGGTCGGGGTTGAGTCAGGGGCCCGCCTCAGGGTCGATCCCGGGGCGACGTCCGGGAAGACGTCCGGGGGTGGGCCGTTCAACTGGTGCGGATCTCTGCATAGTGTGGTCCACATGAGTGACGAGCGGCCCGAGAAGTCGTTGCCCGAGCAGGCTCCGGTAGCGGAGCCGGCGGCGCCGCGGAAGGTGTCGTGGGAGAAGGGATCGCCGGAGCGGGCGCCGTTGCCGGAGCTGAGGGCCTCCGACGCCGACCGGGACCGGGTGGTGGAGCGCCTGCGGGACGCCGTCGCCGAGGGTCGGCTCGACATGGAGGAGTTCGAGGAGCGGCTGGAGGCGGTCTACGCCTCCAGGACGTACGCCGAACTCGCCCCCCTGACCCGCGACCTTCCGCAGGTGCCCGGCGAGTCCCAGCCCGGCGCCCCCGCGCCCGCCGGCCCGGCCCGGGGCGACGGGGCGCGGTCCTCCTGGCAGTCCCGCATCGGGGGCCGGGGCACCTCGGCGACGGCCGTCGCCGTCATGTCGGGCTTCCAGCGCAAGGGCCACTGGACGGTCCCCGCCCGCTTCAACGCGGTCGCCTTCTGGGGCGGCGGCGAGATCGACCTCCGCGAGGCCGACTTCGCCGAGCGCGAGGTGGTGATCACCTGCATCGCCGTGATGGGCGGCATCGAGATCACGGTCCCGCCGGGCGTCGAGGTCGACGTACGGGGCATCGGCATCATGGGCGGTTTCGACCAGGGCGCCGCCCCCTCCCGGCCGGACCCCGGGGCGCCCCGCGTGATCGTCAACGGCCTCGCCTTCTGGGGCGGCGTCGGCATCAAGGTCAAGGAGCCGAAGGGATCGAAGCCGCTGGACGGCGAGAAGCGCCGCAAGGAGCTGTAGGCCGAGCAGGGGGTACGGGAGCGGGGTACGGGCGCGAGAGCGGGTGCCGGTACGGGTGCGGGAGCGGGTACGTGCGCGGGTACGGGGTACGCGGCCACGGGACCGGACGGGTCCCGGCCGGCGCCTCGCACACCCGAACGGCGCGCCGGGAACTCCCCGGGCCTCCCGGGAGTCGGATGCTATGCAGACAAAACCGGCCACCGGGGGAAGGCAGGAGCCCGTGAAAGACGTGGACAGCGACACGAGGGCGCGCACCGCGCCACCCCCACCGACCCGGGGCGCGTTCTTGTTCAACGCGGCGGACGAGGAGCGGCGCCAAGGCGTCCGCCGGATGAAGACCACCGCGACGGGCCTGCTGGTCCTGGTCGCGCTGGTCTACGTACTGGCGAAGTACGCCCAGCACGCCTGGGGCGCCGGCGGCTGGGCCGGGTACGTGGCGGCGGCGGCCGAAGCCGGCATGGTCGGCGCCCTCGCGGACTGGTTCGCGGTCACCGCGCTCTTCCGCCGGCCGCTCGGCCTGCCGATCCCGCACACCGCGATCATCCCGACCAAGAAGGACCAGTTGGGCGTCTCCCTCGGGGAGTTCGTCGGCGAGAACTTCCTCTCCTCCGACGTCGTGCGCGCCCGACTGGGCGCCCTCGGCATCGGAGGCCGGCTCGGCTCCTGGCTGGCGGAACCCGAACACGCCGACCGGGTCACCGCCGAGCTGGCCACCGCGCTGCGCGGGGCGCTGACCGTGCTGCGCGACTCCGACGTCCAGGCCGTCGTCGGCGAGGCCATCACCCGGCGCGCCGAGCACGCCGAGATCGCGCCGGGCCTCGGCAAGACCCTGGAGAAGGTGGTCGTGGACGGCGGCCACCGCCGGGCCGTGGACCTGATCTGCGCGAAGGCCCACGACTGGCTCGTCATGCACGGGGACTCGGTCATGGACGCCGTCCAGGGCGGCGCCCCCGGCTGGACCCCCCGCTTCGTCGACCGGAAGATCGGCGACCGCGTCTACAAGGAACTGCTCCGCTTCGTCATCGAGATGCGGGACATGCCGGAGCACCCGGCGCGCGGGGCCGTCGACCGCTTCCTCACCGACTTCGCCTCCGACCTCCAGTCGGACACGCAGACGCGGGCGCGCGTGGAGCGGCTGAAGTCCGAGATCCTCGCGCGGGGCGAGGTGCAGGACGTGATCGCCTCCGCGTGGACCGCGATCCGCTCGATGATCCTCTCGGCGGCGGAGGACGAGCAGAGCGAGCTGCGGCTGCGGGTCCGGGCCTCACTGATGTCGCTGGGCGCGCGCCTGGCCACCGACGGCCGGCTCCAGGCGAAGGTGGAGGGCTGGATCGAGGGCGCCGTCGTGTACGTCGTCACCACCTACCGCACCGAGATCACCTCGCTCATCACGGACACGGTGGCGAGCTGGGACGCGGAACACACCTCCCGCAAGATCGAGGCCCACATCGGCCGCGACCTCCAGTTCATCCGCATCAACGGCACGGTGGTCGGCGCGCTGGCCGGCCTCCTGATCTACACGGTGTCGCGGGCGTTCGGGGCGTAGTCCCGGGGACGGCCCGACGGGGCGTCGGGCCGTCCGCGCGGGTCAGGCGCGGTCCGCGACGGCCCAGGTCGTGGCGGCCACGACGCCGGCGGCGCCGATGACGGCCGGCCAGGCCCCGACCTTCTTGGCCAGCGGGTGCGATCCGGCGAAGCCTGCGACGTACAGGGCCCCCAGACCGGCCGCCACCGGGGCGCCGCCGCGCCGCTGCCACTCCCGTCCGGCCGCGAGCCCGGCGGCGCCGAGCACGACACCGCCCAGCGGCCGCTTCCCGGTCCAGCGGGCTACGGCGTAACCGCCGACCAGGCCTGCGGCCGCCACCACGGAACTCGGTACCCGCGCCATGTCGAACTCCCTCGTCTTTTCGGGTTGCTGTGCTGGTCTGCCGCTCACGAGGCTAACGCGGTCGCCGGGACATCCGTCGGGCGCCCACCGCACCGAGGAGGAGCACGGCCCCGCCGATCACGGCGTGCGGCACCGCGTCCCGCACGGTCCGGGGCAGTACCGCGACGACGCCGAGGACGAGCAGGAAGGCGAGCGCGAACCCGCCCGTCACGCGCAGCAGTCTGTCCACGGGCTGCTCAACGCCCCGACCGGGGACGCGACACGGAGGCCAGGGAGGACGGGGAGGTCAGGGAGGCCGGGGAGGTCAGGGAGGCCGGGGAGGTCAGGGAATTCAGGGAGATCGGGGAGGTCAGGGCGGCGATTTGTCGCACACTCTCCGTTTCTGCGGAGCGGTCGGGAAGGGAACCCGGAAGGCGTAGATTCGGTCTTCCAGGGGGAAACCCGCTCAACCCACCACCAGGAGTCGACGCCTTGATCTCTTACGGACGAGCCGTCCTCGACCTCGCGGACGAGCTGGTCGACGCCTACGCGGAGGTGTTTTCCGGTCCGCCCTGGAACGAAGGTGAAGAAACCATTCGCCAGTTCTCGACCCGGCTTCAGACGGACGTCCGGCGGGCGGGGTTCCGTACGGCCTTCGCCCAGTCCGCGACCGGCATCGACGGCTTCGCGACCGGCTGGCTCACCCCGGCCCCCTTCCCGAAGAACCGCGCGTACCCGCAGGTCACCGCGCAGCTCGGCGCGGCCCGGGTCCGGGAACTCCTGGTCGGGGCGCTGGAGATCGACGAACTGGCCGTACGCGGCTACGCGCGCGGCCACGGCACCGGCCGGACCCTGCTCACCGAGATCACCGCGGACGCCCCCGAGGGGCGGGCCTGGTTGCTGACCTCCCGCCTGGCCACGGACACGGTCGCCACGTACCGCCGGCTGGGCTGGCGCGAGGTCCCGGCGCTGCCGGGCACGGAGACGGGCGTGATCGTCTTCCTCTCCCCGACCCACCCGAGCCAACTGAATCCCTGAGCCTCCCCTCCGGCGCCCCCTCGGGCGCGGGGTACGGACCGAGGTGCTCGGTACGGGCGCCCGGGTCGCCGACCTGCCCGGTTGACGCGGTCGGCCCGGTTCGTTCGGCCTGCTGGGCCGGTTCGGCCGCCTCGGCTGGTTCGGCCTGCTTGGCCTCGTCGGCGTGCTCGGCTGGTCCGGCCGGTTCGGCGTGCTCGGCGTGCTCGGCCGGTCCGAGGTGGGTGTACCGCCCGGCTCGGCCGCCGGACCCGGCCTACCTGCCGGGACGGGCGGGGGCGCGTGCGTCGGGCTGTGGGCCGTCGCCTCGCGCCCGGAAGCGGGCGGGCGGGCGGTACACCCGGCCCGGGGTGGGGCATACCCGGGCCATGATCACAGCGCAGAGGAATCCCGCCGGTCCGACGCCCGCACCCGGTGACGGCCCCGCCCAGAAGCCCCCGACCGGGCAGGCCGCCGTTCTGGAGCCGGTCGGTGGACGGGCCGTCGTCGCGAAGCCCCCGACCGGGCCGCCGGCCGCCGGGCCGCCCACCACCATGCCCGGCACCATCCGGCCGTCCACCGTCCAGCCCGGCACCGCCCTGCCCGGCACCGTCCAGCCGCCCACCACCCGGCCCGGCACCGTCCGGTCGTCCACCGCTCGGCCCGGTGCGCGGGCCTCCGGGCCTTTCGGCGCCGTGCGTGTGGCCCGGCGGCAGCACGGGCTCGCCACCCGGCATCAGCTCACCGCCGCGGGCGTGCCCGGCGGCACGATCGCGTCCCGGACTCGCCCCGGCGGGCCCTGGCAACGCCTGTTGCCCCGCGTGTACCTCCTGCAGACGGGCCCCCCGGACCCCCGCCGGCGCGCGCTGGCCGCCGTCCTCTACGCGGCCGAAGCCACCGCCGACCCGCTCTCCGGCGACACGGCCGTCCTCACCGGCGGCGCCGCCCTCGCCCTCCTCGGCATCCGCGACACCCCGACCAGCCCGGCCGACGTCCTGATCCGCGCGCCGCGCCGGCTCGCCGCCGCCCCCGGGGTCCGGACCCGGGCCACGTCCCGCTGGCCGCGCACGATGACCGTGTCCGGCGTACCCACGGCCCGCCCGGTGCGCGCCGCCGCCGACTTCGCCGCCCGGACGGAACAGGGTGCGCCCCCCGACCGGATCCGCTCCGTCCTCGCCCAGGTCGTCCAGGCCGGCTGGTGCCACCCGCACGACCTGCACGCCGAACTGCGGGCCTCCCGACTCCTGCACCGCCCCGCGGTCCGCGCCGCCGCCGCGGAACTGCTGGCCGGGGTCCGGTCGGTCGCGGAGGGCCGGGCGCGCGACACCCTGGAGGCCACCGACCTCCCGACCCCCCTCTGGAACGCCCGGCTCCACACCTCGGACGGCGCCTTCCTGGCCAGCCCGGACGCTTACTGGCCCGACGAGGGCGTGGCCCTGGAGGTCGACTCGGCGGAGTACCACTACACCCGTGACGCCTGGCAGGCCACGCTGCGCCGCCGCCTGCGTCTGGAGTCCCACGGCATCCTCGTGGTCAGCGCGACCCCGTCGATGCTCCGTGACACCCCGGCGGAGGTCCTCGCGGCGCTGCGGGCCCTCCTCGCCCTCGCCGGGTCCCGCCCGACCCCGCCCACGGCCCGGGCCCGAGGCCACCAACAGCTCACGCTCTTTCCGGCGAAGGGGTAGGCCGTCTCCTTCGGATCTTCCCCGCCCCGCGTCGTCCGGTACCGCGGCTCCGCGCGTGGTCGGAGCGCCCGAGTACCCCCGTACACGGGGGCCCTCCGCCTTCGGACCACGCCTTCGGACCACGGCACCGGACCACGGCACCGGGCCACGCGGGCCCGACCGGCGGGATCCGAACGGGACGGCCCGGTCCGTCCGGAGTCCGGCCCCCGCGCCGGAGGTCAATCCCGCTTAGGGGCGGGCCCGTTCCCCTCGGTGGGGGGCGTACGACGCGCCGGGGCTTCGGGTGCGGTGCGTTGGGGCGTCGCCGCGGACCGGGTCGCGATAACCCGCGCCGCCACCGCCTCGGCCCGTTCGTGCTCCCAGAACCGGAGCACCGTCCAACCGGCCGACGTCAGCTGCTCGTTCGTCTCGCGGTCCCGCGCCATGTTGCGTTCGAGCTTCTCGCGCCACCACTCGGCGTTGGCCTTCGGCCGCGTCGCGTGCTGCGGGCAGCCGTGCCAGAAGCAACCGTCCAGGAAGACGGCGACCTTCGCTCCGGGGAAGGCGATGTCGATGCTGCGGCGCGGCATCCCCGGCACCTTCACCTGGAGCCGGTAGCGCAGTCCCGCCGCGTGGAGCAGCTTGCGGACGGCCATCTCCGGCGAGGTGTTCCGTACGGACTGTCGGCTCATCCGGGCGGAGACGGCGGCGGAGGAGGGCTCGATCGGGAGCATCGCGGTTCCTCCCCGCTCGCCGGTGGTCGTGGGGGACGGGTGCGGCCCCTGGAGCCGATGGTACGGAACGGCGCCGACAGCGCCGGACGGCCCGACCGGCCCCCTCCGCGCACGGCGGGGGCCCGTGAGGTCCCGGCGGGGTCAGGACAGCCCGTGGCACTCCGCGTAGGGCTTGGTCGAGCCGCACCAGCAGGGCGCCGTGGCGCCGGGCGGCCAGGTGGTGGCCTTGCCACGGGCGGCGAGGGTGGTGGCGTACTCGGCCAGCAGGGAGGGGGAGGCCGGGGAGGTCTTCTCCGAGGCGGCGAAGGCCTCGTACGAGGGGACGCTGCCGGTGACGATGCCGAGGTTGGTCGTGCCCGACGCGGCGAGGGCGCGGAGGGAGGCCTCGATGGCGGTCAGGTGCGTCGCGTGGGAGGGGTACTCCGCCGCGAGCGTCGGGTACGAGGTGAGGAGCTCGGCGAGTTCGCGCTGGGGCCAGTGCAGGATGGCCACGGGGAAGGGCCGGGAGAGGGCGGCGCGGCGGTCGCCCAGTTCGGCCCGCAGACGGGCGATCTCGGCGCGGAGTTCGGCCGGGTCGTCGGAGCCGAGGGCCCAGATGCGCTTCGGGTCGTGGAGTTCGTCGAGCGGGATCGGGCCGACGTGACGGGTGTCGGCGACCATGTCCCGTTCGTCGTGCGGGAGCCCGAGCAGCCGGCGGACCCGGTGGCGGCCCGTGAGCAGTGCGGTGGTGGCCGGGGTGAGGGGGGTGTCCTCCGAGGTCAGCAGGGTCGCGGCCTCGGTGAAGCAGTCGTGCGAGGCTTCCAGCTCGTCGTGGGCTTCGAGGGTTTCCGCGATCACCTCCCAGGGGGCCGGGTCCGCGGGGGCGGCGGTCCGGATGCCGGAGATCAGGGCGCGGGCCTCGGCCTCGTGGCCGTACTCCCACAGGTTCGCGGCCTGCAGGGCCTTGATCAGGTGCGGGTCGGCGGGTGAGGCGGAGAGGAGTTGGTCGTAGAGGGCGCTCGCCCGGTCCCGTGCGTCGGCCAGTTCGAGGTGGGCGGCGGCCTGGAGGAGCAACGGCTCCTGGTCCTCGGGGTATCGGGTCGCCGTGCGGATGAGGCGCTCGGCTTCGGCAATGTGCTCTGCAGGCGTGTCGGGGCGCATGGTTCACACCGTACTGCCGCTGGTCAGTTGAGGGGGGAGGACTTAAGGTGCGGCCCGTGCGGGATCACATACGTGTGGTGGTGCAGGGCGGCGGCCGGCGCGGGCGCGGGGTCCGTCTCGCACGGCTGTTGTGGGTGGCCGGGGAGGTGGTGACCACGCTGGGCGTGGTGGTGGCGTTGCTGGTGGTGCACCAGGTGTGGTGGACGAACCGGCAGGCCGCGGCCGCCGCGCAGGAACGGGTCCAGGCGCTGGAGCGGGCTTGGCAGGGGGACGGCGCGGAGGCGGGCGCGGAGACGGGTTCGGGCGACACCGGCGTCTCCGACGGGTCCGTGGGGTCCGTGGGGGCCGCGCCGGGGGGCGGCTCGTCCCCGGCCGCCGAGGTCACCGGGTCCCCGACGGGCGCCGCGCCGGTGTCCCCGTCCGCGGGGTCGGCGGAGGGGGCCTCCACCGCGCCCCGGCCGAAGCCCGCGCCGACGCCCGCGCGGGACGAGGCGTTCGCCGTGCTGCGCGTTCCGCGCCTCGGCCTCGCCGTTCCCGTCGCGCAGGGGATCGACAAGCGGGCCGTGCTGGACAAGGGGTACGTCGGCCAGTACCCGGGGACCGCGCGGCCCGGCGAGCGGGGCAACTTCGCGCTGGCGGGGCACCGCAACACGCACGGGGAGCCGTTCCGGTACGTCAACAGGCTCCGTCCCGGGGACGAGTTGCACGTCGACGTACGCGGCCGGCGCTGGACGTACGTGGTCGGGCAGGTGCTGAACGAGACCACCGAGCGGGACACCGGCGTGATCGCACCGGTGCCGCGCAGCGCGGTGCGGCCCGAGTACGGCTACAGCCGGCCGGACGCGTACATCACGCTCACCACCTGCACGCCCGAGTACAGCTCCAAGTACCGCTTGGTGGTGTGGGGGACCCTCAAGTCGGCTTAGGCCCGACGGCAGGCCTGGGATGGGCCGGGTGCGTCCGAAATGGGTGAAGCGTCCGCAGGTGCTGTGGCTGGGGGTGCCCTTCGTGCTGTTCCTCGGGGTGCTGCCGCTGGTGAACCGGATCGGGCCGCGGCCGGGCGGGGTGCCGTTTCGTGCTGCTGTTCGTCCCGATGCTGCTCGGCATGGCCGCGCTGTTCGTGGTGCCGCTCGCCGCCGGGCCGTACCTGCTGACTACCACCGCCTGGTCGGTGGTGGAGCGGGCCTGGCTCCACTACCGCAAGGACCGTGCGGCGGCGGCGGTATCCACCGGTGGGGGCGCCGCGCCGAGCGCGCCGGCGGCGTCCGGTGAGCGGTAGGGGCGTTCCAGTCCGTGAACAGGGTCTTGCGGATGGGGCGGTCATCTTGGAGGATCAACCAATCCTCCGATGGCCGCAACCCATCGGCCGGCCCCGGCATGCCCCGGGCCGACCACCCACGACCACGGGAGAATGCCCATGAAGCTGCTGCGTGTCGGACCCGTCGGGTCGGAGCGCCCCGCGCTGCTCGACCAGGACGGCGCCTTGCGTGACCTGTCCGGCCTGATCACGGATGTGGACGGCGACCTGCTGGCCGACGACTCCGCGCTGTCCCGGGTACGGGACGCCGTGGCGGCGGGCGAGCTCCCGGTCCTCGACGCGGAGGGGCTGCGCGTCGGCTCCCCGGTCGGCCGGATCGGCAAGATCGTGGGCATCGGGCTCAACTACCACGGCCACGCGGCGGAGGTCGGCGCCGAGGCGCCGCCGGAACCGATCGTCTTCCTGAAGGCCCCGGACACCGTGGTCGGCCCGGACGACACCGTGCTGATCCCGCGCGGCAGCGTGAAGACCGACTGGGAGGCCGAGCTCGGCGTCGTCATCGGTGCCACCGCCCGCTACCTGGGCTCCGCCGAAGAGGGCCTCGCCCACGTCGCCGGCTACCTGCTGGCGAACGACGTCACGGAGCGCGCCTTCCAGACGGAGCGCGGCGGCACCTGGGACAAGGGCAAGAACTGCGAGACCTTCACCCCGCTGGGCCCCTGGTTGGTCACCGCGGACGAGGTCCCGGACCCGCAGGTGCTGGACGTACGCCTGTGGGTGAACGGCGAGCTGAAGCAGGACGGCCACACCTCGGACCAGATCTTCGCGGTCGGCGAGGTCGTGCGGTACCTGAGCCACTTCATGACCCTGTACCCGGGCGACGTCATCGTCACGGGCACGCCGGCGGGCGTGGCGGCCGGACAGCCGGAGCCGAAGCCGTTCCTGCGGGCCGGTGACGTCGTCGAGGTGGAGATCGAGGGCCTCGGACGTCAGCGCCAGGAGTTCAAGAGCGCCTGACCCACGGCACGGCGAAGGGGCGGACCGCCGGTGCGGTCCGCCCCTTCGGTGTCCCCGTGGGTGGTGCCGATCAGCCCTCGCCGGTCGTGCGGCGGCGGCGGTTGGCGATCACCAGGCCGGCGCCGGCGGCGAGGGTCGCGGCGGCCGCGCCCCCGATCAGGACGTTCTCGGAACCGGCGCCCGTGTTCGCGAGCGGGCCGGAGCCGGTGCTGCCCGCCGGCGTCACGTTCCCGTTCCCGATGCTGCCGGTCGTTCCCGTGGTGCCGGTGGTGCTGGTGGTGCCAGTCGTTCCCGTGGTGCCAGTGGTCCCGGTCGTCCCGGTCGTCCCGGTCGTCCCGGTCGTCCCGGTGGTCCCGGTCGTGCCGGTGGTCCCGGTCGTACCGGTCGTCCCCGTGCCGCCGGTCTGGCCCCCGGTGGCCCTGTCCTTGGCACGCGCCTCGTGCTGGCCGGTCCGCAGGAACGCCGTCCGGTCCTCGGCGGTGCCCTTGAGGGCGGCGAGGGCGGCCTTCTTCAGCTCGGGGCCGGCGCCCGTCACCATCGCGGAGATGAGGACGCTGTTGTCGTCGTCGCGCAGCACGTGCTGCGTGGTCTTGACGAACTCGCGCAGCTGCTCGGGCTTCGGGTTGCCTTCGAGGAGCTTGATGATGCCCCCCTTGAGGCCCGGACCCGCGTCCTTCAGCATCCCGAGCACGGCGACCCGGTCGTCCTCCGCGCGGACCGCGTGCTGGCCGGTCGCGACGAAGGCGCGGATCTCCTCGGGCGTGCCCTTGGCGAGCAGCTCGTCGGCGGCCTTCGTGATGCCCTTGCCGGCGCCGTTGATCATGCGGGCGATCTCGACGCGGTCGTCGGCGTACCGGGCCTTGTGCTGCCCGGTCGTCAGGAACGCGGTGATCGCCTCGCGGGTGTTGACGTTGAGGGTCTCGGCGGCGGCCGCCCGCACGGCCCGGCCGCCCGCCTCGCCGATCGCGGCGACGCGTACGCGGTCGTCCTCCAGCTGCAGCTGCGGCAGCTCGACCGTCAGGAACTGCCGCATCTGAGCGGCCGTTCCCTTGGAGGCCTTCTCGGCGGCCTCGCGGATGTCCCGGCTGGTGGCCGGGTTCTTGAGGATCGTGTCGATCAGGGCCCGGTCCTTCACCGCCTGCGGGTCCTCGGCGGGGGTGGTCGTGGTGCCGCCCTGGGCGGCCTCCGGGGCCGCGTCGGGCACCGTCGACGCGGACCCGGCGTTCGTCGCCGGCGCGGAGTCGGCGGCGAACGCGGGCGAGGACAGCAGGACGGCCGGGGCCATCGCGGCGGTGGCCACGACGCTTGCGATCCGGGGCAGTTTCACTTCAGGGAATTCCATTCTTCACACGTGTGATGATCGACAACCTGTGAAGAATATGTCGATCACTTCTTCCGAAGCGTCGATTTCACGCCGAACCCGCGCCCGGCCCGGTCCGGTTGCGGGTCCGGTTGCCATTCGGGCGGCCCGTCAAAGGTTTACGGCGACGCCCTCCGCCGACGACCGCCGCGCCGCCTCCAGTACTTCCAGGCACCGCGCCGCCTCGTGCGCGGTGGCCGGGGCCGGTCCGCCCGAGCGCAGCGCGGCCGCGACCGCCGCGTAGTACGCGGGGTAGTCGCCCGCCGCGGTGGGCACCGGGAGGCCGCCGCCGGTCAGCGGGGACTCGCCGGAACCGAGTCGCCCCCACAGGTGCTCGGGCTCCTCGCCCCACGGCCGGTCCTCGTCGCCGGGGCGCAGGCCCTCGCGCAGGGCGGCCTCCTGGGGGTCCAGGCCGTACTTGACCCAGCCCGCCCGGGAGCCGAGGACCCGGAACCGCGGTCCCAGCTGGGCGGTGGTCGCGCTGACGTGCAGGTGCGAGCGGACGCCGTTCGCGTGCGTGAGCGCGATGAAGGTGTCGTCGTCCGCCTCGGCGCCCGGGCGCCGCACGTCGGCTTCCGCGTAGACCCGTACGGCCGGCCCGAACAGGACGAGGGCCTGGTCCACGACGTGGCTGCCGAGGTCGTACAGCAGGCCGCCGATCTCCTCCGGCGCCCCGGACTCGCGCCAGCCGCCCTTGAGCTGCGGGCGCCAGCGCTCGAAGCGGGACTCGAAGCGCAGCACCTCGCCGAGGTCGCCGGCGTCCAGGAGCCGGCGCAGGGTGAGGAAGTCGTTGTCCCAGCGGCGGTTCTGGAAGACGGACAGGAAGGTGCCGGTCCGGTCGGCGAGGGCGGCGAGTTCGCGGGCCTCGGCCGCGGTGGCGGCGAGCGGCTTGTCGACGACCACCGGCAGACCCGCCGTGAGCGCGGCGGTGGCGAGCGGCACGTGCGTCTTGTTCGGGGAGGCGATGACGACGAGGTCCGGGGCGTCCTCGCCGCCCGCGCGGGCCCACACCTCGTCGGCGGACGCGGCGAGCCGGACCTCGGGGAAGGCCTCGCGGACCTGGCCCTGCCGGCCCGGGTCGGAGGTGACGACCGTGTCGAGGACCAGGCCCTCGGTCGCGGTCACCAGGGGGGCGTGGAACACGGAACCGGCGAGTCCGTAGCCGACGAGGGCGACGCGCAGCGGGGCGGTGGGGGAGGCGGTGTTCATGCGACCACTTTGGCAACACTGTTGCGCAAGTGCAAGGAGGGTGGACAATGGGCAGGTGAACAGGGGTGACGGGGCCGGTCGTGGCGGGGTGAACCTGCCCGCGCTGCGCGGGCACAACGAGGCGGTGCTGTTGGGGTTGCTGCGCGCCGCCGGGCCGCCCGGCCTCGGCCGCGCCGAACTCGCGGGCGCCGCGGGACTCACCCCGCAGGCCGTCAGCAAGATCACGGCCCGGTTGGCCGCGGACGGCCTGGTGGCCGACGCCGGCCGGGTCCCCTCCACCGGCGGCAAGCCGCGCACGCTGCTGCGGCTGGTCCCCGGCGCCCGGCACGCGGTCGGCGTCCACCTGGACCGCGACGAGCTGAGTGCCGTACGGGTCGACCTGGCCGGGAGCGTCGTCGCGCGGTGGAGCGCCCCGCTGGACTTCGGGGCGGGCCCCGAGGCGGTCGTGGACGCGGTCGCGGCGGCCGTCGTACGGGTCTCCGAGCGGGCGGGAGCGCACCCGCCGCTCGGGGTGGGCGTCGCGGCGCCCGGGCCGTTGGACTGGCGCACCGGGGTCATGGGCCGGGTGACCGGGTTCCCGAACTGGGCGGGATTCCCGTTGCGGGAGGTGCTGGCGGGGCGGCTGGGGCTGCCGGTGGTGCTGGACAAGGACACCAACGCCGCCGTCGCGGCAGGGGGTCCGGGCGGGCCGGGCGCGGGCACGTCGGTGTACCTGCACGTCGGCACCGGGCTCGGTGCCGGGCTGCGGCTGGACGGGGAGATCCACCGGGGCGCGCGGTCGGCGGCGGGCGAGTTCGGGCACCAGGTGCTGCTGCTGGACGGCCCGCCCTGCCGGTGCGGGGGGCGGGGCTGTCTGGAGGTGCTCTGCCTGGACGCGGTGGCCCGCGGGGACCTGCCGCAAGCGGCCAGGATCCTGGGTGAGGGCGCGGCGAACCTGGTCGCGCTGCTCGACGTCGACCGGGTGCTGCTGGGCGGCCGGGTCGTGGACGCCGCTCCGGACGTGTTCGTCACCGGGGTGCGGACCGTGCTGGCGGCCCGCCCCCTCACCGACACGCCCCCGCCGACGGTGGCGCCGGCCCCGGGCGGCATCGCGGAGGGCGCCGCGGAACTGGCCCTGACCCCGCTGTACGTCCACCCGTCCGCGCCGGTGGACGGGGGCTGACAGGGCGTGCCGCCCCCCTGACGTGCGCGAACGGACCCGTGCTTGACCCGGTGCGCCGATCGGGCGTAAACCGGGAGGGCTCACGCGCGGCTCCCGGCAAGGGGTCGCGCGCGCGTGCAAGGGTGCGGACAAGGCCGGGGTGATTGTCACCTCGTCCTATCATCGTCCCGTCCGGCGAGCAGCGAAGGTCTTCCATGCGACTGCGCAAAGCCCTTGCCCTCACCGCCGTCCTGCTCGTCTCCGCCGCGCCCTCCGCCGTGGCGGACGTCGGCACCGGCGGCGGCGCCCACGCCGCCCCGGCGCTCCCCTCGCGGGCACTGGCCAGCTGTGGTGACGGCAAGGGCGCCGCCTTCCCGATCGGGGCCCGGATCCGTGGCGGCCCGGCCGTCTACCGGGCCGGTGGCGGGGCGCAGACCTGGCTGCTGGACCTCACGAACACCACCGGCGGCGTATGCACCGCGATCCACCCCGTCGTCGTGTTCACGGACAAGGCGCGGGCCCTGCGCCCCGCCCACCTGCGGATGGAGTTCGACTCCCCGGGCGGCTCCCACCCCGTCAGCCTGGAGCGCACCGACCGCGACGAGATCATCGCCGTGTTCGACGGTGGCGACGCCTTCTCCGGGTTCTCCGTCGGCGCGGGCGGCTCGATCACCGTCACCGTCCGGCTCGCCTTCGCCGAGGAGGCCCCCCACGGCGAGGTCGTCGCGGACGCCGCCCTCGTCCAGCGCAAGGGCGACCACGGAGACGACGGCGACTGGGTCGGGGAGGCCGGCGGCTACCGGTTCGAGGTGGAGGGGCCGCAGGATCCCGCCGAGGCGGGCACGCTCGCGCACACCGGGCCCCGCGGCCGGGCGTACGGGACCGGCGCCCTCGTCGCGCTCACCGCCGGCGGCGTCCTGCTCCTGGGCGCCCGCCGACTCCGCGCGCCCCGCCCCCGCTGAGGCCCCGATCCGACGAGCCCCGCCCGGCCGCCGCACCCCACAGGCGGCGATCTCCGTACATCTGCCCCACGTACAGTCCCCACGTGGAAGAACAGACCCAGCGGCACCAGCACCTCCCGGGCCGGCCCGTGCGCTCCGGCATCCCCGAGCACGGCCGGATCCCCAAGTACTACGCCGTCAAGGCGCTGATCGCCGATCTGCTCGACGAGCTCGGCGAAGGCGGCGCGCTGCCCACCGAGCGCGATCTCGCGGAGCGCTACGCGGTGTCCCGCGAGACCGTACGCCAGGCCCTGCGCGAGTTGCTGCTGGAAGGCCGGCTGCGCCGGGCGGGGCGCGGGACGGTCGTCGCCGGACCCAAGCTGGAGCAGCCGCTCTCCCTCGCCAGCTACACCGAAGGGGTGCGCCGCCAGGGCCGCCGCCCGGGCCGCAACCTGATCGGGCTGGAACGCTTCCCCTGCCCGGACGGACTCGCCGCCGGCATCGGCGCGCGGGCGGGGGAGCCCGTCTGGCACCTGGAGCGGGTGCTGCTCGCCGACGACGAGCGCGTCGGCCTGGAGAGCACGTACATCCGGGTCGCCCGTGCGCCCCGCCTCGACGTCGATTTCCAGCCCGACTCCTCCTTCTACGGGTACCTCCGCGACGGTCTCGGAATCGCCTTCGGCGAGGCCGACGAGAAGCTGGAGACCGTCCTCGCGACCCCCCGCGAAGCCCTCCTCATCGGCACCCCGCCGGCTCTTCCGATGCTGCTCATCCACCGGTTCTCGCGGGACGGGCAGGGCGGGCCGCTGGAGCGGGTGCGTTCCCTCTACCGTGGCGACCGGTTCAGCTTCACGACGCGCCTGCGCCCCGAATAGCGCGCAGCGGACGCCCCGCACACCCGGCAATCAGCACCAAACGGGGCGGCTATACATCACGGAACGGTAACGGGTCTGGTCCAAGCGTCGGGGGCCGTTCACCGTCCCGACGCCGACCGGACCCTCTCGGGTCACCGGCCCCGGCCACCTTGGACGGCGTGAGAGTCATAGTCGTCGGAGGCGGCGTGGTCGGCACCATGCACGCCTGGCAAGCAGTCGAACGCGGCCACGAGGTCGTCCAGATCGAGCGAGAAGCGGAGGCACGCGGCGCGTCACTGCGCAATTTCGGCCAGATATGGGTCAGCGGACGGGCCGGGGGCGAGGAGCTCGACACCGCCCTGCGGGCCCGCGAGCTCTGGGAACGGATCGGCGCACAGGTGCCCGGACTGGGCTTTCGCGCCATCGGTTCCCTCACCCCCGTCCGGGGCGCCCGCGAGCACGCGGTGGCGCGGGCGGCGGTCGCCCGCCCCGACGCCGCCGCCCGCGGCTACCGGCTGGTCACCGCCGCCGAGGCGCGGGAGATCAACCCGGCCCTGCGCGGGGACTTCGAGGCGGCCCTGTGGTGCGAGCGGGACGCGGCCGTCGAGCCGCGCACCGCGCAGCTCCACCTCCACGAGGCCCTGCGGGCGTCCGGCCGGTACACCTTCCTCACCGGCCGCGAGGTCCGCGAGGTCGTCGGACCCGGGGCCGTCCGCGACGACCACGGTGACGTCCACCGCGGCGAAGCGGTCGTCCTCGCCACCGGCGCCTGGCTGTCCGGCCTGGTCCGCGAGCTGGTCCCCGACCTGCCGGTGCGCCGGGTCCGCCTCCAGATGATGCAGACCGCCCCGCTCGGCGAGCCCCTGACCACCTCGGTCGCCGACGCGGACAGCTTCCGCTACTACCCCGCCTACGCGTCCCCGGCACTCGACGCGCTCAACGCCGGGCAGCCGCAGGAACCGGTCGCCGCCGCGCACCGGATGCAACTCCTCATGGTCCAGCGCCAGGACGGCGGACTGACCATCGGCGACACCCACGAGTACGAGCACCCCTTCGCCTTCGACACCCTCGAAGACCCCTACGAGCACGTCGCCGCGGTCGCCGAGTCCTTCCTGGGCCGCCCGCTGCCCAAGATCCGCCACCGCTGGGCGGGCGTCTACGCCCAGTGCACCGACACCACCCGCGTCGTCCACCGCCAACAGGTGGCCGACGGCGTGTGGCTGGTGACCGGACCCGGGGGGCGCGGGATGACCTGCTCGCCCGCCATGGCCGAGACCACCGCGAACGAACTGGGCTGGTGACCGACATGACCGATGCCAACAAGCTGATCGTCCTCGACATGGCCGGCACCACCGTCGCCGACGGCGGCCTCGTGGAACGCGCCTTCGAACGCGCCGCCGAAGCCCTCGGCGTCGAGCCCGGCGGCGCCGACCACGCCGGCAAGCTCCAGTACGTCCGCGACACCATGGGCGAGTCGAAGATCTCGGTCTTCCGGCGGCTCTTCGGTACGGAGGAACTCGCCCGCCGCGCCAACTCCGCCTTCGAGCAGGCCTACGCGGAACTCGTCGACGGCGGCCTCATCGCCCCGATCCCCGGCGCCCACGAGGCCGTCGAGAAGCTCCGCGCCGACGGCCGCACCGTCGTCCTGACCACGGGCTTCGCCCGCGTCACCCAGGACGCCATCCTCGACGCCCTGGGCTGGCGGGACCTCGCCGACCTCACCCTGTGCCCCGCCGACGCGGGCGGCCGCGGCCGCCCCTACCCGGACATGGTGCTCGCCGCGTTCCTGCGCACCGGCGCAGCCGACGACGTACGCGCGACGGTCGTCGCCGGGGACACCGCGTACGACATGCTCAGCGGCCGGCGCGCCGGAGCGGGCACCGTCGCCGGCGTCCTGACCGGCGCCCACGACCGGGCGACGCTCACCGCGAACGGCGCCACCCACGTCCTGGACTCCATCGCCGAACTCCCCGCCCTGCTGGCACGGGAGCCCGGGGCGTGAGCGGGATCCGCTTCGACTCCGTCTCGGTCGCCTACGGCGGGAACACCGTCCTGGACTCCCTCGATCTGACCGTCGAGCCGGGCGAGGTCATGGCCCTGCTGGGGCCCTCCGGCTCCGGCAAGACCACGGCGCTGCGCGCGGTCGCCGGCTTCGTACGGCCCGCCGCCGGCCGGATCCTGATCGGTGGCCGGGACGTCACCGCGCTGCCCCCGCACCGACGCGGCATCGGCATGGTCGTCCAGCAGTACGCGCTGTTCCCGCACATGCGGGTCGCGGAGAACGTCGCCTTCGGCCTCAAGGCGCAGAAGGCCCCCAGGGCCGGGATCCCCGAACGGGTCGCCGAGGCCCTGGAGATGACCGGGATGGGCGCCTACGCCGAGCGCTACCCGCGCGAACTGTCCGGCGGCCAGCAGCAGCGGGTGGCCATCGCCCGGGCGCTCGCCATCCGCCCCGGCGTGCTCCTGCTCGACGAGCCGCTCTCCGCGCTCGACGCGCAACTGCGCTCCGGGATGCTCGCCGAACTGGCCCGCCTGCACCGCGAACTGCCCGACGTGTCCATCCTGTACGTCACCCACGACCAGGTGGAGGCCCTCACCCTCGCCGACCGGATCGCCGTCATGGACCGCGCCCGGCTCCAGGACTGCGGAACCCCGCAGGAGCTGTACCGCTCCCCGCGCACCGAGTTCACCGCCTCCTTCGTCGGCAACGCCAACCTGCTGCCGGTCACCGTCGCCGACGACGGCGCCGTGTTCGAGGGCCGCGCCCTGGAACTGGACCGCGGCGGCGCCGCCCCCGGCGCCCGCGCCACCCTGTGCGTACGGCCGCACCTGCTCGGCCTCGGCGAGGGCCCCAACGCCCTGCGCGGCACCATCACCGAGGTCCAGTGGCGCGGCTCCACGCACCGGCTGTACGTGGACGTCGACGGCCACCGCGTCAAGGCCGACCTGCCCGAACTGCGCGAGACCCCGGCGCTGGGCGACGCGGTCACCCTGCACTTCGCACCGCGGGACGCGGTGCTGCTGTCCGCGGGGGTCTCCGATGGCTGAACTCGCCGGGAACCTGCGGGAACCCGCCGCCGCGACCCTGCCGACCCCGGCCGTACGGGCCGCCCCGCCCGGCCCGCCGCAGGCCCCGCCCGCCCGGCGCCCGCGCACCGTCCCGGCCTGGCTGTGGACGGCGCCGCCCCTGGCCGTGCTCGCGCTGGTCTTCCTCTACCCCCTCGCGCTGGTCGTGCAGCAGTCGCTCAGCCCCGAGAGCGGCGGCGGCGCCTTCGACGCCTACGCCTCCGTGTTCGCCTCCCGCGGTTTCCGCGAGGCCCTCGGCACCACGGTGTGGCTGGCCGTCGGAGCAACCGTCGGCTGTCTCGTCCTCGGCTTCGCCCTCGCGCTGGTCATCGCCTTCGTCCCGTTCCCCGGTTCCAAGGCCGTCGCCAAGTTCATCGACGTCTTCCTCTCCTTCCCCTCCTTCCTCGTCACCCTCGCCCTGCTGTTCATCTACGGGACCGTGGGCATGGCCAACGGGGCCTGGAGCGAGCTGACCGGCGCCGCCGAGGGCCCCTTCCACTTCCTGGCCACCCCCTGGGGCGTCCTGCTCGCGGAGATCACCTATTTCACCCCGTTCGTGATGCGCCCGCTGCTCGCCGCCTTCTCCCAACTGGACACCGCACAGCTGGAAGTGGCGTCCTCCCTCGGGGCCAAGCCCGCCCGGATCGTGCGCCGGGTCATCCTGCCCGAGGCGCTGCCGGCCCTGGCGGCGGGCGGCAGCCTCGTCCTGGTCATGTGCCTCAACGAGTTCGGGATCGTGCTGTTCACCGGCGCCAAGGACGTCACGACGCTCCCGATGCTCATCTACGGCAAGGCGATCCTCGAATCCGACTACTCGGCCGCCTGCGTGGTCGCCGTCGTCAACATCGCGATCTCCGTCGGCCTGTTCGGCCTCTACCGGGTGGTGAGCAAGCGTGCTGGTGCATAGCAAGACCGGCCGCTGGGCCGCCTGGGGCCTGTTCGGCCTCCTCTTCCTGCCCCTGTTCGCCCTGCCGCTGCTCGTCGTGGTCGCCGCGTCCTTCTCCTCCCACTGGTCCGGAGCCTTCCCCTCCGGCCCGACCACCGAGAACTACGCCTCCGCGGTGCGCGGCGAATCCCTCCAGGCCCTCACCACCTCCCTGGTCACCGCCCTCGTCGCGAGCCTGCTCGCGCTCACCGTCGGCAGCTGGGCGGCACTGGCCGCCGCCGGCCTCGGCAAGCGCGGCAAGCGGTTCCTGGACGCCCTGTTCGTGCTGCCCGTCGCCGTACCGTCCGTGGTCGTCGGCCTCGCCGTGCTCGTCGCGTTCAGCAGGCCCCCGCTGCTGCTCAACGGCACGAGTTCCCTCGTGATCCTGGCCCACACCGTGCTCGTGACGGCCTTCGCGTACCAGTCCGTCTCGGCCGCGCTCGTCCGCCTCGACCCCGCCTGGGAGCAGGCCGCGGCCTCCCTCGGCGCCCGCCCCGCGTACGTCCTGTGGCGGGTCAAACTGCCCCTGCTGCTGCCGTCCCTCACCTCGGCCTCCGGGCTCTGCTTCGCCCTGTCGATGGGGGAGCTCAGCGCCACGATGATGCTCTACCCGCCGGACTGGATGCCCCTGCCCGTGCGGATCTTCACCGCCACCGACCGCGGCTCGCTCTTCAGCGGCTCCGCCGTCGCCGTGGTCCTGATGGCCACCACCCTGTCGGTGCTGCTGGCCGTCTCCCGCATCCGCACCAAAGCCTCGTACCGCTGATCCCCGACTCCCTTTCCCCGTAAGGAAGTTCCATGCCCAGCAACCGCAGCCTCCTGCGCACCGCCACCGCCGTCACCACCGGGGTCGTCCTCGCCGGCGCCCTCACCGCCTGCGGCTCCGACACCTCCGCCGACTCCTCCACCGAGGACAAGGTCGTCACCGTCTACAGCGCCGACGGCCTCAAGAGCGACAAGGGCGACGGCTGGTACGACAAGGTCTTCGCCGACTTCACGCGCAAGACCGGCATCGAGGTCAAGTACGTCGAGGGCGGCTCCGGCGAGATGGTGCAGCGCGCCGTCCGCGAGAAGACCAACACCCAGGCCGACGTCCTGATCACGCTGCCCCCCTTCATCCAGCAGGCCGACGGCAAGGGCCTCCTCCAGACGTACCGGCCCAAGGGCTCCGAGCAGGTCAACGGCGCCGACAAGGCCGCCGACGGCAAGTGGACGTCCGTCGTCAACAACTACTTCGGCTTCATCTACAACAAGAAGGAACTCACCGAGGCCCCCAAGACCTGGGAGGAGCTGCTCGACCCCAAGTACAAGGGCAAGCTCCAGTACTCCACCCCCGGCGTCGCGGGCGACGGCACCGCCGTCCTCATCAAGTCGATGCACGACTTCGGCGGCCGGGAACCCGCCATGGAGTACCTCAAGAAGCTCCAGAGCAACAACGTCGGCCCGTCCTCCTCCACCAGCAAGCTCGCGCCGAAGACCGACAAGGGCGAACTGCTCGTCGCCAACGGCGACGTCCAGATGAACTTCGCGCAGTCCAAGTCCATGCCGAACATCGGCATATGGTTCCCGGCGAAGGAGGGCGGCAAGCCCACCACCTTCGCCCTGCCCTACGCGGCCGGTCTCGTCGCCAAGGCCCCGCACACCGAGAACGGCAAGAAGCTCCTCGACCACATGCTCGGCGAGGAGGCCCAGAAGCTCGTCAGCGGAGTCGGCGGCGGCTTCCCGGCGCGCACCGACGTCAAGCCGACCGACGCCAACGCCGTCGAACTCACCAAGCTGCTGACGGGCGTCGAGGTCTTCGAACCCGACTGGGCCGACATCGACACGAACCTCACCGCCCACGTCGACGCGTGGAAGTCGGCAACCGGAAGCTGACCGGTTACTTCCTGGCCACCCCCGCCCGCAAGAGTGACCGTCGTATAACGGGTCTGGACCGGGAACCGCACCCCCGGTCGGACCCGCCGCATGTCCGCAGTACCCGCCTGCTCACCATGCCCCCACTTGCTCCTTGGAGGAGTACGTGTCCCCTGTCCTGTCCGGACGCACCCTCGCCGTCGCGGCCACCGCCACCGCCCTGCTCGCCGCCGCTCTCGGCGCGCCCACCGCGAGCGCGGCGGCGAAGGCGGCCAACACCGACAAGGTCCTCGTCATCGGCCTCGACGGCGCCGTCCTCGACCGCGTCAAGGTCGCCAACGCCCCGAACCTGAACGGCCTCATGGCCCAGGGCCTCACCGCCCGCAGCAACCTCTACGCGAACCCGATGGGCGCCACGTCCTCCGGCCCCGGCTGGTCCACCATCGCGACCGGCGTGTGGCCCGACAAGCACGGCGTGAAGGACAACTCCTTCACCGGCAAGAACTTCGCGGCCCACCCCGACTTCCTCACCCGCATCGAGAACGCCAAGCCGGCGCTCAACACGTACGCCGCCGCGGACTGGGAGCCCATCACCTCCACCGACCAGAACGGCCCCATCTTCTCCACGAAGGTCGACAAGCGGCTCTCCCTCAAGGGCGACCGCGACGGCTACCGCAACGAGGACCCGAAGATCGCCGCGGCCGCCGCCACCGAACTGCGCACCCAGAACCCGGACGCCGCCTTCGTCTACCTCGGCGAGATCGACGCGGCCGGCCACTCCTCCGGCGCCGGCAGCCAGACCTACCTCGACACCGTCGCCCGCGTCGACGTCCTGGTCGGCCAACTCCTCACCGCCGTCCAGCAGCGCCCCACCTACGCCCAGGAGAAGTGGAAGATCCTGGTCACCACCGACCACGGACACACCACCACCGGCGGCCACGGCGGCTCCAGCACCGCCGAGCGCGGCACCTTCGTCATCGCCAAGGGCGCCGGCATCCCCGCCGGCTCGGTACGCGACGACGTACGCCTGTCCGACGTCGCCGCGACCGCCCTCGCCCAGGTCGGCGTCCCGACCACCGGCCTGGACGGCGTCCCCCTCAACGCCCCCGACAACGACGCCTTCGACACGCTGCGCCCCGCCCTCCAGGCCCGCGTCGACGAGACGGGCATCCCGGCCGGCACCAAGGGCTTCACCCGTACCCCGCCCACCGGCTGGGCCGTCGACAACTCGAAGATGGGCACCGGCGGCATCACCGAGTGGGCCGGTTGGACCTTCGCCACCGACGAGTTCTGGACCCAGGCCCAGCGCGACCAGTGGCGCGAGCTGAACGTCCGCTCCCGTGACGTGTTCGCCGTCGCCGACTCCGACGAGTGGGACGACAAGAGCCACACCGGCACCTTCGACTCCACCCTGATCACCCCCAAGTGGGCCGTCACCGGCGGCGCCGCCCGCACCCTCTCCTTCCAGTCGCACTACCGCCACGAGGTCGGCCAGAGCGCCCAGGTCCTCGTCTCCTACAACGGCGGCGCCCCCACCGTCGTGAAGGGCTACACCGCCGACGCCCTCGCCAAGAGCGAGACGATCGCCCTCCAGGTCCCGGCCGGCGCCACCGACGTCCAGGTCCGGTTCCGCTACAGCGGCAACAACAACTGGTTCTGGGCCGTCGACAACGTCACCCTCGGCTGACCCGCCGACGGGGTGAACCGTCCGGGCCGTGGACGCGCTCCGCGTCCACGGCCCGACACGGATAGGGTGGTTCAGACCAGAGGCCCCCGAGGCCAGTAGGCCTCCGAGGTCAGAGGCCCCGCAGAGCGGAGAACAGTCCCGTGGCAGAGCGCAAGCCGATCGAATCCTGGCTCACCGACATGGACGGGGTCCTCATCCACGAGGGCACCCCGATCCCCGGTGCCGACGCCTTCATCAAGCGGCTGCGCGAGTCCGGCAAGCCCTTCCTGGTGCTGACGAACAACTCGATCTACACCCCGCGCGACCTCCAGGCCCGACTCAGCCGGATGGGCCTCCAGGTACCCGTGGAGAACATCTGGACCTCGGCGCTCGCCACCGCGAAGTTCCTCGACGACCAGCGCCCGGGCGGCACCGCCTACGTCATCGGCGAGGCCGGCCTGACCACGGCCCTCCACGACATCGGCTACATCCTCACCGACCACGAACCCGACTACGTGGTGCTCGGCGAGACCCGTACGTACAGCTTCGAGGCCATGACCAAGGCCGTCCGCCTGATCAACGGCGGCGCCCGCTTCATCTGCACCAACCCCGACGAGACCGGCCCCTCCACCGAGGGCCCGCTGCCCGCCACGGGCGCCGTCGCCGCGCTGATCACCAAGGCCACCGGCAAGAAGCCGTACTTCGCCGGCAAGCCCAACCCGCTGATGATGCGCACCGGGCTCAACGCCATCGGCGCGCACTCCGAGAGCAGCGCCATGATCGGCGACCGGATGGACACCGACGTGCTGGCCGGACTGGAGGCGGGCATGCAGACCTTCCTCGTGCTGACCGGCCTGACCACGGCGCAGGACACCGAGAAGTTCCCCTACCGGCCGACCAAGACGGTCAACTCGATCGCGGACCTCGTCGACCTGGTCTGAGCGCCGCGCCGGCCTCCGGACCGGCCGCGCCCATGCGCGGCATTGGCGCGAACGGCTGACACATACGGGCCAAGAGAGCGCCGCTCCGGATGCGGATCGGCGCGTCGCGCGTGAATCTCCTCGTAGAGGAGGTTCACCATGCGCAGTTCACTGTTCGCTCTCCGTGTCGCGGGGGTGGCCGTCGCCCTGACGGCATGCTCCGTCGTGACCGCCCCCACCGCCCTCGCCAACGAATGGGACCGCGGCGGAGTCTCCGCGGAACCGAACCCGGCCGAGCCGGGAGCACTGGTCAAGCTGCGCGTGCGCGGCTGTCACGGCGGCTGGGGGCTGGCCCACTCCTCCGTCTTCGTGTCGGAGGTCCGCCTGTCCGACGGCCGCGACGGGCAGGCGCTGTACGGCGAGGCGATCGTCCGCTCGCACGCCGAGGCCGGCTGGCACGAGATCCGCGTGAAGTGCGACGGCAAGGGCGGCCACGGTGACAAGGGCGGCAAGGGCGGCAGCGAGGAGCTGCGGGGCTCGATCGAGGTTCGCCACCGCGAACACCACCGCCCCGATCCGTACCGTTCGCCCATCTGGCCCGTCCACGCGGGCGGCGGCGGCATGTCGGCGCAGCTCGCCGAGACGACGCGGCTCGCCGCGGCGACGAAGAAGGGCCACGGCGCCGACGGCCCGGGCCTGCCGCACACCCTGATCGGAGCGGCCCTCGCGGCCGTGGCCACCCTGGCGGTCGCGGGCCGCGCCCTGACCCTGCGCCGTCGCCGCAGCGGCGGATGAGCGAGGACCGGGCCACCGCGGGCGGCCGGCTGCTGACCTTCGCGGCCTGGTCGGTGCTGGTCCTGGGCCTGTGGCTGTGGGGCAAGGAGATCACCGGTGTGCCGTCCGGTCCGCAGGCCGGGCAGGGCGGCGGCCCGGTGGGTGCGGGCATGCCCGCCGCCCACGCCCCGATGTCCGGGGCGATGCCCGCCCGGATCGACGTACCGTCCATAGGCGTCCAGGCCCCGGTGATCTCGCGGGGCCTGGACTCCCAGGGGTCGATCGACCCGCCGCCGTACGAACTGCCGGGCACGGTCGGCTGGTGGGGCGCGGGCGCCGCGCCGGGTGCGGCCGGGACGGCGCTGATGGTGGGGCACGTGGACACGAAGTCGAAGCCGGCGGTGTTCTTCGGCCTGGCGACGGTGAAACCGGGCGCCAAGATCCGCGTCGCCCGCGCGGACGGAACGGTCGCCGAGTTCACCGTCGAGGACGTCAAGACGTACGAGCGAACCGGCTTCGACCCCAAGAAGGCGTACGGGCCACGGGTCGGCGGCCGGGCCGAACTCCGGCTGGTCACCTGCGGCGGCGCCTACGACAAGGCGGCCAAGCAGTACTCGGCGAACGTGGTGGTCTCCGCCTACCTGACGGGCGCGGGCGTCCGCTCCGGCACCGCGGTCTGAGGCTCCGCACGAAGTGACCCGCACGGCGCAACGGGAGAAGCCCTCCACAGCTTTCGCTGTGGAGGGCTTCTCCTTGTCGTGCGCCGCCAGGGACTCGAACCCCGGACCCGCTGATTAAGAGTCAGCTGCTCTAACCAACTGAGCTAGCGGCGCCTGCTGACAGAGAAAACTCTACCCCACCTCAAGGGTTGCTCGTGACCAGCCGCGCCCGCGCTGTCCGATTAACCCATGTTTGGGGTGTTTATCGTGCACGATATGTCTGGTCGAGCCGAATCTGATGCCCCGCCAGATGCGTGCCCGGCCGACCAGTGGACGAGCAGGGGAGTGGACGGAACCGCATGACGACGCAGCCTCCGGTGCACGAGCAGCCGCCGGCACCGATGCCGATGCCGGTCTTCGAGGACTACCAACCCGCGGGCGACTGCGCGTGCCCGGGATGCGCGCAGAGGCGTCGCGCCCTCGCGCGCGGGCGGGCCATACCGCTCCGGGACGGCGGCCACCCGGCCGCACGCGGAGCCCGCCGGGCGCTGGTGCTCGCCACCGCGGCCGGTGTGGTCCTGGGCGGAGGCGGATCCGCGGTGGCCCTGCACACACCGGCCCCGGGCCCGGGGCCGGTGACCCTGGACGACCCCGACACCCCGCAGGGCGGCCGGGCCCCGCTGCACGGACGCCCGTCGACCGTCACGCGCCCGCCGGGCCTGCCCGGCGCCCCGTCGGCGGTCCGACGCATCGACCGGGCGACGATCATCAACCGGGCGAAGCTGTGGTTGGACGCCAAGGTCCCCTACAGCATGTCCGCGTACTGGACGGACGGCTACCGGCAGGACTGCTCGGGCTACGTCTCGATGGCCTGGAACCTCGGCACCAACGAGTGGACCGGCAGCCTCCACACGTTCGCCACCCCGATCACCAAGGACGAGCTGCTGCCGGGGGACATGCTGCTCTTCCACAACCCGGCGAACCCGAACAACGGCTCCCACGTGACCCTGTTCGGGGGCTGGGCCGACGCGACGCGCACCCACTACATCGCCTACGAGCAGACGCGCCCGAACACGCGGAAGCAGGCCACGCCGTACGCGTACTGGAACAACGCGACCAAGTACCTGCCGTACCGGTTCACCGGGGTGGCGGGCGGGATCGTGCCGGGCGCGCCACAGCCCGGACCGTCCCCCGTCGTCTCGACCGTCTTCCCGGGGACGTCGAAGTTCGGACCGGGCGCGGACAACGCGCACGTCGCCGAGCTCGGCGCGATGCTGATCGGCCGGGGCGCGTCCCGCTTCTACCCGCAGGGCGCGAGCCGGAAGTGGAGCGACTCCGACCGGCAGGCCACGCAGGCCTTCCAGCGGGCGCAGGGCTGGACGGGCACCGACGCCGACGGCGTCCCCGGCTCGCACACCTGGCGGCTGCTGGTGGAACGCGGGGGCAAGGACATCCCGCCGGCGGCCCCCGGCGGTACGACGACCCCCACGACCCCCACGACCCCCACCGCTCCCACCGCTCCGACGGTTCCGATCGGTCACGCGGGGCCGGGCGGGGTGGCGGCGTACCCGGGGGCGCGGGTCTTCCGCCCGGGCACGTCCCATCCGGCCATCGGCGCCCTCGGCCGGCAGTTGGTGAAGAAGGGCTTCGGCAAGCACTACACGTCCGGTCCGAGCGTCCGCTGGAGCGAGGCCGACCGCCGCAACGTCGAGGCGTTCCAGCGCGCCCAGGGCTGGCGCGGCTCCTCGGCCGACGGTTACCCGGGCCCGGAAACCTGGCGGCGGCTGTTCGCATGACGGAGGCAACGATGTACCCCACGCGCACCACGTCCACGACGGGCACCCTCCACGTCCCCCCGGCGTTGCCCCCGACCCGACACACCCCCGCGACGCGACCCCCGACCGCGGCCGGGACGCCTGCCGCGTCCCATCCCGGCGACGACTTCGCCGCCGACCCGGCGTCCGGGCCCGCGTCGGCGCCGGCCGCCTACCGCACGCCCCGATCCGGTGAAGTCCCGACCGCCGGTCCCGCCGGTCCCGCCGGTCCCGCCGCCTGGACGTCGACCCCGGCGCGGGGTCACTCCCGCGAGGCGGAGTCCTGGGCGACGCCCGACCGGTCGTCGGAGCGGGCCCCGGCGCAGCTGTGGCAGCCCGGTGCCGGCTACGCGTCCCGGTTCGCGGAACCGACGGAGCAGGCGGGCTCGTACGCGGCCGGTCGGTCCGAGGAGTTCGGGGCTGCCGGTCCGGGCGGTCGGGCGTCGGCTCGGGCACGAGGTCGCTCCCGTGAGGCGGGGTCGCTGGAGCAGGCGGGTTCGTACGTGGCCGGCCGGTCCGAGGAGTTCGGGGCTGCCGGTCCGGGCGGTCGGGCGTCGGCTCCGGCACGGGGTCGCTCCCGTGAGGCGGGGTCCGCGTCCCCGTACGCGGTCGGCGCCGCCGATCCGTTCGGACAGGTCCGGCCCGAGCCGGCCTCGATCGGGGCTCGGACGTCGGCTGCCGACCGCGAGTCGGAACACCGCTCCGAGTACGCGGACCCGGCGCGGGGTGCGGCCCTGGAGGCGGAGTCCGGCGCCCCGTACGCGGCCCGGGCGGCGGCGTTCGCGGATGCGGCTTCGGCCGCGTCGGGTTCCGGGGCGGACGAGGCCCGTGCCCGGGGCGCGGACCGGTCGTCGGAGTACCGCGCAGGGCGCGACGGCCCGGCGGAGGAGGCCGCCCGGGCGGGACGGCCCGAGGCCGCGCCGGCCACGGCCCGTTCCGGCGCGGAGTACCACGGCCGGGTCCCGGCCGAGGGGCGCGTGCAGGAGTACGCGGGAGCGCAGGCCCAGCTTCCGGTCCCGGCCGGGGCCTCCAGGGCGGAGCCCCTGACCGGCGGAGTCCTCGTACCGGAGGGACAGGCTCCGCCCCCGGCGGGCGGCCGTTTCGCCGGGCCGGCGGCGTACCCGGCGCGGCCCCACCCGCAGGACGCGGCGCCGGCCGGCGTTCCGGCGGCGCGGCCGGACCCCGCCGAGCCGGAGGCCCCGGCTCCGCGCCGAGGCCGGTGGATCGAGGTCCCGACCGCCGGTCGGGGCCGGTCCTACTCCGCACCGGACCGGGAGGGGAGCCCGGCGGAGCCGTACCCGACCGACGGCAACCCGCCCTCCGTACCGGGTCGAGAAGGCGCTTCGACCCCGCACGGCGACAGCACGTCCACCTCCACGCCGACGCGCCGCGGCCTGCCCACCGCCCCGGAGCCGGGCGACGCGACCCCGTTCGGCCCCGCGCCGCAGCCGACCGAAGCCACGACCGCCGGCAACTCCGCCTCACCGCCCCTTCGCGGCGCGCACACGGCGAGCCAGTCCTCCGGCCACGACGGCCTCCCGGACCGGCAGGCCAGCGGTACGGGCGACTCGGTTCCGCAGCACGCGGGCATCGCGCCTGCTGAGGACTTGCGCGGCGCGGACGCGGCGGGTTCGGGCTCCCGCTACGACGGCCTCCCGGGCCGGCAGGCCAGCGGTACGAGCAACTCCGCCCCCCAGCACGCCCGCACCCCGTCTGCTCAGCACCCCCGCGGCGCGGGCACGGCGGGTTCGGGCTCCCGCCACCGCGGGATCCCGGTGTCTCTGGACTGGAGCGGCAGCGACACGGCCGGCTACGCCTCGCGTCGCGATGCGGTCTCGACCGGTTCGGACCGGCGCGGCAGCGAAAGGGGCAGCTCCATCTCCCCCCACGGCAATGACACGGACGTCGCCCCCCGCCACGACGGCGTCCCGGGCGCGCCCGAACGCGGCAACACCGGCGTCCCCGTGCCCCAGCACGCCGGGGTCACGGCTGCTCAAGACCCGCGCGGCGGCAACACCGGCGTCCCCGTGCCCCAGCACGCCGGGGTCACGGCTGCTCAAGACCCGCGCGGCAGCGACACCGGCGTCCCCGTGCCCCAGCACGCCGGGGTCACGGCTGCTCAAGACCCGCGCGGCAGCGGCACCGGCATCCCGGCGTCGCAGCACGCCGGCCTGCCGGCCACCCCGGACCCGCGCGGCAGCGACACCGGCGTCCCCGTGCCCCAGCACGCCGGCCTCCCCAGTGCCCCCGACCCGCGCGGTGACGTGCTGGTGGCCCCCGCTCAGGCGGAGGCCGCAACGGCCGGGTCCGGGGCGGGGTTGGACATCCCCCACCCCGCGCCCGAGGCGGCCCCCGGCCACCCCCGGAGCGAGCTCTGGCCGGCCGAGGCGCCCGCCGACCCCCCGAGGGGAAGCGGGATTCCCGGTCCCGACCCCGGCCCCGACAAGGCCGTCCACCCGACACCGACCCCCGACGTGGCCGGGCTCGTCGCCCGGGCCGTCGCCCGCGGCATGGACGCGACGCGGGAGGAGGACGACACCCAGGACCTGCCCCACGTCCGCCCCGCGCGCGGAGCCGCGGTGACGGAGATCCCCGTCCACCTCCCGTTCCGCGCCCACCCGACCCCGACCGCGACCACGCCGGCCCCGGCCGACCCCGCCGCGAGCCCGGCGCGGCGTCCCGGCGGCAGCACCCGGCTGCCCGCCGGCCGCCGCGTCCCCCGGGGCGACGACCGGCTCCGCGAGCACCGCGGCCCGGTGCTCCCCGGCTGGTTCGCCCTGGCCGTCGGCGCGCTCGCCATGACCGGCTGCGCGGCCCTGCTGTGGCGGGCGGGCACCGTGCCGGCGGCCCTCGCCGAGGCGTTCGGGGTGACCCCCCGCCCCTACCGCGGCCTCCGCGTCACGCACTGGCCCCCGCTGGCCTTCCTCGGCATCGTGACCCTCCTCGCGCTCGGCGGCCTCGGCCGGGCCAAGGCCGGTCACGCCTGGGTGCTCACCCTGTTCGGGCGCTATCGCGGCACGGTCCGCCGTACCGGCCTGACCTGGGTCAGCCCCCTCCTGCTGCGCCGCCGCGTCGACGTGCGGCTGCGGCACTGGCGCAGTGAGCCGATGCCGGCCGTGGACTCCGGCGGCCTCGCCCTCCAGGTGGTCGTCCAGGTCGTCTGGCAGGTCAAGGACACCGCCCGGGCCACCCTCGCCGTCGAGGACCACACGGACTACCTCGCCGAGCAGGTGGAGTCGGCCATGGCCCGGGTGCTGTCCCAGCTCCCCGCCGACGCCTTCCACGAGGACGCCCCGACCCTGCGCGACGCCGAGGCCGTCGGCGACGCGCTGACCCGGATGCTGGCGGCCGAGACCGAGGCCGTCGGGGTGGAGGTGTTCTCGGCGCAGCCGACCCGGATCGAGTACGCCCCCGAGGTCGCGGAGGCCATGCGCCGTCGCCGGGTCGCCGCGATCGACGCCAAGCACCGGGACGCCGTCCTGAGTTCGGTGGTCGACGCGGTCGACGACACCGTCCACCGACTCACCTCGCGCGGGATCGTCGAACTGGACGACTACGAGCGCAAGGCCCTGGTGAAGGACCTCACCGTCGCCTTCTACACCGGCCGCGCCGAGCAGTAACACCGAACGGGAACACCGCAAACACCGCAAACACCGGCAGCACCGCAAACACCGGGAGCAACGAGGGCAACAGGAACACCGGTCCGTCCCATGGACCGGACCAAAGGGAACGGGTGGCCGGTCATGACCGGACCACCCGTTCTCGCATTGGTATAGACATGGCCAACTCCCGTCAATACTGTGGAACTTGGTCTAGACCTAGAAGCTCGTCACCCTCCCCACGCGCGCGCACGCTCCCGCCGGATCCCCCACGATCCCCACGACCCCCACGTATCCCCGCGTCCCCCCACGTCCAAGGAGCATCATGCGTCTCTTCCGCATGCCCACCCGCCCCGACCCGTCCGCGCACTCCAGCGGCGTCGAGCCGCCCCGCGGCCCCGCGCGCACCGGCCGCGCCGCCGGCGCCACCGTGCTCGGCCTCGGCCTCCTCGCCGCCGCCGCCCTGGTCACCGCGCCCACCGCGAGCAGCCACGGCTACACCGACACCCCGATCAGCCGCCAGAAGCTCTGCGCCAACAAGACCGTCTCCAACTGCGGGCCCATCCAGTGGGAGCCGCAGAGCGCGGAGGGCCCCAAGGGCTTCCCGGGCCTCGGCCCCTCCGACGGCACGATATGCGCCGCCGGTCACCCCGAGTTCGCGCAGCTCGACGACCCGCGCGGCGGCGCCTGGCCCGCCACGAGCGTGAGCGCCGGGCAGGGCTACAGCTTCCGCTGGCAGTTCACCGCGAACCACGCCACCACCGACATCAAGTACTACGTCACCAAGAACGGCTGGGACCCGAGCCGGCCCCTCACCCGCTCCGCGCTCGACCTCCAGCCCTTCCTGACGGTGGCCTACAACGGCGCCCGTCCCGCCATGACCACCACCCACCAGGGCGCCATGCCGAGCGGGAAGACCGGCCGGCACATGATCCTGGCCGTGTGGACCGTCCACGACACCCCGATGGCCTTCTACTCCTGCTCCGACGTTCAATTCTGACGGAACGTCAGCTAACCTCCGGCGGCATGCGGACGACGACTGCACCCGATGCCCCCCACGCATCCGACGCACCCGGAACCGTCGCGGAACTCGTGGCGCGCGGCTGGGACGACCACCGGCCCGGGCTGAAGTACCGGGACGACGACGGTCGCCCCACCGCGCTGAGCCACCACCGCGCGGCCCGGGAGGCCGCCGCCCGGGCGGCCCTGCTCGTCGACCTGCTGGCGCCGGGGGCGCAGCCGCACGTGGGCGTGCTGCTCGACAACACCCCCGAGTTCCCGTTCTGGCTCGGCGCGGCGGCCCTTGCCGGGGCCGCCGTCGCCGGGATCAATCCCACCCGGCGCGGCCCCGAGCTGGCCCGGGACATCCTGCACACCGACTGCCGGATCCTGGTCACCGAAGCCGCCCACCTGCCGCTGCTGCGCGGCCTCGACCTGCCCGGCGTACGGATCCTGGTCACCGGGACCGAGGAGTACGAGGCCCTGCTCGCCCCGTACGCCGGCGCCGCGCCCGGCGACGCGGCCGTACGCCGCCCGCCCGGCCCCGCCGACCGGCTCCTCCTCTACTTCACCTCCGGCTCCACCGGCGCCCCCAAGGCCGCCATCTGCACCCAGGGCCGGCTCGCCGCCGCCGGCCACTCCCTGGCCCGGCACTTCTCGGTCGGCCCGGACGACGTCCACTACGTCTGCATGCCGCTCTTCCACGGCAACGCCGTCATCGCCGACTGGCTGCCCGCCCTCGCCGGCGGCGCCGCGGTCGCCCTGCGCCGCCGCTTCTCGGCCTCCGCGTTCCTGGACGACGTACGGGCCTACGGCGCGACCTACTTCACCTACGTCGGCCGGGCCGTCCAGTACCTCCTGGCGACCGGCCCCCGCCCCGACGACCGCGAACACACCCTGCGCCTGGGCTTCGGCACCGAGGCCGGGGCGGTCGACGCGGCCCGCTTCGCCGAGCGGTTCGGGGTCCGGCTGGTGGAGGGGTACGGGGCCACCGAGGGCGGCGCCTCCGTCCAGCGCACCCCCGACACCCCGGCGGGCGCCCTCGGCCGCGCCGGAGCCGGCGACGACCTCGCCGTCATCGACCCGGAGACCGGGCGCGAATGCCCCCCGGCCCTGCTGGATCCCGACGGCCGCCTGCTGAACGGCGAGGAGGCCATAGGCGAACTGGTCAACCGGGGTCGCAGCCGGTTCGAGGGCTACTGGCGCAACCCCGACGCGGACGCCGCCCGCACCCGCGAGGGCTGGTACTGGACCGGGGACCTCTTCTTCCGCGACCCCGGCGGCTTCCTCTGGTTCGCGGGCCGCACGGACGACCGGCTGCGCGTCGACAGCGAGAACCTCGCCGCCGCGATGATCGAGAACATCCTGGCCCGCTGGGACGCGGCGGCCGCCGTCGCCGTCTACGCCGTCCCGGACGAAGCAGCCGGCGACCAGGTCATGGCCGCCCTGGCACTGCGCGGGGGAGAGGCCTTCGATCCGGACGCCTTCACCCGCTTCCTCACCGCCCAACCGGACCTCGGTACCAAGATAACCCCCCGCTACCTGCGGATCCTCGACGCCCTGCCCGTCACCGCGACGAACAAGGTCCACCGGGTCGCCCTGCGCCGCACCGGCTTCCGCTGCCCGGAACCCGTCTGGTGGCGGCCGCCCGGCGCCCCCGGCTACCGCCCGCTCGACGCCCCGGACCTCCGCGCCCTGCTGACGGCGTACGACGCCCACGGCCGGCGCGCCCTCCTGGACCACTGACCCCGCCCCACCAGCCCCACCCACCCCGCCCGCACCACTCGTCCCAGGCGCCCCGCCGACCCGGGCGCCGGACGCAGACGCGTTTCGGTCGGCGCGAGGGACCCGCCCCGGGACGCCTCCCGGCGGCTGCCGGCGCGTGCGCCCGCGCGCGGTAATGGTTTTGAGCACCCCCGGGGAGCAGGTAGTATTTTCTTTGTCAGGCGCCGCTAGCTCAGTTGGTTAGAGCAGCTGACTCTTAATCAGCGGGTCCGGGGTTCGAGTCCCTGGCGGCGCACCTGTACTTCGGGCGGTTCCCGGTTCACCGGGAACCGCCCGAAGTGTTTTCCGGCCTCTCCGGCCTCTCCGGCCTCTCCGGCCTCGGTGGACCAACCGGGACGCGCCCCTCAGAGCGTGAGCGACAGCAGTAGCGGTGCTGCCTTGCGGTTCAGGGTGTCGGCGGCGGCCCGCAGTCGGTGGGCGTGCTCGACGGGCAGCGACAGCGCCAGGCAGCCCACGGCCGCTCCGGCGGTGATCGGTACGGCCGCGCAGACCGTCCCGACCGCGTATTCCTGCAGGTCCAGCATGGGCACGGTGGCCGGCTGGCTGTCCAGCTTCGAGAACAGGATCCGTTCGTTCACGATCGTCTTCGAGGTGAGCCGGGCGATCTTGTGCCGCGACAGGTGGTCGCGCCGCCCGTTCAGGTCGAGCTGCGTCAGCAGACACTTGCCGACCGCGCTGGCGTGCGCCGCCGAACGGAAGTCGACCCACTCGTGCACCTTCGGCGTGCGCGGACTGTCCGCGAACTGGGTGATGCGGACCTCGCCGTCCACGTACCGGCTGATGTACACGGCCGCGCCGACCGAATCCCGCAGCCGGTCCAGGGTTTCCTGGAGCTTCTCCTGGAGAGCCTGCTGCCGGTCGATCCCGGAACCGAGCAGGACGAGGGAGTCCCCTATGGCGTAGGCGCCGTCCGACACCTGCAGGACGTACCCCTCCCGGCGCAGCATGAGCAGCATCGGGGCGAGATGGGCCGCGGGCAGGCCTGTCTCACGCGCGATCTGTACGTCGGTCACGCCGCCGGTGTGGCGGGCGATCGTTTCGAGTACGCGCAGGGCGTACTGCACCGAGTGGAACGGCGCGGTCGGCTCGGGCTTCAGCGCCACGGTTTCCCCCTACCAGGTTGTTACCGCTTGCTCTACCACGATAGCCATCAAGAGGCCCACGTGGAGCGTGTGTTGATGAGATTGATGGCTTAATCAAGTCCCTCCATCAGGCGTAACTCATCTGGCATATGCCAGATGCATGAGCGCGTCCCGGTCTGCCGGGAATGCCCGGGGGCACCGGGACCGTTCGATTACTTCGTAGAGCCACCGAACGAGACGAACGGGACGGGACGGGAGCGACGATGAGCGACACCGGGGACGCGGGCCGGCACACGGGTGAGGGGCGGGGGGCCGCGGATCCGATCCGCGGGACCGTCCGGGGCGGGGCGCCGGTGCCGCTGTCGGTCCTCGACCTCGTCACCGTCGGCAGCGGCAGCACGGCGACGGCGTCGCTGCGCACCAGCGTGGAGATCGCGCGGCTCGCCGAGTCCCGCGGTTACCACCGGCACTGGGTCGCCGAGCACCACTCCATGCCCGGGGTCGCCAGCTCCTCACCGGCCGTGATCCTGGCCCACCTGGCCGCCCACACCTCCCGCATCCGGCTCGGCTCGGGCGGGGTGATGCTGCCCAACCACGCCCCGCTGACCGTGGCCGAGCAGTTCGGCACCCTGGAGGCCTTCGCCCCGGGCCGCGTCGACCTCGGACTCGGCCGGGCGCCGGGTACCGACCCGCGCACCGCCGCCGCGCTGCGCGGCTCCGGGCGGCTCGACGAGGCCGCCGACGAGTTCCCCCGGCAGCTCGCGGAGCTGCTCCGCTTCCTCGACGACGACTTCCCCGACGGGCACCCGTACGCCCGCGTGCACGCCGTCCCCGGACCGGTGCAGGGGCCCGCCGGGCGCCCGCCCGTCTGGCTGCTCGGCTCCTCCGGTTTCAGCGCCCGCCTCGCCGGCGAGCTGGGCCTGCCCTTCGCGTACGCCCACCACTTCTCGGCCGCCGGCACCCTGCCCGCGCTGGACCTGTACCGGCAGAGCTTCCGGCCGTCGGCCGTCCTGGACGCCCCGTACGCCGTCATCGGAGTCTCGGCGCTCGCCGCCGACACCGAGCGGGAGGCCCGCGCCCAGGTCCTGACCGGCGCGCTGTCGATGCTCCGGCTGCGCAGCGGCCGGCCCGGGCTGGTCCCGACGCCCGAGGAGGCGGCGGCGTACCCCTTCTCCCCGCCGGAGCGGGAGTTCGTCGACGGCTGGCTCGCGAACATCGTCCACGGCACCCCCGACGAGGTCCGCTCCGGGCTCGACGGGCTGGTGAAGCGGACGGGCGCCGATGAGCTGATGTTGACGGCCAACGCCCACGGCGGAGACGTCCGTCTGCGGTCCTACGGGCTCGTCGCAGATGCGTACGGCATGCCGACGGACCTCTCGATTCCGTCTTGAGCGGTCGAGAACGGGGTTTGGCTGGTTTGTTGCCGAAACCTTGCCGGAGCATGGCCTAAGGGAGTCTTAAACCGCTCGTCACCCGGGGTGGCGGGCGGTTCTTCGTGTGCGCTCAGGTCTCTGACGAGCACATTTGGCCGCTCAGTGGTCTAGTCCTTCTTTGGTCCAAACCATTGACTGGGGCGGTCGGTGATCGCTATCACTTCTCTCACCTGAAGCCGATGCCCTCCCCTCCCACCCCCCGGAGGCAGTTCATGCACATCCGTAAACCCCTCATCGCGGCCGCCGCCACGGCCGCGCTGGCAGCCGGAGCGCTTGCCTCCTTCGCGGGACTCGGTACCGCGCAGGCCGCGGACGCCTCCACCACCGTGAGCAGCGGCGGTGTCCGCATCGCCTACTACGACCAGTGGAGCGTCTACGGCAACGCCTTCTACCCCAAGCACCTCGACACCCGGGGCATCGCGGGGAAGCTGGACGTGATCAATTACTCGTTCGGCAACATCCACCCCACCGACCTCACCTGTTTCGAGGCCAACAAGGCGGCCGGGGACGACAACAACCCGAACGCCGGTGACGGCGCGGGCGACAGCTACGCCGACTACCAGAAGTCCTTCAGCGCGGCCGACAGCGTGGACGGCGTCGCCGACAAGTGGGACCAGCCGATCGTGGGCGTCTTCAACCAGTTCAAGGAACTGAAGGCCAAGTACCCCCACCTGAAGATCAACATCTCGCTGGGCGGCTGGACCTACTCGAAGTTCTTCCACGACGCGGCGAAGACCGACGCCTCCCGCAAGAAGCTGGTCGCCTCCTGCATCAAGCAGTACATCAAGGGCGACCTCCCGGTGGAGGGCGGCTTCGGCGGCCCCGGCACCGCGGCGGGCGTCTTCGACGGCATCGACATCGACTGGGAGTACCCGGGCTCCTCCGGCGGCCACCTGGGCAACCACTACGGCCCCGAGGACAAGCAGAACTTCACCCTGCTGCTCCAGGAGTTCCGCAAGCAGCTCGACGCCGAGGGCACGGCCAACGGCGGAAAGAAGTACCTGCTGACGGCGGCCCTGCCGGCCGGCCAGGACAAGATCAAGTACATCGAGACGGACAAGATCGGCGCGTACCTCGACTACGCGAACATCATGACGTACGACATGCACGGCGCCTGGGACAGCGACGGCCCGACCTACCACCAGTCCCCGCTCTACTCCCCGGCCGGTGACCCGACCGACCCGATCGCCCCGGGCACCCAGAAGTACAGCGTCGACAACGCCATCGACTCCTGGATTGACGGCAACCCGGTCTACGGGATCGCCGGCGGCTTCCCCGCCAACAAGCTGACCCTGGGCTACGAGTTCTACTACCGCGGTTGGAAGGGCGTCCCGGCCGGCGCGAACAACGGTCTCGCCCAGTCGGCCACCGGAGCCTCCAACGTCCGCCCGGTCAGCCAGCAGGCCGGCATCGCCCACTACAAGGAGCTCGGCGGGATCGTCGACAACCCGGCGACCACCTTCTGGGACGAGGGCGCCAAGTCCGCCTACTTCTACAAGGACGGCGAGTTCTTCACCGGCCTGAACCAGAAGGCCATCCAGGCCCGGGTCGACTACGGCAAGCAGCGCGGCCTGGCCGGCGCGATGATGTACTCCCTCCTCGGTCTGGACAACAACACCACCCTGCTGAACCAGATCTCGGACGCCCTCGGCGGCACCACCCAGCCGCCGACCACCCCGCCGACCACGCCTCCCACCACCCCGCCGACGACCCCGCCGACCACGCCTCCGACGACGCCGCCCACCGGCTGCGGTTCCGTCCCGGCCTACGTCGCGGGCAGCGTCTACACCGGCGGCACGGAGGTCTCCCACAACGGCCGCAAGTACAAGGCCCAGTGGTGGACCCAGAACGAGGCGCCCGGCACCACCGGTGAATGGGGTGTCTGGAAGGACCTCGGCGCCTGCTGATCTCCCCCCACCCCGCGCCGAGCGCCACCCCGCCCCGCCCCGGATTCCGGGTGCGGGGCGGGGTGTGTCCCACGGTTGCCCGATGCCGCGCTCCCGCGGCGCACGGCCCGGCGCCGCGTCGCCCCGCGCCCCCTCAGACCGCGGGACGCGGGGCCGCGGCCTGGCGGCCGATCATGCGGGCGATCACGTCCGGGGCCACCGCGCGGGAGTACAGCCAGCCCTGGCCCGTGTCGCAGCCCACGCGCCGCAGGCGGGCGGCCTGGCCGGCGGTCTCCACGCACTCCGCGGTGACCGTCAGGCCCAGCCGGTGGGCGAGCTGGACCAGGGCCTCCACGATGGTCTCGTCGGCCGGGTTCGGGTGCGCCCCGTCCTCGTAGCGGAAGCCGTGCACGAAGGAGCCGTCCAGCTTCAGGACCGACACGGGCAGCCGGCTCAGGTAGGCCAGGTTCGAATAGCCGGTGCCGAAGTCGTCGATGGCGATCCGTACGCCCATGTCGCTCAGCGCCTGGAGGGCCTGGAGCGGGCGGCCCGCCGAGCCCATGACCGCCGACTCCGTCAGCTCCAGCTGGAGCAGCTGCGGGGCCAGCCCCGTCTCGGCGAGGATCTCCGCGACGTCCCCGACCAGGTCGGAATCCCACACCTGCCGCACCGCCACGTTCACCGACACGAACACCGGTGCGTCACTGGGCTGTTCGATCTGCCAACGGCGGGCCTGCCGGCAGGCGGTCCGCAGCACCCAGCCGCCCAACTGGACGATCGAACCGTCCTCCTCGGCGATGCCGATGAACCGATTCGGCGTCAACGTGCCGAACTGCGGGTGGTTCCAGCGCACGAGGGCCTCCACCCCGCGCACCGCGCCGCTCTCCAGGTCCACCAGCGGCTGGTACTCCAGCTCGAACTCGCCGCGCTCCACCGCCGGTCGGAGCGTCGAGGACAGCGCCTGCCGGGTCATCCGGTGCGCGTTGCGCTCCGGGTCGAAGAGGGTCCAGCGGGCCTTGCCGTCCGCCTTCGCCCAGTACAGCGTCGTGTCGGCGGCCTGCATCAGCCCGGTCGCCGTCGTCCCCTCCGTGTCGCGTTCCACCACGCCGATCGACGCGGACACCGACAGTCGCTGTCCGGCCAGGTCGAACGGCTCCTGTACGGCGGCCAGGACGCTCCGCGCCAGGTCCGTGAGCTGGTCCGTGCCGGTGGAGTCCTCCACGAGCAGCGCGAACTCGTCGCCGCCGAGCCGCGCCACCAGGTGGCCGCCGGTGCGCCCGTACCCGGACTGGTCCGCGCACTGGGTCAGCCGGGCCGCGACCGCCGTCAGCAGCCGGTCCCCGACCCGGTGCCCCATGGTGTCGTTGACGGCCTTGAAACCGTCCAGATCGAGGTAGCACAGGCCGATGCGGCCCGTTCCGCCCTTCCCGTACGCGGAGGCCTCCAGCGCGGCCGAGAGCCGCTCGAAGAACAGCGCCCGGTTGGGGAGCCGGGTCACCGGATCGTGCATCTGGAGGTGGCGCAACCGGGCCTGGAGGTCGCGCCGGTCGCTGATGTCGGCGACCGAGAGCAGCACGTCCCTGGTGCCGGGGACCGGCCCCAGGGTGACCTCCGTCCACAAGGAGTGCCCGTCGGGGTGCTTGAGGCGGCGCGTGCAGCGCAGCCGGGCCTGCCGTCCGCGCAACACCTCCTGGTACGCCTGCCAGGTCCGGGCCTCGGCCGCCAGGTCCACCAGGTCGGCCGCCGACTGCCCGATCAGCGCGCGCGGCTCACCGCCCAGCAGCCCGGCGAGGGCCTGGTTGGCGGCGATGACGTCGCCGTCGCGGCCGACCACGGCCATCGCGAGGTGGGCCGCGTCGAAGGCGGCCCGGTAGTCGAGGGGTTCCGGCGCGAACCGGTCCGGCGCCGCCGCCATGCCGGGCACGGCCGGCACTACTGGGTGACGCTCCGTAAGGGCCGATCGGATGCTGTCGGCCGCCGAACCGGTCCCCTCTGAGGTTCCGCTCACCGTTGGCTCCCGCAGTGCTCGTGAGTGTCCGTGCAGGAAAGTGTGCCGATCATAGAGGCTGCCGGGAGGCCCTATCCAGCGGCGTCGCCGTACGGAACACGGTCCTTCGTCGCGACGGCGCCGTGCTGACGCCCTGTCGGATGGTCCGCCGACCACCCCGGGCTGATCGTTTCCGCACACCTGTGAGCAGCCGTGACCCGCACCTGATCCCCGGTGATCGATCGTGACGTTCCGTATGCGTGTGCGTGAACCCCGGGGGTCACCGTCTTGCCGTAGCGCTCACTCGTGTGGGGCACCGGAACAAGGCATTAGTAAGACAATCGCCTCAAAGTGGATGAAAGGTCACCAATCCACCACCGGAGGTCGATGTGCCGCGACAGCAGACACCCGGGGGAGTGGACGGCTCCCGCGCCCGAAGTGCCGCGGCGGTCCTCACCTCCATGGCGGCCCTCGCGGCCATGTCGCTGATCGCCGCCCCCGCCGCGGCCGACTCCGAGGCGGGCCCCTGCGCCCTGACCCGTACGGCGGCGCACCACTCGCTCGGCCTCGACACCTGGAACCGCGCCTATCCCAAGCCGGAACGCACCCTCAACGCGGTGATGGTGTTCCTCTCCTTCCCCGACCACCGCACCGGCCTCACCCCGGACCAGCTGACCTCCGACTACTTCCCCGCCACCAGCGACTTCTTCGAGCGGGCCTCCTACGGACGGTTCCGGCTGGTCCCGCACCCGCAGAAGCAGTGGATCCGGATGCCCAAGCCGTCCACCGAGTACGGGATAAGGCGGGACTGGGCCCCCGAGGACCGGGCGGCCTACCTGCGGGACGCGGTCGCCGTCGCGGACCCGGAGGTCGACTTCAGCGCCTACGACGTCGTCTACTTCGTCGCCGATCCGGAAGCGCCCGGGGTGGACTCCGACGCCACCAAGGTCGTCAACTTCGACCGGCCGCCGACCGCCGACGGGACGCCGCTGCGCCGGATCGTCACCGTCTTCGAGCGGCACCCCCCGGACCGCAACGTCCTCGCCCACGAGACCGGACACGTCTTCGACCTGCCCGACCTCTACCACCGCCCCTCCGACGGCAAGGGCGACTGGGACACGTACGTCGGTGACTGGGACGTCATGGGCAGCCAGTTCGGCATGGCCCCCGACCTGTTCGCGTGGCACAAGTGGAAGCTGGGTTGGCTGGACCGCTCGCAGGTGGACTGCGTACGGTCCGGCTCCTCGATGCACACCCTCCAGCCGCTCGCCCAGGCCCCCGCCCCCGGCAGCACCGGCGGCACCCGGCTGGCGGTGATCCGTACGGGCCCCGGCAGCGCGATCGCCGTCGAGGCGCGGGGTTCCGTCGGCAACGACGGGGAGACCTGCACCGAGGGGGTGCTGGTCTACCGGGTCCGCAACGAGGCGTCGTCCGGCGGTGGCCCCATCGAGGTCCTGGACGCGCACCCGCGCACCGAGGCCTGCTGGGACCGCTCGGTGTACCCGCCGCTGGCGGACGCGCCCCTGGAGGTCGGCGAGGCCTTCACCGTGCCCGGGGAGGGCATCACGATCGAGGTCGCCGACCGCACCCGGTCCGGCGCGTACACGGTCAAGATCACCACATAGCCGGCCGCCCGGGACGGCACACGAAGAAGGCCCCCCACTCGCGTGGGGGGCCTTCTTCCGTCTGTGCGCCGCCAGGGACTCGAACCCCGGACCCGCTGATTAAGAGTCAGCTGCTCTAACCAACTGAGCTAGCGGCGCGTGCTGACGTCGTAGACATTAGCATCAGGATCCGGCGAAGGAAAAATCGTCGCCGCACCCCGGCCGGCGTGCAGGAACGCCCACAGCAGGGCGTCCGGGCCGGGCAGCCGGGGGAGTCGGCAATCGGGCGCCACGAGCCACCGGGAGGGACCGGGCACGGCGGCCAGCGGGGGCACGGTGACGGCGTCGCCGAGACCGTGGCATAGCGGCGCCGGCGCGGCCGGGCTCCACTCCTCCCAGGCCAGCAGGGCCGGCAACCGCTGGGCCGTCCCCGGAGTGGCGAAGAGCAGCATCCGGCCGCGGTGCACGGCGGCCGGGCCGGAGCCGGGGCCCCGCTCCCACAGCAGGTCGAGCATCCGGCGGCCCCGTACGAGCGGGACGTTGACGACGTCGAAGGCGGTCCCGCAGGGCAGCGCGCCGGGCGTGGTGGGCCGGGCCAGCCAGGCGGCGAGGGTGTGCTCGGGCCGGGCGGACGCGGATGCCAGCCAGGCGGCGCCCTGCGGTGTGACGTGGGTCGCGGACGCGGGGCGTCCGTCCGTGCCGTCGAGGGAGGGACCGGTGGAGGCCGTCGTCAGCGTCGTCATGCCCCAGGTCTACCGGGCGTGATGCCACCGTTCCCGGGAGTTACCGAAAACCGGGACAGGGCGGGCGTCGCTGGGGTATGTTGCGCCGCGCATATGCCAGGTGCCTCCGCCGGGCGGGTACGGGATCCGCACCCGCCCGGCGGATACGGGATCCGCACCCGCCCGGCCGTCGGTACGCCTACGGTCCCTCCGGGGCGGCGCCGCGCTGGAGGTCCTCGCCGAACTCGATCATCTTGCGCGCGTAGTCCTCGGTCCACTCCGCGACCTCCGCGATCGCCTCCGGCGGGATCCGGTCGAAGCGCCGGGGATCCGCCAGCTGAGCCGCCGCCAGGGCCTGGAACTCCACGGCCCGGTCGTGCGCCGCCCGGAAGGCCAGCGTCAGCTCGGTGGCCCGGGCCAGCAGCTCACGCGGATCCTCGATGGATTCCAGGTCGAAGAAGTGCTCCGGGTCCGTGGCGGCCGCCGAGGGCTCGAAGAGCAACGGCGCGGGCCGTAGCCTCCGCTCGGTCCGCTCGGGCTCTGCCATGCGTGTCCTCCTGCTGCGCGTGCGAAATCCTTCCGGGCCACCCTCCATTGTCCAACGTCGCGCAAGAGTGCCCCGCGTCACACGGCGACGGGCTCCTTGGCCAGCGCCGCGACGTCGTCGAGGACCCCGTCCAGCCGCTCCACCAGCCCGGCCGGGGCCTCGAAGCCCGCGTCCCCGATCAGGGCGTTGACACCCGGGACCGACGCGGAGCGCCCGGCCGCCCGCATGCCCAGCCGGGTCAGGACCGGCAGCAGCATCTCGGCGGCCGGGACGCCGCCCGTCGGACCCGCGCTGTAGCTGACCACGCCGACCGCCTTGCCCCGCCACTCGCTGTAGAGGAAGTCGACGGCGTTCTTGAACGGGGCCGTGAACCCGCCGTTGTACATGGGCAGCACGAAGACGAACGCGTCGGCGGAGGACACCAGGGCGCTCCAGTCGCGGGTGTGCTGGTGGGCGTAGATGCCGGTGGAGGCGTACTCGGGCTCGTCCAGGAACGGCAGCGCGATCTCGGCGAGGTCCACCGGGGTCACCTCGAAGGCGCCGTGCGCGCGGGCCCGGTCGGCCACCCAGGCGGCGAGCGGACGGCCGCTGGAGGTGGGGCGGGTGGCGGCGGAGATGACGAGCAGGCGGGTCATGATGGATGAACTCCCCGTGGGTGGTGCCGTGATGGTGCCCCGGCACGACCGAGGTCGGCCGCGCCGTGCTGAACGGCCGCCATTGTGGCCGGGGGCGCCTCACCTGGGGAAACGCGGGCCGCGCACTATGTCAAAGTCGGCCCGCGCGACGCCCCGTCAGGGCCGCCACGCCACCCGGTGCTCCGCCAGGTGCGCCAGCACCGAATGGTTCGCCTCCCAGCCGTCCGGGAACTTCACCGTGACCCCGAGTTGGACCGGTTCCGTCGACGGGTGGGCGTCCAGCAGGTCCGCTATGCCCGCCCGGGCCACCACCACGCAGGCGTGCCGGTGCCGGGAGGCCAGCACGCACAACCGGCCCGTCTCCAGGTGGAACGCGGTGGCGTCCGGGCGGCCCGACAGCGGGTGCAGCACCACTGTCAGGTCGTACTCGCGGCCCTGCAACCGGTTCGCGGTGTCCACGGTAACCCCGGACACGCCCAGCGCGGTCAGGGCGGCGCGCACCGCGGCCGCCTGGTCGCGGTGCGCGGTACCCACCGCGATCCGGTCCGCCGTCAGCGGCGACGGGTCCGGGGACTGCTCGTCGACCGTGACCGCGCCCCGGTCCAGGGCCCGACGGACCACCAGCGCCACCGCCCGGACCGCCTCCGGGTCGGTGCGCGGGGTGTGCCGCGCGGGCAGCTCCAGCAACCCCCAGCCCGCCTCGGCGGCCTCGTCCAGCACCCGGTCGGGGCCCGAACCGTCGCCCGCGACCCCGTACGAGAGCCGCCGGTCGCCGTGGTCGGTGCCGCTGCGGAACCGGGTGTACGGGTAGAAGGCGCGCGAGACCAGCGGCGCGGCCGTCGCCGGGAGCCGCCACGACACCGGGAGCCGGTGCTGCGGCAGCCCCGGGTTGTGCGCCAGCAGCGTGGAGACCGCCGACGCCGAAGGGTCGTACGACAGGCCCGCCCACTGCTCGGCGCCGACCACGCTGAACGGGTCGAGCTGCCCGGGATCGCCCACGAACAGCGCCCGCTCGAACAGCCCCGCCACGGCCAGCAGCGCGTCCGAGCGCATCTGGTACGCCTCGTCCACGATGGCGTGCTCCCAGGGCTCGGCGTCCTTCACGTACGCCCACTTCGCCGCCGTCGACAAGGTGATGGGCAACTCCGCGAGGTCACCCGGCTTCGACGACAGGGTGACCGACGGCAGCTCGCGCAGCGCCGGGTCGTAGGCGTCGCCGTCGCTGCTGTGCAGTCGACCCACCCGCAGCTCCGGGTCCTTGTCGTGCAGCCGCAGCACCAGGTCGTCGACCTGCGCGTTGGTCTGCGCGACCACCATCAGCCGGCGCCCGGCCGCGGCCAGTTCCCGCGCGGCGCGCACCACGAGCGTCGACTTGCCGGCCCCGGGCGGCGAATCCACCACCACGCCCCGCTCGGTGCCGTGCAGGGTGTCGCGCAGGATGGCGGCGGTCGCCTGGGCGGCGGCCGCGCCCGGGTCGAAGGCGGTCACAGGATGTCCTCGTCGGTCACGGCGTCGGGCAGCGGGCCGGGGACGGACGCCGCCGATCCGGGCGGCCCTCCGTGCGTCCACGGGGTGTTCTCCGGATCGGGCAGCTTCGGTCCGCCGCGCGCGTCGTGCTCGAACAGCGTCCAGCAGATCCGGTCGCCCTTCTCCGGCACCGAGCCCGGCTCCGGCTCCCGGGTACGGCCCATCTTGTCCAGCAGCCGCAGCACGAGGTGTCCGTCGTCCTCCCGGCGCACGAACAGCGCCGACTGGGGGCGGCCGTCCAGCGAGCGGTACACCTTCCCGCCGCCGTCCTCGGCGAGCTGCGGCCGGTCCTCCGTCGCCACCGTCACCAGCGGGCGCGGACTGGGCCGCTTGGAGTCCGTCCACTCCATCACCACCTCGGTGACCTCACCGGCGAACGCCTCGCCCGCGAGCCGCCGACCCGCCATGACCAGCGGATCGTCCAGTGCCTCCTGGGCGTCCAGACGCACCTGCTCGGTCTCCCGGGTGGCGAGCTTCTGCGCCGCGGTCACCGCGTCGTCGCGGCGCGGCTGCGGTGGCTCGCCCGCGCGGACGCGGTCCCGGTGACCGGTGTAGGACCAGCGGTCGCGGGTCCAGCGCTCCTCGGTCCGCTCGCCCGGCGGCAGCGCGCGCACCAGATCGAGCGCCCGCCAGGTGTCCCGCCAGGCGCGCTCCATCTGCGAGACGACCAGGGCGCGCACCGCCCCCTCGGCCTCCCGCACCGGGGTTTCGCCGCCGGTCCCGGCCGCGAGGGCCGAGCGGGCCGCGTCGAAGCGGGCGATGGCCGGGGCCAGCAGCGTGTTGTCGAACGCCGGATCGGTGGCCGGGCCGGCCGGCGGGCAGGACAACTGGCCCCGCCCGTCCCGGGTGAGTTCCGCCTCGTACGCCGCCCGCGCGCCCGAGGTGCCCCCGGGCGGGTCGATCCAGCCCAGCAGCGCGCCCAGGTGCTGGTCCTCCAGGTTGCTCTGGCCGGTGGCCCAGTGCCGGGACAGCAGATCGGTCGCCGACAGCAGCATCGAGGAGCCGGGCACCCGGGAGCGTTCGGCGAGGTGCGAGAACCAGCGGCCCAGCATCGGCACCTGCGAGGGCGCCGGGTACGGGTTCTCCGGATCCTCCTCGGCGGTGCGCCGGAACCGCATGGAGCGGCCGAGCAGCCGTACGTACTCGACGCCGGCGCGGCTGGGCACGATCAGCTGCGGCGCGTCCACGCACAGCTCGGTCTCGACCTTGACGCGCTTGCCGCTCTCCGGGTCGGTCTCCGTCCGCTCGGCGGGCTCGACGGTGTCCGCGTACGCGTCGATGTGCGCCAGCACGTGGACGGCGAGCTCCGCCAGGAACGCCCAGCGCAGGTCGCGGTCGCGCGGCTGGGGTATCACGAACACCCGCGGCTCGTGCCGGTCGGTGCCCACCATCGCGCCGAGCGGGGCGCCCGCCTCGCCCGCGGTGGTCAGCGGTACGAAGACCATCGGACGCGGGCTCAGGTGGCGGTGCCGTACGGTCGCCAGCGGCTGGGCGCGGCCCGCGCGGACCGCCTCAAGCCGGGCCAGGGTGCTCAGCAGGGGCATTCGGGGGTCTCCGGGGCGTGGTGCGGGGGGCGGGCCGCGGCCTGCTCCAGGGCCTCGGCGCGCAGCCGGGCCGCGTGGTGCAGCGCGGCGGCGGTGGGATCGTCGGCGGGGCCCGCCCCGGCAGCCGCCGCGAGGGCCGCCTCCACGGTGGTCAGGCCGCCCAGCTCGCCCCGTACGGAACGGCCCAGCGCGCCGGGGTCGCCCGCGGCGCGGGACCGCTCGCGGCAGTGGAAGGCCAGCTCGCAGGCGGCCAGGCACTCGGGGGCGTAGGCCGCGGTGACGGCGGAGACGGCCTCGTCCAGTTCCTCGGCGGGGCGGGCCGGATCGAAGCAGAGCCCCTCGGGCAGCGCCGCGGCGAGGTCCTCGACCCGGGTCAGCCGCTCCAACTGCCGCCGGGTCACCGCGTGTTCGCGGCGTACGTCGACCAGGGCGGCGGTGGGCAGGTTGGAGAAGTCCTTCGGGCAGACGAGCACGATCCGGTGCCCCACCTCGGCCTCGGCCAGCTTCCCGGCGGTCCGCTCCAGCGCCAGCACGTACACGGCGGCCTGCCGGGCGGCGGCCCCCACCTTCGCCGCGTCGGCCGCCCCGTCGATCATCGGGAACGATTTGATCTCCACCACGGTCCAGCGGCCGTCGGGGTGCACCACGACCGCGTCCGGCTCCAGGTAGGCGGGGGTGCCCGCCACCTCCAGGGCCAGCATCGGATGGTCGAGCAGCGTCCACGCCCCGGCGGCGGTGGCCTCGCGCAGCGCCAGCGCGGTACGGGCGGCGCGGCCCTCGGGCCCGGCGGCGGTCAGGTCGGGGACGCGGGCGTCGGGGCCGGGAGCCTCGCCGCCGCCGAGCCGCTCGTGCACCAGCCGCAGCAGCTCGGCGCCGCCGTCGCCCTTGACCTTGGCCTCGAAGGAGTTCCCGCGCACGATCGCGAACTGGGACTGGCCGAAGGAGGCGGGCGAACCGAGGGCCGCCGCGAGCGCCGTCTTGTCCACGCCCGCGCCGTCGAGCAGGGCCCTTCTGCCGCAACCGGGGTTGGCGGCGAGCGCGGCGAGCGCCCGGGCGTCGAGCGGGCGGGGCGGGACGGCGGGGCCGCGCAGGTCAGCGAGCCGCTGCCGCAGTGTCGTCGTCTGCGGTGTCGGCTGCGGGCGGCCGCTGGGCGGGAAGGAGCTCACGGGCGGAAGTGTCCCATCCGCCACCGACAATCGGGGACTTACCGCGGAAACCGACTGCTCGACCTCCGGGAGCCGCGCCCGGGCCCGCGTCCGGGACCGCGTCCGGAGCCGCGTCCGGAGCCGCGTCCGTGCCGGTCCCGGCCGGGTCGCGGAGCGCGAGCAGGCGGCGGGCGATCAGGGCGCCCGCGCCCATCACGGCGGCGCCGGCGACCGCGTCGAGGAAGTAGTGGTTGGCGGTGCCCATGACCACCACCGTCGTCAGGACGGGGTAGGCGATCCCCAGCGCCCGCACCAGCGGCGTCCGCGCGTGCCGCCACAGCAGCACCCCGCACCACAGCGCCCAGCCGACGTGCAGGCTCGGCATCGCCGCGTACTGGTTGGTGAAGGACCCGAGCCCGCGCGGGGCACTGGCCTCCCCGCCCCACCAGCCGTACGCGCTGAACTGCGCCATCGTGTCGGTGAACCCGTACGAGGCGTCGAGCAGCCGGGGCGGGCAGGTGGGCAGCAGGGAGAAGCCGACGAGTCCGAGCAGGGTGGAGGCCACCAGCCAGGTCCGGGCGGCGCGGTAGTGCCGGGGGCGGCGTTGGTGGAGCCAGATCAGCACGGCCGGGGTGACGAGGTAGTGCAGGGACGCGTAGACGAAGTCGGCGGGTATGCCGAGGACTCCCGATTGGGAGAAGAGACGATTCAGCGGCCGCTCGAAGTCCATCCACAGCAGCTCCTCGACGCGCAGGATCGCCAGCCCGTGGTCGACGGCCAGGTCCACGTCGCCCCGCGCCAGCAGCCTGCCGCCGGAATAGGCGCCGTAGACGAGGGCCAGGAGCAGCAGTTCCGCCCACCACGTGGGTCGCCGTCGATTGGTCATACGGTGTATGACGCTGCGGGGAGGGGAGGAGTTGCCCTGTGTTCATGTGATGGATGATGGTCGGACGACGGATTCGCCCGTACCGGAGCGAACCCCCACGGACCAGGAGAAACTCACATGGCTCCCCGCATCCTGCTGGCCCGCCACGGCCAGACGGCTTGGTCGCGCCTCGGCAAGCACACCGGACGTACCGACGTGCCGCTGCTGGAGGAGGGCAGGCAGGGCGCGAAGCTGCTGGGCGAACGCCTCGCCCGCGAGCCGTGGTCGGACCTGCACGACCTCCAGGTGCGCACCAGCCCGCTGGTCCGGGCGAGCGAGAGCTGCGACCTGGCCGGCTTCGGGATCCGGGCGGAGCCGTGGGACACCCTGATGGAGTGGGACTACGGCGACTACGAGGGCATGACCCCGGCCGAGATCCAGGCGGTCCGGCCGGGCTGGCTGATCTGGCGCGACGGGGTGCCGGGCGGCGAGTCCGTGGCCGACGTCGCGGCCCGCGCGGACGAGGTCGTGGCCTGGGCCCGGTCGGCGGAGCGCGACGTCCTCGTCTTCGCCCACGGCCACATCCTGCGTACCCTCGCCGCCCGCTGGCTCGGTTTCGAGGCCTCCTTCGGCGCCCGTATCCGGCTGGACCCGACCTCCCTGTCCGTCCTGGGCTGGGCGTACGGGGCCCCCGCGCTGGAACGCTGGAACGACACCGGGCACCTCGACGCCTGACGGGCCCGCCGCCGGCCCGGCCCTCAGGCCCTCAGGCCCTCAGGCCGAGGCGTGCCGGGTCAGGAAGGCGCCCACGCGGGGGGAACGCTGGTGCGGCACCAGGGTCTTGGCCGTGCCCGCCACCATGGACCGGATCCGCGTCGACCGGACCTCGGTGAGCAGGTCCAGTACGCGGCCCCCCGCCCAGGCGGCCTCGTCGGGCGCCCCCGCGCGGGCCAGGTCGTCGGCGAGTTCGGCGGTGTACAGGGCCACGTTCCGCGCGAAGTGCGGGTCCTGGAGGTCGGCGGCCCGGCGGGCGTGCCGGGCCGCGCGCGCGAACTCGCCCAGGGAGGCCCAGCAGCGGGACTCCAGCGACTCCAGTTCGGCCTCGCCGAAGAAGGACATCCACTCCGGGTCCGCGGCCGAGGGGCCCTTGGAGAACTCCGTGTGCGCCCGGGCCAGGGCCTCCTCGCAGGCCCTGCGGTCGGCCAGCCCCGACCAGCCGCCGGCCTCCCGCAGCGCCAGCAGCGACAGCAGTCGGGGGGAGCCGATCGAGCGGGCCGCGTGCCGGCCGGCCTGGGCGGCACGTACCGATTCGCGGGGGCGGCCGCGGTCCCGCGCCAGGAAGGCCATGTTGCTGAACGCGTGGGCCTCCAGCCCGCAGTCGCCCGACACCCGGGCGGTGGCCAGCGCCTCCGCGTAGTGCGAGCGGGCGTCCTCGAAGCGGCCGGAGTCGTGCGCGAGCCAGCCCACCGAGACGGCGAGCTCCCCGGCGCCCGCGTGCAGCCGGTCCTCGGTGGACTGCCGGGTGGCTCCCGCGTCCAGGAGCGCGTAGGCGGTCCGTAGCGGTCCGGCCGCGCGCCGGTACAGGGCGTCCGCCCCGTGCCGGTCGTCCAGCAGCCGGATCTGGCGTACGGCGTCCTCGACGGCGGCGGCCTCGGCCTCGCCGGCGCGGGTGGGGAGCCGGCGGGTGTCGCCGAGCAGGGTGAGGCTGAGCGTAGCGGCCGCCACGGTCGCGGAGCCGCCCGCCATGAACGCGCGACGCAGCACGTCGCTCTCCTTGGAACGGTGGATGAGGTGGACGGGGGCGGGCGGTTCGGGGGCGGCGCGCTGCGCCGACCTCCCGCGCACCGTCTCGCGGGGGGAGAAGCCGAGGTCGGCCAGGGTACGGCCGGGGAACATGTGCAGGAAGACGCGTTCGTAGGCGTAGTTGGGGCAGCGGATCTCGCCCGACTCGACCCGGCCGATGTAACGGGCGTCGCAGGAAACCGTTTCGCCGATCTCCCGTGCGGCCCGGCGCACCATGGCCGCGAACTCGGCCGGGGAGCGCGCCGCGCGCAGCCGCCGGAAGGAGGAGTTGGGTGAGTGGGGGAACGCCGCCATGGACGTGGCCTCTCTGGACAAGCTCGGCAATCTCAGTGGATCCCGGTTGTACTTGCCCCATGAGGGGCCCCGGCGCGCATGAACGTACCGCCGACGCAGGGTCGTTCATGCGATGTTTGGCTACAAAACGGATATCTCACCCGTGATCCGCCATGAACTGCCATCCTTTGCGGCGTCTTGCCGCCGCATCCGTTGACGCTCCGGTGCGTTGGACCCATGCGGATACGGATCGAGGAGGGGTTCCCTTGGTGGAGGCCGGCATGGACAGCACTGGAACGGACTTCGCGCCCGAGACCGGCGCGACCGTCATCGACACCCCCGACGCCCCCGACCTGGTGACCGTCCCCACCCGGCAGGGCCTGGAGGCCGTCGACATCATCCGTCGCGGCGCCGGCCTCACCGCCCCCGGCGTCGGCCCCGTCCTGCACGACGGCTCCGGCGCCACCCTCGGCTTCCTCGTCCCCCCGGGCACCGCCGACGGCTGGGACCTGCCCGGCAGCGCCTGTACGCAGACCAACGGACGCGGCATGCGCTTCGGCGAGGCCGCCTCGCCCACGGCCGGCGGCACCGGCTGGCTGCTCCCGCCCGAAGCCGTCGGACCGGTCACCGACCCGGCGGTGCTGCGCGCGGCGCTCGGCGAGGCCGCCCGGCTCATCGAAGCGGCCGACAACTGTCGCTGATGCGCTGACCAGCCATAATGGAGCCGTGGCAGGCAAGAGCAAGGGCAACAGGGGTGGCAAGGGCGGCGGCGGCGGACCGCGCGGGAGCGCGGAGCCGGTCTCCGGGCAGGTGGGCGGCGGCCTGGCGGAGCTGGCGCCCGACCGCGAGCGCGCCCGCGCCTGGACCCTGCTGATCGACGGAGCCCCCCAGTCCCACGTGGACCTGGACGATCCCGGGTACCTGGACTTCTCGTACCAGCGCCGGATCGGCCACCTGATCGACCTCGTCGCCCCCGCCCGGCAGCCGTTGAACGTGGTCCACCTGGGCGGCGGCGCCTTCACCCTGGCCCGCTACACGGCCGCCGGCCGGCCCCGCTCCACCCAGCAGGTCGTCGAGATCGACGGCGCCCTGGTCACCTTCGTACGCGAACACCTGCCGCTGGATCCCCAGGCACGCATCCGGGTCCGCGCCGTGGACGCCCGGGCGGGCCTGGCCAAGATCCCCGACGGCTGGGCCGACCTCGTCATCGCCGACGTCTTCAGCGGCGCCCGCACCCCGGCGCACCTGACCAGCACCGAGTTCCTGGACGACGTACGCCGGGCCCTGGCGCCCACCGGCTGGTACGTGGCGAACCTCGCGGACGGTCCGCCGCTGACCCACCTGCGGAGCCAGATCGCCACCGCCGCCTCCCGGTTCACCGAACTGGCCCTGGCCGCCGACCCGGTGGTGTGGCGGGGCAAGCGCTTCGGCAACGCGGTGCTCGTCGCCGCCGACCGGGAGCTGCCCGTCGCGGAGTTCACCCGCCGGGTCGCCGGCGACCCGCACCCCGGCCGGGTCGAACACGGCCGGGCCCTCGCCGACTTCACCGGCGGGGCCGCGCCCGTCGCGGACGCCTCGGCGGTCGCCTCGCCGCAACCGCCGCCCTCGGTGTTCCGGTAGGCGGCCGGGTCCCGTCCCCGCTCAGCGCTCGTCGAACTCCACGCGCGGGGCGGTGTCGTGCCAGGTGCAGAACACCGACGACTCCCGGCCGTCGCGGGTGAAGGTGACCCGGATCCACAGGTCCTGCTTCCACACCTGCATCCGCCACCCCGCCTCCGGCGTCGCCGACACCAGCTCGGCCGAGGCGGTCCCGAGGTCGAGGACGACCCGGCCGCCCGTGACCGAGTACCCCTTCACCCGACCCGATGCCTCCGGCCCCCGGGACGGCGCGGCGGCCGGCGGCGGCGACTTCGGCCTCGCCGCCGGGGCCGGATCCGACGCGGAGGCCGAGGGGGAGGGCGTCGCGGACGGCGACGGCGACGAGGGGGGCGAGGGGGACGGCGACGGGGACTGCGTGCCGTGCGTCGAGGAGGACAGCGGGGTCGTCGTCAGGGGCACGGCCAGCGGCGGATCGTAGGCGGTCCCGGACATGACGGTGCGCACGCCCCACCACGACAGGGTCACGGCCGCGGCGGTCGCCAGGATCCAGGCCATGGCATGTACAAGTCCTCGACGCATCGGGGACATACTGCACCACCCGCCCCAGAGGTGGCCCGGCGCCTCCTGGGGTCCCCCGAATGGACTACCGTGCGGCCATGGCTAGTGTGCTCGTGGTCGAGGACGACCAGTTCGTACGTTCCGCCCTGATCCGGCACCTGACCGAGGCCTCCCACACCGTGCGGAGCGTCGGCACCGCCCTGGAGGCGTTGCGCGAGGTCGCCCACCACCGCTTCGACGTGGTGATACTCGACCTCGGCCTGCCCGACCTCGACGGCGCGGAAGCCCTCAAGATGCTCCGCGGCATCACCGACGTCCCCGTCATCATCGCCACCGCGCGCGACGACGAGGCCGAGATCGTCCGGCTCCTCAACGACGGCGCCGACGACTACCTCACCAAACCCTTCTCCGTCGAACACCTCTCCGCCCGGATGGCCGCCGTCCTGCGCCGAGCCCGCGCCGCCGGCGCCGAACCCCCCTCGCGGGTGCTGCGCGTCGGCGGACTCGCCATCGACCCGTTGCGCCGCCAGGCGGAACTCGACGGGACCGTCCTCGACCTCACCCGCCGCGAGTTCGACCTGCTCGCCTTCCTCGCCGGCCGGCCCGGGGTGGTCGTGGCCCGCCGCGAACTGCTCGCCGAGGTGTGGCAGCAGTCGTACGGCGACGACCAGACCATCGACGTGCACCTGTCCTGGCTGCGCCGCAAGCTCGGCGAGACCGCCGCCCGCCCCCGCTACCTCCACACGCTGCGGGGCGTCGGCGTGAAACTGGAGCCGCCGGCGTGAGGTGGGCCCTGGTCAAGGTGTGCCTCGCCGTCACGGTGATGGTGGTCGTGGCCTTCGCCGTCCCGCTCGGCATGGTCGTGCAGGAGATGGCCAGCGACCGGGCCATCTCCAACGCGGAACGGCAGGCCGCCACCATGGGGCCGACCCTGTCCATCACCACCGACCCGGTGCAACTGCGCAAGGCCGTCGAGTCGACGCAGATGGGCGCCGCCGGCCGGATGGCCGTCCACGTACCCGCCATCGGCGGGACCGGGGCCGTCGACATCGGTGACGGTTGGGCGGGCGCGCACGTCGTCGCCGAGGTGCGCGGCCTCGGACGGGCGACGACCGCCCACGTCGGCGGCGGCGACTCCGTCGTGCTCCAGCCCACGGCCCTCGGCTCCGGGGACATCGCGGTCATCGAGATCCTGGTGCCGGAGAACGAGGTCAGCAACGGCGTCACCACCGCCTGGCTGGTCCTCGCAGGCGTCGGATTCGCCCTGATCATCGGCTCGGTCGCGGTCGCCGACCGGCTCGGCGCCCGCCTCGTACGGCCCGCCGAACGGCTCGCGGACGCCGCGCACCAGCTCGGCGAGGGGCGGCTCGGAGCCCGGGTGCCCGAGGAGGGGCCCAAGGAACTCCGGTCGGCGGCCGTCGCGTTCAACTCGATGGCCGACCAGGTCGTCGAACTCCTCGCCAACGAACGGGAACTCGCCGCCGACCTCTCCCACCGGCTGCGCACGCCCCTGACCGTGCTGCGGCTCAACGCGGCCTCCCTCGGCGACGGTCCGGCCGCCGAACACACCCGGGCCGCCGTGGAGCAGCTGGAACGGGAGGTCGACACGATCATCCGTACCGCCCGTGAACAGCGGCCCGTCTCGCAGGGGTTCGCGGGCGCGGCCGGTGGTGCGGGAGCCGGCTGCGACGCCTCCGAGGTGATCCGTGACCGGATGGACTTCTGGTCGGCGCTCGCCGAGGACGAGGGCCGCGAGGTGCGGCTCGCCGGCGTGGACCGCGTCGTGCGCATCCCCGTCGCCCGGCCCGAACTCGCCGCCGCGCTCGACGCCATGCTCGGCAACGTCTTCCGGCACACCCCCGAGGCCACCCCGTTCGCCGTCGACGTGCACGACGCGGGCGACGCCGTCATCGTCCTCGTCTCCGACGCCGGACCCGGCATCGCCGACCCGGACGCCGCCCTGCGGCGCGGCAACGACGGAGGCCGCGACGGCTCGACGGGCCTCGGACTGGACATCGTGCGCCGGGTCGCGGAATCCACCGGCGGCGACGTCCGGCTGAGCCGCTCCGTCCTCGGGGGGACCGAGGTCCGGGTCTGGATCGCCCTCGACGACCGCGCCCGGGGCGGCGACCGCGGCGCCGGCGGCCGCCGCACGCGGCGCAAGCGGCGGGGCGACTGACGGGGCGGGTTGGGCCATCCGTACGGCGCTCGGCGACGGCGCCGTCACCGGCCGGGACTGCACGGCGGGCTGAGCGTGGCCCTGGTCGCCGTCATCGGCGGCTCCGTCGCCGCCGGGCGCCGGACGCTGCTGCACGCCCTGCTGAGGAACGAGGGCTACGGCGGCTCCCTGCTCGGCCTGCACCTGTACCTGTACCTGTACCTGTACCTGTGGGCGTGGATCCTGTTCACCGTCTCGGCCGTCGCCATCGGCGTCGTCCTCGCCGTCGCCCACGCGACGGCGGACCGCGTCGTTCCGGCGGCCCTCCCCGGACCCCGACCTCCCGGGCTCCTTCCCGGGGCCGGCCCCGGACGGGGGCTCAGATGTTGCCCCGCGCCCGCAGCGCACGGAGCGTGGGCGTGACGGAAGGAGCCCCGCATGAGAGTCATGCTCCGCGCCCACATGGAAACCGCCGCGGCCAACGAGGGGATCAAGACCGGCTCGCTGCCGCACACCATCAAGAAACTGATGGACACGGTCAAGCCGGAGGCCGCCTACTTCGGACTGCACGAGGGCGTGCGCTCCTGCTGGATGGTCTTCGACCTCCAGGACAGCGCGATGGTCCCGGCTCTGGTGGAGGACCTCTTCCTCCAGCTCAACGCGGAGATCGAGGTCGCTCCCGTCATGAATGCCGAGGATCTGGCGAAGGGCCTCGCGGCCTTGGGCGGGGGGCGTTAGGCCCTGAGTCGCATCGCCTTCGGTACGGGGACGGTCCGTCCGGCGGCATCCCGCGCGGATCGTCCCGTACGGATCCTCCCGGGCGGGTCATGCCGTACGGATCCTCCCGGGCGGATCATGCCGGTCCGGGGCGGAAGCAGGCCGGACGGGTCGCGGCCAGGGCCAGGGCCAGGGCCGTCGAGGCGGCGGCCGCCGCGCAGGAGACGGCGAACGCGGCCCGGTACCCGTACGCCGCGGCCAGCGGCCCGGCGGCGGCCGCCGCCAACGCCTGACCCAGGATCAGGCCGCTGCCCACCACCGTCATCGCCTCGGCCATCCGTTCCGTGACCAGTTCCGTCGCCGGCTTACTGACCGTGGCCCGGCCCGGTACGGCCGAACTGACGGTGCGGCTGCGCTGGACGATCGGCGTCCAAGCGGCGCTGTCGCTAACGTTCCTGGCGGTGTCCGGAACGGTCCGCGCCGCCTTCGCCGTCGCCGTCGCCGGCATCGGCCTGGCCGTCGCCCGCACCTCATCGCCCTGTTCGGGCTGGTGGAACGGGCCGGCCCGGTGGCCGCCCATGCGAGGAACGCGAACACGGGCAGGGCGGGGCCGCCGAGCGCGAACACCCCGCGGAAGCCGCCGGCGGCGGGGGCCGGCTCCGGGGGCGGGGCCGGGCGTGGGGCCGGGCGTGGGGCCGGGGCCGGCGGCGGTGTCGGGAAGGGCGTCGGGCATCGTCGGGCAACCTCCAGCCGCACGCCGACCCTCCCGTGTCTCCGGCGCGCGTCGTTGCCCGTGGGGCGGGACGGTAGCCGCGGAACGGGGGCCTCGGTAGCCCCGGAGCAGGGGTGGTCAGGCGGGGTCGCCGGAGTTCAGCCGCTGGGCCTGCGCCCGGCCGACCTCGGCGGCGCGGTGGAGGTAGTCGGCGATGAGCGCGAGTTCGGTGTCGGAGTAGCGGTCCAGTACGGCCCCGAAGGCCCGGCCGGGGGTGTCCCAGGCCTGGTGGATCCGGTCGCGGGCGGCGGGGGAGAGGACGACGAGGGAGCGGCGCCGGTCGTGCGGATCGGCCCGCCGCTCGACGATGCCCGCCTTGACCAGCCGGTCGACGAGACGGGTAGCGGACCCCGAGGTCAGCCCGGTGAGGCGGGCCACGTCGCCGGTGCTGACGGGCCCCGGCTCCAGGTCCAGGAGGCCGACGCACTGGAGGTCGGTGGGGTGCAGGCCGACGTGATCGGCCATGGCCTGGCTGAAGAGCGAGTAGTCGGCGTAGTGCCGCTGGCTCTCCGTGACGATGCGCGCGAGCAGTTCGGCGCGGCTCCACTCACCCGTACGGGGGGAATCCGTTGACATCGGCCTCTCCATGCCTGAGATTTAACTGTGTGGCGCAGAGAATGTATCGCACAGAATCTGCGTCACGTACTCAGCTTACGGCACACCGAAGTGGTCACCCGAACCCACCAGCCTCACGAGCAGATCAGGAGATCGACATGTCGATCCTCGTCACCGGCGGCCGCGGCGCCGTCGCCCGTTCCCTCACCACCCTCCTCGCCGGTCGCGGACTCCCTTACCGGCTCGCCTCGCGCGAGCCCGACACGCCCGAGGCCGTGCGTTGCGATCTCGCGGATCCCACCACCTTCGCCGGGGCGCTGGCCGGGATCCGCGCCGTCTTCCTCTACGCCGAAGCCGCCGGGATCGAGGCGTTCGTCGAGGAGGCCGGCGCCGCCGGGGTGGAGCACGTGGTGCTCCTGTCCTCCTCCGCGGTGATCACGGAGGACGCCGCCGTGAACCCCCTCGCAGCCGCCCACCTCGCCGTCGAGGAGGTCCTGTCGGCCTCTTCGCTGCACACCACCCTGCTGCGCCCCGGGGCCTTCGCGGGGAACGCCCGCGGCTGGTCCTCGTCCCTCGCCGCGGGGCGGCCCGTCCGACTGCCCTACCCGGGAGCGCACTCCGCCCCGATCCATGAGGCCGACATCGCGGAGACGGCCCTCGCCCTGCTCACCGACCCGGGCCGCGGTGGCGGGGCCCACACCCTGACCGGGCCGCAGTCCCTGACCTTCGCGACCCAACTCGCGATACTCGGCTCCGTCCTCGGCCGGACCCTGCCCTACGAGAAGGTCACCCCCGAACAGTGGAAGGCCGAGGTGGCCCCGTACCTGCCCGGCTCCATGGCCGACGCGCTCCTCGGCTACTGGGCTGCCGCCGAAGGCCTCCCGACCGCCACCACCGACACCGTCGAACGGTTCACCGGACACCCGGCGCGGTCCTTCGAAACCTGGGCCGAGGAGAACGCCGCCGACTTCCGCAGGCCGTAGCGGTGGGGTGGGCAGCCGGGGGTGGGCGGCCAGGGCGGGCGGCACCGACCGCCGGCGGTCAGAGGGTGCCCGTGCGGGCCAGGCGGGCGTACCAGCGGGCGCTGGAACGGGGGGTGCGGGTCTGGGTCTCGTAGTCGACGTGGACGATGCCGAACCGCTTGCTGTAGCCGTAGGACCATTCGAAGTTGTCCATCAGCGACCACAGGAAGTACCCGCCGACGGGCGCGCCGTCGCCGATCGCCCGGTGGATCGCCGACAGGTGCTCCCGCAAGTAGCCGATGCGCCGGGGGTCGTGCAGGTCCGGCGCGTACGCGGCCCCGTTCTCGGTGACCATCAGGGGCAGGCCCGGGACCTCGGCGCTGAACCGCATCAGCAGGTCGTAGAGGCCCGTCGGGTCGATCGACCAGTCCATGTCGGTTCGTTCGCCCGGCGGTTGGTGGAAGGCGACGCCGTCCGCCGCGGGCCAGGGGGAGTGGCCGGTGGCACCGTGGCCGTCGGCGCGGGGGCCGTCGGAGGAGGCCGAGACCACCGCCGGGGTGTAGTAGTTCACGCCGAGGAAGCCGAGTGGCTGGTGGATGAGGGCCTCGTCCCCAGGCCGGACGAAGGACCAGTCCGTCAGCGCCGCAGTGTCCGAGAGGAGGTCTTCGGGGTAGGCGCCGTGCAGCAGGGGACCGGTGAAGATCCGGTTCGCGAGGGCGTCGATGCGGCGCTGGGCGTCCAGGTCACCGGCCGAGTCGGTCAGCGGCCGTACCGCGCTCGGGTTGAGCGCGATGCCCGTCCGGACGTGCGAGGGCAGGGCCGCGGCCGCCATCCCGTGGGCCAGGTTCAGATGGTGGGCGGCCCGCAGGGCGTCGGCCGGATCGGTACGGCCCGGGGCGTGAACCCCGGAGGCGTAGCCGAGGAACGCGCTGCACCAGGGCTCGTTGAGCGTGGTCCAGAGCCCGACCCGGTCGGCGAGGACGTCGGCGACGGTCCGCGCGTACCCGGCGAAGGCGTGGGCCGTCTCCCGGGCCGGCCAACCGCCCGCCTCCTCCAGGTGCTGCGGCAGGTCCCAGTGGTACAGGGTCACGCAGGGCTCGATGTCATGCGCGAGGAGTTCGTCCACGAGCGCGTCGTAGAAGCCGATCCCGCCGGCCAGGACGCGGGGCCAGGACACCGAGAACCGGTAGGAGCCCAGACCGAGTTCCGCCATCAACCGGACGTCCTCCCGCCACAGCCGGTGGTGGTCGACGGCCACGTCACCCGTGTCACCGCCGTGCACCTTGCCCGGCGTACGACAGAAGGTGTCCCAGATCGACGGCCCGCGCAGCCCGGCCGCGCCCTCGATCTGGAAGGCGGCCGTGGCCGCTCCCCAGAGGAACCCCTTCGGGAATCGCATGTCCCCCACGCCGTTCATCCCTTCACCGCTCCCTGCATGATGCCGCCCACGATCTGGCGGCCGAAGACGACGAACACCAGCAGCAGCGGGAGCGTGCCCAGCAGCGCACCCGCCATGATCACGGACTGGTCGGGGACGTAGCCCCGGCCCAGCCCCGTCAGGGCCACCTGCACCGTCGGGCTGCCGTTCTGGGTCAGCGCGACGATCGGCCAGAAGAAGTCGTTCCACGTCATGACGAAGGTCAGCATCCCGAGGACCGCCATCGCCGGCCGGGCCACCGGGAACACCACGTGCCACACCACCCGCAACGAGTTCGCCCCGTCGGTGCGGGCCGCCTCCACCAGCTCCATCGGCAACGCCTGCGCCAGGTACTGCCGCATGAAGAACACCCCGAAGGCGCACACCAGCGCCGGCAGGATCACCGCCTGCAGCCGGTCCGTCCAGGAGAGTTCGGCGACCAACATGTACAGCGGGACCACGCTCAGCTGCGGCGGGATCAGCATCGTCCCGACCACCAGCGACAACAGGACCCGGTGCCCGCGGAACCGCAGCCGGGCGAAGGCGAACCCCGCCATCGTCGACAGCACGACGGTCACGGCCGCGACCGTACCGGCGACGACGACCGTGTTCAGCAGGGCGGCGCCCATGTTGGCGTCGGTCCAGGCGACCCGCAGGTTGCGCCCCAGGTTCCCGCCGAACCAGAACGGCGGCGGGGTCTGCGCCAGCCGCGTACTGCTGCGCGAGGCCGCGATCGCCGTCCACACCAGCGGGAACAGCGATCCGACCGTGAACAGGGCGAGCACGGCGTACGTCAGCCGGCCCGCGCGCAGTGACCTCATCGCTTCGCCCCCCGTCCCCGCAGCAGCCGGGCGGCCCCCGCGACCAGCAGCAGCATCAGGAACATCGCCCAGGCGATCGCCGAGGCCCGCCCCAGGTGCAGGTTCACCCACCCCTGCTCGTACAGGTACAGCCCCAGCGTCTGGAACTGGTGGTCCGAGCCGCCCGTCGCGCCCGCTCCCGCGTTGAACAGCAGCGGCTCGCCGAACAGTTGGGTCGCCCCGATCGTGGAGACCACACAGGTGAAGAAGATCGTCGGGCGCAGGGAGGGCACCGTCACGTGGACGAACTGTTGCCACCGCGAGGCCCCGTCCAGGGCGGCCGACTCGTACAGCTCCCCGGGGATGGCCTGCATCGCCGCCAGGTAGATCAGCGCGTTGTAGCCGGTCCAGCGCCACACCACGATCGCGGACACCGCCAACTGGGAGGCCAGCGGCCCGTTCTGCCAGTCGACCGCCCCGATCCCGACGCTGGAAAGGGCCCAGTTGACCATTCCGTAGTCCCGGCCGAAGAGCAGCACGAACACCAGCGTGGCCGCGGCCACGGAGGTCGCGTACGGAGTGAGGACCACCACCCGGAAGAACGCCGAGCCGCGCATCCGGTAGTTGAGGAGGTGGGCGAGCCCCAGCGCGATCGCCAGCTGCGGCACCGTCGACAGCAGCCCGATGGTGACGGTGTTGCGCAGCGCGTTCCAGAAGAAGGCGTCGTCCCACAGCCGGGTGAAGTTCCGCAGCCCCACCCAGGTCATGGCGTCCGGGTCGGTCAGCTCGACCTGGTGCAGCGCCGCCCAGCCCGTGTACAGCAGCGGGAACAGCCCGAAGGCGGCGAAGAAGAGGAAGAAGGGCGCCACGAAGGCGTACGGGCTCCAGCGCAGGTCCCACCGGTAGCGGCGCGAGCGCCACACCTGAGCCCGCCCGGACCCCCGGCCCCCGGCCCCGCCCTCCCCGCCCCGCACGCGGCGGGCGGGGGAGGCCGGGGCCGGGGCCGTGCCCGAAGCCGCGGTCGTGTCGGTCACCGGGACCTCACCGGTCCAGGGCGTTGTCGATGGCCTTCACCGCGGCGTCCCAGCCCTCCTGCGCGCTGCGGCCCTTCTGGTCGACCTGCAGCATCCCGATGTCCGCCAGGTTCTGGGCGATCACCAGGTCCTTCGGGCCGATCACCGTGACCGGTACCCCCTCGGCCGCCCGCGCGAAGATCTCCCCGATGGGCGCGCCCCCGAAGTACGCGTGCCGGGCGCCCGCCACCCCCGGCAGCCCGTACGAGGCGCTCGCGCTCGGGAAACTGCCGCGCTTCTCGAACAGCTTGGCCTGCTGGGCGGGAGCCGTCAGCCAGGCGGCCAGCTTCGCCGCCTCCTCGGTGTGCTTGCCGGCCTTCGGCACCACCAGGAACGACCCGCCCCAGTTGCTGGGCTTGGGCGCCCGGGCCACGTCCCACTTGTCCTTGCCCGCCGGGCCCGCCTTGTCCTGGATGTAGCCGAGCATCCAGGCCGGGCAGGAGATCGTCGCGAAGGTGCCGTTGGCGAAGCCCTGGTCCCAGGTCGGGGTGAACTGCTGGAGCTTGGCGCTCAGCCCGTCGCCGGCGAAGGAGGCGGCGAGGTCGAAGGCCCCGCGCACCGCCGGATTGGTCTTGTAGGCGACCTCGCCCCGTTCGTCGTAGAACCGCTGGGCGCTGCTCGCGGTGATGGCGGCCATCACGCCCGACGCCGAGTCGACGAACGCCTTGCCGTCCCCGGCCTTCGCCTTGTAGGCGCGGCCCGTCTCCAGGTACTTGTTCCAGTCGCCGTCCCACAGCGCGCCGACCGCCTCCCGGTCGGTGGGCAGTCCGGCCGCCGCGAAGAGGTCCTTGCGGTAGCAGATGCCCTGCGGGCCTATGTCGGTGCCGAGTCCGACGGTCGCCCCGCCCTTCGTCGTGCCCTGCGCCCACTTCCACGGCAGGTACGCGGCCTTGTCGACCCCCGCCACCTTGCCCAGGTCGAGCAGCTTGTCGGCCTGGGTCGCGGTGATCTCCGCGATGTTGTTGACCTCGACGGCCTGGACGTCGGCGAGGCCGCTGCCGCTGCCCAGGTGGGTCAGGAGCTGCGGGTAGTAGTTCTCGTTCCGCTCGATGGAGGTCTGCTCGATCCGGATCCCCGGATTCTGCGCCATGTACTCGTCGTAGAGGCCGGCCTCCTGGAGGCCGAAGGCCCCGAAGACGCCGACGGTCAGGGTCGTGCGCCCCGAGCCGCCCGACGGGGAGCCCGATTTCGGGCCCTCGTCCGGGTCCTGTGCGCAGCCGGCGAGCAGCAGAGCGGTCGCGGCGAGCGCGCCGGCCGCGGTGAGGAGATTTCTTCGGGCTCGCATCTGGGTCCTCCCTGAAGGACGGAACGTGCCGGGTGTCGTGTGACACAGTGTGGGAGCGCTCCCACAGTCGTCAAGAGGTAGATTCACAACCGGGAGGAAGCCATGAACGGGCACGGGCGCAGTGGAGGACGGCCGACCTTGGAAGAGGTAGCGGTCCGGGCCGGGGTCGGGCGGGGCACCGTCTCCCGGGTGATCAACGGATCGGCCAAGGTCAGCGACCGTACGCGGGAGGTCGTCGAGGCCGCCGTCGCCGAGTTGGGGTACGTGCCGAACCGGGCGGCCCGCGCGCTCGCCGCCAACCGCACCGACGCCATCGCCCTGGTGATCCCCGAGCCGGAGGCCCGCTTCTTCTCGGAGCCCTACTTCTCCGACGTGGTGCGCGGCGTCGGCGCCACCCTCGCCGAGACCGACGTACAGCTGGTGCTCACCCTCGCCGGCAGCGACCGCGAGCGCCGCCGGCTGGCCCAGTACCTCTCGGGGCACCGGGTCGACGGGGTGCTGCTGGCCTCGGTGCACGCCGGGGACCCGCTGCCGGAGCTGCTGACCGAGCTGGGCATCCCGGCGGTGATCAGCGGCCGGCGGTCGGCCGCCGAGACCCTGCCGAGCGTGGACTCCGACAACCTGGCGGGCGCCGCCGGCGCGGTGCGCCACCTCCTCGACCGGGGCCGCCGCACGATCGCCACCATCACCGGCCCGCTCGACGTGTACGGGGCCCAGTGCCGCCTCGACGGCTACCGGCAGGCCCTGACCGTCGCCGGGCACCCCGTCGACGAGCTGCTGATCGCGGTCGGGGACTTCACCGAGGACGCCGGCCGCCGGGCCATGCGCGAGTTGCTGGAGCGGCGGCCCGCCCTGGACGCCGTCTTCGCCGCCTCGGACGTGATGGCGGCGGGCGCCCTGCGCGAGCTCCGCGCGGCCGGCCGCCGGGTCCCGGGCGACGTCGCGCTGGTCGGCTTCGACGACTCGGTCGTGGCCCGCCACATGGACCCGCCGCTGACCAGCGTGCGCCAGCCGATCGAGGAGATGGGCCGGACCATGGCCCGGGTGCTGCTGGAACGCATAGCGGGCCTGCGGGACGGCGCGGTCGAGGAGCCGGGGGAGCGGGCGCTGATCCTGCCGACCGAGCTGGTCGTGCGGGAGTCCACGTAACACCACGGCACGGCCGTACGGACGGGCCGGCGGCCACCGGCCCCGCCGGCCGCCGGACATGCGAAAGGCCCCGGTCCGCTTCCGCGAACCGGGGCCTTCCCGCAGGGTGAGTGACGGGACTTGAACCCGCGGCCACCTGGACCACAACCAGGTGCTCTACCAACTGAGCTACACCCACCATGTCCGGTCGCAGAACGACCGGCCGAAGAAAAGCGTACAGGGTCCGGGAGGGTGCTCGCTCCCCCCTTTGCCCGCGCCCGTCTCCGGAGGTACTACGCGCCCGGCACGACGTGCTTGGCGGCGATGCTCTTGGCCGTGTCCGAGTCCGGTCCGGGTTGCGGCACGAAGACCGCCTCGCGGTAGTACCGCAGCTCGGCGATGGACTCCTTGATGTCCGCGAGCGCCCGGTGGTTGCCGTTCTTCGGCGGGCTGTTGAAGTAGGCCCGCGGGTACCAGCGGCGCGCCAGCTCCTTGACCGAGGACACGTCCACGATCCGGTAGTGCAGGTAGCTCTCCAGCGCGCCCATGTCGCGCAGCAGGAACCCGCGGTCGGTGCCGACGGAGTTGCCGCACAGGGGCGCCTTGCGGGGCTCCTTCACGTGTTCCCGCACGTACGCCAGGACCTGGGCCTCGGCGTCGGCGAGGGTGGTGCCGGCGGCCAGCTCGTCGAGCAGCCCGGAGGAGGTGTGCATCTCGCGCACCACGTCCGGCATGGTTTCCAGGGCCGCGTCCGGCGGGCGGATCACGATGTCCACGCCTTCGCCGAGCACGTTGAGCTCCGAGTCGGTGACCAGTGCGGCCACCTCGATAAGTGCGTCGTCCGTCAACGAGAGCCCGGTCATCTCGCAGTCGATCCACACCATGCGATCGTTCATGCGCCCCACCTTATGCCGAAGGTCCCCCACAACGGTGCTCGGCCGGTGCGGGGGACCTTCGTCGGATGCGGTTCCCGGGGGACGCTACGCGTGCTCGCGCAGCACCCGGCCGGGCGCGTACAGCTCCGTCACGCTCGGACCGGACGCGGCCAGGGCCGCCGCCGCCCGCTGGGGCTGCGCGGTGCGCTGGTGCGGCACCGGTACGTCGGACAGCTGCGTCACCGGCGTCACGTCGACCTGCGGGCGGCGCGCCCGGTAGGCCGAGCGGTAGGCGGCCGGGGAGGACCCCAGCTGCCGCCGGAAGTGACCGCGCAGCGCGACGGGCGAACGGAACCCGCAGCGTCCGGCGACCTCGTCGACCGAGTAGTCGGAGGTCTCCAGCAGCCGCTGTGCCTGGAGCACCCGCTGGGTGATCAGCCACTGGAGCGGCGCGCTGCCGGTGAGCGAACGGAACCGCCGGTCGAAGGTGCGCCTGCTCATGTAGGCGCGGGCGGCCAGCGTCTCCACGTCGAACTGCTCGTGGAGGTGCTCCAGCGCCCAGGCGACGACCTCGGCCAGCGGGTCGGCGCCGATCTCCTCGGGCAACGACCGGTCGAGGTAGCGTTCCTGGCCACCCGTGCGCCGCGGCGGGACGACGAGCCTGCGGGCCAGGGCCCCGGCCGCCTCGCTGCCGTGATCGGTGCGCACGATGTGCAGGCACAGGTCGATTCCGGCCGCGGTGCCCGCGGACGTGAGCACGTCGCCGTCGTCGACGAACAGCTCGCGCGGATCGACGTGGACGGACGGGTACCGCTTGGCCAGCGTCGGCGCGTACATCCAGTGCGTCGTGGCGGGCCGGCCGTCCAGCAGTCCGGCGGCGGCGAGCACGAAGGCTCCCGTGCACAGACCGACGATCCGGGCCCCCTCCTCGTGCGCCAGACGTAGTGCGTCGAGCGCCTCGGGCGGCGGCGGTGAAGTGATGGAGCGCCAGGCCGGAACGACGACCGTGCCTGCCCGGGCGATCGCCTCCAACCCGTACGGCGCGGTCAGTTCGAGTCCGCCGGTGGTCCGCAGCGGACCGTCCTCCCCGGCGCACACGAGCAGTCGATAGCGTGGAACTCCCGCGTCCTGCCGGTCGATGCCGAACACGGAAAGTGGAATGGAACTCTCGAAGATCGGCCCGCCGCTGAACAGCAGCACCGCGACGATCTCCCTGCGGCGACGCCCCGCGAGTTTCCGCCCCGCGTCCGCGACGACGGCGGTGGAATCCTGGCTCATGGCGCTAAGCCCCCCTTGGGTGTCGCGACTCCTTGGTCTGGTCGCACCTGCACGTTTCCCCTCGGCCTTGCACGTGGATCCCCCGCCGTAAATACATGATCGAATCTACTGCGTCCCGTGGTGTCGGCGTGACAAGTTCAGCACGCAGCGCTATGTCGACTTGGCAACTTGGCGAAAAGCATTCGATCAGGAAGCGTTCCACTCCGCTACCCGGGTGGGAAGCGCCCCGTCCGGCCATGGCCAGTACCCGTAGGGTCGCGACGCCCGCGGGGCTCTGTAGTCGCTGGTGGTAGGGGGGTTGGGGGGACATTCCGGCAAGGGGGGCACCCGGTCGGGAAGTTGGCTGAAAACAACCGGGTGTGTACGTGCGAACCGGTCAGTCGTGAGGGGACAGCGGTCCGGAACCGTGGCAACCGCGGTGCGAGCCGCCCCCCGTACGCGAGTGCCGACCGCGGTGCCCGGACCCGAGCGGCTCCTCCGCGAGCACCCGGGCGGCGGCCCGCTCGGCCTTCTCGGAGTACCGCAACAGCACCCGGCAGGCGGCGGTGACGGCCGCCAACCCCAGGGTCGCGACGGCCGCCCCGCCGTAGGAGGTGCCGTAGACGACGAGGACGACGGGCACGAGCAGGCAGCTGAAGGCGGCCCAACGGACCACGTCACCGGCCGGGTCGTCATCATGAGGCGCCCTGGCGGATGGCACGGACGGGTGAAGCAGGGGATGCGCGGAGGAGGGGGACGGAGGGGCGGACGGGGTGGACTGCGTCGGCTGAGCTGGCTGGACGGGGTGAACCGGATGGCCGGGCACGGCGTACTCCCTGCGGGCTCTTCCTGGACGGTCGGACGCCTGTCCAACGCCCGCGACAGCGCTCGGTCACTGTGTGCGGGGGTGACTGAGAGGTCGTTCGTCACTGCCTGTAGGGGACAGCGGCCATTGCCAAGGCGCCGGACCTCCGTCATGCTCCCTGGGACGCTCTCCAAGGGTGGCATGCCCCGTGCCAGGACAGGAGTGTCGCCGTACCCTGGTGGGTAAGGGCCCGGGAAGATGCTTCCCGGACAGAACCCCGTCACACTGCGTCGCCGAAATCGTCCCTGTCGCTTCCCCCGAGGATCCTTCGCCGAGACATCCATGGCCGGTCACGAATTCTCCGAACCCGCGGACCGCAAGCGCAAACCCCTCGCCGACTCCGGTTCGGCCGACCTGCGCGCGGTGGAACAGACGCGCCACCCCTGCGACCCTGCCTTCCGGCACGGGGTGGTGGTGGGCTTCGACGGCTCCACGTCCAGTGAGCGGGCCCTCGCGTACGCCATCGGGATGGCCCGGCGATCCGGTTCCGGCCTGATCATCGTGCACGTGGCAAACCGGCTGCCGACCACGGTGTGGGCCGGCTGCGAGCCGCCCGTCTTCGTGGACGTGCCCGACCACCGCACCGAGGTGCTGGGGCTGGAACTGGCCTGCGCCGACTACCTGGCCGAGGTGCCGTGGATCCTGGTCGAGCGGGGCGGGGACATCTGCCACGAGCTGGAGGAGGTCGGCCGGGAGTACTCGGCGGACGCCATCGTGGTCGGCTCCACGCACGGGATCGTGGGCCGGATCTTCGGTTCCGTGGCGGGGCGGCTGGCGAAGCGGGCGCAGCGACCCGTTGTTGTCATTCCGTAACCCACCGTATGCCGATTGTGCGGTTGTGAACCCCCATGTAAAGGGTAGATAAATGCTGCTGGGACGCAGCAAACAACTGCAGATCGAAGGGAGCCCGCCGTGGACAATGGTGTCTCTGCGGGAAGCACGGCCTCGACCTCGACCCTGGGACACATCGCCCTGGGTCTCACCCTTCTCGCGTTCGGTATCGGCCACACCGGAATCATCGACGGTGTGTCCGCGGCCAACTCCGTGTCGCTCGCCACCTACGTCGGCGGTCTCGCCCTGTTCGTCCTCGGACTCCTGGAGTTCCGCGGCGGCAACGGCTTCAACGGCACGGCGTTCGCGGGCCTCGGCGCCTTCTGGTTCACCTGGGCCGCCGGAGCCGACGGAAAGGTTTCGGCGGATGCCGCCGGATCGTTCCTCGTCCTGTTCGCCCTGCTCGGCCTGACCCTCACCGTGGGGGCCGCGAGCGGGCTCTTCGGCCAGGGCGTGTACGGCCTCTTCACGCTCTCCCTGTTGCTGCTCGCGATAGGCGCCTTCGCCGACAGCGGCGTTCTCGCCAAGGCGGCGGGCTGGGTCGCGGCGGTCGCCGGACTGCTCTCCTGGTACGGGGCCACGGCGGTCCTGGCGCACTGGCCGATGGCGTTCGGCCGGTCCTCGCGCCGCGGCGCGGTCGCCGCGGGCTGAGGCGCGGTAGGGGAGCGGACGCGGAACGGCCCCCCGGGGGATCCCGGGGGGCCGTTCCCATGTGCGCGGTCCGGCTACTCGACGGTGACCGACTTCGCCAGGTTGCGCGGCTTGTCGATGTCCCGGCCGAGGGCCAGGGCGGTGTGGTACGCCAGCAGCTGGAGCGGGATGCCCATCAGGATGGGGTCCAGCTCGTCCTCGTTCTTGGGGACGAGGAGGGTGTGGTCGGCCTTCTCCTGCTCCCGGTGGGCGACCGCGAGGATGCGGCCGCTGCGGGCCTTGATCTCCTCCAGCGCGGCACGGTTCTTCTCCAGCAGGTCGTCGTCCGGGACGATCGCGACCGTCGGCATCGCCGGCTCGATGAGGGCGAGCGGGCCGTGCTTGAGCTCGGAGGCCGGGTAGGCCTCGGCGTGGATGTAGGAGATCTCCTTGAGCTTGAGGGAGGCCTCCAGTGCCACCGGGTAGCCGCGGACGCGACCGATGAACATCATCGACTTGGCCTCGGCGTATTCGGCGGCCAGCTTCTTGATGTCCTCTTCGCCGTCCAGGATCTCCTGGATCTGCGCGGGCAGCTTGCGCAGGCCCTCGATGATCCGCTTGCCGTCGGTGACGGAGAGGTCCCGGATCCGGCCGAGGTGCACGGCGAGCAGCGCGAACGCGACGACCGTGTTGGTGAAGCACTTCGTGGACACGACGCAGACCTCGGGGCCGGCGTGCACGTACACGCCGCCGTCGGCCTCGCGGGCGATGGCGGAACCGACCACGTTCACCACGCCGAGGACGCGGGCGCCCTTGCGCTTGAGCTCCTGGACGGCCGCGAGCACGTCGTACGTCTCACCGGACTGGGAGACGGCGATGTACAGGGTGTCGGGGTCCACGACCGGGTTGCGGTAGCGGAACTCGGAGGCCGGCTCGGCGTCGGCGGGGATCCGGGCCATGCTCTCGATGAGGCCGGCGCCGATGAGGCCCGCGTGGTACGAGGTGCCGCAGCCCAGGATCTTGACCCGGCGGATGCCGCGCGCCTCGCGCGGGTCCAGGTTCAGGCCTCCCAGGTGCACCGTGTTGAAGCGGTCGTCGATCCGGCCGCGCAGCACGCGGTCGACCGCGTCGGGCTGCTCGGAGATCTCCTTGTGCATGTAGGTGTCGTGGCCGCCCATGTCGTAGGAGGCGGCCTCCCACTCCACGGTCTCGGGCGTGGCGGTGGTCGTCGTACCGCTCGTGGTGTACGTCCGGAAGTCGTCGGCCTTCAGGGTGGCCATCTCGCCGTCGCCGAGGGTGACGACCTGGCGGGTGTGGGCGACCAGGGCGGCGACGTCGGAGGCGACGAACATCTCCTTCTCGCCGATGCCGAGGACGACCGGGGAGCCGTTGCGGGCGACCACGATGCGGTCGGCGAAGTCGGCGTGCATCACGGCGATGCCGTAGGTGCCGTCGACGACCTTGAGGGCCTCGCGGACCTTCTCCTCCAGCGTCTCGGCCTGCGAGCGGGCGATCAGGTGGACGAGGACCTCGGTGTCGGTCTCCGAGACGAAGACGACGCCCTCGGCCTCCAGCTTGGCGCGCAGCTCCGAGGCGTTGTCGACGATGCCGTTGTGGACGACCGCCACCTTGTTCTCGGCGTCCAGGTGCGGATGCGAGTTGATGTCGCTCGGCGCGCCGTGGGTGGCCCAACGGGTGTGCGCGATGCCCGTGGTGCCGGCGAAGCGCTTGGGGACGCGGGATTCCAGCTCACGGACGCGACCCTTGGCCTTGACGACCTTCAGGGCCGCCGACTTCGGGCTGTTGACGACGATGCCCGCCGAGTCGTAGCCGCGGTACTCCAGCCGCTGGAGACCCTCCAGCAGCAGCGGTGCCACGTCGCGCTTGCCGATGTAACCCACGATTCCGCACATACGGTATTGCCCCTCCTGAAGTTCGGTTGTCGTGCTCAGCCGTAGACGATGCGGCGCAACTGCCGGAGGGACAGCTCCGGGGGCGCCACGGCACGGTGCGGCAGTTCTGCCGCGATCCGCTCGAAGATCTCGGCGTTGACCGCGCCGGCGGACTGCAGTTCGCGGTGGCGGCGCCGGACGAACTCCTCGGTCGTCTCGTCGAAGTAGGCGAGTACGTCGAGCACCACCCGGGCGGCCTCACCGCGCTGCAGCGCGGTGCTGCGCACCAGGTGGTCGACGAGGTCGTCATGCGACGGGCGGCGGTCGAGCACTCGTAGATATTGACGGGCGAACGGGCGGAACGCAAAGATCCTGCCCGGAATCGGGCAGGATCTCGCTGGTCTGGACCAGAGGAATGGGTGATTCCGGCTCGGGTCGGTCAGAAGCGGCGCAAAATCGCCGCTTTCGCCAGGGTGAACTCCTCGGCGGTCAGGATGCCCGTCGTGTGCAGTTCGCCCAGCTCGCGCAGGCGGCGCAACAGGGAGTCCTGATCGTCGCCCGCCGGGGCCGGGGCCGGGGCCGGGGCCGGGGTTGGAGCCGAGGCCGGCGCCGGCGTCGCGGTCGGCGCGGGGAGGGCGGCCGGGCCGGGGGCGGCCGCCGCGGAGGTCGCCGCCGGGTGGGGCATCCGTACGGCGACCGCGGCCGCGGCCAGCGCCATCAGCGGGTCCTTCTTCAGCCCGAAGATCTCCACCGTGTACGGGTCGTACTTGCTGGGGCCGGCCGACGGGACGCCCGTCAGGCAGAAGCGCAGCCAGCCGTTCTCCAGTCCCCGCGCGGGCACCCACTCGACCGACCTGAGGTCCGCCGTGCGGAAGGTGCGCGGTCCGCCGGCGGTCTTGGCGTCCTCCGCCGTCCAGCTCCACTTCAAGGTGATCGTGTCCCCGTCGAAGGTCACCGTCCCGTCGCCCGCGCTCACCGAGATCGGTACCGCGGGGCCGGGCATCAGGTAGGCGTGCGCCGGTCCGGGGTCGACCTGCTCCAACAGCAGGGAGTTGCGGACCTCGTCGACGAAGTACTCCGCGACCCCGGTGCGGTCCGGCTCCACGGTCAGGCGGTACGGGTCCGAGCTCTCCGGCAGCGTTCCCCCGGTGACCTGGAGGAGCGGGTCCGCGCCGTCACGCAGCCGCAGGCGCAACCGGCCCGCCTTGCGGCCCGGTTCGTGGCTTATCCCCGCTATCGCGCGAAGGGGTACGGTCACCTCGCCGAGGTGTTGGCGCAGCAGGGACACCCCCTTGTCGCGGCCCGGCACGATGCGCACCGCGTCCCCGTCGAAGGTCCACGTACCGTCCTTCTGGATGATTTCCGCCATCCGGCGATTCTCCCATCGCCGGATGCCCGTCGTTCGGTCTATACCTGGGCTGCATGAGAGTCCTGCGACGCACGCTCGGCACCCTCCTCGTCCTCGGCGCGGCCGTCTCCTGCACCGCCGCCCACGGCGACGACGCGAAACCCGGCGGCCCGCGCCCCGCCGCCCTCGCCCCCTACGACCGACTGCTGCCGGCGCCCGCCTCCGCGCGGGCCGAAGGCGCCGGGTACGACTTCGGCGCCGGCACGGTCATCCGTACCGGCGCCGGCTCCGGGGAGGAGGTCCGCCAGGTCGGCGAGCTGCTCGCGGAGCAGCTGCGGGGGCCGAGCGGGCTGCCGCTGCCGGTGGTCGACGGCCAGGAGGGCGAGGGGATCCGGCTGCTGCTCGACGAGGGCGCCCGGGAGTTGGGGGCGGAGGGCTACCGGCTGCGGACGACCGCCTCCGGGGTGACGCTGACCGCCCGGACCCCGGCGGGGCTCTTCCGCGGCGGGCAGACGCTGCGTCAGCTGGTGCCGGTGCGCGGGACGGGGAGCGTGCCGGGCGGAACGGTCACGGACGCGCCGAGGTTCGCGTACCGCGGGGCGATGGTCGACGTCGCGCGTCACTTCTTCCCGGTGGAACAGGTGAAGAGGTACGTCGACCAGCTGGCCCAGTACAAGATCAACACGCTGCACGTGCACCTGACCGACGACCAGGGCTGGCGGATCGCGATCGACTCGTGGCCGCGGCTCGCGGAGTACGGCGGCGGCAGCGAGGTCGGCGGCGGCCCCGGGGGCCACTGGACCAAGGAGGAGTACCGGGACCTGGTGGAGTACGCGGCCCGCCGGTACGTGGACGTGGTCCCGGAGATCGACATGCCGGGTCACACGAACGCGGCGCAGGCCTCCTACGCGGAACTGAACTGCGACGGGAAGGCGCGGGAGCGCTACACCGGGGTCAAGGTCGGCTTCAGCTCGCTGTGCGTGGGTCAGGAGCGCACCTATGAGTTCGTGGACCAGGTGCTGGGCGAGATCGCGGAGCTGACCCCGGGGAAGTACCTGCACATCGGGGGCGACGAGGCGCACGCGACGCCGGCCGACGACTACGCGGCCTTCATGGACCGCGCGCAGGAGGTCGTGGCCCGGCACGGGAAGACCGTGGTGGCATGGCACCAGCTCGCGCAGGGGCGGCCGGCGCCGGGCGCGGTGATCCAGTACTGGGGTCACGACCGCACTCCGGCCGCGGAGAGGGCGGCCGTGGTGGCGGCGGCGAAGGCCGGGCATCCGGTGATCCTGTCCCCGGCGGACCGGGCGTACCTGGACATGAAGTACGACACGACGACGAAGCCGGGGCTGGCGTGGGCCGGGTACGTGCCGGTGGAGCGGTCCTACTCCTGGGACCCGGGGAGCTACCTGGCCGGGGCCCCGGAATCCGCCGTCCTCGGCGTGGAGGCGCCGCTGTGGACGGAGACCATCGCCGAGCGGGGCGACTGGGAGCTGATGGCCTTCCCGCGGGTGCTCGGGTTGGCGGAGTTGGGCTGGTCGCCGGCGGGGGCGCTCGGCTGGACCTCGTACCGCGAGCGGCTGGCGGCGCAGGGGCCGCGGTTGGACGCCCAGGAGATCACCTACCACCGGGCGCCGGACGTCCCCTGGTCCTGAGGACGCATGGGGGCGGGGGAGCCGGGGAGTCCGGGAGTCGCGAGGGAACAAAGCAGGGGCGGGCGATCGAGGGACCGTATCGATCGCCCGCCCGGGCCTGCTCCACCGTCAGGGGCAGGTCCCGTGACGACGTGTTGCGCTTAGGTCAGCCTCACCTAAGAATCAGGGCACGGGGTGGGCCCGACATCCTTCCTTCCCGGGGCGGTGGCCGGAGCCGGTCGGGTCAGGCCACCTTCTTCGCGTTCTGGATGGCCTTCGCGAGGTCTTCGAGGATCTGGGCGCAGCGGTCGTACGAGTAGATCGGCTCGGTCACGCGCGGGGCGATCTGGGCGGCCTTGACGGCGGGCAGCTCGGCCCAGGTCGGCTTGGCCTTCAGCTGCTCGGGCTGGAGGGCGCTGGTGCGGTTGTCGAGGAGGATCAGGTCGGCCTTGTACTTGCCGGCGTTCTCCCAGCTGAGGCTCTCGAAGAAGCCGCCCTCGACCTTGTCCGGGGTGACGAACTCGACGCCGAGCTGCTCGAAGTACTTGAGGTCGGCGGAGGTCTTCGGGGTGGAGGCGTAGAAGAGGTCGGCGGAGCCGGAGCCGACGAGCACCTTGATGCCCGGGTTGGCCTTGGTGGCCTCGCGGACCTTCGCGGAGGCGGCCTCGAAGCGGGCCTTGGCGTCGACGGTGGTCTTGGTGTTCATGTCGGCGCCCAGCGACTTGGCGAGGTCCGCGGTGCGCTCCAGGGCCTTGTCCAGGGTGGCGTCGCCGCCGACGGAGATCGCGGCGGCCGGGGCCAGCTTGAGGATCTTGTCCTTGGAGGCCTCCGGCACGTACCAGTACGAGCCGTCCCAGGTGTTGGTGACGAGCAGGTCGGGCTGGAGGGCGGCGTACTTCTCGACGTTGAACTCGTCGTAGACGTTGCCGAGGATCTCGACCTTGGATATGTCGAGCGAACCGGCCTGGACGTCGGGCTTGCCGTCGGCGGTCCTCGTGGGGCCGAAGACGCCCTTGACCTGGACGCCGTAGTCGTTGAGCGCGGCGGCCGTGCCGGTGAACGCGACGATTTTCTTCGGCGTGGACTTGGTCGTGACGTCCTTGCCCAGGTCGTCCTTGAAGCTCCACGGGCCCGCGGCGGCGGAGGCCTTGTCCGTGCCCGTACCGTCCTTCGCCGCGTCGGTGCTCCCGCAGGCGGACAGGACCGCGACGAGGCCGAGGGCGCCACCGGCGGCGATGAGGCCGCGGCGGGAGAGGGGGGAGGTCCGGGGCTTGGGCATGTCGAAGTCCGCTTTCGTGCGTGGGTGCGAGGTGACCACAGGGCCGTTCGCCAGGAAGGTTAGCCTAACCTTTGCTGGAAGTGCGAAGACGGCCTTGCGGGACGGGGACCGGGCGGCCGGACCCGCCGCCCGGCCCCCGTCACGCCGCTACTGGCCCCCGAAGCCCAACTCGCGGGCGATGAGCATGCGCTGGACCTCGCTGGTGCCCTCGCCGATCTCCAGGATCTTGGAGTCGCGCCACATCCGGGCCACCGGGTACTCGTTCATGAACCCGTACCCGCCGTGGATCTGCGTGGCGTCGCGGGCGTTGTCGACGGCGACGGTCGAGGAGTACAGCTTCGCGATCGCCGCCTCCTTCTTGAAGGGCTCGCCCGCCACCAGCCGCGAGGCCGCGTCGCGCCAGCCGATCCGCGCCATGTGGGCGCGCGTCTCCATGTCCGCCAGCTTGAACTGGATGGCCTGGTTGTCACCGATGGCCTTGCCGAAGGCGTGCCGCTCCTTCGCGTACTTCACCGACTCGTCCACGCAGCCCTGCGCGAGGCCGGTCGCGAGCGCCGAGATGGCGATGCGGCCCTCGTCGAGGATCCGCAGGAACTGCGCGTAGCCGCGGCCCTCCTGGCCGACCAGGTTGGCCAGCGGTACCCGTACGTCGCTGAAGGACAGCTCGCGGGTGTCGGAGGAGTTCCAGCCCACCTTGGAGTACGGCGCCGCCACCGTGAAGCCCGGGGTGCCGGACGGGACGATGATCGAGGAGATCTCCGGGCGGCCGTCGGCCTTGCGGCCCGTCACGGCGGTGACGGTGACCAGACCGGTGATGTCCGTACCGGAGTTGGTGATGAAGCACTTCGAACCGTTGATGACCCACTCGTCGCCGTCGCGCACGGCGGTGGTGCGGGTGCCGCCGGCGTCGCTGCCGGCGCCGGGCTCGGTGAGGCCGAAGGCGCCGAGGACCTCACCGGAGCACATCTTCGGCAGCCACTGCCGCTTCTGCTCCTCCGTACCGAACAGGTACAGCGGCATGGCGCCCAGGGAGACGCCGGCCTCCAGGGTGATGGCGACCGAGGAGTCGACGCGGGCCAGCTCCTCCAGGGCGATGCCGAGGGCGAGGTAGTCGCCGCCCATGCCGCCGTACTCCTCGGGGAAGGGCAGGCCGAACAGGCCCATGCGGCCCATCTCGGCGACGATCTCGTACGGGAACTCGTGCCGCTCGTACAGGTCGCCGATCTTCGGGGCGACGACGTCGTGGGCGAACTGCTCCACCGTGCGGCGGAGTTCCTCGTGCTCGGGGGTGAGCCGGTGGTCGAGGGGCATGGGGTGACTACTCCTTGTGGGAGAGGGCGCGGACGGTACGGGAGGGGCTGGGTCGGCCCAGTTGTTCGGCCATCCACACGCTCGTGGCGGTGAGGGCGGCCAGGTCGACGCCGGTCTCGATGCCGAGGCCGTCGAGCATCCACACCAGGTCCTCGGTGGCGAGGTTGCCGGTGGCGCTCCTGGCGTACGGGCAGCCGCCGAGGCCGCCCGCGGAGGCGTCGACCGTCGTCACGCCGTGCTGGAGCGCGGCGAGGGTGTTCGACAGGGCCTGGCCGTAGGTGTCGTGGAAGTGCACGCCGATCCGGTCGGTGGCCACGCCCCGCCCGTTCAACTCGGCCAGCAGGACCTGGACGTGGCCCGGCGTGGCGACGCCGATGGTGTCGCCGAGGCTCAACTCGTCGCAGCCGAGGTCGAGGAGGGCCTTGGCGACCCCCACGACCTGTTCGACCGGTACCGCGCCCTCCCACGGGTCGCCGAAGCACATCGACAGGTAGCCCCGGACGTGCGCCCCCTCCTGCTTGGCGCGGGCCACGACGGGCTCGAACATGGCCAGGGACTCGGCGACCGTACGGTTCAGGTTCCGCGCGGCGAAGGTCTCCGTCGCCGAGCCGAACACCGCGATCCGGTCGGCCCCGAGGGCGAGCGCCCGGTCCAGGCCGCGCTCGTTGGGGACCAGGACCGGCAGCGCCGCCCCGACGTCGGCGAGCAGCGGGAACAGCCGCTCGGCGTCCGCGAGCTGCGGCACCCACTTCGGGTGGACGAAGCTGGTGGCCTCGATGGTGGTGAGGCCGGCGGCCGCCAGGCGGTGGACGAACTCCGCCTTCACCTCGGTGGGCACGGCCGTCTTCTCGTTCTGGAGCCCGTCGCGCGCGCCGACCTCGTGGATCCGCACCCGCGCGGGCAGCCCGGCCGGGGCCGGGACGGTCATCGGCAGCCCGTTCATTCGCCGGCCTCCTCGTCGGCGGTGACCACGGCCAGGACCTGGTCCATGGCCACCGTGCTGCCGGGCGCGACGTCGAGTTCGGTGACGGTGCCGGCGTGCGGGGCGGAGATGACGTGCTCCATCTTCATGGCCTCCACCACGAGCAGGCTCTGACCCGCGACGACCTTGTCCCCGACGGCGACCTTGACGACGGTCACCGTGCCGGGCATCGGCGCGGCCAGGGTGTCGGCGCCGCCGCGCGTCCCGCCGCGCAGGTTCGCCTCGACGGGGTCGTGCCGCTGGAGGTGCCAGGAGTCGCCCGCCCGGCCCAGCCAGGTGCCCTCGGGGGACGGAGCGCAGCTGAACGTGTGGGTGACGCCGTCCAGTTCGACGGTCACCCGGTCCGCGGCGCGGGCCACGATCCGGCCGTGGCCCGGGGTGGCGGCGGCGCCGTCGGGGGTGGGCGTCAGCAGGTCGGTGCCCGCCCCGGACGGGCGGGTGCGGACCTCGACCGGGTCCTGGCCCGGGAGCCGGAAGTGGTGCACCGTCCAGGCCGGGGTGCCGCCCAGGCGCCAACCGTCGGCGCCGTCGAACGGGTCGACCCAGCCGGGCGTCCGCGCCGGACGGGCGGTCGCCAGCAGGGCCGCCGCCGCGTACACCTCCGGGGGGACGCCGTCGGGCAGCAGTTCGGCGAGGTCCCGCTCGACCAGGCCGGTGTCCAGGTTCCCCGCGACCACGTCGGGGTGGGCCAGGAGCCGGCGCAGGAACCCCGTGTTCGTCTGGACGCCCAGGATCACGGTGTCCGCCAGCGCCCCGCGCAGCACCCGCAGGGCGGTGGCCCGGTCCGGGCCGTACGCGATCACCTTGGACAGCATCGGGTCGTAGGTGGAGCCGGTGTCGACGCCCGCCGTCAGACCCGAGTCGGTGCGCACCGCGCCGCCCGACAGCTCGGACAGGGCCAGGACCGTACCGCCGGAGGGCAGGAACCCGCGGGCCGGGTCCTCGGCGCAGACGCGGGCCTCGATCGCGTGCCCGGTCAGCGTCACGTCGGCCTGACCGAAGCCCAGTTCGGCGCCGGAGGCGACCCGCAGCTGCTGCTCGACCAGGTCCAGGCCGGTGATCAGCTCCGTCACCGGGTGCTCGACCTGGAGGCGGGTGTTCATCTCCATGAAGTAGTACGAGGACGGGTCCTCGCCGGGGACGATGAACTCCACGGTGCCCGCGCCGACGTACCCGCACGAGCGGGCCGCCTCCACGGCCGCCGCGCCCATCGCCGCCCGCGTCGCCTCGTCCAGGAAGACCGAGGGGGCCTCCTCGATCACCTTCTGGTGGCGCCGCTGGAGGGAGCACTCGCGCTCGCCCAGGTGCACCACGTTCCCGTGGGCGTCGGCCAGGACCTGGATCTCGATGTGCCGGGGCCGGTCGATCCACCGCTCCACGAGCAGGGTGTCGTCACCGAACGAGGACTTCGCCTCGCGCCGGGCCGCCGCGATCTCCTCGGCCAGCAGGGCCTCGTCGCGGACCAGCCGCATGCCCTTGCCGCCGCCGCCCGCCGAGGGCTTGAGCAGGACGGGCATGGCGATCTTCCGCGCCGCGTCGACGAGTTCCCCGTCGGTCAGGCCGCTGCCGGAGGACCCGGGGACCACCGGGACGCCGGCCGCCCGCACCGTCTCCTTGGCGCGGATCTTGTCGCCCATCAGGGAGATCGCCGAGGCCGGCGGGCCGATGAAGGCCAGCCCCGCCTCCGCGCAGGCCCGGGCGAAGGCCGCGTTCTCGGCGAGGAAGCCGTAGCCGGGGTGGACGGCCTCGGCGCCCGTGCGGCGCGCCGCGTCGAGCAGCCGCTCCACGGACAGGTAGCTCTCGGCGGCCGCCGCCGGGCCGATCCGGACGGCCGTGTCGGCCTCCCGCACGTGCCGGGCGTCGGCGTCGGCGTCGCTGAAGACGGCCACGGAGCGCACGCCGAGCTCCCGCAGGGTGCGGATGACCCGGACCGCGATCTCGCCCCGGTTCGCGACCAGAACAGTGCTGAACATCAGTGAGGTCCTCACGTCACATACGGAAGATGCCGAAGCCCGACTCGCCCAGGGGGGCGTTCGCGCACGCGGTCAGGGCCAGTCCCAGCACCTGCCGGGTCTCCATCGGGTCGATGACCCCGTCGTCCCACAGCCGGGCCGTGGCGTAGTACGCGCTGCCCTGCTCCTCGTACTGCGCGCGGACCGGGGCCTTGAAGGCCTCCTCGTCCTCGGCGGGCCACTCCTGGCCGGCGCCCTCGATCTGGTCCCGCTTGACGGTGGCCAGCACCGAGGCGGCCTGCTCGCCGCCCATCACCGAGATCTTCGCGTTGGGCCACATCCACAGGAAGCGCGGCGAGTAGGCCCGCCCGCACATCGAGTAGTTGCCCGCGCCGTACGATCCGCCGACGACCACGGTCAGCTTCGGGACCCTGGTGCAGGCGACGGCCGTGACCATCTTGGCGCCGTGCTTGGCGATGCCACCGGCCTCGTAGTCCCGGCCGACCATGAAGCCGGAGATGTTCTGGAGGAACAGCAGCGGGATGCCGCGCTGGTCGCACAGCTCGATGAAGTGGGCGCCCTTCTGGGCGGACTCGGAGAACAGGATGCCGTTGTTGGCGATGATCCCGACCGGGTGCCCGTGGATCCGCGCGAAGCCGGTGACCAGGGTCTGGCCGTACTCGGCCTTGAACTCCTGGAAGCGGGAGCCGTCCACGACGCGCGCGATGATCTCCCGCGCGTCGTACGGGGTGCGGGAGTCGACGGGGACCGCGCCGTACAGCCCGTACGGGTCCACCTTGGGCTCCTCGGGAGCCTCCACCGACCAGGGCAGGGCCCCGCGCTCCGGCAGGGTCGCCACGATGTTCCGGACGATCCGCAGCGCGTGCGCGTCGTCCTCCGCGAGGTGGTCGGTGACGCCGGAGACCCGGGAGTGGACCTCGCCGCCGCCCAGCTCCTCGGCGGTGACGACCTCACCGGTCGCGGCCTTCACCAGCGGCGGGCCGCCGAGGAAGATCGTGCCCTGGCCGCGCACGATGACCGCCTCGTCGCTCATCGCCGGGACGTACGCCCCGCCCGCCGTGCAGGACCCGAGGACGGCCGCGATCTGCGGGATCCCGGCCCCCGACATGCGGGCCTGGTTGTAGAAGATCCGGCCGAAGTGCTCCCGGTCGGGGAAGACCTCGTCCTGCATGGGCAGGAAGGCGCCGCCCGAGTCGACCAGGTAGAGGCAGGGGAGACGGTTCTCCAGGGCCACCTCCTGGGCGCGCAGGTGCTTCTTGACGGTCATCGGGTAGTACGTGCCGCCCTTGACGGTGGCGTCGTTCGCGACGATGACGCACTCGCGGCCGCTGACCCGTCCGATGCCGGCGATCACCCCGGCGGCCGGGGCCGCGCCCCCGTACATGCCTTCGGCGGCCAGCGGGGCCAGCTCCAGGAAGGGGGACCCCGGGTCCAGGAGGGTGTCCACGCGGTCGCGGGGCAGGAGCTTGCCGCGCGCGGTGTGGCGGGCGCGGGCCCGCTCGCCACCGCCGAGCCGGGCCGCGTCGAGCCGGGCGCGCAGGCCCTCGGTCAGCTCGCGGTGGGCGGCCTCATTGGTCCGCCAGGCCTCGGACGCCGGGTCCGCGGCGCTCGTCAGCACTGGTGCCTGCTGCATCGGTCGAGCTCCCTTGCTCGGTGCATGCTGTTAGTGAGCGTTAACTCTCTCGCCCTCAGGTTAACGAGCGCTAACGGCCCTGTCTAGAATGGATTCCCATGAGCACCAGAGCGGCCGCCCCGACCCGTCGCGAGCAGATCCTCAGTGAGGCCGCTCGTCTCTTCGCGGAGCGCGGCTTCCACGGCGTGGGCGTGGACGAGATAGGGGCCGCGGTCGGCATCAGCGGCCCCGGCCTGTACCGGCACTTCGCGGGCAAGGACGCCATGCTGGCCGAACTGCTCGTCGGCATCAGCGAACGCCTGCTGACCGGCGGACGGCGGCGCGTCGAGGAGGCCGCCGGGGACCCGGTGGAGCTCCTCGCCTCCCTCGTCGAGGGCCACATCGACTTCGCACTCGACGACCGGGCGCTGATCACCCTCCACGACCGGGAACTGGACCGGCTGCGGGACGCCGACCGCAAGCTCGTGCGCCAGCTCCAGCGCCAGTACGTGGAGCTGTGGGTGGCGGTCGTACGGGAACTGCACCCCCGGGTGGGCGAAGCGGAGGTGCGCGTCTCCGTGCACGCGGTCTTCGGCCTCCTCAACTCCACCCCCCACCTCGCCGCCCTCGGCCGCGACGCCACCGAGTCCCTGCTGCGGCGCATGGCCAACGGCGCCTTCGGGGCGCTGTCGGACTGACCCCGGGTGTCCGACGTCCGGGACGGAGCGGACGGCTCCGGCCCGACGGCGGCAGAATGGGCGCCATGCCGATAGAGACGCCCGTACCCAGCCGCGCCGAACTCGTCGAACACCTGGTCCGCACGCGGATCGCGGGGGAGGTCGCGACCCCGCGCGAGAACAACCTGAGCCACTACCGCAAGCTCGCCAACGGGGACCGCCACTACTGGCTGGGCCTGGAGCTCGGGGACCGCTGGAGCGACGAGCAGGACGTGCTCGCGGTCATGGCCGAGCGCTGCGGAGTCGTGGACGACCCCTCGCACCGCTTCGGCCAGGACACCATCGACCCCGAGCTGACCGTGTCCGGCCTCGAACGGCTCGCCGCCCGCCTGCACAAGGCCGCCCTGGACCGCCAGCGGGTCCTGTTCGCGACCGGCCACCCCGGCGGCCTCCTCGACGTCCACCGCGCCACCGCCGACGCCCTGCGGGCGGCCGGCTGCGAGATCGTCGTCATCCCAAGGGGCCTCACCGCCGACCAGGGCTCCGTGTGGCAGTTCGCGGGCGTCGCCGTGCAGGAGCGCGGGGCCACCCTGTGGCACACCCACTCCCCGGCCCCGATGGCCGCGATCCTCGACGGGCTCGCCGCCGACGGCCGGGACCTGCCCGACCTCGTCGTCGCCGACCACGGCTGGGCGGGCTGCGCGGCCCAGCGCGGCATCGACGCCGCCGGTTACGCCGACTGCAACGACCCGGCGCTCTTCCTCGGCGAGGCCGAGGGCACCCTCCAGGTGGCGGTCCCGCTGGACGACCACGTCCGCGACCCGCGCTTCTACGACCCCATGACGGCCTACCTGCTGGCGGCGGCGGGCCTGCTCGACGCCTGAACCGGCTCCGGCCGGGGCGCGGGGACCAGCGCTCGACGCACAGCGCCGTCCCGCTGAGGGAGCGGTGCGCCCAACGGGCCGGATCGGCCGGTGGGCGGCCGACCTCGGCCGCCGGACCGAGCACGAGGTTCCCCGCGATCAGCGTGCCGCCGGGCCGCGGCAGCCGGTGGGGCTCTCCGGCGACCCGCGCGGTCCCCGGCCGGCTGCCGGACCCTCCGGGCCGCCCCGCGGGACCCGCCGCCGGCGCGGCCGAACGGGCCGTCGGGCCCTCAGGAGGGCGTCGGGTCCAGGTAGACGCGGCGGATCGCCGGGAAGCGCTCGCGCAACTGGGCCTCCGCCACCTCGCAGGCCGTCTCCACCTGCCGGGCCGACGCCAGGTCGTGGAAGTCGACCTTCGCGGCGATCAGCACCTCGTCCGGACCCTGCACCAGGGTCGTCAGCTCCAGCACCGCCTCGATGTGCAGCACCGACAGCAGCTCCTCGCGGACCTCGTCCCGCATCGCCGCGGGCAACGGCCGCCCGATCAGGTACTGCGCGTTCGAACGCCCCAGCTCCCACGCCACCCACACCAGCAGCAGGCCGATCAGCAGCGACGCCACCCCGTCGTACACGCCCGAACCCGTCAGCTGAGCCCCCAGCAGGCCGCCCGCCGCCAGCGCAAGCCCGATCAGCGCGGCCGCGTTCTCCAGCAGCACCGCCTTCACCGCCGTGTCCGGGGTGTGCTTCACGTACAGGCCCAGCGGCGCCCGCATCCGCCGCGCCTCGCCGCGCACCTGGCGCCACGCCACCAGCAGCGACCAGCCCTCCAGGACGGCGGCGACCGCGAGGACGACGTAGGACAGCGTCGGGTCGCCCGGATCCTCGCCGTGCACCAGCGTGTGGACGCCGTCGTACACCGCGAAGACCGCGCCGCCGGCGAACGTCGCGATCGAGGCGAGCAGCGCCCAGATCCAGCGCTCGGGGCCGTAGCCCAGCGGGTGCGCCTCGTCGGCCGGTCGGGCGCTGCGCTTGAGGGCGGTCAGCAGCAGGACCTCGGTCACCGTGTCGGCGACCGAGTGCGCCGCCTCGGACAGCATGGCGCTGGACCCGCCGAGCACCCCGGCGACCGCCTTCGCGGCGGCGATCCCGAGGTTGGTGACGGTGGCCACGACCACCGTGGCGACGCTTTCGGGTTGTTCGGGCATGACGTGACGGTATGTCCGGCCCCGGGGCCGCGAGGCCAGCGACACCCGGCGCCGCGACCGGGCGGGCTCAGGCGCGCGGTACGCGCACGACGCCCTCCTGGATGACGGTGACCGCCAGTCGGCCGTCCCGGGTCCAGATCCGGGCCTGGCCCAGGCCCCGGCCGGCCGCCGACGAGGGGGACTCCTGGTCGTACAGGAGCCATTCGTCGGCGCGGAAGGGCCGGTGGAACCACATGGCGTGGTCCAGCGAGGCACCGACCACGTCGCCCACCGCCCAGCCGCCCCGGCCGTGCGCGAGCAGCACCGAGTCCAGCAGGGTCATGTCGGAGACGTACGTGGCCAGGCAGGTGTGCAGCAGGGGGTCGTCCGCGAGTTTGCCGCCGGTGCGGAACCACACCTGCGAGCGCGGCTCGACCGGCTCGCCGACGCTGCCCCACGGCGGGGTCGTCGCGTACCGCAGGTCCACCGCCGCCCGGGCCGCGACCAGCCGCTCCACGGTCCCCGGGTCCCGGAAGACGTCCCGGTACAGGGGGAGGGACTCGGCGGCGGTCGGCAGGGACTCCGGGTCGGGCGCCGCCGGCATCGGCGCCTGGTGGTCCAACCCCTCCTCGTACGTCTGGAAGGACGCGGAGAGGTGGAAGATCGGCTGTCCGTGCTGGACGGCGACCACGCGACGGGTGGTGAAGGAGCGCCCGTCGCGGATCCGGTCGACGGAGTACACGATGGGCGCGCCCGGGTCACCGGCGCGCAGGAAGTACGAGTGGAGCGAGTGCGCGGTCCGGTCCGCGGGCACGGTCCGGCCGGCCGCGACCAGTGCCTGCGCCGCGACCTGCCCGCCGAACACCCGCGGCACGAGGGACTGCCGGCTCGTGCCGCGGAAGATGTTCTCCTCGATCTGCTCCAGGTCGAGCAGATCGAGGAGATCGGTGAGCGCCTCGTTCTCGTCGAGCTCGGTCAAGGGGACTTACAGACCCATCGACTTGGCGATGATCGACTTCATGACCTCGCTGGTGCCGCCGTAGATGCGGTTGACGCGGTTGTCCGCGTACAGGCGGGCGATCGGGTACTCGTTCATGTACCCGTAGCCGCCGTGCAGCTGGAGGCACTTGTCGATGACGCGGTGCGCGACCTCGGTGCAGAACAGCTTCGCGGAGGCGGCCTCGGCGGCCGTCAGCTCGCCGGCGTCCAGGGCCTCCAGGGCGCGGTCGGCGACCGCCTCGGCGGCGTCCACCTCGGCCTGGCAGGAGGCCAGTTCGAACTTGGTGTTCTGGAAGTGCGCGACCGGCTTGCCGAAGACGGTGCGGTCGGTCACGTACTGCTGGGCGAACCGGACGGCGGCCTTGGCCTGCGCGTAGGCGCCGAAGGCGATGCCCCAGCGCTCCGAGGGCAGGTTGGCGCCGAGGTAGTAGAAGCCCTTGTTCTCCTCGCCCATCAGGTCCTCGACCGGCACCTTCACGTCGACGAACGCCAGCTCGGCGGTGTCGGAGGTGCGCAGGCCGAGCTTGTCGAGCTTGCGCCCGATCGAGTAGCCCTCGGACTTGGTGTCCACCGCGAAGAGGGAGATGCCGAAGCGGCGGTCGTCCTCGCGCGGGGCGGAGGTGCGGGCGCAGACGATCACGCGGTCGGCGTGCACGCCGCCGGTGATGAAGGTCTTGGAGCCGTTGAGGACGTAGTGGGTGCCGTCCTCGGAGAGCTTGGCGGTGGTCTTCATGCCCGCGACGTCGGAACCGGTGCCCGGCTCGGTCATCGCCAGGGCCCACATCTCCTCACCGGAGACGAACTTCGGGAGGTAGCGCTTCTTCTGCTCGTCGTTGCCGAGCATCTTGATGTACGGCAGGGCGAGCAGCACGTGCACGCCGGAGCCGCCGAAGTTCACGCCCGCGCGCGAGGTCTCCTCGTAGAGGACGGCCTCGAACTTGTGGGTGTCCAGGCCCGCGCCGCCGAACTCCTCGGGCACGTTGATGCCGAAGACGCCCAGCTCGCCGAGCTTGTAGTAGAAGTCGCGGGGAGCCTGGCCCGCCTGGAACCAGTCGTCGTAGACGGGGACGACCTCGGCCTCGATGAAGGCGCGGATGGTCTCGCGGAACGCCTCGTGGTCCTCGTTGAAAACGGTACGGCGCACTGGGCCGGCTCCCTTCGGTCGCGGCGGTCCGCCGCTTGTGCCTAAGCGCTTGCTCAGAATAAGTTACCGGCGGGTTGTCCGCCCTGTCCAGAGCCGGTGGCGCCCGGTCCGGGTACGGGGCGGTGCCGTCCGTCACCCCGGGGCGCCTTCCCCCGGTGCCTCGGCGCGCCGTCCCCCCGTGCCTCCGGTACCCGCCCTCAGTACGAGAACGCCATCGGCCGGTCCGGGTCCTGGTCGTCGTCCCCGCCGACCCGGCGGGGCGGGGTGAGGTCGGCGGGCGTGAGCTCGGGCGGGCCGGCCATCACGGCCTTCGCCAGCAGCTTGACCTCGATCACCGCGAGCACGGCGAACAGGAGGGTGAAGGCGGACATCGAGGCGATGACCTCGGCGTGGGAGACGTTCGGCGAGACCGCGTCGCCGGTGCGCAGCACCCCGTAGACCGCCCAGGGCTGACGTCCCGTCTCGGTGAAGATCCAGCCCCAGGAGTTGGCGATCAGCGGGAAGGCCAGGGTCCACACCGCCGCGCGCCAGTACCAGGTGGTCAGCAGGGATCCCAGGGTCCGGCTCCGGGTCACGGCCAGGTGCGGCACCTCGTCCTCGCCGGTCCGCAGCCCCGGATCGAGCAGGACCTTCTTGCGGGTCAGCCAGAGGCCCACGGCGCCGATCGCGAACGAGGTCATGCCGAAGCCCATCATGAACCGGAAGCCCCAGAACGCGACCGGGATGTCGGGCCGGTAGTCACCGGGTCCGTACTTCGCCACCTCGGCCGTCTGCGTGTCGTTGATGCCCGCCACGTACGCGGTGAAGTTGCCCTCCGCCAGGAACGACAGCAGCCCGGGGATCGACCACTCCACCGTGTTGTGCCCCTCGGAGACGTCGCCGATGGCGAAGACGGAGAACGGCGCGGACGTCTGGCCGTCCCACAGGGCCTCGGCGGCGGCCATCTTCATCGGTTGCTGCTGCACCATCACCTTGCCGAGGCTGTCCCCGCTGAGGGCGACCAGCACCCCGGCGACCAGCAGCGTCACCATCCCCAACCGCAGCGAGGTGCGCATCACCGGCACGTGCCGGCCGCGCCGCAGGTGCAGGGCCGCGATGCCCGCCACGAAGGCGCCGCCGGTCAGGAAGGCGGCGGAGAGCGTGTGGTGGACGACCACCAGGGTGGTGTTCTGGGTGAGGACCAGCCAGAAGTCGGTGAGTTCGGCGCGCCCGCGCCCCTCGTCGATGCGGTAGCCGACCGGGTGCTGCATGAAGGAGTTGGCGGCGAGGATGAACCAGGCGGACAGGATGGTGCCGATCGACACCGCCCAGATGCAGCCGAGGTGGATCTTCTTCGGCAGCTTGTCCCAGCCGAAGATCCACAGGCCGATGAAGGTGGACTCGAAGAAGAAGGCGATCAGGGCCTCCAGGGCCAGCGGCGCCCCGAAGACGTCCCCGACGAAGCGCGAGTAGTCGGACCAGTTCATGCCGAACTGGAACTCCTGGACGATGCCGGTGACGACACCCATCGCGATGTTGATGAGGAAGAGCCTGCCCCAGAACTTCGTGGCGCCGAGGTACTTCTCGTTCCCGGTCCGCACCCACGCCGTCTGGAGGACGGCGACCAGGGTCGACAGGGAGATCGTCAGCGGGACGAACAGGAAGTGGTAGACGGTGGTGATGCCGAACTGCCACCGGGCCAGCGTGTCGAAGGCCAGAGCCAGGTCCATTAGGGGTCCATCCTCACCTCGCCGCGGACCCACACTCTCGCCCCCGCCCGCACCCCCGGCCCGGCAACGACGGCCGGACGGCCCCGGGGTTACGCCGGACGGCCGACCCGCACCCGCGACCGCCCCGGGGGGAGTCGGCTCGCGGGCTTCGCGAGGTGGTCGGCCAGGGCCGCACCCCCGTCAGTCCGGTCGGTCCGCCGGCTCGCCGGCCGGCGCGGGCGGCTCCCGGCGCAGGGCGAACCACAGTTCCATCCGGGTGTCCGGGTCGTCCAGGTCCCGCTCCAGCAGGTCCGCGCAGCGGGCCACGCGCTGGCGCACCGTGTTGCGGTGCACCCCCAGGGCGGCGGCCGTACGGTCCCACCCGCCGTGGTGGGCCAGCCAGCCGCGCAGCGTCCCCCGCAGGACGGGGGAGAGCGGCGCGAGCAGGGCGGCGGCGTGCGCGCGGGCCTCCGCCTCGCCGACCAGCCCCGACAGCCCGGGGTCCGTGTGCCGGGCGAGCGGGGACCGGGCCGCCTCGGCGCGCTCCAGGGCCCGCCGGGCCTGCGCGTCGGCGGTCCGCAGCCCCCCGGGCGGCGCCGCGGCGCTCACCCCGAGCCGCCAGCCGGGCTGCGGTGCGGGCTGCCGGTCGGTGAGCAGGCGCACGCCGTCGGGGCGCGGGTCCAGCAACGCGGTGCCCAGCGCCGCGGCGAGGGCCTGCGGGCCGGTGCCGCCCCGCGCGTGCACGGCGTACCAGGGGCCCGGGGACAGGGCCGCCGCCGGATCGCCGTCCAGCAGCAGCCGGGTCAGGGCGGCCGCCTCGTCCCCGGCCGGGCGGCCCGCCGTGAGCAGGGTCAGCAGCACGGCGCCGACGGAGGCGATCGTGTGGTCCCCGGGGGCCCGGGCCCCCGTGGCCAGGACCAGCGTCCGGCCGCCGCCCACCGCGTACGCGGCGAGGTGCGTGCCGCCCAGCGTGTCGGTGGCGGTCGCGGCGGACCCCGGGGCCACCCGCGCCGCCAGCCCCTCCAGCGCCGCCCGCACGTCGTCCCCGACCGGCGCCCCGGCGGAGACGGGCTGCTGCGCGGCGCCGGCCGGTCGGCCCGCGCTGTCCGCCGCCGGGGCCAGCAGGGCGGCCCGGCCGCCCAGCGCGGCCGCCAACCGGGACAGCACCGCCGGCACCGGATCCGGCCGGGCGGCCGCCGCCGCCAGGGACTGCTGCGCCTCCGTCACCCGGCGCAGCTCGGCGGTACGGGCCCGCGCCATCAGCCGCCACACGGCCCGACCGACCGCCGTGAACGGGGTACCGGGCGGCACCTCCACCAGCGGCAACCCGTGCCGCGCGCAGGCCTCCACCAACTCCGGCGGCACCGTCCCGTGCACCGGCGTCACGCCGAACCCGACGGCCGCCACGCCGGCCCGGACGAGCCGGGCCGCGTACGTCCCGGCGTCCACGAGCCCCGCGCCCTCGGGTCCGCCCGCCAACTCGGCCCCCGCCGTCAGCAGGAGTTCGCCGCCCAGCAGGTACGGGGACGGGTCCGCCATCTCCGAGGCGTGGACCCCGTGGACCTCCGCCTCCGCGGGCCCGGTCAGCAGCCGCAGGCCCAGTTCCGCGTCCGTGAGGAGGCGGGCGAGGGGGACCGGCGGGGTGGGGGGAGCCTCCATGGCCACTCCGTACATCGACAAGGCCAACAGTGGATGAAACGTACACTGCTCGCGCCCGAACCGTCCCCGTACGCTCGAAGTACCGCACCGTAGGACCACCTGAAGGGCACTCCCCCATGAGCACGCAGCCGCGCGGCCCCGTCGACTCCTCCCGCATCCCGCGCTACGCGGGCCCCGCGACCTTCGCCCGGCTGCCCCGCCTCGACGAGGTCGGGGGCAAGGCCGACGTGGCCGTCGTCGGCGTGCCCTTCGACTCCGGTGTCTCCTACCGCCCCGGCGCCCGCTTCGGCGGCAACGCCATCCGCGAGGCCTCCCGCCTGCTGCGGCCGTACAACCCGGCCCAGGACGCCTCCCCGTTCGCCCTCGCCCAGGTCGCGGACGCCGGTGACATCGCCTGCAACCCGTTCAACATCAACGAGGCCGTCGAGACGGTCGAGGCCGCGGCCGACGAGCTCATCGGCAACGGCTCCCGCCTGATGACCCTCGGCGGCGACCACACCATCGCCCTGCCCCTGCTGCGCTCCGTCGCGAAGAAGCACGGCCCGGTCGCGCTCCTCCACTTCGACGCGCACCTCGACACCTGGGACACCTACTTCGGCGCCGAGTACACCCACGGCACCCCGTTCCGCCGCGCCGTCGAGGAGGGCATCCTCGACACCGAGGCGCTGTCCCACGTCGGCACCCGCGGCCCGCTGTACGGCAAGCAGGACCTGGACGACGACGCCAAGATGGGCTTCGGCATCGTCACCTCCGCCGACGTCTACCGCCGCGGCGCCGACGAGGTCGCCGACCAGCTGCGCCAGCGCATCGGTGACCGCCCGCTGTACATCTCCATCGACATCGACGTGCTCGACCCGGCCCACGCGCCCGGCACCGGCACCCCCGAGGCGGGCGGCATGACCTCCCGCGAGCTGCTGGAGATCATCCGCGGCCTGTCGTCCTGCAACCTCGTCTCCGCCGACGTCGTCGAGGTCGCCCCGGCGTACGATCACGCCGAGATCACCTCGGTCGCGGCCTCGCACACCGCGTACGAGCTCACCACGATCATGAGCCGTCAGATCGCGCAGGCGAAGGGCAAGTAAGCACAGTGACGCACGACCACGACCTGGTACTCCGACCCACCGAGGCCCAGACGACGGCCGCCCTCGCGCCGCCGCCCGGCCGCACCGGCGGGGACCTGGTCGTGGAAACGCTGCACTCGCTCGGCGCCCACACCGTCTTCGGGCTGCCGGGCCAGCACGCGCTGGCCCTCTTCGACGCCGTCGGCCGCTCCGGCCTGCGCCTCGTCGGCCTGCGTACGGAGAACAACGCGGGCTTCGCCGCCGACGCCTACGGCCGGATCACCGGCGAGGCCGTCCCGCTGCTGCTCTCCACCGGGCCGGGCGCCCTGATGGCGCTGCCCGCGCTGGCGGAGGCGGCGGCCGCCTCGGCGCCCGTCCTCGCGATCTCCTCCCAGGTCCCGACCCCGGGCCTCGGCGGCGGCCGGCGCGGCCACCTGCACGAGCTGCGGGACCAGGCCGCCTCCTTCCGCGAGGTCGTCAAGTCGGTGCACACCGCCCGCACCCCCTCGCAGATCCCCTCGGTGATCGCCGAGGCCTGGGAATCCGCCCTGACGGCCCCCTTCGGCCCGGTCTGGGTCGAGATCTCCGAGGACGTACTGGCCGCCCCGACGGTGATCCCGCAGGTCACCGGCATGGACGCGACCCCGCACGAACTCGCGCCGCGCCCCGAGCTGACGGCGGTGGCCGCGCACTGGCTGGCGAACGCCTCCCGCCCGGTGATCATCGCGGGCGGCGGAGTGGTCCGCGCCGACGCCGCCGGCAAGCTCAAGCAGCTCGCCGAGCGGCTGAACGCGCCCGTCGTCACCACCTTCGGCGGCAAGGGCGCCTTCCCCTGGACGCACCCGCTGTCCCTCCAGTCCTGGCTGGAGGACCGGCACATGACGGACTTCCTGGAGGACGCCGACGTCCTGCTGGTGGTCGGTTCCGGCCTCGGCGAACTCTCCTCGAACTACCACACGTTCTTCCCGACGGGCCGGGTCGTCCAGATCGAGGCCGACCTCGGCAAGCTGGAGTCCAACCACCCGGCCCTCGGCATCCACGCCGACGCCCGCCTCGCGCTCCAGGCCCTGCTGGAGACCGTCCCCGAACGCGAGGACCCGACCGCCCCCGAGCGGGTCCGCCTGTTGCTCGCCGACATCGCGGCCCGCCTCGCCGGCCAGGACGTCACCCTGGAGCAGGGCCTCCTGGGCTCGATCCGCGCCGCCCTGCCGGCCCGCTCCCCGTCGTTCTGGGACATGACGATCCTGTCCTACTGGGCCTGGTCCGCCTTCGACGCCGAGCACCCCAACACCATGCACTCGGCGCAGGGCGCCGGCGGCCTCGGCTACGCCTTCCCGGCGGCCCTCGGCGCGGCCCTCGCGGAACCCGGCACCCCGGTGCTGGCCGTCTCGGGCGACGGCGGCGCCATGTACTCGATCGCCGAGCTGGCCACCGCCCGCCAGCACGACCTCGACGTCACCTGGCTCATCGTGGACGACGGCGGCTACGGCATCCTGCGCGCCTACATGACCGACGCCTACGGCACCCCGACCGGCACCGAACTCACCCGCCCCGACTTCGTCGCCCTGGCGGGCTCCTTCGGCGTCCCGGCCACCACCACCACCCCGGCCACCCTCCGCGAGGACCTCGCCAAGGCCCTCGCCACCCCGGGCCCCTCGGTCCTGGTCCTGCCGACCACCCTGAAGATGTTCGCCCCGACGCACCTCTGATCCCGTTGCCCGGTCCGGTTCCGTTCCCTATGCTTCATATGAAACAGAGCTAGGGGGCATATATGTCCAACCTCTACGTCGAAGTGGACGACGAGGCACTCGCCGAAGCCGCATCGATACTGGGCACCAAGTCGAAGAAGGACACGGTCAACGCCGCCCTGCAGGAGGTGGCCCGACGCCACAAGAGGCTGAAGGCGCTGGAGCGCCTTGTGGAAATGGGCCAGGGCGGCGACTTCGACGTGCTGCTGGACAAGGCCAACTACCGTCGATGAGCGCCGTCACCCACCTCATCGACACGTCGGCCGTCGCCCGCATCCTGACCAACGAGGATGTGCGCAAGGCCTGGCAGGACCACCTCGCGGAAGGGGTGATCGGCATCTGTGAGATCTCCGAATTGGAGATCCTCTTCTCCGCCCGCTCGCTCGCGGACCGCTTGGAGAAGGAAGCCCTGCTGGGAGAACTGTTCAATTGGGCTCCCCTGCCCGACGGTGCGTACGTGCGCGCCCGCGCGGTCCAGCGGCTTCTCACGGACCGGGGCGAGCACCGCAGCGCGGGACCCGTCGACCTCCTCGTCGCGGCGACCGCCGAGCTCACCGGCCTGACCCTGCTCCACTACGACAGGGACTTCGACACCATCGCTCGGGTCACCGGCCAGCCCACGCGCTGGGCCGCCCGCCCCGGAACTGTTTAGTCCCCCGGCCCCCCGGCCTGCGCCGACCGGAGTATGCCCCGCTCGCGGCGTCCGGACACCGGTGCGATTGTTGCGGCGGGATGAAATCCGCCGGTCGGCGCGTTGGGGGAGGCGGCAGGACAGCAGCGACGGGGAGGCACCACGTGACGGCGGGACAGACGGCGGCCGGCGGCAAACTGGGCTGGGGCAGGCGACTGACGGCCTACACCTGGCGGTACAGGACCAACGTCCTGCTCGCGCTCGGATCCTCACTGGCCGGCATGGCCGTCATGGCCCTCGTACCGCTGGTCACCAAAGTGATCATCGACGACGTCGTCGGCGACAAGTCCCGCGAGATGGCCCCCTGGGCCGGCATGTTCATAGCCGCGGCCGTCCTCGTGTACGTCCTCACCTACATCCGCAGGTACTACGGCGGCCGGCTCGCCCTCGACGTGCAGCACGACCTGCGCACGGACATGTACGAGACCATCTCCCGCCTCGACGGCCGCCGCCAGGACGAGCTGTCCACCGGCCAGGTCGTCGGCCGGGCCACCAGCGACCTCCAGCTGATCCAGGGCCTGCTCTTCATGCTCCCGATGACCATCGGGAACTTCCTGCTCTTCGGGATATCCCTCGGGATCATGCTGTGGCTCTCGCCGCTGCTGACCCTCGTCGCCCTGCTCATGGCGCCCGCCCTCTGGTTCATCGCCAAGCGCAGCCGCAAGAAGCTCTTCCCCGCCACCTGGTACGCCCAGGGCCAGGCCGCCGCCGTCGCCTCCGTCGTCGACGGCGCCGTGACCGGCGTCCGCGTCGTCAAGGGCTTCGGCCAGGAGGACCAGGAGACCGGCAAGCTGCGCGCCGCCGGACGCCGGCTGTTCGGCGGCCGGATGCGGTCCATCCGCCTCAACTCGCGCTACACCCCCGCGCTCCAGGCCGTCCCCGCGCTCGCCCAGGTCGCCATGCTCGCCCTCGGCGGCTGGATGGCCACCGAGGGCCGCGTCACCCTCGGCACCTTCGTCGCGTTCTCGACGTACCTCGCCCAGCTCGTCGGCCCCGTCCGCATGCTCGCCATGGTGATCACCGTCGCCCAGCAGGCCCGCGCCGGTGCCGAGCGCGTCTTCGAGCTCATCGACACCGAACCCGTCATCCGCGAGGGCGCGACCGAACTGCCCGCCGACGCGCCCGGCACCGTCGAGTTCGACGACGTCCGCTTCGGGTACGACCCCGAGCGGCCCGTCCTCGACGGGTTCTCCCTCACCGTCGCCGAGGGCGAGACCGTCGCCGTCGTCGGCGCCTCCGGCAGCGGCAAGTCCACCGTCTCCCTGCTCCTGCCGCGGTTCTACGACCCCGACGCGGGCACCGTCCGGGTCGGTGGCCACGACGTGCGCGACCTGACGTACGACTCGCTGCGCGCCGCCATCGGGCTCGTCCCCGAGGACTCCTTCCTCTTCTCCGACACCATCCGCGCGAACATCGCCTACGGACGCCCCGACGCCACGGACGAGGAGATCCGCGCCGCCGCCCGCGCCGCCCAGGCCGAGGGCTTCATCGAGGCCCTGCCCGCCGGCTGGGACACCACGGTCGGCGAACAGGGACTCACCCTCTCCGGCGGCCAGCGCCAGCGCATCGCGCTCGCCCGCGCCCTGCTCACCGACCCCCGGCTGCTGCTGCTCGACGACGCCACCTCCGCCATCGACGCCCGCGTCGAGCACGAGATCCACGAGGCCCTGCGGTCCGTCATGGCCGGCCGCACCACCCTGCTCATCGCCCACCGCCGCTCCACCCTCGCCCTCGCCGACCGGATCGCCGTCCTGGACCGCGGCCGGCTCGCCGACATCGGCACCCACGAGGAACTGGAACGCCGCTCGGCCCTGTACCGCAGGCTGCTGACCGACCCCGAGGCCCTCGGGGCCGGCTCCCCCCGCACCCCCGACGCGCCGGCCGCCGCCGAGTTCGAACGCGGCGCCGACCGGGACCTGGAACGGGACCTCGAACTCGAAGCGGAGATCGACTCCGAGCCCGTCAACGCCAAGCGCCGGGTCAGCGACGGAGTCACCCCCGAGCTGTGGCGCCGCCAGGAGGACGACAAGGCCGCCGCCGCCCCGGCCGCCGCCATCGGAGCGCCCCGCGCCCCCGGTGCCGGGCACTCGATGGCCGGAGCCGTCGCCGGGATGCCCGCGACCCCCGAACTGCTCGCCCAGGTGGCCGCGCTGCCGCCCACCGACGACCGCCCCGAGGTGGACGAGAACGCCGCCGCCTCCGCCGAGGACAGCTACGGGCTGCGCCGGCTGCTCCGCGGCTTCTGGGCGCCGCTCGCCATCAGCCTGGGCCTGGTCGCCCTCGACGCGGGCTCCGGACTGCTGCTGCCCGTACTGATCCGGCACGGCATCGACCAGGGCGTCGAACAGGCCGCGCTCGGCGCGGTGTGGGTGGCCGCCGGGCTCGCCCTCGTCGTCGTCCTCGGCCAGTGGGTCGCGCAGTTCGCCGAGACCCGGATGACCGGGCGCACCGGCGAGCGGGTGCTGTACTCGCTGCGCGTCAAGATCTTCGCGCAACTCCAGCGGCTCGGCCTCGACTACTACGAGCGCGAGCTCACCGGCAGGATCATGACGCGGATGACCACCGACGTGGACGCCCTGTCGACGTTCCTGCAGACCGGCCTGGTCACCGCCGTCGTCTCCGTCCTGACCTTCTTCGGCATCCTCGTCGCGCTGCTCGTCCTCGACGTCGAACTCGCCCTGCTGGTCTTCGCGACGCTGCCCCCGCTGGTCCTCGCGACCATCGTCTTCCGCCGCAAGTCGGTCGCCGCCTACGAGCTGGCCCGCGACCGGGTCGGCACGGTCAACGCCGACCTCCAGGAGTCCGTCGCGGGCCTGCGCCTGGTCCAGGCGTTCCGCCGGCAGGGGACCGGCGCCGCCCGGTTCGCCGAGCGCAGCGAGGCGTACCGCGAGGCGCGGGTGCGCGGCCAGTGGCTGATCTCGGTGTACTTCCCCTTCGTGCAGCTGCTGTCCTCGGGCGCGGCGGCCGCCGTGCTGATCGTCGGCGCGGGCCGGGTCGACGCGGCGACGCTGACCACCGGCGCGCTCGTGGCGTACCTGCTCTACATCGACCTGTTCTTCGCCCCCGTCCAGCAGCTCTCCCAGGTCTTCGACGGCTACCAGCAGGCGACCGTCTCGCTCCGCCGGATCCAGGACCTGCTGCGCGAGCCCACCAGCACCCCGCGCCCGGCCGCACCCCGTGCGGTGCGGGAACTGCGCGGCGAGATCGCCTTCGAGGACGTGCGCTTCCAGTACGGCACCGCCGAGGAGCGCGGGGAGACGGGCGAGGCGCTGGCCGGCGTCACCCTGCGGATCCCCGCGGGGCAGACCGTCGCCTTCGTCGGCGAGACCGGCGCGGGGAAGTCCACCCTGGTCAAGATGGTGGCCCGGTTCTACGATCCGACCTCCGGCCGGGTGACCGCCGACGGCGCGGACCTCAAGGAGCTGGACCTGACGGAGTACCGCCACCGGCTCGGGGTCGTCCCCCAGGAGTCGTACCTCTTCCCGGGGACGGTCCGGGACGCCATCGCGTACGGGCGACCCGAGGCCTCCGACGCCGAGGTGGAGGCGGCGGCCCGCGCGGTCGGCGCCCACGACATGGTCGCCACGCTCGACGGCGGCTACCTGCACATCGTCACCGAACGAGGCCGCAACCTCTCGGCGGGTCAGCGCCAGCTGATCGCGCTGGCCCGGGCCGAGCTGGTCGACCCGGACGTGCTGCTCCTGGACGAGGCCACCGCGGCCCTCGACCTGGCCACCGAGGCCCAGGTCAATCAGGCCACCGATCGACTCGCGGGCAAGCGCACCACGCTGGTCGTCGCGCACCGGCTGACGACCGCCGCCCGCGCCGACCGGGTCGTGGTGATGGACCGGGGGCAGGTCGTCGAGGACGGCAGCCACGCCGAACTGCTGGCCCGCGGCGGCCGTTACGCGCAGCTGTGGCGGACCTTCGTCGGGGAGGACGAGCGGGCGGCGGCCTGATCCGGCCGCGCCCGCGCGTACCGCCGCGGGACGTCCCGGGGATCAGAGCTCGCCGAAGAGCAGGTTCCCCGGGGCGTCCTCGTCGTCACCGGTGTAGTACTCGCGTACCGAGACGAGGAGTTCGTCCACGGACAGGTACCCGTCGTGGTTCTTGTCGATCCGGGCGAACAGCGCCTGGGCGTCGGCGAGTTCCAGCTTCGTGTCGAAGGCCAGCTGTGCCGTGTGGAACTCCTCGGGGCTGATCCGCCCGTCGCCGTTGGTGTCGACGACGGTGAGGATCGCCCGCGCCAGCGGCCGGAAGGACTTGTCGTAGGCGGGCCCGCCGTCCTTGTACAGCCGCGTCATCCCCTCCGCGTACTCCTGGGGGGTGAGCTTGCCATCCCGGTCGACGTCGAGTTCGGCGAAGAGGTCCACCCAGAAGTCGGTCAGGCCCCGGAACACCTCGGCGGCCTTGGGGGAATCGGACGGCTCCTCCATCGCGGCGATCAGCCGGGTCCCCAGCGCGATCACGTCCTCCGCGTCGATGACGCCGTTGCCGTTGTCGTCGAAGTGCGCGAAGGCGCGCTCCAGCTTGCGGTCCAGCAGGTCGTTCGTCATGTCGGATGCCTTTCACGGCTACGGTGGGCGGTTGTCCGGTCGCCTAGCGTAATGTCCGCGTCGATCGTGAACTCCCCCTCCCCGGCTGGGAAGTTGTGGATGCACTCGTACGAGGTAGCGGCGGTGGCCCGGTCCGCGCCGGGGCACCGCCCCCGTCGGCTCGGTGCGGTCGGCACTCCGTTGTGCCGTGCAACCATCCGGCGGGCCCGGGCGTCGTACGTGCGTACGTGTTACGTACGACCGATCGGGGGGCGAGGGTGTTGAAGCGGTGGAAGGGGCGGGGCCGGCGGCGGGCGGTGTCGGTCGGGGTGTTCGGGGCGGCGCTCTGGCTCGGCGTCGGGGGCGTGTTCGCGGCGCCTCCCGCGCAGGCGGCGACCGGCGGCTGCCCGGGCCGGCTCGTCCGGACGCTCCCGCTGCCGCTGTCGACGGGGGAGGTGCGCGTGTACAAGAGCCGGACCCAGGCCTGCGCGGTGACGGTCGCCGCGCGGCCCGGGGAGCGCCGGCGGATGACGGTGGTCGTCCAGCCGCGGGGCGGCGCCCCCGTGCGCGACGCGGGGCAGTTCACCCGGTTCGCGGGCCCCGTCGTGGTCGGCGCGGTCAATCGGTGCGTCCACGTGACGGGGAGCGTGGCGGCCGAATCCGTCGCATCCGGCTGGATCCTGTGCTGACGTAGGGCCCAACCACTACTGTTCACGGGCGTGTTGACCCCGCTAGGTTCACGGCGACCAGTGTGAACCAAGGGGAGGGTGAATGCGCAAGACGCTCGGATGGCTGCTGTCGCTCGTGGTGCTCATCGGCACCATGGGGGCGGCCGGCGCCACGGCACAGGCGGCCACAGCCGCGGGGCCGGCCGCCGCCACGGACATCAAGGACCGGATCCTCGGCATCCCGGGGATGAGCCTGATAGAGGAGAAGCCGTACCCCGGGTACCGCTTCTTCGTACTGAACTACGAGCAGCCGGTCGACCACCGGCAGCCGTGGAAGGGCACCTTCAAGCAGCGCATGACCCTGCTGCACAAGGACGTCTCCCGCCCCACGGTGTTCTTCACCTCGGGCTACAACGTCAACCCCAACCCGCGCCGGAGCGAGCCGACGACCATCGTCGACGGCAACCAGGTCTCTCTGGAGTATCGATTCTTCACGCCCTCCCGGCCCGACCCGGCCAACTGGGCGAAGCTGGACATCTGGCAGGCCGCCAGCGACCAGCACCGCATCTTCACCGCGCTGAAGAAGATCTACAACAAGAACTGGCTGTCCACCGGCGGCAGCAAGGGCGGCATGACCGCGACGTACTACGAGCGGTTCTACCCGCGTGACATGGACGGCGTCGTCGCGTACGTCGCGCCCAACGACGTCGTCAACAACGAGGACTCGGCCTACGACCGGTTCTTCGCCAAGGTCGGCACCAAGGAGTGCCGCGACCGGCTGAACGCCGTCCAGCGCGAGGCGCTCGTGCGCCGCGTCCCGCTGGAGGCCAAGTACGCCGCCGCGGCCGCCGAGAACGGCTGGACCTTCACCACCGTCGGCAACCTCGACAAGGCGTACGAGGCCGTCGTCCTCGACTACGTGTGGGCGTTCTGGCAGTACAGCCTGCTCGCCGACTGCTCCTCCATCCCCACGGCCGCCACCGCGAGCGACCAGGAGATCTGGGACACCATCGACGCGATCTCCGGCTTCTCGGCCTACGCCGACCAGGGGCTGCAGACGTACACGCCGTACTACTACCAGGCGGGTACGCAGCTCGGTTCGCCCGACATCAAGCAGCCCCACCTCAAGGGACTGAGCCGCTACGGCTACCAGCCGCCGCGCGAGTTCGTGCCCCGTGACATCCCGATGACCTTCCAGTCGGGGGCCATGGCGGACATCGACGGGTGGGTCCGCGACAACGCCCACCAGATGCTCTTCGTCTACGGGCAGAACGACCCGTGGGGCGCCGAGCCGTTCCGCATCGGCTACAAGACGCGCGACAGCTACGTGATGACCGCGCCGGGCGCCAACCACGGGGCCAACGTGGCCCAGCTCCAGGAGGGCGAGAAGGCCCTCGCCACCGCGAAGATCCTCCAGTGGGCCGGGGTGGCACCCGCCGCCGCGCTCGCCGACTCCGCGAAGGCGAAGCCGCTGGCGTCCGCCGACGCGCAGCTCGACCAGCAGGACCTGGAGCGCGAGCCGCAGCTGCGGCCGTAACCGCCGATCAGCGGGCCACGGGCGGGTAGGACAGCCCGTGGCCCAGCGGGTAGCGGCCCGGCACCGGGACCGGTAGACGGCCGACCGGCCGCCGGACCCCGGTGATCACCCGGGCCGCCGCCCGCAGCTCCACGTCCGTCCAGGAGTACGTCGCCAGCTCCGCGGCGCAGGTCGCCAGCCGCGCCGGGTCGTACGGGTTGCGGACGGCCACCAGCACCACCGGAACCCCGGTGGCGACCAGCTCCGCCACCAGCGTCCGCTGCGGGCTCTCCCCCTCGGGGACGTTGTACGTGCACACGAGCACCGCCGCGTGCCCGTCGGCCGCCGCCACCGCCCGGTCCACGGGCACCGCGGTCGCCCGGCAGCCCAGCGCCTCCAGCTCCCGCGCCAGTACCGTCGTAGGGGGTCCCGTCGTACCGCTGGGGGAGACGGGTTCGGCGCCGGTCACCAACAGCCGGGGACGGGCGGTCGCGTCCAGCGGGAGCAGGCCCCGCGGATTGGCCAGCAAGGTCGTCGTGGCGGCCGCGATCTCGTCGGCGGCGGCCAGGTTCGCGGCCGTGCCGACCTCCGGGTCCGCCGTCCCGACCGCACCGGCCGGCTCCTCGAACAGGCCCCGACGGGCCTTGAGTTCCAGGATCCGCAGCACCGATTCCGTGATCCGCTCCCGCGACAGCTCGCCCGACTCCACCGCCGCCAGCACGCCGCGCTGCGCGAGCCCGAGGTCCGGCGCGTTCAGCAGCTGGTCGCACCCGGCCTTGAGCGCCAGTACCGGCACCCGTTCGTCCCCGTACTTCTGACGGACCCCGGCCATGTCGAGGGCGTCGGTCACCACCACCCCCCGAAAGCCCAGGCGTTCGCGCAGGATGCCGGTGACGATGGGCCGCGAGAGGGTCGCCGGATCGCCGGAGGGATCCAGCGCGGGGAAGACGATGTGCGCCGTCATCACGCAGTCCACGCCCGCCTCCACCACCGCCCGGAACGGCGGCTCGTCCAGCTCCTCCCACCGGGCGCGCGAGTGCCGCATCACCGGCAGCCCGACGTGACTGTCGGTCTCGGTGTCGCCGTGGCCGGGGAAGTGCTTCGCCGTCGCGGCCACCCCGGCGCTCTGGTAGCCGCGCACCTGGGCGGCGGCCAGCGCCGCCACCGCGCGCGGATCGGAACCGAAGGACCGTACGCCGATAACCGGGTTGGCCGGGTTCACGTTCACGTCGGCCACCGGCGCGTAGTCCTGCCGGATCCCCAGCGCGAGCAACTCGGCACCCGCGATGCGCGCCGCCCGACGGGCGTCGGCCGTGGAGCCGCCCGCGCCCAGCGCCATCGCCCCCGGGAACAGGGTCACCGGCTTGCCGATCCGGGCCACCGCGCCGTGCTCCTGGTCGACGGACAGCATCAACGGGATCCCGGACCCGGAGCCGCGCGCCGCCCGCTGGAGGCCGTCGGACAGTTCGGCGATCTGCCGGGGGGAGCGCGTGTTGTGGGCCCAGCCGAAGTAGACGACCCCGCCCAAGTGGTAGCGCGCGACCAGCTCGGCGGCGCTGCGCGCCCCGAACTGGGCCAGGTTCTGCTCGGCGTCCGCCGGCTCGGGATCGGTGGCGGAGTGCCCGTACACCCGGGACACGAAGAGCTGCCCGACCTGCTCGGCCAGGCTCATCCCCGCGACCAAGGCCAACAGCCGCGCCCGGTCGGGATGGCGGCCCGGCGGTTCCTCGGGGGCGCGGGAGTCATCGGGGACGGCACGGGACCCGACGGCCGCGGAGGCCGCCCCGGCGGCGGCGACGGTGGCCAGGGCGGCGGCGAGCAGGGTCCGGCGGGACGCGTGGTTCGGCACCCGCCGGACCCTACTGCCGGGCCGCGCCCCCGGCCCCGGGGACACTCGGGAGGTCCCCCGGAAGTGGTCCCGCCACCGCCGGCCAGTGCTCCCGCAGGGTCCGTACCGCCTCGGTGATCGCCGGCCGGCGGGCCGCCCCCGTCCGCCACAGGGCGTACAACCTGCGTACGGGGCCCGGCTCCAGCGGCACGGCCACCGCCCCCGGCGGCAGCGCCCCGGTCCCCAGCCGGGGCACCACCGCCACCCCGAGCCCGGCGGCGACGAGGGCGACGATCGTGTGGTTCTCCTCCGCCACATGGGCGATCTCCGGCTCGAACCCGGCCGTCCGCAGGGTCCGTACCAGCCAGTCGTGACACACCCGGCCGGGCGGCTGGCACACCCACCGCAGCCCGCCGAGGTCCGCGCGGCGCACCATCCGCCGCGCGGTGAAGGGGTGTCCGGCCGGAACCACCAGATCGCAGAGGTCGTGCCCGATCACCGCGTGCTCCACGCCCTCCGGGGCGGGCAGTGGGGCGATGTCCCAGTCGTGCGCCACCGCCAGGTCGGTGACCCCCCGAGCCACCAGGTCCACCGACAGGTGGGGGTCGACCTCCGTCATCCGGACGTCCAGCGCCGGATGCCGGCGCGCCAGATCGGCCAGCACCCCCGGCAGCAGCCCGCGCGCCGCCGAGGCGAAGGCCGCCACCGTCAGCACGCCGCTCGGCCGCCCGCGCCGCTCCTCCAGGGTGGTCTCGGCCCGCTCCACGATCGTCAGCAACTCCCGGGCGGTGTCCGCCAGGTGTCGGGCCTCCTCGGTGAGCGCGATCCCGCGCCCGCGCCGCTCCAGCAGCGTCGTACGGGTCTCCCGCTCCAGTTTGGCGATCTGCTGCGAGACCGCTGACGGGGTGTAGCCCAGTGCGGCCGCCGCGCCCGCGACCGAACCGTGGACGGAGACGGCGTGCAGGGCGCGCAGCCGGGACAGGTCGAGCATGCCCCGAGCGTAAGCGTTGCTACATCCATCCCGGAAGAGATCCGCGCTGGTGCTACATGGTCGGGGCGTCGATGCTCGAAGCATGCGTCCCGTACACACCGCACTCGCCGTGGTCGTCGCCGCCGTCTGGGGCTTCAACTTCGTCGTCATCGAGATCGGCCTCGACCACTTCCCGCCGCTGCTCCTGTCCGCGCTGCGTTTCCTCGTCGCGGCCCTGCCCGCCGTGTTCTTCGTCGGCCGGCCCAAGGTCGCGTGGAAGTGGATCCTCGGGGTCGGGGCAGCCCTCGGCATCGCCAAGTTCGGACTGTTGTTCACGGGCATGGCCGCCGGGATGCCGGCCGGGCTCTCCTCCCTCGTGCTCCAGGTCCAGGCCGTCTTCACCGCCGCCCTCGCCGGCCTCGTCCTGCGCGAGCGGCCCGGCCGGGTGCGGCTGATCGGCATGGCCGTGGCACTGGCCGGGATCGCGGTCGCCGCCGTGGACCGGGGCCTGTCCGGATCCGGGCTCGGCTTCGCCCTGGTCGTCGCGGCCGCCGCCTGCTGGGGCGTCTCCAACGTCCTGACCCGCAAGGCCGCCCCGCCCGACGCCATGAACTTCATGGTGTGGGTGTGCGCCGTCCCGGTCCTGCCGCTGATCGGCCTGTCCCTGCTGATCGAAGGGCCCGACCGGGACCTGGCCGCGCTGCGCGCCCTCGACTGGTCCGGCGTCGCCGTCATCGGCTACGTCGCCTGGGTGTCCACGGTGTTCGGCTTCGGCGCCTGGAGCTACCTGCTGCGCCGCTACCCGGCCTCCTCGGTGGCCCCGTTCTCCCTGCTCGTCCCGGTGTTCGGGATGTCCTCGGCCGCGCTCGTGCTCGGGGAGGGGATCTCCGGGACCCGCTGGGTGGCCGCCGTGCTCCTCGTCGGCGGCGTCGGCCTCACCTCACTGGCCCCCGCGCGGCGCCCGAACCGTACAGGGGTCGGTTCGGGCGTCAGCGCGGGGAGCCCTCCCGCAGTGGCAGCCGCCAGTCCTGCCCGGTCAGGGTGACGCCGTACGAGCGGTGCGGGCGTTCGGCGACCAGCGTGAAACCGGCCCGCTCGTAGAGCGAACGGGCCTCGCTCAGCACGTCGTTGGTCCACAGCACCAGCTCGCGGTAACCGACCGACCGGGCGAACGCGACGACGGTGTCCACGAGCCGGCCGCCGATGCCGAGACCGCGTCCGGCGGGCTCCACCAGGAGCAGTCGCAGCCGGGCGGTGCCCGGTGAACCCTCCTCGCGCACGCACATCACCGAGCCCACCGGACGGCCGTCGTGCTCGGCGATCCAGACCCGTTCCACGTACGGGTCGTGGTCCTCGGCGAAGTCCGCGACGATCCGGGCCACCAGCCCCTCGAACTCCTGGTTCCAGCCGTACTCGGCCGCGTAGAGCGCGCCGTGCCGCTGCACGATCCAGCCCAGTTCCCCGGGCTCCGGATCCCTGAGCCGTACCTGTGCGCCGGAGGTCTCCATGGCGCCCGAGGATAGCGCGCGGCCCGGCGCGGGGGGACGGGCTCCGACGGGGGTGGTGCCCGGCCGGGGCGGGCCGGGCACCGTTGCTCCGTACGGGTGCGGCCCCCGGTGGGGGCGGGCTCCCGCGCGCGTACGGGCTACTTCTTGCCGCCGCCCAGGATCTGCCCCAGCAGGTCTCCGAGGCCGCCGCCGGCGCCCCCGGCGCCGGGAGCCGCCCCCGGCGTACCGGGAGCGGCTCCCGGCGTCGGGGCGCCGCCGGCCGTCGCCCCGCCCGCGCCCTTGCCGGCGGACGCGCGCTTGGCGAGGACGGTCAGCAGCACCGGGATCAGCATCTCGATGACCCGGCTGATGGTGGGCGCGGGGATGCCGGTCTTCTTGGACACGGCGTTGGCCACGGGCCTGCTCACCTTGGCGAGCACCCCGGCCATCATGCCGCCGCTCAGCAGGCCGCCCATGCCGCCGCCGAGCGTGGCCACGCCCCGCAGTGGCGGCTCGGTCACCTCCGCGATGGCCTGGCGCACCTCCACGCCGTCGTCGTCATCGGCGTGGGCCTTCTGTTGGAGGTCGCCCGTCATGGCGCCGACGGTTTCGGAGACGGTCTCGCGGGCGCCGGCGGCGTCGGTGCCGAGCAGCCCGGCGATCTCCTGAAGCCTGTCGTCGCCGAGTTCACCCAGCACGTCGTCCTGGAAGGAAGATTCGCTCATGCCGGAAACGCTACGTGTGCGGTGATTCGGTGGCACTTCGGACCGCCGTCGGACCCCCCTTGGGTAATGGAAAGGTAAAGCTCCGTTTCCCGGTGCAACCCTGCGCGCGGATCGTGGGTCGTATGGTGCGTCGGGACTTTCGGGAGGGGATCCGGGGGGATCGGGAAGTCCGACGAGGGAGGGGTAACCGTGAGGGGGTCCGGCCGCGAGGCCGGCCCCCCTTTCGTTCGTCCCCCTCCGTCCGCCGCGGAGCGCGCCGACCGCCGTTCCCCTTCGTCCACACCCCCCGGCGCGCTGTCGGCGCCGGGCGGTAGCGTCGTGCCATGACATCCAACGGGGCGGTGCAGCCGGCGGTGGTCGAGGGGGTGTTGGAGCGCATCACCTACGCCAACGAGGAGAGCGGGTACACGGTCGCCCGGGTCGACACCGGCCGCGGCTCCGGGGACCTGCTGACCGTGGTCGGCTCCCTCCTCGGCGCGCAGCCCGGCGAATCCCTGCGCATGGAGGGCCGTTGGGGCTCGCACCCCCAGTACGGCAAGCAGTTCAGCGTCGACAACTACTCGACGATCCTCCCCGCCACCATCCAGGGCATCCGCCGCTACCTCGGCTCCGGCCTCATCAAGGGCATCGGGCCCAAGATCGCCGACCGGATCGTGGAGCACTTCGGCACCGACACCCTCGACGTCATCGAGGCGGAGCCCAAGCGCCTCATCGAGGTGCCGGGCCTCGGCCCGAAGCGGACCAAGCTGATCGGCGCCGCCTGGGAGGAGCAGAAGGCCATCAAGGAGGTCATGGTCTTCCTCCAGGGAGTCGGCGTCTCCACCTCCATCGCGGTGCGCATCTACAAGAAGTACGGGGACGCCTCCATCTCGGTCGTGAAGAACCAGCCCTACCGGCTCGCCGCCGACGTGTGGGGCATCGGCTTCCTCACCGCCGACCGGATCGCCCAGGCCGTGGGCATCCCGCACGACAGCCCCGAGCGGGTCAAGGCCGGCCTCCAGTACGCGCTGTCCCAGTCGACCGACCAGGGCCACTGCTTCCTGCCCGAGGAGCGGCTCATCTCCGACGGCGTCAAACTCCTCCAGGTCGACACCGGACTGGTCATCGACTGCCTCGCCGAACTCGCCGCCGATCCGGAGGGCGTCGTGCGCGAGCCCGTGCCCGACCCGCAGGGCGGCCCGCCGATCACCGCGGTCTACCTCGTCCCCTTCCACCGCGCCGAACTCTCGCTGGTCGGCCAGGTCCGCCGGCTGCTGAACGCGGAGGAGGACCGGATGCCGGCCTTCCGGGACGTGGACTGGGAGAAGGCCCTCGGCTGGCTGGCCGGCCGCACCGGGGCCGCCCTGGCCCCCGAGCAGCGGGACGCCGTACGGCTCGCCCTGACCCGCCGGGTCGCCGTCCTCACCGGCGGGCCCGGCTGCGGCAAGTCCTTCACCGTGCGCTCCATCGTCGAGCTGGCCCGCGCCAAGAAGGCCAAGGTGGTGCTCGCCGCCCCCACCGGCCGGGCGGCGAAGCGGCTGTCCGAGCTCACCGGGGCCGAGGCGTCCACCGTGCACCGGCTGTTGGAGCTGAAGCCGGGCGGCGACGCGGCCTTCGACCGGGACCGTCCCTTGGACGCCGACCTCGTCGTGGTCGACGAAGCCTCGATGCTGGACCTGCTGCTCGCCAACAAGCTGGTCAAGGCGGTGGCCCCGGGCGCGCACCTGCTGCTCGTCGGGGACGTGGACCAACTGCCGTCGGTCGGCGCCGGCGAGGTGCTGCGGGACCTGCTGGCCGAGGGCGGGCCGGTCCCGGCCGTCCGGCTGACCAGGATCTTCCGTCAGGCCCAGCAGTCCGGGGTGGTCACCAACGCACACCGCATCAACACCGGACTGCCGCCCCTCACCGACAACCTGCCCGACTTCTTCCTCTTCCCCGAGGAGGACACCGAGGCGGCCGGAATCCTCACGGTCGACGTGGCCGCACGACGCATTCCGGCCAGATTCGGGCTCGACCCCCGCCGGGACATCCAGGTCCTCGCCCCGATGCACCGCGGCCCCGCCGGCGCCGGCAACCTCAACGGGCTGCTCCAGCAGGCCATCACGCCGGCCCGGCCGAACCTCCCCGAGAAGCGGTTCGGCGGCCGGGTCTTCCGGGTGGGGGACAAGGTGACCCAGATCCGGAACAACTACGAGAAGGGCGCCAACGGCGTCTTCAACGGCACCGTCGGCGTGGTCACCGCCCTGGACCTGGACGAACAGCGCCTGACGGTCCGTACGGAGGAGGACGAGGAGGTCGTGTACGAGTTCGCCGAACTCGACGAGCTCGCCCACGCCTACGCGGTCACCATCCACCGTTCCCAGGGGAGTGAATATCCGGCCGTCGTGATCCCGGTCACCACCGGCGCCTGGATGATGCTCCAGCGGAACCTGCTCTACACGGCCGTGACCAGGGCGAAGAAACTGGTCGTCCTGGTCGGGTCACGCAAGGCCCTCGGCCAGGCGGTGCGTACCGTTTCGGCTGGCAGGAGGTACACGGCGGTGGCATCCAGACTCTCCGGCCGGATACCGGTGGGAAACATCACCTAAATGATCGATCATTCGGGGTTCCCCGCCCGGTGCGGAAGGGGCAGGATGTTCAAGTTGACGGCACTCAGTGCCGTCAAAAGGACCAAAGGCCGACCCCGAGTGCACTCTCCTGCGCCAAATGGGGGAAGGTAGAGGCAGTCAGGGCACCTCGAAGAAGAGGCACTACGTCGGTGAGGGATGACGTGAGCGACAACTCTGTAGTACTCCGGTACGCGGACGGTGAATACACCTACCCGGTGGTCGAGAGCACCGTCGGTGACCAGGGCTTCGACATCGCGAAGCTGCGGGCCCAGACCGGGCTCGTCACTCTGGACAGTGGCTACGGCAACACCGCCGCCTACAAGTCCGCGATTACCTATCTCGACGGCGAGCAGGGGATCCTGCGTTACCGCGGGTACCCGATCGAGCAGCTGGCCGAGCGTTCGACCTTCATCGAGGTCGCCTACCTGCTGATCAACGGGGAGCTGCCGACCGTCGACCAGCTCGCGTCGTTCCGCAACGAGATCACCCAGCACACGCTGCTGCACGAGGACGTGAAGCGCTTCTACGACGGCTTCCCGCGGGACGCGCACCCGATGGCGATGCTGTCCTCCGTGGTCAGCGCACTGTCCACGTTCTACCAGGACAGCCACAACCCCTTCGACGACCAGCAGCGCCACCTCTCGACGATCCGGCTGCTGGCCAAGCTGCCGACGATCGCGGCGTACGCGTACAAGAAGTCGGTCGGCCACCCGGTGGTCTACCCGCGCAACGACCTCGGCTACGTCGAGAACTTCCTGCGCATGACCTTCTCCGTGCCGGCCCAGGAGTACGACCTGGACCCGGTCGTGGTCTCGGCGCTCGACAAGCTGCTGATCCTGCACGCGGACCACGAGCAGAACTGCTCGACCTCCACCGTGCGTCTGGTCGGCTCCTCGCAGGCGAACATGTTCGCCTCGATCTCCGCCGGCATCTCGGCCCTGTGGGGCCCGCTGCACGGTGGCGCCAACCAGTCCGTCCTGGAGATGCTGGAAGGCATCAAGCAGGACGGCGGCGACGTCGACGCCTTCATCCGCAAGGTGAAGAACAAGGAGGACGGCGTCCGGCTCATGGGCTTCGGACACCGCGTCTACAAGAGCTTCGACCCCCGGGCGAAGATCATCAAGGCGGCGGCCCACGACGTCCTGTCGGCGCTCGGCAAGAGCGACGAGCTGCTGGACATCGCGCTCAAGCTGGAAGAGCACGCGCTGGCCGACGAGTACTTCGTCGAGCGCAACCTCTACCCGAACGTGGACTTCTACACCGGCCTGATCTACCGGGCCATGGGCTTCCCGACCGAGATGTTCACCGTGCTCTTCGCGATCGGCCGGCTTCCCGGCTGGATCGCCCAGTGGCACGAGATGATCAAGGAGCCCGGCTCCCGCATCGGCCGCCCGCGCCAGATCTACACCGGCGAGGTCCTGCGCGACTTCGTCCCGGTCGAGGCCCGCTGACACCGGACCTCTCGGCGTTCGTGCCGCCGCGGTGAGCCGCGGCGGGACCTGTGCGAAAAGCGCCCCGCCGTCGATCCCCCCACGGGTCGACGGTCGGGGCGCTTCCCATTCCCCGGATGCGGACTCCCCCCACGGGACCCGCGCCGGGGCGTCTGTGTGCCGGGACCCGTTCGGTTCGGGAAGGCCGCTCAAGGCTCCCGCGGGCACGTGCCCCGGCCGGCTGATGCCCGGACGTCCCCCAAGACCTCCGTCAAACGTCCCCCAAGACGTTTTTGGCATCGCCCCATTAGACCCGTGGCGACCCCGGATGGTTACGTTGTCATCACTGTGATCTGCGTCTCCCGTGAAGGAGATGTGGAGGACCGGGGGAGGCGCTGCTCCCGGTGATCACCCGGGCGGTACCGCCTGCGGTCCCTCAGCGGAAGGAGCGCAGGCGAAGGCTGTTGGTGACGACGAAGACCGAGGAGAAGGCCATCGCCGCCCCCGCGATCATCGGGTTGAGCAGGCCCGCGGCGGCCAGAGGCAGCGCCGCCACGTTGTAGCCGAAGGCCCAGAACAGGTTCCCCTTGATGGTGGCCAGGGTCCGGCGGGAGAGCCGGATGGCGTCGGCGGCCACCCGCAGGTCACCCCGTACGAGGGTCAGGTCCGCGGCCTCGATGGCCGCGTCGGTGCCGGTGCCCATGGCCAGCCCCAGGTCCGCCCGGGCCAGCGCGGCCGCGTCGTTGACGCCGTCGCCCACCATGGCGACCGTCCGGCCCTCGGCCTGGAGGCGGCGTACGACCTCCACCTTGTCCTGCGGGAGCACCTCGGCGATCACCTCCTCGATGCCCACCTCCCGGGCCACCGTCTCGGCGACGGCCCGGTTGTCGCCGGTCAGCAGCACCGGCGTGAGGCCGAGCGCCCGCAGCCGGGACACGGCCTCGGCGCTGGTCTCCTTGACGGCGTCGGCGACCACGAGCACCCCGCGCGCCTCGCCGTCCCAGGCGACCAGGACGGCGGTGCCGCCCTCGGCCTCGGCGGCGGCCTTGGCCCGGGCGAGGCCGGGCGGCAGGGTGACGGACCGGTCGGCGAGCAGCCGCTCCCGCCCCACCAGCACGCCGCGGCCGTCGATCACGCCGCTGACCCCGAGCCCGGCCAGGTTCTCGAAGGCCTCCGGGACCGGCAGCGCGCCCTCGCCCCCACCGGTCCGCTCGACGGCCCCCACCGTGATCGCGCGGGCGACCGGGTGCTCGGAGGCGTGCTCCAAGGCGCCCGCGAGCCGCAGCAGTTCCTTCTCGTCGACGCCCTCGGCGACGTGCACCGCGGACAGGGCCATCCGGCCGGTGGTGACCGTTCCGGTCTTGTCCAGGACGACGGTGTCGACCCGACGGGTGGACTCCAGCACCTCCGGCCCCTTGATCAGGATGCCGAGCTGCGCGCCCCGGCCGGTGCCGACCATCAGGGCGGTCGGCGTGGCCAGGCCCAGGGCGCAGGGGCAGGCGATGATCAGGACGGCCACGGCGGCGGTGAAGGCGGCCGTCGGATCGTCGGTGATCAGCAGCCAGGCCACCCAGGTGCCCAGCGCGAGCAGCAGGACGACCGGTACGAACACGGCGGAGATCCGGTCGGCGAGGCGCTGCACCTCGGCCTTGCCGTTCTGCGCGTCCTCGACCATCTTCGCCATCCGGGCGAGCTGGGTGTCGGCTCCGACGCGGGAGGCCTCCACCACGATGCGGCCCGAGGTGTTGACGGTGGCGCCGGTGACGGGATCGCCGACGGAGACCTCCACGGGCACGGACTCGCCGGTCAGCATGGAGGCGTCCACTGCCGAGCCGCCCTCGACGACCTTCCCGTCGGTGGCGATCTTCTCCCCGGGGCGGACCACGAAGCGGTCGCCCACGGCGAGCGCGCCCACCGGGACCATCACCTCCCGGCCCCCGCGCAGCACCGCCACCTCCTTGGCGCCCAGTTCCAGCAGCGCCCGCAGGGCGGCGCCCGCCTTCCGCTTGGAGCGGGCTTCCAGGTACCGGCCGAGCAGGATGAACGTGATGACGCCCGCCGCGACCTCCAGGTACAGGGCGGAGGAGCCGTCCGTGCGGGTGACGGCGCCCCCCTGAACGGTGAAGAGGGCGAAGCCGTGCCGCATGCCGGGCATGCCCGCGTGTCCGAAGAACAGGGCCCACAGCGACCAGGCGTAGGCGGCGAGGGTGCCGACGGAGACCAGGGTGTCCATGGTGGCGGCGCCGTGCCGGGCGTTGGTCCAGGCGGCCCGGTGGAAGGGCAGGCCGCCCCAGACGACCACGGGGGAGGCGAGGGTGAGCGAGAGCCACTGCCAGTTGTCGAACTGGAGGGCCGGGACCATCGAGAGCAGGACGACGGGCAACGCCAGCGCGGCGGACACCAGCAACCGCTGCCGCAGCGCCGCCGATTCGGGGTCGCCCACCGGAGCGGCGGCCTGCGCGTCGGCATCGGCCGCCGGAGCCGGCGGCGGGGGTTCCTCGGCGGTGTAGCCGGTCTTCTCGACGGTCGCGATGAGGTCGGCGACGCGTACGTCACCCGCGTACGAGACCCGGGCCTTCTCGGTGGCGTAGTTCACCGTGGCGGTGACCCCGTCCATCCGGTTCAGCTTCTTCTCGATGCGGGCCGCGCAGGAGGCGCAGGTCATGCCGCCGATCACCAGCTCGACCTCGGCCGCACCGGTCGCCACCATGGGCCCGTCGTGCACTGTGCTGCTGCTCATGTCCGGCTCCAGGGGGAGGGCCGGGCCGTACGGAACCGGTATGAGCCGGCCGGCACGACCCGGCGGAGTGCCGCGGAAGTGCGGGGCTGCCGGGCTCAGGCCCGACCGGCGAGCTCGTAACCGGCCTCGTCCACGGCGGCGCGCACGTCCTCGTCGGTGAGCGGGGCGCCGGAGATCACGGTCACCTCGCCGGTGGCGGCGACGGCCTTGACCGAGGTCACGCCGGGCAGGGCGGTGAGCTCGGCGGTCACGGCGCCCTCGCAGTGCCCACAGGTCATGCCGGTGACCTTGTACACGGCGGTGACGGCGCCGACGTCGACGGTGCCGTCGTGGCAGGAGCCGGTGCTGGAGCAGCAGGATCCGCTCGACTGCGGGGTGTCCGTCTCGGCGGTCATCTCGTTCTCCTCTTTCGGGGGGTCTTTCTCATAGATTATACCCCTAGGGGGTATTGAGCGACCATTCGGCGGGTCGTGTGGCGTCGGCGCGGCCCGCGTGATGGACAAACCATCCGGAACATCAGTAAATGTCCCTCATGGATCATCCGGGGACACTCCTCCTGATCATGGCCATCGCCGTCCTCGCTCCGATCCTCGCCCACTGGGTCTCGCGCCGGCTTTCCGTCCCGCTGGTGATCTTCGAAATCGTGCTGGGCATCCTCATCGGGCCCGACGTGCTCGGCTGGGCCCACACGGGCGACGTGATCGACGTCCTCAGCGAACTCGGCCTCGCGATGCTCATCTTCCTCGCCGGGTACGAGATCCGGTTCGAGCAGGTCAAGGGCGACACCCTCAACCGTTCCGTGGTGGCCTGGCTCGTGACCCTGGTGCTCGGCCTCGTGGCCGGCATCCTGCTCGCCCACGGCGACGGCTTCGAGAAGGGCGTCTACATCGGCACCGCCCTCACCAGCACCGCCCTCGGCACGATCCTGCCGGTGCTGCGGGACGCCGGGGACCTTGGGAGCCGCTTCGGGACGGTGATGATGGCCATGGGCGCGGTCGGCGAGTTCGGGCCGATCATCGCCATGGCGCTGCTGCTCAGCGGGCGGGCCCCGGCCGGTTCGGCGGCCGTGCTGATCGCCTTCGGGGTACTGACGGCGGCCGCCGTGTTCTGGGCCCTGCGACCCAAGCCTCCGTGGTTCTCCAAGGTCATCGCCACCACCCTGCACAGCAGCGCGCAGTTCGCCGTCCGGCTGGTGTTCCTGATGCTGGTCGCCATGCTCGCGCTGGCCGAGGTCCTGGGGCTCGACGTCCTCCTCGGCGCCTTCGCCGCCGGGCTGATCACCCGGCTGGTGCTGCACGGGGCGGCGCCGGAGAGCAGCGAGGCCGTGCTGTCGAAGGTGGAGGCCATCGGGTTCGGTTTCCTGGTGCCGCTCTTCTTCGTGGTCACCGGCATCGAGTTCGACCTCGACGCCCTGCTGGCGGGCGGCGGGACGCTGTTGCTGCTGCCCGTCTTCCTCGCGCTGTTCCTGGTGGTGCGCGGACTGCCGATGTGGCTGCTGGCCCCGCGCGACCTGGGGCGCCGGGACCGCTCGGCGCTCGTCCTGTTCGGCTCGACCGCCCTGCCGCTGGTGGTCGCGATCACCACCCTCGGCGTGGAGGCCGGGAAGGTGGAGCCGGGCGAGGCGGCGGCGCTGGTCGGGGCCGGAATGCTGTCGGTGCTGGTCTTCCCGCTGCTGGGGATGCGGCTGCGGGCCCGGTCGGGGACCCCGCGGCCGCGGGGCACCCGGGCGGCGGACGAGGCGGAATCCTGGTGAACCGCCCGGTCCGGGGCGGGGCCCCGGACCGGGCGGCGCGGTCAGTCCTCGCGGCGGCCCCGGTTGCCGGGGCGGCGTGCCACCCACTCCCGGACGGTGTCGGCGTACCAGTAGGGCTTGCCGCCCTCCACGTGGTCGGGCTGGGGAAGCAGTCCGTGCTTTCGGTAGGACCGCACCGTGTCCGGCTGCACCCGGATATGGGCGGCGATCTCCTTGTACGACCACAGTTGACGGTCGCTCATCGACGACACCTCCTCGTCCACGCCGCAGGGCCGGCCGGGAGGCCGTCGGGGGAGCCGGCGCGTGGACACAGACGATCACTCAGGTTGTGCCCGGAGAACGACGCTGGGTGAAGGCAGGGGAGCGGCTGTCGAGCGCCTGTGACGGAAAACCCGCGTAATGCGGACACGTGTGACACGAGAGCGACTCCTGTGACGGATGCGGCACAGGAGTCGACGGGTGAAAACGCTGTCCAGAAGATGCTTGTACGACCGGCGACACGGCGACCGGCGACACGGCGGCCGGCGGTCGCCGAGAGTCCCGTCAGCGGCGGTACAGGTCCGGGCGCTCCGCCAGTCGGACCTCGGTCCGAACGCCGGTGCGGGCCGCGGTCAGTCCCGCCGCGGAGACCGCGGCCGCCGCGTACCCGTCCCAGGCGTCCGGACCCTCGACGCAGCCCCGCGCGGCGGCGGTGACCCACCGGCGGACCTGGCGGTCGTAGGCGTCGGCGAACCGGGTGGTGAAGTCCTGGGTGATCTCCCCGCCCCAGCGGCCGGCCGACTCGACGACCATCGCGTGGCCGTCCCCGATCCGCGCGCTGCCGGACTCGCCGACCGCCTCGCAGCGGACCTGGTAGCCGAAACCGCAGTTGACAAAGATCTCGACGTCCACGATCACCCCGCCCGAGGTCTCCAGCAGCACCAGCCGGGGATCGCGCAGCCCTTCGGGGGCGGCCGAGGACGGCGTGGGGGAGAGCACCGTCACGGCGGTCACCTCCTGGCCGAGCAGCCAGCGTGCCGCGTCGACCTCGTGCACCACCGAATCGGTGATCAGCATGTCGCTGGTGAAGAAGGCCGGCGAGGCGGCGTTGCGGTGGCGGCAGTGCAGGAAGAGCGGCCGTCCGATGCCGCCCGCGTCGAGGAGTTCCTTGAGGCGCGCGTACTCGGCGTCGTAGCGCCGCATGAACCCCACCTGCACCAGGCGCCGGCCGAGGCGGCGTTCGGCCTCCATCACCCGCAGGGCGCCCTCCGGGTCGGGGGTCAGCGGCTTCTCGCAGAGCACCGGCAACTGCCGTCCCAGCGCGTGCAGAATCGCTTCCTCGTGGGCCGGGCCGGGCGAGGCGATCAGTACGGCCTCCACCCCGGGGTGGGCGATCGCCGCCGCCGGGTCGGTGTACGCGCCCGCGCCGTCCAGGCCCGCGGCGATCTCCTTGACCCGGTCCCCGTCGGGATCGGCCAACGCCACCACCCGGGCCCCGCCGACCGCGGCGCCGATCCGGCGCACGTGGTCGGCGCCCATCCTCCCCGTCCCGATGACGGCGATGCCGAGCGTGCTCATGTAACGGGTGTCCCTTCGGGGGTCAGGCCGGTCAGCGGGCGCCGCAGGAGCGCAGGTAGGCGCGGGTGCGCCGGGCGATGGGCAGCGGCCGGTCCGGCGGACACGGGTACATGTCCTGCTCCACGATCGCGAACAGGTCCACGCCGAGCCGCTGCGCGGCCGCCAGTACGGGTTCCAGCGCGGGCACCCCCGACGGGGGCTCGCACATCACCCCGCGCGCCACCGCCGGTCCGAACGGCAGTTGCTCCGCGACCACTTCGGCGAGGATCCGCGGATCCACCTGCTTGAGGTGCAGGTAGCCGATCCGCTCCCCGAAGGCCTCCACGGCCTCGACGCTGTCCCCGCCGCAGTACGCGTAGTGCCCCGTGTCCAGGCACAGGGAGACCAGCGCGGGGTCGGTGGCGTCCAGGAACCGGGCCACGTTCTGCGGGGTGTCGATGTGGGTGTCGGCGTGCGGGTGGACGACGATCCCCAACCCGTACCGGTCCTGGACCTCCCGGCCCAGGCGCTCGGTCTGCGCGGCCAGTTCACGCCATTGCTCCGGGGTCAGCACCCGGTCCTCCAGCACCTTCCCGGTCTTGTCGTCGCGCCAGAAGGAAGGGATGACGACCAGCCGGTCCGCGCCCGTCGCCGCCGTGAGTTCCGCGATCCGCGACACGTGCGCCCAGGTCTCGTCCCACACGGCGGGCCCGTGATGGAGTCCGGTGAAGACCGTGCCGGCGGACACCCGCAGGCCCCGCCGGGCGGTCTCGTCGGCGAGGCGGACCGGATCGGTGGGCAGGTAGCCGTACGGGCCCAACTCGATCCACTCGTAACCGGCGTCCGCGACCTCGTCGAGGAAACGGTCCCAGGGCGTCTGGAGGGGATCCTCGGGGAACCAGACACCCCAGGAGTCCGGAGCCGAACCGATGCGGATACGGGTCAACGCGGGCGGGGAGGACGTCATGTCGGCCACCTTAGGGTGCGAGGCTCGAAGGGACGAGGAAGACGAGTGGGAGGAGGGCCTGCGGTGACCACGGAGCAAGGCCGCGCGGACGGCGGGGCGGACGGTGGGGCGGACGGCGGGGCGTACGACCTCATCACCATGGGGCGGATCGGGGTGGATCTCTACCCGCTGAAGACCGGTGTACCGCTCGCCGAGGCGGACACCTTCGGCAAGTTCCTCGGCGGCTCGCCGACGAACGTCGCCGTCGCCGCCTCCCGACTGGGGCGCCGTACCGCGGTCATCACCCGGACCGGCGCGGACCCCTTCGGCGCCTACCTGCGCTCCGAACTGCGCGGCTTCGGCGTCGACGACCGGTGGGCGGGGGAGGTGGACCGCTGGCCGACCCCCGTCACCTTCTGCGAGATCTTCCCGCCGGACCACTTCCCGCTGTACTTCTACCGGCTGCCCAAGGCCCCCGACCTGGAGATCCGCCCCGAAGAGGTGGACCGGGACGCGGTGCGCGCCGCCCGGGTGTTCTGGATGACGGGTACGGGCCTCAGCGCGGAGCCGAGCCGCAGCGCCACTCTCGCCGCGCTGGAGGCCCGCTCGGAATCCGGGTCGGCCGCGCTGGAGGCCCGCTCGGAATCCGGGCCGGCCCGCGCCACCGTCTTCGACCTGGACTGGCGGCCCATGCTGTGGGAGGGGCCGCCGCAGCCCTGGTACGGGCGGGCGCTCGCGTTGGCGACCGTTGCCGTCGGCAACGCCGAGGAGTGCGAGATCGCCACCGGGGAGAGCGACCCGCACGCCGCCGCCCGCGCGCTGCTCGCGGCCGGGGTGGAACTCGCCGTCGTCAAGCGGGGCCCGTTGGGCGTGCTGGCCGCGGATCGCGGCGGCGCGGTGGTGGAGGTGCCGCCCGTACCCGTGACCGTGGTGAACGGCCTGGGCGCCGGCGACGCCTTCGGGGGCGCCCTGGTCCACGGGCTGCTCGCCGGCTGGGACCTGGAACGGATCCTGCGGTACGCCAATGCCGCGGGGGCCATCGTCGCCTCCCGGCTCGCGTGCGGGGCGGCGATGCCGTTCCCCGCCGAGGTGGAGGAGGTGCTGGCGCGTGCCGCTGGTGTCTGAGACGGAGATGGCCTTCACCCGGCTGCGGGTCCTCGACCTCGCGCCCGGGGAGACGTACGCCTTCGCGTGCGGGGAGGCGGAGTGGATCGTGCTCCCGCTGTCGGGCGGCTGCGAGGTCCGCTGCGCGGAAGCGGAAGCGGGGGACGCGGTGTTCCCGTTGCGCGGGCGGAGCGGGGTGTTCGACGCGGTCAGTGACTTCGCCTACCTGCCGCGCGACGCGCACGCGGAGGTCACCTCGGCGGCCGGCGGGCGCTTCGCCCTCGCCGGCGCCCTGTGCGAGCGCCGGCTGCCCGCCCGCCACGGGCCGGCCGCCGGGGTACCCGTCGAGCTGCGCGGCGCCGGGACCTGCTCCCGGCAGGTCAACAACTTCGCCGCCGCCGACGCCTTCCGCTGCGACCGGCTCATCGCCGTCGAGGTGCTCACCCCCGGCGGGAACTGGTCCTCGTACCCGCCCCACAAGCACGACGAGCACCATCCCGGCGAGGAATCCCGGCTGGAGGAGATCTACTGGTTCGAGATCGCCGCCCACGGGGGCGTCCCCGGCCTCGGCTACCAGCGGGTCAGCCCCTCCCCGGCGGGGCGGACGGACATCCTCACGGAGGTGCGGACGGGCGACACCGTCCTCATCCCGGATGGCTGGCACGGCCCCTCCATCGCCGCTCCCGGACACGACATGTACTACCTCAACGTCATGGCCGGCCCGGCCGACGGCACCCGGGAGTGGCTGATCCGCGACCACCCCGAGCACGGCTGGATCCGGGACACCTGGGCCGGGCACCCCGTGGACCCCCGGCTGCCCTTCTACCGCGCGGAGCAAGCATGAGGCTCACCGTCGCCCAGGCGCTCGTACGCTTCCTGGCCCGCCAGTACACCGAACGCGACGGCCACCGGCAGCGGCTCATCGCCGCGACCTGGGGGATCTTCGGGCACGGCAACGTCGCCGGGATCGGCCAGGCCCTGCTGGAGAGCGGGCCGCGGGCGATGCCGTTCTTCCAGGGACGCAACGAGCAGGCCATGGTGCACGCCGCCGTCGGCTTCGCCCGCCAGCGCGGCCGGCTGTCCGCGCACGCCGTGACCACCTCCATCGGGCCCGGCGCGACCAACCTCGTCACCGGCGCCGCCCTCGCCACGATCAACCACCTGCCGGTGCTGCTGCTCCCCGGGGACACCTTCGCGACCCGGCCCGCCGATCCGGTGCTCCAACAGCTCGAAGTGCCCCACGCGGGCGACGTCTCCGTCAACGACACCCTGCGGCCCGTGTCCCGCTACTTCGACCGGATCACCCGGCCCGAGGCGCTGGTCCCCGCCGCCCTCCAGGCGATGCGGGTGCTCACCGACCCCGCCGCGACCGGCGCCGTCACCCTCGCGCTGCCGCAGGACGTACAGGTGGAGGCGTACGACTGGCCCGAGGAGTTCTTCGCCGAACGGGTCTGGCGGATCAGGGCGCCGCAACCCGACCCCGAGGAACTCGACGCGGCCCGCGCCGCCCTCCGCGCGGCCCGTCGACCGCTGATCATCGCCGGCGGCGGGGTGCGGCACAGCGGCGGCGGGAACGCCCTCGGGGCGCTCGCCGCGGCCACCGGCATCCCCGTCGCGTCCACCCAGGCGGGCAAGGGCTCGCTGCCCTTCGACCACCCGGCCGACGTCGGCGGCATCGGCCACACCGGCACGGCCACCGCCAACCACCTGGCCCGCGAAGCCGACCTGGTGCTGGGCGTCGGCACCCGGTACACCGACTTCACGACCGCCTCCGCCACCCTGTTCCAGAACCCCGACGTCCGGTTCGTCAACCTCAACGTCGCCGCGTTCGACGCGCACAAGATGGCCGGCGCCCCGCTGCTCGCCGACGCCCGGGCCGGCCTGCGGGCACTCGCCGAGGGCCTGGCCGGACACCGCGTGGACCCCGCGTACGAGGCCGCGTACACGGCGGCGAAGGCCGACTGGCAGACCCGCGTCGACGCCGCCTACGCCGTACCCGCCCCCGACGAGGACCGGCCGCCCACGCAAGGCCAGGTCCTCGGCCTGCTCGACGCCCTCGTCGACGACACCGACATCCTCATCAACGCCGCCGGCTCCCTCCCCGGCGACCTCCACGCACTGTGGCGGGCCCGCTCCGGCGACCAGTACCACGTCGAGTACGGCTACTCCTGCATGGGCTACGAGATCCCCGCCGCGATCGGCGTGACCCTCGCCGCGCCCGGCCGCCCCGTGTGGGCGCTGGTCGGCGACGGGACGTACCTGATGAACCCCACCGAGATCGTCACCGCCGTCCAGGAGGGCCTGCCGCTGCGGCTGGTGATCCTCGACAACCACGGCTACGCCTCCATCGGCGGCCTGTCCGGGGCCGTGGGCGCGGAGGGGTTCGCCACCGCGTACCGCTTCCGGGGGGCCGACGGCGCGTACGACGGCGCTCCCCTTCCGGTGGACCTCGCGGCGAACGCGGCCTCCCTGGGGATGGCCGTCATCCGCACCCGCACCGTCGGTGACCTGCGAAAAGCCCTCGCCGAAGCGCGGGAGGCGGACCGTCCCACATGTGTCTACGCACAGACCCGAACACCCGACACTGTGTCGGGCCCACCCCCGGCACAGGCGTGGTGGGATGTTCCTGTGGCCGAGACCGCGACCCGTACGTCGGCGGCCCTGGCCCGTGAAGAGTACGACCGGCAAGCCGCGCAGCGACGTCGCCATCTGTGAAGGAGCAAGGCATGAAGACCGTCAACCACTGGATCGGTGGCAAGACCGTCGAGGGCGCGTCGGGCAACTACGGCCCGGTCACCGACCCGGCGACGGGCGAGGTCACCACTCAGGTCGCCCTCGCCTCGACCGAAGAGGTCGACGCGGCCGTCCGGGTCGCCAAGGAGGCCTTCCTCAGCTGGGGCCAGTCCTCGCTGGCCGCCCGCACCAAGGTGCTGTTCGCCTACCGCGCCCTGCTGGACGCCAACCGCGACGCCATCGCCGAGCTGATCACCGCCGAGCACGGCAAGGTCCACTCGGACGCGCTGGGCGAGGTGGCCCGCGGCCTGGAGATTGTCGAGCTGGCCTGCGGGATCACCGTGCAGCTCAAGGGCGAGCTGTCCACGTCCGTCTCCAACCGGGTGGACGTCGCCTCGATCCGCCAGCCGATCGGCGTCGTCGCGGGCATCACCCCCTTCAACTTCCCGGCGATGGTCCCGATGTGGATGTTCCCGCTGGCCGTGGCCTGCGGAAACACCTTCATCCTCAAGCCGAGCGAGAAGGACCCCTCGGCCGCCAACAAGCTGGCCGAGCTGATGACGGAGGCCGGCCTGCCGGCGGGCGTCCTCAACGTCGTCCACGGCGACAAGGTCGCGGTCGACGCGCTGCTCGCGCACCCCGACGTCGCGGCCGTCTCCTTCGTCGGCTCGACCCCGATCGCCCGCCACATCCACACCACCGCCTCCGCCAACGGCAAGCGCGTCCAGGCGCTGGGCGGCGCCAAGAACCACATGCTCGTCCTGCCCGACGCCGACCTGGACGCCGCCGCCGACGCGGCCGTCTCCGCCGCCTACGGCTCGGCCGGCGAGCGCTGCATGGCGATCTCCGCCGTCGTCGCCGTCGGAGCCATCGCCGACGAACTCGTCGAGAAGATCCGCGAGCGCGCCGAGAAGATCAAGGTCGGCCCCGGTAACGACCCGACCTCCGAGATGGGCCCGCTGATCACCGCCGCCCACCGCGACAAGGTCGCCTCGTACGTCAAGGGCGCCGCCGCCCAGGGCGCGGACGTCGTCCTCGACGGCACCGGCTATACGGTCGAGGGCAACGAGAACGGCCACTGGATCGGCCTGTCCCTCCTCGACAACGTCAAGACCGACTCCGACGCCTACCGCGACGAGATCTTCGGCCCGGTGCTGTGCGTGCTGCGCACCGACACCTACGAGGAGGGCGTCGCCCTCATCAACGCCTCGCCGTTCGGCAACGGCACCGCGATCTTCACCCGCGACGGCGGCGCCGCCCGCCGCTTCCAGCTGGAGATCCAGGCGGGCATGGTCGGCGTGAACGTGCCGATCCCGGTGCCGGTGGGCTACCACTCCTTCGGCGGCTGGAAGGACTCCCTCTTCGGGGACCACCACATCTACGGCAACGACGGCATCCACTTCTACACCCGCGGCAAGGTCGTCACGACCCGCTGGCCCGACCCGGCCGACGCCCCGTCCGGCGTGGACCTGGGCTTCCCCCGCAACCACTGACGGCCGCCCCCCACGAACCCAGGAAGCCCCCGACCACCCTCACCGGTCGGGGGCTTCCTGCCGTCGCCCGACTTCGCCGTGAGCTGCACGGTGCGAGCGCACGGGGAGGGGTCGCGGCTGGTCGTCAGCGCCCGCCCACCAGGTCCGGTACGGGATCCGGGTGTTCCGGGACGGCGCGGCGGCGACGCCGCAGGATCAGGAGGGCGGCGCCGGCGGTCGCCGGCAGGAGGACGGTGCCGGCGGCCGGCCAGGGAACGGCGAGGAAGTCCGTACCGGACTGCGACCGCAGATCCGGGTGGGCGGTCGCGTCCGCCGAGACCTTCACGTCCACCCAGTCCAACTGCGGTGCGTCCGGCCACGCTTCGGCCAGTTCGACGCGCTGCCCGGGGAGCAGGACCAGGCCGGTCGCCCTGGCGGGCCGGTCCAGGACCTCCCGTCCGAACAGTCCGCGCGCGGAGATCGTCACGCGCGGTTCGACCACCACGTTGCCCCGGTTGACCAGGGTGTAGGTGACGCGGGCGCGGGCGTCGCCCAGCCAGGGCACGAGGGGGGTGCCGCGGCTGACCCGTACGTCCTCCACGCTCAGGCCCGCGGTCACCGGTCCCGGCACCCGGAAGTACAGACGCGCGCCCACCGACCGCTTCACACCGACCTGCACCTTGCCGTCCCGTTGCACGCCCTCGACGGCTGTGTTCAAGGCGACGATCCCGCCGACGTGGTCGCCCGGGGTCGCGTCCGCGGGCACCTTCACATGGAACGGGACGTCCTTGCGGCCCTTCGGCGGGACGGTCACGGTCGTCGCCGCCTCGGGAGCCAACGCGATCCACGCGCCGACGTCCTTCGGCTTCGCCTCGACCGGCAGCAGGGCGAACGCACCGCCCGACGGGGTGTTCATCGCGTCCGTCGCGAAGACCTGGAACGTCAGATCACGGTCGGAGGAGTTCAGGATCGTCACGCTGTCGCCGAGGGTCGTCCCGGCGGCGCCCTGGTGGAAGAAGTAGGCGCGGTCGGTCATCGCCGCCCCGGCCGGGGGCGTGGGGAAGACGCCCCAGGTGCCGTTGTCCGCGGCCGTGGCCGTGCTCGGGGCGGTGGCGGGGAGCAGCAGGGCGCACAGACCGGCCAGCAGGACGGCGACGCTGCGGGGGCGCGTGGGGCGGCGGCGGATGCGCATGGGCGGGTCTCTCCAGTCGCGGCGCGGAGCGGGAAAAGGGGTGGTGGGGGGCCGGGGCGCCCCCCCCCCCCCCCGCCGGCCCCGCCCCCCGCGGCCCCCCCCCCCCCCCCCCAGGGGGGTGTTGGGGGACAAGAAAATCCGCCGCGGGTGCAGCCCCGCCCCCC